>NZ_JAKCLK010000001.1:0-1083658 GCF_021412365.1 Shewanella sp. AS16 | reverse complement strand
AGCCCAGGGTGACGGCGCTGTGCAGGTTGGCCGGCGCGCTATAGAGCAGCTGCTGCCCGGCAATGGTCACGCTGCCTATCTCGGCCTTGGCGCTGCTGATGCTCAGGGTATCCCCGGTGTCGACATCACTGTCGTTGGCCAGCACCGCCAGGCTATAGCTGTTGTCGTTGGTGGCCGGCAGGGTGAAGCTGTCGTCGTTGGCCACGGGCGCATCATTCACCGGGGTGACTGTGATGGCTATGGTCAGGGGGGCCGACAGGAATTCACCATCGTCGCCAACGAGCGTTAGGCTGTCGCTGCCGTTGTAGTTGGCCGTCGGCACATAGGTCAGCAAACTCCCGTTGAGCTCGGCGCTGCCATGGGCGGGTGGCGTGGTGATGCTCAGGGCCACCTGGGCCGGGGTTTCATCCGTCACTGTGATGACGGCGCTGGCGCTGTCGTCCTCTGCCAGGCTCAGCGCCCCAGCGCTGAGTATCGGCGCCGTGTTGTTGTTCTCAACCAGGGCCGTGCTGCCCGAGGTGACGCTCTCCGCCGTGCCATGACCATCCGTGTAGCTGGCAACGACGCTGATGGCGGTGCCGATATCGGCAGTGACCAGGACATAGGTGGCTGCTGTGGCGCCGCTGATGTTGCTGCCGTTACGCTGCCACTGATAGCCGATGGCGCCCAGGCCGTCGGCGTCGGCCAAGGTATTGGCGGCGGTCAGGGTTTGGGCTCTGATGGGCTGGCCCGAGATGGTGACGCTGCCCGTGGGCGCATCGTTGACGTTGGCGACAGCCGCTGTGGACGAGGAGGTCACGCTCTCCGCCGTGCCCTGGCCGTCTGTGTAGCTGGCGACGACGCTGATAACAGTGCCGACATCGCTGTCGGTCAGCAAGTAGCTGCCGCCTGTGGCGCCGGCTATGTTGCCGCCGTTGCGTTGCCACTGATAGCTTATCGCACCCAGGCCGTCATTGTCCGCCAAGCTATTGGCGGCGGTGAGGGTCTGATCTTCAATGGCGCTGCCTGAGATAGTGACGCTGCCTGTGGGCGCATCGTTGACTCTGGTGACGCTCAGGGTTGAGCTGGCCACTGGGCCCAGGTTGTCATCCGTATCTGTCGCGGCGAAGCTTATGATTCTGGATGTGCTATCCGGTTCCTCTGCGCTGTTGTCGTAGCGAATGGAGGCGATCAACAGCTGCATGGTCGCGGCACTGGTGGAGGTATCGTCTATGACGATATCCAGCACGCCGGTGGCACTGTTGTAAGCCCCTATAGTGACGGCCTCAGCGTTGACGTTTTGAGCGCCTGTGCCATAGCTGGAGCTCAGGCTTTCCGAGGCAGCATCCGGCCTATTGCTCAGGGTGACCTGCAGTGCTTTATAGCTCGCGCCGTCATCGCTGATGCTGTTGTCTGTGTCTGCCGCCGCCACCGCGCCGGCCTGTTCGGTAAAGACGCCGCTGTAGCTGCCATTGCCGGCACCACTGCTGTCGTCGCCGTCGAGGTCGATAATGGGCGCCCGCACCAGGGCCACAGTGACATCTTGGTTGGCGGCATTGGCGCCGTCGCCATCGTTGATAAGGATGCGCACGCTGCGACTCAGGGTGTTGGTTGTGACAGTGTCGCTGTTGGCGTACTTCAGGGCCGATAACAGATCTCTTACCCGTGCCAGAGTGGCATCCGAGTTGAGGCTTATCACCAAGTCTGTCCCCGAACTGCCGCCGCTGAAGCTTCCTATAATAGTGCCGCCGCTGTCCGAGTGCATGACATCGCTGCCCGAGGTGCTGATGGCGCCGTTGCCTATCTTCAGCAAGTCCTCGGCCGTCTGGGCGTTGGCTGTGATGCTGACCGTGACAGAGCCGCCATCGAAACGTTGGGAGCTTAAATCGTCCAGGGTGGCGTCGCTGCCATTGTCGAGCAGCACATCCGCGCCGCCTATGCTGTAACTGACGGCATCGCCATCGAGTTGGGTCAGTATCGGCGCCGTGTTGCTGACTGTCACTGTTGCCAACGCGTCCGAGGTGTCGCCGGCGGTGATATTGGTATTCCAGTCGTCTGCGGCGGCCAGGTTATAGGGGGTAGCATCGTCGGACTGGGTGCCCGTGTTGTTGAGCAGGGCGTTGACTGCGGCCTTGTCGGTGGCGCTTAAGATCAGGGTAAATTGGCTAAGAGAGTCCCGCTCGACATCGCTTGTGTCTGTGAGTGTATAGCTGCCGCCCGCTTCCCCGGTCAGGGTCAGCATGGAAGCGTCTATGTCGGCACCGCCAGCATTGGCTTGCAGGTTACTGCCTGTGACCACAAGTACACCTGTGGCCGGGTTATAGCCGGCAGAGGTGATTTGGGGGTTGACCGTGACATTCACGCCATTGCCGGCATCGGCGATAGTCGCCGCCGCATCGGCCGCGGTCAGCCAGTCTTCGGCGGCGGCAATGTTATAAGTGGAGCCGCCGCTGGAGCTGCTGCCCAGTTGATCCAGCAGGGCATCGACATTGGTCTTGTCGGTAGCGCTCAGGGTAAAGCTGAAGCCGGTGTCTGAGCTTATCTCCACGTCATTGGTGGTGGTTAAGGTATAAGTGGCGTTGGCCACACCACCCGTGAAGGTGAAAGTGGACAGATCTATGTCGTTGTTGGCGCCGGGTTTCTTGAACAGGCAGCTGCCTGTGACTGTCACCACGCCGGTATCTGCATCATAGCTGCTGCCTGTGATGCTCGGGGTACAGACATTGCTTGTGGTGATGCCATTGCCCGTCAGATCGGCAATGTCGACAGCCAGAGGCGAGCCTGCCACCCAGTTATCCATTGCCGCCAGGTTGTAGGTCACTATGTTGGGGTTGGGACCGCTGGAGGCAGTACCGTTCTTGTTCAGCAGACCATGGACATTGAGCTTGTCGGTGGCGCTGAGCGTCACTGTCGCCGAGGTTGCGCTGACAAGCTCGACATCGCTGGAATCTGTCAGGCTATAGCTGCCGTCCTGGCCGCTGATACTCAGCAGCGAGGCGTCTATGTCATTACCTGCACCCGCCAGGCTAACCAACTCTGTGCCTGTGATGACCAGCTGGCCGCTATTCCAATCGTAGGTCGCCGAGGTGACCGTCGGCGTTGTGTAATTGCTGACTGTGATGCCGTTGTCTGTGAGATCGGCAATGGTCACTGCGCTATCTGCACCTGTGTTCCAGTCTTCAAACGCCGCCAGATTATAGTTGGTGCCGCTTGCCGCGCTGGCGCCGTTCTGGTTCAGCAGGGCCTCGACCCGATAGATGTCGGCGCCTGACAGGGTGACGGTGAAACCAGTGCCCGAGGTGATTTCCACATCACTTGAGCTTGCCAGGGTATAAGTGGCGCCGCCTTCTCCCGTGAGGGTCAGCATGGACACGTCGATATCGTTGCCTGCACCGCTGCGTTTCAGCAGGCCAGTGCCTGTGACTGTCAATAGGTTGTTGGCGTAATCATAGCTGGCGCCTGTGACTGTGGGCGCGGCGACGCTGTTGGCTGTGATGCCGTTGCCCGTGAGATCGGCCACAGTCACAGTGCTGTCCGCGCCTGCAGCCCAATCTTCGGCGGCGGCCAGATTATAGCTGGTGCCGCCGGTGGATGTGTCGCCATTCTTGTTGATGATTTGGTTGACCGCCGCCATGTCGGTGGCGCTCAGGGCCAGACTGAAACCGGTCGCCGAGTTGATGTCGACGTTGGCAGTATCTGTGAGGCTGTAAGTGGCGCCGCCTTCACCCGTGAGGGTGAACTTGTTGGCGACTATGTCGTTAGTGGCACCACTTGCCTGGCTGAAGTTGCTGCCGGAGACAGTCAGCACCCCGGTGGCGGCATTGTAGCCGGCACCGGTAATAGTTGGGGTCGCCACATTGGCGACTGTGACGCCATTGCCGGTTAAGTCGGCCACTGTGACGCCAGAGTCGGCACCTGCGGCCCAATCTTCGGCGGCGGCCAGATTATAGCCTGTGCCACCGGTCGAGTCTGTGCCGTTTTTATTGGCCAGCTGATTGATGGCGGCCTTGTCGCTGGCGCTCAGCATCAGGGTAAATGCCGTGCCTGAAGTTATCTCGACGTTGGCCGTATCTGTCAGGGTATGAGTGGCGCCGCCTTCACCCGTGAAGCTGAACTTGTTGGCGACTATGTCGTTGCCCGCCCCCGCAAGCTTGGTAAAGTCTGTGCCTGTGACCACCAGGGCGCCCGTGTTGGCATCATAGGTCGCCGAGTCGATGGTGGGTACTGCGACGTTGCTGACTGTGATGTCATTGTTCGTGAGGTCGGCTATGTTGCTGCTGGCCGCAGCGCCCGGCTGCCAGTCGTCGGCGGCCGCCAGGTTGTAATTGGTGGCGCCGGTCGAGCTGTTGCCGTCCTTGTTGAGAATGAGGTTAATGGCGGCCTTATCTGTGGCGCTCAGGGTGAGGGTGAATGACGTGACCGAACCTATTTCGACATCGGCCGTGTCCGTCAGGGTATAAGTGCTGCCGCCTTCGCCCGTCAGGGTCAGCAGGGAAGCATCTATGTCATTGCCGGCACCGGTTGCATGCACCAGATTGGTGCCAGTGACCGTCAGCACGCCTGTTGATGCGTCGTAACCTGCCGAAGTGACGGTTGGCGCGGCGACGTTACTGACGGTAATGCCATTGGTGGCGTCCGAGGTGTCGCCTGCGGTGACCGCCGTCAGATAGTCATCGGCTGCCGCCAGATTGTAGTTGGTACCGCCGTCGGACTGAGTGCCGTCTTTATTGAGCAGACCGTCGACATGGGGTTTGTCGTTGGCACTGAGGGTGATGGTGAACTGGGTGGCACTGTCTATCTCGACATCTGAGGTATCCGTGAGGGTATAGGTTGCGCCGCTTTCGCCCGTCAAGGTCAGTTTTGATGCGTCGATGTCGGCACCGCCGCCATTGGCGGTGAAATGTGTGCCGGTAACCAGCAAAACCCCTGTGCTTGCATTGTAGGTGGCATCTGTGATCCCCATGACCTCGGCAGTCAGCTGACTGGTATTGGCCGTACTGAGTCCGCCGGAACTGGCCTGCAGATTGAAGCTCTCATCGCTGCTGCCCGATGCTGTGTAGGTGACCGAGAGGCCTGTGTAAGCTGCGACGCCTGAGGAAGGTATCAGGGTGACAGTTGCCCCGTTAGCGTCTGTGTCTCCTGTGCCCGTCATGATGGCACTGCCGGCGCCGTTCACTTCAGACAGCGCAATCCCTGTGCTGTATCCTGTATCAACCAAGTTATCGGCATCCACCGCTTTCACCACAGGTACTGTGCTGAAGCTGGTTTGGATGCCGCTGGTGACTGTCAGCGGGGACGGCTGAGTGGTGAACAACAGCTTGGTGGCCACCACGTCCGAGGTGACCGCATTGGCATCCACAGTCGACAGATCCGAGCCGACGCCATCCTGATCATTGGCGGTCAGGGTGAAGGATTGCTGATCCGCCGTTGCGCCGTATACCAGATCTGTGAAAGTCGCCACCCCACTGACGGCCGCGAGGGCATTGGTGCCAGTCAGAGTCCCTGCACTGGCCTCGGTCAGGGTAATAGTCTCGGTAAAGTCAAGATCGGTATTGCCGAATGCGTCCTGGGCCGTCACCACCGGCTGGGTGGTCAGGTTACTGCCGGATACAGAGCCTGCCGGCTGGGTGGTAAATGCCAGGGCGGTAGCTGTCACACCAATAGTCGAGCCGGTACTGTTGGTTATCGGCGATGTGGTACTCATCTGAGTGCCGCCTGCACCCAGGGTCAGATCTGTATCTCCATCTACACTCAAGATAAAGGTGTGGTTTTCGGTCAGGTTGGTATTGTCATTGTAATAGGCGTTGATCGTATAGGTTTCACTGCCGCCGTCTGCCACCGAAATGCTTAAACCGGAAAAGGTAATGGTATCTGCCCCCGCGTCATAAACGCCGGCCACGTTGGATGCGTCATTGCCGTTCAGTCTCCAGGTCACCTGGCCGCGTTCGCTATCGGTTGAAGTACCGCTCACATTCACCACGACTTGACTGACGGTCATGGGCAATGTGTCCCCGCCGCTCCCGTCGGTCAGGGTAAAGTCGAACAGGTTAACGGCTTCGCCTACTGTATCTACTGTGGTATTCAGGGCCACGGGTTCGGAAACGCCGCCGCCTGCCGTCAAGCTGCCGTCTGCATCCACTGCTGCTGTGGTCAGAACCAGCTGGTTTGTGGTGCCCAGGTTGGGAATATTATCTTCCGACATTACCCAGATGTCGTATGATGTGCCCGGGCTCAACCCTGTTATGGTATCGCTAAAATCGACCCCGGCCGAGGTGACATTATAATTGCCGCTAAAAGGCGCCGGAAGGCCGTAACGATCGGTTCCGTTTCTTATGTGGCTGGCAAAAGGTGCGTCTGCCCCACTTGCCAGTACCACCCAATAGGTGACGCCGGTTTCGTTGAGCCTGGTGGTCAATGTGGTCTGAGTCTGGGTCGTGCCGGATAGGCTGGGTGTACCATTTTGATAAGTGGGCCAAAGATTATCCACCACGGTAATGGTCAGTGCCTTGGCGTAATCGGCCGTACCGTCGTTGGTATTGATGCGCACCGAATAAGAGCCCGCGGCCAGCGCCGAGGCGTCATTGGCCCTAAGCGTGCTGCCGCTGATGTTAAAACTGGCGTTGTCTGTATCGCCAGTGCCGGCGACCAGTGAATAAGTATGGCTATCGCCACTGTCTGCGTCTGTGGTGCTTAGGGTGCCTACTGTCGCATTGACGCCGAGGCTCTGGTTAACGCTGGTGCTGGTGAGTGAGATATTGGTCGGGGCGCTGTTTGCGACGCCGTATAAGCACTCTCTCAAGGCAACGACACATTGGCCGTTGGCAACACGTATATCCGTTGTTGCCTGAAAAGTGCCATTATCGTGACAGGTAGCAGTGTTATGCGTAACTGTTTGTATAAAAACAAAGAGCCGAGTCTGTTGTGCACCAACCGCACAAGTCGTAACAACCTTAAAAAAACTGGTAAGACTGGAGACGTCGAATTTCGTTTTGTTGGTGTTCAAGCCATCGGGGCTGACAGCGAAGGTTTTTCTGCCCAGGGGATCGTCCAGATACTGGCCGGACAGGGCTGCAGCGTGTCTGGTATCGCCCTGGAGCAGCAAACCTTGGCGGCGCAAAAATGCCATGGCGTCGGCTGGGCCGCTCGGCAGGGCTTGGCGCTGGCTTTCCATGCCCCCGAATGCCGCGAAGGGGCTGGTCTTGGGTGCTGCTGCCTGCTCGGGTGTTGCCATGGTGCCAGTTATCACGGCATGTTGTCGTCCGCTGCGGCTGCGGGAGACACTGGCCGAACGTACCGAGGCCATGGCCGGTTGGGCCAGCAGCAGGGCCGGCAGGAGCATTTGCAGGCCGGTTGCGCCTTTGGACTTCTTGTTGGTCTGACTCATGATCTGTCCCTCGATTCCGCCAGTGCCGGAAAGCAAAAATGGTTACGCATGCGTGGGTGTTGGGGTTCTATCAATTCGGGAAAACTGCAATCGGTTAATACGGCTATGTCGTAAATTTGATCTACATTGCCGGTAAAGCTGATGTGGGCGACCTGGCTCGAGTCTTCCAGGTTGATGATCCAGATGCCGGAAAAGGTCTCTTGGTACATTTCCTTCAGGGGGGAGGGCTTGTTGACTGCGCCATCGCGCACCTTGGACAGACCGACAAACAGCAGCGGGCCATAGAAGTCCATGCCGCGGGTGAAACCCGGCAGTTTGGCAATAGTCTCATGCCTGCCCGATGCCGGATCGTAACTGCAGAGCTCGCCATAGCCGGAATTACAGAAATAGACCTTGCCCTCATGCCAGCGCGGCGAATGGGGCATGGCCAGGCCCTCGAGCAGGATGCGATTGCCGGCGACCTCCATCAGGGTGCCGTTGAACTCGTCGCTGTGGCGCCACTTGGCGGGTTCATTGTATTGGGAGAAGGTAGTGACATAGGCTGGCTTGCCGTCTTTCAGAGCCATGCCGTTGAGGTGACAGCGATCCTCTGGACCCAGCTCACTGATGAAGTGGGGCTTCCAACGCGGGATGAAGCTGGCATCGGGCGACAGGGTGCAGAGGCAGGAAAAACTCGAATTGACCGCCCACAACCCCTCGTCTCCCCAGTCGATATCATGAATATTGATCATGCCGGTAAAGTGGGCACTGCGACTGATGAAGCAGGCATCGGCTCTCTCATCGAGCGGCGCGAATAAGGCCTCCTGGTACGCTTGCCATTGTTTGCGGCGCTCGAGTTGTTCCTGGGTGAGCTCCACATCCGGTTCGGATGCCTCGGCCTTGAGCCCGGCATCGGCGTCGCTGCCGGAGGCCGGCTGCTCCGGCTCTTTTGGCTTGATGCGCGGCGCGGTAATATCTTCTTCTATGGATGGCAGTGGCTGTTTTACTTGTGCCAGTAACAAGTCTTCGCGCTGGAATTTGATCACCTGGGTGAAGGTGCCTAGGGTGAGCGAATCCTGGGTCACTGTGAGTCCCATGGGCCGCGGGAAGCTCTTATAATTAATATCCAGGGTTTCGCCATCGCTTCTGACCAACATGAGACGACCGGCCTGGTAAGAGGTAAAGGCGAGGGAAATATTCAGCTGCTTCAGAATAGCCGGCAGGTTGTCGGAATATTCGGCACTGTAGTCCATCTCATCATAAATGCCGTCGTTTCTGGCTTGGGTTGCTTGCGACATATTTCCCTTATTCCATGGGTTCTTATTGGGCAGGTTCAGCGGTTGATTAATATTCCATCAGCTGAATCTTATACGACTATCTGGGTGCGGGCAATTTAACCTCAGATAATTTATGGATTATTTCTGTCAGTTCGATATCGGGTTCTTTGGCTATCATGGCCGCTATCTGACCGCTGGTTATGGCGGCCGCCAGCGAGGTGCCGGCAAACATCTGATACTCCTCCTTGGGGGCTGTCGTCAGTATTGGGGTGCCCAGGGCGTAGCCATCCAGGCTGGTACCTCTGTTGCTGAAGCCGGCGAGTTTGCCTGCCGGGGTGACTGCGCCTATCACTATGGCGGACAAGATACCCGCCTCTGTGTCGTTGACTGCGACTTCTCTGCCTTGGTTGCCGGCGGCAAATACCACAGCCGTTCCCTTGTGGTGACGTCCCGTTGCCGCCAAGTCGTCAACCACATCTTTTATCGGTTCCAGCAACCAGTCTGTATGCCAGCTGCAGTTGATGACATCCGCTTGGGTCAGCTTAGCCAGCTGGAAGGCCAACAGGGTGGCGGATGTCCAGGTATCGGGTTGGCGGATGGCGATGAAATTGGCCTCTGGCACCAGCCCTGTGAGTCGCTCGCTGCTGGCAAAGAGAATGCCGGCCACCTTGGTTCCGTGGGTATCCGATGCCAGGGTAGGTTCCACGTTCGTCGTCTGGGTCACGGTATCATAGCTGAACACCAGCCGGGTGCCGGCCAGTGCCGGGTGGGACAGGGAAAAACCGTCATCTATGACGGCAACATTGACGCCTTTTCCCGTGATCCTCTTGCCCTGGTTAAACAACCTGTAAGCGGCCAAGGCGTCGCTTGTAGCGCCAGCATGGTCCACTCCCGTCTGGGTCGATTTATGCTGTAATTGCAATATATCAGGTTGTATCAATAAGATGCCCGGCAAGGTGTCGAGTTTGGCCTTTATGCTTTCCATGGCGGCCAGGCTGCTGAGCCTTAGCAGCACATAATCGTAATCGTCGGCATTGTAGAGTTGCTGTAGCTTGACTATGCGCTCGTCCAGATTTTGCAACTGGCTGACTGGCAGTGACTTGGATTTCTTGACTATGAGACGTGCCGCGATTCTCAGGGAGTGGCCCAGATACTCCACCTGACTCTGTTCATCCGAGGTCGTCAGCCTGACTCTGTCTCCCAGATTCAGGAAGCTGAGGTCGGCGGCCTGGGGAGGGAAACTCACTATACCCAGACTCAGACACAGGCAAAGGCATAGCCAGCGCTTGAGGGGAGGCTTGAGTATTTTGAGGCGGTGAGAGAAATTAATCATGTGTGAGTGTTTGGGTTCATTGTGAGTCATGCATAACATCTTGACAGAGAGAATTTATCCTGTTTTACCAAGGTCAACAAGCAAGTCGCGGACAGCGCCGGAAGGGTTCCGGCGCTGTCCGCTGCTGCCCTAATTTCTCGAGGGGAACATACCGTCCAGACAGAGACAAAAAGGGATGGCCAAAAAGGGTTGGCGATTCTCGTGGGGCAGACTCGCGCCGCTGCTGGCTATGGTGCCTGAGTTGAGTGCACTCAGGCTTTGCCCGCTTTGATAGTCTTTTTTGTAGACAAGTGCTGTGGGTTTTTGCTGCCCAAGATAGGTGGTCGATGAGGCGACGTTGGTTGAGCCAGATCCTTTGGCACCCTTGATGTCATGATTGTGGGATGCCATTTCACTCTCATCCAGCTCAACCGTCGCCTGTCCGCCACGTTCCCCCAGCACATGGGGTGGCAAGCCGGGTCCAATGCCCGCATGCAAGGGGGCGCGTCCCTGTAAGTTGGGCGTTGCCAGGGTAGTGCGACCGTCGCCGCCATAGGTGGTGCCCATTATCGCGAACAGCGCCTGATTCTGGCTGATAGACAAGAGTTGGCCGTCGCAATGGGTCCAGTTTCTCGGGCTATAAGCATAAGGGTAAATCCGGATCTCTCCTATAAATGCCTGTGACATGATGATCTCCGTTAATTTCTTGGTGGATATATGCCCTTGAGGGCAATGATGAAGTTAATCGCGCCATAAGGCATCATGTTGCCGTGAGCCTGACTCTGGCCACTGTTTTCCAGGGCAGCCGAAGGTAAGTTCCCCGAGGCCGTCACTCCAGCGACACTCACATAGTGATTTTCCATGCCTATGCTGTTGTTCGCCGGCGAGGTGAGGTTGGCATCGCTGTTGCTGACGTTGAAGTCATGGTTGTGCGGGGGGAGCTGAGCCTGGGTCAGGGCGACAGAACCCATGCCCTGGCGTTGTCCCTGGGTCCAGTCAAGGGGATTCCCCTGGGCCTGGCCGCGATGAACCGGGATGCGGCCACGCATCTCAGGCAGGGCGAAACTGGTGCGGCCATCACCGCCGTAGGCTGTGCCGAGCAGGGAAAACAGGGCTTCATTGTCTGCAACCGTCATCAGGGTGCCGTTGCAGAAGGCATAGTTGAGTGGAGCATAAATGCCGGCGAACATCCTGATATCGCCTTGATAGGGTTGTGCCATAATCGAGTCTCCTAATTGCGTGGCGGGAAGATGCCTTTCATGGCGATGGTGAATAGCAGGCCGAGACTCGGCTGCACATTGTAATGGCTTTGCCCTTGGCCGCTGCTAGATACCGTATCCGGGGCCAAAGCTACGCTCGCTGAGTCCGATGTATAATAAGCTATGCCACTGGCCGAAGCGCTTACGGCCAGCATGTTGTTTGTCTGGGTGGGAGAATAGATCACCGGGGTATCTCCCTCCTGCGCCGTGGCGTTAAACACATGCCTGTGCGCCGGCATTTGTGATGTGGTCAGAGTGACATAGTCCTGGCCGCCAAAATTGCCCCGCTCATAATCCAGGGTGGTTTCGTACTGATAGGTGCCTGTATGTATGGGGGTACGCCCCTTCAAATTAGGGAGTCCATAAGTGGTTCTGGCATCACCACCATAGCTATTCCCCAAGAGTGCAAATAACGCCTGATTTTCGGATATGGGCAATAGCTGCCCGTCACAGGTGGCCCAATTCAGCGGAGCGAAATTATAGGCCACAGGGCGAATTTCTCCCAAGAAAGGTTCTGACATAAGAGTTCCTCTTTATATTTATCTGGCAAGGCTAAACAGCAAAACGTGTTTGCTTTTCAGTCATTCTTCCTGCGTGAAATACAAACCTGGTATGAGTCTATGGCATGGGGCGACATAAACAGCGTCATCTCACCGAAACCCGGGTGTTTCAGGAGATAGTTGCCCTGGGGGCAATGCTGGTTTTTATCGCCTTTAAATTCGACCGAGAAAGCATCGAATTCATCTCCGTGGGGGGCTCCCCTGCTCACCTGGGTGATGGTGAGATCGGTAAGCTTAGTGTCTGAATCTGGGGCAAATACGGCAACTTGCTGATCCAATAAGGGGGTCAAAACGTCAAAGTTGAATTTTTCCACTGCATCTTCCTTGTACTCTGTCGGTCCAATGTGTACCACCCGAGGAGGTGGTTATATCTACAGCAACTCAAGCAGTATAGCCTTAAATTTCAAACCGGTATCCAAAAGGTTAAAATTGTTTGTTTAATGTTGTTATTCTTTTTTGGGAACCGCGACACCCTAGGCGTGAGGGGCGCAGGCCTCGTCCGTCGGCTGGCGTCATCATAGAGACTAGCCGGCCGACATGACCCTTTGGGTCGGGGGATACCAGGCCATAAAATAATAGGGTTCCTGAAATGAATCGACCCTGAAGCCCAGGGATAAATAGAGTCTTTGAGCGGCAAGATTGTCTTTCAATACTGTGAGGGATAAGGGGGCGCAAGCTTGGGTCGCCGCCATTTGGAATGACTGAATAATGGCTTTGCCGAACCCATGTCGACGGGCCTGGGGTAAGAAGGCGATGTCGAGTAAGCGTATTTCATTATGGCCAAAATCCAGGGTTGCCTTGCCTATGGCTTCATGGTGTTTTTCTATGATGAAGTACATGGCATTGGGGAATTGATCGCCATAACCTTGGTTCTGGGCCTTAAATTGCATCTCTATGACGGATTCGATCAGTTCTTTTTCACCTTGTATCAGCTGCAGGTCTTCTCGGGTGGCATGGTGCAGTTGCTCGAGAAACGGTCTGTCGCTGGGTCTTGAGGGGCGAATATGCAAGCCATCGGGTAGGTTCAACTTACGCATTGCTGGTTCCTTGTTAAACACATAATGGTATTAAGATTATGTAATCTCTGTGATTTATTGTAGCTTTCTTACTATAGACCAAAACTTTGCCACATCAGGAGAAACATGACAGCAACTTTCGTACTTTCCCCCGGACGCTGCGGTACTCAATGGTTGGCCAGGCACCTGCAAGCGTCCAATCCCGAAGGCACAGTGACCCATGAACCGCTGCATCTGGCTTACGCTCCCATGACGAACAGCCCGTCCATGCCACTGGCACACAATCGGGAACCGTTACTGGCCCATCTGGCGCAGATCGAGGGACAGTTGCAAAAAGGGGGGCATTATATGGAGTGTGGCTTCCCCTGCTGGCGTCACCTGGATTGGTTCAGGCAAGAATTGGGTGGCGCAGTGAAACTGATTTATATCCATCGCAACCCCATAGACAATGCCAGCTCCCTGTTGAAACTGAATGTTTTCGTTCCCCCCATTCTGCCCCATATACAGGAGAAGCAATTTTTCCATCCCGAGGCACCCGGGGCGCAGTTGCCTCATTATGCCGAGCGCTGGCCAGGCTTAACCCCATTTGAAAAATGCCTTTATTATTGGGCCGAGGTGAACCTGCAGGCGGCAAGATACAGGCAAGACTGGCCGGAACAGCATTGGCTGACAGTGCCCTATGACAGCCTCTTTACCCCTGCCACTGTGGCGCGGATTGCCGATTTTTCCGGATTGGCATTTGGCCTGGAACGGGACACTTTTCAGCCGGTCGATCGCTTCAACGGCGAACCCCAGGGGCAAGTTGCCCCCCATGCCATAGGGCAACATCCTGAGATATTGGCGCTTGCACGCCAATTGGGTTACGCCTGTTAGCCACAGGCTCTGCCAAGGGCGCCCGTACTCATAGCCAGTGGCTTATTGCCTGTTATTCAAAGTCAGTGGCTCCTGGTCTTTTACTTAAGATAACGGGTTTGATTTTATCTTTAACGCCGCGACAGCGGCCGCATGTTGAGGTACTGCACTATCCGCGGGCTCTTTGCCCTGTTGGGGCTGCTGCCATGGGGCAGGGCCTGATGCCAGATGATGAGGCTGCCGGCCCTGGCGGCTATGGGCTGCACATTCCACCCTTGCCAATCCTGGTCCTGGGGATCTGCGCCTTGGGGTAAGCTCGCCAGCCAAGCGTCAATTTTCTTGTGGAAGCCGGGAACACAGCAGAAGGCGCCCTGGTTCTCTGCCGTATCTGAGAGATAGATGAGGGCCTGGGTGCCAAATTCCACCGGCTGATGAAAGTTCAGATCCCAATGCATTCCCGGCCCGGGGAACTGCCAGTCGGGGCGCTCAGGCGGGTTAAAACCGACCCTGTCGGTGCTCATCCACAGGGCATCCGTTTGCCACAGGGCCTCAAAAATGGCCCTGATCTTGGGGACATGGCGGATCTCGCTCAAGACAGGATGATTGAAGAGTTGCACCATGATTTTCTGCAGCTTGTTACTCGGCTGATACCAGGTCTCGGGGCGGCTTGCGTCCATGCCGAGTTCGTCATAGACAAGTTTTCTTGCCCGGCGGCAGAGTGTCTCGTCGAGCACATCCGGGATCACCAGGAAACCTTGCTCCTGCCAGTGTTGCCAGTCAGACGCCGACAGAATGCCAGGGTCGTGGGCTGAGGTGGCGGCTGAGGCGGTCGCGGCATAGAAGGCACTGACTCTGGCGTTGAGGGCGCTGACTGACTCAGGGGCAAGGACGCCGTCATTCTGGGCCAACACCCAGTGTTCAAACTCCGTGAAGGAGGGATAGCGGTACAGGGCCTGCAGCGCGGGCTCGAGCCCCAGATTCAGTTCGTCGTACAGCATGAGATCCAGCGACCATTCGGCTTGGGTTAGCTTGGTATCCAGCTGTCCGGCTTTGCTCAACTGTATCTTGGTAAATATCCGCTTCAGCTGATACAGCCCCAGCTCTCCCTTGTCCTCGTAGCCGGCCGGCATGGGAGCCTCGGTCGATAGCTTGGCGGCGTGGCTTGATGGTGCGCTTTTCCTGGTAACTGTCACATCGGCCATGGTAAGCCCTCTCCTTGGTGCCGGGTTAGCAGCTTGTTTTTATTTTCAAAATTCAGGATAGAAGCTTTTGTGTTCCCGGCAAGTTCTGCTAAATATTTATCTTCATGTATTCTATTTGGGGTGGCAGGGATGACGATATTTACGCTTTCCGAGTTTCAGCGGCAAGACTTCGAGGATAAGGGATACCTGTTGCTGAGGGCTGGGTTGCCGTCGGAGCAACTCGCGCAATGGCAAGCCATAGCCGCCACATTGGAGCAAGATGCCTTGGCCCGCTTTCACGCCGGGAAATCGCTCGCTCATGCCTGCGTCGTCGAAGATCCGGTCGGCCCCAGGCTGATGCGTTACGACGATGTCTTTACCCAGGCTTGGGAGGCTTCGCTGGACTTGCTCGCCTGCCCCGCCATGTTGGCTATCGCCCATAGGCTATGCGGTGAGCAAGCCGTGCCCATGCAGATGGATATTCTCTATAAGTATCAGCATCCCCATCCAGTGATCAACTGGCATCAGGGCGCGCAGCATTCGCGCCGTTACCCTTACCTGAATATCGGTGTCTATCTCGACGATGCCCCGGCCGGCGATGGTTGTCTGCGTTATGTGCCAGGCACCCAGCATAGGCTGCACGATATCCAGGGACTGTCGGCCGAACATGGCTGGGCTATCCCTGGGGTGGTAGAGCAACCCGCCAGGGCGGGAGATATACTGGTGCAGGACATGATGATACTCCATGGCTCCCAGCCGAAACGCAGTCCAGGTTGTCGCCGTACCCTTTATATAGAGATGCGTCCCCTGGAGGGCATTCTTGAAAGCGGCGCCCAGAGCCGGGAGTGGGCCGAACTGCGCCGGCAGTGGATGGCGCTGGTGTTGGAGCGAGCCGACTCGGCCTGTGTCCCCGAGTCCTGGCTCGAACGTTATCCCGTCGGCAAGGTGGACAGTGCCGAGCTCAAGGCCCGCCTCGAAGCACTCTGGCAACCGCCGCTGCCCGCGGTGTGGGCGACCTTCCCGGTCGAGCATCCTGACTATCCTGTGCCTGCGGATCTGCGGGCATAGCACTTGTGCGGACAGAGAGATGAACCAAGACACAGCCATGAGTCAAAACACAGCCATGAGCCCAAATACAGCCATGAGCCCAAAAACAGTGCAGGCTATCCTGGCTTTCTTCGATGACATTGGCTTGCCCTATAAACTGGGTGACATCCACGAGGCGAGCTTCTTGCCTGGGATCAGGATAGTGGCAGGTGGCCTGCTCATAGACATGGCCAAGCTGCTGTATCCGGGGGATCTCTTGCATGAGGCGGGTCATATTGCCGTTTCGCCGGAGACGGCCCGCGGCGACCTGTGCGGCGATATGAAAGACGCGGGTCACCAGGGCGGAGAGGAGATGGCGGCCATCGCCTGGTCATGGGCGGCGGCGATGCACCTGGGTCTGGCCCCCGAGGTGTTGTTCCATCCCCATGGCTATCGCGGAGCTTCCACCAACCTAATAGAGGCCTTTGCCGGCAATCGCGGTTTCGGTTATCCGCTGCTCTACTCCTGGTTCATGTGCGAGCAGCCAGGGCACCCCCAAGGTTTTCCCAAGATGCTGCGTTGGTTTCGCGATGAAGCTTATCGCCGGGCGCAACTGGGCAAACTATGATGGGAAATCTCTGATGGGAAATCTCTGATGGGAAAGCGTAGCGGAGAGGCGGGTTTCACCGGCGACTTCACCGCGGCCCTGGCGGAGCTGCAGGCAAACCTGGCGCAAACCAAGATCCTGGATTGCGATCTGAGCCATGAGAGGGTGCTTTGGGATGCGGGGGAGGGCTGTCCGCGAAGGCGCACTCTGGGTGAGGAAAGCCATTTTCTACGTCCGGGCATTTGTTCCGCCTCGAAACGGGCGCACCTTGGCTGCGCCCATACGACGGCACGGGACGGCGTCATAACGCGGCTGCAGCAATTCGGCGCCGCTTTTCCCGCCGTCGGCGCCGAGATAACCGACTTCATAGCGCGCTTGCGCGAGCTTGAAATGCAGGTGATACGGATAGATGGGGCAAAGAGCCGGGCCGAGCTCGAACTGGCCGACTTGTTGCTGAACTTAGCGCCGATGAAAGCCGGTCTGGACTCGCAGAATCGCCAGGCGCAAGTAGTTCAGGGGTTGCAGCAAGAGTTGCAGCAGCAGAGGCACAAGATCGGCAAGATTAACGCCGAACACAGGCAAACGAACGGGCAAATCCGCCGGCTCATTGCAACCTTGCTTGCCCGCTTAAGCCTGCATGGGGACAAGCCCTAAACGCCGGCCTGGGCGCTAACAGGGCCATTTGACCTCAGCCCCCCGGATAAGCTCCCTCAGCCAGTCATTGACCTTGCAATCTATCACCAGGTTGACCCTGTCCCCTGGGCTCTTGTTATTCACGCTATGCTCGGCGTCGGCGTTGATGTACCAGAGCTCGCCAGCCGGCATGGGGACGCGCCGCCCGCCGACAACGAACTCTACCTTGGGATCTGTGGTGATTGGCAGGTGTAATCTGGCTTCACCATATTCCAGGCTCAGGCCCTTGTCTCTGTGGGGCTTGATATGGGCACCGGCCTGCAAACGCATCAGACGCACGGCGCCGACGGGACATCGCAGTCGCTCTATGATGCCGAGCATGGCCGGCGCCTGGGTCAATGCCGGCAGGTTACACCAGGCGTCGCCGGTTTCTATGGCAAAGCCTTGCAGTATGGGATGAGCCTGGGCGTGTTCGGCGAGGCAGCGCAGGGGCAACACCGCCCAACTGCCGCCATAGTTGGCCCGATTGACATGGGGGAGCCAGTTGTCGGCCTGGAATCGCTCCAGTTCCAGCTGCAGTGCGCCTGGCTCGAAACGCCAGGGTAACTTGGCAAACAAGAGATTGTCCTTTGTGTTTGAATAATGGCTTTCCATAGAGACTCCATGTTTTTCAGCTATACCCTTGTGGATGTGAGCCGGGGACTCCGGTTGCTCCATCGACAGTTTGTCATCAAGAGTATGCTAGTGTCGCTCGAAGCAACGCATGATTTTTATTTTACAATGCATTGGCTTACCCTCTTGGCGCAACTGGCGCATTGGCTCTGCCGGTGCCCTGATCCGTAGCATCCGCCTTTGATGGCGTTCTGCTGAGAATGGACAGTGACAGGATAGAGGCGAGTAAATAATAGGCAAACATTTTTTATCCATGAACTTGCGGCGAAAATGCCTGTCTGTAATAAGTTGTGAGTGATGGCTTTAGTCGAGATAGGCATGAAGAATGTCATTGGTATTACGGATTTAACTAGTATAAAGTGATTGCACTTATAACAACTTAGGTTATTGTGACCGCTTGAAGATGCTGAGGAAGCTTTAATGAAATCGATTTATAAATTATCTCTAGTAGCATTGGCTGTAGTTGGCCTATCTGCTTGTAATCAAGAACAAAAAACTACTGCAAGCCCTGCCAGTGTCGAATTGACTACCGATGCACAGAAAGAAGCCTATAGCGTTGGCGCATCGATAGGAACTTACATGTCGGGTCACATCAAGGAGCAGGAAGAACTGGGCATGCCAGTCGATCGCGACTTGCTCATCACAGGCTTTACCCATGGCCTCAACGGTGAGATGAAACTGACTGAAGAAGAAATGCAAACTGTATTGCAGAATCTGGACAAGAAGCTGAACGAGAAGCGCCAGGCACAAGCCGCAGCGCTGGCCGCCAAGAATCTGGAGGAAAGCAAGAAATTCCTCGAAGAGAACAAGGCTAAAGAGGGCGTAGTGACGACCGAGTCCGGCCTGCAGTATGAAGTGCTGACTGCCGGCACAGGCGAGAAGCCTGCGGCAGAAGACACGGTCGAAGTGCATTATCGCGGCACCTTGCTCGATGGCACAGAATTCGACAGCTCATATAAGCGTGGCGAAACCGCTAAGTTCCCGCTGAACCGGGTTATCCCGGGTTGGACCGAGGGTGTGCAGCTGATGCCTGTCGGTGCCAAGTACAAGTTCGTGATCCCGGCCGAGCTGGCCTATGGTGATCGCGACACAGGTACCATCCCGGCCAACTCTACCCTGATCTTCGAGGTGGAGCTGGTATCGGTCGAGAAGGCAAAAGCGCCTGAGGCTGTTGAGACTAAGTAAGTCTAAGTTTAAGTCGAACCGAAAAAGGACGCTCTCGCGTCCTTTTTTATTGGCTTCTCATTTCTTACAACCACTTATGCCGGTAGAAGAGCCACATCTGCAAGCCCACCAGGACTAACAGCATGCTGCAGAATATCGCGAAGGCCCAGGGCTGTTCGGCCCCCGGGATCCCCCCTATGTTGACCCCGAGCAGGCCGGTTAAAAAACCCAGCGGCAGGAAGATCGCCGAGATCAGCGCAAGCACATACAGGCGTTTATTGACTTGCTCCGACTGCTGACTGAGCAATTCTTCCTGGGTGACATTGGCCCTGTCGCGGATGGCATCGAGATCTTCTATGGTGCGGATCAGTTTGTCGTTGACCTCCCTGAGCTTGAGTCTGTCGTTGTCATTGAACAGAGTCGTGGCTTCGCTGAGCATGCGCGAATAGGCCTCGCGCTGGGGGGCCAGATAACGGCGCACCGCGACTGTTTGACGGCGCAACTCGGCGATGTCGGCTCTCAGCCCCTGGACATCGTTGGTGACCACCTTTTCCTCCAGCTCGGCGAGCCGATCTTCGAGCTTGTCGATAAATTCCACCTTGCGATCGGTAAGGCGTTCGCAGACGGCAAGGATAAACTCACCGCTGCTCCTGGGGCCTTGTCCCGACATTATCAGCTCGGCAACGTCTTTAACCGACTGCAATTCCCTGCCGCAGGTGCTGATTATCCTGCTGCTGTCGGCATAGATGCGCACCGCCACCATGTCCTGCGGATCTGCGCCCGGATTGAGATTGACGCCGCGCAGGGACAATAATAATCCCTGTTCGCTGCCGACGACTCTGGGGCGTGTGTCTTGGGCCAGGAGGGCGTCGCTATCGACCTTGGATAGCCCGGCATGGGTTATCCACTCCTTAGCCTTCTGATGTCGGTATTGTAAATGCAGCCACAACAGGCCATCGGCGGGATCCCAGAGCCTGGCCTCATCACTGTTAAGCCGGGCTCCGGCCCGTTCACCGGACAAGACTAAGCCATATACAAATTCATCCTGCATGGAGTGATCCTTGGTCGAGTGCACGAATAAAATTCAAACTAACTGATTTTTGTGGGGAAAAGAAGTATTTCAAACCTGGGTTCTTGAAGTTTGGCCATTTAGCCGCAGCATCCCGGGCAAGTTAGTCGGCAATGGGTTAAAATTGGCTTATCGGATGTGATCATGAGTATGAGTGAAAGATGGAATACGAGTTTCGGCGTAATAGTTTGGATGGCACCGCCATCGCCAGGTTTAGCATGGATCATGAGGCCTTGGGTCAATGGTTCTCCGAAGAATTGGCCAATAACAGCCAAAGTTATGAGCAAATTTGTGGAGCCATGGCGCAACTGCGCAGCGGCAAGCTGAATAATTGGCGCCTGGTGGGGGCCGATTTGACCCTGGAATTGGACAGGGAGCAGGCCAGGGTTTACGCCAATGTGCTGGGGTTCGATGAAGAGCATGATCTCGATGAATCCATGTCCTTGTACGACGCCGAATCCGAATCTTACTGTGGCCTGGAAGATTTCGAACAGGCGCTGTTGAGCTGGCATAAGTTTCTCAATCGTCATGGCGAATGAGCCAAGGCTTGGATGCCAAGCTGTATTTAATGATTTCCGGCCTGAGCCGACATGTTGGGCTCAGCTGGTATTTCTGTGCCGGCGATAAACAGCGAGCATAATACTTGGAAAACCAATTTCAGTATCGCTTCACCTCATCCTCGAGAGTTAAACGGTATAATCTAAATTCAATATCAAAGTTTAATAAAATGTTGCCATATATTTACTATATTGTTTTGTATTTGCAAGGTTTGCTATTTATTTCATTTTTATTTCCATTCGATGACATTTTGTATTATTGTACGCGCCGCTAGGAGAGCAATGGCATTGTTGTATTTTAAACCAAGATGCTTAGTTTTTTAATGGATTAAATTACCTCACTATTATCACGCCATTCAACTTTGCTCCCGGTATAACAATTAAGGGAATAAATTGATGAAACAAACTACCGCCGCACTGGCAATTTTACTGAGTCTTGCAAGCACAACTGCCATGGCCGTCCAAGATAACAGCTATCAGCATGAAGCCGGTCTTAACTATAATGGCAACTCAGAAGAATTCGGTGATGGTATCTGGAATGCCAACTACCGCTATTATTTCAAATCCGTAGATCAAACCAAGGGTCCATATGCCCTGAATGGTTTCCTGGCGCAAGAAAGCAACCTGGGAGCCAATTACAGTAACTATGACGCACTGGATGCTGATATCTTTGGCATAGATGGAACCTATGTTTTTGACTCTAAATGGTTTGTTTCTGCCAACTATTCAAGAATTGACGTTGGCAGCCATGACGCTAATACCTACGGAGCCGAAGTAGGTTACTACTTCAACAATGCCTCGTCCGTGTCGGCATTCTTCAACGATGGCGATAACAACATCGAAGAATCTTACGGTTTAAAGCTGCGTAGCTTTATCGCGTTGAAATCTACCTCAGGTGTAGACTTATCGGCGAATTGGACGCATGTCGATTCTGATGATGCCTTCAATGTGAAGGCCGATTGGTATATCAATAAGGCTTGGTCTGTTGGCCTTGGTTATAGCGATAATGGCGACGATGACAACTTCAGCGTTTCCACCGCTTACTGGTGGCGTTTATCCGACAGTTTCTCTGCCAATTTTGGCTTGGCTAAAGTGCTTGATTCAGATGTCGACGGTGTCGATATAGGTCTGGGATTAACCGGCCGGTTTTAAATGATAAGCGCTGAGTGAGCCGCTGGCTTATGCCGGCGATAACATTTGCCGAATAAAGAATGGCGAAGCATCATGCTTCGCCATTTTTTTATCCATATCCATATCTGTATTCCGCAGCTGCTGTCGGAGCTGGCCCGATATTTCAGTATCAAGCATGCCCTCATTTGATCAACTTAAGCAATTCCTTGAATCTGTCGCCTTGAGCCTCGGTCTGCAGTTCGAATAACAGGGATTCGACATTGGTCAGCAGCGCGCCTCTCTGGGTCATCATCCGGATCCCCAATTGCTTATATTCCAACTCCCTGGATGAAACTGCATCGGCGAGCAGATGCACGTCATAACCATGGTCGAGCAGATCGCGGCAGGTCTGATAGACGCAGACATGGGTCTCTATGCCCGCCAGTAACACTTGTTTCCGTCCAAGCCCTGTCAGCGCCGCTCTCGCCTCATGGCACTGCCAACCACTGAAATGTTGCTTGTGCAAGGGAGTGCTGCTCCGGCTGAGCAAGGTCTGCAACTCCGGGCTGGTTGGGCCGAGTTTAGCCGGCAGTTGTTCCAACCAAATCACCGGAATGTCAAACAGTTGGGCCCCGAGGATCAGGCGGCTCAATTGCTGATGCAGTCGCTCCGTCTGGTCCATGCATTGGGCCAGTTTGCCCTGCACATCGACTATCATGAGTACCACTTCTTCGGGTTTTAACATACTTCCTCCTGAGACATCGACAGACACCCGCCGCTTCGCCGCTTAAAAAGACTCACAGACATGATGACATGGGCAGCAGCCATTAGACCAGCCGGTGTCGGTCGTCTTGCCGCTATTTGAATTAAAGCCAAACCCAAGAGATAGGCCAATTCATGCGAATGACTCGGCGCACCGTCAGGGGGCATGTCGTGCATAAATGCACCTTTTTAGTGCGTTGTTATGCGCCAGCAATGAGTGCTTCACGGCTAAAACCCATAAAAAACAGTCCGGTATATTTTTGGCTCGATGCTTGAATTGATTTGGCTACAAATAGATAACAAACAGATTTTGGAGGTCGGGATGAAACTCGTCAGCGCTATCATCAAGCCATTTAAATTGGATGATGTCCGTGAAGCTATCGCCGCAATAGGCATTGAGGGGATGACAGTGACCGAAGTGAAGGGCTTCGGTCGGCAGAAGGGGCACACTGAGTTGTATCGTGGTGCCGAGTATCAAGTCGACTTCCTGCCCAAGGTGAAGTTGGAGATAGCGACCAAGGCCGAAAATTTGGATCTGCTCATAGAAGCCATCACAGCCGCTGCCCATACGGGCAAGATAGGCGACGGTAAAATTTTTGTAACCGACCTGGAGCAAGCCATACGTATTCGTACCGGCGAACTCGACACAGAAGCATTATAAGGGGGATGCATGGAAGAATTAACTAAACTCGGGCTCACAGTCGCAGAATTGAGATTTGCACTGGATACCTTTTATTTCCTGATGTCGGGGGCGCTGGTGATGTGGATGGCGGCAGGGTTTGCCATGTTGGAAGCCGGGCTGGTGCGTTCGAAAAACACCACGGAAATATTGACCAAAAACGTCTGCCTGTACGCCATTGCCTGTATCACCTACCTGATCGTCGGTTATAACATCATGTATGTCGACAATGCCGAGGGAGGCTGGTTGCCCTCCCTGGGGGCCTTGATAGGTTCTCAGGCGGCCGATGCGAGTCATGCCCTGGAATCTGACTTCTTTTTCCAGGTGGTGTTTGTGGCGACGGCCATGTCCATCGTTTCCGGGGCTGTCGCCGAGCGGATGAAGCTGTGGGCATTTCTGGCCTTCTCGGTGGTGATGACGGCCTTCATCTATCCGGTTGAAGGCTATTGGACCTGGGGTGGGGGCTTCGTGTCGAAAGCCGGGTTTGTCGATTTCGCCGGCAGTGGCATAGTGCATATGGCCGGCGCCGCCGCCGCGATTGCCGGTGTCTTGTTGCTAGGAGCCCGTAAGGGAAAATATGGTCCGGATGGTCAGGTGAATCCCATCCCGGGTTCCAACCTGCCGATGGCGACCTTGGGCATGTTCATTCTGTGGATGGGCTGGTTTGGCTTCAACGGTGGTTCCCAGCTGATGGTGTCCGATGCCGCCAATGCCAGTTCGGTGGCGAAAATTTTCCTCAATACCAATTCGGCCGCCGCCTTCGGTGCCGTCTCTGCCCTGGTCGTGTGTAAGATGATTTGGGGCAAGGCGGATCTGACCATGATACTCAATGGCGCCTTGGCAGGCTTGGTGGCGATAACCGCAGATCCCTTGTCACCTTCCCTGATGCTGGCCGGCATCATAGGTTTGGTGGCCGGTGGCCTGGTGATCTTCGCCATCATAGCCTTGGATCGCATCAAGATAGACGATCCCGTAGGTGCCATTTCGGTGCACGGCGTCGCCGGATTCCTGGGACTGATGTTAGTGCCTCTATCCAACCCGGATGCCAGTGTGACAGGGCAGCTGTTTGGCGCCTTAGTCATCTTTTTCTGGGTGTTTGCCGCCTCGCTGGCGGTATGGTTTGCGCTTAAACTGACCATGGGGATCCGGGTCTCGGAAGAGGAAGAATACAATGGCATGGATGCATCGGATTGCGGCATAGATGCCTATCCCGAATTTGTGACCGTCAAGAATGCCGGCTGATTGCTGATTGCTGATTGCTGGGTGTTAGTGTCATCAGCTTAGCCTGTCATGTTCGTCGAGTTAAAGTGGAGCCCCAGGGCTCCACTTTTTGTTGGCGGGGCAGAGGACTGAGGTTGTTGGCGGCGCAGAAGGCTGGGGAGAGGCGCCGGCGTCTCGGTTGCAAGTCGAGCGCTGACGCGCCAAGATAGGAAGAAACCCAAGGGATGAGCCACTCTGATATAGGGTCATGATACAGGGGCTTTCGCTCGCCCCGCCGGGCGAATTGCAGATAGCGCGCGCCAAGCTCCCGGGGGAGCTGGAGCAACCCAGAGGGCCATGTGTTCTATGCCAATTGTGCCGGCTGGTATCAGCTGTTGGATGACTTACCCAAGAGCGGCTCATGTTGTTCGGCAAGACCTGGTTTGGACCGGAATATTGAGGAGCAAGGCCATGTTCTGTGACAGTATTATGCCGGCGAGGCGGGCATATCTATTGGGAAGCTTGTTGATGATGGCACTGCCCGCCGTCGCCGGACAAGTGCTGGTGCACGATGCAAATCAAGCCTTGGATGTGTTCGCGGTGCGTGATGCCGTCATCCGGGAACAGGAGTGGCAAGAGGCCCTTAGATTTCAGCAACAGCTGCAAATATTACAGGCGTTACCGCTCGGCTGCGTGAGCTTCTTCCACCCCTACGCCTATTATGATTGTGCCGGGCGTTTCTACCGCCCTTACCGGCAGCGCGGGCAAGAAAATCCGCAGCAGTTCTATATCCAGATAACCCCACCCGGGCCCGGCAGTTAAGCCGCAGGACCCATGCGTTAATTTTTTGTAACTTTTTTAGCGGGCAGGCATTCTTTCATTCGCTTAAGCTCTGGCTATAGTCGTAATTTGCCGGAGAAAATGATGACACGTCTTGTGACTCAGCTGTTGTTGAGCTGCTGCCTGCTCGGCACCTTGGGCTGTGCGGCTAAGGCTCCCTCTCATTTGCAGCTGGATACCCATATTCTGTTTAACGATGTTGCCTTTAAGCAAGAGGTTCGGGTTCCTTCGGTTGAAGATATTTTTGCCCTGCCGGCCGAGGCCACGGTGGAAGTCAAACGCGGATTCGATAGCCAAAAATTGATGCATGGCAATGGCTTGATGGCCAATGAATGGTTGGCTCAATACCTCAACGCCAGCAATGGCGGCTTCAATTATCGGGATAACTTCACCCGGGTCGCCTCTGAAACCTTCAACAGCCGCGAAGGCAACTGCATGTCGCTTGTGGTGCTGACGACGGCCCTGGCCGACATCCTCAAGCTGAATGTCGAGTGGCAGGACATAGATGTGCAGCCCGTATGGGATAAGCAGGGCGACTTCTATCTTATCAATGGCCATGTGAATCTGAGGCTGCTCCCGCCAAGCAATCAGGACACGGTACATGTGATCGCGCGTGCCATCTTGGTGGACTTCCTGCCCGAGCGGGCCGAGCGGGGCTATAACAAGAAAACCATCAGCAGAAAGACATTAATCGCAATGTTTTACAATAACTTGGCTGCAGAGTCCATGGTGCAGGGGGATTATGATACCGCCTATGCCTTGGTGAAGGCGGGCATATTGCAGCAACCCGACTTCATCCCGGCCTACAATACGCTGGCGGTGATCTATAGACGCAACAATGATGAGCGCCGGGCCGAGCAGGTGTACCGTTATGTGCTGGCGCTGGAACCTCACAACATGACTACCCTCTACAATCTGGCGATGATCCTGGGCTCTCAAGGCCGTTTGGAGGAGTGGGCCGAGGTGCATAAGGTGCTCGAGCTGGCACGGATAAATAATCCCTATTATTACTATGATATTGCCGAGCAAGCCTATGAGGCCCAAGAGTATCAGGAGGCGCTGGTCTGGTTTCGCCGTGCCGTCGAGAAGGCGGGTTATCGGCATGAGTTTTATTTTGGGTTGTCCAAGGCCTATTGGGCTATCGGAGACCAAGTGCGGGCCCGCAAGAATATGGAGAAGGCCCTGGCGCTGAGTTCAGATCCAGGCAATAAACACAGATACCAGCTTAAGCTGGAGGCGATGAAATACCATTGAGAATAAGGCTCCCACTGGGAGCCTTATTGGTTAAGCCGTTCTTTCTGGCCGGGGGTTATTCGAGGATTAAGCCGTGATCCTGGTAACTGAGCCTGGCCATCTGTCCCTGATCCGTCAGGGTCAACTCTCTGAGTTCAAATGGTGCCCTCAGGCCGGATGCCGCGATAAGCTCAGGATCCAGTTCGAGCCTCAGCCTGGGCGCGTCGGGCGTGATCCAGGCCGCTGCCTGGGACTTAAGAATCGCGACGCTCTTTCCCTGGCTGTTGGTGCCAGTCAAGACAGCGCTCAGGCCGAATCGCCCCTCGGTAATCAACTCCAGGCCGAAATCGACCCCGGTCGGCAAGTCTCCCTGCCAGCGACTGTCGGCCTGGGGCAGGAGTTTGGCCGAATTGACATAGGCCTTGAACGCCGTCTTGACACTTCTGAGCAGGGGCCGGCCATCGACCTCGGTTTGGATATCGACCTGGATCTCACTCAAGTCGGCATTGTTCTTCGCCGCGGGCAGCGGCTCGGTCAACACCGCCTGCCAGGTTTCTCCTTGCTGCCGCACCGCCAGTTCCAGACTCTCGCCACCCGCCTGTATCAGCCTGGCCCTGGGGGCGAGTCCTTGCTGTCCCTGACTCAGGCTGATGTCCAGTCCTATCTGCCCGGCTTCGGCCTCTATGCTCATGGGGGCGCCGAGCTTGAGCTGGTAGGGTGAGTGCTTCTCTTTGACATTCACCAGATAGCGCGCCTGCGCCGCCAGCGGTTGTTTCACCCTGAGCCTATATTTACCAGGTTTGGCGTCGGCCCTGAGGGTGAGCGCACTCGAATCATCGCTCAGTCCGGCGCTTGCCAGGGCCTGCGCATCGGCCATGGATTTCACCCAGGAAGGGGCTTCATGCTTGCCTGTCTTCGCTGAGGCTAAACTCAGGGAAATCGTCTCGGGTGCTATGGCGTCTGCCTTGATGAGCCCCCCCGAGCTAGTGTCTCCCCGTGGGGCTATGCGGATCACGCTCGAAGCCTGGCTGATGGGCAGGTCTATCCCACCGCTCAATTCGGCGCCACTGACATTCAACCAATACTCATCGCTGAGACGGGTTTGCCTGGTCTGTGGCGGGCTTGCGGTGAACTCACCGCTCAACGGCGTGATGAAGCTGATGTAGTCTGTACTGGTATTGAGCGGCGGCAGTGTCGGCGCCTCTACCTCGACATGATAGATATCCGTTGTTTGTGGCGCGGCCAGGGGCACGGCTTTTACGTTTTGGGGGCTGGCGGGAGCTGCGGCTGTCTGTACCTTTGGCGTCGACTCATCCTGACAGGCAGTGAGTAAGGTGGCCAGGCAGAGTATGCCAACCACTGAAGTAAGTTGTTGCATCGGATGCTCCTAGATGTGGTTGCGGATCAGGCTGTCGAGATTGAAACAGGCCCGGCGACTCTGTTGGTGGCTGAGGGGCTCCTGGCCCTGGGTCAGTTGCTTGTCGGTAAACCAGACGGTGCCGGCGGCACTCTGGGAGCTGCATTCGAGGAAGCCATCTGAGCAGTCATCCAGCCAGTTTTGGGTGGTTTCCAACGCGACCTGGTATTGGTAACCGGCGCAGTAGCTGTCACTGTCCCATACTGCCGAGTCCACATCCGAACCTACTACGACTTCGAACGGCTTGGACAACGCCGGCCGGTTCGCTGTGCCATTGAGCCAGGTGCTGTTGTAATAGCTCATGGAGCTGACTTGTTGTTGCTTGACCGCATCACTGTTGTACCCAAGCAACCAACCCAGGCTGGTTTCGAAGCTATTGCCCTGATTGACTGCATCCGCCAAAGGGGTGCCGGCACTCGAAGGCGCCAGGGCTATCACCCTTGAGGTCGCGGCTATGACCTTGGGGTAGCGGCTGTCCCAGGTTGGGTTAGACAGTACCCAACGGACTATGTTGCCGCCATTGGAGTGGGTCAGCATGATCAGCGAGTCTATGCCTTTGGCATCGATGAAAGTGGTTAGCTGGTTCACCAGGCAACCTGCGGCGGCTTCTTCCCACATATATTGGTCGAAGTCACAGTTGATGACGGTGTAGTTGGCGGGGGAACTTATGCCTTGGCGGACAGAGTCGACAAATTCACTTGTCCAGTAGTCGTCGAGGGCATTGGTTTGTTTGCCGGTGCCATGGATAAAGGCGATACCCGTGGCGCCCTGGCTCAGGGGGCTGACAGCGAACAGACCCAGCAGCAATAGCTTGTTGTAGATCGTCATTGTGTTATCTCATGTAAAAGTTATCGTTATATTTGATAGCCCGCAGGCATCAGGTCTTGTTGTTATGCAGGTCAGATGTCTGACCGGTTTTGTTAACCTAACGCTAACATTTGCGTCTCGCAACATGAAAAGCACTGACTAATTAATGGGTTAGAGTGGAATTGTTTAAAACGGTGCTGGAGCGTGTTTAATCTACTGATTAACAGGGAGTTCTGAATGGGCTGCGGCTTATTGCCTGTTTGAAACCCGAGCGGGATTTTTTAACTTCCTTGCCTGAGTCAGGTGGATTTAATCTGTATTCTATTCTGTATATTATTGGTTTTTAAGGATTTCATCATAGGCGCCGCTCGACTTCAACAGGCTTATGCCTTCATCCAGGAGGGTGGCGATAGCCTGACTGCGGCAGGCTATCGGCCTGGGGGCCGGGGCGAACAATGAGGTTTCTGTTACCGACTGAGCCGTATTCAGCTTGCCGGCCAGGAGATGGCGATAATGGGCGAAGATCCGCCGTTCCAGCACTATGGCTTTGGCATGATGCTTAAACAGCATGCTGAGCTGGTGTTGTTGGTTGCTGACTTCCTGATATTCCGGGTTTTTGGCGGCCATAAGGGCGAAGTCTTCCCCCAAGTATTGGCTGGCATTCTGAAAGCCAACCAGGGGGACATGCAGCAAGTCTTCTACCTTGTGTATGGCTAAATGATCTGCGCTCAGACTGAACAGACTATTCTGGTATTCGATGAGGCTTTGGGTGTAGTGGAGCTGCTCCAGGCCATCGGGAGCATTGATCAGGCAATCGGCCTTCTGGGTTTCAACCAGTCTCAAGGCGCGGCGATTCGGTGCCAAGACCAGGCTTTCTATATGGCGTTGCTTGAGTTTAAGTGCCGCAGCCAAGAGGTCGTACTGTATGCCGCCGGGTTTGTCGGCAAAGAAATAGGGCTCTATGGTATTGCTGGTCGCAAAGCGGAGCCCCTGGTCCGGGGGGACGGCCCAAGCCAGCTGAGTCACCAAGGTTAAGGTCACCAAGATTAAGGTCAGCAAGCGCATGAAGCCGGGTCCTGGGTGACTATGCCGTTTGCATCCAAACATGAGTCGGGTAATTTTCTCTATCCTGCGTTGAGTTTTTGCTTTCCTTACCAGCCATCCACTGAAAACCTGTGAGCTAGGTCCCAATGGCGCCTAATGTGCCAACCCAAGTGATTATGAGTTTATTTCATCTTGCTGTCGAATATTTGTTTTTTGGTGAGTTTTCTGAAGTACAACTTCGGGGCTGTTGTGGTAGATAATCTGTTATTTAATTTTGAATAGTTTTTTAAAAACAAATACATATGCTTGAAATCTTAAATAATCTACAACTTGATTGCATTGTCGCCCGATACTGGCTAAATTGAAGGAAGTATTGCAGAAGAGAGATGGTCCTTAAGCGCTAACCCAGTGGTGGAATTTATGTATTACCAAAATGATGACGTTCGAATTAATGAAGTAAAAGAGTTATTGCCTCCCATTGCGATCCTGGAGCGATTTCCGGCATCAGAACACGCCTCCGCCACAGTGTTTAACGCCCGTAACAGCATACATAATATCCTGACCAAGAGTGACGATCGTCTGTTGGTCGTGATTGGCCCCTGTTCCATCCACGATCCCGTCGCGGCATTGGAATATGGCCGGCGCTTGGTGCTCCTGAGAGAGCGTTACCGAGATCAGCTGGAAATCGTCATGCGGGTCTATTTTGAAAAACCCCGCACCACTGTGGGTTGGAAGGGATTGATCAACGATCCCTACATGGACAACAGTTTCAAGCTTAACGATGGCTTGAGAACCGCCCGCAAATTGCTGCTCGAACTGAACGAGATAGGCATGCCGACGGCGGGGGAGTTTCTCGACATGATTACGCCGCAGTACATGGCGGACCTCATGTGTTGGGGCGCCATAGGTGCCCGCACCACAGAGTCGCAGGTACATAGGGAATTGGCATCGGGTCTGTCTTGTCCTGTCGGCTTCAAGAATGGCACAGATGGCACCATCAAGGTGGCCATAGATGCCATAGGCGCCGCCAATGCGCCGCACCATTTCTTATCCGTCACCAAGATGGGCCACTCGGCGATAGTGTCGACCAAGGGGAATCCAGATTGCCACATCATACTGCGCGGTGGACGCGAGCCTAACTATAGTGCGGCGCACGTCGAGGCTATCAGCCAGCAGTTGCTGAAGGCCGGACTGAGCGATAATGTGATGATCGACTTCAGCCATGCCAACAGCAGTAAGGAATATCAGCGGCAAATGCTGGTTGCTGCCGACGTGGGCAGCCAGATAGCCGGAGGAAATAAGGCCATCTTCGGTGTCATGGTGGAGAGCCATCTGCAGCCTGGTCGTCAGGACTTGGTCGAGGGCCAAGCGCTTAACTATGGCCAGAGTGTGACCGACGCCTGCATAGGCTGGAGCGACAGCGAGCTGTTACTGGCCGGACTGGATCAGAGTGTCCTGGACAGACGCAGTGCATAGAAAGCCTGGGCTGTGCCGCCAGGGATCTCAGCCGAGCCGACTTCAACTGTAAATTTATGGCGCCCGGGGGCGCCGTAATTTTAGCTGTTTTCGGCGAGATACTTGTTGGCTTCGGCCAAGCTGCCAAAGGCCGATATGAGGTTGTTACGGCCCTTGTCCTGAAGTTCCGGATTGCCCGATTCAATCATCATCCATACCCAAGTGCGAATTAGCGGTAATGGCGGGTACTGAACTTTTACAGAATCCAACATAAGGTTTCCTTTGAACTGAATGTCATAATGGTATTTTTAAGTATTCGCTTAGCGACCGAATCGACCTTGGCCTCTCTCGATAACGCTTAAGAAGGCTATATTGCACCCGGTAAGGGAACATCGCGCCCAAGAGAATACCAAATTCTGTTGCTCTGTCGAATAGCAATTGTGTCAAAATAGTTGAATTTTCGTAAATTGTCATTTTTTTGACGTTTATTGAAGCAGTTGCGAAATACGAGTGCAAAGCGGGTAGCAGATCCATGCTTCACTCAGACGTTATTTTACCTCTGCTCAGGTTGCCGCGAGAGACAGTCTCGCAACTTTATCCAGGCTAACAGCGGCCTTAATTACACTTTTCGAATTGGAAGCTTATGCGCTCATCTCAATATTTTGAAGGTCAGAAGGAGTCCCTCAATTGGCAGGTGCTGGGTTTGTTATGGCCTTATTTGCTGGAATACAAGGGGCGCATAGTACTGGCGCTCTTGTGTCTGGTTCTGGCAAAACTGGCCAGCGTAGGTCTGCCTTTCATCCTGAAACACTTGGTCGATACCCTGGACGGCGACGTCACAGCCCAGGCCCTGAGCGTGCCCATCGGCCTGGTGTTGGCCTATGGGGCAGTGAGATTGACGACGGCGATCACCGGAGAGATACGCGACACCCTGTTCGGCCGGGTGACCGAGAGGGCGATTCGGCGGCTCGGGTTGGCGGTATTCGAACACTTGCACCGACTGGATCTGGACTTTCATCTGGAGCGGCAGACGGGCGGCCTGTCCAGGGACATAGAAAGGGGCACCAGCGGTGTCAGTTTCCTGATGCGTTTCATGGTGTTCAACATAGTCCCCACCTTGTTGGAAATTGCCTTGGTCATAGGGATATTCTTTGTCAATTATGGCATCGCCTTCGCGGCCATTACCCTGGTTTCCGTGCTCATCTATGTCGGCTATTCGGTGATCGCTACCGAGTGGCGTACCAGTTATGTCAGGGATGCGGCCAAGGCCGACTCACTGTCAAATTCCCGCGCCATAGACAGCCTGCTGAATTATGAAACCGTAAAGTATTTCAATAACGAGGCCTATGAAGCCGCGCGCTACGACAAGGCGCTGGCGCAGTGGGAAGTCGCCAAGCGCAAGAACCGCCTGTCGCTGTTCGCCCTCAACGGCGGTCAGGCGCTGGTGATCGCTGCTGCCATGACGGCCATGATGGCATTGGCGGCCTACAGGGTCGCCGATGGGGTGATGACCCTGGGGGATTTCGTGTTGATCAACGCCTTCATGATGCAGCTCTTTATCCCGCTCAATTTTCTTGGCTTCGTCTACCGGGAGATCCGCGGCGCCTTGGCCAATATCGAGCGTATGTTCGCCCTGTTGGCCAGGCACCCAGGCATAGTCGACAGCCCGACGGCCAAAGATCTGCAGTTGACCCGGGGGGCATTGGCATTCGAGAACGTGAGTTTCAGCTATGATGAGCGGCCGATACTGCAGCAGGTGAGCTTTCGCCTCGACCCAGGGCAGAAAGTGGCCGTGGTCGGTGACAGTGGTGCCGGCAAGTCGACGCTGATCAAGTTGCTGTTCAGGTTCTATGAGGTGCAGCAGGGAGCGATCAAGATAGATGGCGAGGACATACGCGAACTGACCCAGGATGCATTGCGCCGCGCCATCGCCATAGTCCCCCAAGATACAGTGCTCTTCAACGACAGCCTGTATGAGAACATCCTCTATGGCCGACCGGATGCCGGCGAGGAGGAGGTGCGTCAGGCCATCGACTTGGCACATTTACAGGATTTTATCCAAGCCTTGCCCCAGGGCTGGGATACCCAGGTTGGCGAGCGGGGGCTCAAACTCTCGGGTGGCGAGAAGCAGCGAGTCGCGATCGCCAGGGCGATCCTCAAGGGGTCGCCGCTCCTGGTGTTCGATGAGGCCACCTCATCCCTCGACAGCCGTTCGGAACAAGCCATATTGACGGCCTTGAAAGCGGCCGCACGTGGGCATACCAGCCTGATGATAGCCCATAGGCTGTCGACCATAGTCGATGCCGACAAGATCTTGGTCCTGAGCAAGGGGCGGATAGTCGAGCAGGGCACACACCAGACCCTGCTGGCGGCCGATGGCCTGTATGCCAGGCTTTGGCATATCCAGAACCAGGGGGAACAGGCCAATAGCTGAAGCCAATAACTGAAGCCAATAGTTGAAGTAAGTAAGGGCTATTGGCTTGGATAGCAGGGGCGATGCGCTAATCCTGAATCAGGGGAAAGAGTTCAGCAGCTGAAGCCAATAGTTGAAGTCACTAGTTGAAGTAAGTAAGGGTTATTGGCTTGGATAGCTGGGTCGATGCAACAATCCGGAACCAGGGGAAGAGCCTAGCAGCTGCAGCAAAATTCAGTATTGGTTCAGCCGCCACAACGCATACTTGCTCATCCAGACTAACCTCAGCCCGTTGGACTCCCTTGCGAAATCTGTGAGCCAACCCGGGATCCAGGTTGTAACCCAGACCAAGAAGGAGAAGGGATGATGCATAATATTGCACTGTTGGTGAACATCGAGGGCAGGATCAATAGAGTCGAGACCGACTGGTTGGCGATCTCGGCTGTGTTAAGCAAGAGAGAGCTGACCCGGGACGAGTTGCAGGCGCTGCACGAGGAACTCTGTGCCGGTTTGCGGGTAACGACCCGCGGGCTGACCCTGGCGAAACAGGACTTCGGCATGGCCAATGCCAGGAGCATGCCGGGGCTTAATCGCGTCGGCATCGGCCTGGGGCGTTAGCTTGCTGGACCATGCCTGAGTCTCATGGCCGACATGAGATTTCAGACATGGCATTCCACACATGACATGCCAGCAACAGCATTGCGTCTGCTACCTCTCCATGTGGGCATAAAATTTATCCAGGGATACCGATAGGCCGCTGTCGGTGACTATCCGCACATGAGAGCGCTGCAGTTGCCTGGGATCGTTGACGCCGCAGGCGTGGGCAATCAGGCCGAGATCATGATGCAGGTAATGGTTATAACTGGCGACCCGCACCGACTTATCCCTGGGATCCAGCCCCTGCTGTAGCTTCACATTGTGGGTGGTGACACCTGTGGGGCAGGTGTCCTTGTTGCATTGCATCGCCTGAATACAACCCAGGGCAAACATGTTGCCGCGGGCTGAGGCGACAAAATCTGCCCCCACGGCCAATGCCCAGGCGACCTTGGACGGCACTATGAGTTTGCCCGAGGCGATAATCTTGACCCTGGGTCGCAGGCCCCGCTGGCTCAAGGTGTCGACCAGCAGTGGCAAGCTTTCCTTCAGGGGCAGGCCGACATAATCCATCAAAGGTTGTGGCGCCGCGCCTGTGCCGCCATCGGCACTGTCGAGGGTGAAAAAATCCGGTGCCGCGGCTTCACCGCGTTTGGCTATTTCATCACACAAGTCATTGAGCCAGTGGGTATCCCCGAGTACGGCCTTGATCCCAGTGGGCTTGCCCGTCAGCTCGCGCACTTTGGCCACCATGTCGAGGATATCGGCAACCGTCTTGAATTCTATGTGGCCATTGGGGCTGATTGAGTCCTGGCCTATGGGAATGCCGCGAATGCCGGCGATTTCCGCCGTGACCTTGACGCCGGGCAAGATCCCGCCCTTACCCGGCTTGGCACCCTGACTGAGCTTAATTTCAAACATCTTGACCTGCTCATGGGCGGCTATGGCCCTGAGTTTGTCATCGTCCAGATGCCCCTGCTCATTCCTGACCCCATACTTGGCGGTGCCTATTTGAAAGACCAGATCGCAATTGCCCTTGAGATGGTGCTCGCTCAGCCCGCCTTCCCCGGTATTGAGCCAACATCCTGCCTTGGCCGCCCCATGGGACAGGGCGGTGATCGCCGGCCTGGACAAGGCGCCGAAACTCATGGCCGAGATATGGCAAATGGCTGTGCTGGTGTAAGGCGTGCGGCAATCAGGCCCAAGGGTGACAGGGCTGGGGGGCACAGAGTCTGTATCCAGGGTGGGGAAGGCGGTGTTCATGAACATCAGGGTCCCGGGCGTTTCCAATGTCCGGGTCGAACCGAAGGCTATGGTGCGGTCGACATTCTTGGCGGCACGATAGACCCAGTTGCGTTCGGCGCGGTTGAATGGCAGCTCTTCCCTGTCCTGGGCGAAGAAGTACTGTCTGAAGAATTCGCCCTGTTTTTCGAAGAAATACCTGAAGCGGCCTATCACGGGATAATTGTGTCTCACCGCTTGCTTGGTCTGCAGCCTGTCGACCAGATACATATAGGCCAGGACGAGCACGCCTAAGCCTATGACGATGAGAAACAGGCCGGAAAAGAGATCCAGTCCCCACATGAACCAGTTTTTTGTTGGCATCTTCAGTCTCCGTTAGTTTGCGTCATTCGCCTGGGCACCATAATGGCCCGAGATCAACTTTACCTTCTGATCCTCACCCAGGGTGAGGATAAACAGCTGGCCATAGTCTGTTTCGGCTATGGGGGCTATCCTGGGGCCGCCCAAGGCCTGGACTAGCAGTGGCAGGGTATTGGAATGACCGGCGATAAGGACATTGCCCTCTGCGGCCTTGGCCGCCTGTGCCAGCTGGGCTATATGCTCTGCTATCGGGGCGTTGGCGGCGATGATCTCCACCCCTAATTGACGCTCGGCGGCAATGGGCGCCAGGGTTTCCCGGGTCCTGAGATACTGGGTGGCGATGAGCCGGCTCAGGGGGTACCGAGCCAGGGCCCCGGGCAATGCCTGCGCCCTGGCATATCCTGCGGCCGAGAGTGGCGGATCCCGCCGCAGCGCTTGGATTTGTGCCTCGTTCGCTCGGGTGTCGGCGGGGGTTGGCTCACTCTTTTCGGCGTGGCGCACCAGTATGATGAGTTTGTCTGTGGCATGACAGGCCAGGCTCGGCAGCAGACCGCCGGCAAGCATGGCTATGAAGATGATTTTCCTGAAGATGCTCATGATAAAGGCGCGGCCCATTAAATCCATTTGAGGGATAAGATAATCCCTGATTGACGGTTAATGATATCTTTATCTGATTTTCAACTAAAGATGCCGGTTTTTTGTCCGATAATTAAGGTTCATGAAAACCGCCAATCCAGCCGCACAGGTGACAAAGATGGACATTAAACCGCACAATCCGGGTAAGCCAAAGACTATGCCGAACACGGCTGTGGTCAGCGATGATAAAAAGCAGCCAGTGAAGGCGGATAACCATGGTCAAACTGTCTCGGCCGCCGCCAGGGATAAGACCCAGGACGTAGGCACTCATGGCCAGACAGTGTCGGCGATTGCCAACAAGAAGAGCGCCTATCAAGCGAGTCAGCAGCTGATGAATCAGGCCATTCTTTCCGCCCAGGAAGAGGTCAGCCTGAGCTCGGGCGATAATTCCATGGCGCTTCTGTATCGCAGCGCCATCGAAGCCATCAACCAGGAACTCGCCGCCGGTCAGACAGACACGGGCATGTCCATGAGCTACGAAGCGCCGGAGGATGACACTCCCGCGGCGACAGCGGAGCGCATAGTCAATTTTGCGACTCAGTTCTTCCCCCTGCACCAGCAGCAACACGGCGACATGAGCCAGGATGAGCAATTGGAGAGTTTCATGTCTGTCATAGGGGGCGCCATAGAGCAGGGCTTCGGTGATGCCAGGGATATTCTCGGTGGCCTGAAAGTGCTGCAGGGGGACATTGCCGACGGTGTGGACCAGACCTATGATCTGGTGCAGCAAGGCTTGCAGGCATTCAGGGAGCGCCTCAGCCCGGGCGATGACGCCGCAGCCGCTACCCCTGAGGCTTAGCGGCCGCGACCTGCATAGAGTAGCTATATTCAAACCCCTGCTTATTAGGGGTTTTTGTTGTCGTCATAAAGCCTTATGCTAAGGAAATCGAATGAGTATTAGCCGGGGAATCTATGTGGACAACAGGTAAGATCATAGAGAGAGTCGACTGGAACGATAAATTGTTCTCGCTGCGGATCGCCGCCGAAGTGGCCCCCTTCATCGCCGGACAATTCATTAAACTCAGCGAAATACAGGACGATAAGCGGATTGCCCGCGCCTATTCCCTGGTGAATCCACCGGGCACAGCCTATGTCGAAGTCCTGGCCGTGGCGGTCGAGGAAGGGGCTTTGTCCCCCAAGTTGCATACCCTGGTGGTGGGGGATGAGATCCAGGTCTCCACCCAGGCCGCGGGTTTCATGACCCTGGCCGAGATCCCCTGGGACGAGAAACAAGGCAAGCATCTCTGGTTTTTGGCGACGGGCACAGCCGTCGGCCCCTTCATCTCCATGATGGACACGGACGAGCCCTGGCAGAGATTCGAGAAAGTGGTGCTGGTCTATGGCGTACGCCACAGCGACGATCTGGCCTATCTTGACAAGATCCGACAATTGCAACAGCGTTATCCCGGGCAGTTCATCCATATTCCCTGCGTTACCCGTCAGCAAGTGGATGGCGCCTTGGATTGCCGTATCACGACCGGCCTGGAGGATGGCCGGATTGAAGCCGTCGCAGGTCTGACACTCTCGGCCGCGGATTCACAGGTGATGATCTGCGGTAATCCCGAGATGGTCACAGATGCCCAGCGTATCCTCAAGGATAGGGGCTTACAGAAAAACTTGCGCCGGGCACCCGGACAAATCACGGTTGAGAAATATTGGTAGCCTGCTCTGTGTCGAGTGCCAACGGCGGGAGCCGGCTTCAGCCGAGGAACATCTGATGCAATTATTCTATTCCCTTGCTTCACCCTATGCCCGTTTCGTCAGGACTGTGATCCACGTCCTGGGGATTGAAAACATAGTGCCGGTACCTGTGAATCCCTTCGACAACAGTCCGGCGCTGCTGGCGGCCAATCCCCTGGCACAGATCCCTTGCCTGCTCCTGGATGACGGCACCAGCCTGTTCGACAGCGAAGTGATCGCCCGTTATCTGGACGCCGAATATGGACAACAGCGACTCTTCGGCCCGGCGACGGGCGACTGGGCGCAGCAATGCCAGTTTTCCCTGATCAAGGGAATACTCGACAGCGCCGTCGGCCTGCGACAGGAGCAGATGCGCGAGGAGGAAGGGGTCAGGTCCCCCTTCTGGACCGGCCGTTATGAACAGGCCATCATGCGTGGGGTGATGCAGTTGGAGTTGCTGGGCATAGAGGCCGAAACCAGGCTCAGTGCCCGTCAATTGTTGCTGGTTTGCCTGCTCGAATACCTGGACTTTCGCCACCCTCAGTTGCCATGGCGCACCCAGGCGCCGTCGTTGGCGGCTTGGTTGGCCCGGGTGCAGACCCAGGCCATGTTCACTCAGACCCGTCCGGATGTGAGCTGAAGATCGCTGCTGCGCCGGCCCTGCCGGTGGCGGCGTTCCTGCTCACCGAAGACGCCGAAGAGTTGCTGGCTGACGTTGGATGCCGTGCGGCGGTTTTTATCCCTGTTGCGCCTGTCATCATGATGGACATAATGACAGTGACAATCGCGGCGATCGCAGCCGTCGAGCGGTAAGTGGGGGGCCTCCCTGGCCAGGAATCTTTTGCCTTTGAGATCTTGGGTTGCCTGGCAACAGAGATCTTCGGACATCAGGCTGACACTGTGAAAGGGGCTTATTTTCAGCCTGGCCTCCGAGTCGCCTCTGGGATGACGGGCGGCGCGATACCAGGGCAGCCTATGCCTGAACAGGAAGAGTACAACGAACAGCGTGGCTAAGATGAGCAATATTCCGGTCATGTCTGCCTCTGGCGTGATGCGGGTGACGTTAAATACTGGTCTTATTTTAGTCGAGTCTGGATGAATTGCCCGCGCGGCGGACACCGACCCGGGATGACGCTTAGCGTCTCGCTGCACAAAAAAACATCTTATGGCTGCAGATACACAAGTAAATGTTATTTTGAGTTAAAGTTGCAGCCAATGAGGTCGAAAATGATGGATAGGAAGGTCAGTTAACTATGGGTACTCAGGATATGCCGCGTGAACAGTTGGGTGTGTGTGCCGAAGGGAATTTGCATAGCGTCTATTTGATGTTTAATGCCAACGAGGCTGTTGAAGCTCAATTGCGTCCCTGTGTTGCCAATGTGGCCCAATATATCTACGAACTGACAGATCAATATACTGACAGTGCCTTCAATGGCTTCCTGGCAATAGGCGCCAACTACTGGGATACCCTCTATCCGGATGCCAGACCGGCGCTGCTCAAGCCTTTCCCCGCCATGCAGGAGGGCAATCGCGATGCCCCGGCGATAGAGTATGATCTCTTCGTCCATCTGCGCTGCGACAGGTTCGACATACTGCATCTGGTGGCGAACGAAGTCAGTCAGATGTTCGAAGATCTGGTCGAGCTTATCGAAGAGGAGCGCGGCTTTCGCTTCATGGATAGCCGGGATCTGACCGGCTTCGTCGATGGCACTGAGAATCCCAGAGGACGTCACCGCCAGCAGGTGGCGCTGGTGGGGCAGGAGGACAGCGAGTTTCAGGGCGGCAGTTATGTGCATGTGCAGAAATTTGCCCATAATCTGGCCAAGTGGCATAGGCTGCCGCTGAAACAGCAGGAAGATGTGTTTGGCCGCACCAAGCTGGACGATATCGAATATGCTTCGGCGGATAAGCCGCTCACCAGCCATACCAAGAGGGTGAATCTCAAGCATGCGGATGGCAGCGCCATGGAAATCCTGCGCCAGAGCATGCCCTATGGCACGGTAAAGGAGCAGGGGCTGATGTTTATCTCCGTCTGCCGCACCCCTGAGCATTTCGAGAAGATGCTCCACAGCATGGTCTTCGGGGATGACGCGGGTCATCATGATCACCTGCTGCACTTCACCCGGGCCCTGACCGGCTCGTCCTTCTTCGTCCCTTCATTGGATTTCATGCTGCAGTACGATGACTAGCCGTTAACCTGCCGGCGGCTTTGCGCCTCAGGGCGCTCGCCATTTCCTTATGTCCTGCTGCCATTTTCCGGCGGTGAAGTCGATGAAGGCCCGCACCAGGCTCTGTTGGTAACTGCGTGACAGATACACGGCCCACAGGCTCTTGCCCGGGGCGGTATATTCGGGCAGCACTTCCAGCAGTCGGCCGTCGGCCAGATAGGGATTGGCGAGATCGGCCGGCAGACAGACGATGCCGCGTCCGCGCAGCGCGGCGCCGACCAGTACCCCCATGTCGTTGGCCTGCAGGTTGCCGCTGAGCCTGAGCTGTTTATGCTGTTGGCCCTTCAGCAGCAGCCAGCCAGGTTGGCTGCTGTGCAGCAGGCAATTGTGTGCCAGCAGATCCTCCGGGGTGGCTATGTCAGGCGCCCTGGCGAGGTAGGCCGGCGCGGCGCAGAGCACATTGTCTATCGCCATCAGGCGCCTGGCAATCAGGCTGTCATCGGGTTGCTCGGTGAACCTCAGTGCCACGTCCACCCGCTCCCCCACCAGTTGTGCGAAACTGTCCGACATCAGCAATTGTATCTTGACCTTGGGGTGCAATTGGATGAAAGCATCGACCACCTCATACAGGCTGTGCTGGCCCAGGCCTATGGGCGTCGCAATACGTATGGTACCCACAAGTTCGGTATTATGGCTGTGGGCACGGCTCTCCATCGCCGTGACTTCGGCCAGGATACGCTGACAGTATTGCAGCGCCTCTTCTCCCTGCAATGTCAGGCTGACGCTGCGGGTGGTGCGGTGCAGCAAGCGCTGGCTGAGCCAATGCTCTATCTCTTTGACATGACGGGAGACCTGCAAGCGACTGAGTGCCAGGTTATCGGCCGCGCGGGTGAAGCTGCCGCAGTTGGCCACTTCGACGAAACTGCGGATCGCCGTTATCTTTTCCATTTTGCCCGGATGTGCCCTTATTGGTATCTCAAATTGAGACAATGTTGCTCATATGCCGATGTTTATCACGTGAATTGCCGCAAGTAAACTGGCTGCAATGTTAATCATCTGAGTGAGGCAAACAATGAAACTGGCAATTTTAGGGGCAACGGGTTGGATTGGCGGCAATATATTGCAGGAGGCCAAGCGCCGTGGCCATGAGGTGGTGGCACTGGTACGGGATCCGGCCAAGCTGCAGCAGGATGGGGTCGAGGTGAGAAGCCTGGATCTGAATCGACTGCCGCTGGCGCCGCAGGTGTTCGCCGGTGTCGATGCCGTCATAGCGTCTGTCGGTGGCCGGGCGCAGCAGGATCATGCCGTAGTCGCCCAAACGGCGGCGCGGCTGCTTGAGGCGCTGCCCGATGCCGGAGTCCGGCGCCTGCTGTGGGTTGGCGGTGCCGGCAGCCTGGAAGTGGCACCCGGGGTGACGCTGGTATCCTCGCCCGACTTCCCCGAGGCCTACAGGGCGGAGGCATTGGCCCAGGGGGAGGCGCTTGAGGTCTTCAGGAAGAGTGACAGCGGGGTCGATTGGACCTTCGTCAGCCCGGCGGCCGAGATCTATCCGGGTGAGCGTGAAGGCGACTATCGTATCGGTGGCGATAGCTTCTTCACCGATGCCAGCGGCAAGAGTCGCATTTCAGTCACAGACTATGCCAGGGCCATGCTGGATGAGGCCGAAGCGGCGCAATATCCGGGGCAGCGCATCAGCGTCGCCTATTAGCCAGGGGCCGGCGTAGCCTGTACAGAGAAAAACGGCTCACTGAAGTGAGCCGTTTTTCTATTGCAGCCGGGGATTATTCGGCGTAGTTAAACAGCGACTTGATGGTTTCCAGCGTGTCTTCTATGTCGTGGATGCTCGAAGGACAGAGGAAGATGGTATCGTCGCCGGCTATGGTGCCCAGTATGCCTTCCGGCTTGCCTATGGAGTCCAGCAGGCGGGCGATGAGTTGGGCGGCGCCGGGGCTGGTGCGTACCACTATCATGGCCTGGTTGTGATCCACATCCAGCACCAGGTTCTTCAGGGGGCTGCCTGCGGTGGGGACCCCGAGTTCGGCGGGCAGACAATAGACCATTTCCTGCTTGGCGTTGCGGGTGCGCACGGCGCCGAACTTGCTCAGCATGCGTGAGACTTTAGACTGGTTGATGTTGCTGAAGCCTTCGGCCTGCAGCGCTGTGACTATTTCGCTCTGGGAGCCGAAGCGCTCTTCTTTCAGGATAGATTTAAAGATCCTGACGAGGTCATCTTGATTCTTGGTCATGGGTAATTTCTTATTCGTTATTATTCAAAAAAACTCCCTCATCTTGAATAATATTCACCATCAAGTCAACGAATATTCGAAACCCATGAATAAAAATGCATTGCCTGGGTTGGCGTTAGCCCTGTTCCCCCTGGCGGACCGCCCGGGGCCGTCGGGGCCAGTCTCAAACCCGGCTGGCAGCGTACAGGAAACTTTCCCCCTTAAGACCAAGGGATAATTGAAATTATCCTGCCTTTGCAGTAATGTGGCGCCATCATTAAAATAGATCTATGTCACACCTAATCCGAGAATCGACGGAGATAATTATGAAAGTTGCTGTACTTGGTGCTGCCGGTGGTATCGGCCAGGCACTCGCCCTACTGTTAAAAACTCAACTGCCTGCGGGTTCACAACTGTCTCTCTATGATATCGCCCCGGTCACTCCGGGTGTTGCGGTGGATTTGAGCCACATACCGACCGCCGTTGAAGTCAAAGGTTTCGCCGGTGAAGACCCAACGCCAGCCCTGGTGGGTGCCGACGTAGTATTGATCTCTGCCGGTGTTGCCCGCAAGCCGGGCATGGATCGTTCGGATCTGTTTAACATCAATGCCGGCATAGTCCGCAACCTGATCGAGAAAGTGGCCGCGACCTGTCCCAAGGCGCTGATCGGTGTCATCACCAACCCGGTTAACACCACAGTGGCAATTGCCGCCGAAGTGCTGAAAAAAGCCGGCGTCTATGACAAGAACCGTCTGTTCGGTGTGACCACCCTCGACGTGATCCGCTCAGAAACCTTCATCGCCGAATTAAAAGGCCTGAACGTGGCCGACGTGAAGGTGAATGTCATAGGTGGCCACAGCGGCGTGACCATTCTGCCGTTGTTGTCTCAGGTCGAAGGCGTGAGCTTCAGCGACGAAGAAGTTGCCACCATGACCACTCGCATCCAGAATGCCGGTACCGAAGTGGTTGAAGCCAAAGCCGGTGGCGGCAGCGCGACTCTGTCCATGGGTCAAGCCGCATGTCGTTTCGGTCTGTCACTGGTACGCGGTCTGCAAGGCGAAGCCAACGTGGTCGAATGTGCCTATGTCGACGGTGGCAGCGAGCACGCCGACTTCTTCGCCCAACCTGTGTTGCTGGGTAAGAATGGCGTTGAGAAAGTATTGCCTTACGGCGAGGTCAGCGAGTTTGAAGCCAATGCCCGTGATGCCATGCTGGACACGCTGAAAGCCGATATCAAACTGGGTGTGGAATTCGTCAAGTAATCCCCGTCCGGAATAAAAAAAGCGAAGCTCAGGCTTCGCTTTTTTTATGGGGTAATGCCTGTCGCAACCTGGCTCAAGCCATGCATGTGAGGGGCCGTGCTGAGGCGTTATCCTGATGGGGCTTATATAGTTAACATTATCATGGTGACAGGCATGACGCCCGGTCATTGAGGAGCAAGATGAAAGGTATAATTCTTATCACGGGTGTGGGGAAGCGCATCGGCCATGCCATGGCCAGCCATCTGCTCACCCAAGGTTATGGGGTGATAGGCACCTACAGGCGCGATTATCCCAGCCTCGAGGGGCTCAAAACGCAGGGAGCCGAACTCTACCCCTGTGACTTGGCCGATGAGCAGCAGTTGCAGCGGCTGCTGTCGCACATCAAGGGACGCCATCCCAGCCTCAGGGGCATAATTCACAACGCCTCCGATTGGCTGGCGGATGATTCCGGGGTGAGCGCGGCGCAGACCATGGCGCGTATGATGCTGGTGCATGTCAGTGCCCCTTACCAGATCAATCTGGCATTGGCCGATAATCTCAAGGCCGCGGCGGCCGACGGGATAGGTGCCGCCGATATCATCCACCTGACAGATTATGTTGCCGAGAAGGGCAGTCAGAAACACATAGCCTATGCCGCCAGCAAGGCGGCATTGCATAACATGACCCTGTCGTTCGCCGCCAAGTTGGCGCCTCAGGTGAAGGTCAATTCGATAGCGCCGGCATTGATCTTGTTCAACGAGGGTGACGATGCCGCCTATCGGCAAAAGGCGATGGCCAAGGCGATATTGCCAAGGGAAGCCGGCGAAGCCGAAATCCTCAACCTGGTCGATTACCTGCTCGGCAGCCGCTATGTCACGGGACGGAGTTTCGCCGTTGATGGCGGCCGTCACCTCAAATGATGCCGGCTGCAGCCATGCTGGGGTTAACCCTGGGGGCGGGTCTCTGAGGCGAAGCGCAATACTCTGCTTGGGGTGACTATCATGGCCAGAGGCACGTCCCAGTGCTCACAGGGCAAGCTGGGCACCGCCTGACAGTCATGGGCATAACCTATGGGCAGCGGCTTGCCTGTCGCTTGCCAATGCGCCAGGGTACGATCGTAAAAGCCACCGCCCATCCCCATACGGTTGCCCTGTTCATCGAAGGCCACCAGGGGGGTGATCACCAGATCCAGTTGCTCGGTCGGCAACAGGTTTCTGATGTCCAGTTTAGGTTCATCTATGCCATAGCGGTTGGGGAGCATCCGGGTGCCCTGGCGATAATGCATGAAAATCAATTGTCCCCGGTTGAAAGGGTGCAGCCTGGGCAGGTAGGTGTCGATATTGAGTCGCCACAATGCCTGGAATAGGGGCTGGGTATCCAGCTCACTGTCGTTGGTCAGGTACAGGCCGACCTTGGTCGGTTGCAGTTCTCTCAGCTGAGTGAGCATCTGTGCCATGGCGGCTGCGGCGGCCTGGGTTTGTTGCTGTGGGGATAATTGACGCCGACGTTCGCGGATCTGGTTGCGGATCGCGCTGCGATCTTGGGCGAGGCTGAATTGCGTCAGCTCGAAAGGCTGTGCCATGGTCGCTGTGGACGGGTCGGACTTAGCTGTCACGCGGGTCATAATTAGGATGCTCCCCAGGATACCGCTGCCGGTGTAGCCCTTGAACCGTAGGTTCAAGGCGGGTAAATGATGACTTCCTAAGGCTTCTCGGTACGAGCCGAGCATGCTCAATGTCAGTAAAACATTCACCCTTAGATATAAATTATCGGCACAGGGACATTACCGGCTGGCGCATATCCCAGGGAGCAAAAAACGGTTTTTCAGTAAAGTTTCAGGTACTTTTTCATTACCTTGGCCAAGGCCACAAAGAGTCCAACCCGGTCGACTGACTCTGCAAGTACAGTCTAATCCTCCTGGACGCTGCGCTCAACCAGTGCGTGCTCGAGTGTGGATTGCAACAAGCCGATCCTCTCGTCCATCTGCCGCATATACTGTTGGTTTTTTTGCTTTTCTTCGTACAATTCATAGCCGATATTTAATGCGGCCATGATAGCAATTTCTTCCCGGCTCAGGCTATTGGTTTTTGCCTTCACCGAACTCAGCTGTTGCTCGACGCCTTGAGCCACTACCCTCAATGCATTCTCTTGTCCCTTGGGGCAAGCGATAGAGTAGGTGCGCCCCAGCAGGGTAATATCGACAGCGCTGTTACTCATGCTCGGCAGTATCCTTTTATTGGCCTCTATGGGCGGACTATATAGGGCCAATATTAAAAGTGCAAGGCGCCGACGAGGGCCAGAGGGCCTTAAGCCCGGCGTTTGCTGCTTGTATGAGCATTTGCATGGGGCCGCGGGTACAAGCTTGCAACCTAGCTTGCGCTTGCTGTTAACACAGGCCTGCCAATGGATCAGCTGTATGCCGTTAACCCTAAGCCAGATTGCCGGCGCCGGCCAGCCTTATTCGCCAGTATTTGAGCTGCATCACGGCTTACTCGGATCCCTGGGCGTAATTGTCGATAATCTCCTTGTGAGCCTTGGTGGAAGCCGCCATCTCTGCTAGCATTGCAGCTAGAAAAGCATTGATTGGAATCCTAAAATGGCAATCCCTCCTTCGTTATGTATCGAACGTCTGTTGGCCGCCCTGGCCGCAGCCGATATAGGTCAACATCCGGTGGAAGTTCATGGGGCCCTGGTGGGGCTCATCTGTGGCGGGGTAGAGCAGAGAGCCGAAGCCTGGGTCAAGCCATTGCTGGAGTTGATGAACGACGGTCAACCCCTGCCGCAGGAACTGCATCGGCTGGTGGCCGAGTTATATCAGGACACTGTGACTCGGCTGGTGGACTTCGAGTTTGGTTTTACCCCGCTGTTGCCGGAAGAGGAAGAGCCGCTGACCATGAGAGTCGAAGCCCTGTCGCTCTGGGTGCAAAGCTTCCTGACCGGCTTGGCTATCATCCAGCCCAAGCTGAACCAGGCTTCGGCGGATGTGCGTGAGGCGATCAAAGATCTGGCCGAGATAGCCCAGGTCGAGTTCGATGTCTCGGACGATCAGGAATCCGAGCGGGCCTACACTGAGCTGGCCGAGTTTGTGCGCATGGCGGCTATCCTCTGTTATTCCGAGTTCGGTCCGGAATTGCCCCTGGACGACACGGAAGGATCCACTGTACTGCACTGAGCTTCAGTACCGCATTTCATCAGGTCAACGGCTGACACCCAGTTCGAAGAGAGCCCATGAGCGCAAGTATCCAGACTGAGACCCAGGTAGCTGAGGTCGATATAGCCATAGTTGGCGGAGCCATGACAGGAGCCACCCTGGCACTGGGCCTGGCACAATTGGCCGCCAAGGGACGTCCCCTGAGCATAGCCCTCATCGAGGCCCAGGCCCCGGGAGAGGCGCATCCAGGGTTCGATGCCCGTTCCATCGCCATCGCCCAGGGCTCCATCTTCGAACTGCGCCGCCTAGGGCTCTGGCCACTGCTGGCCGAACTCGGCACCAAGATAGCCAACATCCATATCTCAGATCGTGGCCACCTGGGCATGACAGAGCTCAATGCCAGCCAATTCCACCTCGATGCCCTGGGGCAAGTGGTCGAACTGGAGCGGGTGGGGCGGGTGTTGTTCGATGCCCTGCGCCACAGCCGGGTCCAGCTCCATTGCCCGGCCAGGCTGACAGGCATAGCGCCAGAGGCCGACGGCCATCTGCTCACCCTGGACAATCAACAGCGGCTGCGCGCCCGTTTGGTGGTCGCCGCCGATGGGATCCATTCCCCTGTGCGTCAGTCCCTGGGGCAAGCTCTGACCCAGATAGATTTCGGCCAGACGGCCCTGGTCGCCAACATCATCACAGATAAGCCCCATGAGTCATGGGCCTATGAGCGCTTCACCGCCACCGGTCCGCTGGCATTGCTGCCCATGGGCGACAGCCAGGGCCAGGCCAGATTGTCATTGGTGTGGGCGCTTGAAGCCGGGCAGGCCGCCATGCTCAAGTCTGCCCCCAAGGCCGAGTTTCTGCAGGCGCTGCAGCAGGCCTTCGGCTACCGCGCCGGGCGTTTCGTCGATGTCGGCAGTCGCCACTCCTACCCCCTATGCCTGTCCTACATGCCAAGGCCCATCTTTCACAGGTGCGTCTTCATCGGCAATGCCGCCCAGACGCTGCATCCCATCGCCGGCCAGGGGTTCAATCTGGGGCTGAGGGATCTGGTCTGCCTGCTGGAGGTGATAGAGGAGGCGCTGACCCAAGGGCAGGACATAGGCGCCGCCGCGACCCTGCATTCTTACCTGGCACTGCGCGAGACGGACAGGCGGGAGACGATCACAAATATCGAATTTCTGGTGCGCGGTTTCTCCAATCAACATTGGCCGCTGGTGGCCGGTCGCAGCCTGGGACTCAGGTTATTGTCCTGGTTCCCGCCGCTCAAGGTCCCCGTTGCCCGCAAAGCCATGGGATGGCGCTGATGCCGGACGGCGTTAATCTGGCCGCTACTCATGGCCTTAGTGAAGGATATGCTTATGTTTAATACCCAAAACTATGATGTTGCCATTGTCGGTGGCGGCATGGTTGGCCTGGCGACCGCCCTGGGGCTGGCGCAGGCCGATCTCAAGGTGGTGGTCATAGATGCAGGTCAGACCCGGGAAGTCACGGGCGAGCCGCGACTGAGGGTGAGCGCCATCAACAAGGCGAGCCAGAATCTGCTCGAACACCTGGGGGCCTGGCAGCATTTGGACCCGGCCCGGCTGGCGCCTTACCGCAAGATGCAGGTGTGGGATCAGGGCGGCCTGGGCAAGATAGGCTTCGATGCCAGGCAGCTCAGCGAGCAGCATCTGGGCAGCATCATAGAGAACGATGCCATCAGCTTCGCCCTCGCCAAGTGTGTGGCCGAGCAGGGCAGGATAAGTTATCTGGAAAATCAGCGCCTGGAGCGCATCGCCTTCGGTGAGCGCGAGGCCTGGCTGACGCTCGCCAACGGCGACAATCTCAGCGCCGCGCTGGTGATAGGTGCCGATGGCGCCAATTCCTGGGTGCGGGAGCAATGCAAGATCCCGCTGACCTTCTGGGACTATGGCCATCACGCCCTGGTCGCCACCATAAGCACAGAACTGCCCCATGGCGCCACGGCGCGGCAAGTCTTCCTCGAAGAGGGGACCCTGGCCTTCTTGCCTTTGTATCGGGATAACCTCTGCTCCATCGTCTGGTCTGTGCCGCCCCAGAGGGCCGGCGAGCTGCTGGCCATGGAGCCGGAGCAGTTCTCCCGCAGCCTGACCGCCGCCTTCGATGGCAGATTGGGGCTCTGCCGGCTGGAGAGCGAGGTGCAGAGCTTCCCGCTGCGGATGCGTTACGCCAGGCATTTTGCCCGCCACAGATTGCTGTTGGCGGGGGATGCCGCCCATACCATACATCCATTGGCAGGCCAGGGGGTCAATCTGGGCTTCCTCGATGCGGCCAGCATAATCGAAGTGGTGAGCGAGCTGGCACAGGAGGGCAAGGACATAGGTCAGTACGCCAACCTGCGTGCCCTGGAGCGCTGGCGCAAGGCCGATGCCCTGGAGATGGTCGCGGCAATGGAGGGCTTCAAGCGGCTGTTCGCCGGCGGCAACCCGCTCAAACGCGCCGTCAGGGATCTGGGCCTGAACCTGGTGGATAATGTCCCTGGGCTGAAAACAGTGTTCATCCAGCAGGCCATGGGTAATAAGCTGAGCTTGCCTCGACTCTGCCAGACGGATCGTTAGCTTTATGTAAGTGAAATCGGCCAAAACAGCGGCTTTGGCGGTTATTTGGGCATAAATCGGCTTTCGGCTGTAAAAAAATTACACTTGAGGATTAGAAAAGCTAATCCTTAAACTGTTCGGATTAGAAAATTCTCTTGTATACAAACTGCCATGCCAAGGTATAATTCGGCCGCATTTTATCTATGTATCATAGCCTGGTAATGCAATACCCTACGCCAGGTACAGACCTGTAAAAGGCCCCAAAAAAGGGATAACAATGGCTAATAAAACTGTTCTATTTAACAAGCATTTGGAATCTAACGCCAAAATGGTTGATTTCCATGGTTGGGATATGCCCCTCAACTATGGTTCACAGATCGAAGAGCATAATGCGGTCCGCCAGGATGCCGGCATGTTCGACGTTTCCCATATGACAGTGGTTGATGTGACCGGCACCGACGCCTGTGCATTCTTGCGTAAGCTGCTGGCCAACGACGTAGCCAAGCTTAAGGTTCCGGGTAAGGCATTGTACGGCGGCATGTTGGATCACGATGCCGGGGTGATCGACGATCTCATCACCTACTACCTGAACGACACCCATTACCGTGTGGTGGTTAACTCCGCCACCCGTGAAAAAGATCTGGCCTGGATTGCCAAGCAATCGGCCGACTTCGACGTCACAGTCACAGAACGTCCCGAGCTGGCGATGATCGCCGTCCAGGGCCCCAATGCCAAGGCCAAGGCCGCCAAGGTCTTCAGCGCCGAGCAAAACGCCGCCATCGAAGGCATGAAACCTTTCTTCGGCATCCAGGCCGGTTCACTGTTCATCGCCACCACTGGCTACACGGGTGAGACAGGTTACGAAATCATAGTGCCAGAAGCCGAAGCCGCAGATCTGTGGCAGGCACTGTTGGACGTCGGGGTTAAGCCCTGTGGTCTGGGCGCCCGCGATACCCTGCGTCTGGAAGCCGGCATGAACCTCTACGGCCTGGACATGGACGAAAGCGTTAACCCGCTGGCGGCCAACATGGGCTGGACCATAGCCTGGGAGCCGAGCGATCGTGACTTCATCGGCCGTGAAGCCTTAACCGCACTGAAAGCCGCGGGTACCGAACAACTGGTTGGCCTGGTAATGGAAGAGAAGGGTGTATTGCGTCACGATATGCCGGTATTTTTCACCGACGCCAACGGCGTCGAGCAGCAAGGCAAGATCACCAGTGGTACATTCTCGCCAACATTGGGCTATTCTATTGCCATGGCGCGTGTCCCTATGGGTATCGGTGAGACCGCCGAAGTCGAAATGCGTAAGAAGCGTGTCGCCGTCAAAGTCGTGGCACCCAACTTTGTACGCAATGGTAAACAAGCATTCTAAAAAAAACGGAACAAGGAACAAGAACAATGAGCAACATTCCGACTGAACTGAAATACGCCTCTTCCCACGAATGGATCCGCCTGGAAGACGACGGCAGCTACACAGTAGGTATCACGGAGCACGCCCAGGAACTGCTGGGTGACATGGTGTTTGTGGAATTGCCGGAAGTGGGCGATACCGTCAGCGCCGGTGAAGATTGCGCCGTAGCCGAATCAGTCAAGGCCGCATCCGACATCTACGCCCCTATCTCGGGTGAAGTCGTGGCGGTTAACGAAGCGCTGGAAGACTCGCCAGAGCTGGTCAACAGCGACGCCTACGGCGACGGCTGGTTCTTCCGTGTCATGCCTTCCGACGAAACCGAAGTCGAGGCGTTGCTCGATGCCGAAGGCTATCAAGCCGTCATCGACGAAGATTAATTCGCGATAAAAACGAAGCCCCTCTCGGGGCTTCGTTTGTTTTACATCAGGTATTACGACAACTTAGACCGCTAATCGGCCGCCCTACACTTGGCCGAATAGCGGCAAATCTGGAACAAGGTTTATCATGACCAAGCAAACCCTCACTCAGTTAGAGCAGCACGACCTATTTCTCAGCCGTCATATCGGACCCGACAGTGGCCAACAGCAGGACATGCTCAACTTCGTTGGTGCCGAATCGCTGGAGGATCTGACGGATCAAATCGTTCCCGGCGCGATTCGCCTGCAACAGGAGCTCAGCCTGGATGCCTCGTGCAACGAAGCCGAAGGCATAGCTTATATCCGTGAGTTGGCGAATAAGAACAAGGTGTTCAAGAGCTACATAGGCATGGGCTACTATGGTACCCAGGTGCCGAACGTGATCCTGCGCAACGTGCTGGAGAATCCGGGTTGGTATACGGCGTATACCCCTTACCAGCCTGAGATAGCCCAGGGTCGTCTGGAAGCCATTCTGAACTTCCAGCAAGTGTCCATGGATCTGACTGGGTTGGAGCTGGCCTCGGCCTCGTTGCTCGACGAAGCGACGGCTGCCGCCGAAGCCATGGCCATGGCCAAGCGGGTTTCCAAAGCCAAGAAGGCCAATGCCTTCTTCGTTGCCGACGACGTGTTCCCCCAGACGCTGGACGTGATCAAGACCCGTGCCGAGTGTTTCGGATTCGAGGTTGTCGTAGGGCCTGCGAGCGATGCCGTGAACCATGAGTTGTTCGGTGCCTTGTTCCAGTACACCAACAAATTCGGTCAAATCACCGACTTCAGCGAACTGTTCGCCGAGCTGCGCGCCAAGAACGTCATAGTGTCGGTCGCGGCCGACATCATGTCACTGGTGTTGCTCAAGTCACCCGGCGCCATGGGCGCAGACGTGGTCTTCGGCAGTACCCAACGTTTCGGCGTTCCCATGGGCTTCGGTGGTCCACATGCGGCCTTCTTCGTTGCCCGCGACGAGCATAAGCGTTCCATGCCGGGCCGCATCATAGGCGTGTCCAAGGACAGCCGTGGCAACCAGGCCCTGCGGATGGCGATGCAGACCCGCGAGCAGCACATCCGCCGCGAGAAAGCCAACTCCAACATCTGTACCGCGCAAATTCTGCTGGCCAACATGGCCTCCTTCTATGCGGTATTCCATGGTCCGCAAGGCCTGAAGACCATAGCCTCGCGCATCAACCGTCTGACAGACATTCTGGCGGCCGGCCTCAAGGCCAAGGGCCTGCAGCTGGTTAACGACACCTGGTTCGATACTATCTCCATTAAAGGCGCCGACGTGGCAACCATCGCCGCCCGCGCACTGGCGGCCGAGCTGAACCTGCGTATCGATGCCGACGGCATCCTGGGTGTGAGCCTGGATGAGACCACACTGCGCAGCGATGTGGCACAACTGTTCGACGTTATCCTGGGTGCGGGTCATGGCCTGGACGTGGCGGCCATAGATGCCCAGCTGGTTGCGGCCGACAGCAGTTCCATCCCGGCGGCCCTGGTACGTCAGGATGCTATCCTGGCGCACCCGACCTTCAATCGCTATCAGAGCGAAACCGAGATGATGCGCTACATCAAGCGCCTGGAGAACAAAGATCTGGCGCTGAACCACTCGATGATCTCCCTGGGTTCTTGCACCATGAAGCTCAACGCCGCGGTGGAAATGATCCCCGTGAGCTGGCCCGAGTTTGCCAACATGCATCCTTTCTGCCCGCTGGATCAGGCTCAGGGTTACACCCAGATGATCGGCGAACTGTCGAACTGGTTGGTGGAAATCACGGGTTACGATGCCGTCTGCATGCAGCCTAACTCAGGCTCACAGGGCGAATACGCGGGTCTGCTGGCGATCAAGAAGTATCACGAGTCCCGTGGCGAAGCCCACAGAGACATCTGCCTCATTCCCCAGTCTGCCCACGGCACCAACCCTGCATCGGCCCAACTGGCCGGCATGAAGGTGGTAGTGACCGCCTGTGACAAGCAAGGCAACGTGGATCTGGAAGATCTCAAGACCAAGGCCGCCGAGCTGGCCGACAACCTGTCGTGCATCATGATCACTTACCCATCGACCCACGGTGTGTACGAAGAATCCATCCGCGAGATCTGTGACATCATTCACCAATACGGTGGTCAGGTGTACCTGGACGGTGCCAACATGAACGCCCAGGTTGGCCTGACTTCACCCGGCATCATAGGCGCCGACGTGTCGCACCTCAATCTGCATAAGACCTTCGCCATTCCCCATGGCGGCGGTGGTCCAGGCATGGGCCCAATCGGCGTCAAAGCCCATCTGACCCCCTTCATTGCCGGTCACGTGATCGTCAAGCCAGGCCTCGACAGCGACAACAACGGCGCGATATCGGCGGCACCTTTCGGCAGCGCCGGCATCCTGCCTATCAGCTGGATGTACATCAAGCTGCTGGGCTTGAATGGACTGAAGCAGTCGACCCAGGTGGCGTTGCTGAATGCCAACTATATGATGAAGAAGCTGTCCGAGCATTACCCTGTGCTATTCCGCGGCCGCAACGATCGTGTCGCTCACGAGTGCATCATAGACCTGCGTCCATTGAAGGAAGCCTCTGGCGTGACCGAAATGGATGTCGCCAAGCGTCTGAACGACTATGGCTACCATGCTCCTACCATGAGCTTCCCGGTCGCAGGTACCCTGATGATCGAGCCGACCGAGTCCGAGTCCAAGGTCGAGCTGGACAGGTTCATCGCGGCCATGGTGGCGATCCGCGGCGAGATCGCCAGAGTCGAGTCGGGTGAATGGCCAGCGGACAACAACCCGCTGCATAATGCGCCTCATACCATGGCAGACATAATGGATCCCGAGTTCGACTCGCGTCCCTACAGCCGTGAAGTGGCGGTGTTCCCGTCGGCGGCAGTGCGTGCCAACAAGTTCTGGCCAACCGTCAACCGTATCGATGACGTCTATGGCGATCGCAACTTGATGTGCAGTTGTGCTCCTATGGAAGATTACGAATAAGCATTATTCGTAGCTGACGTTTGAAGCATTGAAAAGCGAGCCTTAGGGCTCGCTTTTTTATGGGTCGATGCTGACAAGTTGGCATAGCTAATCTGGTTAGTGCTTGCTGCATTGTCGCTGTGCAACCCATCACCTGCCGTGGGCTTTTGCACTGTTACACCTGTGACACGCCGGCTCTTGATCTCACAAGCAGCGTCCCTGTCGGCTCGACGGCGGCATCCATGCCGCCAACGGTCACTGGATGCAACAGTGCCTGAGCCTGTGACGCTTGCGGCAGAGGTATGCCTGTACCGCCTTTGCGCACTGTCTTGCCTTGGCTTAATATCTTGTTAATTTGTTTAGCCATTTTGTGGTAGTGGATTAGAATGGGCGCCAATCTGAGTCAGGCGTTGGCTTGGCTGGGATCAATAAACTAGGGCAGCATTTTTTTAATGCTGGCTAAAAATAGGAAGGGAATTTCCATGGAAGAGATTGTCGGTCAAGACAAAGCTGTGCCTGAGAGTGCTGAAGCGATAATAGCGGGGGAGAGCGCAGCAGAGGGGGCGGTGCCACAGCATCATGTGCCATTGTTTCATGTGTCACTGAAGAAGCTGGTCATCATGTTTACCTTAACCTTTGGCGCGTACCAATTTTATTGGTTCTACAAGCAGTGGCAGGCATTGAAGCAACATTATGCCTTGGAGGTTTGGCCCATAGCCCGCAGCATCTTCTCGATTTTCTTCATTCATTCGCTGTATGACTATGTGAATGGCTATATCAGAGAGACAGAAAGAGAATATTCCTGGAAATCGGAAGGGCTGGCATTGACTTACGTCTTGGTCGCGATCGCCAGCGGGATATTGAATCAGCTGATTAAAGCCGACGACAGTTCGAACTTCTTGATTATCGTCTCCCTATTTCTTCCCTTGGCAATGTTGTATCCCCTCTATCAGGGACAGAAGGCGATTAACTTTGCCCTGGAAGCGGTAGAGCACCCCATCAACGATCGCCTGACCTGGCTGAACTGGGGCTGGATCATCCTGGGCGCCCTGTACTGGATAATGATCCTGGGAGTCATAGCTGTGTTATTAGGCGTCTTGTGGTAACTCATATCCAAACTTCGTTTGGATTTAACGTCGTGGGGCAAATGCATCCCTACACAAGAGCCAGTTCGGCAGCCCTGCCTCTCGCTCGTGCGCTCATGGCTGCGCCATACTCGCCACCCCACAGGTCTGTTACCAAGAGTCGACTCAGAGGGGAATCAACAGCAATCACCCCTCTTGGATCTCCCCGTGCCGCCCCAACGGAGTTGACTCTTTTGCAAGCATTGCCCTTGGGCTTATTCGAAAATAACTAACGCTTCCGATGGGGCATCCCCCTTGCTTGAATAAAGAGTCCGAAAGCTACCCCGACATCCTGTCGGCGTTACGTCATTTTCTTCAACGCCCTGCGGCAACTCCGAAGGGGGATTGGAGGCTGCGGCGGGTTTTGGCTGTTGTTAGCTCTTGAGAGAGTTTTGCCTGTCCAGTCACTCTTAAACTTAGCCTTGCATCCAGCATGACGCCAAAACGGATCAATTGTATCGATCAAGTTCTTTTAATAGTACTAAAAGCAGGCGATCAAGTATTCTCTGCTGCAAGACAAAGTAAGGCTCCTTAATAGTTGAAAAACTTCGGGATTCAAAGTCCTCAGAAAGATAACGAGTAAGCTTTTCAGAGTTGTTACTGTCTAAATGTAAATGATCGCGTTCATTTCGATATACTTTGATTCTATCTAAAACACTCCAAAGATAGGAATACTCAGCCTTAACATCATTCCAATAGTAGCTTTTATTACCTATGCTATTCCCGTATATTTCAATTGATTCTACAAATGATCTATTTAATGAATTAATAAAAAATGAAAAATTACTTTCATTGTCAGCCAATTTAATTGACTTTAGTTGGTCCGCTTCCGGAAAGGAGTTTGGCCCAAACAATAGCGGTTGTTTTGATTTTTTAATAAATCGCTCGAGCTGCCTGAATTCTGAGCATATTGCAGTTATTCTTCTATCTAACCACGGCACACGCATTCCAGGTTGAAGTATTGGATAGAGCATATCACGACTGTCATTTCGTCTGGATTCATAAGCAACTCGTTTAGCAATAACAGGTATGTTGATTTCATATGAATTACTTCCTTCCCGTATTAATTGATAACCCATTAAGTGTTTTATTTCAGAGGAGTCTCTTGAAAATTCTTTAAATTCTAACTCCTGCCCTACCGATAAAAGTTCAAATAGATAATATTCATCAGGGTAAAATTGACGTATTTCTGATACGGCATGATCGCTATAGAATACTAATTCTCTGTCAATATCATCCTTATTTTTAAGGAATTCATCTACTGTGACATCGATAGGTTTTTCTTTTTCATCTGATAAGAATGTATTTATACAGCTGCATGCCTGCCTAGTTAATAATGGGTGCCCACCATACCACTGAAAAATTTGTTCACAGGTATCAGAGTGGAATCTAATTCCCATTCTTTTTCCGAGCTTTTTAAGCATTGTTTTAACTTCATCAAGATTCAAACCAGTCAAATATTTGTGCGAAACAATTCCAAATAAGGGGTTCTGTACACCATCTACTAAGTCTTTCTCCACGACACTTGGATTTACGCCTGCCAAAATGAAAGAAAGTGTTTTATATCTACTTTGACATGACCACATAGTCTGCCAAAACTCTATATAATCTTCTTTCCAGTGTAGATCTTTAGGTGAAACGAATGAAATGTATTCAATTTCGTCCAGTATGATTAAAATTTTGTGTCCATTTGAATTTAAATTATTTATAAGCTTTTCAAAATCTCGTGATGCGGACTTCTCTGTGTAATTGCCACTGAACTCAATGTTGAAATGCGTGGATACATCTTTTGATATATCATCTAAAAATTCGAACCATCTCGACTTTCTTATGTGAGGTACTTTGCAGTCGTAATAAAATACAGTAGCCTCTCCCTCACTTTCGCACAGTCTTTTCAGTTTATAGAGAAATGATGTTTTTCCGGTTTTTCGCAACCCGAAAACTGCTTTGTTCTCTCTTCTCTTTACTGAATCAAAATACTCCATCAAGATTGATTGTCGGCCAAAAAAGTAAGCGTCATCGATCAATGGTAGAGAGTAGTTAAATAGATCGCGACCAAAGTAATGCCGATTTAGGCAGTTTCTAATATACCAGTCATCCGAGTTTTCTTTAGCTTGAATGAGATTATTCTTGTAAAAAGGGACGATAATTCTTGATTCTTGTCTTGATGATAAGTAACCATCAAGCCAACTATCTACGTCAGGACAGTCAGTTAGAAGAAAGTAGCTCAATGTTTCAACTCTACCTTTTGCCGGAGAAGTTGACATAATTTGTTCGACGGCCTGAATAGTTCTAGGCTCCATTCTACTGTAGGGCGCATACACTAATAGTATTTCATTCTCTATTCCGTAAGATTCCTTGAAATGATCCTCAGGAGAGAGGAAGTAGACAAATACCTCAGTATTGTAATCTCTACGTTTCCTTCCCCATGTTACATAAAACCCATTAAGAAATGGGATTAGGAAATCACGATGATCAGGATGATCAACTAAAATACCTTCGCTTACTTCAGTTCTAATTGTTCCCAACAGAAAATCCCTCTATTATTTTTAACATTTTAAAAAAAGTTTGGTCAAGCATATTTATAAAGTCGGCTAAGTAGGGGAAACCATTTTTTTTCTCTTATCATTTCCCCGCTTCGCTCTTGCTCATGCATCTCTGTGCCACTTGATACACTATGGCGTCGACTTGTTGTTGGCTGAGTGTTTGGTTCCTGAGCGAGGGTATCGTACCGACTAGATATTTGTGACTGACAATCGGAAAGGGGGGTTTAGTCTGACTTGTGATGAACCAGCCGGGGAAGACAAGTATTGGGGTCGAGGTGATTGCTTGCCCTGTGGCTTTGGTTAGCCACTGGCTGACCCAGAGTGCCTGCCTCGTGGCTTGTTCTATGGGTTTGGTTTCTGTCCAGGATGGGAAATGCAGGCGGCCATCTTTGAAGGTAACTTGATAACCCTTGCCACCATTCTGATTGTTTTTGAGCAGGTCTTTATGGCGCTTGTGGCGGCCTTTGGTTTCGATGGCGAATACGCCGTTTTTGCCTATGACGAGATGATCTATGTTGAAGCCGTCGGCTTGTATGTCGTGAAAGACTTGGTAGCCCAAGGCTTGCAAGCCAATGAGTTCATTGGCGGTGGCGATTTCTGCCGTGTGACCCAGGCGTAATTTGGTGAGCCTGGAAAAGTTTTTCCCTGTTTTAATGGCGCAGTAGGTCAGTCCCATTAAACCCGTTATGAAAAACAACCATGGGAATTTACCGGCAGCAATGTGTGCTTGAATGCTGTCAAGGGCAAAAGGAAGGCTCACAATCATGACCCCCATAAGCATGCCTGCGATCAAGTCTATTTGCAGATCCTGGATTTGTTGCTGTAAACCATAAGCCGGGATGCGGATGAGTTGTTCTCGATCGACAGGCAACTTCACTGTGGCATCACGATACTTGAGCAACACATACACCACACCTAAGGTGAAGAACATGCTGGAGAGGATGCTCCCTAAGGATAAAAGGTTGCTGCTGAAATCAGTCATTTACGTCCTTGAAGTGAAGCGAGTCTACAGCGAGTCCGGTGATATAACCCACCAGGTATGTGTTGGAAGAGTCCACTCTTAAGGGCTTTGGATGCATATTCTTGACTGGCTTCTTCTTCCCTAAATGGCGTGCTCGCTGATTGAGTATGAGCCAGCCTTGTTTTCCCTAAGTAGTCTACATTACCCCAATTCGAGTGGGGTATTCAATATGCTGTTTGGTATTTTTCCACCAAAAATAATGACTTGTATCAAGCTGTCTTTGCTTGCTCAGATCTTGTCGACTGTCAGTGTCTGCGGGCTGGTTTCTTGGGCGATTGGTGCCGCTTGGGCTGCTTGTGTCTCGTTGGCGAAAGCGGGCTGTAGGCCGGAGGGGAGGGCGGCGTAGATAGTGGTGCGTACCGTGGCCAGTTGGTAGCTGCGTTTGGCGTCGAAGCGGATCAAGGGCAGGCAGGCGCTTTGGCAGGCTTGGGCTATGAGTTGGTCGCGGGACTGGGTCTTGGTGCGTTTATGGCTGCTGTCGTCCAGTTCGATGGCGGCGATAGCCTCCAATGTGTGTTTGTCGCACAGCAGGTAGTCGAAGTGTTTGGCGCTGATCTTGTTGAAGGCGCTCTGCCAGTGCTTGCGGCTCATGCCTTTTTCCGGGGTGATGACATCGGCGATGCGCACTTTGCCCAGTACGCGGTATTGCTCGCCTATTGCCCGGTCCAGCACCCCGAGAAACGAGCGTTCGGCAGCAGAAAACAGCGTTTTTTGTTTGCGGTATTGATAATCGCTCTCAGTGCTTGAGCCGAGCAATCGCACTAACAATCGCATCAACAAGGGCGCGAGAATGATGAAGAGAAAGGCGGCGGCGATCATGACTAACTGGGTGGTGTTCATAGTACATCCATGTGTGTAGCCATAGCGGCCAAGTATGCAACTGTCCGTTAGTCGCCATAAAAAATCAAGGGGTCAGGGTCAGTGAAGTATAGGAATAAAAACCAACAAATTACCAAGTTGTTGGCTAAACCCAATGCCGCCGCAGACTGCAATAACCCGCCCTTATAAGTTGCCTCGGTACGTTGAAAATTCTTTATTAAATCAAAATATTAAACCCAAGGTGACCCTATGTGTTCTGTCTTTCTCATGCTTAATAAAAGTCGTGTCTATTTTATTGAGACACTTTTCTCAGTCCACTGGTTCTCGGCGCGCTTATCCAGGTGACCACTAAAGCGAGTCAGTACCAGTGCTACAAGCACAATCACCGCACCGGTCCAAGGGGTATGCATTAACCCCACTTCTGACACAATCAAACCGCCGCCCCACGAACCGAGTGCAATGCCGACATTAAACGCGGCAATGTTCAAACCTGAAGCAACATCCACCGCATCAGGGGAAAATTTTTCAGCCAGTTTTACAACGTACACTTGTAGACCCGGAACATTACCGAACGCGAAGGCCCCCCAAACTAAGATGGTGGCTACCGCAGCGATAGGGTTAACAGCGGTGAAATTGAACACCACCAAGATAGCCGCGAGTCCTGAGAAAATAATCGTTAGTGCTTTGATGGGGCCCATTTTATCGGCCATTTTGCCGCCCCAAATATTACCAACTGCAACGGACACACCGTAAACCAACATGATTAAGCTGATCACATTGGCACTAAATCCAGACTCTTGCTGCAAAATCGGTGCAAGGAAAGTGAAGGCAGTAAAAGTGCCACCGTAACCGAGTGCAGTGATCGCATAAACCAGTAATAACCTGGGCTGAGCCAGCACGTTAAGTTGTGATGATAGCTTGGCCGCTGGTGCTTGTTTCAGATTGCTTGGCACTAAAAAAGCACTGCCAATTAAGGCGATTAAACCTAATAGCGCCACAATCAAAAAGGTTGCTTGCCAGCCAAAGGTTTGACCAATGTAAGTACCCAGTGGAACCCCAGTAACAAGGGCGACGGTCAGGCCGGTAAACATAATCGCAATGGCGCTCGCTGCTTTCTCTTTTGGCACCAAGCCAGTGGCAATGGTTGAACCAATCGAGAAAAACACACCATGTGCCAAACCGGTCAAAATTCGAGCCACAATCAGGGTGTTGTAGCCGGGTGCTTGCCATGCAAGTAAATTACCGACGACAAACAGTGACATGACGGTGAGCAACACATGTTTGCGGTTCCATTTTGCTGTCAGCGCGGTCAAAACCGGCGCGCCAACGGCAACGCCAAGCGCGTAAAGGCTAACAAGCAGTCCTGCTGATGGAAGTGATACGTTTAAGTCGGAAGCCATAGTTGGGATAAGTCCTACAATCACAAACTCTGTCGTTCCGATAGCAAATGCGCTGAGCGTCAACGCGATAAGTGCTAAAGGCATATAAATTACTCTCTCTTGTCTGATTCTGAAGAACAACATTCAGTGAGCATTTCACTAAGTTGTCGTGCCGTGCTTTGATGGGGCATTTTGCGTGGAAATGGTGTTGCTAAAAATAGAGGTTTTTACAAATGATATTTGTTATAAATGCAACAATAGCGGAATGTGGTTTGATGCAAATTGAGGGAGTGGCATGCGAACAAAATCTGGCGATTTAGCAATTTTGCTCGCCGTAGTAGATACCGGCGGATTTTCAGCGGCTGCGGAGAGTCTGGATATACAGGTAGCGCGAGTATCAAGAGCCGTGAGCAAGGTGGAGAGCCAACTTGGGGTCACCATCTTGAATCGAACCACAAGACGTATTGAATTGACCGATGAAGGGCGTCAGTTTGTGGAATCCGTACGTGTTAGTTTGATGCAATTACAGCAGGCAGAAGAAGACATTATCTCGCGTGGTGAACTGCCTAAAGGCCGTCTACGTGTCGATGCTGCCAGCCCCTTTGTTTTTCACCAACTGGTGCCACTGGTTCAGGCATTTCATCAAGCCTATCCTGATATTGAGTTGGAGTTGACTTCCAATGAAGGTTTTGTTGATTTACTGGAAAAGAAAGCCGATTTAGCTATTCGCATTGGCGCTCTAAGTGATTCGACCCTACATGCCAGGCCGCTTGGCAGAAGTCCCTTGTATATTGTGGCCGCTCCTGAATATTTATCGAAACGAGGCATTCCCGATAAAAGCAGCGAACTGGCCCTGCATGACACTATTGGGTTTGTTGGCCCTAAGACACTAAATGACTGGCCTTTAAAAGGTTTTTCTCATTTAGAACCGATGATGTCATCGAGTAATGGGGAAACGGTTCGGCAACTCGCTTTGGCTGGAAATGGCATTGCTTGCCTATCGGGATTTATGGTGAAGAAAGATATTGCCGAAGGACGTTTAATTCCTCTGTTGGAAAGCGAAAAATTCAGCAAGCCAGGAAGAGAGCAGGTTAACGCGGTTTACTATAAGTCTTCTTCTGTCGCTAAGCGTATCTCGGCTTTTATTGATTTTATTCAGCCAAAGCTAACGTTGTAAGAAACGGTAAGGACATATATGGCCACCTTGGGTTGATAAAAACAGCGAGGCCACAGACGACAAGCATCCCCTTCGAATTAGCCCAAGGACAATTCGTGCAAAAGGTTCAGCTCCGCTGGGGTGAGTGCTGCGAAGCAGCGTGACGAACGAGAGGTAGGATACCGAACTGGCTGTTAAACAGGGACGTTGTTGGCAAGGGATTTTGGTTTATGAAGAGGCAAGAGGGCGAAGGCCATCGGCTCACGAGCGAGAAGCTGGGCTGCCGAACTGGCCCTTATGCAGGGATGCATTTGGCCCACCACTGCATAGGTCGCCAGATCTCATATTCGAGGGCGCCAGCCCCTTACCGATACAGCTTAACGATAGAAGGCTTCAACCGTGCCTTTGATGGTCAACAGCAGGGGTTGGCCGCGACGGTCCAGGGATTTTGTCGGGACCTTGACCCAACCTTCGCTGATGCAATATTCCTCGACGTCGAAACGCTCTTTGCCGTTGAGCAGTATGCCTATGTCGTGCTCGAAAATGGCGGCCACATGGTGTGGGCTGCGGGGATTGACTGAAAGGCGATCCGGTAAGGCGGGTTGTGATTTGGTGTCGGTCATTGTCTTAATCTTTTCTTGTGGTCAGTAGTGAAAATAAGCGTGCGCCATTGTAGGCAATAGCTGTCTCATGCTCAAGTGCGGTTATTTACAACTGTGGTTTGGGCTCAACTGTGGTTTGGGGCTCAACTGTGGTTTGGGGCTCAACTGCGGCGCTTTTGACAATTGCTGTATTCAACGGCGATCCTGCCATCCCGGCTTGTGTATTTGGCGATAGGCTGAAAAAATGGCCCCACGCGTGAACTTTGGTATCTGTGACTGGACCCGGCCATGAATAAAACCCCAAGCGATGCCATCAGCATTGCGCTGCCATCCCTCATCCATCGCATCGGCAGGGAGGCGGTCGGGCTGGCCCAGGTGCTGGCCAAGCGGTATGGCTGCGAGCTCAGGCGGGTGCGCCGTTCCAGGAACTGGTGTTTGGTGGGGGAGGCGATTGATATTCAGTCATTCACCGGGCAGATAAAAACAGAAGATGATGCCGGGTTGCGTTACCTGGTCCCAAGGCTAGACACTGCCTTGGGGCAACATGCCGACAAGCTGGAATCCATGGACGCCAAGCTCGCCCGCCTCATTCAAGGCAATCCCAATGTGACCCTTGGGGAGTTGATGCAACTCACCCAATGCTCGATCACCCAGGCCAGGCTGGCCAGGTTCCAAACCGACCTGGGCTAGCCGGGCCCGGGGACGTCACCAGCGCAATGCGGCCGTCTTCTTGCCAAGCACAGTGCCGTCGAAGATGAGGCTGGCGGCATTGTCGCCGGCGCCGAAACAGACATGCAGTGGCAGCAGATGCTCTTCCCGCGGGTGGCAATGGCGGGCACCGGGGGCCTGCTGCCAGTCATTCAATGCCTTGGCCTTGCTCTTGGCATCTGTCGCCGGATCGGTGCAGGTGTCGACAAGCCAGGCCTCGAAGGCGAGGTTGTCCCTGTCGGGTTCGCTGCCGCGACCGAAGGCTCTCAGGTTGTGGAAGGAAAAGCCCGACCCCAGGATCAACACATTCTCTTGGCGCAGTTCGGCTATGGCCCTGCCGATGGCGATATGCTGCTCCGGAGACAATCCCTTGACCAGCGACAGTTGCACACAGGGGATCTGGGCCTCAGGGTACATGAGTTTGAGCGGCACGAACACGCCGTGATCCAGGCCGCGCTTGGCATCCAGCCTGGCGGCTATGCCTGCGTGCTCCAGCAGCGCCTTGAGGCGTTCGGCCAGTAGCGGATGCCCCTTGACCGGGTAGCTTATCCGGTAGCTCTCCTCGGGAAAGCCATAATAGTCATAAATGAGTTCCGGGGCCGCGGCCGAGGTGATGCTGACGACCTCTTCTTCCCAGTGGGCACTGATGATGATTATGGCCTCGGGTGCCGGAAAACTTGCGGGCAGCGCCTTAAGGAAATGTATCAGTTCCCCGTGGCCAGGCTCATTGAGCAGTGGCAAGGGGCCGCCGCCATGGGGGATAAAGATGACGGGGGCTTTCTGGTTGTGACTCATGCTATGCCTCGCTTATTGACCATTTGCCTGTTGAAAGGGACCTGATGACTCTTGTCCTGATGAAAAGCTGCCTTTGTATGTAAGTTCCCGGCAAGCAAACGGGGCGGCAGTACCGCCCTTGCCGGGATCCTGTTACAGGTTACCGAACTTGCCGTTGCTGTTTTTCCATTCGGCTTCAGGCAGCAGGGTTTCCAGCACATCCCAGTGCTCGACTATCTTGCCGTTTTCCACCCGGAACAGATCGTAGAAGGAGGTGGGCTCGCCGGCAAAGGCGCCTTCACTGATGCTGAGCACAAAGTTACCCTGACCCAATACCCTGTGGTTTTTATGGTAGACCATGCTGATGCCCTGGGCCTTCATGGCATCTATGGCCTGGGCCAGGCCCGAGAGTCCATCGGCAATCATGCTGTTGTGCTGCAGATACTGCTCGCCGTCGATGAATCGGCCCAACTTGTCGTATTCGGCATTTACCAGCACATGTTGGACAAAATTGGTCACCAGTGCCTTGTTGGCCTCTGTGTGCGCCAGATCTGTCAATGCCGTGCTGCCATCCAACTGGGTACGACCGCTGGGGTTGGGCTGTTCGGCTTTCAGCGCGAGATTGTCCCAGTGCTCGACTATCTTGCCATCATTGAAGCGGAACAGGTCAAAGCCGACCTTGGGGCCGAAGAAGTTGTAGTCTGTGTGGGTGAAGACGAAGTCGCCATCCTCGAAGGCCCGCACTACCTTGACCCTGGCGCTGCCTTCCGGCAGGGCCTGGAGCAGTTCGCCGAACCCGGCCAGACCGTCGGCAACGGCCAGATTGTGCTGGGTATAGTGGGCGGCATCAACATAGCCCAGGGCCTGCTGATCGCCTGTCTCTATGGCATTGAGCAGGGCGACGGCTTTTTCACTGTTGGATAACAACATGGTGGACTCCTCGTTGGCAAAGGCGCCGTTGCCCAGCAGGAGTGTGGCAATCAGGACGCTGATGGATATTGATTTCATCTTGGTGGCTCGGTTGGTTGAACATGGGCATATTTTGGCCCGGGAGCGTCACTGGGGGCAGGTCAGGATGGGAAATAAAATGGTAAAAGTCGAACCTCAGCATGCTTTTCTGAACTGGTTAGGCGTCATGGAAGTATGCTTCTTGAAGTATTTCACAAAGTTGGTGGCCTCATCGAAACCCAGAGCCGAGGCCAGCTGTTGCACCTGGAGATTGTCCACCCGCAGACGACGTTTGGCTTCCAGCACCCTGTGCTCGTCAATCAACTGCTTGGCGGTTTTGCCTGTGGCGGCCTTGCAGATGCCGTTCAGCGTCTTGTAGCTGGTGCCGACCCGCGCCGCATACTGGCGGGCGTCATGTATCCTGTCCAGGTGTTTGTTAATCAAGCCAATAAAGCGCTCGAAAGCCTGAGCATGGGCCTTTGACAGGCTGTTGTGTTGCAGTTGGGGGCTGGCTTCGTTGACCTTGGTCAGCAGGGCGGCGAACAGCAGTTGCAAATAGGCAGTGTTGGGCCTGTGGTGGGTGAACTCGGCGCGGATAACCTCAAGCAGCCCTTCCAGCGCTTGGCGGACCTCGGCGGATGCCTGGAAACAGGGCCGGTAGTTGGAGACAAACTGGCTGGGGGCAAACAGCCGCACTTCTATGCCCTTGGTGACAGTGTCGAGAAACTCCCGGGTGAAGAGGATGAGGTGGCCCTTGGGTTGGCTGCGGGTGTCGAAGGCATGGATCTGCCCCCTGTTGATTATCACCAGACTGCCGGGTTGAACCTGGTACTTCTGAAAATCGATAAAGTGTTCACCCTGGCCCTCGGTAATCAGCAGCAGATTGTAAAAGTGAAGTCTGTGGGGTTGGCCGGCAAAGTCCTGCGGCGCCGCCAGCGCCCTTTGGTACAGGCTCTCCAGGGACAGAATTTCAAAGCCCGGCTGTGGCAGCGGGCTTTGGCGAAACTCCACTTCGGGGACATTCATAGGGGGCTGCATTGGTTAACCTATCACTCAAAGCTGATGTTCGGATTGTGGCACCGAAACCCTTGGCCGGGCAAATGCACCTTTTGCCATAGTGGCAAAACACTGCGCCGGCGTATGTGCCTGGTATCAAAGGCAGGCTGACTCACACCTTCTAGAATGGCATATTCAATTCTGGGTACATTATGGGATCCAGATGTGCCGGGGTCATGTGCCATTTATGGTAGATGGCGTCGAGCCGGCCTTGGCTGAGCAGCTGCTGGAACAGTCGGTTGAAGGCTTTGACCGACTCGAAGGGGGTGTGATTCATCTCGAAGGCGAGGCAGTAACGGACGTGGGTTTCGCCCGGGGTGTAATCCAGCGCCGTCAGCCCCAGGCGCTTGGCATAATAGGCGCCGACGTCCTTGTTGACATAGTAAGCGTCGAAGCGGCCCTTTTGCAGCATGCGCAGCGGGGCTTCATTGGCCTGGGGATAGAGTTCGACCCTCAGTCTTGCCATTCCCTGTTGTTGGCGTTGCCGCTCTATTTTCTGCAGGGATCCGTGGGTATTGGAGGGGGAAAATACCCCGACGACTGTGTTTGTTGTGGCTTGCTCTGGGATAAAGGGATTGTTTTTCAGTGAGTAGAAGCCGTACTCAGTCTCGACCATGGGCAGCGAGAACCACATGCTGCTGGCCCTTTCCTGGCTCCACCCCAGGAAGGTCGCCTGCATCTCGCCGGTAAAGAACAGCTGTTTGGCGCGGCGATTCGGCCTGAGGCTGATTTCGCATTTATCGGGCCAGTCCTGGCAGACCCTCTGGGCGATTTCGACTAAGGCGCCCGTGGCTTTGCCTTGGTCATCGACGAAGCTGAAGGGGGCGAATTCGTGAAAGACGATGTTTAACTTATAAGTCTCAGGGGCATGAGTTTCCAGGGGCCCAGGGGGTACAGGTTCGGCTCGCAACGGTGAGGCGTTGAACGCCAAGAGAGTGATACAGAAAAAAGCGATGTCGAGTATCTGTCTAAGAGGCATAGCGTCGTGTTAAATACTTGTGTCACTCGAGTCTACCATAAAAAACAGCAAGCGCACCGGGTGTGGCTGAAAGTAAAAAGCGAACCCTTGAGGTTCGCTTTTCAGGCGCTTTTGGCGGCATAAACGGCAACTGCCGCGCCAAGTCTGTTGCCGTTATTGGCTGGTGAAACCGCCATCCACCGCCAGCGACTGGCCCGTCAGGTATTGGGCCTTGTCGCTGGCGAGAAAGACTATGGTCTGGGCTATTTCATCGGCCCTGCCTATGCGTCTGGCGGGCACAGCCGAGATCAAACCCTTCTTGAACTCTTCATTGCCGCCGGTGAAGCGGTCGAACATCTCGGTTTCTATGGGGCCAGGGGCCACGGCGTTGACTCTGACCCCGGAAGCCGCGCCTTCCAGTGCGGCGCACTTGGTCAGGCCCTCGACGGCATGCTTGCTGGCGACATAGACAGACGCGCCGGGAACGCCTATCTGTCCGGCGATGGAGGATAGGTTGATGATGGCTCCCGAGCCCTGGGGCAGCATGACCCGCATCTCATGCTTGAGGGACAGGAGGATGCCAAGCACATTGGTGGCGAAGGTCGCCTCGAAGTTTTCCGGCGTTTCTTCCGGCACAAGTGTCGGCCGGCCCTCGGTGCCGGCATTGTTGACCGCCACATCCAGGCGGCCAAATTTAGCGACTGTCTGCTCCACCAGGTTCTGCACCTGTGACTCGAAGCGCACATCGGCCCGCACGAATTCGGCCTGGGCGCCCAGGGCGCGCAGCTCAGTGACCAGTGCCAAACCTGCTTCTTCGCGACGGCCACTGACGACCAGATTGGCGCCTTCCCGGGCGAAGGCGAGGGCGGTGGCGTAACCTATGCCCGTGAGGGCGCCTGTTATGAGAACTACCTTGTTGTTCATTGCATTCTCCTGCTGCTAAGAGGTTGTCGCTACTTCGTTTATTCTCCTTCATTACTGTAGAAGCTGTTCGGCAAAAAGGTAACGCCGGGGCGAAAAAAAGCCGCGAAGGGCACAGATCAGGGGTATCGCGACATAAGATCCAGAGGCGATTTGTTAAAGTGTTAATTCTTTGCATAAACTTGTCGCAGGTTCGAGCACTGAACCCAGGCATAGACACGCCATCCATTCCCGGGCCTAGCCCGCATCATTAGGAGCTACCCATGTTCAGAAAAATCCTGTTCGTCCTGGCGGTCATCATCGCCATTCCGCTGGTGGCCGCGCTGTTTGTTAAGCAAGACTATGCAGTGACGACCAATATCAGCATAAACAAGCCGGTTGCTCAGGTGTTTGACTATGTCAAACTGCTGAAAAACCAGGATAACTATAGTGTCTGGGCTAAGATGGATCCGGACATGAAGCAGAGCTATCGCGGCACGGACGGCACGGTCGGCTTCGTGTCGGCCTGGGCCAGTGACAAGGAAGAGGTCGGGTCCGGTGAGCAGGAAATCATCGCCATAACAGAAGGAAAGCGCATCGACTACGAGCTGAGGTTCATCACTCCCTTCGCCGCCACGGACAGGGCCTTCATGACCACGGAAGCGGTCGAGGATGATGAAACCTTGGTTGGCTGGGGCTTCGTGGGGCATATAGATTACCCCATGAACCTGATGCTGCTGTTCGTGGATCTTGAGACCATGATAGGCAAAGATCTGCAGCAAGGGCTGAATCAGTTGAAGGTTATCCTGGAGAAGCAATAACATGTGGTATTGGCCTAAAGAGCACTGAGCCTGGATAGCCGGAGCTTGGCTAGCCTGGCCTGAATAGCTTGGCCTGAGTAGCCAGGTCAAGCTGGTCAAGCCAGCCAAGACAGGCTCCGGGTCATTTTCCGCTGGCTAGGCCGCGGTAAATTCGTCCTGTGACGCCATAGCCGCCTGGTGCTGGCGCTGTTCCTGCTCGCGCAGCTCGCTGGAATACAGGCTGACCCTGTCCCGTCCGGACTTCTTGGCGTGATACATGCCTGTGTCGGCATCGGCGATCAGTTGCTCCAGCTCGAAGCCGGACAGCGCCGAGCCTGTGACGCCGAGACTGGCGCTGATAGCGAAGCTGAAGCCGCTGTCGGCGGTATCTATGGCCGCCAGGCCGGCGCGCAGGCGCTCGGCCAGCGCCATGGCCCTCTCCAGGTCGCATCCGGGCAGCAGCAGGAAGAATTCCTCACCGCCCAAACGGGCGAAGATATCATTCTTGCGGGTGCTCGCCATGCAAACGCTGGCGACCTTCTTCAACACCCAGTCACCGCAGGCGTGACCATAGTTGTCGTTGATCGCCTTGAAGTTATCCAAGTCCAGCAGGATACAGCTGATCTCCTGACTGCTGTTGCGGCAGTAGTCCAGGCTGGCGGTCGCCAGCTGAGTACAGTGGCCGCGATTATAGACACCCGTCAGCGCATCGTATTCTGCCAGGGTTCTCAAACGTTTATGGGTTCGGCCGGCCCTGTAGATCAACACCAGCAGCGCCGTCACGCAGAGTATGAGCAGGGCGATGAACAGGCGGTTATTTTCCGCTTCGGCGCTGGCCAGCTTCTGCTCCAGCCGCAGCAAATTATTCTGTTTGTCCAGTAGGCTTATCTTGCTTTGCTGCTCGATGGACTGGTGCTGCGCCAGCTGATAGGCGAGGAACTTGGTCTTGGTTTCATCCAAATATGCCTTGTCGGCCTCGGCAAACTTGATGTGGTAATCCAGTGCTGTTTGATAGTCGTTGCGCTGCAGTGCTATCTGATAGAGGGTCTCATACACTTGCACTATGGGTTTGGTCGCATCCAGGCTCTTGCCTCGCTCCAATGCCTTGAGGGCATATTGTTCCGCCAGTTCGGGCTGTTTTAATGCCCAATGTGCCCTGGCCATCAGGGCATAGGTCTCGGCAATCAGTCTTGGGTAATGGGTCGCCTCTATTTCGGCTAAATGAGGCGTCAACAGTGTTAAGGCACTCTGGCTATCTGCGGATTTAAGATAAGTCTCTGCCTGGAATAAACGAATAAGGTTACTCAGCACTGCCTCACCCTGTTGCTCACAAACCTCTATGCCGTCTTGTATTTCAGGGGAATCAATCTCTAAGTTATGCAGATTAAACCTGGCTTCCAGTAGCAGTTGCTTAGCCAGACAGAGATTTCGCCCTGTGGTAGCAGTATTTTCCAGTCGATTGGCGTAGTTGAATCCCAGCTCATATTGTCCCAGCTGGTTGTAAAAAACAGCTGATACTGCCAAGCCACTTTGGCGCATGGCTTCGTCGGAGATGTTTGGCAATGCCTCAATGGTGTTGGTTAAGTAGGTAAGTCCTTCAGTCCACTCCTTGGTGATGGCTAATATGTTGACTATAGATATATTGGCGCGGTATTGCAGCAATGGGCTGGCATCCGAGCCTATCAGTTGTCTATATTTTTCCAGCCCCTGTTCCATTTGGCCACCGAAGGATAGTTTATAGCCTTGCAGGTAATCCAAATAGTGTTTTTGTTCGTTGGACAGGCTGGAGCGCTCGGCCTCGAGCTCGCTCAGCAGCTCGCTGAAACGCACAGGCTGGCTGCTGCGGATTGCATCCGCGGCAGCCAATTGCTGTGCCAGTCTTTGCTGCTCGGGGATCCTGTTTGGTTCAGCAGTCTGTGACTGCTCAGGAGCCGTGTTCGGCTCAGAGGCAGACACAGCTCCCGTGACCAGCAGGGCACCCAGTAGCAAGCCCAACAGCAGTGGCTGCAATTTCATGCAACCGCTACTGAAGCCGCTTGTCGGCTCTAAACCTATGTGCTGGGAGGTCATAGACTAGCCGTTTGCCACCATACGTATAGTGTCTTGCTCGTCTGCTGGAGCTTCCTCTGTCGGCTGTTCGTCTTCCGCCGGTACCATAGCACAGAAGATGTCAGGGTTGATGTTCAGCTGACGTTCCAGGCTGACGGCATCATTTGCCAGCAAGGCCTGCTTGAGCTCGGCCGTCAGTTCGGTTGCTTGGATTGCCGTTAATTGTGCGTCGTGATTCTGCAGCCCGGCGTCCTGACCCATACGTTCGAACAGTTGGATGATGTTAGACATGTTGCTTCCTTCTTTTTGTTGGTGTTGTCGTTGGTGTTGTTGGTTATCTGTTTTCTTTTTAATTAACGTACGGCGCTCACATGCGGCGCTGTCGACTGACGCCTGACTCAGGCTTCTGCCTCTGCATCGCCGCTCTCCAACGCCCTGGCCGCCAGCTCTGCGTCTATGGCGTCCAGTCGTGCCAGCAGTTCATGGTTGGGCTCCATCGCCCGGCCCGGTGGGACTACCAGGGTGGTGTGCTGGGAGATCTCTGCATCCCGCAACTTGGACAGCGGCAGCCGCTCCATCCTGGGAACGTCTGTCGGCAACACAGGGGTCTCGTACAATATCACCTCATGCTCGGCTGGGTAGTCCTCGGCCAGCAGTTCCAGCAGTGGCTGGCGATGTTCGCCGCCGGTGGCGAACCTGGCTATGCTGCGATCGCCGGCCAGGCCTATTTGCCACAGCACCAGGTAGGCGGAGGGATCGAATCTGCGCTTATAGAACATGAACTGGCTGGCTTCATAATGCTGACAGCCGAAGCGGCCGGGATCTATGCCAAGATCGGCAAACAAACAGTCTTCGGCGGAGATCCCAGGGATCATGCTGGCGGCGAAGCCCTCGGCGCGGGCAATTTCTATCGCCTTGTGGGGGGCGTAGGCAAACACCCCAGGGTGGCCGTAGAAGGCACCTACCACTTTCTTGCCGGCCCTGACCTCGGTCAACATGGCGTCGACCATTTCTGCGTAGGTCAGCCGCCTGTCCTTGCCTGTCTGGTAGAAGCCCTGCAGGCTGCGCACATCAGGATGCATCTGTTTGATCCACAGCTCGACTATGCCGTTGGACACGCCGCAGAACACCACATCGGCCTGGCTGATGTAACTCTTGCTCAGGGGGCAGATGTGTGCCCCCAGTGTCATGCCTGTGCCAACACAGGTTAAACTTCCGGTTCTTGCTTCGGTATCTGGCACTTGCATCGCCCCTGAGTTCCTTAATCCGTGTTTATTCTTGTTAGTTTTGGCCGTTAAGATAACAGTTATCGGTGTGAAGATTAACTGTAATCTTTAGGTAACTTTTTCACGTTTAAACCAATTCTCCGCCAGCATATAACAGTGGCGTTCAGCACTGCTTGGCGTGAGGGAAGCCGGCTCGAATTGGAAACCGAGTTTTTTCACCACACGTTCGGTCGCCAGGTTGGTGCCGTTGTAATTGACATCTATCCGCTCGAGCCCGAGCCGGTCGAAACCGTGTTGCATCAGCGCCGCCGTGGCTTCCTCCGGTATCAGCTTGCCGTTGGCGCTGCGCAGCAGCATTATGCCCAGCTCGGCTCTGGCGGCATCTTGCCTGACATTTGTCCTGGCATCTGCCTTGTGTGCTGTGGCCTTATTGTGCGCTGTGGCCTCGTGTGCAGAGACTTTGGCCCAGCTGAAGCCCTGGAGCCCCAGGGCCTCGCCGGTCTGTTTGTCTGTGATGACCCAGTTCAGCAGCGTCGGCGCCGGTGCGGCCATGAGTTTCAAGCTGGTCCCAAAGGCGCGCTCGGCCCGCGCTTGGCTCAGCGGCGCCGCTATGTGGCGCATGATTCTGGCGTCGGTATAGAGGCTGCAATAGAGCGGCAGATCTTGCTCGGCCAGAGGGCGGTTCACTAATCTGGCGCTGGTGAAGACATGGGTATCCAACGATTGCCCGGCTGTTTCTGTCTCTGGCCCGGTTAGCATGCTTCTGTCCTCAGCGGCGCAAAGCCGATGACCCCGTTCGGCGCAATGCTGCGATCGAACAGGGTGAAATAATTGTTCAGCAGCGGCAGGCCGAGAATGGACTGATTCGGCCAGTTGGGCAGCTGTGAAATGATCTTGAAGCAGGCCCGGCCGGGGGCAGGGCTGTTGAGCTGCCAGTAGGTCTCAGGTCGGCAGCTGAGTATGACCTCCCCGGCCTGTGCTTGCGGCTGTACCGACTGTCCTGTGGGCGCGGCGGCGAAGATAAAGTGAATATCCGGCCAGTCTGCCAGCCTGAGGTTGGCGGCATCTATGCCTGTTTCCTGGGCGCTCAGCGCTTTGAAGGGCGCGAGCAGTTGGGCGAAGTCGGCCGAGTGACGGCACAATGCCTCGCTCATGGCCTGATACAAGGCGTCGGTCAGGGCTATGCCCGAGGCGCCTGTGTCTATGATGGCGTTGCTGAAGTAGTTGGCCCGATATTCGGGTTGCAGCGGCGCGGCCGTTATTCGCGGGCCGTCGGCAACCTGCAGTGCAACCAGGCTGACGTTGTAATAGATGTCGTGCTCGACCGCCAAGGTTTGGAACTCACCCTGGTAGAAGCGGCTCTGTTCTTCGCCGCCACCCAGCACCAGATAGCCCTGATTTAAGGGATCTGCCTCAAGCTCTGCCTGGGTGGCACCGGCATGGGCCACATGTATGCTGGAGCGGCGGCTGTAGAAGGCAAACTTGTTGGCGCACAGGCCCTGTTGGGCCAATGCGCTGAAGTAGGGATCTATGTCCTGCTCGTGCTGTTGCCAGAGGAAATGCTTGAACGCGGATAAGTCGTTGCAGTCCAGCTGCGCCAGACTCATTTGCTCTTGGGCAGCATTCGGCTTGGGAGCCATGGCCTTAGGCTCTGCCGCAAGGACCTTGGTCTTTGTTGCAAGCTGGCTGGATGAGGCCACTTTTGGGGGCTTTGGCTCGAAGGGCCAGGGATAGCTGAGCGGCGGTTCCACGCCGTTGGCGCGCAGGCAAGCCGTGAGGTCATAGCTCTTGTTCAAATGCCGATAGGCCAACCCCAGAATACCGTCGGCATCGCCGAAGGTATGCTCCTGACCGGCGCAGGCCAGTGCCAGCGGGGTACTTTCCAGCACCAGTGAACTGTTGTCCGTGCCGGCCTGCACCCGGGTATGGACCACTGGACCATCCCAGCCGCCGATGCCGTAGTTGATTTCCTGTGCCAGCGATGTGGCCCTGAGACTGGCATCCTTATCCGGGCAATAGGGGCCCTCGCGCACCACCAGGGTGCTGCTGCCGGTATCCAGGATGAGGTTGACGCTATCCCGGCGGCTGCCCAGCCGCAGCCGGACAGTATAATCCCCTTTGGCATGGACATTGGTCAGCGGCAGTATCAGAGTTTGCTTATCCGGCATATTGAGTTTGTTGTTATTGTTGTTTTTGTTGGGCAGGGCAGGGCCATTATCATCTGAACCAAGCCAGTGTCGAGCAATCGCCGGCGGCCACAAGCGAAAAAGAGCAAGCCCACAGACAGTGGACTTTATAGCAGAAGCAAACACAAAAGTTAACCAATTGTTATGTTTTTGCGCCCGGGCGCCACTCATTTCGCCAATCTGGGCAGCGCGTTTGTCCGGGATGAGTTCCTCGAGCCGTTTGGCATTCTTGGCGTAACGTTTTAAGCTGGGCAGGTAAACAACGGCTATCAGACTGAAACGTCAGGATTTAGCGCGTTTCTCTAACCGGCTTTTTAATTGAGAGTCCCTATGCTAGATGCCCTTTGCAGCTTCAACGATGAGGCCGTGACCTACAGCGTGTTTCGGTTCCAGAAACTCAGCGATGCCGAGATAGAGGCCTATCGTCATTGGTTGTCTTGCCCCGCCTGCGGCGGCAAGGCCTATTACCGCAAGGCATCGAGCGACGGCAAGGCCGCCTGTTTCGGCTCCCGCTATCACAGCCTGGATTGCCGCGAATATCACCCTTCGGCCCAGCGCAGCCAGGAGGAGCAGGATGCGCTCGAGGTGCAGCAGCTGCTGCTCGACGCCGACGCCTTGCTGATCGACTTCAGCCGCATGCCCCGTCGGCCGTCCAAGGCGCTCGCTGCCGATGGGCAGGCTGACGAGAAAGCCACTGAACTGCCGGCCGCTGGTGCTGTTGCTGTCAGTGCTAAAGGTGCCGCCGGGGAGGCTGCGGCCAAGGCCAATGCCCAGAGCGAGCCCAGGGTTGCCAGCCAGGGACTGCAGACCTTGCTCCACAGCCTGCTGCGGGGCAGCGACTTGGCCGATTCGGATCTCTGGATCTATACCGACAGCGAGCGCAAGTACCGTTGGCGCGCCCGGAACCTGTTCGTCAACTTCGCCGATGCCGAGCCGGCCGACGGCCACAAGCCGCACATGTATTGGGGCACCATTTCCCATACGGATAAAGATCTGCTCTGGCTCAATCCGGCGGATGCCAAGGACATAGGCATCCCCATAGCGCCCTTCAAGCCCGAGTTGCTCAAACGCTTCGGCATAACCGACAGACGGGATCTGGAAGGGGCCGGGATCATACTGTTCGGCAAATGCTTCTGGAATAAAGACAAGAGCCGCAAGATCATCCAGCTGTGGCAGAACGATGTGCAGCGCCTGTATATCTCCAAGCTGGAGGACTGACGGGCAATCAGGCGCCGAGCCGGGGCAATGGCCGCACTTCGCCGGCCTGCATCCCATCGAGGTGAATGTCTCCTATGCGCACCCGTACCAGCCTGAGGGTGGGAAAACCGACCGCCGCCGTCATCTTGCGGATCTGTCGATTCTTGCCTTCCTTGAGGGTGATGGACAGCCAGCAGGTGGGGCCATGTCTTGAGTCCCTGAGTTTACGGCCCCTGTCTGGCAAGCTGGGTGCGGCAGGCAGGCGCCGGGCCAGGCAGGGCGAGGTGTCGAAGCGCTCGCCTTTGACCGTGATGCTCACGCCGCTGGTCAGCCGAGCCAATGCCGCGTCATTCATGTCGCCATCGACCTGGACATAATATTCCTTCTCCACCTCGGCGCTGCGAACCCTATGGCTTGCCATGCCGCTGGTGGTCAGCAGTAACAGCCCTTCAGAGTCATGATCCAGCCGGCCTATCGCCATGATCTCGCTGGGGAAATCGAACAGTTCACCGACCAGCTTCTTCCGCTTCCTGGGTTCCTGAACGAATTGGCTCAGGTAGCCGAAGGGCTTGTACAGCTTGAAATGCCTATGTTCAGGCGGTGTTGTGGATGCAGTTGCAGTGCTGCTGCTTTTGCTTGGCTGTGATGACATGACTCTTGACGGCATAGGAGGCTGCTGTGGTTCAGGCCCTGTGGTTGATGGACGATAAGGAAGGCGCAGTATAACCCGGAAGCCGGAGGTTCGACATTGCCGTTGGCAGCAAACTGTCCTATGCTGCGGTCTATTCGATCGTGCCCTATTGCGACGCCTCCAACGAAGAGACGCCTTCAATGAAAACATTTGTGTTACTCACCAGTGTGATACTCGCCTGCAGCAGTTTTTGCGTCGCTGCCACCGCCTCCCTGACAGGCGCATCCAAAGCCGGTGCTGTGAAGAGCAGCACAGCCGAGACGAGCTCGAAGCCCAAGACAGTGCCTGAGCTGGCATCTGGCAGTGCCATGTTGGTGGATCTTGAGACCAATGAGGTTTTGTATTCGAGTCATCCGGATTTGGTGGTGCCTATCGCCTCGGTCACCAAGTTGATGACCGCCATGGTAACCCTGGATGCCAACTTGCCTCTGGATGAGAAACTGGCGATAAAGATCGATCAAACCCAGGAGGTGCAGGGGGTATTTTCCCGGATAAGGTTAGGCAGTGAACTCAGCCGCAAGGATATCCTGCTGCTGGCACTCATGTCGTCGGAAAACCGTGCGGCCGCTACCCTGGCCCATCACTACCCAGGTGGCTATGCTGCCTTCATTGCGGCGATGAACGCCAAGGCCAAGCGCCTGGGCATGAGCCATACCCACTATGTGGAGCCGACCGGCCTGTCGTTTCATAACGTCTCCAGCGCCGGCGATCTCATTCTATTGCTCAAGGCCAGCGCGCAATATCCCTTGCTCGGCCAGCTGAGTTCCACCCAGAAAAAAACCGTCACCTTTCGCAAGCCCAAATACCGCCTGGATTTTTATAACACCAACCCTCTGGTTGCCAAGAAGAACTGGGACATAGCCCTGACCAAGACGGGCTTCACCGATGAGGCGGGCCACTGTTTGGTGATGCGCACCGAGATGGCCGAGCGCCAGGTGGCCCTGGTGGTGCTGGATGCGTTCGGTAAATACACCCATCTGGGGGACGCCAACCGGCTAAGGAAATGGCTGGAAACGGGTAAGGTAAGTCCGGTTCCGACAGCGGCAAAAGAGTATAAACAGCAGAAACTCAAGCAAAGGCAAACGGCGGCCGAGCAGAGTTAACGCTGGTCTTATTCCTGGCGTTGCGTTAGCTTGGTCATGGTTACTCATGCCCAGGCTGCTGAATGGAAGGCTGCTGAATGGACAGACATTAATGACAGTCAGGACAAATTGGCAACGGCAAATACTGGAGAGTACTGCTACTTTTAAAGGCGCCGCGACTTTTAAGGAATGAAGATGAAGCTGCCAAAATTCAGGACAGGCATTACCGGCATCTTGCTGTGCACTGTCACGGCTTGTGTGAATATTCCCCCCGAGGCGCCGGCGCTGTCGGCCGAGCTGGGCAAACGCCTCGTGGCCATCGAAGCGGCGCACCTGACCCTGCTGCAGAAATACTTCGAGCAGAAGCGCCAACAGATAGACAGCTTCATCGACAAGGAATGGGTGCCGACCTTTGCCGCCGAGTTCTTTGCCACCCCGGCGATCGCGGCCGCCTGGAATACCCTGGTGCAGGAAAATGACCCCAATCAGCGCCTGGCCTTCATAGTTAAACTCGGGCCTAAGCTGGTGGCCAGAATAAATCAGAAGCGGGCTGAGCTCATCGACCCCATAGATGCTTTGGAGCGGAGCGTCGAAGCCAAGATCCGTGCCGATTACACCCAGGCCAAGGCGCTGAACAACAGCATCGGCAGCTTCCTGCTGTCGGCGGCCGAAGTGGCGGAAAACCGTGACCGCTATCTGGCGATGGCGGGCGTTCCTGAGGCCAAAGTGGATAAGCTGATAGACAACACAGACGAAGCGATAAGCGACTTGCTGAGCAAGACCCAGAATGCCCAGCAGAAAGCCGATGCGGCGGCGCAATACCTGGAAAAACTCAAGGCAATACGTAACTCACTCTGAGTCATAACGAAGCAAGCATAAGGAGGCGACAAGATGCCAGTCAATTTGGATGACCTGGATATAGACAAGGCGATTGCGGACAGCGCGGCCAAGGCAGATGCCAAACTCGCCCCCCAAATAACCTCCCTGACGGGCATGACGGACGCGGAAGTGCAACAGTTGTTTCCCGAACCCGCAGATGTGCAGAAGCTCAATGAGCTGATGAACATAGTGAAGTCATCCGCATCAGAAAACACCAAAGTCAACCAGATAGTCGCCAATGCCGAAAGCTTCGGCGGCATAGTGCTCAAGCTGCTGAGCAAGTTTGCCTGATTGTCCGGTATGCCTCGGTCTGTTCAGCGGTAAATTGGCCGACACTCTCAGGCGGCAACTCCATGGCCGCTGGCGTTGCCGCCTGAATGCGTGAGCCCAATTCTTTCATGTGCAGGTTGCAATAATCGGCTGCGTCGCCAAATAATTTAAGGTCGTGTTTCTGTCGCGTTCCACACTGAGGGCTATGCCATGCTTTATGATCTCACCGTTGTGCAATTTAGCAAGATGCTGAAAAATTTGAGCAATATTCTCGAAGAGGGCAGGGCCTTCGCCCACCACAAGAAGGTGGATATGGAAGTCTTGCTCAACGCGCGTCTGGCGCCGGATCAATTCAACCTGACTCGTCAGGTACAGATCGCCTGCGACATAGCCAAGATAGGCGTGGCTCGCCTGACCGGCAAGCTGGATTCAGTGCCCAAGCATGAAGACAATGAAACCAGCTTGGACGAGCTGCAGGCGCGCATCGCCTCCGTGCTCGACTATCTCAGTGGTTTCAGCGAGGCCGATTTTGCCAATGCCGCCGCTATCCACGTATCCCAACCCCGCTGGGAAGGCAAGTACCTCATGGGCTATGAGTTCGCCATAGAAAATGCGATCCCCAACTTCTACTTCCACGTCACCACGGCCTACGCCATACTGCGCCATAACGGCGTCGACCTGGGCAAGAAGGATTACCTCGGCGCCATGCCGTTTCAATCCTGAATCCAAGGTTTTGCCCTGATGAAACGCACCCTGTACGGCATTCTGGACAAGCTGCCCAGACCTGACTTTGTGCTGCCCAAAGCCGGTTGATTGAAGCCGGTTGATTGAGCCGGTTAATTGGGCAAAGGAGTGGAGCCGGATTTTTATCTATTCGCCTTTGCAGCCTGAGTGCTGCATGGATGAAAGGGCTTGGGTCCGGTTATTTCAGAACGGCGGCAGGGTAGGCAGGCAAAAAAAAAAGTGGACCCTGGGTCCACTTATTGAGTTGAGGCAATTAAATCTGCTCGAACTCGAGTGCTTATTGGAGTTCTATGGTCACCACGTTGGTGACGCCTTTGGCCAAGGTCACCATGCCGGAGGTATAAAAATCACCGCCGTCCTTGGCCTCGGCCTTCAGATAATAGACACCGCTGTTAATATTGATGGCTTGCGGATGAAAAGATGCCACCGCATCTTTTTTCAGCCAACCGTTAGCGTCAACCGCATATAAATAGCTTGTGCTGTCCATCGCCGCGCCGCTGTCTTGATGGTAAGCCACCACTCTCACCATGGTCATGCCCTTGGGATTCTTTTCCTGGGTAATGGAACGTATGGCGCCGAGTTCAGGATTCATCTTGGTATTGTCGGTAATATAGAATGGCGTCGAGCTGATCGAGTATTGTTGGCTCGGGTGTTGATAGCCTGGGACGGAACCGCCGCTTGTGCCGCCATTGTCGGCGATCCCGGCAATATCCGAGACAGAGTCGGCTATGGTTCTTATATCTGTGCTCTTACAGGCGGAAATACTTAAGACAAGGGTGCATAAGATAAGTTTTTTCATTGCGTTAATCCATTAAATTGTTGGCATCCATATCACACCCGCATCGGCCGGTTCTGCTTTATGACGAGTGTTACTTCGGAAAGCTGTTATTGTGACTCGGTCTTAAAGAAGGGTAAATTATCAACGGGAATGCTATTAGTCAATCAGATCGCAAATAAGCGTCCATGGATCCCGGCAATAATAAAATACTTAAACCATGCGTTGAGTATGAGGTCACCGTCGTACGTCACAGGCAATTAACCAAGCTGCGCTCAGATAGAAGAGGCGCGCTCTGAGTTCAGGCGTTTTTGAGATCTGCATCGCTGGAATGAATATATTGCGGCCAGTGTGAGTGATAACAAAAAGCCCGGGACGACCGCTCGTCCCGGGCTTTCTCTGGTCTGGCCCTGACCCATGCCCGAGCCCATACCCATGCCCAAACATGGGGCAGGGTTAGCCTACCAGCAGCATCTCGCACTTGTGGCAGTCGAATACCAGCTTGAACTGCTTGCCGCCCAGTTCCATCTCCAGTGGATCTGCCTTGATCCCAGGGACTTCCTTGGGACACATATTGTAGCTGTAGCGAATGCAGTGCTTGGTGATCATCAGCGGCGCATCGCCCTTCACCGGCCGTACCTCGTAGGCATCGCGAATCGACACCACCCCGTGGCGGGTGTAGAAATCCTTGGCCTTCTGGTTGGCGACGTTGCCAAGATAGGTGAGGCTGCGCTGGGGGAAACGGGCGCTGTCGTCCCGCTGCCATGGGGTAGGCCTGAGATAGCCCTGGATGCGGGCCTTATCCAGCGCCTCGACAGCCTCGCGTCGCAGGCCGTTGAGCACCGAGGCCGGCACAAACACCGCCGCCGCATCGCCGAGGGTCACCTCGCCCAGCTGATAGTCAGTGTTGCCCAGCTTGCCGAGATTTTTCGTCAGCGAGTCGCGGTTGCGCTCGAGATCTTTGGCCTGCTGCTTGTCGAAGTCGGCATGGACTGTCACGCTGTGGCCATAGCGGTCGGCGGCCGTGAGCGCCAGGCCGCCATCGCGATCTGCGAGCTGAAAATCCAGCATCAGCAAGCGCTCGGCCGACTCCTTGGCCAGCAGCGCCTCGAAGGCCTGATCTTTGTTGCGGTACAGAGTCGCGCCCAACTGCAAGTCTTTTGGCACTTGGGTGAGGTACAGGGTCTTGCCCTCGGCGCGGTTAACCCTGAAGCCCGACAGCTTGTCGTCCGACAGCCGCGCCTGCTGGTAGTTGGCGGCAAAATAGCCCAGGCCATCCCCGTTATGAAACTCGGCATCCGAGTCCACCACTATGTAATCCTTGCCTATCTTGCTGACCTTGCCCACGTCCAGCCCCAGATACTTGGGGGTACGGAAATCGCTGATCCCCGGCTTGCGCTCATGCACGAAGTAGTCGGTCTTGCCGCGGTTGAAGCTCTTGTCGGGATCCGGGGTGAAGTTGTAACTGCAGCGGCCGTGGGAGGCACTCTGGAACTCGGGACGGCGGGCCATGATGGCGTCCAGCTGTTGGCGATAGTGGGCGGTGACGTTCTTGACGTAGCTCAGATCTTTGAGGCGACCCTCTATCTTGAAGGAGCGAATGCCGGCATCGATCAGCGTCTCCAGGTTGTCCGTCTGGTTGTTGTCCTTGAGCGACAGCATGTGATCATTGCTGGCGATCACCTCGCCCTGGCGTGTCTTGAGGTTGCCCGGCATACGGCATTGCTGGGAACACTCGCCGCGGTTGGCGCTGCGATCTGTATAGGCCTCGCTGATATAGCATTGGCCGCTGTAGGCCACACAGAGGGCGCCGTGGACGAAGAATTCCAGCCGCATTTGGGTCTCGGCGGCGACGGCACGGATCTGTTTCAGGCTCAGCTCCCGCGCCAGTACCACCTGGGAAAAACCCACATGCTCGAGGAAGGCCACCTTGGCCGGCACCCTGTTGTCCATCTGGGTACTGGCGTGCAGCGCTATGGGCGGCAACTCCAGCTCCAACAGCCCAAGATCCTGCACTATGATGGCGTCGGCCCCGGCCTCATAGACGGTCCAGATCAGCTGCCTGGCCTCTTCCAGCTCGTCATCGAGCAAGATGGTGTTGAAGGTGACAAAGACCTGGGCATGGTAGCGGTGGGCGAATGCACACAGGCGGGCGATATCCTCGACGCTGTTGCCGGCGGTATGGCGGGCACCGAAGGCCGGGCCACCTATATAGACGGCATCGGCACCGTGGCGTATGGCCTCTATGCCATAGTCGGCATTCTTGGCCGGGGCCAGCAGCTCCAGCCGGTTGTCGGCCAGCTGTACCGGCGCAGTCTGCTGCCGGGGATCGGATTCGTTCGTGGCCGCCTGGCCGGGATGAAAGACTTCAACGCCTATCTGGGACATTGTGGACATGCTCTGCACTCACCTATGAAATGCCTGGGTATTTCGGGGCTGTGAGTATAGCAGAGCCAATAATTCATAAAAGACTTAACCGCCCGGGCCGGGGCAATAATACGCCGGCGCCGGGGGGCGGAGGCCATGTTCGGGTATGGACTGGTCGGCAGTGGTGTTGGGATGACCTTGCATCGCCTGGGCTCGGGTTTGCCTGGGCAAAGGTTTCAATGTTATAAATAATGCCTGGGCCCGGCAGCCTTGACTCTTGCAGGGTTGACTCTTACATGATTGATTTTATAGGGAATGTAAACATGAACATGTCTCAAACCGGCGCTAACGGAAAGGGCGGCGATATCATCAAGTCGACACTGGCATCTGTGCAGCAGGGGGGGGCAAGGGCCGACGGCAGCTTGCAGCTCACGGCAACGACACTGGACTTCAGCGCATTCAACAAGCAATTTGGCCTGGGGCCCTACAGCATAGCACTGGCTGCCATTGCCGAGGTGACAAAATGTTGGGGCAAGGGCGGCGGCATACTCCCAGTGACCTCGGACGGCATTGAAATCACCCTCAAGGACGGCCGCAGTTACCAGTTCATCCTCGCCAACCCGGATGACTGGATAGCCTTACTGCGTCGCGGCTAGATTTACTGAGCATCGCTAAGTCGCTGCCGGCTTTCGAGCATTCGGCATGCCTACCTGTATTTGTTCTGTCCAAACTTCGTTTGGATGAAAGTCGTGGGTCTTCAACCCACACCCGGGCAGTCCTCCTTGCCCGACCCTCTTTAAAATCTGAGGGGCGGGAAGCCCACAACTTCTCGGCCGCAAGGCCGAAAAGCGTGGGGGCGAAACACCCTTACTTCATCTGTGCCTTGGCGGCTTCCACCTTGGCAAAATCCAGTCCCAGTTCGGCGACTGCGTCCTTGATGAGGCCAGGGTTTTGCATCACCTGCATCATGAGTCCCTGCAGTTTTTCCGGCGCGATGCCGAGCTGCCCCAGGGTGCCCATGGCCATCAGGGGATTTTCCGTGAGGCTCTGGAACAGGGCCTTGACTTGCTGGTCGCTGATCTTGTGTTCTTTCAAGAGGGCAATAATAGGATTCACGATATTTCCTTGCGTTAGTTGCTTGCGTTAGTTGCTTGCGTTAGTTACTTGCGTGAGTTACTTGCGTGAGTTGCTTGCATCGGATGCATGCTCGGTATTCGCAGGTTGCCGATTCTAGCAAACCTGCGCCAGTTTTCTAAGCATGGCTAAGGCCTGCGTCATTTCTGTAACATCCATTCCCTGGGCGCAGGCGTTGGCCCAAGGGATCTGCTTAGCTTCAATCTGCTGCAGCACCTCAAAGCCCTTGGCAGTCAACACCAAGAGTTTGGCTTTCTTGTGCAGTGGATTCTCCTCAAATACCAACACCCCAAGTTCAAGCAGCTCATTCGCGATTCTTTGCACCCCCTGACGACTCTGCCCCATGGACTGGGCAATTTGTGACACCGTCATAGGGCTTGGCGAGCGGGCCAGGGCGCCCAGTACCTTCCAGCGGGCACTGCTCATCTGTTGATCGCGGGTGAGCCTGTCTCCCGCAGTGGCCAACAGGCCACTGAGCTTGAAAACCTCCAGAATAATGTCGGTAAATAATTGGCCTTCGGGCGAACGCTCCATGGATTTCTCTCATCTGCAAGTTGACAGCATATTGTCAATTGTGACAACATGTTGTCGATAATGACAATTTGTTGTCATAGTTTAGCCTATGTCAGCTCGAATATCAGCAGGCGATTAGCAGCTACGGCAAGCTTAGGCATTCAGCTCTGGCTGTTGCAAGCCATTGAATGACTCGGTGGTGCCATCACTTTTGCGTATGGGCTCGATTTGGCTGATGTACTTAATTTGGCTGGTGGCCCCATGCCCGCACGACCCAAGGCTCAGGGGCGCTTGAGCCCCCTTAACCCAGGAGAAAAACATGTCTGAACCCGTGATACTGATCAATCCATTCAAGGTGCCCGAAGGCAAGCTGCAGGAGTCGATTCAATATTGGGAGGCCCATAGGGATTTTATGGCGCAACAACCTGGTTATATCTCGACCCGGCTGCATCAGTCATTGCAGGCCGATGCGACTTTCCAACTGGTCAATGTTGCCGTCTGGGAAAGCCAAAACGCCTTTTACCTGGCGGCCCAAAAAATGCGCCAAAGCCTGGGGACCAAGGGGGTCGAAGGCTTGAGCGGCGATCCCGCCCTGTACCAAGTGATCAGAGACTAGAGACTAGAGGGTAGACAGTCGAGGGTAGGGAAAGGGGCCGTGGCTCATCCCTCGGCGGCAGTGTCAACGAGTCGCTTCGTGATTTGCGTTATCTGATATATGATGCGCCACCCTAACTTGCCCCATGCGCCCCTTACATCCCATGTCTTCCAATGCCCTCTATACGGATCTGTCCTGTTACTATGATTTAATGTGTTGCGACATAGACTACCAACAGCAAAGCAAGGGCATAGATCGCCTGGCGCAGCTGTTTGGCAACGGCGGCAACCAGCATCTGGATCTGGCCTGCGGCACCGGCCCCCATGTCAGGCATTTCATCGACTTGGGTTACCTGAGCGGCGGGCTGGATATCAATCAGCCCATGCTGGACATCGCCAGGCGCCGCTGCCCAGAGGCACACTTCAGCCTGCAGGACATGGCGGCTTTCTGTCTGGAGCAGAGCGTGGATCTCATCACCTGCTTCCTGTATTCCATCCATTATTCGGCCGGTATCCAAGCCCTTGAGGCCTGCATCGCCAGCGCGCACCGGGCCTTGAATGCCGGTGGGCTGTTTTGTTTCAACTCTGTCGACAAGCACAAGATCAACAATAAGGCATCGGTCAGGCACAGCGCCGAGTTTGAAGACAGCCGCTTTGTGTTCGAATCCGGCTGGCATTATTGCGGTGAGGGGGAGCAGCAGTCGCTGAACCTGAGCATAGCCAAGACTCGGGATCAGGTGACTGAGCAGTGGCAAGACACCCATGCCATGGTGGCGACCGGTTTCAGTGAGCTGCAGGCCCTGCTGGCGCCCTACTTTGAGGTGCAGATTTTCGAGCACGATTACCAAAGAATCGTGCCCTGGGGCGCTGAGCTTGGTGGCGAACGCTCGGGCAATGCCTTGTTTGTCTGCACCAAGATCTAGCCCGGGCCCTGATACAGGCCCCATCTTCTGCTAAGTTGTCGCCGACTAAGTGGATTTGGGAGCTAGAACTGTGCAGGATCGGGACTGTGCGCTAGAGCCTGCGACCCACATAGCTGCCGGGGGCGGCTTCCAACACAGGCAACTGACCGTCGCCGGGCTGTCTCGCCGGGACTTCGCCGCCGCGCAGGGGCTTAAGCCAGCTCTGCCAGTGTTCCCACCAGGAACCATTGTGACGCTCGGCCCTGTGTTGCCACTCCAGCGGTTCCAACGCCAGATCGGTACAGGTGCTGTAGCCGTATTTTTGTGCCGCCGGCGGGTTGATGACCCCGGCGATATGACCTGAGCCGGCGAGCACGAAGGTCTTGTCGCCGCCGTGGGCGCGGGCACCCTGGAAGCAGGCCTGCCACTTGGCAATATGGTCCTTCTCCGTCGCCAGGAAGTAGGAAGGTGTGGCTATTTTGCCCAGGCGCAGATAGCGCCCGGCCAGCTTGAGTTCATCCTTGACCAGCTTGTTCTCCAGGTACATCTGTCGCAGGTAGAAGCTGTGCATGGCCGCCGGCAGATTGGTGCTGTCGCTGTTCCAATACAAGAGATCGAAGGCCGGCGGCAGCTCGCCCTTGAGGTAGTTGCTGATGAAGAAAGACCAGAAGAGATCGTTTTCCCTGAGCATGTTGAAGCCGAGCGCCATCATGCGGCCATCGAAGAAGCCTACTTGTTGCATCTGCCGCTCCAGCGCCGCGACCGACTGCTCATTGATGAACACCCCTATTTCGCCGGGATCGGCAAAGTCCAGCAGTGTGGTCAGGTAAGTGGTGCTGGCGATGCGTTTGCTGCGCCTGGAGGCAAGCAAGGCCTGGGTGCAGGCCAGCAGGGTGCCACCTATGCAATATCCCAGGGTATTGACCTGCTGCTCGCCCGTGGCCAGGGCTATGGCCTCCAATGCCGCCAGCGGGCCTTCTTGCATATAATCTTCGAAGCTCACCTCGGCCAGGCTGGCATCCGGGTTGACCCAGGAGATCACAAATAAGCTATGGCCCTGATCGACCAGGTATTTTATCAGCGAGTTCTGGGGCTTGAGATCCAGCACGTAAAACTTGTTGATCCAGGGCGGCACCAGCAGCAGCGGCCGTTTGGCGACTGTGTCAGTGCTGGGCTGGTATTGGATGAGCTGCATCAGGCGGTTTTGGAACACCACCTGGCCTGGGGTGGCGGCAATATTTTCCCCCAGCTTGAAGGCGTTCAAATCTGTCATCGGCAGGTTGAGCCCCAAAGGGCTGTTTTCCAGATCGTCCGCCAGGCGCTTGAGGCCCTCGCTGAGGTTCTTGCCCCCCGAGGCCAGGGTCTGCTCTATCACGTCCGGGTTGGACCAGGGGAAGTTGGTCGGCGCCAGGGCGCTGATGTACTGGCGGGTATTGAACTGCAATTGCTGGCGCATCTTGGGATCCAGCTCGGGCAGTTGGGCGAAGAGGGCGTCCAGGTATTCGCTGTTGATGAGATAGGCCTGCTTGATGAAGTCAAACAGCGGGTGGCTTTGCCACTGGGGATGATTGAAGCGCTGATCGCCCGTCCTGGGCTCGGCCACAGTGTGGAATTGGCCACCCAGCAGGCGCTGGCTGGTCTGCTGCCACAGCTGTTGCTGCTTCTCCAGCCATTGGTTGTAGAGGGAAAACAGCCCACTGGGATTGCCAAGCCAGGCCTGGTTGGCCTGCTTGACTGCCTCGGCCCACTGCTCGCCGCCATCGCCCTGCCAGTAGCTGTTGCCCTGCTGCCAGAGGTTGTCGAACACCTGCCAATAGGATTTGCCGAGCTCGAAGCATTCCTGCTCCCAGTCTTTATGCGCTGTCATTTATCACCCGATTTTGTTTAACGCTGGTCCAATGCTATCCAACGCTCGCCTATGTCAGTCTGCGACCCGACTGCGTCTATTGTCTAAGTCTGTCGCCTAAGTCTGTCGTCTGGGTCGCTCCATGCCATTGCCCACCCGGATTGCTCATCCGCATTGGATGGGCATTGGCATGAAGGCAGCGTCTCGTCGGGTCGCTGCCTCCTTATTCAGCACTGAGAGCTCAGAACTGAGAGTTCAGAGCTAAGTGCTCAGAGCCGAGTGCTCAGAGCCGAGTGCTCAGAGCTTAGCGTCAGACGGCTTTGGCCTGGGCCTTGGGAGCAGACTTGGCAGTGCCTTCCTCAGCCAGGATCTGCTGCATCTGGTCACGGAAACGCTGACCCATGTCGGTCAGTGTCTTGCCGTCTTCCACCATCTGCTGGTTCACCTTGGTCATGAAATCCATCTGACCCTTGACATAGTGTTGCAGGCTGTCGGGATCGCGGATCTCTGTGGCGCTTTTCAACTGTTGCAGCTGCAGATCGGCATAGGTCTTGAGGGTGGTCAGCTGGAAATCTGTGACCATCTGGATATTGTCCACCATCAGGCGGTTGATATCGCTGACGGGCTTGAACATCTTTTGGGCTTGTTCGCTGAAGCTGTTGAAAAGGTTGTAATCCATCGTCATTTCCTTATTGCGTGGTTGGGTTGCTTGGGTCACTTGAGTTGTTTGAGCTCAGTACATGTGCTGGCCGCCGTTGATGGCCAGTTCGCTGCCTGTGATAAAGCCTGCATCCGGGCTTGCCAGGAAGCTGACGGCGCGGGCGATCTCCTCCGGTTGCCCCAGGCGTCCCACCGGGATCTGGGCCACTATCTTGTCGAGTATCTCGGTCGGCACCTGCATCACCATCTCGGTGGCGACATAGCCGGGGGCCAGGGTGTTGACTGTGATGCCGTGGGGCGCCAGTTCCTGGGCCAGGCTCATGGTCAGGCCGTGGATCCCTGCCTTGGCGGCGGCGTAGTTGACCTGGCCGAACTGGCCCTTGCGGCCATTGATGGAAGAGATATTGATGATACGGCCGTAGTTGCGCTCCAGCATGCACTTGGCCACTATGGAGCTGAAGTTGAATACCCCTGTGAGGTTGACGTCTATCACCTGCTGCCACATCTCAGGGGTCAGCTTCTTGATGCTCTTGTCGCGGGTGATACCGGCGCAATTGACCAGCACGGCAATGGGGCCCAGCACCTCCTCGATATCCAGCACAGTGCGCAGGCACTGGTCATAGTTGCGCACGTCGCTGCCAAAGATGGCGATGTCGTGTCCCTGTCGCCTCTGCTCATCCTGCCATTGCCTGGCCTTGGTCTCGTTGCTGTAAGTGGAAACCACCCGATAACCCTCGCGGCTCAATGCCTGGCAGATGGCACTGCCTATGCCCCCCGTACCGCCGGTAACCAAAGCTACATCTGTCATTAATTGCTCCCTGCTCCCTGTGGATCCTTGATGCGTCATTATTCGGCTTGCCAAGTGACAAAGGAGTGACATTGAGGTGACATTAAGACGAAATTTAAGTCACAGAAAAACGACGCTCGAATGACATTCCTGTCCTTTTACCTTTCAGTCATGGGCAAGGGTTGGTTTTGAAGCTGAATATTTTAATGGTCTGGATGTTACTGATTTGCTGAATGTATTTTATGAGTTTTCTTGCCGTATGTAGTGCGTCTGGGGTAATCTGGACTGGATTTAGAGTAAGCATAATTTAGCCTTTGATTAATCAGGCATAAGGCCGATGCTTAAGTTGTCTCAAGGAGTGGGGGCATAAGTGTCAGTCAACGCGGTGCTCCAGGAGCCGTTGTTATGAATGGAAGCGCATCACATTCCATCTTCCTCCTTAGTGCAGCAGATCAATATCTTATCGCCAAGATGCGGTTAGGATTTGGTCACTCTTGTTGTTAACTCTAAAAATGGTGTTTCACATTGCTCTGTGGCAGGCAAAGTTATGGGCGGTAGCGTGTCAGTCGTTTAGCGGAAGCCAAGGGCTGACGGCCCGCCACGCGGAACGGTAGCCTGTTTGAAAGACGTGAAGCTGCATGGTTGCAGCTTCCAGTCGCAGCGGGCCTAGGCCTCTCGAGACCCTGTGGGATTCGATAGCCTGCTCTAATAACCCGTCGGGATTTAACCGTCTGTCGGAGGTGTAAAGTCGTGGGTCTTCAACCCACACCCGACCAAAAGGGGAAAAGCGCCTGTTCCCCTTTTGGAAATCCCCCGGCGCCCCGACGAAGTTGAAGGCCCCTTGGGCTCTCAGCCAAATTTGCTACCGCTTCCGAAGGCTGCATCCCTGCACCTGCGAAAGCTAGCTTGCCATCCATGGCAAGACTCACGCAATTTGGCTATGTGCCCTACGGCAACTTCGATGGGGTAGCTGTGCTCAGTTGGCAATAGTGTTTACCTATGCATTTTGGTTAAAAGAGTGATGGCGTTTGGTTTTTTATTCGTCATTGTTATGTAAGGATTTATTAATAAAATCGGCTTGGCATTTTTTGATCTTTAGTAGTCTAAAGCTCGTCATTTTGTTGTTTTACTGTGGTTTGATTTTTTTAATTTAAACGTCTAATCCTAAAGGAATAAATTTTGTGTTTAAAGAAATAAAGTGTAAAAATTATAAAGCGTTTGAGTCATTTTCTTTAGAGTTAAAACCATTGACTATCTTACTTGGTGCAAATAGCTTTGGTAAGAGTTCTATTTTGAATCTTCTTTTGATGTTAACTCAGTCAGTTAATTCTAATGAGCTATCCGATAGCCCTCTTAGAATTAATGGTTCTCTTGTGGGGTTTGGTGAAGCTGAAAATGTAATTAGGAAAATGAACGAAGATAACATTTTATCTATTTCAATCACTTCAAGTGATGTTGTTAATAATTCAATTGAGAATGTGACTCAAAATCATTTTGATGAATTCATATACACAACTCAGAGGTTTTTCATTAATGATGGTGAACTTGTCGACGAGTATTTTGTTGATGCAGACTTTGAAAATGGACTTCAGGGAGAATTTGTCAATTTATCAAAATATGTAATTGAGAGGATTAAAGGAATTAGGAATAATGGTAAACCTTCTGATGGTGATAAAGATGGATTGACCGCTCGATATTTGAACGATTACATTTATAAATCAAAGTTTACAAAAACTATGGATTTCGCCAATGCAGTTGAATCTCTTTTTTGTAAAAATATAAATATATGCAAGCTGGAGTATGAGTTCAGGTTAAGTTATAAGGTTAATAAATTAAGTTTGCATTCGGTTTCATTTTATACTGGTGATGATTTGTTATTCATAAAGATATATGATGAGAATGGGACTTACAAACTATCATCTGAAATAGTTGATAATAGCGCTTTAAATAATTCAAGGAAAGATATAATATCTGGTCTAAACTTGAATTCAATGAGTTTCGGTGGTGTTGGTGAATACAGGTTTTCACGACATTCAACGTTGTCTAAAAATATTTTTTCAAAATTTGTGTGTGCCCTCATAAAGTCCAGTTCAAAAGAGTTTTTGCAAGTATTTAATAGCGACAGCGTTTCTCACGTTAGCCCTTTGAGAGCTTTTCCTCAGCGATATTACTTGTTGGATAAAACTATTTTGAGAACTCAGATAAATACATCTGATGGGAATGAGTTGGCTGAGGTTTTAAAGAAAAGGATGGATATTTTAGACAAAATAAACATACTTTTGGCTAAGTTTGATTTGTTAATTAAAGTAGTAAATGTTAACAATATTATTCATAGAATTATTGTTGTTCAGAATAATGTGGATCTAGAAATTACTGATGTTGGCTTTGGAATTTCGCAGGTTCTTCCTATTTTGGTTCAAGCATACTTATCCCCTCGTGGTTCTATTGTGATTATGGAGCAGCCAGAGATCCATTTGCATCCCAATATGCAAGCATGGTTGGCCGATGCTCTTATTAATATATCAATAGATGAACACAAATACTTTATTATAGAAACGCACAGTGAGTCTATTATTAGGAGGCTAAGGAGAAGAGTTGCTGAGGCAAATCATCCTTTAAGCTCTGATGATGTTGCTATTTATAACGTTCAACGAAATGGTGCTGATGACTCATCAGAGCTGGAACGTGTGACTATAAATGAGAATGGTGACATTAAGTGGCCTAAGGGTTTTCTTGATGTTGAAATGGATGACATGATCTCTATTCAGCAGTCAAAAATGAACAGAATGAATAATAAGTAGAAGAGGTTTTTATGTTTGCTTATTGTTTATGTCCAAGCTTTTTAGATGATTTAAATGAAGATTTAGTGTTTCCGTTTCTTTTTGGAAAATTTTCATCTGGAAATAATAAGGTTATTTTGGATAAAAATAACTTACTAATGTGCGAGTATTCTTTAAAAGCTAAGGAGAATGATCTTTTTGATTTTATATCTTGGGAGAAAATGTTGAGTCGGCACGAGACTTGTATTTATAGCGATGCGGCTGAATACCAAGATATTTGTGATTTGGTATTTAATTTAACTAGGAATGCATTTACCACTAATTGTAAGTCAATCGTTTCCTCCGAAATAGATAAGTATTCTATTTATAGGGATGAAATCAAGAGGGAGAACATTTTCTTATCAACATTGAAAGATGCAAATTCGATGTGCATACCAACACGCCTAATGAAAATAGTTGAGTCTGAGCTTTATAAGGATGTTGAATGGTGCATTCAATCTTTACCAGATAGACATATTTTCAAAGGGGCGAGTGAGGATGAATATAACGATCAAGTTAGAGATTTGATGTTAGCTAAAGATTATGTTGTTGCTGATCAAACCCGTCGAGGGGTTTCAAGTAAAGGTTATAAAGCTGGAGAAGTAGATCTTTTAATTAAAGAAGGTTCGTCGCCATACTCTATAATTGAGGGTATGAAGTTAGGTAGTGTTAAAGCTAAATATATACATGATCATCTAAATAAGTCACTTTCCCATTATGATGCATTGGGTCTGAGAGTTTCATTTTTAGTTACTTATTATGATGGTAAGAATTTTGTAGATTTTTGTTCTAAGTATAAGTCTTTGATGGGAAATTTGCCTGGTGATTTTTGTTATAACGAATCATTAGTGTTTAATGACTTCAAAGAACTTGATTCTCGTTATAATTCAGTTAAGTCATTTGTTTTGAGTGGTTCGAAAAATGGTGGGAGTTTTATAAATTATCAATTGATAGTAAAGGTCTCTTAGATTTTTGATAACTTAGAGGGCATTCAAGTATTTTCTCTGAGTAGGATCCCTTTAAATTTTTCATTCACGAACATAGTTCGGGTAGCTATAAAATTAGTGACGGCATACAACTTCGTTGTGGTGAGTATTGCATCATAGCGTGATGAACTCGAGCAATGGAGAGTGGGAAGGCTGTTAAACAGGGATGTTGTTGATTCACTTTTTACCTAGGCATGGAACAGAAAGATGTGGAAGAAATAATTCTTTCATTTCGAAGCTGCGCCATATAGTCGGGGAAAACACCATCCCCCATCGAAGTTGCCGCAGGGCGTTGAAGAAAATAGCGTAAGCCCCACAGGATGTGGGGCTAGTTTTCGGGGGGCTTGGATGCCCCATCGGAAACGTTAGTTATTTTTGAATAAGCCCAAGGGGCTTTCAACTTCGTCGGGGCGTCATGGTGGATGCAAGGCGAATAACCGCTAGCGGTTGAGTTTATGAGCGAGAGGCAGGGATTGCCGAACTGGCTCTTTTACATGGACGTAATTGGATAGGACGAGCAGTCCTCCTTGCCCGGGTGTGGGCTGGAAGCCCACGAGGTTAATCCAAGCGCAGCTTGGAAAATCCCCCAGTCAGGCGAAGCCTGACATTCCTGTCCGCGATGAGCCTAGGGGTCGATCCTGACTACTCAGAATCATCCTCTATTCTGGGTCCCTCTTATTCAGGATCGTAGTCCAATATGGGCGCCAACCACCTCTCCGTTTCCTCCAGGCTCATGCCCTTGCGCTGCGCATAGTCTTCGACCTGATCTTTGCCTATGTTGGTGACGCCGAAGTAGCGCGACTTGGGATGGGCGAAGTACCAGCCGGAGACCGCGGCCGTGGGGAACATGGCGAAGCTCTCGGTGATCTTGAGATCTATGCACTCGTCGGGCTTGAGCAAGTCCCACAGCAGGCCCTTCTCGGTATGATCCGGGCAGGCTGGGTAGCCGGGCGCCGGCCTTATGCCCTTGTATTTCTCGCGGATCAGCGCCTCGTTGTCCAGCCGTTCATCCGCGGCATAGCCCCAGAATTCCTTGCGCACCCGCTCGTGCATCCGCTCGGCGAAGGCCTCCGCCAGGCGGTCGGCCAGGCACTTGAGCATGATGGCGTTGTAGTCGTCGTGATTGGCCTCGAAGCGCGCCACATGTTCGTCTATGCCGTGGCCGGCGGTGACAGCAAAGCCGCCCATGTAGTCGGCGACGCCCGAGTCTTTGGGGGCGACGAAGTCGGCCAGGCAGAAGTTGTGGTTGCCGACCCGCTCCAGCTGCATCCTCAGGTGGTGGGTGGTCATGAGCACCTGTTGGCGCGACTCGTCGCTGTACAGCTCTATGTCGTCGTGGCCGACGGTATTGGCCGGGAACAGGCCTATGACCCCCTTGGCGGTGAGCCATTTCTCCCGGATCAGGGTCTCCAGCATGGCCTGGCCGTCGGCGAACAGCTTGCGCGCCTCCTCGCCGACCACCTTGTCGTCGAGAATTTCAGGATAGTGGCCGTGCAGCTCCCAGGCGCGGAAAAACGGCGTCCAGTCGATGCGCTCGACGAGATCGGTCAACGGATAGTCGTCGAATACCTGCTTGCCCAGCACCTTGGGGGTCACAGGGGTATAGTTGCCCCAGTCGTGTTGGCAGCGGTTGTCCCGCGCCGCCGCGATGGAGACTATATGCTTGCGCTTGGTCTGCGACAGCCGCTTCTCGCGCATGTTGTCGTACTCGGCGTATTCGGCATCTATGGTGGCCTGGCGGGTCTGGTTGCTGACGAGCTTGCTCACCATGGGCACGGCGCGGGAGGCATCGGCGATATAGATGGCGCCATGGGGGTAGTGGGGCGCTATCTTCACCGCAGTGTGGATCTTGGAGCAGGTGGCGCCGCCTATGATGGCGGGAATGGTCAGGCCTTCGCGGGCGAAGGTCTTGACGTTATGCACCATCTCATCCAGGCTGGGGGTGATGAGCCCCGACATGCCTATGATGTCGATATCGTGCTCCTTGACGGCCTCGAGAATGCGCTCCACCGACACCATCACCCCGAGATCGAACACCTCAAAGCCGTTGCAGGCCAGCACCACGCCGACGATATTCTTGCCTATGTCGTGCACGTCGCCCTTGACCGTCACCATCAATATCCTGCCGTTGGACTGGCCGGCGACCTTCTCCAGCTCTATGTAGGGGTTGAGATAGGCCACGGCCTTTTTCATCACCCGCGCCGACTTGACCACCTGGGGCAGGAACATCTTGCCCGAGCCGAACAGATCGCCGACCAGATTCATGCCGTCCATCAGCGCGCCTTCGATCACATCCAACGGCCGGGCGGCGGCCTGTCTCGCCTCTTCGGTATCCTGATCGATAAATTCCGTGATGCCCTTCACCAGGGCATGGGCCAGGCGCTCGCTCACCGGCAGGCTGCGCCATTGGAGATCTTCCTTCTTGCCGGCCGTGGCGCCGTCGCCGCGGTATTTCTCGGCGACCTCCAGCAGTTGCTCTGTGTTGCTCGACGCCTCCCCGTTGGCATCCACGGCTGTGCAGGGCAGGTTCAACACCACGTTTTCGACCAAAAGCTTGAGCTCGGGATCTATGTCGTCGTAGATCGCCAGCTGGCCGGCGTTGACTATGCCCATGTCCATGCCGGCCTGAATGGCGTGGTACAGGAACACGGCGTGGATGGCCTCGCGCACCGGGTTGTTGCCGCGAAACGAGAAGGACACGTTGGACACGCCGCCGGAGATCATCGCATGGGGCAGGCTGGCCTTGATGTCCCTGATGGCCTCGATGAAGTCGACCGCATAGTTGTCGTGCTCCTCTATGCCGGTGGCGATGGCGAAGATGTTGGGATCGAAGATGATGTCTTCCGGCGGGAAGCCGACCTTATCCACCAACACCCGGTAGGCGCGGGTACAGATCTCCAGTTTGCGGGCGCGGGTATCGGCCTGACCCTGTTCGTCGAAGGCCATGACGATGGCGGCGGCGCCGTAGCGCTTCACCAGCCGCGCCTGCTCGATGAACTTGGCTTCGCCTTCTTTGAGGGAGATGGAGTTGACTATGCCCTTGCCCTGGATGCACTTGAGGCCGGCCTCTATCACTTCCCACTTGGAGGAGTCGATCATCACTGGCACCCGGCTGATGTCGGGTTCGGAGGCGATGAGGTTGAGGAACTTGTGCATGATCAGGGCGCCGTCGAGCATGCCTTCGTCCATGTTGATGTCGATGATCTGGGCGCCGTTCTCCACCTGCTCCCGAGCCACGTCCAGCGCCTTCTCGAACAGCCCCTCCTTGATGAGTTTGAGGAACTTGGCCGAGCCTGTGACATTGGTGCGCTCGCCCACGTTCACGAACAGCGACTGGGCGTCTATGGTCAGGGGTTCCAGCCCGGACAAGCGGCAGGCGACGGGGATCTCGGGGATCACCCTGGGTGAGTGCTTGCTCACTGCGTTGCGTATGGCACTTATGTGTTTCGGGGTGCTGCCGCAGCAGCCGCCGACTACGTTGAGCAGGCCCTCGGCCGCCCACTCGCCTATGACGTCGGCCATCTCCTCCGGGGTTTCGTCATAGCCGCCGAACTCGTTCGGCAGGCCGGCGTTGGGGTGGGCCGAGACATAACATTCGGCGATGCGCGCCAACTCTTCCACATAGGGGCGCAGCTCCTTGGGCCCAAGGGCGCAGTTGAGGCCGATACACAGGGGCTTGATGTGGCGCAGCGAGTTGTAGAAGGCCTCGGTCGTCTGGCCCGTGAGGGTGCGGCCCGAGGCATCCGTGATGGTGCCAGAGATCATCACAGGCAGGCGTTCCCGGCTGCCATCGGCAGGCACGCCGAACAGCTCGTCGAACACGGATTCGATGGCGAACAGCGCCGCCTTGGCGTTGAGGGTATCGAAGATGGTTTCCACCATTATGATGTCGGCGCCGCCTTCAATCAGCGCCCGGGTGGATTCCATGTAAGCGGTCACCAACTCATCGAAGCTGACGTTGCGGTAGCCTGGGTCATTCACATCCGGGCTGATGGAGCAGGTCCTGTTGGTGGGACCAAGCACCCCGGCCACATAGCGGGGAATGCCGCTGGCGGCGGTCACCTCATCACAGGCTTCGCGGGCGAGGCGGGCGGCGGCGAAGTTGATGTCCCTGGACTGGGCCTGCATGTCGTAATCGGCCATGGCTATGGTGGTGGCGTTGAAGCTGTTGGTCTCTATTATGTGCGCGCCGGCATTGAGGTAGTCCAGGTGGATCTGCTTGATGAGCCCTGGCTGGCTCAGCACCAGCAGATCGTTGTTGCCCTTGACGTCGCAATGCCAGTCCTTGAAGGGCTCGCCGCGGTAATCCGCCTCTTGCAGCTTGTGGTCCTGGATCATGGTGCCCATGGCGCCATCGAGGATCAGTATGCCTTGTTGCAGTTGGGCTCTTAGCGCCTGAGTCAGGGCCTGGGCCTGTTGCAATGTGATGGGAGTCGCTGTCGCCATAAGTCGTTACCTGCAGAGTGCTCGGTTAAGAGTGCTCAGTTAAGAGTGCTAAGTTAAAAGTACCGAATCGAGCGTATGGTGTCTGGATTTCGACGGGAAAATGTCGCCGTCGTTAATTACTTTTGGACATACATACGTATAGACGTCCATAATACGCGACATAATCGCTCGAGGGCAAGGTCAATGTTAGCCCGGCCCCCGGCGCGGCACTTCTTTTCCCGGCCAGAGACTGCGGCCGGAAAACTGACGCTATCGGGGTGTTATGCAACGGGCACAGATTTTCTTACTCAGGCATGGCGAATGCGAGGGCGGTGCCATACTGCGCGGCCGCACGGATGTGGCCCTGACGGCGCAGGGGCGGGCGCAGATGCGGGCGGCTCTGGCCCAGGTGCAGGCTCAGATCCAGGTGCCGGCGCCTGGCCATGAGACACTGGCTTGGGGGGCGGCGCACCTGTACAGCTCGCCACTGCGTCGCTGTGCCGATTTCGCCGCCGAGCTGGCCGCCGACGGCTGGCGGCCGAAGGAACTCCCGGGCCTGCGCGAGCTGGATTTCGGTGACTGGGATGGGCAGAGTTGGGAGCGGCTGTATCTCAGCCAGGCAGGGGCGCTCGACGCCTATTGGCAAGACCCTTGGGCGGCAGCGCCGCCGGGCGGCGAGTCCATGGCGGCCTTCGAGGCCAGGGTGGATGCCGCCTTCGCCTCAGTGCTGGCGGCGCTGCGCCGTGCCTCTTCCGCCGCCGCTGAATCGCCGGCCGGGCCTGAGACCGCCTTGCTGCTGACCCACGGCGGGGTGATGCGCCATCTGCTGGCGCGGGTGTTGGGGGTGGCGCCGAGTGCCGGTTTCTACCATAGCCTGGCTTTGCCCTACGCCGCCCTGGTGCGCCTTGAGGTGTTCTGGAGCCATGACGATGAGCGCGAGGCCGCCTGCAGCTACCGGCTGCACTGGCCCGGAAGCTAAGCGTCTTGCCTATTGATGTAAAAGCCGGATAATAATCCGTCCCCGGCCTGGCCGGGGTAAATGAACCCAGGTGTCGGGGATGGTTGGCCAAGCGCCGCCATCAACCCGGCGTGACAGGGAATCGGGGAACGGCAACCTCTGCCGCCAGCCCGAACTGTGCCCGCAACTGTGAGTGTGGAGCAAGGAGGTCGGCCTTCTTGCCACACGAGTCAGGATACCTGCCTGGGTTTGTACGCCGTCGCAGCGCTGCGCCGGTTCCATCACTGTGCTCGAGCGGGTGACTCGGGGGAGCTTAAGATGACACTATTTTTATCCATGGCCCTTGCCATGGCGGCGCTGCCCCTCGCAGGTCGCCGGCGATGACAGTCGCCGAAACCGGGACCCTGCCCCTGGCCCTGTCTGTCTCGGATCTGAGCTGGCGCCTCGGCGACAAGGCCATTCTGTCCGGCATCAGCCTGGGACTGACCCAGGGGCAGATGCTGGGCATCATAGGCCCAAATGGCGCCGGCAAGTCCAGCCTGTTGCGTTGCCTGTACAAGTTTATCCGGCCTACCTCAGGCGAGATCTGCCTGCATGGCATGGACATAGCCGGCATAGCCGCCAAGGCATTCGCCTGCAGGGTGGCCGTGGTGCAGCAGGATACCCCCCACTATTTCGACATGAGCACCACTCAGTTGGTGGCCATGGGGCTGACCCCACATAAGGGGCCGTTCGACGGCACCAGCCGGGCGGACAAGGCCGACATAGCCCAGGCACTGGCGAGGGTGGGCCTGAGCCATAAGGCGGCCCAGCAGTACGAACACCTGTCCGGCGGCGAGAAGCAGCGGGCGCTGATCGCCCGTGCCATAGTGCAGCGGCCCCAATTGCTGATCCTCGACGAGCCCACCAATCACCTGGACATCAGATACCAAATTCAGATCCTCGAACTGGTGCGCAGCCTGGGGATCAGCGTCATCGCCTCCATCCATGATCTCAACCTCGCCAGCGCCCTGTGCGACAGCCTGCTGTTGCTGGATAAGGGCCGTTGCATCGTCAGCGGCACCCCGGATCTGGTGCTGACGGAGCAGCGCATCGCCGAGGTCTTCGGCGTCTGTTGCCGGGTGCAGCCCCATCCCCAGCATGGCAAGCCGCTGATCAGCTACTTCTACGGTTACAGCGCCGCTATGACACAGGGAACCCAAGATGCAATCGACTGAGAAATTTGAGGACCGGGCATTGAAAGGGGGCTTGAAAGCGTCTCTGGGCTTGCTGCTCACCCCCTTGTCGCTGCAGGGCTGGCTGCTGTTGGCGCTGGCCTTGCTGGCACTGCTGACGCCGCTGCTGGCGACCAGCTTCGGAGCCGCCAACATCAGCATGCTGGACGTGGTGCGGGTGCTGGGACATAAGTTGTTCGATATCGGCCAACCGAGTGCGATAACGGAGCGGATAGTGCTGGAGCTGAGGTTGCCGCGGACGGTGCTGGCCTTCGTGGCGGGGGCCGGGTTGTCGATCGCCGGCGCCGTGCTGCAGCTGGTGACCCGCAACCCGCTGGCGGATCCCTATCTGTTCGGCATCAGCTCCGGGGCCTCGTTCGGCGCCGTGGTCATGCTGACCCTGTTCACAGGCACCGGCCTGTTGGCGGGCTCAGGGTTCAGCGTCGACCCGGGCCTTGCCGGCTCAGGGCTGTCTGCCGGCTCAGGGCTGTCGCTGCTGATGTGGCTGCTCCTGCCGCTGGGGGCCTTCTGCGGTGCCAGCCTGTCTGTGCTCCTGGTGCTGCTGCTCTCCGGGCTCGGCATCGGCAGCCAGGTCGAGCGCATGCTCTTGTCCGGGGTGGCGACCTCCTTCATGTTCGGCGCCTTCACCAGTTTGCTCTTGTATTTCGCCAGTCCCCAGGCCACGGCCTCTGTGCTCTTCTGGAGCCTGGGCAGCTTCGCCAAGGCCAGTTGGGCCCTGCTGTCTCTGCCCCTGCTGGTGGTGAGCCTGAGCCTGGTGGTGATACTGGCACTCAAGCGCCAGATCCTGGCGCTGCAGGCCGGGGATGAGACGGCCCATACCCTGGGGGTCAATGTGCCCAAGCTGCGGCTGGGGATCTTGCTGCTATGCTCGCTGATCACCGCCATCCTGGTCGCCAGCTGTGGTGGCATAGGCTTCGTCGGCCTGATGATCCCCCATATAGTCAGACTGCTGTTTCCCGGCCGGCAGCCCATGTTGCTGACGGCCCTGGTGGGCGGGCTGTTCATGGTGTGGATAGACGTGCTGGCCAGATGCTTGTTGGGCAACCAGGAGCTGCCGGTCGGCATCATTACCGCGGCGATCGGCAGCGTGTTCTTCCTGTTCGTGCTGCGTCGCCGCGGCCGCTACGGCTAGGGCGGGTCCCTCATCCAGCCAAGATAGCCCTTAACAGCAGCCTTAACCTTAGAGTGAGTAGTCATGTTCAACATTCCCGCCCTCAGCCATGCCGGCGACGCCGAGATCCAGCACAGGATAGACCACAAGACCAAACCGCCTGGGGCCCTGGGGCAACTTGAGCCGCTGGCGTTGCAGCTGGCCAGGGTGCTGGGCAAGGAGGCGCCGGCGATCCGCAGGCCGACCATGCTGGTGTTTGCCGCAGATCACGGCATCGCCGCCCATGGGGTATCGATAGCCCCGAGTGCTGTCACCACCCAGATGGTGCATAACTTCCTCGGCGGCGGCGCCGCCATCAATGTGTTCTGCCGCCAGCTGGGCTATGAGCTGGAGGTCATAGACTGCGGCATCCTCGAGCCGCTGCCGCCAACCCCTGGCCTGGTAGCACAGCGTCTTGGGGCAGGCACGGGCGCGATACATCTGGAGGCCGCCATGACCCAGGACCAGGTGACCCAGGGGCTGACATTGGCGCGCGCCCTGGTGACCCGCCACCATGAGGCCGGGGTCAACCTCGTCGCCCTGGGCGAGATGGGCATAGGCAATACCTCCTCGGCGGCGGCTGTCATGGCGGCCTTGACCGGATTGCCGCTGACGGACTGTGTCGGCCGCGGCACCGGCATAGACGATGCCGCGCTGGCCAACAAGAGGGCGCTGCTGACCCGGGCGCTGGCCTTGCATGGGGATACGCTGACATCCGGGCAGGCCCAGGCGCAGCCGGATCCGCTGCGAGTCCTCGCCTGCCTCGGCGGCTTCGAGATAGTGCAGATGACGGGCGCCATGCTGGCGGCGGCCGAGCTGGGGATGCTGGTGTTGGTCGACGGTTTCATCGCCACAGTGTCGGCCCTGCTGGCGGTCCGGCTGAATGCCAATGCCAGGGACTATATGATCTTCGCCCACGAGTCCGAGGAGCGCGGTCATAAGCTGCTGCTCGCCGAGCTGGGGGCCAGACCCCTGTTGAGCCTGGGACTGAGGCTGGGGGAGGGCACCGGCGCCGCGCTGGCCCTGCCTCTGGTGCAGGCGGCGGCGAATTTCTACAACCAGATGGCGAGCTTCGATGAGGCCGGGGTGACTTCGGTCGTCTGATTAACGGGTCAGTAACAGGCAGTAGACAGGCTGGCAGCCAAGCCTGCTGGGTAGCATAAGTATCAACAAGGTTAAGGATGTTCCATGTCACGCAAGCATAACTGGCACAGGCAGAGCGATCTCTTCTTCGTGGCCCTGGGATTTTTCACCCGCATCCCCATGCCTTCCTGGGTCGAGGTGGATGGCGACAAGCTCAACCAGGCCAGCCGTTACTTCGGCCTGGTGGGCCTGTGCATAGGCCTGTGCTGCGCCTCTGTATTCTGGCTGAGTCAGCTGTGGTTACCGGCCGGGGTGGCCGTCCTGTTGGCGATGATCGCCGGGGTATTGCTCACCGGCGGCTTTCATGAGGATGGCCTGGCCGACACCGCCGATGGTTTCGGCGGTGGTTGGGGTGTCGCCGCCAAGCTCAGCATAATGAAAGACTCGCGCCTGGGCACCTATGGCGCTCTGGCGTTGGTGTTGGCGCTGCTGCTCAAGTGGCAGCTGCTGGTCGAGCTGGCCCTGTATGCCCCCATGGTGGCTGTGTGGGCGCTGGTGCTGGGCCATTGCCTCAGCCGGGTGCTGGCGGCCAGTATCATCTTCACCGAGACCTATGTGCGTGACGATGACAGCAGCAAGTCCAGGCCCCTGGCCCAGACACAGGGCATCGACGAGCTGCTGATCTTGCTGGCGACCGGGCTTTTGCTGCTCCTGTGTCTCAAGGGTGTGGTTGCCTTCGCCCTGCTTATCGCCCTGTGGCTGATCCGCTGCTTGCTGGTGGCCCTATTCCGGCGGCAGATAGGGGGTTATACCGGCGATACTCTGGGGGCGGCCCAGCAGCTCGCCGAGCTGGGTTGTTACCTGGTGCTCCTGGCCATGGGGAATGCCCTATGATACATCTGGTGTTGGGCGGTGCCCGCAGCGGCAAGAGCCGCTACGGCGAATCTCTGGTGCAGGCCCTGGCTCGGGAGGGCCGTGAGTGCCTGTATCTGGCGACGGCCACCGCCGGCGACGGGGAGATGGCGGCGCGCATTGCCCGTCATCGCCGCCAGCGGCAGGCGGGGGGCCTCGACTGGCAGCTGCACGAAGTGCCGCTGGCCCTGGCCGATGCGCTGACGGCCTTGGCGGCGGCGAACAGGGTGATACTGGTAGATTGCCTGACCTTGTATCTCACCAATGAACTGCTGCAATGCCCGGCCGACTGGCCGGGGCATAAGGCCAGGCTGCTGGCATGCCTGCCCGGGCTTCCAGGTGATATCATATTGATCAGTAACGAGGTAGGTTCAGGGATAGTGCCCATGGGGGAGCTGAGCCGCCAATTCGTCGATGAGGCAGGCTGGCTCAATCAGGCCATGGCCCAGGTTGCCGACAGCGTCACCCTGGTGGTGGCCGGCTTGCCGCTGCCACTCAAGGGAGGCATGGCATGAACGCCAAAGTATCCATGACCCAGGCTGCTGTGACCGGGGCAACTGCACCTGAGACTGCTGTGTCTGGAGCTACTGCACCTGAGGTGCCTGCGCCTGGGGCCAACATGCTGATGGTGCAGGGCACCACCTCGGATGCGGGCAAGAGCACCCTGGTGGCCGGCCTCTGCCGCCTGTTCGCCAGAGACCCAGGGCTGGGGTTCGATTCCGTGGCGCCCTTCAAGCCGCAGAACATGGCGCTCAACAGCGCTGTGACCTCGGACGGCGGCGAGATAGGCAGGGCTCAGGCGCTGCAGGCGGCCGCCTGCTATCTCATGCCCCACACAGACTTCAACCCAGTGCTGCTCAAGCCCAGCTCGGACACGGGCGCCCAGGTGATCATCCAGGGCAAGGCGCTGACGACCCTGGAAGCGGGGCAGTTCTTCGGCCCTGCCAGTCGCGATTATAAGGCGCGGGCCATGGCGGCCGTGCTCGACTCCTTCTCCCGTTTGCGGCTGGGTTATCGCCTGCTGCTGGTGGAAGGGGCGGGCAGTCCGGCGGAGATCAACCTGCGCGAGGGCGATATAGCCAACATGGGCTTCGCCGAGGCGGTCGACTGCCCTGTTATCCTCATCGCCGACATAGACAAGGGTGGGGTGTTCGCCCATCTGGTGGGCACCCTGGCGCTGCTGTCGGCCAGCGAGCAGGCCAGGGTCAAGGGCTTCGTCATCAATCGTTTTCGCGGCGACCCAGGCCTGCTGCAACCCGGCATAGACTGGCTCGAAGCCTATACCCATAAGCCAGTGCTCGGGGTGCTGCCCTATCTGCACGATCTGCATCTGGACGCCGAGGATGCGCTGCCGCAAGCCACTCAGTCGCAAGCCGGGCTCTCGTCTCAGGCAAGTCAGGCTGGCGTCGGACTCAAGGTGCTGGTGCTGGTTTACCCGCACATCAGCAACCACACAGACTTCGACCCCTTGCGCCTGCATCCTGGGGTAGACTTTCAGTATGTGTCGCTGCAGAGCCAGGCGCAGTGCGGTGACAAGCGCCTGCCGGCGGCGGATCTCATCATCTTGCCCGGCAGCAAGAATGTGCGCGCCGATCTGGCCTTCCTGCGACAGCAGGGCTGGGACGGGGACATAGCGCGGCATCTGAGGTACGGTGGCAAGCTCATGGGCGTCTGCGGCGGTTATCAGATGCTGGGCCAGTGGATAGCAGATCCCCTAGGGGTGGAAGGCGCCCCGGGACTCAGCCCCGGCCTCCGGCTGTTGCCGCTGACGACCGAACTCGAAGCCGACAAGCAGCTGCGGCGGGTGACGGGTGAGCTGTCACTGCTTGGGCAAACTGCGGCCGTGCAGGGCTATGAGATCCACTGTGGCAGCTCGGACTTGCCGGCGAATGCCGCTTCGCCCATCAGGCTGGCACTCGAGCATGCCCTGGGCACAGGTTCAGGCTTGGACTCGGGCTTTTGCTTAGGCTCGGGTTTCAGCGACGGCCTGCTCAGTGACGACGGCCAGATCCTCGGCACCTATCTGCATGGACTGTTCGATTCACCCACAGCCTGTGGCCTGCTGTTGCAATGGGCCGGGCTGGCATCGACTGGAATGGATCCTGGGGCAGGGGCGGTCGATATCAATCTTATCCGCGAACAGCAGCTCGACCGGCTCGCCGACGTCTTGGCGGCCCATCTGGACATGGACAAATTACAGCAAATTCTACGGGAGGACAGCAAGGCATGACGGATGAACAGACTCAGCAGCAGGAGCTGCAACAACAGGAACGCAAGGCCGAGCGCCACAAGGCCCGCCAACAGAAGGTGAAGGCCGGGGTGGATGCCAAGATAGCCGCCGCCCAGGAGGAGAAGGGCATCTTGCTGGTGCTCACGGGTAACGGCAAGGGCAAGAGCACGGCCGGTTTCGGCACCGTCGCCCGCGCCGTTGGCCACGGCAAGAAGGCGGCCGTGGTGCAGTTCATCAAGGGCACCTGGGAATGCGGCGAGCGCACCCTGCTCGAGGGTGCCGGGGTCGAGTTCCATGTGATGGGCACGGGCTTCACCTGGGAAACCCAGGACAAGGCCAAGGACACGGCGGCCGCCGAGGCGGCCTGGGCGGCGGCGGAAAGCTTGCTCAAGGATCCCAGCGTGGATCTGCTGCTGCTCGACGAGCTGACCTATATGGTCAGCTATCACTACCTGGAACTGGCGCGGGTATTGACCGCCCTGAGAAACCGCCCGCCGATGCAGCATGTGGTAGTCACGGGCCGCGCCTGCCACAGGGACATAATAGAACTGGCCGACACGGTCAGCGAGGTGCAGCCGATCAAACATGCCTTCGAAGCCGGCATCAAGGCCCAGCCCGGGTTCGATTATTGACTCAGGGCAAAGTCCGACCGCAAACCTGAGCCATGGCTCAGGTTCTGCAAGGCTTAATCCGCTTCACCCCCATGTAACAGGCGTAGAAGCGCGGCTTATTCGGCGTTTTCGCTGAAATTTCGCCCCCAGGGCTATTTGGTGCTTTACTGCACCTGCGCCGGGCAATAAGATCCCTCAAACCCTGCAAGCAAAAGAGACGGCAATGACAAGTATTACTATTACCCGCCCGGATGACTGGCACGTACACCTGCGTGACGGCAGTCAACTTAAAGACACTGTGAGAGACATCAGCCGCTACATGGGGCGCGCGATAGTGATGCCGAACCTGGTGCCACCCGTGATGGACACGGCTGCGGCGCTGGGTTATTACGACAGGATCCGGCAGGCACAACCCCAAGGTCAGTTCGAGCCCTTGATGGTCCTGTACCTGACGGACAACACCAGGGCCGAGGAGATCTTCAAGGCCAAGGCCTCGGGGAAAGTCGTTGCCGCCAAACTGTATCCCGCCGGCGCCACCACCAACTCGGATTCAGGCGTGACGGATGTGAAGAACATCTATCCCGTGCTGGCCGCCATGCAGGAGGCCGGATTGCTGCTGTTGGTGCATGGTGAGGTGACGGACTCGAGTATCGACATTTTCGATCGCGAGCAGATCTTCATCGACAAGATACTCAGCCAGGTAGTGGCGGATTTTCCCGAGCTGAAAGTGGTGCTGGAACACATCACCACCAAGGATGCGGTGGACTTCGTCAACCAGGCATCGGACAAGGTGGCGGCGACCATCACGGCCCATCACCTGTTGTATAACCGCAACCATATGTTGGCCGGTGGCATCAGGCCACACTTCTACTGCCTGCCTATCCTCAAGCGCAACACCCATCAGCAGGCGCTGTTGGGCGCCATCGCCTCAGGCAGCAAGAAGTTCTTCCTCGGCACCGACTCGGCGCCCCATTACAAGGACAAGAAGGAAGCCGCCTGCGGCTGCGCCGGTTCCTATACGGCCCATGCCGCCATAGAACTGTATGCCGAAGCCTTCGAGTCGGTCGATGCCCTGGACAAGCTGGAGGCCTTTGCCAGCTTCAACGGCCCGGATTTCTACGGCCTGCCGCGCAACACAGACAGCATCACCCTGGTCAAGGCCGACTGGTCCGTGCCCGAGTCCTATCCTCTGGGCGGCACCTGTGTGGTGCCGATACGTGCCGGTGAGACCATCGCCTGGCAGGTAAAATCTGGCGAGTGAAATAGCCCGCTGTTGGTATGCTGAGTTGTAAGCAACAAAAAAGGAGCCTTGGCTCCTTTTTTGTTTTCATATCATTGTGTTTTTACCGCTTAAACTTCGGCGGCCAACTCGGTCGCTCCGCCGGCTTGCTGCCTGGCATCCAGGCGGGCGATCACCTTGCCGTAGATCACCAGTGAGATGGCCGACACCAAAGCTATGGCGGCGAACACGTACCAGATGTAGTGGGCGTTGCTGGCTGCGGCCTGCCATTCGGCCTTGGTGGCAAAGGTCTTGGGATCCGGGCAGTAGGCGCTCAGCAGGTAGCCCGACAGGCCGAAGCCTATCAGGGAACTGATGAAGGAATGCAGATGGGAGAAACCCAGATACAGGCCTTCTTCACCCTTGGGGGCCTGCAGGGAGAAGAACTCCAGGAAGCGCGGCGAGATGAAGGACTCGGCGATCCCCTGGAATATGATGCCGACTATCATCATCAGGGCAACCGGGTGCATCTGCACCAGGCCCAGATCTATCGTTTCGCCGCCGAGCAGGTTGCCCGAGGCCATGGCGAGTGCCGAGACAGGCATGATGAACATGCCCACAGTCATGGAAAACAGCGAGCTGCGGCCCTTCATCAGCGAAGTGACGAAACCGACAGTGACGACCACGACCAGGGGGTTGACGTTGGCATACCAGGAAGGGGAAGCGCCTTCGCCGGCCATGCGCAGCACGTATTTTGGCATGGTGGCGTAGAGCTGGTGTTGCACCATCCAGAAGCCTGTGATGATGAGGATCAGTGTGATGAGGCGGGTGTTGCCCAGCACCTTGAGCAGCGCCTGCCAGATCTCGCCGACGGATTTGCCGTTCTGGCTGGATTCGGCGTTCTTGTAGAACAGCAGGATGCAGAAAAATGCCAGCAGGGTCATGGCGGCGGCAAAATAGTTGAGGTTGATGAGACCCAAGTCCCCCATGGATTCCCGCAATGGCTTGACTATCGTCTTGCCGGAGAAGGCACCTATGTTGACCATCATGTAGAAGATGGAGAAGCCCTTGGCGCGGTTGGATTCCGTCGTTTCCCGGGCGACGGTACCAGTGATCACCGCCTTGATGAAGGAGCCGCCGATCATTATGACCACCATGATGGGCACTATCGCCCAGCGGATATCCGCCTGCTGCAGCCCCTTGAATACCACCTCGCGGCCATATTGCACCAGCCCCTGACCTTCGAGCAGCGCCGGAAACAGGGCCAGACCTGCATAACCCAGGGTCAGCAGGCTGAATGCCAGCATCAGGGCACGCCTGAAACCTATCTTGTCGGCCAAGGCGCCGGAGAAGGTGGGCAGGAAATACAGGCCGGCGGAGAAGGAGCCGGCGATCCAGGCGGCTTCTATGTCATCGAATCCGAGGATCCGTGACAGATACAGGGTGATCACTATGAAGACGCCGTAATAGGCGGCGCGCTCCAGCAATTCGACGCAGTTGGCTATCCAAAACGCCTTGGGAAAGCCCTTGGGCGTGGACTGGGGGGATGTCATTGTTTTTATGCTCCTGTACCAAGTGATGTGGGGGAGAAACCTCAGGTACGGTGCGCACCCGGGCTCGGATTTTGGCGTCGAGAGTAACAAAACGCCGCCGCGAAAGGAAATGATCCGGCTTTGCGGCGGCAATCCTGCCTGGATAAGGCGGCTCACCCTGTGTGGCGAACGCCTTGCCTGTCATTGGCTCAGGCATATCACGTTTGACTCCTGCTGCTTTCTTCAATGCTCCCAATGGCTTTCAAGGATTGAAAGTTAACTCTTTGTTTAAAACCGACTAAATCTCTCCCTGGTTTGCCCGCTATGCCCCTGCCGCTTTGCAGGCCGCCTCAAGGTGAAAATTTTTCACCTTGCATTTTGTTAATCATGGGTTACACCTATGTTAGCGTGGGTGCAGCTGTTTGCTTTTTGATAACAAGATGCCGCCAAGGCACCGGATGCAAACAGAAAAATATAACTTAAAATCAATGAAGTGGAGTATTTAAGTTGAACAAGAACACGGAAAATCAAACGAACAATATAGCGCGTCTCTCTCCCCTGGCGGCCAGCATTGCCGCCCTGTGTCTGGGCGCTTCCTTTCAGGTGTTGGCCGCAGACGATGCGCCCCAGGCGACCGGGCAGAAGAAGATAGAGGTCATCACCACCATAGGTACCAGGGTTAGTGGCCGGATGGCGACAGAATCACCGGCGCCGGTGGATATCATAGGCGAGGAGCAGCTGGCACAGAGCGGCGCCACCGAACTTGGCCGGGCGCTGCAGATTGCCGCCCCGTCATTCAACTTCTCCAGCACCACGGTCAGCGACGGCAGCGACATCATACGTCCGGCCACCCTGAGGGGGCTGGGGCCGGATCAGGTGTTGGTGCTGGTCAACGGCAAGCGCCGCCATCAACAAGCCCTGGTCAATACCCAGGAAACCGTGGGCAAGGGCTCGGCGGGTTACGATATCAACGCCATCCCCTTGAGTGCGGTCAAAAGGGTCGAGGTACTGCGTGACGGCGCCGCCGCCCAGTATGGCTCGGATGCCATTGCCGGGGTGATCAACATAGTGCTGAAGGACTCGAGCGAGGCGGGCAGCCTGCGGGTGGAAGCCGGTCAGACCTACGAGGGCGACGGTGAAAACCTGGTGCTGGCGGCGAACAAGGGCTTCGCCCTGGGCGATGCCGGCTTCATCAACCTGAGCCTGGAGTACAGGGACAGGGGCGAGACCAACAGGGCGGGGCCGGCGACGCTGGAACTGACCGGCGGCAATCTCATCGGCAAGTGGTGGGATGAGAACGATCAGAGCGTGGTGCGCCTGCACATAGGGGATGCCGAGTCCAAAAACCTCTATGCCTGGGTCAACGGCGGCTACGATCTCAGCGATACCACTGAGCTGTACTTCTTCGGCGGCTATTCCAGCCGTGACGGCGAGTCGGCCGGTTTCTTCCGTGGCCCGGGCAGCGACAGGACTATTCCCGAGCTCTATCCCAAGGGCTTCCTGCCGCAACTCAGCACCAATGTCGACGATACCTCGGCGGCGGCAGGCCTGCGCGGCGATCTGAACGAAGACTGGAAATGGGACGTGGGCGCCGTCTGGGGCCGCAGCGAGTTCTCCTTCAACTCCAATAATTCGGCCAACGTCAGCTGGTACTACGAGCCCAAGCCGGACAACAGCGGCATCTATGGCGAGACACCGACCTCGGCCCACGACGGCACACTGATCTTCGAGCAGACCACGGTCAACGCCGACATCAACGGCAGTGTGGACTGGGGCGCCAACCTCGAGCCTCTGTATCTGGCCTTCGGCCTGGAACTGCGCCAGGATGCCTACCAGATAGTGGCGGGCGATCCCTGGTCCTACAGCTATGGCCGCAACAACGGCACGACCCCGATACTGCACAGCGACACGGGCACCCCAGTGATGGCGGGCATTCAGGGCTTTCCTGGATTCGGCCCCAAACAGGCGGTGGATAAGGACAGGAGCAGCTATGCCCTGTATGCCGATGCCGAGACCAATCTGACCGACGAACTCCTGGTCGGCGCCGCGGTGCGCTACGAGCACTACCAGGTGGCGGGTGACAACGTCTCCGGCAAGCTGTCGGGCCGTTACGAGTTCAACGACAGCTTCTCCATCCGGGGCACAGTATCTTCCGGCTTCCGGGCCCCTGGCGTGCAGCAGATCAACTACAGCCAGGTGCTGACCAATCTGGTCAATGGCGAGCTGGTTGAGACTGGCACTGTTGCCAACTCCAGCCCTGTGGCCGCCGAGTTCGGCATCGAAGATCTGGACGTGGAAACCTCGCTCAGCTACAGCATAGGCATGGTGGCCGAGCCCATAGACGATCTGAAGCTGTCTCTGGATATCTTCCAGATAGACATAGACGACAGGATAGTGATCTCAGATCCCCTGACCGCCGACATAGGCCCAGAGGTGGCGGCGGCACTGGCGGCCAACCGCCTTGGGGCGGCGCAGTTCTTCACCAACTCGGTGGACACCCGCACCCGCGGCCTGGATCTGGTGGCCACCTATGATATATCGCTGGATCACGGCGCCGATCTCAAACTGGCGGCGGCACTGAGTCTGGTGGATAACGAGGTCAAGGCGATCCATTCCCAGTCGTCCATCATTCCGGCTGAGACCCTGTTCGGCGATGTGCAGAAGCTGCGTTTGGAAGAGGGCCAGCCGGGCGAGAAGCTCAACCTGTCGGCCATCTATCAGCTGAGCGACTGGGAAGTGGCGCTGAACAACACTTACTATGGTGAAGTGTCCGGTCAGGCCTTCGGTCCCAAGAAGACCTGGAGCGGCAAGTGGCTGACTGACCTGTCTGTGAGCTATCAGGCGACCGATGAGCTGAGATTGACCATCGGCGGCACCAACATCTTCGACGTCTATCCGGACAAGTGGGGTGAGGAAGGCAACGTCTACAGTCAGGCAGGTTTCACCTATGGCTGGGAAACCTTGCCCTTTGGCATCAACGGCGGCGCCTACTACGCCAGGGCGGTCTACAACTTCTAATCTGACCCAGATTAGCATCTGTGACCCAAGTGTCGGTCTCAAAAAAAACCGCAGTCTGACTGCGGTTTTTTATTGGGCCATTGGCAAAGTTCAACTTGGCTATAAGCTGGGAATGGTCGTTTTGTAGGGAAATCCAATGTTAAATTGGAAGCGCGTTTACAGGCACAAGTACGCTTTTTGGCACCCGCGCCTCTGGCCCTGCATCTGTAACGCTGTTGTGAGTTGTGAATGCTCAGCCTACTGTTGCCTCGCTTGCCGGTATTTCTGTTAACGTCCTTCGGCCGCTTCGATGGGGAGATCTGTCTCTTCGAGTGGAGTGTATTGGTTCGAAAGCATTATGCCTGACCCAACACTTGCTTCTGAAATAACGAGATCTCGTTATTTGTGCAAACGCGCATCCGCGTTTAGCCTGAGAGTTTAGCGCGAGTTCGACATGTAATGTTTTACCTAACAGCGGCTTGTGTTAGTCTTGGCGTCATTGTACATATGTACATGCGTACTATTAAAATGTTAGCCAAAATGATATCCGAATATGCAGCAAGTTGAGTTTGTGTTAGGTTTGACCTCATGTATTTTTGAGTTGTAAAAGGTTGATATGGATTGTTTTGGTGATGAAGCCAGAGAGAGAATGGTAAGACGGTACAATATAACAGCTATTGCACATGTTAAACTTCTTAATAATCAGCGAAAGCATAGCTGTACAGGCCGTGTTTTGACAGATAGCTACTATTGCTTCGAATATAAGGGGGAAAAAGACACTCAAGATGTAGGCGCTTTTTACTGTGGAGAACCAACCGCTAAGAAATTTTTAGCTCTCACAGGTGGCGATGATGTCCCATTATTTAATCCATTAAAGTCAGACTCATCGAGTGTAAGTAGTAACTCATCACATTCAGGTAATACAACGCGTAAAGTTGACCCTGCAACAAAACAACTTCTGAATGCAATCAATTTGCTTGTTGTTTGTTGGGATACTGCTCCATATGGAAAGCTTGCAAAAATAAAGCAAGATCGCACTAAATATTCGTATAGACCACCGTTTGATAATGAAGTTGAGTATGTAAATTTGGTCATAGGGTATGATCATCAAGGACGTAATCTTCAGCAAATGATAGACAGATTGCGATTGGACAATCCCAGTCTAAAAAATTATGACTTTGGTCTTTTAAATGCAGTTCTTAAGAGTGCGGACATTGAGTCAAATTTTGGCTAACAAACTGTTTAAGAGTGATTCGCAACGCGTGGCATTTATGCGTTGCGTTTAGTGTTTAAGGTGTTATGCGGTGGCATCGGTATTGCGTTGCTCACACCTTAACAGGGCGTTAACCTTCAAGGAGGAGCATGGAACTTCCAAAGTTTAAATATCACTCTGATCCGCTTAAATCTGGTTCGATAATAGAATCTGATGAAGTATGTTTATGTTGTGGAGAGGCAAGAGGATACATATATGGTGGACTACCTTATTCTGAAGAAGAGCTAGAAAACTCTATATGTCCGTGGTGCATTGCTAGCGGTGGAGCTCATAAAAATTTTGACGCAGACTTTACTGATTATGATGGTATTGGTGGATATGGTGACTGGGACGATGTAGCATCTTCGATAAAAGAAGAAATAACATTCCGTACTCCTGGGTTTACCGGATGGCAGCAAGAGAAATGGTGGACTCACTGCAATGATGGTGCGGATTATCTGGGCTGTGCAGGTTTTAATGAAATCAAAGAATACGATCTAGAGTTAGAAGCATATTTGAAACAAGAAGCTACAAAAACTTATGGCCTGAAAGATGACCAATGGGAAAAGTTTTTTCAGGCACTAGATGCTGATGGGTCACCAACGGCTTACATTTTTAAATGTATTCATTGTGGCAAACATGGTGGGTACATAGACTTTGATTAACGTGAAGGCTAACAATCCGTTTAAGTCACTCGCTGCGCTTGCTGGAATATAAACACGTGGGCTGGCTCGCTTTGCTCGGAATTTTAGCTCACGTATTTGTGCCCCTTAGCGGGGTGCTGGAGGGGCCCCTCATAATTTTGGCATGCCTCCGGCATGAACTCGCTTGATATATTCCAGTATTGCCCAACGAGAAGTTGACTCTTTAATCTGGTACTGAAGGCTCCGCCGGATTTCTTTCCCAGGCCGGACGATCGATAACACAGCCCTGTTTCGTATCGTGTTGGCCTGAAATTGCCGCTGCCACCCCAGATGTGTCGTTACGATACCAAGGCGAAAGTCAGAGACATCCAAAACTCTTTTCAAACTCAATATCACCAACTTGGCTGCGGATGACACCCATCCCCATCGAAGCGGCCGAAGGGCATTGGCGTCAATGGCGTGGCGAGGCATGGATGCCGAAGCAACGTCAGTCGAATCAGGGATGAGCGTCTGACGCGATAGCCAATTGGCGTCATAAGCCCGAGGGGCTGTCCGCTTCGTCGGGGCGTCAAGGTGGATGCAAGGAGGACAGGACGAGCAGTCCTCCTTGCCCGGGTGTGGGCGGGATGCCCACGACTTTACGCTCTTCTCAAACGACGTGAGGGTCTGAACAGGCATGCCATTTATTGGCTAAGCCTGTACCAAATAAAAAAGCAGGCCTGTCAGGTCTGCTTTCTATTTTTTTTGGGGGAAGGGGACGATTTTTGGCCCTTACCAGAGCTGTACTCTGTCCTCGGGTGCCAGGTACATGCCGTCGCCGGGTTTGACGTCGAAGGCTTGCTGGAACTCGGTCAGGTTGCGGTAGACGCCATTGACCCTGTATTGCAGCGGTGAATGGGGATCCGAGGCCAGGCGGCTGACCGTGGTCTCGCGCTTGTACTTGCCCTTGCGCGACATGGCATAGCCGATGAAGAAACGCTGCGGCCCGGTAAAGCCGTTGATCACCGGCGCTTCCTTGCCCTTGAGGCTGCGGATATAGGCGCGGTAGGCCATGGTGACCCCGGACAGATCCCCTATGTTCTCACCCAGGGTGAGTTCGCCGTTGACCGTCATGCCTTCTATGGGGGAGAACTGGTTATATTGCTCGACCAGGCGCCGGGTGCGGGCCTCGAAGGCGGCTCTGTCGGCCTTGGTCCACCAGTCGTGCAGGTTGCCCTGGCCATCGTATTTGCTGCCGCTGTCGTCGAAACCATGGCTGATCTCATGGCCTATCACCCCGCCTATGGCACCATAGTTGATGGCATCGTCGGCATCGAGCTGGAAGAAAGGTTGTTGCAGGCGCGCCGCCGGGAACACTATCTCGTTCTTGGTCGGGTCGTAATAGGCATTGACCGTCTGTGGCGTCATGAACCACTCGTTCTTGTCTATGGGGTTACCCAGCTTGTCGAGTTGGCGTTGATAGTCGAAGGCATGCACGCGCTGCATATTGCCCAAGTGATCGCCAGGGACTATGGTCAGTGCCGAATAGTCGCGCCAGACATCGGGATAGCCTATCTTGGTGGTGAACTGGGAGCGCTTGAGCTTGGCGGCCTTGCGGGTCGCTTCACTCATCCAATCCAGCTTGTCTATGCTGTCGTCGAATACCGCCAGCACGTTGTTGACCAGCTCTGTCATCTTTTCCTTGGCCTTGGCCGGGAAGCGTTGCTCGACATAGAGTTTGCCGACGGCCTCACCCAGTGCGCCATTGACCTTGCCGACACCGCGTTTCCAACGTGGCGTCTGCTCGCTCTGGCCCTGCAGCTTCTGCCCCATAAACTCGAAGGCTGTGCTGTCTATGGCCGCAGGCAGGTCGCCGGCGTAGCCCAGCACCAAGTGGAAGCTGAGGTAGTCTTGCCACACGGTCAAGGGCGTTTCGGCAATGAGTTTATCCAGGGCGCTGAAATAGCTGGGCTGGCCTATGATGACGCGGTTGACCTCATTCAAGCCCAATGCCGCCATCAGGGGCTGCCACTGCAGGTGTTGACCCAGTTGCGGCAACTCGCTGCGCTTGTAGGGGTTGTAGGTCTTCTCATCGTCCCGGTTCTCAACCTGCGACCACTGGTGTTCGGCGATCTTATGCTCGAGGCGATACACGGCATTGGCGCGCTCGAGTGTCATGCCGGCATCGGTAAAGCTCAGCATTTTTTGGATGAAGGCGGGGAGCTGCTCGCGAATGTTGGCGAAGTTCTGATTGTCTTTATCCAGGTAGTAATCTCGGTTCGGCAGGGTCAGGCCGCTCTGGTAGAAATACACTGCATATTGCGAAGAGTCTTTCAGATCCGGTGACACATACATGCCCAGCGGCGCTTCCTGTTGATCGCGGATCATCTGCGCGAACAGTTCAACCAAGCCGTCTTGCCCCTTGAGCGCGGCTATGGCTTGCAGTTCGCCCTCTAGCGGCGTCAGGCCCTTGGCTTCGATATTGGCTGTGTCCATCCAGCTGGCATAGGTATCGCCGACCTTCTGGGCTTCTGTGCCCGGCTTGGCCTTGCTGGCGGCGGCATGCTTGATGATCTCCAGCAGACTTTTTTCGGCATCTTCATAGACCTGGTGGTAGATGGTGTAGCCGGAGTAGATTTTCGGGATCTCGGTATTATCCAGCCAGCCGCCGTTGGCAAATTGATAGAAATCATCCTGGGGGCGCACCTTAGTATCGAGTGCCGCCATGTCGACACCCGACGCTTTGGCCTCGGTCGCTGCAGTGGATGCGCCTGTGGTCGAGGTTTGGGTACCACAAGCGCCGAGGGCCAGCAGCACGGCGCCGGCGAGCAGGTTTCTCTTGAGTATCATTTAAATCCGTCCTTGTTCTTGTTATTTATGGGGTAATGGCTGGAGAGCGTGGCATAGCGGCGGTCAGTTTAGCAAACTGCAATCGCTCCGAGAGCGAGTTTCATTAAATGTTACATTTTTGTGCCTGGATCTGCTGACTAACCTGAGCCTTGATGCCGAATCAAGCTCTCAATGAAAGGGCATTTTCATGTTACTTTATCGCTGCTTAGTCAGGGCCGTTCATTCACGAGGGAAAAAACCATGAAACATATGAGCCGGATGTTGATATCCATGGCGCTGTTATTCGGCCTGTATGGGCCTTTGGCTCTGGCCCAGGCGGGGAACGAGCCCTCGGTTGCCAAGGAGCACCCGGCCAAGCGCATCATAGCTCTGTCGCCCCATGGGGTGGAGATGCTCTACGCCATAGGGGCGGGTGACGCCATAGTTGCCACCACAGATCATGCAGATTATCCCGAGGCGGCCAGGCAGATCCCCCGCATCGGCGGTTACTACGGCATCCAGATAGAGAAGGTGATAGAGCTCAATCCGGATCTGGTGCTGGTGTGGGACTCGGGCAACAAGGTCGAAGACATAGCCCGGTTGCAAGCCCTGGGCTTCAAGCTGTATCACAGTAATCCCAAGACGCTGGAGGCCATAGCCCATGAGCTGCAGGACCTGGGTAAACTGGTGGGCCATGAGGCAGAGGCGAACCAAGTGGCCGGGGATTTTCTGGCCTCTTTGACGCAAATTCGGGCCCGGAACCAGGCCAAGCCCGAGGTATCTGTCTTCTACCAGCTCTGGTCCAGCCCCCTGATGACGGTGGCGAAGAACAGCTGGATCCAGCAGATCATCCAAGTCTGCCATGGGCGGAATGTGTTCTACCAGGCCGCCAGCGACTATCCCCAGGTCAGTTTGGAAAACGTCTTGTTGACCATGCCGCAGGTCATACTCCAGAGCCGGGATGAGGGTAATGTGCATGGCCTGGACTGGTCCAAGTGGCCGGAGATCCCGGCGGTAAAGGGCGGGCATATCTATCAACTCGACGCAGATCTGCTGCACAGGGCCGCGCCCAGGGCCCTGCAGGGGGTACGCTTGGTGTGTGATGCGCTGGATAAGGCCAGGGAGCCGGAGCTTGTAAATAAAAAGCCTGTAAATAAAGAGCTTGTAGATAAGAAGTCTGTAAATAAAGAGCCTGTACAGACGAGGCCAGGTATTTAATACTCAGAGCCTAAAGCCCGATGCAAAGGGCCTGGAATTGAACGCTGGAATCGTTTTTAAAAGGAATTGCCATGAATACCCTATTGATATCCCTGTTTGTCGCCATGCTATTGCCTTACCTGGCCAAGGGCCCGCTGGCCTGGGCCATGGCCAAAGCCGGCGGCTATGATAACGCTTATCCCAGGATCCAGGAGGCGAGCCTGACCGGCTTCGGCGCCCGGGCGCTGGCGGCGCATCAGAACGCCTTCGAATCCCTGCTGATCTTCGGTTTGGCCGTCTTGGCGGTGATCGCCACAGATAAGGTCAACGACACGGCCGCGACCCTGGCGCTGGTGCATATCGCCGCCCGCCTGGCGTACCACTGCTTGTATTTGCTCAATAAAGGCAGCCTGAGATCCCTGTCCTGGTTCATCGCCACCCTCGCCAGCTTCGGCATCTTCTGGCAGGTGTTTTAAAAACCTAAGTGGCACCCCAAAACTGGCACTGGCGTCACAGTGCAAAGCCCGCGGCAGCTGATGCGCTGCGCGGTGCTCGGCAGCCATAGGGTCCCAATTGGCACATTCTGACTGAGCAGTACGTGTTGCAGGTACAGAGATTCAGCATCCTGGAAAGTGTCCATACGGCCCGCGGACACTTTTACTCTTCCCCGGCCGAACAGCGGACACTTTCCCCGTGTCCGCGGACACTTATTCCCCTTGGCTCATCAAGATAAAAGTATATCTATATGAAATATAATGACAATTTAATATTGGCACACTCCCTGCTTTATAGCTTTCCATGGTGCACCCGGGCAGCGGGTGCGGACAGTTTCGATTAGACGATGATGATGCGGGAGAATAAAGGATGATCAAGGATACCAGTGGCCAGGACAAGGTGTTACAACCCGGCTTGAGGCGCAGGCTCAAGTTACCACTGCTGGTCGCCACCGCCACCGTGCTTGTCAGTGCCCTGGTGTGGGCCGGCCTGGATGGCGGCGATGTCAGCAAGTCAGTCGATGGCACCGAGCTGAAAGTGGCGACCCTGACCCGCGGCACCCTGGTGCGTGACATAGCCACCACGGGCAAGATAGTGGCCGCCAATGCGCCTATCCTCTACAGCACGGAGGAAGGCACTGTCACCCTGCTGAGTCAGCCGGGTGACAAGGTGGCCAAGGGGGACGTGTTGGCCAACATCGCCAGTCCCAAGCTGACCAGCAACCTGAGGCAACAACAGGCGGTGCTCGCCGGCCTGCAGGGCAGCCTGGAGCGGGCCAAGCTGGATGCCAGACGAGAGCAACTGCAGGCCAACAAGGCTCTGGACATGGCGCGGGTCGACATGGAGGCGGCGGACAGGGAGAGCCGTCGTGGTGAACAGCTGATCCAGGCCAGTCTGATCAGCAAGATAGATTATGAGAAGGGCAAGGACGAGCTGCATAAGGCCGAGTTGATGTTCAAGCACGCCGAGCAGGAAGCGGCGCTGATGAAAGATACCCTGAGCTTCGAGCTGAAAAACAAGGCGCTCGAGGTTGAGCGTCAGGCGCTGGTGGTGACCGAGCTGCAGCGGCAGGTGGCGGCGCTCGATGTCCAGGCCCCTGTGGATGGCATCATAGGCAACTGGCTGACGGAGCAGAAGGCACGCATCTCGGCCGGTCAGCCCATTTTGACCGTGGTGGATCTCAGTGCCTTTGAGGCCGAACTGGCGGTGCCCGAATCCTATGCCGATGAGCTGGGGCTGGGCATGGATGTGGAGCTGAGTTTCGGCGGCGAGACCCTGATGGGACAGCTGTCGTCCATCTCGCCGGAAGTGCGCAACCGCGAGGTGACGGCGCGGGTACGTTTCGCTCAGGACTCTGGGCTCAAGCTACGCCAGAACCAGCGGCTGTCGGCCCGGGTTCTGTTGGAGAATAGGCCGAACGTCTTGATGGTGAAACGCGGCGCCTTCGTCACCAGTGGTGGCGGCGAGTTGGCCTATGTGGTCAAGGGCGATGTCGCCAGCAGGACCAAGATCAAGTTGGGTGCCCGCAGCATGAGCGATGTCGAAGTGCTCGGCGGCGGCCAGGAAGGGGACGTGTGGGTGATATCCAGCCTGGAGGGCTTCGGTCAGGCGCAGCAGGTGAGGGTACGCTGATGTACAAGTCGGCTGAACAGTACCTGAGCGCCGCGGCATTAACGGCCAAGGCGGTGAAGCATAAGCTGCTGACCCTGGTGGTCCTGCTCATGTTGGCGGCCGGAATAGAAGTGGGTCTGTCCGAGTTCAACTCCTGGTTCTTGCTGAGTGTGAACCTGTTGGAATGGACTCAGGGCTCAGCCAGGCCCGAGGTTATCTGTGTGAGTCAGTTATTCCCCGAGCTGTTGCGGGAGTTACTGGCCAGTGTGTGGGATGTAATCTGCGGTTTGCTACGCAACGCGCCTAAATAAATTAAAAGGAAAATTACTATGTTATCTATGAGAAATATCAGCAAAGTATTCAAGACGGATCTGGTCGAGACCCATGCACTGCGCGACTTTAATCTCGAGGTCAACGAAGGGGAATTTGTCGCAGTGACAGGTCCCTCTGGGTCGGGCAAGACCACCTTCCTCAACATAGCAGGCATGCTGGAAGGCTTCACCCACGGCGAATACCTGCTCGATGGTGTCGATGTCTCCAACCTGAGCGATAACAGGAGCGCCGCGGTACGCAACGAGAAGATAGGTTTCATCTTCCAGGGCTTCAATCTGATCCCGGATCTGAACTTGGCCGAAAACGTCGAAGTGCCGCTGCGCTATCGCGGCATCAAGGCCGCCGAGCGCAGGCGCAGGGTCGAGCAGGCACTGGAGCAGGTGGGACTGGGTGCCAGGATGAAGCATCTGCCGACCCAGCTGTCCGGTGGCCAGCAACAGAGGGTCGCCATTGCCCGCGCCCTGGCGGGGGAGCCCAGATTCCTGCTCGCCGACGAACCTACGGGTAACCTCGACAGCCTGATGGCGCGCCAGGTGATGGAGCTGCTGGAGAAGATCAACCAGGCAGGCACCACCATCATAATGGTGACCCATGACCCTGAACTGGCCCGCCGCGCCCAGCGCAATATCCAGATAGTCGATGGCCAGGTATGTGATTTCGCCGCTTCCGGTCTGGGTCGGCAGCAGGGGCTGCGCCAGGATCAAGAGCTGACCCCCCTTGCCGACCTGGCTGCCGATTTTGCCGCCAAAGCCAAAGCCAGCGCCTGAGGAGATAGCTATGTTCTTATATTATGTGGATCTCGCCTGGCGCAGCATCAGGAAGACGCCTTTCTTGTCACTCCTCATGGTGCTGGCCATCTCCATCGGCATAGGCATCACCATCACCACGCTCAATGTCTACAAGATGATGGCGTTCAATCCGGCCGGAGAGCGCTCTAACCAGCTCAATGCGGTGCAGCTCTGGAGTCAGGGGCCGGATTCCTGGGAAAGTTATAATTCCCTGGTGACCTATCAGGATGCGATGAATCTGCGCAGCAACACGCTGCCGTCACACCAGGCCGCCATGTTCCGCAGCGGCATGGCGGTGCAAACCGACGATCCGGAATTTGTGCCTGTATTGAAAGGCATTCGAGTGACCGACAGCGATTTTTTCCAGTTGTTTTCCGTGCCTTTTCTCTACGGCGGAGCCTGGGATAAGGTCGTCGATACCGAGCCTGCCTACCAGGTGGTGATAGGCGAGAAATTGAATCGCGAGTTGTTTGCCGGGCAAAACAGTGTCGGCAAGGTCATGTACCTCAATCGCAAACCTTATCAGGTGGTCGGGGTCATCAAGGAGTGGAACCCGCAGCCCAAATACTACGACCCAACCAATGGCGCCTTCAATGATACCGAGGAACTCTTCGTGCCCTTCTCGTTGACGCCGCTGGAAGAGTTTGATGTCTGGGGGAACACCTCTGGGTGGAAATTTGAACCCATGAACAGCTATGGCGATCGCTTCACCTCGGAGAAAGTCTGGTTGGAATACTGGGTTGAACTGCCGGACACAGAGCAGCATTCTGCCTATCTGACCTGGCTGACCCGCTATGTCGAGCAGCAGAAATTGCTCGGGCGTTTCACTGATACCAAGTTGCCCGGCGAATCAGTGCAACTCAGCGACGTTGCGGCCTGGCTGGAGTTAAACCATGTGGTGCCGGAAGACAACAAGATCTTGGTCGGCCTGAGTGCGCTGTTTCTGACCGTCTGTCTGGTGAATATCCTCGGCCTGTTGCTGACCAAGTTTCTCAAGCGGGCGCCCGAGGTCGGGGTGCGCCGTGCCATAGGGGCCAGCCGCGGGCAGATTTTCGCCCAGTACATGGTCGAAGTCGGCTTCATCGGCTTCCTGGGGGGCGGCGTGGGTCTGATCTGGGCCTGGGGTGCACTGCAGCTGTTGGCGGCGCGTTTCGAGGTGACCGAGGGGCTGACACGGCTGGATCTCAGCATGTGGTTCATCACGCCCATGATCGCCATCAGCACCGCCGTCATTGCCGGCCTCTATCCCGCCTGGGTGGTGTGCCGCACCAAGCCAAGCGTTTACCTGAAAAGCCAATAAGGGACTGACCATGTTGCATATCAAACCTATCTTGAGCAGCCTGCTGCGCAGCAAAAGCGGTCCGCTGTTGCTGCTTATTCAAATCATATTGTCTGTGGCCATAGTGGCCAACGCCAGCTTCATCATCCATGAGCGCCTGGTGCTGATGCAGCGCCCTTCGGGGATAGCCGAGGAAGAGATCCTGAGTTTCAGGACATATAACTTCGATCCGGCGATGGATAAAGTCCAGCAGAACAAACTGGATCAGCGGATCCTGCAGGGGTTGCCCAATGTCATAGATGCCACCTCGACCAATATGTTGCCCCTCAGTGGCGGCGGTTGGTCCAGCACCCTCAATCTCGGCCCGGATCCCGATACGACAAAGTCGACACCTCAGTTTGCCATGTACCTGGGCACAGATCATACCCTTAACACCTTGAGGCTTAAGCTGGTGGAAGGGCGCAATTTCTATGCCGATGAAATCACAGAACACTTGAATAGCAGCAGCAAGTTGGCGATCGTGTCACAGGCACTGGCCAAGGCTTCCTGGCCGGATGAGTCGGCGCTGGGCAAGGTGCTCTATGAGGGGGACTCCCAGATCACTGTCATAGGTGTGGTCGAGAAACTGCAGGGGGCCTGGGTCGACAGTGCCGACTTGGAAAACAGCATCATTCAGAACGTAGACTATGCGGGTTTCTCCTACCTGGTGCGTGCCAAGCCGCAACATCATGCCGAGCTCAAGGAGGCGATTGTGGCGGCGCTGCTGAAGGAAAACCCCAATCGCGTCATCAATCACTTCGAAACCATTGGCGAGCTTAAGGCCAGCTCCTATCGCGACCACGAGCTGATGGTGGCTGTGCTGTCCATGATGGTGGTCCTGCTGCTGCTCATCACCTCACTGGGGCTGACCGGCATGGTGATGTTCAATATCCAGCGCCGCACCAAGCAGATAGGCACCCGCAGGGCCTTGGGGGCGAAGAAGCGCGACATCATGAGTTATTTCCTGGTGGAGAATTACCTCATCTGCCTCGCCGGCGGCATCCTTGGGGCCCTGCTGGCGGTGCTGCTGGGCCAGCAGCTGATGAAGTTCTACAGCCTGCCCAAGCTGGAGCTCATCTATCCGCTGTTGACCCTGGCGGGACTCTTGTTGGTGACCACTATGGCGGTATTTTTCCCCGCCAGGAAGGCCGCCGATATCTCACCTGCGCTCGCCACCCGCAGCGTCTGACCCGGCACTCGAGCAGGATAGGATTAGAAATCTGTCCTGCTTTAGGTTAAGTTGTTATTAAATTGGCTATTTTCATATAAGAATCAGAACTCAAGACTATGGATACCCTACTCGTCGTCGATGATAATCCGGCCATTTGCAGTGCGCTGGCACTCATGCTGGAACTCCACGGTTATCGGACCTTGTGTCGCAATACGCCGGAAGCCGCCTTGGCATTGTTGTCACAACAGGACATCTCGCTGGTGATCCAGGACATGAACTTCACCCGAGACACCACTTCGGGGGAGGAGGGCAAGAGCCTCTTCTATGCCCTGCGTGAGGCGCAACCCGACATCCCCATCATACTGATGACGGCCTGGACCCAGTTGGAAACCGCGGTGGAGCTGGTCAAGGCCGGCGCCGCCGATTACATGGGTAAACCCTGGGATGATGCCAAGCTGCTCAACAGCATCAATAACTTGGTTTCCCTGTATAAGCTGTCCAGCGCCAACAACCGCCTGGAGCGGGTCGAGACCCAGAGAATGGCGGCGATAGTGGGTGCGGATCTCTGCGGCCTGGTGTTTGCCAGCGGCGCCATGCAGCGCTGTGTCGATCTGGCGCTGCAGCTGGCAAAATCCGATGTGTCCGTGTTGATCACCGGCCCCAACGGCGCCGGCAAGGACAAGTTGGCCGACATAATACACGCCAACTCGTCACTCAGGGACAAGCCCTTCATCAAGGTCAATGTCGGCGCGTTGCCGATGGAGTTGCTCGAAGCCGAGTTGTTCGGTGCCGAGGCGGGGGCCTTCACGGGCGCCACCAAGGCGAGGTTGGGGCGCTTCGAAGCTGCCGACGGCGGCACCCTGTTCCTGGATGAGATAGGTAACCTGCCGCTGTCCGGTCAGGTCAAGTTGCTGCGGGTGTTGCAGACCGGCGAATTCGAGCGTCTGGGCAGCCATCAGACCCGCAAGGTCAAGGTACGGGTGCTCAGCGCCACCAATGCGGATCTGGCGGACGACATAGCCAAGGGCCGCTTTCGGGAGGATCTCTTCTATCGCCTCAATGTGATCGAACTGGCCCTGGTACCGCTCAATCAACGCAAGGACGATATTCTGCCCTTGGTGCAGCACTTCATCGGCCCCAAGTTCACTCTGGATAAGCAGGCCAAGCAGGCCCTGTTGGCCCATCCCTGGCCGGGAAACGTGCGTGAACTGGAAAATGCCTGCAAACGCGCCGTGTTGCTGGCACAGGCCAGGCTGTTAACCGCCGCCGACTTTGGTCTGGCACTCGCCAATGGCGCGCCGCCAGCCGTCAATGCCCCAGTCCAGGCGGCCGCTGGTTCTGCGGCCGCGCCCCAGCCCGTCCCGACATCGGCGCATCCGGCCGAGGACATCAGCAAGCACGCCATAGAGCTGGCTTTGGCCGAGCATAAGGGGGTGATCGCCAGGGTGGCCAAGTCGCTTGGACTCAGTCGCCAGGCCTTGTACCGGCGGATGGAAAAGTTCGGCATAGGGAGCTGAGGCTGAGTCAGGCATTAAGCCCATGTATTAAGGAAGTATCTGTGTCACTGAGAACCAAGTTAATCGCTTTTTCCATGTTAGCCTGCATCCTGGGGTTCGGACTCGCCTATGGGGTGCAGTTGTGGCTGGGGACGGGTTTTTTCTGGCTGGCCGGCCTGCTCTCCCTGACGCTGGCCTGGGGCTGTGGCCTGGTGCTGACCCGCAACCTGGCCAGGAGCCTGGCGGCGCTGGAGATAGGCCTGCTGAATTTCAAAGACAATGATTTCAGTGTCAGTATTCCCGTCAGCGGCGATCCCCAGCTGCAGGGGCTGGCGCGGCTGTTCAACGAGGCGGCCGATAAACTCAGGAAGGAGCGCCAATACATATATCAGCGGGAGCTGTTGCTGGACAAGGTGATCCAGAGTTCCCCCAACGTGATGTTGCTGCTGGACGATCGCCAGCGGGTGCTCTATGCCAACGATGCCGCCCGGCATCTATTTTACCAGGGCCAGAGGGTCGATGGTTTGATGCTGGATGAACTGCTGAGCGCAATGCCTGCCGAGCTGGTGGCCGCAGTGGCTCAGGGCAAGGACGGCCTGTTCGTGATGGGAGAGGATGAACCCGAGACCTGGCACCTGAGCCGCGGGCGCTTTCTGCTCAACAATCAGCGCCACCAGCTTATCCTGCTCAAGCAGCTCACCCGGGAGTTGAACCGCCAGGAGGTGGCCGTGTGGAAGAAGGTCATCCGCATCATCAGCCATGAGCTGAACAACTCTGTGGCGCCCATCGCCTCCATGGTCAATTCCGGCAAGCTGCTGACCCAGGACCTGGACGAGCCCAAACTCAGGCTGATCTTCGACACCATAGCCGACAGAACTCATCACCTGAGCCAGTTCATCTCAGATTATGCCAAGTTTGCCAGATTGCCGCTGCCCAAGCTGGAAGCCATCGATTGGTCCAAGCTCACGGGCCAGCTGGCGCAGCATTATCCCTTCAGCCTGGCGGCGCCCCTGCCCGAGGCGCCCGGGTTATGCGATCCTATTCAACTGGAGCAAGTGTTGCTCAACCTGCTCAAGAATGCCCATGAGTCCGGCTCGGCGCCGGAGGACATCAGCATGAGCATAGTCAGTGGCGAGCAGGGTGGCAGCAAGGGGGTGAGTATCCATGTCGATGACAGGGGCCCTGGGATGTCGGCCGAAGTGTTGGAGCAGGCGCTGCTGCCTTTCTATTCGACCAAGCAGGCCGGCACAGGCCTGGGACTGGCGCTGTGCCGGGAGATCATCGAAGCCCACGAAGGCCGCATCGGTCTGAGCAACCGTCAGGGCGGTGGCCTGAGCGTCAGTTGCTGGTTGCCCATGACCTGACGTCAGGCCTAAAGTGCAATGGCTCGCCAGAACAGTGCGAAGCTGGCCTGCCTGTGGCTCTCATCCTTGCCCAGTTGGGGGTTATCCAGGAAGAAGCGGCTGGCGGCGAGGTACTGGCCCTGGCAGTTTTCCAGCATCAGCGCCAGGGGATAATCGGCGATGAGTCCCTGGCGTTGCCCCTGACAGATGAGCTGGCCTATGAAGCCGAGTATGAGGTTCATCGCCTGTGCGCGCACCGGCGCGGCGATGGCGGGTGACATGGCATACTGCTGAAAGAAGGCCTGCTTCTGCGGGTGTTGCAACCCCCAGTCTATGGCGCTCTGCCATAACAGGTTGGCGGCTCGTTGCAGACTCATGCCCTGACTCTCCTCTGTCTGCGGTATCCCACTCGGCCCGGTGCCGCTGCGATAGCCGGCCAGGATGGCGTCGGCAAATTCCTGCTTTATCTCCAGAAACAGGCATTCCAGCAGGGCATCCTTGCTGGGAAAATGGTGAAACAGGGTGCCGGTGGCGACACCGGCATTCCTGGCTATCGAAGCCGTCGAGCTGGCATGAAACCCCTGCTCGACGAAGAGGCTGAGGGCACTGTCCAGAATCGCCCGGCGCTTGTCTGTCTGTGGCTTGCTTGTCGCCATCATCGCAGGAAGACCTTCATCAGCAGCCTTTGGATCCAGCCGCCATAGGGCGGATGCACCAGCTTACCCGTGTTCAACCTGCCGCGGCTGAGCACTGTCTTGGCGTGGCTGAAGGTCATGAAGCCTTCCCTGCCATGATAGTGGCCCATGCCGGAAGGGCCTATACCGCCGAAGGGGGCATCGTCGGCCGCCACATGGAATACAGTCTCATTGATGCAGACGCCACCGGAATGCGTCTGTTCCAGCACCTTTTGCTGGGTGTGGGCGTCGAAACTCATCAGGTATAAGGCCAGGGGGCGGGGATGGGCATTGACATAGGCCAGGGCCTCGTCGAGGGCGTCATAGGCCAGGATGGGCAGCAGCGGACCGAAGATCTCCTCCTGCATCAAGCGCATATCCTCAGTCACTCCGGTGATCAGCCGAGTCGCCAGCTTGCGTTGCGCCATGTCTATGTCTTCGTCTGTGGCGGGGATGATGTCGGCGCCCTTGGCCTCGGCATCCTCGAGCAGGGCCAGCAGGCGCTCGAACTGGCGCTGGTTGATGATGCAGCCATAGTCAGGGTTGTCGGTCACCTTGCCATAGAGGTCGGCGAACCTGGCCTTGTAGGCCTGCACCAGGGCTCCCACGCTCTCCCTGGGGCAGAGCACATAGTCGGGGGCGATACAGATCTGCCCGGCATTGAGGCACTTGCCATAGATGAGGCGCGTGGCCGCTTCGGCCAGTGGCATGTCGGGCGCTATGAGCACCGGCGACTTGCCGCCTAACTCCAGGGTCACAGGGGTTAGATTGGCGGCGGCGGCGCGCATCACCTGGCGACCGACGGTGGTGGAGCCGGTGAACAGCAGATGATCGAAGGGCAGGGCCGAGAAGGCGGCGGCGACCTCGGCCTCGCCTTCGATGACGGCCACCACAGACTCATCGAATACCTGGGCCAGCATGGCCTTGAGCACCTTGTTGGTGGCCGGGGTGAACTCGGACAGTTTCAGCATGGCCCTGTTGCCGGCGGCCAGCGCCGTGGTCAGCGGGCCTAGGGAGAGCATCACGGGGAAGTTCCACGGCACTATGATGCCGACGACGCCAAGGGGCTGGTAGTGAACCTTCACCCTGGCCGGCGCCAGCAGTATGCCGGCATGCCTGGCCGAGGGCTGCATCCAGCGCTTGAGGTGCTTCAGGGTGTAATTGAGATTGTTGATGCAGGGCAGAATATCCGCGATCAGGCTGTCATCGGCCGATCTCTGGCCATAATCCTGACTCAGGGCCTCGACCAGTTGCTGCCGATGTCCGAGCAGCGCGCTCTTGAGGCATTCGAGCCGTGAGCGTCGCTGCTCATAGCCTGGGGCCGGTTCGGCGTTGAAGCCGGCGCGCTGGTGGCGTAATACCTCTTCCAAAGACAGCTCCCTTATTCCCTCTGCGACCATATTCATGGTTTTCTCCTGATTGCGGTGCCGGCAAATTAACCGACTGATTAGTCGGTTTGATATTACTCCCCTAATCGAAATGAGACAAACTTTGTGCGCTTTGTTTGATCTTAAACACTGATCTTTACCCTGCCCAGGCCTAAACTTAACTCATGGCATGGATTCAGGACGAGGCTATCACTATGTTAAAACACGGTATTTCACTAGGTATAGAAAGGCATGGCGAGGGAGACTTCTTCGTCAACATCAAGGCCGTCGGCAAGCTGACCCACGCAGATTATGAGTACATGGTCCCCATGTTGGAGTCGGCCATCGCCGGGGTTAAATCACCGGATATTTATGCTTTCCTGGATGTGACAGAAATGGACGGTTGGGAGGCCAGGGCCATGTGGGACGACTTGAAACTCGGGCTGAAACACGGTCATCAATTCGAGAAGATCGCCATACTGGGCAAGACGGAGCTGCAACATTGGATGAGTCGGATGGCCGACTGGTTTACGCCGATCAAGGTCAGGTATTTTCAGGATGAGACGGATGCCCTGGACTGGTTGAAGGAATGAGCAACGGCGGCGTGGCCATCTCCAAGGCGTACGCCGCGCATGTGATTGAGGAGATTGCTTATGCGTAGCGGGAAAATATTGTGGCCGACGGATTTCTCCGAAACCGCATCTCATGCCCTGCGTTATGCCATAGAAATGGCCAACCTGTATCACGTCGGGCTCAAGATACTCCATGTGGTCGAGCAACCCATAGGTGATGAAAACTATATGCTGTTGGCTATCACCCCGGATGAGCTGGCCAAGAGCATGGAAGATGAAGCCGCCGATAAGATGCATAAGCTATTGGCGCAGTTGAAGACAGAGCTCAAGGTAGAAACTGTGATCCGCCGTGGCAACGCCACCGAGCAGATATTGGAAGAAATCGACAGCGATGAAGTCGGCATGGTGGTGATCGCCAGTCATGGGCGCACCGGCATAGCCCACTTCTTGCATACCAATGTCGCCGAGGCCGTGGCCAACAGGGCTCAATGCCCTGTGCTGGTGGTGAAATAGCCTACAGGCCGGTACGGCTCAGAAACCCGAACCTGGCTGTTGCAGAAATGCCAGCTCCTCGGCGCTGGAAGTCCGCCCCAAAATGGCATTCCTATGGGGATAGCGACCGAATCTGTCTATGATGGCCTTATGGCGCAGCGCGAAGTCCAAGTTGCCGGCCACCGCCTCTTGGCTGAACAGGCTCACTGCGACTGCCTGGATGACGGCCGACTCGCTATGCATGTAGGGCATGTACAGAAAGGCGAGCTGCCTGGGGGGCAAGGTTTTATCCAGGCCGGCGGCGACTGCCTCCTGGGCCAGGACCAGGGCCATGGCATCGGCGGCGAAGGCATCCGGGGTGTCGCGATAGACATTGCGGGAAAATTGATCCAGCAGGATGATTTCTGCCAGCCGTCCCTGAACCGTATTGCGCCAGGGATAAAGCTCGCCGCGTTTTGCCCGCTCGAGCTGGGCGCCGAAACGTTTTGCCACCAGGAGGTCGAAAGCCGCATCCTTCTTCCACCAATGACCCGGGGTAATTTCCTGGAACCAAAACTCCAGTATTTGTTTGGCCTCCGGGTGGGTTGTCATGTGCATCTTCCTCGGGTGGATGGGATTGGCTGCCACTAATCTAACCTAAGGCATTGCCGGCATCAAGGCCGAGGCTGACGGCCATGGGAGTGCCGGTGGAGGGCAGGCTTTTTTTCGCTAAGCTATTGCGCTATTTGGCGAATATCAAGTAGCTTGAGGGCATGATTATCAGGACGGGAGTCCCTATGGTGTTACAAGGTCCTGCCAGCAAGCAGCAAAAGGCGTTCTTGCGCAAACTGTATCTGGCGCACCTGATGGACGATGAGCGGCATAATTTGCTGTCTTTGGCCAAGTTAACCGGCATGCCGAGACGCACCTTGCAGGATGCCATCAGTGCCTTCGCCGATATAGGTGTGCTGGTGGAGTTTATTCAGGATGGCGAGCGTCATAATGCCGGTTACTATCGGGTGCTGACCTGGGGGCCGATCAGCAGCGCCTGGGTCGATACCCATCTGGCCGAGATCCGCGAGCTGTTGGCCAGGGACTGATGGGGATGGGAATAAAGAGCCGGGTCCCAATGCCTGGGCCGGACGCATCCGTCCTTTAGCCCTTTTTATCCTGTACCCCATAAGCCCTGAGCGGCCGACTGCTCACCAGCCAATTGCGCATTCGCCTAGGGCTTTTTACTCATGGCATCGGCCAAGGCGGCTTTCACGCGCTTATTCTCGGCTTCACGCTTGGCACGCTCCTTGTCCGCCATGTTTTTTTCAACCTGTTCAACACAGCGTTGTTTGTCGAGGAGAGGATCATAGGGGTCGACGTCGGTTCGGGCACTGCACGCCAGCTCGGCACAAGCGGACGTCAAACACAGCGGCAGTAACGCCGCCAATATCAAAGGTAATTTAGTCATTCCATGCTCTCAATATTTTCAATCCTTAAACCCGTCTAATCCCGGTACTCTTGCATATCAAGACGTTATTTTCACATGAAAGAGACCAAGGGTAAAACCGGGTTCCCATAGACAGATATGCCGGCAGCAACCGAGAGTGACTCGGTTTCTGTGCTGCAGGTCTGGCCATGCCGACTGCTGTTAGCCATGGCTGAACAGCACAAAGGCGATGAAGCCTACCCAGCTGAGCCCAAGCAAGACCCAGGGTAACCGGCCGCCGGCCTGGGGTTGCGGCAGTGCTGCCTCTTGCTCCCGGCAGCCATCGCCGCTGCGACTCTTGGACCTGAGTTGCTGTTTACGCAGTTTATCCCTCTCCCTGGCCTTGGCCTTATGCAATTTCTTGTACTCGGCTATGCCTTTCTCTATCCCCTGGGCAATCAGCTTGGTCTGCTCCTTGGTTTGCCCCTGGCTTTGGGTGGCTCTGGCCAGTTTCAAGGCCTGTTCTTGGGTCTCGCTGGAAATGTTGCTCTTCATCTGGATACATTACTCGCGGCTGGGATGACTGTCGCTACAATCTGTGTACTTACTCTTTGTACTATAAAGCAAAAGCCTCCTGCCGGTGAAGCCCTGACCCGGATTTGCCCTGATATAGGGTCGCCTGGGCGGTTAAACTTAAGGTATAGTGATCTTCCCGCTGCTACATCAGTATGTTACCTAAAGGATTGCCAAGGTGAGCCAAAATTTAACCTCCAGTCAGAGTGGGGCGGCTGCCGAAGCCGCCGGTCGCAACCCTGCCGCCCGGCTTGCCGACACAGGCTCGGGCCCAACCCCGGGTCGGGGCAAAGATGCCGGCTATAAATCTGTGCTGCCCTGGATAGCAGGTTTTCTGGCACCCTATAAACTCAAAGTCTTGGCCGCCGTGGTGTTTCTATTTATCGGTTCCCTGGCCTGGCTGTCGCTGGGGCAGGGGGTACGGCTATTGGTCGATGAGGGCTTCGGTGGTGACAGCGGCGCGCGCTTGGCCCGGAGCATCTTCCTGCTGTTGGGCATCACCGCCGTGAGCGCCGGCGCCGTGTTCTGCCGTTTCTATCTGATGAGTTGGCTGGGGGAGCGCATCAGTGCCGACATTCGCATCAAGGTCTATAACCATCTGTTGACCCTGTCGCCGACCTTCTACGCCAACTTGCGCACGGGTGAGGTGATCTCCCGCTTCACCGCAGATACCACCCTGTTGCAAACCGTGGTGGGCTCCAGCCTGTCGATGGCGCTGCGTTCCGGGGTGACTGTCCTGGGGGGCTTGGTGATGATGGGAGTGACCAGCGTCAAGATGACCCTGCTGGTATTGCTGGCCGTGCCTCTGGTGCTTGGCCCTGTGAGCTTCTTCGGTCGCAAGGTGCGCAGACTCGCCCGCCAGAGCCAGGACAGGGTCGCAGATCTCGGCGCCTATGTGGATGAAAGCCTGCACGAGATACATACAGTCCAGTCCTACGGTCATGAAGCCGAGGACAGGCGGCACTTCGGTGTCAGGGTCGAAGAGGTGATGTCGGCGGCCAAGGCGAGGATCGGCTATCGTGCCGTGTTGATCTCCAGTGTGATGTTCTTGAGCATAGGGGCCATGGCCCTGGTGACCTGGGTCGGTGCCTTGGATGTGATGGCCGGCAGCATGACAGGCGGTGAACTCACGGCCTTCATGTTTTATGCCGTGCTGGTGGCGGGGGCCGTGGCGACCATAGGGGAGGTGATAGGCGATATTCAGCGTGCCTCCGGGGCCACCGAGCGGCTGCTCGAACTGCTCGAAGCCCCGGTCGATATTCCTGCTCCGGCCAGGCCCAAGGCATTGGCTGCACCGGTTCGCGGCGAGCTCAAGCTGACGGACTTGTATTTTGCCTATCCGAGCCAAGAGACGCAGACGGTGATCTCCGGGGTTGAGTTTCGGGTCAGTCCCGGCGAGCGGGTGGCGCTGGTGGGCCCGAGCGGTGCCGGTAAGAGTACCCTGTTCCAGTTATTGCAGCGTTTCTATGTGCCGAGTCAGGGCAGTATCAGCCTGGATGGCATAGACATAGCCGAGCTCGCCCCTGAGGTGCTCAGGCAGCAGTTCGCCCTGGTACCTCAGGAGGCGGTGATCTTCGCCACCAGTGTGCTGGAGAATGTGCGCTATGGCCGGATAGATGCCAGCGAGCAGGAGGTAGTCCAGGCCTGTATCGCCGCCAGGGCCCATGAATTCATCAGCGAGTTCAGCGAAGGTTATCAAACCTATTTGGGGGAACGGGGCGTGCGGTTATCGGGCGGACAGAAGCAGCGCATCGCCATCGCCAGAGCGATACTGGCCGACAGGCCCATACTCCTGCTCGATGAGGCCACCAGTGCCCTGGATGCCATCAGCGAACAGAAAGTCAAGCAGGCGCTCGATAGCCTGATGCAGAACAAGACCACCCTCATCATAGCCCATAGGCTCTCGACAGTCGTCAACGCCGACCGCATCCTGGTGTTCGATAAGGGCCACTTGGTTGCCAGCGGTACCCATGAACAGTTGATGAGCAGCAATGATCTCTATCGCGAGTTTGCCAGCCTGCAGCTGTTGACCGAGGCGCCCTTTAGCCCGGCTTAGGCTTATGGCTGTTTGGGCGTGGGCTATGATCTTGGTCGCAGTGCTCCTGGCTCGAAAGCACCCTGACCCAGCCGCGCCTCGCGCCCTGTTTGTCGCGGCATAGATAATGGCATAGATGATGACATAGATGATGACATAGGCAGTGGCATAGACAAAAGCCATGCCCGAAGCGTCATCACCCAGCATAAGCCTATCCCCTGGCATGCGGCTTCCGCTTTTACGCCGTATCCTGTCCTGCTTCTTATATCTGAATTCCATCTCAAACAGTTTTTCATGCTGTAAATATTTAATTGTAAAGAGTATTTAACTATTGCAGCCGCCAGCGTTTGAACCTTGGGGTTCGATGCTGCAGATGTTTTTGTTTAGGCTTGTTTTTTTTTCGGGTGCCCATGTCGATGTTGTTTTAACTGCATAGCTGCAGTGGATCTTGAGCAATGAAAATGCGTTGCATTCTGTTTACATCTTCTTCGACATATGCTGGTATATCACCCGAGGTTTGGATGCCTCATTTACAATAATTTATAGGAACTTACATGAAAAAAATAACATCTACCCTGATATTTTTATTATCTGCTTCGTCACTGGCGGTTCAAGCCAAGGACAGGGAAGCCGCCGATTTTAGTCTCACAGATACCCAGGTCAATCTCGCCGACAGCAAGCGTGATATAGCCCTGAATATCAGTGCTCAGTACGCCAAGTTGGCTCCCATATTGCGTGAAAAAATCACCCAGTATGATCTAGTGATAAATGCTGATGAGTTGCTGTCCGGTAGTACGATGAACGGTAATGCATTGCGTCAGGCCGATCAGCATATTCGCCATGCCAAGGGCTTGGATGAGATGCAAGACTCACTGGTACAGCTGCGCCTGGCCGATGAGTCCATGGTTGCCGATTGGCAACAGGGCGAGAGTCCGTTGTTTGCCTACGCTCCGGATGGCGATGACAGCCATTGGGATTATATCGAGGCCTTCGATATACAGGGCAATATTCATCAGCTGGATGTCTATAATCTGCCTGATCAGCCTGTGTTCGTCATAGGTTTGGATGAGAGAAAAGCCTTTCAGGCGGGTATGGAGCAGATGCGCCAAACCTTCGCCGCCCATCTGGCCGATGGAACGGCTCAGGCCAAGGCACTTAGCCTGACGACGCTGGCGGAGACCAATCCCATTTCGACGACGCTGATCAAGGAGATCAGCCTGCAGGACGATATGGAGCCCTGGATATCGGGTAAGGCCGAGGTCTATGGCATAGTCACTGGGGTCGATCCCAGCCGCGATGAGCCCATGCTGGATGTGGTAGAAATGCCTTATCTGGATTACGCCGAATCCACTTATTACCCCAATCAGGTGGTGATCCACTGGGATCGCTATCGTTGGGGCGCCGCCGACATGATACTGATGGAGCATGACGATGGTACCAACTACAAAGATCTGGCCAGTAAGTTGCTGGAGGCGGCGACGGCCATCATGAAGCTGATCCCGGATCCCGAGGTGCAGCAATTCGCCATCATACCCCAGATCACCAATGGCATCCTGAGCGCCATGCCCGATGCCTGGTTTACCAACGACGATGACTATGTCGATGTCTACTACACCTTGATGGAAGGCCAGCAATATATTGGGCGTAAGGGTGCCAGTGCCAATGCCACTGCGACCTTCGAACCTTTGATTATTCAACCTCGTTAAGCCGCCGGAGGCGCGCTGCGCCTCTGGCCGTTACAGTATGACAAGGCCGGCTCACTGAGCCGGCTTTTTTTTGCTGAGTTTTACTGAGTTTTGGGGAAGCTTGAGAGCGGGAAATGCGGCGCCGTGCTGCTGATGGCGCCGATAGGCCTCAGCGCAAGGCCCGCCTGAGTATCTTGCCGACGGTACTCTTGGGCAGTTGCGGCACGAATGCGATAATTTTCGGGATCTTATAGGCCGCCAGTTCTTCACGGCAATGGGCGAGTAATTGCGCCTCGGTCGCGGCGGCTTCGAACTCAGGGTCCGCCGGCACTATGAAGGCTTTCACCGCTTCACCCGTGATTTCATCCTCGACCCCAATCACGGCGCATTCGAGCACGCCGGCATGACGGCTCAAGACTTCCTCTACCTCGTTGGGGTAGACGTTGAAGCCCGAGACTATGATCATGTCCTTCTTGCGGTCGACTATCTTGTACAGGCCGGCGGCCGTGACCATGGCAATATCCCCTGTCTTGAAGAAACCATCCTCAGTCATCACAGCCGCGGTTTCTTCCGGCTGCTGCCAATAGCCCTGCATCACCTGAGGGCCTTTCACCGCTAACTCGCCGGCCTGCCCTGGGGCGACTTCATGGCCTTCTTCATCCAGCAGTTTCACCTGGGTCTCCAGCAAAGGCTTGCCTATGGTGCCCAGTTGTTCCTGGCCAGGGGCGTTGAGTGTTACCACTGGGGAGGTCTCGGACAGGCCATAGCCTTCGGAAATGGTGCAGCCCGTGGTTTGTTGCCATAGGCTGGCCGCTGTCTGGGTCAAGGCGGTGCCGCCTGAGATGGTGAGCTTGAGGTGACTGAAGTCCAGCGCCTTGAATTCCTGCTGATGACATAGGGCGACGAATAAGGTGTTGAGTCCGGCAAACCCGGTGAAGGGGTATTTGGCCAGTGTCTTTATCAGCGCCCCTATGTCCCTTGGATTGGCGATCAACAGGGAGCAGGCGCCGCGCTCGAAAAACAACACCAGATTGAGCAGGAAGGCGTAGATGTGGTAAACCGGCAAGGGCGCAACATAGATGCCTTCACCTTCGACCAGAGTATCGCCCAGGCGCGATTTGCATTGCAGTGCATTGGCAATCAGGTTGCCGTGGCTCAGCATGGCCCCCTTGGACAGGCCTGTGGTGCCGCCCGTGTATTGCAGCGCCGCCAAGCTGTCTTGGGTGGCATGGCAGCGGCTATAGGTCAGCTTGGCTCCCTCGGCGAGCACCTGGCAAAACTCGACATTTTTCAGTCCCGTCTTGGGGTGTACCTGGGGGGAGATAAGATCCTGCAGATGGGTGGAGATCACCAGGCTCAGCCGGGTACTGTTGATCACCTTGGCCAGGGTCGGCAGCAGATCCGACAGCACCACCAGTGCCTTGGCACCCGAGTCATTGAATTGGTGGATGAGCTCCCGCTCGGTATAGAGGGGATTGGTGTTGACCAACACCAATCCGGCGCGGATGGCACCATAGGCGGCGATCACAAACTGGGTGATGTTGGGGAGCTGGATGGCGATTCTATCCCCCGGCTTCAGCTCTGTCCTATGCTGCAGGTAGGCGGCGAAATGACGCGACAGAGTTTCTATCTCGGTGAAACTGCTGCACTTACCCTGGCAGATATAGGCGGGCTTATCTTGATAACGCTCGCAGCTCTGTTCTATGAGGTCGATCAGGGACGGATATTGGCTCAATGTCAGCTTGGTATCTATATCATAGGGCATTTCTGTTACCTCTGGCCGCGAAGCTTATTATTGTTATTATAAAATAAAACAGTTGTTTAGATTAGTGTGGAATGGCTTGGGAGGCAATGCCGGAGTGAAAAAAAGCCGTTGGCCGCCAACCTGGGCCGGCAGTGGCAGCGGGCAGTGGCTGTGAGCTGTGAAATGCAAATGGTCAGTCTGTGAAATGGCAATGGTCAGCCGGCTCGACCTTGGTGCATAACTTGCGCTATGCACTTGGGGTGTGGAGCCGGCGGGCTAAGTCGGCGCCTCAGTGGCTGAAGAAGCTCGAGGATTGAGAAACAGTCTGGGCCTGGCCGTTTGCGTCCATGTCTGTGACGATAAAGTCTATGGTTTGGCGACTCGTATCCAGGGCGGCACTCGGTGCCTGAACCGTGATGGGGTAGTCCAGCTGTTCACCTGCATGGATCAGCAGCCTGGCGTCGGCCAACAGCCGATACTGAGGATTGCCGCCGACTTGCAACTGATACTCCCTGTCCTGCTGGGTCTTGTTGCGTATCTTGAGCCGGTAACTGTTTTCTATCATCTCGTCCAGGGTTTCCCTGTACAGGCTCTGGCGATCCCGGATCACGTTCAGTTGGATCTCGCTGCGGCTGCGCATGTCCAGCCCCAGGATGACCAGCATGATCAACACGGCGGCGCCATAGCCAAGGAATCTCGGTGAGCGCCAGATAACATGCTTTTGGCCCTTGAGTTGATTCTCGCTGGCGTAGCCTATGAGGTTGAGGGGATAGCCGAATTTCTCCATGGTTTGGTTGCAGGCGTCGACACAGGCGCCACAGTTGATGCACTCGTACTGCAGGCCGTTGCGTATGTCTATGCCGGTCGGGCAGACGTCGACACACAGATTACAGTCGACGCAATCGCCCAGTTGGGTCTCCTGTTTGCGTTTTCTCGGTCCCCTGGCTTCCCCCCTGGCGGCATCATAGGTCACTGTCTTGGTATTGGCGTCGAACATCACCGACTGGAATCTGGCATAGGGGCAGCAGTGCAGGCACATCATCTCCCGCATCCAACCCGCATTGAGATAGGTGCAGAGGGCGAAGAACCATACCCAGGAGGTGACCCAGAAGCCGGCGCTGAAACTGAAGATGTCGACATAGAGTTCGCGAGCGGGAATGAAGTAACCTATGAAACCACAGCCGGTCAACAAGGCCATCAGTCCCCAGAGGCCATGCTTAGCCAGGCGCTTTCTGAACTTGGTCAGGCTCCAGGGCGCCTTATCCAATGCCTTGCGGTTGTTGCTGTTGCCCTCGATGCGGTTTTCTACCCAGGAGAACATGAAGGTCCAGGCCGTCTGTGGGCAGAGATAGCCGCACCAGACCCGCCCCCAGAAGACGGTGACGAAGAAGAGTCCGAAGGCGGCGATGATGAATACCCAGGCCAACAGGGTGAAATCCTGGGGCCAGAGGCTGATACCGAAGAAGAAAAACTGTTGCTGCACTATGTCGAACAGAATGGCTTGGTGTCCCTGGTAGTTCAGGAAGGGAATGAACAGGAATAGGCACACCAGCAGGCTGTTGAGCCGGGTGCGCAATCGCTGGAAATCGCCTTTCTGCTCCCTGAAGTGGATCTTGCCGCCGCCGGGCTCGAGCTGGACGATTGGAATTGTTTGCTGAATGGCACGGGGAGTGGCATGTTGCACCTGGCTGGGGGAGGGGTTGTGATTCGACATAAGGTTTCCTGAAGTATTGCATACGAATTATCAGGAGTCAGAGCAAATCGCGGGCCAACAATGAATTTCTGTATCATATTGATTTTACGTGATTTTAAATTCAACCCGTCAGACGTAATACACGATATATCGCTTATTGGCGATATATCGTGTTTTTACTCTGGTGCTTGTCTTTGGATCCCCAGTTTTTGCATCCGGGATCTCAGGGTGCTGGGCGGCACCCCCAAGAGCCTGGCGGCCCCCTTGTCGCCGGCGATGCGCCAGTTGAGTTGTTTCAGGGTACGCAGGATCAGTGCCGCTTCGGCCTCGGCCAAGGTTGGCAGTGCGCCCGTCTGGGGGGGTGAGGTGCTGGGCATGGTTCCTATGTGCAAGAGTTCGCCCTGGGCCAGTATGGCTTCTCGCTCGAGCAGGTTCTGCAGTTCCCGGACATTACCGGGCCAGGTATATGAGGCCAATTTGGCCAGCCCCTTCTGGCTGACCGCGCGAATTTTCTTGCCCAGCTTATGATTCAGTTTAGGGAGTATGTCCGCCACAAGGTTGGGAATGTCGCCGAGACGTTCCCGCAGCGGCGGCACATTGATGGGAAAGACGTTGAGCCGATAGAAGAGATCCATGCGAAACAGGCCTTGCTCGACTCTTTTCAGCAAGTTGTGGTGACTGGCGGCCACCAGGCGTATGTCCACCTTCAGGGTATCGCTGCCGCCGACACGTTCGAAGGTCTGCTCCTGGATCACCCGCAAGAGCTTGGACTGGGCTTGCAGGCTCAGCTCGGCCACCTCGTCGAGAAACAGTGTGCCCCCGTCCGCCAGTTCGAAGCGGCCCTTGCGCCTGTGGGTCGCCCCGGTGAAGGCCCCTTTCTCATGGCCGAACAGCTCACTCTCGAGCAATGCGGCGGAGAAGGCGGCGCAATTGACGCTGATCATCGGCTTATCCCGCCTATGACTCAATCTATGCAGGTTACGGGCGACCAATTCCTTGCCCGTCCCATTCTCGCCACAAATAAGCACTGTGCTGTCGGTGTTGGCGACCAGTTGGATCTGTTTGAGCATCTCCTGTATCGCCGGGCTCTTGCCTGAGATCCCCATGTCACCACTCTTGTCCGCCAGCTCGGCCTGCAGATAGTGATTCTCACTGGTGAGACGTTCGGATAAGGCCTGCACCTGTGACAGCGCCTGTCTCAGGGAGGCTTCCGTCTGTTTCTGGATGCTGATATCACGAAATATCGCCACTACTCCCACCAGCTTGTTGTCCTTGTAGACAGGGGTGGACGTGTAATGCACGGGAAAACTGCTGCCATCTTTGCGCCAGAAGACATCCTGATCTATTTCCCTGGCGATACCATCTTTGAGTGTATTGAAGATGGGGCAGTCTTCCCTGGGATAGTGGCTGCCGTCGGCATGACTGTGATGATGGCATTCGTGGATATTCTTGCCCAGCAGCTCGGCATTCTTCCAACCCGTCATGCGTTCGGCGGCCGGGTTGATGAAGACTGCATTGCCCGCCAGATCGAAGCCATAGATGCCTTCACCGACGGCGTTGAGCAGTAGGGTATTTTCCGGCAGAAAACTTGGGTATGCCGCCGAGGCTGGCTCTGGTGTCTGTTTAGGCTGGGACATAGAAATGGGCGCTGGTTGCACTTGTCGACTTTGGCTCAGTATAGCGGCAAAAATCAACTCACGACATATCGCGCATCAGATCGGGATCACAATCTGGTGCATGAGTGCCCCGGCCGTCCCTCATGCATTGCCCGATACCAAATGCGTGTTCGTAAATAATTTAATTTGTAACTATTTGAAAATGCTGGGGTGATGGATTTACCCTGCATATGATGACAATTTGTTATGGTAATTGTTCACTTATTGTTATAAAAATGTTTTCAAGGTGTTCCTGTTTAGTGTTTTTTGGTCTAAGGATGAATTCCGGAACAGCCAACAGATACGAACATGAAAAATAATGATAACAAGCAGTTGAGAGAATGAATGATGATGAAAAATAAAAAGTTCGGGGTTAGCTCATTAAGTTTGGCCATTTCAATTGCGCTATCGGGAGCACTGGTCAGTACCCAAGCCTTTGCTGCAGAGGAAGAAACAAAACTTGAAAATGTTGAAAAAATTGCCGTAGTCGGCTCGCGCGCCGCTCCGCGTTCCATAGGCGACTCACCGGTACCTATCGACATCATCAGCAGCGATGATCTCAAGAAAAATGGTTCGACCGATATGATCGATATGTTGGTTACTTCGGTCCCCTCTTTCAACTCCCGCGCCCAACCTATCAGCGATGCAGCAACTTTGGTGCGCCCGGTGAACCTGCGTGGCTTGCCATCCGACAGCACCTTGGTCTTGGTCAACGGTAAACGTCGGCACAGAGCCTCTGTCATCGCCTTCCAGGGCGGCGGCATCAATGACGGTGCCCAGGGGCCGGATATCTCGGTGATCCCGGGTGTTGCATTGAAGCAGGTGGAAGTGCTGCGTGACGGCGCCGCGGCGCAATACGGTTCGGACGCCATCGCCGGGGTGATGAACTTCGTGCTGAAGGATGATTCCGAAGGCGGCTCCATCACTGTTAGCCAGGGGGAATATTACAAGGGCGACGGCGCGACTACGACAGTCGACGGCAACATAGGCCTGCCCCTGACCGACGATGGTTTCGTTAACATCAGTGCCCAATACAAGAATGCCGATGCCACCAGTCGCAGCGTGCAGCGCTTCGATGCGGCAAACCTGATTGCCCAGGGCAACACAGAGGTTAAAGATCCTGCACAGATTTGGGGTAATCCTGAAATCAACGACGACTACAGCATCTTTATCAATTCCGGATTCGATATCAATGACAAGGCCCATCTGTATGCGTTCGGTAACTACTCATCGCGGGATGTGGTAGGTGGTTTCTACTATCGTAACCCACATAATCGCGGCAACGTTTATTCGAATGATGAAGGCGAGACTCTGCTCGTTGGTGCGGTCAATGGTGATCAGTCAAGCTGTGGCGTTGTACCTATTCCCAAAGTGGATACAAATGGTGATGGTATTCCTGATGCCGATGGCAATGTGCTCACGAGTCAGCCTTACCTCGACATGGTCGCAGATCCCAACTGTTTCGCTATGAACCAAATTCGTCCGGGCGGTTATACGCCTCAGTTTGCCGGTACGGTCGAAGACAGGTCATTTTTCGCCGGGGTTAAGGGGGAGGTTGGCGAATGGAACTATGATGCCAGCGCCGGGACAGGTAATAATAAGTCGACCTTTAGCCTGAGAAATTCTCTGAACCCTTCCTTGGGTCTGGATACCCCGACCGATTTTGAAACCGGTGCCTATGAGCAAGTAGAATCCACGGTGAACCTGGATTTCTCGCGTTTCATCAATGTCGGCCTGTCGGAAGATATCAGTTTCGCCACGGGTTTCGAATGGCGTGAAGAGTCGTTTGAGATTACTCAAGGTGAAGAAGCCTCATGGATAGCGGGGCCCTATGCGGATCAAGGGTTCAACATCGGCTCCCACGGTTTCAAAGGCTTCGGCCCGGAATCTGCGGGTAAAAACTCACGCCATAACATAGGCATCTATGCAGATACCGAGGCCTACATAGGTGAGCGTTGGCTGCTCGGGGCGGCACTGCGTTATGAAGACTTCTCCACCTTCGGTGATACCTTAAATTACAAGCTCACAGCTCAGTTTTCTGCCACAGATGAGTTGTCATTCCGAGCCTCCCACAGCACAGGGTTCCGGGCGCCGACCGTGGGCCAGGAAAACGTCGTCAACACTCAGACATCCATTGTAAACGGTGATTTAATTCAGACCTTTATCGCACCGCCAACCAATCCTCTCTCGGCGTTCTATGGTGGTAAAGTACTGAAGCCTGAAGAGTCGGTGAGCAATGCCTTGGGTATGGTGTATGAGGATGGCGATTTCTTCCTGACCGTCGATTACTACCATATCAAGGTGGAAGGACGCATTGCTCAGTCGAGCCAGATTTCGGTAGAAGCTGAAGATTATGATGCCTTGAGGGCGGCGGGCGTCGATCATCCCGAGCTCATTTCCGCAGTCACTTTCTATACCAATGATTTCGATACTACAACCCAAGGTGTTGACATAGTTGGCTCTTATGACACTGAACTCTTGTCTGGGCACGCTAAATTCAGCCTGGCCTATGGTTGGACAGATACCAGTGTCGATAAATATGATCTTGCAACCACTGATGCGGGTAAGGTTCGTCGCTTGGAGGATGGTATTCCGGCGCATCGCGCTACCTTGACCTGGGCTCAGTCCTGGGATGACCTGAGTATGACGTTGCGTGGTAACTATTTCGGTGAATATTACGCCACCCATGCGGACGACACCTCAGATTGGGGCTCAGAAGTCGCAGATGCGGCAGTCACAGTCGATCTGGAAGTCAGTTACGCCCTGACGGATGGCTTAACCCTGTCCGTAGGTGCGAACAACCTATTCGATCAAAAGGCGCAAAAACTGAAAGACGGCACCTTGGGCGAGTTGGGTGGTGTCTACTATGAAAGTGGTCCATTCGACTATAACGGCGGTTTTTACTATGGACGTCTGAGCTATCGTTTCTAGGCGTTAAGCCTGGGAACCAAGCGTCTGCTGCCCACCTTTCAGCAGACAGGTTCAGACCGATTTGACGTGAGCAAAAAGGCTGCAGTAGCAGCCTTTTTTATTGGGAATTTTCGATAGTGTGTTTGCGTTTATGCTGGAGGCTATGCTTGTTTGGCTGTGGGCGCTATGCCTCATTGCTGCAGTTAACATTGGTGGCAGAATCAATAGGCACTATTATCCTGTGGGGCAGACGTTGTATATTGAGCAATAGCTGCCGCGAGTCAGGGGCGATATAAATTCAGGGCCTGAGGGCCCTTTTTAATGGCTGTAACATGAACAATGAGGGGCATCTATGAGTGTGAGCGTGTGGTTGAGCCTGCTGGCCATCTGTTGTCTGGGGGCCATGTCACCCGGGCCCAGTCTGGCCATGGTAGTGAGGCATACCCTGGGGGGCGGTCGCGGCAAGGGCATAGTCTGTGCTTGGGCTCATTCCATCGGCATTGGCGTCTACGCACTCGTGACCCTGTTGGGGCTGGCGGTAATGTTGAAAAAAGCCCCGCTCCTGTTTAATGGCATAGCGATCATCGGAGCCCTCTATTTAGCCTGGATAGGTGTACAAGCCCTGAGATCCCGGGGGGGCATGCAGGCCAAACTCATGGCGGGGGAAGCGACAGATGTGCTGACCGCCGCCCGTGATGGTTTGGCCATCTCCCTGTTTAATCCCAAGATAATGTTATTCTTTATCGCCTTATTCAGTCAGTTCGTGCTGGCGGCGGATAATCTGACCGGCCAGTCCCTCATCGTCTTGACTCCGCTGTTGGTGGATGGCCTCTGGTATACCCTGATAGCCTTGTTGATGTCACACCCCAATGTCCTGCCAAGGCTCAGGGAGAAGGCGGGACTGATAGACAAGATTTCCGGCATAGTGTTAATCCTGCTGGCTGCCAGGGTGCTGTGGACCTTGTAAGCCAGCAGTGCTTTCAGGAGGGAGCCTAGGCGACTCTGATACCTGTGAAGGGGATGTGGGAAAGTCGGCGCCAAACTTCAGCCGTTTAGCGCCACTCGTCTATATCTGTTGTCTGTCTTTGGCTTTTTAGCTGGATGGCGACATGAGTTATAGGGCACTTGCACCTTGGGCTGGAGACTCTTAAGCTAGGCGGCATTTTTTCAGGGAGTTTTATCTATGGCAGCTGTAGCCAGTTGGCGGGCCTTTATCGATGCCGAGAAGCAACAAACCTACTTTCAAGAGCTGATGGCCTATGTCGCGGCCGAGCGCGGCCAAGGCAAACACATTTACCCTCCCGAGGCCGAGGTCTTTAATGCGTTCGAGATGACACCGCTGGCAGAGGTGCGGGTGGTGATCCTGGGCCAGGATCCCTATCATGGTCCGGGGCAAGCCCATGGGCTGTGTTTCTCGGTCCAACCCGGGATCAAGCCGCCGCCATCCTTGGCCAACATCTATAAGGAGCTGGCGAGCGATATCGACGGCTTCGAGATCCCCTCCCATGGAGACTTGTCCCACTGGGCCAGGCAAGGGGTGCTGCTGCTCAATACCGTATTGACTGTCGAGCGGGGAAGGGCCCATTCCCATGCCAAGGCGGGCTGGGAAATCTTCACTAGCCATGCACTCGAATTGCTCAACCAGCAACCCCAACCCATCATCTTCATCCTCTGGGGCAGCCATGCCATCAAGAAGGGCAAGGTCATCACCGCCAGCCAACATACTGTGCTCAGCGGTCCGCACCCATCGCCCCTGTCAGCCTATCGTGGTTTTTTCGGTTGCCGGCACTTTTCCCGGGTGAATCAGCTGTTGGCATCCAGGGGCTCGAGAGCCATAGACTGGCAGCTTTAACCGGTCCCTGGCACGATCCTAGGTACAACCTTAGGCATAACCCTAGGTACAGGGATGGGACCAAAGGTTGGCGCCATGGGGATGCAGGGCATAAAAAAGCCGTCGCACTCAGGCGACGGCTTCAGTTATTGAGATTGAGTCTCGGAGGCTTAATGGGTGCGTTCAACCGCCAACTTGGCCAATGAGATCAGTGCCAACTTGTAATCACTCTCGGGCAGGATATCGAGGGCGGCTATCGCCTTGTTGGACTCTTCTATTGCCTTTCTCCGGGTGTATTCCAGGGCCCCGGATTTATGCAGTGCGGCGACGATTTCGGCAACGGCATGGCTGCCATCACCCCTCTCTATCGCTTGCTTGATAAGCTGCTTCTCTACCTCGGAGCCATGCATCATGGCATAGATGAGTGGCAGTGTCGGCTTACCTTCGGCCAAGTCATCGCCTATGTTCTTGCCCAATTCGTCCACATTGGCGGTATAGTCGAGCAGGTCGTCTGTGAGCTGGAAGGCGGTGCCTAAATACTTGCCATATTCCCCCAGCGCCAGCTCCAGGGCTTCATCGCTGCCGGCCAGCACAGCCGCCAGGCGAGTCGCAGCTTCGAACAGCTTGGCCGTTTTGCAGTAGATGACCCGCATATAATTTTCTTCTGTGGTATTGGGATCGTTGCAATTCATCAACTGCAACACTTCACCTTCGGCCAATAAGTTGGTGGTATCGGCCAATACCTTGAGCACTTTCATGCTGTCGAGTTCGGTCATCATCTGGAATGAACGGGTATGGAGGAAGTCGCCGACCAGTACGCTGGCGCTGTTGCCGAACAAGGCGTTGGCGGTTTCCCTGCCGCGTCTGAGAGTCGACTCATCGACCACATCATCGTGCAGCAGCGAGGCGGTATGGATGAATTCTATGATGGTGGCGAGTTTGAGATGGGCATCGCCCTCATAATTCACCGCACGTGCCGCGAGCACAGACAGAAGAGGACGAAGACGCTTACCACCACCATTGATGATGTAAAATCCCAGTTGATTGATCAGGGCAACATCAGATTCGAGTTGTGTGTAGATCAGCTGATTGACCGCTTGCATGTCAGTGTCAGCCAGCTGACGAATGGCATTTAAGTCCATAATAGTCTCTGGTTATCAGGGCTGTTGAATTAGCCGGCCCCTATTTAGGCTCATGTGTTATAATACCCCGGATTTTACCTAAATTATCCGTATAAGACAGTAGTTGTGGCAGCTTTGTCGTCACTATTCCGCGCTTTTTTTATTCTTTGTCGATTAGGGCTTGCCAGAAGTAGATTCTTCACGTAAACTCCGCGCCCATTGTCAATAAAATTTTTGTAGCACCCTGCCTCACCCAAGAGTGAGCCCGCGTGTTAGGAATATCGGAGTAAAATAGCTATGTACGCTGTTTTTCAAAGTGGTGGTAAACAACACCGTGTAGCCGAAGGCCACACAGTTCGTTTAGAAAAATTAGAAGTTGCTACAGGTTCTACTGTTGAGTTCGATCAAGTTCTGTTGATCGCTGACGGTGAAACTGTGCACGTTGGTGCTCCTTTAGTTGCCGGCGGTAAAGTCGTTGCTGAAGTTGTCAGCCACGGTCGCGGCGATAAAGTCACTATCGTTAAGTTCCGTCGTCGTAAGCACCACGACAAGAAGATGGGCCACCGTCAGTGGTTCACTGAAGTTAAAATTACTGCTATCAACGCATAATAGGAGTCTGACTCATGGCACATAAAAAAGCTGGCGGTTCTACTCGTAACGGCCGCGATTCAGAAAGTAAACGTCTTGGTGTTAAGCGCTTTGGCGGCGAATCAGTTCTAGCTGGTAACATCATCGTTCGTCAACGTGGTACTAAGTTCCACGCCGGTGTAAACGTAGGTATTGGTCGTGACCATACTCTGTTTGCCCTGACCGACGGTAAAGTTAAGTTTGAAGTTAAAGGTCCTAATAACCGCAAGTTTATTAGCATCGAAGCTTAATTTTCGAACTCAGCAGTACTGTTAAAGCCCCGCCTTTGGTGGGGCTTTCTGTTTTTGTGTTCTGATCTCATGTTGCATCCCTGGCTGTCAAAGATAGGTAAGTGGTTGCTTAATATCGGGTTGGAACAAGGTATGTAGAGTTTTTTGGCGACCTGCGAAGTTAGGCGGTATAATTCCTCCATTCGGTGGTGCCAGGAGTAAGTATGAAGTTTGTCGATGAGGCAGTAATTAGGGTTGAAGCGGGCGACGGCGGAAGCGGTTGCGTGAGTTTCAGACGCGAAAAATATGTACCCGATGGCGGGCCTGACGGTGGTGACGGTGGTGATGGCGGCAGCGTGTTTCTGCAGGCCGATGAAAACTACAACACACTGATCGATTTTCGCTTCGAACGCTTCCATATGGCAGAACGTGGTGAGAATGGCCGCGGTCGCGATTGTACCGGTCATAGCGGTAAAGATTTGGTGCTGAAAGTGCCTGTCGGTACCCGTGCCGTAGATCACGAAACCGAGGAAGTGCTGGGGGATTTAACCACCCATGGACAGAAGCTGTTGGTCGCCAAGGGCGGTTTCCATGGGCTGGGCAATACCCGCTTCAAGAGCAGTACCAACAGGGCGCCGCGCCAGAAAACCTTGGGAACTCCGGGTGAAGTCCGCAGCCTGAAACTCGAGCTCTTGTTGCTGGCCGATGTTGGCCTGTTGGGCATGCCCAATGCCGGTAAGTCGACCTTCATTCGTGCCGTCTCCCGCGCCACACCCAAAGTCGCAGATTATCCGTTCACGACCCTGGTACCTAACCTTGGAGTGGTGAATCCGCGTCCGGGGCAGAGCTTCGTGATCGCCGACATTCCCGGCCTTATCGAAGGGGCTGCCGACGGTGCCGGTTTGGGGATCCGCTTCCTCAAGCATCTGGAGCGTTGTCGCATCCTGCTGCATATCATAGACATAGAGCCTATTGATGGCAGCGATCCCGTCGACGCTGCACGGGCAATAGTTGGCGAGCTGGAGAAATACTCTCCCAAGCTTGCGGCCAAGCCTCGCTGGTTGGTGTTCAACAAGACAGATCTGTTGCTCGAAGAAGAACTGCAGGAAAAAATGGCGCGCATCGTCAGCGAGCTGGAGTGGACCGGGGATGTGTATACCATGTCTGCCTATAACCGTGAAGGCACTCAGGCATTGAGCCTTAAGCTGCTGGACTATATCCAGAGTCTGCCGGCCGAAGATGTCATCCAAGATCCCGACGCCGAAGTCGAATTCAAGTGGGATAACTATCATCAGGCCAACACGGATTCGGTCAACGAAGATTATGACGATGATTTCGATGACGATTTCGATGATGATGACTATGATGTCGAAGTTATCTACCAAAGATAACAACGGATACCCGCTGGCTTAGCCCTTCAAGTCAGCAGTGAATCGATAAGGCAAGGCGTACAGCCTTGCCTTATTGTTTTTATGACCAGCTCCATTTCACCTGCCTGCTTCCCAGGCCAGGTTTGCTTGCTTATCCCCACTTTCTCCAGCTAAAGACATAGAGCCCCCAGCTAAAGACATAGAGTCGCGATTCTTATTGTCGTCACTTGGCCTGTGCGTGCGCTCAAAGGTTTCGAAGATACTGGCCGAGATGCTAAAGTAGCAGCCACTTAGGCGTTCAGCTTCACTCCAATAAGAATACAAGGACATCGCATGCGTATCGCTATGATTGCCGCCATGGCAAAGAATCGAGTCATAGGGAAGGATAACCAGATGCCATGGCATCTCCCAGAGGACCTCAGACACTTCAAACAGCTGACCCTGGGTAAACCCGTGGTCATGGGGAGAAAGACCTTTGAATCCATCGGCAGGCCCCTTCCCGGACGGCATAACATAGTTATCAGCCGCCAGGCCGATTATGCCCCTGAGGGGGTTACCCTGGTAGCCTCGTTCGAGGAAGCCAAAACCGCAGCCGGGCAGTGTGAAGAACTGGTGGTGATAGGCGGCGGCCAGCTCTATGCCGCCTTACTGGATCAGGCCGAGGTCCTGTACCTGACTGAGATAGATCTCGAAGTCGATGGGGACACGCATTTCCCCGCCTGGGATCCAAATGCATGGGCATTAGTCGACAGCGAAATGGGGAAGAATGCTGACGGTTTGCAATATCGCTTTATCACATTAGTAAAAAAATGTTAAATTAGGCGCGTAGTTTTTACCCTAAATTGCAGCCCGGGCTGAAAAGTTTCTTGGCTGCTTGATAAGTAAAATAAAAATAGAAAGGAGTATCAGATGCGTCTTTTGCCTGTGGCTATGGTTGCGCTGATTGCTGCGTCCTCTGTGCCTACCCCTGCGGTGGCCGATCAGGATCAGCTGGTTGCCAACATATGTGACTATGTGAAGTCGAACGATAAAAACCGTTTACGTAAGAAACTGAAAGAGAGCCGGGTCAAGTTACGCAATATATATTCGGGTGTCAGCTGTGATGGTATGAGTCTGTTGCGCTCCTCATTGACCGCCGGCTCAAATGAGGTAGGTGAGTTTATCGCCAAGCGTTTGACCGCGACCGAGCTGAGCGGTGCCGAAGCCGATGGCATGACGATCCAAGCCTGGGCCAATGCCAACGGCCATGGCGCCAGCCCTATTACCGCTGCCATCAATGAGCGTTTGGGTGGCGGTGGTGGTGACGAAGAAGAGTAAGCATCGCGCCCCCTGGTAACAGATATAAAAGTAACAGATATAAAAATGCCGGACCTGGGTCCGGCATTTTTATATCTGCAATTCCTTGATATCAGCAATGCTTTTATCTTTGCAATAAATAGAGGAGCAAGGCTCCTCTATGTCGTATCAAACTGGTCATATCAAACCTTGGTCACATCAAACCCTGAACTCGCGGACCGAGGCTTGCAGCTCTTCGGCCAGTTGCGCCACCTGATGGCTGGACTGTGCCGTTTGATCCGCACCTATGGAGGTTTCTTCCGAGATGGCGGCTATGTGCTCAAGTTTCTCGGAAACCTGCTGGCTAACGATATTTTGCTCCTGGGCGGCATGGGCGATATGAGTACCTGAGTCATAGGCCTTATGCACTGATTGGCTGATGGTTTCCAGTGCCAGGTTCGCCTGTTCGGTTTTCTCGACACAGGTACTGGCCTGGCTGCGGCCCAGATCCATCACGGATACGGCCTGCTGTGCCCCTTGTTGCAGCATCTCGATCATCTGCTGGATTTCACGGGTTGAATCCTGAGTTCTCGAGGCCAGGCTGCGAACTTCATCGGCAACCACGGCAAAGCCTCTGCCTTGCTCACCGGCACGGGCGGCTTCGATGGCGGCATTGAGTGCCAACAGGTTAGTCTGCTCGGCGATGCCGCGGATCACATCCAGGATGGAGCCGATAGAGGCACTGTCCGAGTGAACCTTATTGATCACTTGTCCGGCCTTGGCGACTTCGTCTGCCAATGCCAGGATAGTGCGCTTATTCTCTTCTGCCAGAGCCCGCATGTGCTGGGTTTCCTGATCCGCCTGCTTTATTTGCTCCAAGGCCTGATCTGCACTCATGGACACTTGTTGGGCACTGGAACTCAATTCTGTGGTTGCTGTGGCAACCTGATCGACCTGACTCTTCTGCTCCTGAATGCCGACGGTCGTTTGTGCCGTGATGGCCGAGGTTTGCTCCGCCGCTGCCGCCAGTTGGTTGGAGCGATCCAGTATGCCAACTATCAGGCCGCGCAAGCTGTCCACCAAGCGATTACAGTTCCTGGCAAGCTCGGCAAATTCATCGTGACCGCTGTCGTCCAGTTTATGGGTCAAGTCGCCGGAGGCCAGGATGTTGAGCGCATTGTTGACCTGGCCCAGAGATCGGGTCAGGGGGCGTACTACGGCTATGCTGACCATGATGGCGACCAGGATGGCGATAGCAACCACCACCATGGTCTGTATGCTGGCAGAGTCTATGTTGTTGATTGCCGCGTTGCTGTTCTCGCTGGTGACACTTTCGATACTAGTGGCCAGATTATCCATCTTGCTGTTCACATCTTTGGCGTCATTTTCTATGGCGACCAGCTTGGTGGCGGCGAGTTTTTCATGATTCAACTGGCTGGCTTTTTGGCTGACCATGGAGTCGTTGCCTTCGAGCAACTTGAAGACCTTGGCGCTTTCCTTGTTGATCGAGGTCAGGGTGTCGGCGCCAATCAGGCCTTGGCCGTGGCGGTTAATATAGGCCAGCTTAGTCTTGGCTTCGCCTATGATGTAATCCAGCTCTTTGATTATGATGTCGTATTTGCTCTGCTCATCTGTGGCGACCAGGTCGAAAATGGTCGTGATTATGCTGCTGAGGCTGGTGTCGACCGAGGTCGCCGAGGCGGCAAGGCCCCGCTTCACTTCGTCGGTACTGGTTTCCAGATCTATTATGTCCAACAGCATGGAGGATGCCTCATCGGCGGCATTTTCCAGTGTCGATCTTTGCTTGATCAATGCCTCTTGTTGGCTGAGAGCGGTTTCGCGCTCGTTGATCATGCTTTGGCTGTCACGTTCGAAACCGCCGTAACTGCTCTTGAGCTGGGATAAGACTGTGGTGAAGTTATTTTGATCTTGCACCAGAGTCGACAGGGCGTTGAATTCTGCCTGGAACTGCTTGCTATGTTCGGCGAAGGCTTTTTGAATCGCGGGAATTTTCGATGACCGGCTCGAGTGATAAGCCATGAGGATCTGGCGTTGCTGCTCGCTGATGGTTTCAGACAAATGACCGGTAGACTCCAGAGCCGGCAGGCTGAGTTCCTGCAGCATGAGGGTGCTGCTCTTGAGCTTGCTATTGTTGAATAGCGAGGCTCCACCTAATAAGATCAGTAGCAGTGTTACTACACTAAATCCGCCAATGACTCGGGTGGCAACATTAATTTTCATAGGTACTCCGGCTATTATAATTATCCCGAACGATAACAGGCTAAATTGTCTGGTATTACTGTCTAGATGCTAGGCAGGTTATCGGCCACAATGCGGGTTAGTTTAACCCCTTTTTAACTTCTTTTGGGTAATTTTTTGGTCCGCTTCCAAATGCCACAGCGTCAGGTGTTCGCCCCAGCAGCAACCTGTATCCAGTGCCTTGAGTTTGGGATCTTCTACCCGCCCCATGAGGGCGGCCCAGTGGCCAAACACCAGGGTATGCGACCGGCGCAGCGGCGTCATTTCCTGATACCAGGGACGCAGTTCCGGAATATCACAACTCTGGGGCGGCTGTTTACAATCGAAATTTAAGCTGCCGTCTGGGTAGAGATAGCGCATGCGGGTCATGGCATTGATGCAATAACGCAGCCGCGCCATGCCTGTCAGCTGCGGATCCCAGAGGGCCGGGGTATCAGAGTACATATGTTCTATGACGTCACTCAGATAATTCTCTGCGGCCAACAATTTACTGACCCTGGCCGTTTCTTCACGCAGTGTCGACAATGACCATTGGGGGGGGACCCCGGCATGGGTCATTATGACCTTGTGTGAAGCCAACTCCCTGAACAAGGGTTGATGCCGCAACCAATAGATGAGTGCGGGGAGATCGGCGGCTTCGAGCAAGGCTTGCAGCTTGTCACTGGCCTTAGGGCGTTTGAGCTTGCCATGAACCGCCAGCAGATGCAGATCGTGATTGCCGAGCACCACCTTGGCGGCATCGCCTAATGCTGCAAAAAATCTCAGTGTCGCCAGCGAATCAGGGCCGCGGGCCACCAAGTCACCGACGGACCAAAGTTCATCGCGGGAAGGGCTGAAGTCGACCTTCTCCAGCAGGCGTTGGAGTTCCTTGAAGCAGCCCTGAATGTCGCCGACAAAATAATGTGCCACTGCGCCTCTTACCCGAGCATCAATGCAGCAGCCCGGGTACGGCCAGCCTGAATGGGGGTATGACGGCTTTGAAGCTTTCGCCCTTTTCGCTCACCATGCCGTAGTTGCCCTGCATGATACCCACAGGGGTCTCGAGCACGGTGCCACTGGTATATTGGTAGGCGGTATTGGGGGCTATGGTGGGCGTCTCGCCCACGACACCTGCACCCTGCACCTCGCTGATATGACCGTTGGCATCCGTGATGAGCCAATGACGGGTCTCGAGCTTAGCGGCGCTATCCCCGAGATTGATTATGGTGATGGTGTAGCTGAATAGATACTTGTCTTCGTCCGGCGACGATTGCTGTTCTATATATTCAGTGGTCACTTCTACTCTGATCGAGTCTTCCAATGTCGTCATGGCGGTTCCTATAACCCGGGTTAGCCGGCTTTCTTGTCGATCACCAGATTGGCCATGGCCACATACTGCGGCACGCTGATTTGCTCTGGTCTCAGGCTGGCATCTATCCCCAGCTGGGCAAAGTCTTCATCGGACAATAGCAGTTTCAGGTTATTTCTTAAAGTCTTACGTCGCATATTGAATGCCGTGGTGCATAGGTGGCGCAAGACGTTGACGTCTTTGCAGGGCCAGGGCTTGGTCTCATAGGGGAGCAGGCGAACCACGGCCGAATCGACCTTGGGCGCCGGGGTAAAGCTGGTCGGCGGCACTTCCAGTACTGGCACTATCTGACAGAAGTACTGGGCCATCACGGTCAAGCGGCCATAGGCTTTGCAACCCGGACTCGCGGACAGGCGCAGCACGACTTCTTTTTGTAACATGAAGTGCATGGTTTCAATTTGTTCGGCAAATTCGAACAGATGAAACATCAAGGGGGTAGAGATGTTATAGGGCAGATTGCCAAACACTTTCATCTTCTTGCCAGGCTGCACCAGTTGCATGAAGTCGAATTGCAGGGCGTCACCCTGGTGAACCTCCAACTTATGCTTCAATACCGGATGCTGGTGCAGACGCTCGACCAGATCCCGATCGAGTTCTACCACTGTCAGCTTGTCCACGGCAGCGGCAACCGGCTCGGTCAATGCCCCCAGGCCCGGGCCTATCTCGACCATGACATGCTCATTGTCCGGCGCTATGGCGCCGACGATGCGATTTATCACATTGCTGTCGGTTAAGAAATTCTGTCCGAAACGCTTTCTGGCCGTATGGCCTAAATGTACTTTGCTGCTCATTAATAATGTAATCGTTTAGTGTTTTGAGGATAACTCAATGGCTTTATTCAGTGCACAGACGAAACTGCCGATATCGGCCTTGCCTGTGCCCGCGAGATCCAAAGCGGTACCGTGATCGACCGAGGTGCGGATATAAGGTAACCCTAAGGTGATGTTGACTGACTTGCCAAAACCCTGAGATTTTAGCACAGGCAGGCCCTGATCATGGTACATGGCCAGCACTACGTCGGCGTCATCCAGATATTTGGGCTGGAACAGGGTATCGGCGGGCAAGGGCCCGACTATGTCCATATTCAATTCATCCCTGAGTTCATTCAGGGCGGGGATGATCACATCCAGCTCTTCGCGCCCCAAGTGACCGTCTTCGCCCGCATGGGGATTGAGGCCACAGACATAAATTTTTGGCGAAGCTATGGCGAATTTGTTCACCAGATCCCGATGCAAGATCTTGATGATATGTTGCAGCCTGTCTCTGGTAATGGCCTTGGCGACATAGGCCAATGGGATATGGGTCGTGACCAGCGCCACCTGTAGTCCAGGGGTGGACAGCATCATCACCACGTCCTGGCAATTGGCCTGCTGGGCAAAAAATTCCGTGTGGCCGCTGAAGGAAATGCCGGCCTGATTGATGATTCCCTTATGCACAGGGCCTGTGACCACGGCATCGAACTCGCCGCTCATGTTCTTTTCGCCGGCGCAGCGCAGGGTATCTATCACATAGGCGCTGTTTTGTTCATCCAATACACCGCATTGCACTTGTGCCGCCAGGGAAAAGGGCAGCAGGGTGAGGGTGCCGGCCTCCTGTGGCTTAGGCATGCTGCCCGCTTGGTAGGGCAGCAGCGTGAGCGGCAGTCCGAGCATTTTGGCCCTGTCTTGCAACAGCTCAGGGGCGGCGCAAACGACGAGCTCAGCAGGCCAGGCCTGCTGAGCCAGTTGGATCACTAAATCGGGACCAATACCTGCGGGTTCACCCGGGGTAATGGCGATACGTTTAGTCGTCAATTAAGGTTAACCTCGTTTGCTTATCGGCTCAAAAATTTCAATGTAGGCTTCGGAGCGCATCTCGTCCAGCCAGCTCTGCAGTTCTTCGTTGAACTTGCGGCGGAAGATCAGTTGATGTGCCCTGTTGCTGTTGAATTGAGCCGTGGCATCCGTCTTGCGGCGCTCTTCGAGCTGCACTATATGCCAGCCATGGGTAGTGCGGAAGGGCTCACTTATCTCACCCGGCTGCAAACCTTTCAGCTCCTGGGTAAACTCGGGAACATAGATGTTGGGATCGGCCCAACCCAGTTCACCGCCCTTGGCACTCGAACCGGGATCTTCAGAGTACTGATGGGCCAACTCGGCGAATTTGCTGTCATCGGCACGCAGCTGTTTCGCAAATTGCTCCAGCATGGCCTTGGCTCTATCTTCGGACAATATGGGGGATGGCTTCAGCAGGATATGCCGTGCCCTGACTTCATCCAATTCCTTGGTTTCCAGGCCCCTGGCATCCATGATCTTGATGATGTGGAAACCTGAGCCACTCTTGATTGGGCCTATGATGTCACCCTTCTTGCTGCCACGTATCACTTCGGCAAACAGGGTCGGCATCTCGTTGATGTTCATGTAGTCCCAGATGCCGCCTTCGAGCGCCTTGGGGCCGGAGGAAGAGGCGATGGCGGTACGACGGAAGTCTTCACCCTCTTTGAGACGCTTGAGTACTATGTTGGCGCGTTTGCTGGCGGCGTCCAATTGCTCGCCGCTGGGGTTGCTTGGCACGTCTATCAGTATGTGGCCTATCTGAAACTCAACGTCCTTCAGCCCCTGTTCCTCTATGAGCTTGACCAGGCTGGCAATCTCCTGCGGTGACACCTGAATTCGGCGCTGCACCTGGATACGCTGGATCTCACCCAGGGTGACCTCTTCCCGCAGTTGTTCACGGTACTGACTGAAACTCTGGCCTTCGGCTTCGATCTTCTGTTGCATCTGAGCGACAGTCATCTTCTGCTCTTTGGCTATGTTGGCTATGGTTTGATCCAGCTGCAGATCGCCTATATGCAGACCTATGCGATCCGCCATCTGCAGTTGCAGTCGGGTCATGATCAAGCGGTCGATCACCTGAGTGCGCAGGGCGGTATCCGATGGCAGGGATTGTCCCGCCGCCTGGGCATTGGCCTTGACGGTGGCAATCAGGTTGGTGATTTCACTTTCCAACACTATGCCTTCATTGATCTGCAGGGCAACACGGTCAAGTTGCTCCGGGGCTGCCAATGATGCTTGGCTAACCACCAGGGCTAATAACGCAAAAATCAGTTTTTTACTGGGCTTCATCCACAAAATCCTTGGCACGTTCTAATGTCTGTTTCGACAGCTTATTCAATAGCGAGTTGTCAGGGGTTGAATCCATTGGACTCTCTGCCGCCGTCTAGGTTCAGCAATCTAGCATAAATCTTTGCTAATTCCTCAGATAAAGCGGCTTACGGTAGTTAAATAGACCGTCGTTGAGCATGTCGGAGACCCCAAGAGGACCTGAGCCGCCCAGCCCCTTGATGACAAAGTTTAAGAAGACCCCGGTTTCGAACTCGGCGCGATTGTCTTGGATTGGCGCAAAGTCGTCATCAAAACTGGTCTTTATCCTATAGTGGTAACTCAGGCGTACCGCCCAGCAGCAAGCCTCGTATTGAAAGCCCGAGTAGACTTCGACACTGCGGGCCTGGTCCATGTCATAGTACCAGTTGCCGACAAAATAGAGTGAATCATTTATGGGCCAGGCCCCGCGCAGGCCCGCCTGGGAGACATTCACCTGTGCATTGGTGCTGCTGTTGAGCAGATCCGGAACGTAACGATAGCTGAACTGGACCAGTTTGTTGGCGCCAGGCCTGAAGTCCAGGGTGACTTCGCTCTTCTTGGTCAGTTGCTGTTGGGTATCGTATTGGATGGCACCACTGAAAAACCAGTCTTGGTAGATGCGGGTGTCGAGTTCGGCGGCCAGCACTGAGCGAGAGGGCGCCTGGGCATTGGCCGTGTCAGACATATTGACCCTGCTGTCTTGCAAATAGAATATTTGCCCCAGGCTGAGTTTCATGTCTTCCAGATTATGCTCGTCGAACAAACGGGTGGAAAGCCCCAGAGTCACCTGATTGGCGTCGGCTATCCGGTCGAGCCCGGAGAAGCGGCGGTCACGGAAGAGGCCGAAATAATCTTCCTGCAGTTGGGCCGTGTCGTACAGCCCTATGTTGGACTGATCCTGATAGCCTACGTATAAGTACTGGAACTGGGGCTCCAGGGTCTGGCGATAGTCTTGGTCGAACATCTGTACCGGGCGTTCGAAGTTGATCTGGCCGTGGATTCGTACCTGCGGCAGGGTGCGGCTGACGGTTTCTTCAAGCCCTGAGTCGGCCTGGGTGTTTTGTTGCCAGTAATAGGTCTGTAACAGCTTGAGTTCACTGGTTAATGAGCCTGCCGGGCCATGGAGTGGCAGGGTCAGGCTGGGGGCCAGATGCAAGCGGGTGGCCGTGGCATGATCTGATCTGCTGTGTTCGAAATTGGCGACTTCGGTATTGAAGTCAAAATCGACAAACTTCCAAAAGTCCGGCGCTCTGTAGTTGAAGTTGACCTGCGGCATCACCTGGTAGGGTTTTTCGTCTTCGCCCAACACCTTGATGTCCTGCACCCTGATGCCGAGATCCCAGTTACGTTCGAAGTAACTCAGCTCCCCGATGCGCGATAGCTGGTTGTCTGTCGCCCGGTTGACGTCCGACTTCAAATCATTGAAGTAATTGTTGTCCGAGACATCGGTAAAGTTGGCCTGTACCCGCCAGTTCTCATCCAGAGCCCCCTTGTGTTGCCAGTGATACAGATACCTGTTGGGGCTGGTGTCCAATAGCTTATCGTCCGGTAAATATTCCAGATTGACTTGGCCTGCCTGCGCGTCGCCCGCCAGATACCTGAACTCTGTCTTGAGATATAGCCCCCTGGATGACATATAGTTGGGGGTAAAGGTCAAATCGTATTCAGGAGCGATGTTCCAATAGTAGGGCAGAGCGAACTCGACCCCATTGGTGGTGCTGGTACTGAAGCCTGGAAACAGGAAGCCGGATTTGCGCTTGTCTGACACTGGGATAGTCATATAGGGGATATAAAGCACAGGCACATCGGCAATCCTGAGCTTGGCATTCCAGATCTCGCCCCACTCTTCTTCACTGTCTATCTTGATCTTCTCGGCTTCCAGTAACCAGGAGACATTATCCGGTGGGCAGGTGGTGAAGTTGGTATTGGTCAGGATCAGGTTGTTCTGCTGGGTGATCTCCAGCTGCTCGGCATCGCCATGGACCTGTTGTCCATGGAGCCAGTACTGAGCCCCCTTCAGCGTGGCCGTGTTGCTGCGCATCCGCGCCTCGAGGGAGTCGGCCGTCACGGTAAACAGACTGTCCTGGAACATCAGGTTGCCGTTGGCCTTGAGCCGCTCGGTGCGTTGATCCAGGCTGGCCCTATCGGCGGCTATGCTGCGCTCTCCCTGGGTAAAGCTGACATCGCCGCTGAACACAGCCTGTTTGCCCATCTGGGCTCGGGTGCTGTCGGAGATGATCCTTATCTGTTCCGCAGGGGTGCCTTGTGGCGGCGGAGCAAGCGCACGGCTGGCCGGCAGTGCAATGATGCATTGGGATTGGCTTTGGATGTCGGCGGCTTCTGCCAAAGCGAATCCGGGTAATAGGCTCAGGGCCAGAAGGTAACGAGTCTGCATCTTGGTCAATGATTATGATTTCTTAGTCTTGACAAGTATAGGGCCGGGAAAGTTAGCCAGGAGTAACTAACTCAGCTGAGTCAATGTGATAATTTCTTAGCTGTTTCCAAATTTTATGCCGGCTATAATAAAGCAATTTTTCCTGAAGAGCCATGAGATGACCTTATCCGATCCGAGATTTATTTCCCTAACTCACTGGCTTAGCCAGTATTTCGATACCCATGTCACTCCGGTGTTGATCTCGGGCGATGCCAGTTTCAGACGTTATTTCAGAGTTCATGGCAAGCAAAGCAGTTTTATCGCCGTCGATTCCCCGCCGGCGCAGGTGCCTATTGCAGCTTTCATGCAATTGGCCAGGGCCTATGCCGATGCCGGCCTGAGGGTGCCGCAGACGATTGCGGCCTCGGAGGAGCTGGGTTTCATGTTGTTGTCCGATTTGGGCGATGTGCAGCTGTTAGCCGTGCTAAACCTGGACAATGTCGGTGATTATTATCGCCAGGCGCTGACACTCTTGCCTCGGATAGCCGGGGTCACGGCTACGGCAGCCGGCCCCTTACCCGAGTATGATGTGGCCTTTGTCGAGCGCGAACTGCAGATCTTTACCCATTGGTTGCTGGGCACGCACCTGGGGCTGCAACTGGACTGTGACACTGAGAGGCTGCTCAATGCCGCCTTCAAGTGCCTGGTCGCCAGTGCCCTCGAACAGCCGACAGTCGGCATGCATAGGGACTTTCATAGTCGCAACCTGATGCTGCAGCAGGAGGGCTTGAGTGTGATCGACTTCCAGGATGCCGTCCTGGGCCCAGTGACCTATGATGCCGTGTCCTTGCTCAGGGACTGCTACGTGCGTTGGCCGGACGCCCTGGTCGATGAACTCATGGAGTACCACTATCGTCTCTGTATCGCGGAAGGCCTGCTGGATCACAACACGGATATGGACAGGTATCGCCGCTGGTTCGATCTCATGGGGGTGCAGCGTCATCTCAAGGCCGCCGGCATCTTCGCCAGACTCAACCACAGGGACAATAAGCCTGCCTATATGGCGGATATTCCACTGACCCTGAGTTACATAGTCGATATTGCCGGCCGTTATCCCGAGTTGCAGCCGCTCGCCCATTGGGTCGCCGCCCGCGTCATTCCGGCACTGGAGGCCAGGGGATGAGGGCCATGATCTTGGCCGCAGGCCGGGGGGAGCGCCTCAGACCCCTGACGGATACCTTACCCAAGCCATTGATCCCTGTGGCCGGAAAACCCCTGATTGTTTATCATATCGAACGTTTAGCCGCGATCGGGGTTAAGGACATAGTCATCAACCACGCCTGGCTCGGACATACATTGCCCGCCAGCCTGGGAGATGGCAGCCGCTGGGGGGTGCAGCTGCATTACAGCGCCGAGCCAACGCCGCTGGAGACGGCCGGCGGCATCAAGCAGGCCTTGCCCTTGCTCGGCGAGGCGCCTTTTCTGGTGATTAACGGCGATGTCTTCATCGACAGTCTGCCTGATATGCCAGTCCTGGCCGAAGGCAAGTTGGCCCACCTCTGGTTGGTGGACAATCCAGGGCAAAACCCTCAGGGGGACTTTGCCCTGTGTGACAACAGGGTCGAGGACAGGGGCGATGCCAGGCTGACGTTTTCGGGCATGGGACTGTATCATCCGGCGTTATTTGCCGATATCCCCCAAGGCGCGGTCGCCCTGGCGCCCTTGCTGCGGCAACAGATGGCGCTGGACAGGGTGAGCGGTGCGCATTTTTCCGGCTTCTGGTGCGATGTGGGCACGGTCGAGCGCCTGCGGGCTCTCGAGACGCATTTGAGCCGGTCCGGCGGCAGGCCATGGGGGCCAGATATGGGGACTCACTACTGATACCCTGTGCTCATTTTCGGTACTCATAGCCAGTACTCATACTCAAAACAGGCAATATAGGAATAGGCATGCGCGTTTGGGGCAAGGTTTTCGGATTCATCATAGGCTTCATGTTTGGCCGCATCTTCGGTGCGATTCTCGGTCTCTGGCTGGGACATATGTACGACAGGCGTCAGCAGTTGGCGGCGGGCCTGCATGGCGGCAGTCGCCAGGCGCTGTTCTTCAATACCACCTTTGCCGTCATGGGCCATGTGGCTAAGGCATCGGGCCAGGTGACCCAGACGGATATCCGCATCGCGACGCTGCTGATGGACCAGATGCAGCTGAGCGGCGATGCCAGACGGGATGCGCAGCAGGCGTTCAGGCAAGGCAAGGAAGCCGATTTCGATATTCACGCCAGCCTGAGCGCCCTGCGCCGCCTCACCCTGGGGCGACCGGAGCTTATCCAGATGTTTATCGAGATCCAGATCCAGACGGCCTTATCCGATGGCGAGCTGGATGCCAAGGAACACAGCATCTTGCTGGTCATAGCCCAGGAGCTGGGGCTCGGCCGGGCACAGCTGGATGCCATGTTGAAACGCTGGCAGGCCGAGTATCGTTTCCACCAAGCCCCGGGCACTAACAGAACCTCCATCACGGATGCTTATCACTTGCTCGGCTTGGCGTCATCGGCAACGGATCAAGAGGTCAAGCGGGCCTATCGCAAGTTGATGAATGAGCATCACCCGGATAAGTTAATTGCCAAGGGCTTGCCGGCCGAGATGATGGCCTTGGCCAAGGCCAAGGCCCAGGATATCCAGGCGGCCTACGACAGGGTCAAAACCGAGCGTGGCATGCGCTGAGGCAGCAGACTCGGCTAACGGCTAAGCCGGCTGAGATTGTTGAAGCTAACTTATGACGGTGGGCAATATGAGTGTGGCCAAGATGAAGATAGTGATACTCGACGGCTTTACCTTGAATCCCGGGGACTTGGATGATCGGGCGCTGCAGTCCCTGGGGGAGGTCATAAGTCACGACAGGACCCGGGTCGAGTCTATCCCGGCGCGAGCCAGGGGGGCGCAGATCTTGCTCACCAACAAGACTCCCCTGGGGCGGGAAACCTTGGCCAGGCTTCCCGAGCTCAGCTATATAGGGGTATTGGCCACCGGCACCAATGTGGTGGATATGGCTGCCGCCAGCGAGCAGGGCATATGTGTGACCAATGTGCCTGGCTATGGTCCGGATGCGGTGGCGCAGATGGTGTTTGCCCATATACTGCACCACAGCCAAAGCCTGGCATTGCATGACAGCGCGGTGAAGGCCGGTGCCTGGAGCAGGTCGGCAGACTTCTGCTTCACCCTGGCCCCCTTGCAATCGCTGAAAGGCAAGACCCTGGGGCTGATAGGTTATGGCGCCATAGGCCAAAGGGTGGCGAGCATCGCCTTGGCCTTTGGGATGCGGGTCCTGGTGCATAGCCGCAGTCTTGGGGGAGAGCCCAGCGGCAAGCGCCAGGCGTTGCCCGAGGGTATCGCCTGGGCCCCATTCGAAAGCCTGCTGGCCCAGGCGGATATCTTATCCCTGCATTGCCCCTTGACCCGGGAAACCGACAAGCTGATCAACGCCGGCACCCTGGCGCTGATGAAGCCGGGTGCCTTGCTTATCAACACGGCCAGGGGCGGCCTGATAGACGAAGCGGCATTGGCCGCCGCCCTCAATGCCGGCCGGCTGCGCGCCGGTGTCGATGTGCTGTCGACCGAGCCGCCTGCCGCGGACAACCCGCTGCTGAGCGCGGCCAACATCAGCATCAGCCCCCATATCGCCTGGGCGACGCGCGAGGCCAGGCAAAACTTGTTGGATATCGCCGTGGCCAACATTCAGGCCTTCCTGGCCGGCAAAGGGATCAACAGGGTGAACTGAGGGCACCCTCGCCCTCAGGCCCTGGGGTGCCGTATCAGAAGCTGACCCTTATCTCGGCGGCGGCCGCCAATGCCTTGTCGATGGCGGCGTCCGTGTCTTCGGCCCGTGCCAGGGCGACCCCAAGACGGCGGCGGCCGGCGATAGCGGGTTTGCCGAACAGGCGCAACTGAGTGTCCGGCTGCGCCAGCGCCTGCGGCAGGCCTGTGTAACTCAGGTTGTCCGAGTGGCCTTCGGCCAAGATCACCGCCGAGGCGCAGGCACCCAGTTGGCGTATGCCGTGGATCGGCAGGCCCAGGATGGCGCGCACATGCAGGGCAAACTCAGACAGATCCTGGCTGATGAGGGTCACCATGCCAGTGTCGTGTGGCCTGGGTGAGACCTCGGAGAAGTACACCTCATCGCCTCTGATGAACAGCTCCACCCCAAACAGGCCATAGCCGCCGAGCGCAGTGACCACCTTATGGGCTATCTCCCGGGCGCGGGCGAGCGCCATCTCGGACATGGCCTGTGGCTGCCAGGACTCACGATAGTCGCCATCCTCTTGTCTGTGGCCTATGGGGGCGCAGAAGTGAATCCCATCTATGGCGCTCACCGTCAGCAGGGTGATCTCATAGTCGAAGGGAATGAAGGCTTCGACTATCACCCGGCCTTCGCCGGCGCGGCCACCCTGCTGGGCATGGTCCCAGGCAGAGGCCACAGTGTCTGGCCGGCGGATCACGCTCTGGCCTTTGCCCGATGAACTCATCAGCGGCTTGACGACACAGGGCAGGCCTATTTGGGATACGGCCTGCTCAAATTCGGCCCGGGTGTCGCAGAAGCGATAATCCGAGGTGGGCAGGCCCAAGTCCTGCGCCGCCAACCTGCGGATGCCTTCCCTGTCCATGGTCAGCTGCGCCGCCCTGGCGGTAGGCACGACATGCAGGCCATCGGCTTCCAGCTCGACCAGGGTCTGGGTGGCTATGGCCTCGATTTCCGGGATCACAAGGTGAGGTTGCTCCAGGGCGATAACGGCCCTGAGCGCCGCCCCATCCAGCATGTCGATAACATGGAACCTGTGGGCAAGCTGCATCGCCGGGGCGTTGGGGTATCTGTCGACCCCTATGACTTCCACCCCCAGGCGTTGTAACTCTATGGCGACTTCTTTGCCCAGCTCACCACAACCGAGCAACATGGCACGGACAGCTCCCTGGCAATGGGGTGTGCCCAGCGGCTGCATATCTGTCAATTGAAAGCCTTTCATTCGGGTACCTTTTATACTGGCCTTTGGCCGATTATTTTGCCTTAGTTTACCTCATCTTATATCACTGAACAGGCGCTTGGCCTGGATTGTTCGATATTGGCTATTGCCGTGGTGGGAAGCGGGCCAGGATCCGGGCGACGGCCTTGGCCGATGCCATGGCCTTGTCTGCGGCGCCGGTATCGAAATCGAAGCTGTCACTGCCGCGCCAGACGAGCCGGCGGTTGGCTGAGTCCAGGATATCTATCTGTATTGTCTGGCGTTTGGCGGTCTCGCTGCCGAGGGGGATCCCGACACTGGTGCCGACGCTTACGCCGCCGGAGCGCCCCCAGCTGCCTGTGCCCAGGCCGAGGGACAGGCCGGAATCTGCGGGCTTGTCTTGGGTCCGGACGCTGAAGCCGACCAGGAAATCGCCCCCTTGAGCCAGCTCGGCAAAGCCTTTACGCCTCAGCTCTTTGGTTATGTCGGCTTGGATGCGCTGACTGCTCAGGGGATCGTCCGTGGCAATATTCGGCAACAGGGCGTAACTGTGCAGGCGGGTGAAGTCATAATTCAGGGCATAGTCTTGCTTGGGCTGGCTGCTGCAGCCATAGAGCAGACTCAGGGACAAACAGGCTAACATCAGCCGGTGAAGGACTAAGCGGCGAAAGGGCATGTTGGACTCCTTGTTGTTCTCCGGGCTTAATGGGCTTAGGCACTTTGCTTGAGTGTGTGCAATTTTAGCAAAAATGCCCATTATTTAGCCTGGGCTGTAGAAAAATAGCGCATTTTCTTATAGCTTTAACCCATGGAACAATTAGCCTTCTTCGCCATTCCCAGCCCCTGCATCGGCGTCTGCCAGTCCGATGGCAGAGGCTATTGCCTCGGCTGCATGCGCAGCCGGGATGAGAGGTTCAATTGGCAGACCTTTTCCGATGCGCAGAAATACGATGTGATCCGCCTGTGCAAGCAGCGCAAACGCCGGCGTCAGCTGGCTCTGCTCAAGGCGCAGCAGGCGCAATTGCAACAGCAAAGGGCCGAGGCCAATCCTGAATTGAATTTCGACCCGGCCCCGGAAGCCGATCTCGACTTCGGCGATTTCAGCCTGGATTGAGGTTCGGGCCTAGTGTTCCTGGCTTTGTGGCCAGATGAGGCTGAAGCGGGTTTCGCCGCTCTCGCTATCCAGTGTCACCCGCCCCCTGTGCCGCGTCATGATGCGTTTGACTATCGCCAGTCCCAGCCCATGCCCCTTATGCTCACCGTCTGCCACTGTGCCGCGATAGAAAGGTTCGAACAGACGTTGCCGTTCTTCCTCCGGGATGGGGGGGCCATCGTTACTCACCGCCAGCGTTATCATGCCCTGGGATAGACCCACTTCGACCCGGATAGCCGTCCTGGCGAATCGCTGGGCATTGGTCAGCAAGTTCTGCAAGGCACGTTCGAGCAGCGCCGGCTCACACTGCAGCCGGATCTGCTCCTGGCGGGCATGCAACAAAATGGCCTGGATGCCGAGATCCTGAACTCTGGCGATGGTCTGGCGTACCAGGGCGAGCAGCTCTATGGGCTGGCTCCCAGGCGTCTGGGGTTGGGTCTCCAGGCTGGCGTAGGTCAGCAGTTCCTGCAGCAGGCTTTCCATTTCAGCGACATCTTGGCCCATGCCCTCGAGCAATTGCCGGCGTTTATCCGCATGTCCGGCGTGCGCCAAGAGGGCGAGGGCAAACTTGAGCCTGGCCAGTGGGGTACGGATCTCATGGGACACGGCATTGGACAAGTGCCGCTGGTTGTCTATCAGGGTGCCGATGCGCCGGGCCATGTCATTGAAGGTATTGCCCAGCGGCCGCACCTGGGAGCGGCTGGACAAGGCGATGCGGGTATCCCACTTGGCTTCGCCGAAGGCCTCGGTCGCCCGCCGCAAGATGCGCAAGTCCCGCGACAGCGGCGCGACCCAGAGCAGGATGACCAGGGCGAGCGCCAGATAAAACAGCAGGGTAAACAGGCCGCGTGACTCGGCCCTGGGATCCATGTCGATTGGCCCTGCCACCAGCACTTGGGTGCCCAGCCCGACAAACTGCAGCTGACGTCCCTCAGGGGTTGTGGTGGTGAACAGCTCGCCCCGAGTCAGGCGGCGCTGCTGCGGCAGGGCCAGCTGCTCGGGGGTGAGCAGTTGCAGCGGCATGGCCCCGCGGGTGTCGATTGCCTGCAAATAGGTTTGGCGTTCGGCAACAGGCAGCTGCGCCAGCACTTGTGCCAGCGCCAGCAGCGGCGCATCCAAGACGCCGTTGTCATCGACATGCTGTTGCCACAGGCTGTCCAGGGTCCAGCCTATGCCGAGCAAGCTCAGGCTTAACAATAGATAGAGACTGATGAAGAGACGTTTCATTCTGGCCCTTGCCTCTGGCTCAATTATTCCAGGCCCCGGGGGCGAACAAGTAGCCCTGGCCCCAGACGGTTTTTATGCGGAATGGGGTGTCCAGGCTATCCCCCAGTTTTTTCCTCAGACGGGAGATGCGCACATCGATTTTCCTGTCTTTGCCATCGAAATCAATGTTGAGCAGGTAGTGATATATGTATTGGCGGCTGAGCACCTGGCCCGCCTGCGAGGCCAGCAACCACAGGAGTTCAAACTCGTGACTGGTCAGCTCTATGTCGCTGTTGCCCAGGTGTATCGCCTGGGTGTGGGGATCTATGCTGAGCTTGCCGAAGCTCAGGCAGTGGGATGAAGCAGGTGCCTGCTGTTGCTGGCGCCGCAGCAGATTGTTGATGCGCGCCACCAGCAGGGCGGGATCCACGGGTTTGACGACATAGTCATCGGCCCCCAGCTCTAGCCCCCGGATTTGATCTTCGCTCGAGCCCAGGGCACTCATCAGCAATATGGGACCGGCAAAATATTCGGGCAGTTTCTCGCATAGGCTGAGACCGTCCATGCCGGGCAACATTATGTCCAGCAGTATGATATCGGGTTGGTAGGTGATCAGCCTGCTCAACACGGTATCGCCGCGGCGTTCTATCTCGACGTGCATGCCGTTGAGTTTGAGGTAGTCCAGGATCAGATTGGCCAGGCGGGTATCGTCTTCGACCAGTAACACTCTATGGGGGGCTTGGGCAGGGGTCATTAAAATACACTCCATGGGTTGCGATAGCGCCTGCGTACCTGCGGCGCTGCGACTGAACTGACGGTCAGCTGTGCCTTGGCCAGGGTCTTATGGGTTGCCTGGCTTATCATGACAAAATGTATGTCTTTGCGTGTCTCAATCTGCAGTGTGAGCCTGTCGACCTCGGGTGAGTCGTTGCACCAGTGCTGCCTGGCGCCATAGTCCGAGATGATGCAGATGAGTTCTTCGTGTGCCAACTGCCACTGGAGGGTGATTTCCACATCACAACTCTGCGCCTTGGTCTGGGTGATGCATTGCTCCGGGGTCAGGTTGAGGCGGGCAAGCCGGGGCTTATCAGCCGCCAAGGCTTCGCCATGCAGCGCCATGGCGAGCAGCCAACAGAGTATGCCAAAGCGAATGTAATGAGTGCTGCGAGTCACCAAAATCAGAACCTATAGGCCGCGCCGATGAAGTAGCTGCTGCTATAGTCTTTATTCAACAAGGGACTGGCAACTATTTCAGCGGCAATCTTGGTGTAGCGGGTGGCAAGCAATAATTCCCAATGCTCGTTCAGCACATAGCGGCCGCTGAACTCGGCTCCCCGGTTCCATGCCGCCTCGGCCCGGTATTCTTGGTTCCAGTAGCGGCTTTCACCTGGTCTGATGCCATAGTAGTAGTCGACGACTTCCCGGCTCTTCCATTCCAGCAGCAGTGCCAGGTCGAAGCGCCAGCGCTGCAGCGCCAGTTTATAGGCCCATTTGATTTGGGCCTCGGTCCCCCGGTGCACATCGAATAGGTCGTGGCCCAGGGCGAGTCTGAATGTCCCCATGGGGGTATAGAAGAAGGCTTCGGCGCCGCCAAGCAGGGTGAAATGCCTGGCCTCCAGGGGCCCGATGGCGGGCTGAGGCCCCTGGTCCCTTAAGCTTTCCTGGGTCGCTATTGCGGCGGTCTGATTGTTGCCATTGGCGATGAAAATATTGCTGGGATCCCAGCGGTAGAAGTAGGCTCTGTCCAGGCTATAGCTGGTCGTCAGATTGACGCTGAAGTGCTCATCTTCGGCCAGGGTGTAGCCCAGATTGCCATTGTCGAAGAACCAGTTGTCGCCATAGTAGGCTACCGAAGGCAACAGATAGAGGGGAATATCCTCATAGTCCGCCAAGGGATTGGTTTTCTTGCCCCAGCCGAGCGCCAGGCCCAATTCCCATTGGCCGACGGGGATGCACTCCTCGTCTTGGTTGCAGCCAGAGTCGGCCAGTGCGAGCCCCGACAGGCTAAAGAGCAACAGACCTAGGCTAATGCTGAGGCAATTTCTGGACATGGCAGGTGCTTTTAGTACTTGCTTGACAAAGGGTTCATGAGAGTAGCATCGAATGCCATCCAGGGCAGCGGCAATTTGCCGCTTGATGCAAAGTGTTACAGCTTTAACCGCAACTTCAATTGTATTGCCCGCATAGATGCTGTAATGCCAGCTGTTGCTCGCTCAGCACCGCCACCTGGGGCAAGGCCAGGCCGACGGTACGCTTCAGATCTATGTCCTGCAGTGGTCGGAAAACGATTTCCTGCTGTTCCAGCAACGCCGGCAGTGCAGGCACCAGGGCGATGCCCAGGCCCGCAGCCACCAGGCCGACGGCATATTCTATGGTTTGGATCCTGGCCCTGACCTGCACCCTGATGCCTTCGAGATCCAGCAGCTGCTGCAACGCCGTCAGGGCCTCACAGGGGGATCTGTGAATGAAGGGTTGCTGCTGCAGATCCTGCAAGCGTATCTGGCCCTTCAGACTCAGGCTCATGGACGGCGGGATCGCCAACACATATTTGTCATGCCACATGGGGAAGAAGTGTTCGTTCGAGGTCAAATCACAGGTGGTCACTATGCGGGCGTCGGCCTGCTGATCCGGTTCCACCAGGGTGAGGTCCATGGCCGGACAGGCGTTGGTGAAGTCCTTGAGCAGCATGCTCATGCGCTGTACCCCGAGGGAGCGGATCAACCCCAGCTTGAAGGGAACTTGGGCCTCGGCCTTGGTAAACAGGGCCTGAATTGCCCGCGAATCATTGAGTAGTTTCTGGGCCAGGGGATAGAGACGCATGCCGGCTTCGGTCGGACTCACCCCTTTGCCGTGGCGATGGAATAACTGCACATTGAGCTCAGACTCCAGCTGGGCTATGGCGGCCGAGATCGATGGCTGGGCGATGAAACACTGCTTCGCCGCCTGGCTTATGCTGCCTTTCTCTATCACAGCGACAAAATAACTCAAGGCTCTGAGGTTCACCCGGCTCTCCTGCAAATGGACCGTTGGCGCCAACATGGTGCCAGGACTGGTGGCAGCAATACTATAGGTAAAATCTATAGATGCCAGAGAAAAAGAATATTTTTCCTAAGTCAAAATTATGCCTATGCTAGGCCAATAAGCAATGGTTGATTTATCGGCAGCTTGCGTTCGCAATTCATGCAACAGGCCGTTTAAGTCACAATATTAGACAGTTACACTTCAGCCAAGATAAGGATGATAACCATGGCCCGACAGCATTTCGACTGGCAAGACCCACTGCAACTCGACTCCCTGCTCAGCGAGGAAGAACGCCTCATACGTGACAGCGTCCACGAATATGCCCAGGACAAACTCATGAGCCGGGTGTTGATGGCCAACCGCAACGAGCATTTCGACCGTGAGATCATGAACGAGTTGGGGGCCCTGGGACTGCTGGGGGCGACGCTGCCGGAAGCCTATGGTTGTGCCAACGTCAACTATGTCAGTTATGGCCTGGTGGCAAGGGAGATAGAGAGGGTCGACAGTGGCTATCGTTCCGCCATGAGTGTCCAGTCCTCCCTGGTGATGCACCCCATACATGCCTACGGCAGCGAAGCGCAACGCATGCGTTACCTGCCCAAGCTGGCCACGGGTGAATGGGTCGGCTGCTTCGGCCTGACAGAGCCGGATGCGGGCTCGGATCCCGGCAGCATGAAGACCCGCGCCGAGCGCATAGACGGCGGTTACCGCCTCACAGGCAGCAAGATGTGGATCACCAACTCGCCCATCGCCGATGTGTTTGTGGTCTGGGCCAAGCTCGATGGAGTCATTCGAGGCTTCATTCTCGACAAGGGCATGAAGGGCCTGAGTGCCCCCAAGATAGAAGGCAAGTTTTCCCTGCGGGCATCGATCACCGGCGAAATCGTCATGGACGGGGTCGAAGTGCCAGAATCGGCGATATTGCCCAATGTCGAGGGGCTCAAGGGGCCATTCGGTTGCCTGAATAAGGCCCGTTACGGTATCGCCTGGGGCGCGCTGGGCGCCGCCGAGTTTTGCTGGCATGCGGCGCGCCAATACAGCCTGGACAGGATCCAGTTCAACCGTCCCTTGGCGGCGACCCAGCTGATCCAGAAGAAGCTCGCCGACATGCAGACGGAAATCGCCACCGGCCTGCTGGCCTGCCTGCAAGCCGGCCGCCTGATGGACGCCGGGACCCTGCCGGTGGAAGCCATTTCGCTGATCAAACGCAACTCCTGTGGCAAGGCGCTGGATATCGCCCGTGTCGCCAGGGATATGCATGGTGGCAACGGCATCAGCGACGAGTTCCATGTCATCCGCCATGTGATGAACCTGGAAGCGGTCAACACCTATGAAGGCACCCATGATGTGCATGCCTTGATCCTCGGCCGGGCACAGACGGGCATTCAGGCCTTCGGCTGATAGCCTCGGAGCGTTCGGCGCCGGGCCGGGAGTCCGGTCCCTTGAGTGAAACGCCCCGAGCCGGATGGGTGAGGGGCGCAGCTATGCTGCCATGGCTTGTCAAGCGAGCTTGCCAAGCCATGGCCCTATGACGGATGGCGAGAATATGGAAGACAGTGCGACTCTGATAGACAGGCAATTTATCGAACGTGTGCTCGGGCAGGATTTTGGCCGCCGGCCAGGCAGTCAGGTGTCGAGCCAGGAATTGGCCAACGGCTGGGATCACCGGCGGCTGGGACTGACGGACAGCGACTTCATCGGCCTGTTCGAATCCCAGCTCAAGAGTCGCTTGCTGGATCTCGAATCCCGCAAGATGCGCGGCCGCAACCAGGGTTTCTACACCATAGGCAGCTCGGGGCATGAGGGCAACGCCGCCTATGGCCTGGCCTTCAGGCCGACGGACATGGCCTTTCTGCATTACCGCAGTGCCGCCTTCATGATAGAGCGTGGACGCCAGCTTGCAGGTGAAACCCAGCTCTACGACATGTTGTTGTCCTTCGCCGCCTCCAGCGAGGATCCTATTTCGGGTGGCCGCCATAAGGTGCTTGGCAGCAAACGGCTGGCGATCCCGCCCCAGACCTCCACCATAGCCTCGCACCTGCCCAAGGCCGTCGGTGCCGCGCTGAGCATCCCACTGACGCAGCGCCTGGGCCTGGCGGCGAACATGCCTTACGACGGTCTGGTGCTATGCAATTTCGGCGATGCCTCCGCCAACCACGCCAGTGCCCAGACCGCCATCAACGCCGCCTGCTGGGCCGCGTACCAGAATGTGCCTCTGCCCCTGGTGTTCATCTGTGAAGACAATGGCATAGGCATATCGACGCCGACCCCGAAAGGCTGGATCCGGGCCAATTTCGGCAACAGGCCAGAACTCAAGTACTTCTACTGTGATGGCCGGGACATTCTCGACTGCTACAAGGTGAGTAAAGCGGCCGCCGATTTTGCCCGTACCCACCGCAAACCCGTGTTCTTGCATGTACGCACTGTGCGCCTCATGGGCCATGCCGGCAGCGATGCCGAGGTGGCCTATCTGAAGAAACAACAAATCAGAGACAACGAGGCGCAGGATCCCCTGCTGATCAGCGCCTTGCAGCTCATCCAGGCGGGCCTGCTGTCGGCGGAACAGATAGTCGACATGTACCAGACGCTGAAAGCCAGGATAGAGGCGATTTCCCGCCAGGCCGTCACCCGTCCCAAGCTGACCACGGCCGCACAGGTGATTGCCGGAGTGATCCCGCCCAGAGCGAAAGTTCCCGAGGTTGCCTGTCTGACCGAGGAACAGCTGAGCCGGCTGCTGAGCACGGATAAGCTGGCCCTGAGCAAGCCGCAACACATGGGCAAGCTGATCAACCTGGCGCTGACCGAGCTGATGGCCAGGTTCGACAATGTGCTGGTCTGCGGTGAAGACGTGGGCAAGAAGGGCGGGGTATACAATGTCACCTCACGTCTGGTGGAGCGGTTCGGCCCCAACAGGGTGATCAATACCCTGCTGGACGAGACCTCGATCCTCGGTTTGGGGATCGGCATGGCCCACAATGGCATACTGCCGATCCCCGAGATCCAGTTCCTGGCCTATGTGCATAATGCCGAAGATCAGATCCGCGGCGAGGCCGCCACCTTGCCTTTCTTCTCCAACGGCCAATTCAGCAACCCCATGGTGATCCGCATCGCCGGGCTCGCCTATCAGAAGGGCTTCGGTGGCCACTTCCACAACGACAATTCCTTCGCCGTGTTCCGGGATATTCCCGGGCTCATCATCGCCTGTCCCTCCAATGGCGCCGATGCCGTCGCCATGCTGCGCGAGTCCGTCAGGCTGGCGCGGGAGGAGCAGAGGGTGGTGATCTTCCTCGAGCCTATCGCCCTCTACATGACCCGGGATCTGCATGAGGCGGGCGATGCCCTATGGAGCTTCGACTATGTGCCCGAGCATGCGGCCACCCCCTTGGCGCTGGGTACGCCTGGCCAACACGGCACGGGTGAAGAGCTCTGCATCATAAGTTATGGCAACGGCTATTATCTCAGCCGCCAGGCCGCTAAGCTGCTGGCCGAACAAGGGGTGGCGGCGCGGGTGCTGGACCTGCGCTGGTTGGCACCGCTCAACCAGGAGGCCATCATAGCGGCCGCCAGAGCGTGTCGCCATGTGTTGATCGTCGACGAATGCCGCAGGACGGCATCCATAAGTGAAGCCATAGTGACCTGCCTGCATGAAGCCCTGGCGGCCGAGTGTCCGCCGCTGGCCAGGGTTACCGCCGAAGACAGTTTCATTCCGCTGGCCGGGGCGGCAACCCTGCCACTGCCGGGCAAAGACAGCATAGTGGCGGCGGCGCAGGCCCTGCTGGCCAACACTGTACCGCAACAACGTCAGAGGGAGGCGTAGCATGAACGGAACTCTCAATCACAAGACTCTCGATAACAAGGCCCTCGAGGCTCAAGTCCAGGACGCCTCTGGGGCGAGCCAAGCCAAGGCCCGTCAGCGTGTGCTGGTGGTCGCCCCTGGGCGGGGCTGTTACAACAAAGACGAACTGGGGTATTTGCAGCGTTTTCATGGCGACAAGACAGAGTTCATCGCCGCCATAGATGACTACAGGGCGAGCCAGAAGCAACCCGGGGTGGCGAAACTGGACGCCGCAGCCAAGTATGCCTTCAAGCTGCATACCCCAGGCGAAAATGCCTCGGCACTCATCTATGCCTGCGCCATGGCCGACTTCATGGACATAGACAGGGACAAGTACGAGATAGTCGCAGTCTCGGGCAACTCCATGGGCTGGTATATCGCCCTGGCCTGTGCCGGTGCGCTCGACCCCAAGGCGGCTATTACCCTGATCAACACCATGGGCTCCATGATGCAGGACGGTTTGATCGGCGGCCAGCTCATCTATCCGGAAATGGACGCCGACTGGGTGAAAGATCCGGCCAAGACGGCACTCATAGATGCCTGCATCAGGGACATCAACGCCGAGGATGGCGCCGAGATCTTCACCTCCATCTATCTGGGTGGCTATCGGGTGCTGGCGGGTAACGAGGCCGGACTCAAGCTGGCCGAGGCGCGGTTGCCGCCGCTGGATGAACGCTATCCGCTGCGGCTCTACAACCATGGCGCCTTTCACTCGCCGCTGTTGCAGGGGGTCTCGGCCAAAGGTTTGGCTCTCCTTGGGCCCGAACTCTTCAAGCGGCCACAGCTGCCACTGATAGACGGCAGCGGTGGCATCTGGACCAGTTATGGGGCGGATGTCGACAAGTTGCGGGCCTACACCTTGGGGCATCAGGTGGTGGAGCCCTATGATTTCACCCTGGCGTTGCAGGTGGCGGTGAAAGAGTTTGCCCCGGACAAGGTCATCATACTCGGGCCTGGCAATACCTTGGGTGGCCCTGTGGCCCAGAGTCTGATTGGCATAGGTTGGTTCGACTGGCATGCCAAGGGGGATTTCACGGCGCGCCAGCAACAAGATCCCGTGATGCTGGCCATGGGCAACGAGGAACAGCGGCAACTTGTGGTTTAGCCGAGCTGCTGCCATTGCCGGCCATGGATTAGGCTCTTGCCTGAATGAAAGAGGGGCATAGATTCGATGCCCCTCTCTTGTTTTGGTTATTCGCTTATCTGAGCCAAGCTGGTTGAATCAGGCTTCTTGAGTCAGATTACCGGGCCAGTGCTCACTTGAGTGCTCACTTGAGTGCTTATTTGAGTGCTTATTTGAGTGCTTACTTGAGTTCAGTGAGTGTCTGATAGCCCATTTCCGTGAGCTGATCGTTGACACAATCTAGCAGGTATTGGGGCAGATCTGCGTCCTCCACCTGATCTTCGGCCGCCATCTGCTGACAAGCTGCCGTGAGTTCGGCGATATCCGCATCCGTTGCCATGGGCAGGGTCTCTTCTTCTGCTGCGAATGACGCAAAGCTCACCAATGCCGAGGCGATAAGGATCTTGGCATTGAAGGGCAGGCTGGATAAAATTTTCATGATTTTTCCTTTTGTTATTTGAATACCACAACCAATGGCCATGATGCGAACCGCTCGAATTCAGTGCCATTTACACCAGCAATCTAGCACCGCTAACTTCATAAAGATATTGAGAAAGACTGCCAATTTCGGTGATATTTTTTTGCCGTCATGGCATGCCCGTTTGCTAGTTGATGACCCGCCTGGGGTTGCGTTTAAGCCACTGCCGCAACGCCATGCCGATGAGGAAACCCAGGCCGTCACCCAAGGTGGTGATGAGGCGCAGTGCCATGGCCAGCGACAAGGCCATAGCCGAGCCATAGAGGGGATCCAGGGTGGCGACCAGCACTGCCTCGCGCAGCCCTATGCCGGCGGGTGCGCCCGGGGTGATGAAGCCGGCAATCCAGGCGAGGGAGAAGACCCCGGTCAACAACCAGAAATCCGTCTCCGGCCCACCGCCGAATGCCGCCATCAGCAAATATAGGATCAGCCCCATGATCAGGAAGTTGACACTGTAGAGCAGATAGCAGGCCAGTAGGCAGGGGGGCCTCGGCAGGCTGACACTCGTTATCCCGAACCTGGCGGCCAGTCTCTTCAGGCCGAAAGACTTGGCCAACCAGAGGCCGGCCGGCAGCGCCAGCGCCAGCAGACAAAGGAGGGCGATCTTGCCGGGCGTCGCCAGCTGAGGCAGGTTGGAGAGCAGGAGGCTGTTATTCAGCCAGAGGGCGAGCAGGCCGGTGCCGCCGGCTGCCAGTATGACCAGCAGGATCTCCAGCACCATGGTCACCGCGATACTGGCATTGGTCAGGCCCATCTTGTGGGCCAATACCGCCCGGCTGATATGCTGGCCAACATTGCCCGGCAGGTACTTGGCAAATTGGGAGAGCAGCAGCGCAGTCAATACCTCTGGCAACCTGGGGCTGGCGCCGACGGCACGCAGCAAGAGGTGCCAGGCAATGGCGCTTATCAGGAAGGCATTGAGATAGCAGAAGAGCCCGGCCAAGACGCTGGGCAAGGTATCGGCATAGATCAGGCTGCCGGCGATGAGAGACCAGTTGTCCAGTGCGTATTTGACAAAGAATAGACTGGTTAACAGGACCAGGAGTAGGCCGCAGCAGCGCACTAGGGTGTTCAACTGTCCTCCTCAGTCAGACCGTCATTGGCTTCTTGGCCGTAATAAAAAGGCGCGCCTGGAAGTATTTTCCTACCCAAGGCAGCAGTGATAATGGGTGTACTATGCGCGCAATATTATAGTGTGGAATGACATGCGCGTTGATATCCTCAAACCCAGCCTCAGCCAGGAAGTGACAATTGTCCAGGGCGTTTCTTACCGCTATGTGTTCCGGGAATTGTTTCAGTAGAAAATTGTGTTTTTTCATTATTTCCAATAAGAAATCGGCGTTGGGTGTATGCAGATACAGGCGCCCGCCTGGACGTAGGCAGGAATACATTGAATTTACAATCTCTTGCCATTCATCATCATAGACATGTTCACTTAAGTCGAAAGAAAACCCAATGTCGAAACAATCCCTATGTTGCCGGCCGAAATGGGTTATGGAATCACAGGTGAAATCCACATTGCAGGCCTTCAGCGCGGCCTTTCTTTGATTGGCTACCTGGATAAACTCTGCCGAGAAGTCGACTCCTTTATAAGTGCTTACCTTATCTCTGATGTAATCGATAATTACAGCATCACCGCAGCCGAAATCGACAACATCCGCATCTTGTAACCCTTGTCTCCTGCTGACCGTCATCAGATCAACCAGACGGCATAATCGCTGCGGTGATTTCCGGCGATAGCGGGCGACATAGTCGGCACCGTGCAGCCCTTGACGTTGCCGGAGATCGAGTCGTTCTGTCATTTCATTGCTCCTTTTCATAACTCCTTGTTGTTAAGCCAACCGGGTGCCGTAAGACTCAATGCAAAACCGGATGCGCTCTGCTTGCCCCTGTAGCCTCGGCTTGCGCCAAGCCTTAACTCCCATGTGATTTGTGGTGGAGCATGGCGTCGAAAAGCTGGGCAAATTGCACCGCTGTGGCCTCCCTGGTGTAATGCTTGGTCGCTTGTTTCGCCTGGAAGATTAACTTGTCTGCCAGCTGGGGCTCGGACAGCAGGCGCAACACGCTGCCGGCGATGGCCCCGGGATCGTCTTGGGGCACCAGGAGCCCGGTTTCCTCGTGTTTTACCGTATCCCCTATGCCGCCGACATCCGTGGCTATCACGGGGGTGCCGGCCTGCATGGCTTCGATGAAGCTCAGCCCCTGGGCTTCTGTGCTGCCGTCGGGCATCTGCCTCGAAGGGCCGACGAAGATGTCGGCGGCGGCGAGGTAATTGGGGACGTCCGAGGGCTCAACCCAGCCAATGAAGCTCACTCTTTGGCTTATGCCCAGGCGGTCCGCTAGGCTCACCAAGGCATCACGCCAGGGGCCTTCCCCCAGAATGAGCAAGCGACAATCCGTGAGCGTTTGGCTCAGCAGCGCCACGGCCCTGAGCAAGTCGCCTATGCCCTTTTGCTCGACCAGACGCCCGACATAGATCAACAGCGGCCCCTGGGCGCCGCGGAACTTCAGGCGCAACTGGGCGACCCTGTCCGGGTTGGGCTGGTTGAGGGCTATCCCCATGGGGATCAGGCTGAGTGCGGTCAATTCGGGGGCGATGGCAAGCACCTGTTGCCGGGTCGCCGAGCTGTTGACTGTCACAGCATCTGCGCCCATCAGAGAGAAGGCCTTAAACTTGCTCAGCAGCTCGCCCTTGAGTGCGAAGGCATCGCTGCCGTGTACCGTTACCACATGGGGCAGGTTAAAGGGTTTGGCGGCGAGGACACCTGTGAACCCCTGGGGCAGTATCCAGTGGGAGTGCAGCAGATCATAGTGACCCGACAGCAGGCGTTTGACTATTGCCGCCCATTGAAAAAACACCAACGCGGGTAACTTGAGGTAATTCAACTTGTTCTTTTGCAAATTCAGCAAGGCGCCTCCCTGATAACAGACTGTCTCCAGGCGTTCGGGCCAGAGATAGCGAAAGCGGTCGACACAGATGCCATTGAGTTGTTCCCGGCTCGCCGCGCTCGGCGCGTGGGGGGCCAGTACATCCACCTCCCAGCCCAAGGCCAGGAGATCCTGGGCCAGGTGCTGTACGAAGGGCGTGGTGCTGTCGCCTTCCCATCTGGGGTAGTTGGAGGTGACGCAGAGGACACGTCTCTTGTTATGTCCCCCATGTCCGCCGGCTCGTGCCTGTGTCATCTCTGCTCCCCGGTCGGCCCATCATCTGAGATTGGCTTCCGTCTGCGTGTCTGTATTCGTGCCCGTGGCTGCGACCCGGCACTCCGGCGGCCCCTGCTGCTTAAGGAGGTCTAAGTCTTTGCTGCTCTTGTTGTTAATCTCATTGCTGCCGCTAATTAAAACATAGCCGTCCGCCCGGGTGTCGGCCAGCATTTGCTCCAGTTTCTCCATGCGATAGAGCATTTTTTCCATCAGCTTGCGGTTGAAGTTGATGAGATCTGCCACCAGGCCGATCAGCAGTATGATGAAGCCCAGCACCAACAGGGTGCCGCCGAGGATCAAGGATTGCACATGGCCATCCCCCATGCCCTGAATATAGAAGTAGAGGAAGCGCATGATAGGCACGCCGCCTATGATGACCGCCAGCAGCCCCAGGCTGAAAAACACTCGCAGCGGCCGGTACATGGTATAGATGCGCACCAAAGTGCTGCTGGAGAGGTAGAGGAACTGGGGGATGTTGCGAAATAAGCGCGAGGCACGCAGCTTACTGTTGGTGCGTATCGGGACAGATTGCACGCTCAGGCGCTTGGCGCTCGCCTGCACCAGCATCTCTATTGTGTAGCTGAAGTCCGAGACTATGTTGAGCTGCTGGGCGGCGGTGCGGGAAATCGCCCTGAAACCGCTGACGGCATCTGCTATGTCCAGCGCCAGGGCTTTTCTGATGATGAAACTGCCGAACACCTGCAGGCTGCGTTTGAAAAACGAAAAGTGCGGATTGCGATAACCGCCCCTGTCGCCGACGACGATATCCGCCTGACCGGCCAGGACGGGTTGCACCAGGCGCGCTATGTCTTCGCCGCAATATTGATTGTCACCGTCTGTGTTGACTATGATGTCGGCCCCCAGGTGCAGGCAGGTCTCTATGCCGGTATGGAAGCTGCGTGCCAGCCCCTTATTGCCGGTATTGACTATGATGTGCTGCACCCCGGCCTTTCTGGCGACCTCGGCGGTGCCATCCGTGGAGCCATCATCTATGACCAGGGTTTCTATGCTGTCTATGCCGGGAATGCGCCTTGGGATCGCCTCGATGACTGAGGTGAGGTTGGCGGCTTCGTTGTAGCAGGGAATTTGCACTATCAGTTTCATCTTCCATACCTCGACTGTCCGTATTAGCTATCCGTATTAGCTATCCGTATTGATTGCAGGCTTTAGAACCCGGTGAAAATATCTGTGTTCGGCGCCGGCTCGCTCGGGCGATACAAGTGCTCCCCCCATCTCAGCGTATAGCGTCCCGGGGCCGCTGCCCCTTGGATAGTGTGGCTGCCGGCCCCGAGCCACAGGGTCTCTCCAGGGGCCAGCTGAATATCGTCTATCGAGACCTTGGCTTCGCTCTCGAGTGTGTAGCGGCCGTCTATGATGATGGGAAAGCGTACCTCGCTGGCGCCGTTCTCCAGGGTAAAGCGTTTACCCGCGACATAGAGCTCCCCCCAATGATGTATGTAATTGTCACTCAGCGCCCGTTGATCCGGATCCAGAAGGCGGTATGCCGCCACGCTTTTCAGGTTGGTCTTGTGCTCGACATCGAGCGAGCCCAGGTTGGCGATGAAAAATTTGGGCTTCCGCTCCTCTATGGCCTGTGCCAGCAGGGGGCGGTTTTGCCGGCGATACTTGTCCATTCCCCAGGTGCTCATGAAGAATCCCGCGTTGGGGTAGGAGGCGACCATGGCGCAGCGATCCAAATAGGCTGTCGGAGCAGGAAATGCCCTGTGGATCAGGGTCAGGAGTTGCCGTTGGCTATCCAGATTCCGGGTTTGCGGCAGCACCAGGCCATTGCCTGCCAGGCTGATGCCTAGGCCGAGCAGCACCAGGCCCTTAATGATATTTGCCTCTCTCGCTTCTCTTATATTTGGCACATTTGGCACATTTGGCACATTTGGCGCCGCGCGCCTGTCTGCTTGTTTTCCCAGGTTATCCCAGGCGATGGCGCATAGCAGGCTGGCCGGTGCCAGGATGAAGGCATAAAAATAGGGGAAGGCATTGCGATAAAACAGCACCGAGGCCAATGGCAAGAGCAAGGTCAGCAGTATGCAGCCCCTGAGCCGGGCCGCCTTTGGTCCGTTAACCATGGCGGCCAAGACATGCCTGACGCCGTAGAGCAGGGTCAACCAATAGGCCATATCCAGGATGAAACTCCGGAAGAGGTAGCGTTTTCTGGGGAGCAGACCTGGGTGTTTGACCGTCTTGTCGAAGCTGTTGGCCAGCATGGAAACATCTTTGTCTGCGTCTATGACATTGACGCCTGTCCTGTGATAAAGATAGAGCAGCCAGAAGACGGCCAGGCCCGCCAGACCAAAGGCCAGGAGCCTGAAAAAGGCGGTTTTGGGCCTGGCCGAGGCCAGTATTTGGACCAGCATTATGATGCCGAGCGTCGGCAGATACAGGGCCGACTTGAGCGTCAGCAGCAGCGCCAGTGCGGTTGCGGCGCCGGCCAGCAGGTAGGCCAGGAGCCCGGATTTTTTGGCGAGCAGCCAATCCAGGCTCGCCATCAGGCAGCAAGTCACCAGGGGATCTGCCCTGAAACTCGCGCCCATCCTGATATTGTAGGACACAGAGGCGTAGGCCAGCACGGCGAACAGGGCGGCGGCAGGGCCTGTGTAGCGGCGACAGATACGGTAGATGAAGCCGCAGGTCAGCAGTTGCAGCCCCAGCATCAATAGCCTGAGCAGTATTATCTGCTCTATTTCATCGCCGCCTAACCAGCGTATCCAAGTGAAGAGTCGCACATGAAATGTCTGCAAGCCGCTGGACAGCTCACCATCCAGATATCGGTAGATGAGCGACAAGAAGTAAAACTCATCCCAGTTTATTTCATAGCGAAAGGCGACAAATAAGCGGGCGCCGAAGGCCAGTCCGAGCAAGCCGAGCAACAGCCTGATCTGAATATGCTCCCGGCGCTCGACCCGGAGCGCACTGCTTGCCGTCGGCTCGCATGCCGGGAGCCTGGCGCCGCTTTCGAATGTGTCCATGTCTGGCTTCCTGGTGTGTCTGTCGGGTGGCCGCTCATGTTAAGGCGCTCATGTTAAGGCGCTTATATTAAGGCGCTGGGTGTTAAAACCTTGGGTGCTAAGGCTCTGGGCGTTAAGGCGGAGAGCCGGGTGCTTGCCGCGCCGCGCCGCCCAGGTTGCTCGCCAGATACTTGTCGACACATTGCCTCGGCCCGGAAAAGCCTGGGTCCTTGGCATAGTGAGCACACAGGGCGGCCAGCATCTCGCGCCAGGGGGCCGCTCCCCGGTAATCGGCCAGGTTCTGCCAATGCTTGGCTTGGGTATCGACCAGTATGAGCCTGTCTTCCTTGGGGAGCAGGGTCAGTTGCCACTGGCGGTAGTAAACCGCCCTCTGTTTCAGGGCTATGCTGAGTTTGTAATCCTCGGGTTTCATCACGGCCCTGCCATTAGCCCTGACTTCATAGTATGAAGCCGTCTCCGACAGAACCCGCTTCTCATCTATGAAACTGGCATTGACTGAACGCACGGGAATAGAGGACTCGACATAGATTTTGCGCTCCAAGTCCTTGGGCATCCATGGCCTGGGCAGCGGCTCGCCGTCGAACCTGGCCGCCTTGGACTTTGCGCCCAGGCCGAGCTCCTTGAATATGCTGGGCGCCAGATCGACCAGGGAGAAGAGGCCATCCACTCGCTGTGGAGCACTCACGACCCGGCCGTTGCGGTATCTCAGCCGGGCCAACAGCACATCCGATTGCTCCTGAGCCAGGAGATTGGTGCCATGACCCCAGGCGGCAACTTCGAGCTTCCCGTGACTCTGGGACGCCGACGCCTTGTCCGCCGCGGTAACGGCCATGAGTCTATCCTGCGGCAGCATGAAGCCCTCGCCATGATCCGACAGCAGATACACTAGGGCATTGTCCAGCAGCCCAAGCCGCGCCAGCCCCTGGAGGAAGTCAGCCACTTGTCTGTCGACCTTCTTGACCATTTGTTGATACATATAGTGGTTGTAGTTGCCATCCCAGCGGGCGGGTTCGAGTTCGACAAAATCTTTCGAGGTGAAGGGCCAATGCAGTTGGCAGAAATGGATCGCCAGGAAATTGGGCCTGTCCATGGCGAGCCCGGATAAAACCTCATGGTTGAAAACCCCGGGATCATAGGCCTTGCCATAGGCCCTGTTGATAAACAGATAAGGGAATAGGTAGCGGGATCCCGGGGTGTTGCTCAGCAGATTGACCAGCGGCAGATCGGCGAGGCTGGTGATGATGGCATCGGCGGCGCCGATTTTGGGGCCTATGCTGGTATCGAAGCCATAGTCTTCATCTATTTGATTGAAGCGCCGCTCATCCATGGCATAGCTGGTCTGATAGCCAAGCGCCGATAATTCGCTCAACAGCGGGAACTTGTGCTCTACCAACTCGGGCGGTGCCAGGTTGAATCTGGCGCCGTTGGTGGTCGGATATTGGCCGGACAAGATGCTCATCCAGGCGACATAGGTACGCCCCTGGGGGGTATATGCCTTGTTATACACTGTGGCCTTGGCGAGCAAGGCATTGAGATTGGGGGCCAGTTTGCTATCACCTCCCCGATAGGCCAGATGATCCGGACGCAAGGCATCTATGCCTATGATGAAGATATTCGGCTTCTGACTGGCGGTGCTGTTACCACTCATGGGGCTATTGATAGAGATCAGGGCCGTGAGCAGCAGCACGGATGCGAGCAGTGTGTTCACTCTGGTTATGCCCAATGAGGCGTAGAGGCTGCCGATGAGGCCATAGAGGAAATTGGCCGCCAGCAGACTCGCCAGCAAGCCGATGAACGGCGCGCTGGCCAGAGGGGTGCCGCGGAAGATGCCTAACAGGGAGGTTGGGTAAAAGTAGGAGTTTGCCGCCAATGCCAGTATCAGGTGCAGCAGGAGCAGGACCAGCCAGATCTGGGTCTTGATGCTCTCATTGCGGCTCAGCTTGAACCAGGGGCGACAGGACAGGGTGATGACGGCGGCCCAACAGGCATGCAGCACTATGACGACCCCGAGGAAATAGCCGATATCCAGGATGAGCCCCTCGCTCAGCAGTTGCTCCGAGTCCAGGCGTGTCATGGCATTGGCGAGCGAAAAGGCGGAGTAGTATTGTATCAAGTGTTTGTAATTGAACAGAATCACTAGTAGAAACAGCATGAATGCCAGCGTTCTCAGGTAGGTACGCATCAGTGAGATCTGTGCTGTTTGGCTCTGGGTTTCCGGCATGTTTGATGTCCCCCGACTCATCCCTTCATTCCTGCGCTTGCTGCTCTTCCTGTACTCTGTGTGCCTCTGTGGTCCATACCTTGGGTCCAGGTCATATTTTTAGCTGCCATGACTCTTAGTCACCATTATTCTCGGTTGCCATGGGGTCATGGGGTTGGGTGTCGTCATGCACCTGGAAGTCGTCGTAGTGGCGCAATGCATCCTCCCCCTGACCCGATGGCCAGTCGCCCAGAATGAGATAACGCTCCGCCAATGTGGCCCCGGATTCCCGTTCCGATTGCACCGCGAAGCGGGCGTTTGCAACGCTCCAGGCGGGGAAGAGTATGACGGCAAACAAGAGCAAGATGATGAGTGTCAGAATGATTTGTGCTGAATGTGTTTTGCTTAGCTTCATGTCACGCACAACTCCCTTCGTCTAACGCCAATCCTGTGGTGGATAAGCTAAACCATCGAATGGCAACACTTAAAAAGTATAGTCATGAATTTTCCCTGGACTAAAAAATATCGCCGTGGCCAAGGGGCAGAGCCGCTCGCCCGAGTTGTCGTTAGCCTGGTTTTGTACTAGAGCTTTATACAAGCTTGCTACACGAGCCTTGCCCATGACTCGCCCCTGAATTTGGGTTGCTATGCGTCTTTTGAGCTATTGGGCTCGCCGTTTTATTCGGTTATTTGTTTGAGCAGACGGGAATTATGGATACAAAAACCAGCTCAGTGACAGACATACCCGGCACTCTTTCTTCCAAGCAGCAGGCGCTGCGTCCCACGCCGTTGGCGCTCAGTCACGCCAAGGCCGTGAGGCGGCGATGTTTAGCTCTTGGGCTCGCTCTCGCTTGCCTTCTTGGTCATGACGCTGCGTTGGCGGCAAACCAGGCCGTCAACTCAGTGTCATCGGCACAGGAAACTCACGCAGCGCAGAGCTTGCTCTGGTTCGATGGCAATAGCCCCAAGGCCTTGACCTCTGAGCTCTTGTCTTGGGCCGAAGATCTGGGCTCGATATCGTCACCGTCACCGTCACCGGAAATCAGGCCAGGTTTTGGCGCCGCTGCCACGGCCGAATTGGATGCCAGTTACACTCGACTGTTTCTGGCCCTGCTTAATAGCGTCGCCAGGGAGCGCGGTCTGGATGCGTCACTCACGCCCCAGGCGCTGAGGCTCAAAGCCAACCAGGGACAGCTGTCGTCCTTCATCAGGCAAATGTTGCCACAGCGGGGGGAAGTGACCCGGCTGCGGCAAATGATCAGGCGCTATCGGGGCATGACCCGCTATGTTTGGCCTTCGCTGGAACAGCTGGAGTTCAAGTTGGGACAGAGATCGCCACAGATTGCTAAGCTCAGGTGGATGTTACGCCAGCTGGGAGATCTGGCCGCGGCAGAGGCGGATGCGTATCGGGAGGCTGTCTATGATCCAACTCTGGCCTCGGCGATAAAACATTTCCAGCTAAGACATGGGTTGGCGATAAATGGCGAGCTCGACGGCGCCACGCTGCAGGCATTGAATACCCCTCCTGCGGCACGTATCTCACAGATGCAAGCCAATCTCTGGCGTTGGCTTGAACTCCCCGCCTTGCCCGGGGACTATCTGTGGATCAATCTCCCGGCGTTCAGGTTGGATGTCATCGACAGCGCCGTAGAGGTGATGAGCATGAAGGTGATAGTGGGCAAGTCTTCTACCCCAACCCCTCAGTTTGCGACGCATTTGACCCGCTTTACCCTCAATCCGACCTGGACCCCGCCGGCCAGCATCATCTATGGTGAACTGATACCCAAAAATAGCCGGGAGCCAGGGTATTTATCGAGTCAGGGGTTCGAGTTGCGCAAGCCAAGAGCCTATGAGGCTCAGGTGCTCCAGCTTGCCGATATGTCGGCCAGTCAGATAGCCGGGCATTTGTCGGAATACCAACTGGTTCAGGCGCCGGGCACGAGAAATGCGCTCGGCAAGCTGAGATTTTCCATCCCCAATACCAATGCCATTTATCTGCATGATACGCCGGTGAAGTCGTTATTTCGCAAGCGCAACCGCGCCCTGAGCCATGGCTGTATCCGTCTCGAACAACCACAGGCCCTGTTAAAGTATTTGCTGCGGAAAAATACCGCATTGAATGCGGCCACTATCGATAATTTGGCGGCCCAGCCTCATCCAAGTGACTTTAACCTGCCCAAGCCTATGCCAGTGTATATCACCTATCATACGACTTGGGTCGATGATGCCGGAGTGCTGCAGCTCCGCCCCGATATCTATCATTTAGATCATAAAGGATGAGGCTATGGAAGTTCAGGCCAAGGAGCTCACGCAACTCATTCGCAAAGAGAAGAACGCCCGAATGCGGTTGAAACTGTTAGCCTTGCTGCATTTTCATGATGGCAAGTCCCGCTATCAGATAGCCGCTTATTTAAAAGTCAGTCGCACCAGTGTCAATAAATGGATCAGCAGTTATCTGTCCCATGGTTTGAAAGGGCTAAAGGATAAGAAGCATTCGGGGCGGCCTCCCTTCCTGACGCCGGAACAAGAGTCGCAGTTGTCTGTTTATGTGACCAAAAGATTGAAGAAAATGGATAAAGACAAGATCAGTGGGCCCGAAATCAAAGCATACATTTCATCTGCATTCGGTATCGACTATGAAATATCGAGCGTCTACCGTATTTTAAGCCGCCTGGGCTTGTCTTGAATCTGGGTTGTTGCGCCTGCCGACGGTTTTTTTGCCGGCTTATTTTGATGTCGGAGCTTAATCCGACCCAATTCATGCCGTTCACTTAAGGCTTAAGCCCTATTGGCTCTATTGGCTCTATGGCCAGGCCGCTGTCATCCCATTTTACCTAAGGCCTGGGCGTATTTAAGCTCGGCTCGCCTCCTTTTTATCTCCCTTGTTCCCTTGTCTCCTTATTTCTTTTTGGGAATAGGCTTGCAAGCCCATTCTGGTTAACCAACATCAGGCCATAGTTTCTGAATGAGAATTAATATTAGGAAACAAGGGATTAATCTTGGGATGCTTTTGTTCAGCATGAGCTATTGATTAATTAAGTGGCCTGATTTTGATTCTGTTTACAAATTTTTAACTTGAAGAGGCTTGAGCTGGCTTGATTGAGTTTTGATGTTTTTTTTAATGCTATATCAATAATATATTCTCTGATCGCATTTGCAGTCGGCTGGAATTACATGCCCTGTTTCGCGGCTTTATCGACCACAACAATATAGATTTTCACCTGAATATAAGGGGTTGCGCTGTAAATCGTATCGCCGGCCGGCATTTTCCACCTGCCAACAGGCAGGTCACTAATTTAATCAATGCAAAGTAAGTTGATTGGCTTTGCTACCTTTAAGTACAGCTTTAGCGTTCATATCGAATGGGCAGTTAAGGTGTTGTTGGGTTGGCAGGCTAGCCGATGGAAGGTGAGGTCGATGGAACGATGGAAGATGATGTTATGCATGTTGACTAATTTGGACTACACGGAAAAGAGTATTGAGTAGCATATGAATGAGCCCTATAAGAGCGTCATTCAAATAAGAGTGTTACTCGGTTATCTCGGTACGTGCTGCATCTTGTCGTTAGGAGATAACGGTTATGAATCTTAAAAATTTACTGACAGAATTTGTTGAAGACGAAAGCGGTTTGACCGCAGTGGAATACGCGATTGCGGGGGGGCTGGTTGTCGGAGGAATGATCGCTGCATTTAATCTCTTGGGTGAAAATGCAACAGCAAAAATCGAATGTTTAGCTTCTGCCGTAAATGGTGTCAGCACTAATTGTGCACCTTAGTTAGATAGCCTCCCATAATACCCGGACTGGTCCTCAGTCTGGGTGTTATCTCAGTCAGATGACTGAAGCAGGAATAGGGATATAAACTGTCATGAGTGATCCCCAATTAACACTACAGCTATTGCTCTCGGGCCTATTCTTCATCCTGGCCATAGGCTTCGATCTTTCCAGAGAGAAAATTCCAAATGCCTTATGCCTGTGGGCTATCTTCTGTGGTTTTGCCATCAATGGCTACTTTGCCCAGCTGCAGGGTGTCTTGTTGGCCAGTTTGGGTTTTGCGCTGGCATTTGTGGTCTTGTTCCCTGTTTTCGCAATACGCATCCTGGGGGCGGGAGACGTGAAACTCATGATGGGGATAGGCGCCCTGATGGGGCCCCAGTTATTACTCTGGAGTCTGGCATACGGCGTGGCAGCCGGCGCTATTACCAGTCTGATGTTGATCATGTGGAAGACGGGTTTTTCCGGCCTGGTCAAGACACTCAAGCGTTATTGGTATTGTGTCTATTGCCGAACTTATTTTCGACCCGAACCCGGGGAAGCGGCTGGGCAGAAAGTGCCTTATGCACCGGCCCTCGCGCTAGGCTGGATTTGGGCCTGCTCCCTGGATAATCAGGTGATAGGTCTCTATGTTGAATTGAATCAATACTTTGGTACTTTGGGGGCATGATATGTTGCAATCCAGCCCGGGAACAAATTCAGAAAAAACACCTCTCTATCAAATAAACCCTCAGTCACAGCCGTCCCTGGATGCGACTCAGTTGGCGCCCCGGCCGACAACCCTGGCCGATACCGGACTGTCCGAGTCTTTGTTACTGGATCTGGTGGCTAAACATATATTCACCTCGGGTGTGCTGACCAAAGAGCAAATGGTTGCCAAAATCGGCGTCACAGGTGGGATACTGCAAGCGTTATTGGATACCGCCAAGAAACTTGGTTGGGTTGAAAACCGTCAAACCACAGCGGATGGCCAGATGCGTTACGCCTTGAGCCTTGCGGGTGAAATCCATGCCAAACAAGCCTTTGCCCGCAATGGGTATCTGGGATTAGCCCCAATACCGCTGAAGCAATATATTCCTGTCTGTAAGCTGCAATCGAGCAGGGCCAACCCCATCACCTATGAGATGTTGGCTCAAGGGCTGAAGGCCCTGGTACTGCCCAAGGAGCTGCTCTACAAGATAGGTCCGGCGATGAATTCGAGTCGTCCGGTGCTCATCTATGGCCCACCGGGAACCGGGAAGAGTTATCTATGCCGGCACCTCAACCTCACCATCGGCGACGATGTGCTGATCCCCTATGCTTTGGCAATAGGCAACGAGATCATTCAGGTATTCGATCCTGAGCTGCATCATAGTGTTAAAGATGCGAGAAAATTGAACCCCCTGGACTTGGCCAAAGGACATGATCCCAGGTGGATCCGGTGCCATAGGCCGCTTCGGATAACGGGGGGGGAATTGACATCTGAAATGCTTGAGGTGCAATTCGATACTCACAGCCGCACTTACATGGCCCCCCTGCAATTAAAAGCGAACAATGGCATCTTATTACTCGATGACCTGGGACGGCAGCGTATCAGCGCCAAACAGCTATTTAATCGCTGGATCATTCCTATGGAAGAGCGCAGGGATTTTTTAAGCCTGCAGTCGGGTGAACATTTTGAAATTCCATTTGAGCTTATCTTGCTTTTCTCTACTAACCTTGATCCCAAGGAATTAGTGGATGAGGCGTTCCTGCGACGCTTGGGCTACAAAATTCATTTCGATGCCTTAGATCAAGATTTATATCGACAGATTTGGTTTCAGGTTTGTGAGGATTTGGGCCTGAGTTGCAGTGAAGAAGTGTTTCAATATTTACTCCTTGAATATCACAAGCGTCATGAACGGCCGCTGATCCCGTGTTATCCAAGGGATTTGTTGGGAATTATGTCAGACCAAATTCATTTCATGAGATATGAACCCGTGGTGACTCAATCCCTGATCGATTCGGCATGGTCAATATATTTTGTTTAGCGTTATTGATGGCTGCATTCAGTCGTTAAACGAAAGGAGCTCATTATGAACAACAAAACCATCTTATTTGTTCTCTTGTCGCTGGTCTTTGGCGTGTTTGCCGTTTATCTGGCACAAAACTGGTTGAAGTCAAACAGCGGCAATAGCGCAACCACAGAACAGACGAGTAACGTCATCACCATGGCGACTATGGTTCCCATGGGCACCATAATAGAAAGAAAACACCTCGCCGTGACACCTGTGCCCGAGTCTCTGGTGCCCCTGGGTTCGGTGAGAAAGCTTGAGGATGCCGAAGGCAAGGTGGTCAATCAGAAGCTGTATCAGGGCGAAGTATTGCGGGAAGAAAGGCTGACCAAGAAAGGTGAGGGCAGTACCCTGGCCAGCCTGATTAAACCACAAATGCGTGCGGTAACCATTAGGGTCAATGATGTGGTCGGGGTAGCAGGTTTTCTGTTACCTGGTAATCGTGTCGACGTCATTAACCTATATAAGAATGACGGCTTTAAGACCGACGTGGTGCTGTCGAATGTCAAAATCCTCGCCATAGATCAGCGTGCTTCGAATGATGAGAATAAGCCTGTACTGGTACGGGCCGTCACCTTGGAATTGAATCTGAAACAGGCTGAAATCCTGATGGTCGCCGAGGGGCGTGGGTCTTTGCAGCTCGCGCTGAGAAATCCCAACGATGAAACCGAGGTGAGTTTGGCCGACATGAATCCGCAGCCGGAGCCGGTTACAGCAAAAGTAACAGCTCCTAAACCCGTGGAAAGAGTGGTCTATGTTCCGGCGCCCAAGGGGAGAGAGAAGGTCTACTTGCTGAGAGGGGTACGGGAGCAAGAGGTTAAAGTGGAAAACTGATCATTTCAGGGTTTATGGGCGACAACAAGAGAGTTTAAAAAGGAGTGCACCATGCCGCGTTCAACTCACAATATGATGAAGCTGGGATGTTGTTTACTGGCTTTATGCTCGATGCTATTTCACGGTACTGTCTTTGCGGGCGGGCCCATGGGGGGGCGGAATGACATCAAGCTCATTCCTATCTTCAAATCCCGGGTTCTCAAGCTACCCAAGCAAGTTCACAGGGTATCGGTCGGCAATCCCGACATAGCAGATATCAAACTCTTGCCCAACAACGAGCTGTATCTCTTGGGTAAGCAGTTGGGCAGTACCAATGTGATGGTTTGGGATGAAAATGAGGTGCTGAACAACGTGATAGACATAGAGGTCACCCATGACCTCAATGGTCTTAAGTCACGTCTACATGAGTTTTTGCCGAGTGAAAAACTGGGGGTGCAGACCTCTCAGGGCCAGTTGTTGCTCAGCGGACAAGCCTCTAATTTACAGAAAATGAATACTGCTGTGGAACTGGCGCAGGGGTACGTGGATGCCGCCACAGTAGGCAAATCCAAGAGCAATGTGCTTAACATGATGACCATAGGAGGTGGTCATCAGGTGATGCTTGAAGTGGTCGTCGCAGAGGTGCAACGTGAGGTCGCCCGGCAGTTCGATTCCAAATTCTTGATATTCAATCAGGGCTCGCATCTGTCGGGAGGCATAGTCGGCGGAGATGGTGGTTTTAATTCCAACATAGGCGGGGTGACCAGCAAGGGTTTCTTCGCTCAGTACATCAATAAGGATCTCTTGATGAATTTCGCCTTGGATGTGGCGAAACAGAATGGCCTGGCCAAGGTATTGGCTGAACCCAATGTCACGGCACTCAGCGGTCAACCGGCAGAGTTTCTATCCGGTGGTGAGTTCCCTATCCCTGTGCCTGATAAGAATGGCAGCACCACCATACAATATCGGGACTTCGGTGTAGGGGTTAAATTTGTGCCTACGGTATTGGATTCGGGGCAGATAAACCTGAACTTGAATGTGGTGGTGAGTGAGCTGAGTAATGCCAATTCCGTCTCTGTTGCTGCCAACTCGACATCATCCGTGCTGATTGTCCCTTCTCTGGTTAAACGCAGCACTGCGACTACGGTCGAATTGGCCGATGGCCAGACCATTGCCATCAGTGGCTTGATAAGCGACTCCCTGAGGGAGAATGTCGATAAGATCCCCGGCTTGGGAGATGTGCCCGTATTGGGGCAATTGTTCTCGAGCAAGAATTTCCGTAGTGGCCAGAGTGAGTTGGTGATCTTGGTGACACCTCGTCTGGTTCGTCCTTTCAACAAGAAAGATATTTCACTGCCAACGGATGGTTTCGTTGCTCCGTCTGATGTCGAGTTTTACTTGTTAGGCAAGTTATCGCATAAAGAGCGCCATCAGGCGCGGGGCGATATGCCATACGAGCCTGTCGAGGCTGGCACAACAGCGGAAGACAGTGGGACCCAGCAAAAATACGGGCATTCACTCTAGTGTGGAGGTTGGTTAAATGGCTATTTTCTTTAAGAGTATGACTGTGATCTGTCGTTGTGTGTCAGTGGTTGGGCTGTTGTTGCTATCTGCTTGTGCCCAGCTTTATGACTTTCCCATGGATGAGAGTTACAACCAGGTCAGGCAAGTGCAGACCCTTGATCCCGGCGCGGCAGAGCGCAACGACGGTATTGTACTCAGCCTGGAGGGTAATTATGGTCGCAGGGTCATGGTGACCTATAGGGAAAGCAATGTGGCTCCCGCCACCGCCAAGGATATGGGTAAGTCGATTATTTCTTCGAATTGATATCCGTCTTTGGAGGGGGATATGAATACCATGCAACCTAGGCCGGCAGTAGCTATTGATGGGGGTATGCAGCGACAAGCTGGCGCCATCCTGGTGATGTTCACCATAGGGCTGTTTGCGATCATTGCCGTTGCTGCCCTGGCCCTGGATGGCGGTGACATGCTGCTCAACAAGGGGCGGATACAGAATGCGGTCGATGCGTCGGCCTTGCATGCGGCAAAAGCCCTGGATGATGGCGCTACGCTCGCCGAGGCGCGTCAGGCAGCCGTTGCCATGCTGGCACAAAATCTGGCGTACGCCGAAAACAATGCGCTGGAAACCCATGTCAGTTTCAGCGCGCCGAATTACAGCATCACTCAAGTCACAAGCAATATCTCTGTCGAGTTTTCCGCGTTACCGGATCCCTTTATTCCTACCCTGACTGAAGGCAGCGAGTATGTGCGGGTGAGGGTGGAAAATATTGCCCAGGGTAATTTCCTCGCGCAAATAATGAGTTTCAATAAGCGTCTCAGGGCTTCTGCCGTCGCGGGTCGCAGCACGGACATCATGTGCAACCATAAAATTGTCCCCCTGCTCGTCTGTGCCGCCAGTGAGGATCCGGATGATCCCAATGGGCCCTATGGCATTGAAACCGAAAAGCTGTATGCGATGAAGTCCGGCTCGGCGCAGGACAGTTCCACCATAGGCCCGGGGAATTTCCAGCTGCTGGCGCTGTCGGGCACTGGCGGTAACGTAGTGCGCGAATCCCTGGCGGGGGAATATTCGCCCGATGCCTGTGTCGGCGCCGGTGACACAGTGCCAACCGAGCCGGGCAACAACGTTGGCCCTGTCTCTCAGGGGATCAATACCCGTTTCGGTCAGTGGCAGGGCGGTGGCCTGAACTCGGTCGATCATCCCAGAGACAGGAATATATGTCAGGGCGAGCGAGTCACGCTCGATGCCGATGGCAACATAGCCAACCCGACTGCGGCTTTCTATAGCCATGAGCAGTATCTGAACGATGACGATATCGACAGCTGCATAGATACGACCATAGAAGTGAACGGCAGGCGGGAAATGCCTGTGGTCATAGGCTTGTGCGATGGCTTGGCCAACGGTCGCAACGATATCGATGTGCTCAGTATCGGGTGTTTCTTCCTGGTACAGGATATGGATCAAGGCGGGCAGGAGTCATTCATCGTCGGCGAGTTTGTCGAGGAGTGTGCCGGTACCGGCAATGCCTCGATCGATCCCAACTTCGTCAGCAATAACTACACCATTGTCCTGTACCGAGATCCCGATAGTCCAGACTCTTAGGAGGCCGAGATGCATTTCTTGCGACAAAAGGGAGTCGCGGCGGTTGAGTTAACTATCTTGCTGCCTCTATTACTCCTCATCGTATTCGCTACCGCCGAATTTGGCCGGGCCATGTATCAATACAGTACCCTGACCCTCATGGTGCGGGATGCCGCCAGGTACCTGGCTGGTACCGCAGATACCCGACAGACAGGCAATTTACCTAACCCCTTGACGGATTCTGGGTGTGGTAACTGCATTACCGAAACCAAAAACCTCCTGGTGTACGGCAATATGGCTTCAGGTGGGACTCCCTTGCTGAATGGTTTATCCACGGCCGATGTGACTATCCTCGAGTCCCCAGCGGGCAGCCGGCGGCTGGTAGTGTCAGTCAGCTACAATTGGCAGCCGTTGTTTGGCGATAGCTTCAATACCTTCGGGCTGGGTGATGCCCTGGATCTGAGTTTTAACTTAAATACCAGTTACGCGGTGACAGCACTATGAAACAGCATAAAGGTATCTACATGGTTGAATTTTCCATCGTCGCCGGGGTGTTTTTCCTGCTCCTGTTCGGCGCCATCGAAGTGGGACGCCTACTCTACACCTACAGTGTGTTGCAGGAAGCCTCCAGACGTGCGGCCAGACTCGCCGTCGTGTGCCATCCCAGTACAGACATAGACAATCTGGCACTGTTCAATGGCGCTGAGCTGGTCCCCAATCTCGGCCCGAGTAACCTGGTTATCCGCTACTTAGACAAGAATGGCAATGATGCCTCGGCACCCGATGGGTCAGATATTTATTTGGTGCGGGCAGAGATACGCAATTATCAACACCAGTTTTTGGTACCGGGTCTATATAGGACACTCAATTCTCCAACCTTTTTTACCACCTTGCCCAGAGAGAGCCTGGGTGTCTTCCGCGGGGGGACCACGACATGCAGCTAAATAAAATCATCAAGCAGGAAATGAATACTATAGTAAACATAAGGTTTTTACGTGCAAGGAAGGGGTAGACCATGGATAAGCCGCTGGAATTATTGATGTCAGATACCCAGGATGCGCCCCAGTCAGAGGAGCATGTTGTTTTTGCCATGCCTTTCCCCATCAATGCGCTCCTCATAGATGCTCAGAAAGAGTTTTTACCTCAACTCGAGGCCAACCTGACCCGCTGTATCAACTTGAATTGGGAAAAAACCTCGGATTTAAGTGGTATTAAGACGAGTAAATCATCGGGCAAACCCTTCAATTTGATCCTCCTGGTCATCCCCCATGATGACCAGCTTGCTCAGCAAGCCCTCAAGTGTGCTTCCAGTTATGGTGCCGATATTATCATCCTGGGCCAGGATACTCCCCAATCCGTGTTAAGACTGGCATTTCAACATGGTGTGAGTGATTTCATTCCATTGGATGCGCCGGATATCGAGCTATTCCAAGCCTTGAAGAAAATAGCGCTTCAGCTGAGCGAGAAAACCGAATTGGCTTCAGTGTTGGTGGTGGTCAACGGTAAAGGGGGCTCGGGTGCCAGTTTCATCGCTTCCAGCTTGGCCGTCATTGCCGCAGATCGGGATGACAAAGACGTGGCCTTGTTGGACACAGATTTACACTATGGTTCATTGGCACACATCTTGGGATTCGAACCTACCTACTTCATTTCTGACGCCTTGCAGGCACTGGGGGATATGGATGAAGTCGCCTTAAAAAGCGCCATGACGAGCCGGGGGAAATTACATCTGCTGGCGGCGGCCCCTTTCTCCATGCTCAATTCCTATGAGGATATCAAGCTAGGCAATATCTACGACTTGCTATGGAAATGCCGGCAACACTATAACCAGGTCATAGTAGATCTGTCCAGAGGGCCGGAAAACTGGAACGGTGAACTGCTCCGCAATGCCGATATTCTCATAGTGACGCAGCAGAATTTAATGATAGTGCGTGAGACTAAGGCCCTGGTGCAGCAATTGATGACGAACATGGGCATAGCGAAAGATAAAATTCATTTGGTGGTTAATCGCTATGACAAGTCCAATACGGCGATAAAACTCATAGATATACAGAATGCCGTGGGTATCGAGTCGATATTTGTGATCGCCAATGACTACAAACTCGCGAGCGAGTGTGCCGATCTGGGAAAACCTATCACCAAGGTAGCTAAACGCCAGCGCATGCTGCAGGACCTGAAGCTCATCACAGAGCGTTTTTTACCGGCAAAAGATTCCAGCAAAAAAACAACTGGGTTTTGGGCGCGCATCTTAGGGAAGTAAATTATGGAAAATCGAGCATCTATGGCTCCGGCAGTACAGTATCAACCTCTGAGTGCCGAAGAGCAGGAGATCAAGATACAGCTGTACGATCGACTGCTAAGCGTGATGGACCTGTCTTTGATTGAAACTATCTCCAAAGAACAGGCGCGTCAGCAGATCAGTGACATCAGCGAACAGCTTATCAATGATCTGCATTTACCTATTAACCTATCTCTACGTAAAAGATTGATAAAGCTTGTTATCGATGAGGTGTTAGGCCTGGGGCCCCTGGAGACCTTATTGGCAGATCCGACAATATCGGACATCTTGGTCAACTCCTTCGACAGGGTCTATGTTGAACGCAAGGGGAAACTCGAAGCCGTTAACATTAAATTCCACAGCAATGCCCATTTGCTCAATATCATAGATCGCATAGTGTCCAGTGTTGGGCGTCGCATCGATGAATCCTCGCCCATGGTGGATGCCAGACTCGCAGATGGTTCCCGGGTCAACGCCATCATACCGCCATTGGCCCTGGACGGACCTTCTCTGTCGATACGCAGGTTTGCCGTCGATAAACTCACCGCCAAGGAATTGATCGATTATGGCTCAATTACAGAATCCATGGTTGAACTGCTGCATGGCGCAGTGAAGGGCAAACTCAATGTCCTGGTCTCAGGCGGGACAGGCAGCGGTAAAACCACCTTGCTCAACATGTTATCCGGATATATCCCGAGCGATGAGCGCATAGTGACCATAGAGGATTCTGCCGAGTTGCAATTACAACAACCCCATGTTGTGAGACTGGAGACTCGCCCACAGAACATCGAGGGACGCGGGGAAGTGACCCAGAGAGATCTGGTGAAGAACTGTTTGCGGATGCGACCCGACAGGATAGTGATAGGTGAGGTGCGTGGTGGCGAGGCGCTGGACATGTTGACTGCGATGAATACTGGCCATGAAGGCTCGCTCACCACCTTGCATGCCAATAGCCCCAGGGACGCCTTAGGCCGCCTTGAGTACATGGTGTGCATGGCGGGATTTGAGATGCCCGTCAGTAATATTCGCACGCAAATAGCCTCGGCAATAGACATAGTAGTGCAGTTGGAACGCCAGGAGGATGGTCGTCGGCGGGTCACCAGCATTCAGGAAATCAATGGTATGGAAGGCGATATTATTACTATGTCTGAAATCTTCCGCTTTAACCGTGAGGGGATAGATGAAAACGGTAATATTAAGGGCAAGTTTGCTGCCACTGGGGTGATCCCTGGCTTCCATACCAAGCTGAAACAACACGGTATAGATCTACCTTATCACTTGTTTAACTGTGGTGATCCCTTTGCGAATTTTTAGGAGAAATTCTGATGTTTTCCAATGAGGTTATCTTTCTCGGGCTCATTTTCGTCGCCGTTATCTTTCTATCCCAGGCACTCTTTTTGCCTGTCTACAGTCCCCAGAGAGCCAATGCGGCCTTGGTGCGCAAGCGCCTGAAAAAACTGTCGCAAGATTCGGGTGATGGCAATTTTGAAACATCACTGCTGCGAAAGAGCCGTTTGAGTAAGCTGGGCCCCGTTGGCCGGGGTTTGGAGGGCATTGAATTTATTGAGAACCTGAGTTATCGCCTCGAGCTGGCCGATTATAAGATGTTGGGGCATCAGTTCTTGGCTCTGGCACTCTTTTGCGCTGCGGTGTTGGGGATTGCGAGCTGGTTTTATTTCAGGGAACCGCTTCTCAGTGCTTTCGTGGTGTGGATCACCATCATGCTGTTTCATTTCAAATTGAGCAGGGATACGACTAAGCGAATGGATACCATCGAGGGCAGCTTCCCCGACGCGCTCGATGTCTTGAGGCGGGCATTACAGGCAGGTTATTCTTTCTCCGATGCGGTGAAATTGGTCACCGAAGAAATGGAGGGCCCCCTGGCGAAAGAGTTCAGCCTGATGTTTGCCAACATTAACTACAGCAAAGATACCAAACGCGCGATTTTAGCCTTCATCGAGCGGATCCCCAGTGTGTCGGCGATGGCCTTCGCCAGTGCCGTCATGGTGCAGAAAGAAACCGGCGGTAACCTCGCCGAGAATATCGATAACTTATCCAGGGTGATACGACAGAGATTTACCTTCAGGCGCCGTGTCAGGACCCTGTCCGCAGAAGGGCGTTTATCTGCCTGGATATTGATTTTGCTACCCTTCGTGCTGTTTGCCGTTATTTACCTGCAAACCCCGGGTTATGTTGCCGAGTTGACGGGCACAGAGGATGGCAACAGGTTATTGATGTGGGGGGCCATAGGTATGACTGCCGGTGGTCTATGGATTAGTAAACTGATTAGGATAGATATGTGATATGGACTACTTAATTGGACTTTTCAGCGCCACATTCGATGATCCCCAACATGTGGAATGGGCTATCTATGCCGTCGCCGCCATTGCCGGAGTGACCCTGGCCGTGTCTCTCTCATACCTTATCAGTGGCGTATATTCCCCGATCCGCAAGCGGATGCAGGTGCTGAATAAAAATTCGCCATCACAGGTTCAGGAAAGTCAAGATGTCAGCAAGACGCTGGAGCATGGCATAGGCAAACTTGCCAAACAGCCCTACTTGAATCTTTCCAATGACGAAACCCGTCGCTTACTGATACACGCAGGGCTACATTCCGAGGGGGCCCTGGCGGTCTTCAGCGCCATCAGGCTGTTGTTATTGCTCATAGGCGCCGTGGCGTCTGTGGTTGTCCTGGGGTTGTTTCCCGAAGTCTCAGGGTTAATGAGTGCTTATATAGTGTGCCTCATCCTGGGCGGGGCTTTCTTAACCCCTTCACTCGTGTTGCAGATGCTCGCCAAACGACGGATGCGCTCCCTGAGAGTGGGATTTCCGGATGCTCTCGACCTCTTGGTCGTGTGTTGTGAGGCTGGCCTGGGCCTGTTGGCCGCCTTGCAACGTGTCGCCAGGGAGTTATCCATAAGTCATCCCAATCTGGCGAGCGAACTCGAGTTGGTTTGCGCCAAGGTGAGGGCAGGGCTCACCATCAAGGTGGCATTGCAGGAGTTTACTGACCGCACCGGCTTGGAAGATATCAGGGGGCTTAATTCGGCCATTTCCCAGAGCATCAGATTAGGCACAGGGATAGCGGAAACCTTGCGGGTATTCTCCGATGAGTACCGGAATAAGCGGCTGCAACAGGCGGAAGAGCAGGCGGCAAAATTGGCGGTGAAAATGATATTTCCCATGATGTTTTGCATCTGGCCCTCCTTCTTCATCGTCGCTGTCGGACCCGCGGTGTTGAAAGTCATGAAGGTATGGGGGCAGGCATTCTAGCCAATGCATCGAAGGACCGGGATTTCGGGGATAGTACTTGGAGTAGGTATGGAGACTCTATTGATAAATAAGATAAAGAGCCAGGCATTGATGAGATTCTTGCTGCTCTGCGGTGTGCTCAGTATCGCGGGATGTGCGTCGACACAGTCAGAAGTCGGGGCCGTTAAGCCGCCCCAAAGGCAGGATCTCTTCGGTGGTCAATCGGTGCCGACGGCGAGCCCGGATGCCCCACCCATGACAGAGCAGGAAGCCCTGGATAGGGCAGTGGCAGAAGAGCGCGCCGGTCATTTGGATAAGGCCTTATATTCCTATATACAGGCATTGGATTTCAATGAGTCCAACGCCGACACTCTGTACCATATTGCCAATGTTCAGTCTGTCAGGGGCAATGATCCCATAGCCTATAGGGCCTACCAGGAAGCCCTGGTGCTCAATCCTGAGCATATGCTGGCTCATGCCGAGTTGGGGGTGATAGAGATGGAGCAGAGGCAATATCATCAGGCACGCCTGCACCTGGAAAAGGCCGTCGGCCTGGATCAGCATAGGTTGGAGGCGCTGCAGAACAGCACTCAGCTCCAGTCACACTTTCCTTTAGATCAAGACTCGCCATTGAGGGTCTATAACGCGCTGGCGATCCTGGATGATCTGGAGAATAAGCATGAAGTGGCGAGAGACTATTTCAGGCTGGTGCTCGACTTTCAGCCGCAATCGGCAATGATAGCCACCAATCTTGGCTATTCATATTATTTGACCGGGGAGTTCATCACCGCCGAGCACTACCTCAAACGCGCCATCAGTGAGGATCCCGGGTTTAAGCGAGCCAGAACTAATTTGGGGCTGATTTATATCAGGAAAGGTTGGTATGCCAAGGCGCTCTCTACCTTGGAGCAGACCATGAGTCCGGCCGATGCCTTGAATGATCTCGGCTATTTTCTGATGCTGGAAGGTCAATACGACAAGGCGATAGAATTGTTTCAGAAGGCGATAGACAGCTCGCCGAGCTATTTCGAGCGGGCACAGAAAAACCTGAAAAATGCCTTGGCGGAGCAACGCCAGGAAATTGAGCAAGCTAAAAATTAGCATCATCAACTCCTTCCGGGTCGGCGCAAACAGGCTGTCGCTATGTCTGGCGGACAGCCTGTTTGGATCTCAGTAGCTATTGCGCTGCGAAGGCAAGTCACTCAAGTATTCGACAAACTCGACCTCATAGCCCGAGGGATCGACGAAATACACGTTCTTGCGGTAGGGATCTTCTACCCCATCCTTGGCGATGGGAAAGCCCGCTTGGGTGAGCCTGGCTATCAGCGCATCGAGATTGCTGGTGACGAAGGCGAAGTGTGCCAGTCCGACTTGATGACCGCTGAGCTCCCGATTCTGGCCTTCACCCGAGTCGTTGAAGGTCAGGTATTGGTAATCATCACCGAAGTGGACCCAGTTGCGGGGCTTGCCATACCAGGAGCCCTTATCGCCACCGCGAATGCGCCAGTGGGGCAGGGCGGCCCGATAGAAGTTCAATGTTGAAGGGATATCGGCAACGACCAGGTTGAGATGTTCCAGATGTATCATGATGCACTCCTTGGCTGTTATATTGGTTTTTCAGTTGCTTACATGCCGTAAGCGTACTCTTGTTCCATGGGATAGGCCTGAGCCGCATGGGCCATGCGTATCTGGCTCAACGCCTGACTGTATTGCTTTAGCATATGCAGGCTATAGGCCACTCTGGACCTGAGGTTTATGTCATGCTCACCACTGCAGAGTTCACCCAGCATGTTGTTGACATCCCTGATGATGAGATGATCCGGGATGGCGACGAGCTTATTGTTTTTAAAAGAATTCATCCGCAATTCGGCGATAGGGTAAGCGCCATTGATGCCGCTGCTCACAGATACCAGCAGAGCAGGCTTATGGGCCGTTGTCTGGCGGTCACACATGAGCAAGAAATTCTTCAGCAGCGGCGATGCCACGCCTCCCCACTCGGGAGTGACCAGGACTAAGGCATCGGCCTTGGATAGCCTTAGCTCTATCTCATCCCAATCCTCTCCCTTGGCCAAGGGCTCACCATTCCAGAAAGGAAGCTGGTAGCGGCAGAGCTCCAGGTGGAATATCTCATCGTACCCCTGACTGGTTTTCACTATATATTCTGCGACTTTGGCACTTTCCGATGGCAATCTTTGACTGCTGCTGACGACGAGTAGATTCATTTTAAGTAAACCTTTTTGTTTATTAATTTATTTATAAGGTAATGGCTTTACTTAATAAAGTAAAGCTAAAGTAAATAAAAAAGTTTACTTAATCTGTCGATCGGCAATAATGAGGGACGGAGGTAGGAATGAAGACTACAGATAAGATCATACAGCTGTTGAAGCTCCAGGGCCCTATGACGGCCAAGAGTCTGGCGGCGGAGCTGGCATTGACCACCATGGGGGTGCGCCAGCATTTACAGGCTCTGGAAGATGATGGCGATGTGACATTCGAAGACAGGGCCGAAGGCCGTGGCCGGCCGGCGCGCTATTGGGCCTTGACCCAGAACAGCAACAGTCATTTTGTCGACCGTCATGATGAGCTCACAGTGCAACTCATTACCTCGGTTAAAACCGTCTTCGGTGAGCAGGGTTTGGAGCAATTGATCGCCCATAGAGAGCAGGCATCCTTGACCTCTTATGGACAGGCATTGATGCGGGTCGATGACATAGAGGCTAAGCTCGGCGTCTTGGCAAAATTGCGCAGCGACGAAGGCTACATGGCCTGTGTCGAGGTGCAGCAAGGGGTGTACTGGCTGCTGGAAAATCATTGCCCCATTTGCGCAGCCGCCAGCAGTTGCCAGAACTTCTGCCGCTCCGAACTGCAGCTGTTTCAGACGCTCTTTGCGGGGTTAGCCTGTGTGACGCGGGAGGAGCACATCATCGAAGGGGCCCGCCGCTGTGCCTATAAACTGGTGCCCTTGGCCCAGTGACGGCACGGCTGGCTGCATACTATGTCGGCTCGGCACCCAGCGCCGGATTAGATCCCGGCGCCATGAGCAGAAGTATCGCCTGCTTCATTCCCAACTAGGACTCGGGAGCCTTGACCAGGGCCTCATATTTGGGATTTTCTTTCAGCGGGGCAAAATCGGCTTCCTCGGCGGCCACTTCTCTGAAAGAAGCGCTGTAGTTGATGGCGCGCTCCAGATCTGAGATGGCTCTGTCTTCCCGGCCGAGACAGGCGAACGCACAGGCTCTTTGATACAGGGCGTGGGCATTGGTGGTGTCCACTTCCAGTACCCTGTTGCATAGACTCAGGGCCCAGTTGAATTCCCGCATTTCCATGGCGGCATCGGCTTTGTAGGTGAGTGCTTCCAAGTCGCCCGGGCGTATGCTCAAGATCTCATCGTAGACATCAATTTTCTGTTCCGGGGTTTGTGCCCCCTGGGCATGCAACCACAGGGTATGGACTTCGTTGATGATTTCAATTTCACGGTTGTTTTCGGTGATGATGCGGCTCTTGCGCTTCAGATCCTGTTCCAGCAGTTTAAATTTTTCTTCATATTGTTCGGCTATGTTTTGCAGCTGATTGGCGGCGAGCTTGGCCGTGTTGGTCTTGATTTCCCGCAAGGATTGCCAGCCAATGAAAGCCACCAGGGAGGCGACGCCGGCTATGATGTAGAAGAAGTAAGTCACAGTCACATTGGCGTAGTTGAGGGATTTGTCGGCGACGGATAATTCCCTGTCGGTAATGTCGACCGTCAATTTGCGCTCCAGATCTTGTTGATCGTGACGCAGTGACTTGAGCTCATCGAGCACATACCTTTCCATGAGTGGTTTGTCGAAGATGCCGCCCTGGGACTGAGGTTGAACCGCGGCTGAGTCCGTCGCCCAAGCGACGGTGGAAAGCCCCAGCAGGGCGAGACTTAAGGCCAAGATGAGAGTGCGGGTCATAGTGATTCATTCCTATTTTCGGTGAAGATCCTGCATCGTCTGTGCACATTTGCGTGTGCCTGGCCTCCCAGCCTAACAAATTACCTCGGGATGAGTCTCATCGGATTGCCTATTCAGCCGATTAACGCGGCAACTGGCTTAGGTTTCGGCTGCGGGCCCGGCTATCGAATTGCGGTCCCTGCTGGTAAACTGGCCGCTAAAATCACAGCCAGTAAAAATTCTGCATGCAATCCAAACGTGGGCGGTTGGACCGCTTCATCTGCACCAAGCTGCAAATCAGTCGTAAAGAGGTCCGCCTGCTGTTGCTGGCGGGCAGGGTCGAGGTGGATTCTGTCATAGTCACCCAGATGGACAGGCTGGTCGATGAGTTCTCCCGGATCAGTGTCGACTCCCGGCTGCTGCAGGCCAATACGCCCAGCTATTTGATGCTGCATAAACCCGTCGGCGTGGTGAGCGCCACCCGGGATGAGCAACACAAGACGGCGCTGGACCTGCTCTGCGGGATAGATAAAACCCATATGCATATCGCCGGCCGGCTGGATCTTAACTCCTCAGGCTTGCTGCTTATCACCAACGATGGCCGCTGGTCGGCGGCGCTGACATCTCCCGAGCATAAGGTCGACAAAGTCTATCTTGTTACCCTGGAAAAACCTTTGACCTGCGACTATGTGGCGGCCTTCGCCGAGGGCATGTATTTTGGCTTCGAAGACATCACCACGGCGCCGGCCAAGCTGGAGATCCTCGGTGAGCATCTTGCCCGGGTGACCCTGAGTGAGGGCAAGTACCATCAGATAAAGCGCATGTTCGGCCGCTTCCGCAATCCTGTGCTGGCGCTGCATAGGCTGTCCATCGGCGATATCAGCCTGGATCCCGGACTGGCACCCGGCGAGAGTCGTGAACTGACGGCAACTGAAATCGGCGCCATCTACAGATAGGGTTCCTTCATCTGGTAACTAGACTGAATTTATTGAACTTTTCTCTGGCTTAGTGCTCCAACCCCAAAGCTAATATTAAACATTAGGCTCGCCTCGGGCCTACTGTACCCACAAAAAAGGACGTAATATGCAAAGGATTCGCCTGATGTTGCCGGCATTGACACTTTCCCTGGCCATGCTGTCGGCTCCGGGTTTCGGACTCACACAGAAAGAAGCCAATAACCTCTTCAGCAAGAAACACTATTCCGAGCTGGTAAGCCAGATAGATGCCCAGGCGAGTATTGAGCTCTACGCCGTTAAGCTGATGGCCCTGGTGGAACAAGATGAGCTGGATGACGCCGAGCAACTGACGCAGCAATATCTGTCGAAGAGGGCGGAGGAGCCGCAGGTACTGAAAATGGCCGGAGACGTCTATGCCGGCATGGCGCAACATGCCAGTATTTTTTCCGCCTTGGGCTACGCCAAGCAGGCGCGCCACAATTATGAGCAAGCCTACCGACTGGCGCCTGCAACGCCGCAGATTGCCGATGCCTTATTCTCCTTCTATTTGTATGCCCCTGGCATGGCCGGCGGCGATGCCGACAAGGCCTTGGCCGTCGCTCAAGCCTTGCGGGACCCAGCCCCGCGCGAGGGGGCCTTGGCGCTGCTGCAATACTATGCCAAAGAGGACAAGCGAGAGGCATTCGATGCCTTGTTGCTGGAGACCAAGCAAGCGTTTCCACAGGATTTGAGTCTCGCCCTGATAGAGGCTCGCCAGTTCGAGGACAAGCCCGAGCGGGCCATCGCCATCCTCTCCCGGGCCAAAGATTACCCTGCCGCCACGGAAGAACAAACCGGGCTGCTGGCAGATGTGTACTACCAATTGGGGAAATATTGCGCCAAGTCGGGCAGCCAGACAGAGCTGGGCATAATCAGTCTGCAGCGCCTGATGACAGGTGGCGATAGTGTGCAATGGGACAAGTATCAGGGCTGGGCACAACTGCGTATGGCGCAGTTGCTGCTGACCAAAGGTGAGTTGAGCCAGGCCAAGACCTGGGCGAACCAGGCTCTCAGCATCAGCGATGACGGCAACCTAACCAAGGCAGCCAAGAAAATTTTGAAAAAGAAGCGGGTCTGAGCCACAGGCCGGCTTACTGGCCGCAGCACTTCTTGTATTTGTTGCCGCTGCCACAGGGACAGGCCTCGTTACGGTTGGGTTTCCTCTCGAAGCTGGTGGTCTTGGGTTTGTTCAACCAGGCATCCAGCTCGAGCAGATCTTCCTGACCCTTGGCATCGAGCTCCAGCTTGGCAAACAGCCCATGGGTGTCGAGCAGCGCCTGGACTTCGAGCCTGCGGGCCTCACTGGTCACTGTCAGGGTCAGGGGAAAGGCTTGGGTGCCGAGTTTGGCGGCGCGTTTGGTGTTATAGCCGAAACTTTCGTGTTTTGGCTTGGGGGTTTTACGGCCTTTGAAGAAAAATTTATCAGACATCCGGGGAGCCTCTAGTGAGAAGACGAAATTGACGATGCTTATACTATAAAAATCGCTGCCGATACATCCCCGCCGCCATTCTTAGGCAAAAGAGTGGCAAAAGAGCCACAAAAGTGGCGAGTCGGTGTGCATAGAGCCGCCCTTGGCCTCATGGGCGCTGCAGTTTTTGGAACTCGCCCGGGGTGATCCCGACCCATTTCTTGAAGTAGCGCCCCATATGACTCTGGTTGGAGAAGCCGCAGCTCAGGGCTATGTCGCTCAAGCTTGCATCGCCTTGTATCAACCGCTGCTTGACCCGCTCGACTCTGATCTGCATCAGGTATTCCTGCGGCGTGACGGCGAAACTCGTCTTGAACATGCGGCAGAAGTGGTATTCGCTCAGCTGGGCGATGGCGGCGAGCTCCTGCAGGTAGAGCTGCCGCGCAAAGTTGGCCTGGATGAAATCCTTTACCCGCCCGGCGATGACGGGTGACAGCCCCCCCTTGAGCCGTCCCAGCGGCTTGGTTAGCCCCATGCTCTGCAACATGGTCACCAGTATGGTATCTGTGATCTGCGTCAGCAGCAGCTTGTTCTCGCCGGCCGACCAATCCAGAGGCGCCATGTTGTGGCGATACAGGGCCTCGAGCCCAGGGTTGCTGATGAAGGTCTGCTCGGGCAGCTGCACTGTGCGGGGATCCATGTCGAACACCCGAATGGCCAGCTGTTTGAGGTGGGCATCGTCGAAGTACAAGTGCATAAACTGCTGCGGCGTGCCCAACTGCCAATGGCTTTGGCTGCCGAGTGGCATGAGGCAGAAGCGTCCGGGCGCACCATAGTCGGCGCGAACATCGGTTCTATGGGTCTGATAACCGCCGGCGAGATACATGCTCAGGGTATGCTGGCGATCGTTCTGGTAATAGAGGCGATCGTCGGCATTCTGGTAATGGGCCCAGGACAAGGCCTCCGTCAGAGATTGGTGGCGGAAGCAGACTTTGGATGATTGTTCGAAGCTGACGATTTTGGGTTTTGCGCTCATGAGAGCATCATATCTGCTGGCTTTTTGCCGCTCAATCCAGAGGGTTAAATAAAACCGCAAGATAGTGTTATCAGGCTCAAGATAGTGACAGACAAAGCCTGCCCCAGGGTTGATAATCCGCTGACAACATAAGGCAATCGAACAGCTTGGCGGGCGACAAAGATGACAGCACTCATGTATGGCTTGATGATAGGGGTGTGGGGTTTCTCCTGGATAGCGATAAAATGGCAGCAGGGCGAGGTGCCGACCGAAGTCTCTATTCTGTACCGTTTCGCCATAGCGGCCATGCTGATGTTCATCATAGGCAAACTCTTCAATAAGTTGCAAAAAACCACCCTGCAGCAACAGGCCTTCTTCGCCCTGCAGGGGCTATGTCTGTTTTGCTGCAATTTTCTGGCCTTCTACAACGCCACCCACTACATAGCCAGTGGCCTGACGGCCGTGGTGATGGCGAGCGCCCCCATCTTCAATGCGGTGCATGGCAAGCTGTTTTATCGCATCGACGTCAGTGCCAACTTTTGGCCGGGCATGTTCATCGGGCTGACAGGCATAGGTCTGCTGTTCGGCGCCGACTTGGCCGTTACCCACTGGTCGAGCCAGGTGTTGCTGGGGCTGGGCTTCTCACTGGCGGGTACCTGGTTTTTCTCCATGGGGAATATGATCAGCATGCGCAACAGCCGCAACAGCATCCAACCCTTCACGGCCACAAGTTATGCCATGGCCTATGGTTGTCTGGCCTTGTTGCTCATCATAGCCGCCAAGGGCCTGAGCCTGGAGCTGGCCTGGCAGCCGCAGTATGTCGCCAGCCTCCTGTATCTGGCCATCCCGGCATCCGTCATAGGCTTCACCGTTTACCTGATGCTGGTCGATCGCATGGGCGCCAACAATGCCGCCTACCTGCTGCTGATAACCCCGGTGATCGCCTTGCTGGTGTCCAGCCTATTCGAGGGCTACCGCTGGACCTGGTACTCGAGTCTTGGGCTCATGCTGGTGCTGATGGGGAATTTGCTGACTCAGAGGAAGCAGGCCCTGTTCCGCAGGAGCCCGAGCGCTATGCTGGAGGGGTGACTTGAGCTGAATGAAAAGAGCCGGGGCTATGATGGCCCCGGCTGCAGAAATACAACACAGATATTGAGACAGGCTCAATATGGCGTGCGAGTGTCAGGGTTTCAAGATCACCTTGACGCTGGCATCGACATCGGCTTCATCCAGATAACCTATGGCATTGGGCGCCGAGGCGACGGCCGTTTTCATGGCGGCGGCGCTGGCAACTGTCGCCGGTGGATTGCCTTTGCCGGTAAAGACTTGTTTCGACCAGAAGGCTTTTAATTGCGCATCCGATTTGCCTGTGACCAGTTCATGAAATTGGCTGCGCAGCGGGTTGCCTTCGTCCAATTCAAATACCAGTGCCGCAGCCCCATTGGATAATGCCCCTTTGCCCAGGAATAATTTCTTGGCATCGGCCTTGGACATATCGCCTGGACCCGCATTATTGCCTATGACGACTACCGCAGCATTGGCATAGCTTATACAACTCAAACCGAGCGCTAAAACAGCAAGTAACTTCTTCATTTCATCGCTCCCTATTAAAATACTGCGTCGAATTTGACTGTGTACACTAAGGTGTCATCGAAACTCCTGCCAAGATTGCCAGGCAAACGACCGGAAGTGTCACCAAACTTATGGGCATAGGTGGCATCAAACTTGAGTGCGATATTGGCCAAGACATCCCAACGCAGCCCCAGGCTGTATGAGGTGCGCTCGGCGTTGAAGGCGGCGGCTAAAACGGCCGATTGCTGATCTACTATTGTGCGCTGCGCGTCATCCTGGGTGGCTAAATAGGCCAGGGTGGCGTAGGGGGTGAAGTCGTTAATCCGGTAGCCCAGGGTCAGGTAGCCAGAATCCGTATCCGGGTAGAGACCATCGATTTCGGAGCGGGTCCATTCGGCAACCACCAGGTAGTTGCCGTTATCATAACTGGCGCCGACCCCCGTGAAGGTCGCCTTGTCGTCATCGAAGGCTATCAGGGTGTAGTCGGCATAGACAGGCACGCTCGGATCGGGAGACAGGTTAACCTGGGTGGTGACCTTGCCTTCCAATGTCCCCTGGGCATAGGTCGCCCTCAGGGTCCAGGTTTCATCTGTCCAGTTCAGGTTGCCGCCCAGGCTATTTTTCAGATCTGCATTGGCATTGACCCTGGAAGAGCCGCCGAAACCCTGGAAGGTCAGGGTCGAGTCCGCAAGCTCGAGATCATAGCTGATATCCAACCCTGTGTAGGCAGATACCGGCACACCGTTATAGACTTCTTCCGGTGGCCTGGCCCAAGGCTGGGCATAACCTACATCCAGATAATCTGAGTACATGAACAGGGGTAAACGTAATTTACCGCCGCGGACCTGGATGCCATTGGCGAAACTGTGTGAGAGGTAAGCCCATTCCAATTCAGGATCCCAATTGTCTTCGCCACGCATCATTAATTGCATGACGGCTTGAGTGCTGTCGTTGACCTGAAACGCACCTTGCAAACCAAACTTACTGTCTTGGTCGAAATTGGCACTGCTGCCCGCATAATCATAGCCGGCATCATTGTCTGAACTTATATAGGCGCCACTGATGAAACCGTTGAAATTAAATTTTTCGGTTAAGCTGGCCGTTTGTTGAGTCTGCAAGGTTTTAATTTGCTGTTCAAGCTGTGCCAGTTTCTCATCTGTGGTTTGTGCCGCCATGGCCATCGTCGGCAATAAAGCGCACGAAACCGCTGCAGTCAGCGCTTTCAAGTTAAACTTCATAGTGTTACTCCAGTTATTATATTGTCCATTAGGACTTCTTATATTTATCCAGTCGGGCTGGTTAATTATCCCGTTAAACTTTAAATTGACCCGTAATAGATTGCAGACGCCGACTGATATTCTGAATGTCGGCACTGATATTACCCATTTCATCTGTCGTTGTTTTAACGTTTAGCGAGTACTTCTCTATGTCGGCCACATAGTCCTGGATCTGCTCAGAGGTATTGTGTTGCTCTTCTGTGGCGGCGGCAATTTGATCGTTGACCACCGTGATGGCGCTGACTTTGGCCGTGATGCTGGTTAAGGCATCTCCCGCCAGCGAGGTCGATTTGACCCCTTCGGCGGCCGTTTCTATGCCACGCTGCATGGCATCGACGGCCTGCTTGGATGTCGAGCGCAATTCCTGCAGTACCTGCTGAATTTCCTGGGTCGATGCCTGGGTGCGTGAAGCCAGGGTCCTGACTTCATCGGCCACCACGGCGAAGCCCCGTCCTTGCTCGCCGGCTCTGGCGGCTTCTATGGCGGCATTGAGGGCGAGCAGGTTGGTCTGATCGGCAATGCCCCTGATGGTATCCAGAATGTCATTCACATTGCTGGTAAAGGCTTCCAATTGATTGACTATGACGGCCGTGGTCTGCACTTCAGCTGCGAGTTGCTCTATGGTCTTGACGGCATTGGCGACCACTTGCTGGCCTTCCTGTGCTTCCAGGTTGGCGTTGTCGGCCTCGGATGCGGCATTGGTGGCATATTCGGCTATCTGCCCTACGCTGATGAACATCTCCCGCATGGCGTGTGAGATCTCTTCTATGGCAGCATTTTGTTGTTTTACCGTCAGTTCACTGTTGGTGCTGCTGGCCAATAAACTGCTGGACACTGAACTCAGGCTGTCGCTGGTCTGCTGGGTATCGGCGATCGAAACCTGCAGCTTGGCGACAAATTGATTGAACCAATGGACCAGGGTGGCAATTTCATCCTTGCCTTCATAGCTTATGCGTGCCCGCAGATCTCCTTCGCCTTCAGAGATATTTCGCAGCGAGTCCGTCACATTCTCCAGGGTGACGATAATCGAGCGGTTGACCAGGTAGCCCACCACTATCAAGATGACAGAAGCCAACAAACCTATTGATAACATAGATTTTACGGCACTGTTCGAACTGGCTAGGGTCGTTTGGATGCTCTTCTGGAATAGCTCGTCAAAGGCGGCTTGTTTGCCGTTAAATTGTGCTACCAAGTCTTCATAACGCTTGGCATTATCGGCCGCCTGACGTTTGATGTTGTTGAAGTCGACATCGTCCTTCAAAAATTCGGTCACCAAGGCCTTGGCGTTGGTATGGTACAAGGTCAGTTCAGCCTGTAACCTGGCCGCATCGGGCGTTTCTGTCGGCATCAAGGTTTTGATTTGGTTTAGGTTGCTGAATATTTGCTCCACCATGCTGTTGGCCGTGGTCAAGCTGTCTTCTTCCCCTGTGGTCACAGCCGTCTGTATGTGCTGTTCCAGCTGAATGAGCAAACCTTGATTGACAGTGGCTAAATTAAGCACAGGGTAGAGCTGAGTTTGAAGTCCATTTAAGCGCTCAGCATTTTGTTGCACACTCTGATTGTTGATTATTAAAGAAACAACGAATGAGACTATGGCCACAAAGGTGAGTAAGACAATTCTATGTCTTATTTTCAGGCTGTTTAACTTCATTGGCAAACCCTGGATGATCAATCGATAAAATCGTAGCCAAATAATAACATGAAAATATTCTTATTAGTAAGTCATACGGTTAGAGCCAATGTTCCGTGTATCCCAGGAATTGGTTATATGCTGTTCAGTCCTGTTTTATTGGTTTTTCCTGTGGCAAGATTTTTGTTTTACAAGGGATTACTCTTATTTCTCATGTCGATAAAATAAGCTGGAATGGGTTGTTTTGGCTTATTTATGTACTGGCCTTGAGTGAAAAATATCCTGTTTAAAATGGGTTTTAATAATTAAAAATTGTGTCATTAAATTGACTTTGGATATTAATTTGACGAAGTTTGAGATGGCTAACCTGTTTGTCGGCGCGTTAAGCCGTTCCGGCTTTAAATCAGCTGCATCAGTGCTTAAATATTGATTAATTGATTAATACCTGCCTCAGCGGCAGGTATTCGTTTTTGGGTCTTGGGCGAGTGCTGCTTTGAGCATCTCAAGAGTGCCTCAGGGGTGCATAGTGGCGTACCGGCTTTGCAGGTAGGCGACCCAGGCATCGGCCTGGCCGTAGAAGCGGTTGATGTTCAGCTGCTGTAGGTCGCCGTTCGCCTGTTCCATGGCTATGGTCGGAAATCCCTGGGCCCCCAGGTGCCGGAGCAGTGCCCGCGAAGCCTCCAGATGTGATGTCAGCCCGGCGGCACTCAGGGCATAGTGAGCCAAGAAGCTGTCACTTGCCAATCCCTGCGCCTGTGCCAGTGCCGTTAAGCCGGCCTTGTCGCTGGCGCTGTGTCCGTCGCGATAGTGGGCCAGTTGCACTCGGTGCAAGAATGCCAGGCTGTCGCCGCCCATGGCGGCTACCGCCAGCATGGCGATGCTGGGCGGGGCCGAGTCCAGCAGGATTGAGGTGTCGCGCAACAGGCCGTCGAAGTAGGCGGCGCCGAAGGGCTGGCCGCTGAGCTCGGCGATGCGTAAGTCCTGGGGGATCACATAGTCGCGCCATGCGGCATCTATCTGTCTGCGCCTGGTGCCTGTCAGCATACCGCCGGCGTGCAGTGTTATGGTAAAGCCCGCCGTTGCGGCCGCAGCCAAGAGTGGCGCCGCGGCATAACACCAGCCGCAGAGGGGATCTATGATGGCGTGGAGTTTGGCTGTCTGTGTCATGGAGTATTCTCTTGGGTATAGGGCCGGGTAACCACCCGGCCTTGGTCTTCAGATAAGTTGAGCCGGCGGCTTATTGTGGCCAGGCCATCTCGCCCATGATCACCTTGGCACTGATGTCGAGCAGGCCGGCGCCGCGGTATTCTGGGTAGCTCAGCTGCATCTTATGTATCAGTTGGGCCGCGTTGTCTGCCTGGCTCGCCGCTTGTTCGAATGTCTGTACATAGTCGCGGGTGGCGGTTATGGCACCCTTATCCAGGGAGGCTTTGCCCTGCTCAGGATTCAGCAGGTAATGGCCGGGGATCACCGTCTCTGGCTGCAAGGCCAACATGGCATCCAGATGCTGCAACCAGTTCTGGCGTGCAGCCTTTGTTTGGGTGTCCGCCATCCACATATGCATACCGTCGAACACTTCGACCCCGCCTGTGATGGTCTTGGCCGAAGGTACCCAGAGGAAGCTATGCTCGGGATCTTGGCCCAGGTAGCCAACTATTTTGACGGTTTCACCATCGACGCTGAAGCTATCGCCGGTGATCGCCTCGGGCAGGACTAGCTCCTTGGGGGCATTGTCTTTCAGTATCGGTCCCCAGTAGGCCAGTTTACTCGCCATGGAGGACTGGATATGGGCACGGGTGCTTGGGGTGGCGAGGATTTCCGCTTTGGGGAAGTTGGCCTTGATTAGGGCCAGGCCGAAGTAAAAATCCGGGTCGCCGTGACTGATGAACACCTTGGTCAGGCGCTTGCCACTGGCCTTGATGGTATCCACCAAGGTCTGGGCATCGTTAGCTTGGAACTGGGCATCGACCAGGACCAGTTCGTGTTCGCCGCTGATGAAACTGGACGTCACGGGAAAGATGCTGCCGGCGCCGGGATTGAAATGCGTCACTTGCAGCGGGGCGGCATCGACCCCGGGACTCAAAACTGTCAGCAGCAAGGCAGAGCCCAATACTGAGGTTGCAAGGCGGGTGGAAAGGCTAAGGGGTAATATGTGCATCATGGGCTCGCTTATCGTCTCGAATAATAATCTGCCGGCGGTCGCTGGGCGCTGCTGCAGGAGTGAGCTCAGTATAGGTTGCAAAAATCATCGGATAAACGCTAGTATTTGACCATCTTTGTTGCATGAATCGAGCGAATAATGGATAGACTCACGGCGGCGAACGTATTTGTGACCATAGTAGAGCGTGGCAGCCTGGTCGCGGCAGCGAACGCGCTGGCGATGTCCCGCTCCATGGTGACCCGCTATTTAGCGGAAATGGAGGACTGGTCGGGGTCGCGCTTGTTGCACCGTTCGACCCGCAGCCTAAGCCTGACCCCGGCCGGCGAGCAGGTACTGAGTCATTGCCATAGATTGCTGGAGCTGGCCAGCGAAGTGCCGGCCGTGGATCATGGCATGGCCATGCCAAGGGGCTTGCTGCGCATCGGCTGCTCCCAGTTTGTCGCGCATCAGATACTCGCCCCCGTGGTGCGGCAGTATCTGGCGAGCTATCCGGAGGCGAGTGTGAATTTGCACGTGAGCAGCCAGACGGTGGATCTGATCGCCGAGCGCATAGATCTCACCATTCGGATCACCAATGAATTGGATCCCGGTCTGATCGCCAGACGCTTGGGGCGCTGTGATTCTGTCATCTGCGCCGCGCCTGCCTATTTGGCATCGCGACCCAGTCTGAACTCGCCGGAAGATTTAACCTTGCATAACTGCCTGAGTTATTCCTATTTTGGCGATGCGCTGTGGCAATTCGAGCGTGAAGGGCGGAGCTTCAAGGTGCCGGTGCGGGGTAATTTCAGCGCCAACGATTCCATGGTGGTGTTGGAAGCGGCCTTAGCCGGCGAGGGGGTTGCCATGCAGCCTGTGCTGGCGGCGCAGCCCTATTTGGACTCGGGGCAATTGCAGTTGCTGCTGCCCGATTATCGGCCCCAGTCCTTGGGTATCTATGGTGTCTATCAATCCCGCAAACACCTGCCGCCGGCGCTCAGGCTGATGCTGGACAGCCTGGTGGCACATTTCGCCGCCCAGTGAAGCTTGAGTGCACAGCAGAAAAAAAAACGGAGACCCAGGGTCTCCGTTCTTGTCTTCGCCGCCTTACTTGCTCATGCGCTTGTACTTCAGCTTATGGGGCTCGACTACATCGGCGCCATAGGTATTCTTCAACCAGGCTGTGTACTCAGTGTAGTTGCCCTCGTAGAAGTTGACCTGGCCTTCATCGCGGTAGTCCAGGATATGGGTCGCGATGCGGTCGAGGAACCAACGGTCATGCGAGATCACCATGGCGCAGCCGGGGAATTCCAGCAGGGCTTCTTCCAGCGCGCGCAGGGTTTCGACGTCCAGATCGTTGGTCGGTTCGTCGAGCAGCAACACGTTGCCGCCGGCCTGCAGCAGCTTGGCCAGGTGCACCCGGTTGCGCTCACCGCCCGACAGTGTGCCTATGATCTTCTGCTGATCGCCGCCGCGGAAGTTGAAGCGGCCGACATAGGCGCGGCTGGGGATTTCCGTGTTGTTGATGCGCATTATATCCAGGCCGCCGGAGATCTCCTGCCAGACGGTATTCTTGTCGTTCATGGAATCGCGGAACTGTTCCACCGACGCCAGCTGCACAGTATCCCCTATGTCTATGGTGCCGCTGTCGGGCTGTTCGGCGCCGGACAACATGCGGAACAGGGTCGACTTACCGGCACCGTTGGCGCCTATGATGCCGACTATGGCACCCTTGGGCACGGTAAAGGACAGGTTGTCGATCAACACGCGATCGCCGTATGACTTAGTCAGATTGTTGATTTCAATGACCTTGTCGCCGAGGCGCGGGCCTGGCGGAATGAAGAGCTCGTTGGTCTCGTTGCGCTTCTGATAGTCATTGGTGTTCAGTTCCTCGAAGCGGGCCAGACGGGCCTTGCCCTTGGACTGACGCCCCTTGGCTCCCTGACGCACCCACTCCAATTCCTTGGCTATGGTCTTCTGGCGGGCGCTCTCTGTGGCAGATTCCTGCTGCAGACGGGCGTCTTTCTGTTCCAGCCAGGAAGAGTAGTTGCCTTCCCAGGGAATGCCTTCGCCACGGTCCAGTTCCAGGATCCAGCCGGCGGCGTTGTCGAGGAAGTAGCGATCGTGGGTGATGGCCACCACAGTGCCGGCGTATTCCTGCAGGAAGTGCTCCAGCCAGGCGACGGATTCGGCATCCAAGTGGTTGGTCGGCTCGTCGAGCAGCAGCATCTCGGGTTTTTCCAGCAGCAGGCGACAGATGGCGACCCGGCGGCGTTCACCACCGGACAGGACTTCGATCTTCTCGTCCCAGTCCGGCAGGCGCAGGGCGTTGGCGGCGCGCTCGAGTATGTGATCCAGGTTGTGGGCATCCTGGGACTGGATGATGGCTTCCAGCTCACCCTGCTCCTTGGCCAAGGCGTCGAAATCCGCATCCGGCTCGGCATAGGCGGCGTAGACCTCGTCCAGGCGGGTCAGGGCATTCTTGGCCTCGAACACCGCCTCTTCTATGGCTTCGCGCACCGTCTGGTTGGGATTGAGCCTGGGCTCCTGGGGCAGATAGCCTATCTTCAGTCCAGGCATGGGGCGGGCTTCACCCTCGATTTCCGTGTCTATGCCGGCCATGATGCGCAGCAGGGTCGACTTACCCGAACCGTTGAGACCCAGCACACCTATCTTGGCGCCGGGGAAAAAGCTTAAGGAAATATCTTTGAGGATCTGCTTCTTGGGCGGGACTATCTTGCCCACCCGCAGCATGCTGTATACAAACTGAGCCATTTATCTTCATCTTAAGTGACCTATGATGCCTGGCAGTTTACTAAATAGCGGCCTCGGCTGCCAGATGCCGGAATGAAAGAAGCAGGGATGAAAGCAGCCGGGAACTTGTGGCCTGTATGTGCGTTCTGTTGGGGACTGAATTGCCGGCGGGCAGACCCTTTTGGCTTACCAGGTATGGACTGTGAGCTTAGGTTCCGTCTGTGCTCTTGTAAAAAGCCCGCAGAGGGAAGTCTGCGGGCTCATTGAGCGGCTCAACTCATGATGTTGAGATTGATCCTGGGTTTGAACCAGGCCTTCACCTCGGCGTTGAAGGCTATCCAGACTTGCAGCAGGGCCAACAACAGCAGGGCGATGAAGATCACATAGTCGGGCAGCTTGGCTTGCCACTCGCCCAGGTGGACCGTGGTTGGGCCGGCCACCAGGTTGTCCGGGTCATACAGGACCAGCGGCAGCAGACTCAGCAGGAGCAACTGCACCAAGGTGTAGCCCCTGAGCAGATACAGCGCCGTTTTCTGTCGCCCCAGCACAGCCACTACCATGAACAGCGTCAGCACGCACAAGAGTACGCCTTGCTTGGCCAGCAGGCCGCTGACGGAGGCCGCCACATAGAGCAGCATCAGCGCGACTAGGCGCTTGGGGAGCTTCGCCTTGGGGCTCGACTCGCTCGCGACAGCGGCTTTTTCCTCGCTCAAGTCTGTTTCTTGGCTCAGGGCTGCTTTCTCGCTCAAGGCGGCTTCCTCCTTCACGACCCGGCTCAGTGACGTGTCTTTGGGGTGAGTCTTTGGTCCAGCTCATAAGGCGGGATCACCACACCGAGATCGTCCTGCACTGGGAATACGGCGACGAACAGATCATCGTCTTCCATGCCGGAAACCCATCTTTCCTGCCATTCATTGAGTGGGATCGCCAGAGGTTGGCAGTCTTTCCATTCGTCGACCGCCCAGAGTGCGGCACTCTCTTCGTTTGGCCACATGGGAATGCAGTCTTCTTCTTCCGTGGTCAGCATGACACAGCCGTCTTGATCTTGCAGTGTCCAGAGGGTCTTGTCTGCCTTGATTTGCTCGACCATATAATCGTAACGTGCTTCCGGAGTCATGGCGGTGATCTCGGCCAGTTTTTTTGCAGTGTCGCTCATGGTATAGGTATCTCTCGTGCTTGGATTGTCTGTGATAAATAGGTTGTAACTGCTGCGGCGAGCTTGATGGGTGGCCCGGGGGCGACGCAGCAAAAAAGCCAGATGTGGGCATGGTATCATCTGCGGTGGGATTGAAAAAGAGAAGAGCCGGCTAAGTCCGCATTTGCCACTGTTGGTGGTGCCAGTCGCCTGGCCCGGACTCAGTCAATGGCCGCTACTTGGCGCTGAAGCGACCGCCGAGCACCGCCGGACGCGAGGCGCCCGTGACCGCAGGCAAGTTTGCCGGCAGCCCCAGATGATGGCGCATGGCGAGCCAGGCGAAGGCGATGGCCTCGACCCACTTGGCGTCTATGCCCAGCACAGAGGTGGTTTGCACCTGGTAACCCGGCAGCAGGGCGGTCAGCCTCTGCATCAGCGTCTTGTTGAGGGCGCCGCCGCCGCAGACGAAGAGTTCACCCTGGGGGGAGAGCTTGTTGATGTCATTGGCTATGCTGTGGCAAGTCAAATCCAGCAGGGTCGACTGTATGTCTTCCTCGTCCAGATTGGCATAGGGCGCCATCTGTTGCTCCAGCCAGGCTTGGTTGAACAGTTCCCGTCCCGTACTCTTGGGATAATCCAGGGCGAAATAGGGATGAGACAAGAGGTGCTGCAGCAGGCCGTCATCTGTCTTGCCCGACTCGGCCCATTGGCCATCGAAGTCGAAGGGTTCGTTCTTGACCTGTTGGATCCAGCCGTCGATCAGGGTATTGCCTGGGCCTGTGTCGAAGCCCAGCACCTGGTCGCTGTCGCCGGGTAGGTAAGTCACATTGGCTATGCCGCCTATGTTGAGTATCACCCGCTGCCGGCCGGCGGCGGCGAAGATCTGCTGATGGAAGGCCGGCACCAGGGGGGCGCCCTGACCGCCGAGGGCGATATCCTTGCGGCGAAAGTCGGCGATCACGTCTATGCCTGTCTCGACTGAAATAGTGTTGGGATCGCCTATCTGCAGGGTGAAGCCCATTTCGAGATTGGGCATATGCCTGACAGTCTGTCCATGGCTGCCTATGGCTATTATGTCTTCCCTGGCGACACCGCTCATCTCTATGAGGCGATTGACTGTCGTGCCGAAGAGTTGCCCCACACTGCGGTCCAGCCTGCCCAGGCGATTGATTTCATCGCTGCCTGGCTGGCATAGGCGCTGCAGTCCCTTGAGCAAGTGCGCCGGGATCATTTCGCTATGGCTGGCGATGAGCCTGGGCTGGGTATCGGCGAAGTCCACCAGTACGGCATCGACACCATCCATGCTGGTGCCTGACATGAGTCCAATGTAATAGGCGGTTTTCATGATTCGGGTCCGCTGGCTGATTGCATGGCAACTTGTACTTGCTTGTCATGTTGAAGTGTCGCCATGAGTTGTTGGCTGAGGGCGGTAAACTGCTGTTTTTCGCGCTTATCTATGGCTTCGGCCTTGGGCAGGCTGATGGTGCGGGGGTTGCGGTGTACCCCGTTGACGATAAATTCATAGTGCAAGTGGGCGCCCGTGACCCGGCCTGTCTTGCCCAGCTTGCCGATGATCTGCCCCTGCTTGACGGTTTGACCCCGCTTGACCAGGCGTTTGCTCAGGTGCAGGTATTTGGTGGTATAAGTGTCATTGTGCTTGATGAACACATAGTTGCCGTTGTACTGATTGTAGCTTGACGCTATTACCTTGCCGCGACCGGCCGCCTTGATGGGCGTGCCTATGGCGGCGACATAGTCCACGCCTCTATGGGCCCTGACCTGACCCGTTACCGGGTGCAGGCGCTTGGGGTTGAAGTTGGAGCTGACGTATTTGAAGTCGACCGGTGAGCGCAGGAAGGCCTTGCGCATGCTGTTGCCGCTTTCCGAATAATAATTGCCATCGCTGTAGCGCACCGCGGTATAGCGCTCACCCTGATTGATGAATTCGGCTGCCAGTATGTTGCCGTTGCGCAAGAACTCACCGTCGGCATATTCCTGTTCATAGAGGAGGGCAAAGTTGTCGCCTTTCCTGAGATCCAAGGCAAAGTCTATGTCCCAGCCGAAGACAGTCGCCAGTTGCATCACCTGGTTTGGGGTCATGCCGGCATCTATGGCGGCATTCCAGAAGTTACTCTTGATATTGGCACTGGCAAACTGGGTGCGTACCTCGACCTTCTTGACCGACATGCGCTCCTGGTATTGCTGGTTTTGCTTGCTGATCAGCAAGGTCGTGATGGCATCGACCCGGTAACTGACCTCTGTCAGTTCACCCTTGGCATCTTTGGCGATGACAATTTCTTCCCCTGGCATGATTTTCAACAGATTTTTCTTCGCCAGTGGCAACTGGGTGATGTCATAGACTTCTCTGGCACTCAGGCCGGCGCGATTGAACAGCGCCGCCAGGGTGTCGCCCGCTTTGACTTCAAAATGCTCAACGTCTGCATGCCTGGCAAGCTCGATTGCCTCTGCCGTGTCCGGGATAGTCTGAGCCGAATCTGCTTCGGGCTGTGACTGTGATTGTAATTGAGATTGGGATTGGGACTGTAACAAGGGCTGGGACAGGGCCGAGGTGTCTGCCGCGGCCTTGGCCTCGGTGGCCGAAGGCGGTGTCGGGGTGCGAAATGCCAAGGGGACTGGGTAACGGGTATTGATCTCGATCGCCTGGTCCCGGGTTTGCTTGGACGCTTCGGCATCTTCGGCGGGCAGCAATACTGTGACGGTCAGGATAACCATGAGGATGCTGAGCAGTATTTGATGCTTTTTCGGCAGTAATTTGAATACCCTAATGACCTTTCCCATCGACGACTGTACCAATTTCCTGAGCTCTTTATTATCCCCTTAGTGTACACACTTTCATTTAGACTGGCTAACAAGTAACATAAGCGCCATTATTTTATGCGTATGGCCCAGGAGTCGCTGCCCAGATGGCTGATTTAGACCAAGTATTAGCAGAAATTAAACGTGGTACCGACGAGATCTTGCTCGAAGCGGATCTGTTGGAAAAACTCAAGGAAGGCCGCCCCTTAAGGATCAAGTTGGGTGCCGATCCCACGGCACCGGATATTCACCTGGGACACACGGTTATTCTGAATAAACTCAGAGCATTCCAGGAGCTGGGCCATGAGGTCATCTTTCTCATAGGTGATTTCACCGGCATGGTGGGCGACCCGAGCGGCAAGAACAGCACGCGTCCGCCCCTGACCCGTGAGCAAGTGCTGGCCAATGCCGAGACCTACAAGGAACAGGTGTATAAGATCCTGGATCCGGCCAAGACCCGCATCGAATTCAATTCCAGCTGGCTGGAGCCGCTCGGCGCCGCCGGCATGATACGCCTGGCGTCGAAGCAGACGGTTGCCCGTATGATGGAAAGGGACGATTTCAAGAAGCGTTATGCTTCCGGCCAGTCGATCGCCATTCACGAATTTATGTATCCTCTGCTGCAGGGCTATGATTCTGTTGCCCTCGAAGCCGACGTCGAGCTGGGCGGCACGGATCAGAAGTTCAACCTGCTGATGGGCCGTGAGTTGCAGAAGGCCGAAGGCCAGAAGCCCCAGGCGGTGATCATGATGCCACTGCTCGAAGGCCTGGACGGCGTCAAGAAGATGTCCAAGTCGGCCAACAACTACATAGGCGTGAGCGAGCCGGCCAACGAGATGTTCGGCAAGATAATGTCTATCTCGGATGAGCTGATGTGGCGTTACTTTGAGCTGCTGTCATTCCGCCCCTTGGCCGAAATCGAGCAGTTCAGGCAGGATATTGCCCAGGGCGCCAACCCGCGGGATACCAAGATACTCCTGGCGAAGGAAATCATCACCCGCTTCCACGATGCAGTCTCGGCCGAAGCGGCCCATCAGGCCTTTATCGACAGATTCCAGAAGGGCGCCATCCCGGATGACATCCCCGAAGTGGCCTTGATTGCCTCTGAAGGCCTGCCGATCGCCAACCTGCTCAAAGATGCAGGTTTGGTCGCCTCGACCTCGGATGCGATGCGGATGATCAAGCAAGGTGCGGTCAAGATGGACGGTGACAAGCTGGACGACAGCCGTCTGTTGCTGCCCGCGGGTACCCAAGCTGTGTTCCAGGTCGGCAAGCGCAAGTTCGCCAAGGTCAGTGTGAGCTGACTCATAGGGTGTTTTCGAGCCGATTAAAAAAGGGTCTGTACCGAGTACAGACCCTTTTTTGTGGGCGCTGTTGCGGCCTAACGCCTATTGGCCGGCCAATTGATCCGACATGGTCTGATAGTCCATCAGATCCAAGTGTTCCATCACCCGCCTATGCTGCATGTCCAGCTTGAGACTGGTCACCCCGGGAATGGCGATGTCGATGATCTTGCCTGGCTTGCCGAATTGTTCGCCCGGCCCCTTGAAATGATAGTTGCCTATCATCACCACCAGGGAGCCAGAGTTGAACATATGCTCGATATTGAACTCATATTCGAGCACCCCTTCATGGGCCCGTTCGAGGAAAGCTATGATGTGGCGCTGTCCCTTGTATTTGCGGTCGGCTGTCCTGTCGTAAAAGACACTGTCGCGGTTGTAGAAACGTTTCAAGGCAGGGTAATCATGCTCGGTCAGCGCCTGCAGATAACGCATCGCCAGCTGTTGTTCCTCGGGCATGTCACCCGGGTTTGCCGACACGGGCAAACACAAGAGGCTGAGGATGAAGCAGAGTATTCGCACACTAAGGTCTCTTTGTTTTTATATCGGCCGCCACGCGGCTTGCGGTATGTCAGGCCAGGGTAAGCCAGGGCTCGGGCGTATGGAGCGGCTCGCCAGACACAATATTCGAATAATGCCTACTCATGGGGCTGCGATCAAGCCCGGGATGCAGGGACCATGGCATTGGCTCTGCAACCCTGGCTTTTTCGGCGGCACCTGCTTATTTGCTCATCTCTTTGAGGTGAATATTCAAGGCGATGACAGAGATGCGTATCTCTATCACGGACAAGATCAGCGAATACAGCAACAGCAGCAGGCTGCAACCGAAGATCACCGAGCCCGTCTGGGTAAAGCCTGCGTAGAGGAAGATCATGCATAGCACGCACAGGGCGAAGCTGGAGACGCCGGCCTCCTGCATCCTGCGGATCAGCACTATCCGCTGACGTAAATTCTTGATCTGATCGTCATGTACGGGTTTATTCTCGCCGCTCAGGCTCCTGATCAGCGCCGCCAGGGCGAAGAAGCGATTGGTATAGGCCAGTAACAACAAAGATATCGCCGGGAATAGCAGTGCGGGGGTCGTCAGCGACAGGTGTATATTTTCCAGCAAGATGGCAGCCTCTTTCTATGAACTAATGACTCTGGCGTATGGCCCAAAGAGTATGACTCATGGGTATCTTTTAAAACAAGTGGTTAGAGGCTCTGTTGCCAGCGCAGGCCTGCCCATAGCATAGGCAAAATGACCACGGAACTGAACCAGAGCGCACAGGCGCGGGAGGCGAGTTTCACCGCTGGGCGGATCTGGGCGCCGTTGGGCAGCGGCCCCCGGCCTATGGGCTCGACGGCGATCCTTATGTTGTTGAACTTCTGCGGTCCGCCCAGTTCCAGGCCCAATATGGTGGCGCTGACATGCAGACTCAGCAGTGTATTTCCCAGCGGGAAGCGGCTGACGGGTGGGCTCAGTAGCGCCTTCAGCGCCCTGGGCCCGCCCTGGATCGCCAGCGAAAAGCTCCATAACCAGGAGGGGATGAGCAGCAGCACAGTGCTGGCGAGGTACACTGGGCGGTTAAAGTGGCGATAGCGTGGGTCCAGTGCCGGCCAAGCCAGTTCCAGCTGCTTGAGCATGCGCACGGCCAATACCGCCGAGGCGCCGGCCAGGCCGAAGAAGAACAGGGTGGCCGCCGTGCCGTAAACCGGCGAGGAGACCAGTTTCTCTATGGTGGCCTTACTCACCCCAACGGGGGAGAGATTCTGGGTATCACGCGCCACCCAGAGGCGGAGCAGGCGCTTGGCACCGGCATTGTCATCCCGCTTCAGCGCCTGGGCGACATCGTCGGCCACCTGGCTGAAGCTGGCGTCATTGAGGCAGAGGTACAGCACCAGAAACTCGAAAAACCAGGGAAAGGCCGCCAATTCGAGCAGGAAGCTGATGATGCCCCAGAAGGGCAAGATTAACAGCAGACTGGCGAGCAAGCCGGCGGTGATCCGCTGTGACGGCGAGCGCTCCGGCTTGTTGACCTTGGCGGCCAGTCGCTTGGCCAGATGGCCGAACCAGATCAGCGGCTGCATTTCCCGCGGCAGTGGTGCCAGTCGTGCCAACAGCAGGGCAAAAAACAGAACCAGAAATCCCTCAAACAAGTTGCCATCGACAAGGACCAATTGCTCATAGAAGGGGATATTCATGGGTTCAGTCTCTGCCGCTTAGAGTTGCTCTAGTAATGCCATGACCATCAAGGCCGAATGGTGCCCGGCCTTGACCAGATAGGCATCGAAATCCACCGGCGAATCGTTGTTGGCATTGTCCGACAGGGAACGGATCACCACGAAGGGCACCTTGAACTGGTGGCATACCTGGGCAATGGCGGCGCCTTCCATTTCACAGGCAGCCATGGTTGGGAAATGCTTGCGCATGGTGGCGGTGCGCTCGGGATCGCAGATGAAGCTGTCGCCGGTACAGATGAGACCTTCGATGGCCTGGACTTCACCCAGGTGCTGAATCGCCTGCTTGGCGGCGGCAACCAGGCGTGCATCCGGGATGAATGCCGCGGGCTGCTGTGCCATTTGACCTATTTCATAACCGAAGGCGGTGACATCCACATCGTGATGCCGCACCTCGGAGGAAATGACTATGTCGCCTATGGAGAGGGTGTCGACGAAGCCGCCGGCCGAGCCTGTGTTGATCACCGCATCCGGGGCGAATTTCTCGATCAGCAGGGTCGTGGCTATGCTGGCAGCGACCTTGCCTATGCCGGAGCGAGTCACTACCACATCTTTGCCTGCCAGTTGGCCGGATACGAATTCGATGCCGGCAATGGTTTGCGAGCTGGGGTGCTTCATCGAGGCGATGAGGTGAGCCACTTCCGGCTCCATAGCGCCTATGATACCTAGTTTCATGGGGATCTTTCCTGATAACAATAAGCTGCGCCGTGAGTCCGCAGGCTTACCGGGGTAAAATATGCGCGCTAATATAGCATAGAGTGATGAAAATGTTAGTCGCCTAAGACGTCGGGCCAGTTTGGCGGCAGCGCAAAAAATGCCGGCGCATCCATGGATGCGCCGGCATTTCACTCGAGCCTGATGTGCCCGGTTAATCCAGGTAGTTGAGTATCCCCATGGCGGCATCCCGACCTTCGGCGATGGCCGTAACCACCAAGTCGGAGCCCCGTACCATGTCGCCACCGGCAAATACCTTGGGATTGCTGGTCTGGAAGGGATTGTCGCTCTGCTTGTTGGCCGCGACCCGCCCCCATTGATCCAGGGTGATGTCATGCTCGGCAAACCAGGGGGCAGGGCTCGGCTGGAAACCGAAGGCGATGATGATGGCATCGGCCTCCAGCAGCTGCTCACTGCCGGGGATGGCTTCGGCCCTCTGACGGCCACTGGCGTCGGCGGCGCCCATCCGGGTCTCGACACAAGCTATGCCGCTCACCCGGCCGGCGACGGTCTCGATCTCGACCGGCTGACGGTTGAAGAGGAAGTTGACTCCTTCTTCGCGGGCATTTTGCACCTCACGGCGCGAACCCGGCATGTTGGCCTCGTCGCGGCGATAGACGCAGGTCACCCGGGCAGCGCCCTGGCGCACTGCGGTGCGCACGCAATCCATGGCGGTGTCGCCGCCGCCCAGCACCACCACCCGCTTGCCTGCCAGACTCAGGTAAGGGGTGGCCTCATCCTGGGTGCCCATTATGTGATGGGTGTTGCCTATGAGGTAGGGCAGCGCCTGGTACACGCCGCTGGCGTCCTCGCCCGGCAGGTTGCCCTTCATGGCGGTATAGGTGCCCATGCCGAGGAAGACGGCATCGTACTCTTCGAGCAGCTGGGCGAACGCCAGATCTTTGCCTATGGTGACGCCGAGCCTGAATTCTATGCCCATGCCCTCGAGCACGCTGCGGCGAGTCGCCATCACTTCCTTGTCCAGCTTGAATGACGGAATACCATAGGTCAGCAGGCCGCCTATCTGGGGATACTTGTCGAACACCACCGCCTTGACGCCGTTGCGCGCCAGGATATCGGCACAGCCGAGACCGGCAGGCCCGGCACCTACTATGGCGACCCGCTCGCTGCGCGGGCTGACCTTGGTCATGTCCGGCCGCCAGCCCTGGGCTATGGCGGTATCTGTGATGTATTTCTCCACATTGCCTATGGTGACGGCACCGAAGCCGTCATTGAGGGTACAGGCGCCCTCACAGAGCCTGTCCTGGGGACAGACCCTGCCGCAGATCTCCGGCAGGGTATTGGTCTCGTGGACCAAATCCGCCGCTTCCATGATGCGCCCCTGCTCGGCGAGCTTCAGCCAGTTGGGGATATAGTTATGCAGCGGGCACTTCCACTCGCAATAAGGGTTACCGCAATCCAGGCAGCGATCCGCCTGCTCGGCCACCTGGGGCTGGGAGAAGGGCTGATAGATCTCGATGAACTGAGTCGCACGTTTGGCCGCCGGGTGCTTGGCAGGATCCTGGCGTCCGACCTCGATAAATTGAAAATCATTGCTCATGCTGCTTACCCCACTCTTACTGCTAGTTCCGGGCTCGACTGCTCCATCTTAAGCAGATCGGCGACGGCGATATTTTTAGGTTTCACCAACACAAAACAGTCCAGCCAGTTATCGAACTCCTCCAGGATAGCGCTGGCATGTTCGCTGCCGGTTTCGGCCACATGCTCCTGGATCAAGCCCTTCAGGTGTTGCTGTTGGATAGGGGACTCCAGCTTCTGGGTATCGACCAGCTCGGTATTGACCCTGCGGTTGAAGCGGCCGAATTGGTCGAACACATAGGCGAAGCCGCCCGTCATGCCGGCGCCGAAGTTGACGCCCGTCTTGCCCAACACCACTACTATGCCGCCCGTCATGTACTCGCAGGCGTTATCGCCCGTGCCTTCGACCACGGCGATGGCCCCAGAGTTGCGCACTGCGAAGCGCTCGCCCGCCTGACCGGCGGCGAACAGCTTGCCGCCGGTGGCGCCATACAGACAGGTATTGCCGACGATGGCGCTGCGCTCACTCTGGAATGGGCTGCCCAGCGGCGGGTTGATGACCAGCTTGCCGCCGGACATGCCCTTGCCGACATAGTCGTTGGCGTCACCGCAGAGCCTGAGCTCGAGTCCAGGGCTATTCCACACGCCGAAGCTTTGGCCGGCGCTGCCGCTGAAGTTAAGCTTCAGGGCTTGCTTCGTGCCTTTGACGCCGAGCTTGGTGGCTATGTAGCCCGACAGTGCGGCGCCGACCGAGCGGTCGGTGTTGTTGATGGCATAGGCGGCCTCTAAGGTTTCGCCCAGATCCACCGCCTGCCGGCATTCGTTGAGCAAGTGTTGGTTCAACAAGCCCTGATCCGCCGGTGGATTGGTTTCCTGCCAGGTGAGCGCCGAGCTTGCCGGCAGCTTGGGCCGATAGAGGATAGGCGACAGATCCAGCCCCTGTTGCTTGCTGGTTTGGCCTTCGAGGACATGGAGCCACTCGCTGTGACCGACCAAGTCTTCGAAGCGCGCCACGCCGAGTTTCGCCATCCATTCGCGCACTTCCTCGGCGACGAATTCGAAGTAAGTCATCACCCGCTCGGGCAAGCCATGGTAGTGGTTATCCCTCAGATTTTTATCCTGGGTCGCGACTCCTGTGGCACAGTTGTTGAGGTGGCAGATGCGCAGGTACTTACAGCCGAGCGCTATCATGGGCACAGTGCCGAAGCCGAAGCTCTCGGCGCCGAGCAGCGCCGCCTTGATGACGTCCGTGCCGGTTTTCAGGCCGCCGTCGACCTGCAGGCGTATCTTATGCCGCAGGCCGTTTTCCACCAGCGACTGGTGGACTTCGGCCAGCCCCAATTCCCAGGGGCTGCCGGCATACTTGACCGAGGTGATGGGGCTGGCCCCAGTGCCACCGTCGTAACCTGAGATAGTGATCATGTCGGCGTAGGCCTTGGCGACGCCGGTGGCTATGGTGCCAACACCTGGCTCGGACACCAGCTTCACCGAGACCAGCGCCTTGGGGTTGATCTGCTTGAGATCGAAGATCAGCTGCGCCAGGTCTTCGATGGAATAGATGTCATGGTGTGGCGGCGGCGAGATCAGTGTCACCCCAGGTCTGGCATGGCGCAGGCCGGCGATCTCGACACTCACCTTGTGACCCGGCAGTTGTCCGCCTTCGCCCGGTTTGGCGCCCTGGGCGACCTTGATCTGCAGCACTTCGGCGTTGACCAGATAATGGGCCGTGACCCCGAAGCGTGCCGAGGCTATCTGTTTGATGGCCGAGTTGCGCTCGGTGTTGAAGCGGCGGGCATCCTCGCCGCCTTCACCCGAGTTGGAGCGCCCGCCGAGACGGTTCATGGCGATGGCCAACGCCTCATGGGCCTCTGGGCTGAGGGCGCCGATACTCATGGCGGCGCTGTCGAAACGCGGGTAAAGGGTGCCGGCGGCTTCGACGGTTTCCAGGGCGATGGGCGCCTGGTCGCCCCGGATGCCGATGAGATCCCTCAGGGTCGCGACCGGGCGCTGATCTACCAGTTGGGCAAATTGTTTGTAGGCACCATAGTCCTTGTCTTTGAGCGAGGCCTGCAGGCTGTTGACCACATCCGGGTTGAAGCTATGGTATTCGCCGCCCTCGACATACTTGAGCAGTCCGCCCTGGGGCAGGGGCACATGGGGCCTGAAGGCCGCCTTATGCAGCAGCTGCTGATCATCGGCAATACCCTGGAAACTGACCCCTTCGATGCGGCTGATGACCCCCTTGAAGCAGAGGCTGATGACATCGCTCGCCAGGCCTATGGCTTCAAACTGCTGGCTGCAGCGGTAGGAGCCGACCGTGCTGATGCCCATCTTGGACATGATCTTGCGCAGACCCTTTTCTATGCCGTAACGGAAGTTGAGCATCAGGGCCGTGGTGTCACTCGTGTTGGCGTTGTCGCCCCCGCCGTGGCGTTTGGCGAGATCCGAGATGGACTCATAGACCAGATAGGGATAGATGGCGGTGGCGCCGAAGCCCAGCAGCACGGCGAAGTGGTGCGGATCCCGCGCCGATGCCGTCTCCACTATGATGTTGGTGTCGCAGCGCAGGCTCTTGTCCACCAGCATCTGTTGCACCGCGCCCACGGCCATGGCGGCCGGGATGACCTGTGCCGACTTGGCGATGGCGCGATCCGAGAGGATCAGCAGGGTAGTGCCGGAGCGGGCCAGGCGCTCGGCCTCGTCCGTGATGCGGCGAATGGCATGCTCCAGGCCTTCGCTGGGATCATAGTTGAGATCCACCTTGTTGGCGCGATAGTAAGTGCTGTCCAGGCCCAGCAATTGATTGAAATCGCTGAATAACAATATGGGGGAGTCGAACATCACCCGATAGGCGTTACCCGTGGTCTCGTTGAACAGGTTCTGCTCCCGACCGATACAGGTGGTGAGCGACATCACGTGTTTCTCGCGCAGCGGATCTATCGGCGGGTTGGTTACCTGGGCAAATTTCTGTCGGAAATAGTCATACAGGGAACGGGATTGCCTCGACAGCACCGCCATGGGAGTATCGTCACCCATGGAGCCTGTGGCTTCCTCGCCTTGCTTGGCCAGCACCCAGATCACTTGTTCCAGTTCCTCACGGCTATAGCCGAACAGTTTCTGGTAGCTCAGCAGCGTCTGCGGGCTGAACTCGCTGGCGCCATGTTGCTCCGAAGCCAGCTGCTCGGCGGGGACCAGGGTGCGGCTATTTTTCGCCATCCACTCCTTGTAGGGGTGACGGCGCTTGAGATCATTGTCTATCTCGAAGGATTGATACAGACGACCGTTGAGGGTGTCGAGCACCAGCAGCTCGCCGGGACCGACGCGGCCCTTCTCTATCACCTCATCGGCGGCATAGTCCCAGATGCCCACTTCCGAGGCCAGGGTCAGTATCCTGTCTTTGGTGATCACATAACGCGAGGGCCGCAGGCCATTACGGTCGACGGCGCAGGCGGCATGGCGGCCATTGGTCATGACTATGCCCGCCGGACCGTCCCAGGGCTCCATGTGCATGGAGTTGAAGTCGTAGAAGGCCTTGAGCTCATCATCCATCTCGGGGTTGCTTTGCCATGCCGGCGGGATCAACAGGCGCATGGCACGGTACAGATCCATGCCGCCACTGAGCAGCATCTCCAGCATGTTGTCCAGCGACGAGGAGTCTGACCCCGTTTCATTGACGAAGGGCGCCGCCTGCTGCAAATCCGGCAACAGGGGCGAGTTGAACTTGTAGGCCCGGGCCCTGGCCCATTGGCGGTTGCCCGTGATGGTGTTGATCTCACCATTGTGCGCCAGGAAGCGGAAAGGCTGTGCCAGCGGCCACTTGGGCGAAGTGTTGGTGGAGAAGCGCTGGTGGAACAGGCAGATGGCGCTCTTGAGGCGGATATCGGCCAGATCCGGGTAGAAGGCCGGCAGATCGACCGGCATCATCAGGCCCTTGTAGACTATGACCTGGCCCGAGAGGCTGGCGACATAGAAGTCGCTGTCGTCGACTATCTGCTGCTCCAAGCGGCGACGGGCCATATAGAGGCGCCGCTCGAGATCTTTCTCGCGCCAGCCTATGGGAGAGTTGATCAGCACCTGCACTATCTGCGGCAGGCTGGCCTTGCCTATTTCACCCAACACCTCGGGATTGACCGGCACCTTGCGCCAGCCGGCGATGCTGAGGGTTTCCCGCTCCAACTCGCGTTCCAGCAGGTGCTTGGCCAGTTGGGCCTTGTCTTCGTCCTGGCTGAGGAATAGCATGCCGACGGCAAATTTGCGGCTCAGGTGCCAATCGTTTTCGGCGGCAACCGCTTCGAAAAACTGGGTGGGCATTTGCATCAACAGGCCGCAACCATCTCCCGTGCGGCCGTCGGCGGCAATACCACCTCTATGCTTCATGCGATCCAGACCATGGATGGCTGTGCGCACTATCCTGTGGCTGGCTTCGCCATCCATCTGTGCTATCAGTCCAAAACCACAGTTGTCCCGCTCAAAACTGGGATGATATAAGCTCATACAGAAACCTCCCTAAACCTCGGCTAAATACAACTCGGGAGAAATGTAACAGACATTCTATATAGATATGCACCCGAACCACCCAAATTAGCCTGGGGTTCAGCAAAGGTCAAACCATAAATTTGCTTATACTCATGGCGTTTCAGCAGATTTTTTGCAGTAAATACAGTTGATTTACGTTAACGTAAACTGTGAAATCACTTGTATAACATTATGAATAAAAAGAATTTTAAAATATGAGAGACTTTTGCTTTACGATTTGGCAACATTTGCTGCTTATGCTTTTAAATTTACGGATAGTGATTTTCGTCACAGATACTGAAGAATAGTTAAAAAATTACCCTTTCTGCTTAATTATTCATTTTTTTTGTGCGATAGTAGCGCACCGGACTGCCCGGGATCATGGCTGTCGCTCACAGCGGGTGCCAACGGCAAGCACAGGTTAAATCTGGCGCTATCTGGACTCTGTTGCCGCTATTAAGTTGCACCTGACATTTTAGTGGGTATTATGGGGTGAATCGGTATTAAGCATTTGACTGTCTTTATAGAGGTGCCTTCATGGCCACAATGGAATTAGAAGCAATCCTGGATCTGAATACCCTGGATCAATATTGTAGTGCGATAGGTGCAGGTACCTTATTGAAAAGTGTGGTTTTATTTGAGCAATTGATGCCCGAGTATGTCGCCAACCTCCAAAAAGCCTATGATAGCGGCGATAAGGAGACCCTGTGCGGCGAAGCCCATAAGTTCAAGGGGGCGGCGGGCTCGGTTGGATTGAAACGCATCCAGCAGTATGCCCAGTTGTTGCAACATGGCGAGGAAGCCGAATGGGAAGCGGGTCATGCGAATTGGCTCAATGTGATAGTCGAACATGCCTTCGATGATTTGCAACAGTTGAAGCAATTTCTGCAAGCCAAAGCCTGATGGATTAATTTGGCGTCAACTTTGGCGCTCGGCAGTGACTATATAAGGTTTTGTCGGCGCCAGTTCTATCCTGTCCCTGCCCAAGTTTTTGGCTTGGTACAGTGCCTTGTCTGCACTGTTCAAGAGCTTGTCTGTGTCTGTGTCGGCAGAGTGCACCATTGAGGCTATGCCCTGGCTGACCGTGACGTGAATTTCCCCCTGATTGGTCAGTATGGGTCTGCTCTTGACGCTCTTGCGAATGAGCTCGGCAACATGGGCGGCGCCCTGCAGTTCTGTGTTCGGCAGGAGCACGGCAAACTCTTCTCCACCGTAACGACAGATTGAATCTGCCGGCCGCTTGAGTACGGCGTAAAACCGCTTGGCGACGGCTTGCAACACTTCATCTCCCGTCTGATGACCGTATTTATCGTTCACTTTCTTGAAAAAATCTATGTCTATGATGATCAGGCTGAGGGCCTGTTGTTCCCGCAGGCTCTGGGTCAGCTCACGATGGTATTTTTCGTTGAAAAATTGCCTGTTCTTCAAGCCTGTGAGGAAGTCTATGGCATTTTTCTCCAGCAGGAGTTTGTAATTTATCTGCAGTTCGGCCAGCTGTTGCACTAAGGTTTCGTACCTTAATCTATTATTGCTGAGGGCTTCTGCCGGACTCATATTGTCCTGACTCAGGCGTGCTTGCCTCTGGGGGGCCGAGTTGAGCATGGTCAGTATCAGCGCCAGCAGGTTGAGTGCCAGCAGGGGCAAGTACAGATACAAACGTTCGGTGACCAGCGTCAGTTGGTACTGAGTCACAGTCATGCTGGCCAGGCATAAGCAGATCCCTATGAGGGGCAAATAATGGGGCTGGAAGTGCTGTTTCATCCCGTGCAGCAGCAAGCCGGTCAGGCTCACTATGCTGAATAACAGGATGAACAGCATGGCGTCATACCAGGTTGAGTTCACGAAGAATAACGAGGTTATGGCTAATGCCAGACAGGCACAGAGGAGTAGCCTGACGCTGAGCAGCGCTCGCTCCGACAGTGTCTTGGCCAGATGGGGTTCGGCCTGGTTGAAGAGCAGCACAAGTGAAAAGGCCAGCAGAGGCAGCGGCAGGTTGATAAAGAAAGACAAGTGTTTATCCGCCACCCAGATGTTGTTGATTAAAAAGGTGATATTCAACGCCTGTAAGAGTAGTAAATCGCCGCACCTGCCCCCCTGCAGCAGACATAGGGTCAGATGCATGAGGCAGAGACCACTCAGGGCCCCGATCAGCAAGTAACCGCAGGCGGATGCCATGTCCTGCCAGTCTTGCCACCAAGCCGCAGACCAGAGTTGGGTCGGGCTGTTATCATGCTGGACCAAGAGTTGTTTGGTTTCATTGGGCCCCAGGGTCAGCAGATAGACATGGGTTGCCATGGGCCAGATGAAGGTTTTACCCGCGAGCGGGATCAGCTTGTCTCCCGAGCGTACCAACAGGGGGGCTACCTGGCGGGCATCGGCTTGGGTCAGATACCAGAGGCCGGTTTTCTGTTGGGTATTGGTGATGGTAAGGCTTTGCCAGGGACCCGAGTGGAATTGGGCTTCTGTGGTCTGGCTATCCAGATACAGACTCAATGCATGGGCGTTGCCAACGTTCAGGGGGCTGTATAGCGAGGCCAGGGGTAAGAGACGATTTCCCTCGGAAAGATTCACTTTGCCATAGGCGAATGGCAGCAGCAGGAGTAAGCATAGTCCAGCGACAACCCCCTTCATTCCTCTATATCCCATTTGGAAACGACCCAAAAAGTATAGATGCCCCCCCTGTATTGGCAAGCCATGTGAGGCGAACGGCAGGCGTTATTTAGCGCTGCTGGCAGTCATCCCTGACTGTGATAGAGTAGTTTCAACTATTGAATTAATTAAACACATGGTAATCGATTAAATGAAAAACTTGCCCAGTCTGAAAAATCTCTATTATCTGGTTAATCTGCATCAAGAGCAGAATTTTAATCGGGCGGCCAAAGTGAGTTTCGTCAGCCAATCGACCCTGTCGAGCGGCATTCAAAACCTGGAAGAGCAACTCGGACATCAATTGATAGAGAGAGATCATAAGTCTTTCATCTTTACCGCCATAGGCGAAGAGGTGGTGCTGCGTGCCAGGAAGATCCTCACCGAGGTCGACGACCTGGTCGAGTTGGTGAAGAACCAGGGCGACCCCATGACGGGCGACATACGCCTGGGGTGCATACCCACGATAGCCCCCTTCCTGCTGAGCCGGGTCATGCGCCAGTGTCAGCAGGCTTATCCCGGCTTGAGTCTGCTGCTGAAGGAAGACACCACGGAGCGGCTGTTGGAGGCCCTGGGTAAGGGAGAACTGGATTTGCTCATTCTGGCTTTGCCCGTAGATACCGGCGGGTATCACAGCATGAAGGTGGGTATAGATCCTTTTAAGATGGTGATGCATAAGGATTTGTTGGGAGATGTGCATGAGCCGCTGGATTACCAGTCCCTGCCGGACGAGAGCATCTTCCTGTTACAGGGAGAGCATTGCATCACAGGCCATGCCATCAGTGCTTGTGAGCTGGGGGACAGCAATAAGATCAATCCCTTCGCCGCCACCAGTCTGCATACCTTGGTGCAGATGGTGAACAGCAAGCTGGGCACCACCTTTCTGCCGCAAATGGCGATAGACGCGGGTATCCTGAATGACACGGACCTGGTGGTTATGACGCCGCCGGGGAAAGCCCCCTACCGCGACATAGGCCTGGTATGGCGGCAGACGACCAGCCGCATCCTGACCTTCCGTACCTTGGGGCTGGAGATCCAAACCCTGCTCCAAGGCTAATTGGCCGAGGCCAGCTTGGGGGAAACGGCAAACACCTCGATGGAATGTTGCTTGCCTTTGAGTTTAATGGGGCCCAGGTGAGTGCGCTTATACTGGGATTCCTGGTTGTCCAGGCGTCCGGACAGGGCGCCTGAGATCAGCATCCGCTGGCCGAGAGGATTGCACTGATCTTGCAAGCGGGTGAGGGTGTTGAGCACGTCGCTGAAGAAGCTGATCTCTTGTTTATGCACGCCGACGACGGCCGCCACCACCTGACCGCAATGGGCCGCAGCCTTGAATTCAGGCACGAAGCCGTAGTGTTTCTCGAAATAGTGCCTATGCCAATGCAGTTGCTGGCTGAACTCGAAATAAATGTTCATGCACCTGTCATGCACTATTCCCGTCTCCAATGGCCAGTGGATCAGCACTGCATCTCCCATATAACGGTAAATCTCGGCGTCATTGTTGGTCACTGTGTCCGACAAGAGGTTGAAGCTGTCCTGGATGAGGCGGCTGAAGCGATAATCACCCAGCGCCTCGGCGTGTGAGGTGGATGCGACCATATCGAGGAAGAGGAAGAGTCTCTGCTCATACCTGGGCTTATGGTATTTCCCCAGCCCGATATTGAGCAGTATCCTGGGGCCCATGAGTAAGGCCATCTGCTCTATGAAGGCCAGGCCGAGGCGCACCACCACGAGGTAAATCAGCAGGGCCTGAAACGAGGGGCTATAGAGTATCTGTGCCGTTAACATCTGCCTCAGGGGAACCATGTGGTGTTCTATCGCCCACATGTTGAGGTATTGGATCATATAGGCGAGTGTGATTGCTCCCAGGAGCAAGAATAGTCCCTTGAAGGTGACCGAGAAAATATAGGGCAGGCGATTGATGATGCGAAAATCCGTGATGAGATTGGACATCCAGTGCAGGCTGCCAAAAATGACCCCCATGTAGACGGCCAAGGTCGCCAGATCTGCGTTGCCTCTGGCCCATTGTGGCAATTCCGGGGTTTGGGCATAGCGAAAAAACACAAACGCGCCCATGGCCGCAGCCCATGCCATTATTGCAAAGAGTAATTTTTTCGCCTGTCGACGGGCTTTCACTGTGGTTAAGGTATCCGGATATGCTGTATTTCAGGATGGGCTAGTTTATAGAAAACACCCCCGCTAGGGCCAGGACTATTAGTCACTCAATCTTGTCCAGCCCTTTTTAAGGCGTTTTCAAGCCTTTTTGGGCCAACAGTCCGGCAGGTGCCAGCTAGCCGAAGTGCCGGGCCAGTATCTGGGCGGTGAATTGGGTCTTCAAATAGAAGCCCCTGGGATTGGTGAGTTTGATGCTGCCGTCCTCGGCTATGCTCTGGGTCAGGGCCTGGCTGTTGGCCGCCTTGGGCCTAAGTTGCAGTACTTCTCCATGGCGGGCACTGATTTGTTCCACCTTTCCCAGGCTGATGAGTTCCATTATTTCTTCCCAGTCCTGGCGCAACAAGGCTTGTTCTCGAGCGTCGGGTTGCCAGAGTATGGGGGTGCCGACCCGTCTGGCGGCTATCGGCAGCTGCCTGTCGCCTTCGACCGGTACCCACAGGACCCTTTCCAGCTTGTGGCATACCAGACTCTGTTCCCAGCTCAGCCCCTGGATGTTGATTAAGGGTGCGACACAGACATAGGTGGTTTCCAGTGGCCGCCCCGCGCCATCTATGGGGATGGTCTTGAGTTCCACCCCCAGGTGGAGGAAGTCCTGCTGGGGTTTGGAGCCGGCGTTTGCCCCCAGCTCTGTCTCTATCATCTGCCCGACCCAACCTTTGTCACGCTTGAGATCGGCCGGCACCGCTTGTCCGTGGGGCGCGGCAATTTGTGCCAAGGTTAAGCCGGCCATCATATTGGCCCTGGACATCAACTCGGCGAGATCTTGGGGAGGGGATATTTTTTCCATGGCGGGATTTTACCTGAGATCTTCGGCTTATCAATCCCGGTTAAAAAGTGTACGCCAGGGTGTCGCTGAACATTTTTGAAGAAGCCTTGTTATAACTGACTGAATTAAAGCGGAATATCTTGGCATTGTGTCACTTGTGCCGCTTTGGGGAGAAGTTACCCGGGTATTTCCCCAGCTTTTTCAACCTATTTATCCACAGAAATTATGGATAACTTAGCAAGCAGGCGTCCTTAACCGATAAAAAAGCCCGGGTCAACCGGATAAAAGGGCTTTTTAAGCCGGTTTTGAACGAAATTCCAGGGCGTTCTGTGTATAACCCTAATGGATCCGCGAGCGAGTTATTCAATGATATTCGACTGCTTAAAAAGTGTGCTCTAGCCGCGAAATTCTACCTTATTTTATTTTTCATTTGTTCATAACATTGAATTTAAAGGTTTTTTAATTGTTTTTGAATGCGGGTGTTAACCCGGGGGTGAGCCGTTTTTTAGACGTTTCCATAAGTTTAACCGAGTTTCAAACAGAGATATCCACAGAAAATGTGGATATCCCCCCGACCCCCTGGAAACCGCTGTTGATAATTGTGTGTGTTTCTGATTTTTATCCAACGCTGTGGGTGAAATAGAGGTTTGCCGATAGACTGGCTTTGTGAAACAATCGGATCATTAACATTTTTGTGTATTCGGAGTCCATGTGATTGATAGCGACGGCTTTCGCGCAAATGTGGGCATCATAATCTGTAATAGATTCGGCCAGGTTATGTGGGCCAGACGATTCGGCCAGCACTCCTGGCAATTCCCCCAAGGGGGCGTCGACGATGGTGAGTCGGCAGAAGAAGCCATGTACCGGGAACTCTATGAGGAAGTTGGCCTCAGGCCCGAGCATGTGCAGATCCTGACCTCGACCCGTTCCTGGTTGCGTTACAGGTTGCCCAAACGTTTGGTGCGCCAAGAGAGTAAACCTGTCTGTATCGGGCAGAAACAGAAGTGGTTCCTATTACAGCTGAAGAGTCAGGACAGTGCCGTCAATCTCAATTCTTCCGGCCATCCTGAATTTGATGATTGGCGCTGGGTGAGCTATTGGTATCCTGTCAGGCAAGTGGTGTCATTCAAGCGTGACGTCTATCGTAAGGTGATGAAGGAGTTTGCGGCGACGGCATTGGCATTCCAGGTTCAGGAAATGCCGCGAAAGCGGATGCGTCAAAGGGGATAAGTACAGATTTAGAAGGGGATAGCTAAAAGTGTTGAATACCCTCAGGGACATTACCCAAGCGGTGGCCTCGGCCGGCAATCTCGACAGTGCGCTGGAGCTGTTGGTCACCCAGACTAAAACCGCAATGAACACCCAGGTCTGCTCCATCTATATTCTCGAACAGCAGCAGTTGGTGTTGTCCGCGACCGATGGCCTGGAAAAAGGCGCCGTCGGCACGGTCAAAATGCCCTTGTCCGAGGGTTTGGTCGGCTTGGTCGCCGAGCGCGAAGAAGCGGTTAACCTCGCAGATGCCCGTCTTCACCCCAGATTCAAATTATTCCCTGAGGTTGCCGAAGAAGAATACCGCGCCTTCCTTGCCGTACCTATCATCTACCAAAAACAAGTGCTGGGCGTCATAGTAGTGCAGCAGGCCAGCACCCGCCAGTTCAGCGAAGGCGAAGAGGCCTTCCTGATGACCCTGGCAGCCCAGCTGGCCATGGCGGTCAAAGGACATAAGCAGAAAGCCGAAGTCAGGAGTCACGGGCATCAGATCCTGTTTCAGGGCACGTCGGCTTCGAGCGGTATCGCCATCGCCCAGGCATTGGTGATAGGTGGGGAAATTTCCCTGGAACAACCCGAAGTGCCTTGCGAGGATGTGGCGCTTGAAGTCTACAGGTTGTCCCTCGCCATGGGGCGCTGCAAGGAAGCGCTCGCCGCCTTGTCACAACGTTTCGACCGGGAGCAAGATGAGGAAGTGGTTTCCATCTTCACCGCGTTGCAACTGCTGCTCGACGATGCCAGTCTCGGCGGCGAGTACGCCAGGGAGGTTCAGCTGGGTTGGAGCGCCGAGTCTGCGGTCAGCCGGGTATCCCTGCGTTATATCCAGCAGTTTTTGGCGATGGAAGATCCCTATCTCAAGGAACGTGCCAGCGACATACGGGATTTGGGCCAGAAGGTGCTCAGGCAGCTGATAGAGCCGGGGCGCTTGGCACAGGAGCCGGATAAACCCGTGATCTTGGTGACCAGGGAAGCCGACGCCACCCTGCTGGCCGAATTTCCGCGGCAAAAACTCGCAGGCATAGTGACTGAAATGGGTGGGGTCAACTCCCATGCGGCGATACTGGCGCGGGCGCTGGAGGTGCCGGCGATCACGGGCGTCGAGCAGATACTGTCGACCGAGATAGATCAGAAGCTGCTGGTATTGAATGCCAGCCGTGGTCATCTCATGGTGTCGCCTTCTGCCGCGGTGATCGATGAATACCGCAACCTGATCTCGGCCCACCAGGCGTTGCAACGCCAGTACGCCCAAGAGCTGAGCCTGCCGGCCGCTACCTTGGATGGCGAGCGGATCCGTTTATACCTCAATGCCGGTCTCCTGAGCGGCTTGGCGACCGAAATTGCCGAAGGTGCCGATGGTATCGGCTTGTATCGCACCGAAATTCCCTTCATGTTGCAGCAACGTTTTCCCAGCGAGTCCGAGCAGATCAAGGTCTATCGGCAGGTCCTGGCGGCGGCCTCCGGCAGACCTGTGGTGATGCGCACCCTGGACGTTGGCGGCGATAAACCTTTGCCCTATTTCCCCATCAATGAAGACAACCCGTTTCTCGGCTGGCGGGGGATCCGCCTGTCGCTGGATCATCCCGAGTTGTTTTTGGTGCAACTCAGGGCCATGTTGCAGGCGGGGGGCTGTGGTGAGCAATTGAGGATCCTCTTGCCCATGGTCAGCAGTCTGGATGAGATAGATCAGGCGCTGGCGTATCTGGAGCAGGCCTATATGGAGCTTAAGGCCGATGTTGACCAGGATATCACCCGTCCGAAAATCGGCATCATGCTGGAAGTGCCGGCGCTGCTCTATCAGCTCAATGAAGTGGCGCAGCGGGTCGACTTCGTGTCGGTCGGCAGCAACGATCTGACTCAGTATCTGTTGGCCGTCGATCGCAACAATCCCAGGGTGAGTTCATTGTTTGACAGCTACCATCCGGGGATCCTGAGGGCGCTGAAACGGGCCTGGTTCGATTGTGATAAATTCAAGTTGGACGTCAGTGTCTGTGGTGAACTGGCGGGGGAACCCATGGGGGCACTGCTGCTGGTGGCCATGGGGTATGAGCAACTGAGCATGAACCAGGGCAGTCTGGCGCGGATCAACTATCTGCTGCGCAGGGTGTCCAAGACTGAACTGAGGTGCTTGCTCGAACAGGCGCTGAAACTGGCCAATGGCAGCCAGGTGCGCCAATTGGTCGCCGAATACCTAAATGCGCGCAACCTGGGATCTATTCTTAACTAATTGGCGGAATTGATTTAAGCTAGTCGCCAAAATTCGGCAGAGCGAAGGTATTCATTGGACAGTGTGTTGTGGGTGTTTGTTGACTGTTTAGTCCTGGGAGCCCTGGTTGGCTTCTTGGCCGGTCTGCTGGGCATTGGCGGCGGTTTGCTCGTCGTCCCCGCCCTGATCTACCTCTTGCCATCTGTCGGTATCAACGCCGAGCAACTGCCCCACATTGCCATCGCCACCTCCCTGGCGGCCATCATACTGACCTCTTCCTCCTCTGCCAGGGCGCACTACAACAGGGGGAATATTCTCTGGGCGCTGTTTAAACCCATGATGCCCGGCATCATAGTCGGTGCCTTGGCGGCGGCCTTTATCTCGGAGCAGATCCCGGCCCATAGGCTGCAGCAAGGCTTCGCCTTATTCGTGCTGCTGATGTCGGCGCAGATGGCCTTTCCCAGGAAGGCCGAGGCCGGGCGCAGCTTGCCCGGGACTTGGGTGCTGTTTTGGGTGTCTGTCTCGATAGCCTTGCTCGCCGGCATGATGGGGATAGGCGGCGGGGTATTGTTGGTGCCCTTTTTAACTTGGTGTGGCCTGCAGATGCGCCATGCTGTCGGTTTTTCCGCCATGACAGGCCTGCTCATTTCATTGGTCGGCAGCCTGGGCTATGTGCTGGCCGGTGCCGACGTGCCGGGTTTACCCCAGTGGACCTTGGGCTTCATCTATCTGCCGGCCTTGCTGGGGATAGTGTTGACCTCCATGCTGATGGCGCCGGTGGGCGTCAGGGCGGCGAGCCATTGGCCGACACTGGTGCTCAAGCGGATATTTGCAGTCTTGCTCTTTAGTTTGGGTCTTAAGTTGATTCTGACCTGATTTTTACTCTCGTACCTCGTCAGAGGGAATAATGGATTTAGTTATGGCGTTGAATTTTCCGAATATTGATCCCATCATAGTGTCGTTTGGCCCCTTTCATGTTTTTGGCCAGACCTTTGAGCCTGCGCTGCGCTGGTATGGCTTCATGTACTTGGTGGGCTTTATCGCCGCCATGTGGCTGCTCAATCGCAAGGCCGATGACTCCAATGGCATCTGGAGCCGGGAACAGGTCTCGGATCTGCTCTTCTACGGTTTCCTCGGGGTCGTGCTCGGTGGGCGAATAGGTTATGTGCTCTTCTATCATTTCGACTTCTTCCTCGCCGATCCCCTGTACTTGTTCAAGATCACCGAAGGCGGCATGTCTTTCCATGGCGGCCTGATAGGGGTGATCACCGGCATGCTGTACATCACCTGGAAGCAAAAACGCAACTTCTTCGCCGTGGCCGACATGGTGGCACCCGTGGTACCCATAGGTTTGGGAGCCGGCCGCATCGGCAACTTCATCAACGGCGAACTGTGGGGCAGGGTCACGGATGTGCCTTGGGCCATGGTATTCCCCAATGGCGGTCCTTATCCGCGCCATCCATCCCAGTTGTATCAGTTTGCCCTTGAAGGCGTGGCCCTGTTTCTGTTGCTTTACTGGTTCAGTAAGACGCCGCGCAAAACCGGCGCCGTCTCAGGCATGTTCCTGCTGGGCTATGGCATCTTCAGGGTGGTTGTCGAAACCGTGCGCCAGCCCGATGCCCAACTGGGCCTGTATTGGGGGGTTATGACCATGGGGCAAATCTTGTCTGTTCCCATGATCTTGTGTGGTTTGTATTTGCTTATGCGTAAACAGGGTAAGGCGTCATGAAACAATATTTAGCGTTAATGCAGCACATCTTGGCCGAGGGCACTGAGAAGACGGATCGCACAGGTACAGGGACACGTTCGGTATTCGGCTATCAGATGCGTTTCGATCTCAATCAGGGCTTTCCCCTGGTGACGACCAAGAAATGCCATCTGCGTTCCATAGTGCATGAGTTGCTCTGGTTCCTGAAGGGGGACACCAATATCGCCTACCTGAAGGACAACAAGGTCAGCATCTGGGACGAGTGGGCCGATGAGCATGGCGATCTTGGGCCTGTGTACGGCGCCCAGTGGCGCAGCTGGCCGACTCAGGGGGGCGAGTCTATAGATCAGATAAGCCAGGTCATAGAGCAGATCAAGCAGCAGCCGGATTCGCGCCGTCTGATAGTCTCGGCCTGGAATGTGGGTGAGCTCGACAAGATGGCGTTGGCGCCTTGCCATGCCTTCTTTCAGTTCTACGTCGCCGACGGCAAGCTGTCCTGCCAGTTGTATCAACGCAGCTGTGATGTGTTTCTCGGTTTGCCATTCAATATCGCCAGCTATGCCTTGCTGACCATGATGGTCGCTCAGCAGTGCGATCTCCAGCTGGGCGACTTCGTCTGGACCGGTGGTGACACGCATCTCTATTCCAACCATATGGAGCAGACCGAGCTGCAGCTCAGCCGTCAGCCTTACGACTTGCCGCAGATGAAGATCCTGCGCAAACCCGAGTCTATCTTCGATTATCGCTTCGAGGATTTCGAGCTCACAGGCTATCAATCCCATCCCCATATCAAGGCGCCTGTCGCCATCTAACTCTGGTGTTCTTTGTGACTGTTAGCCCAATACCTCGGAATAATCGAGGTATTGGGCAGAAACATACGATTATCTTAGTAGAATAGATTCGGTTACACTCGAAGCATTCGGGTTTAAGGAGTCTATTTATGCAAAAGGCAATCAGGGATTTTCTCAGTCAGGAGTCGGCCGGCGGCATCCTCTTGTTAGTGGCGGTGGCCTTGGCCATGCTCTTCGCCAACTCACCGCTTTCCGGTCTGTACCAGAGCCTGCTCGGCACCGAGTTCCAGCTGCGACTGGGCGAGCTGGACATAAACAAGCCCTTGTTGTTATGGATCAACGATGGTCTGATGGCCTTGTTTTTCCTGTTGATTGGCCTGGAAGTCAAACGTGAGTTGCTCGAAGGGGCGCTCTCGAGTGTGGCCAAGGCTTCCTTGCCCAGCTTCGCTGCCTTGGGCGGCATGTTGTTTCCCGCAGCCATCTATCTGTTGTTTAACCATGGCGATCCTGTGACTCAGGTCGGCTGGGCCATCCCGGCGGCGACCGACATCGCCTTCGCGCTCGGGATCATGGCCCTGCTCGGCAGTCGGGTGCCGGTTGCCTTGAAGGTGTTTCTGCTGGCGCTGGCGATCATAGACGATCTCGGGGTGATAGTGATCATCGCCCTGTTCTACAGCAGCGACTTGTCCATGCTGAGCCTGGCGATTGCCGCCTTGGCGATCTTGGTGTTGGTGATACTCAACCGCAGCGGAGTGACCTCGCTCACGCCTTATGGGCTGTTCGGCTTCATTCTCTGGGTCGCAGTGTTGAAATCCGGAGTGCATGCGACCCTCGCCGGGGTGATCATCGCCTTCTGTATTCCGCTGCGGGCCAAAGATGGCAGTTCACCCTCGGAGCAGTTGGAGCATAGCCTGCACCCCTGGAGCACCTTCCTGATCTTGCCTCTGTTCGCCTTCGCCAATGCCGGGGTCGCCCTCGGCGCCATGGCGTTGACGGATATTGTCTCGCCAGTCCCGGTAGGCATAGCGCTAGGTCTGTTGCTGGGCAAACCCCTGGGCGTGCTCGGCTTCAGTTATCTGGCGGTCAAGTTAAGGCTGGCCGAGTTGCCCTCAGGTATCGGCTGGCGCCAGATAATGCCCGTAGCCGTGATGTGCGGTATCGGCTTCACCATGTCCATGTTTATTGCCTCTCTGGCCTTCGAGCACTCGGGCAGGGACTATGGGGATCTCGCCCGGTTGGGGATCTTGCTGGGCTCCATGCTGGCGGCGGGAATAGGTTATTTCTGGCTCGCCAGGGTGCTGCCTGCCGGCGCGCCGCGTCGGTCCGATGCGGACAAAGTCTGAGGCGAATGGGATAGCTTATTATGTCGCATCTGAACTATAACCATTTGTATTATTTCTGGATGGTGAAGAAGTCCGGTTCCGTGGTCCGTGCCGCCGAGGCACTTTGCCTGACGCCCCAGACAGTCACAGGACAGATACGGGCCCTGGAGCAGCGGCTCAACGGCAGCCTGTTCACTCGGGTCGGCCGTTCGCTGGAGGCGACCGAGTTGGGGGAATTGGTATTTCGTTACGCCGACAAGATGTTCAGTCTGAGCTATGAAATGCTCGACCTGCTCAACTATCAAAAGGATGCCGCAACACTGTTCGAAGTGGGCATCGCCGACGCCTTGTCCAAGGCGCTGGTAAGTCGGGTCTTGCTCAGCGTGGTGCCGGGCGATGCCTCCATGCATTTAGCCTGCTATGAGTCTTCCCACGACGACTTGATGAACCGGCTGCGGGAACATAAGTTGGATATGATCCTATCCGACTGTGCCGGGGAGTCGCTCAAGTATCCGGAGATACTGTCGAAGAAACTCGGTGAGTGTGGGGTCAGTTTTTTCTCCTCCGAATCCTATCCCGTCGCCTTCCCCGCTTGCCTGGAAGCTGCGCCTCTGTTGATCCCTGGGCGACGCACTTCCCTGGGGCAACAGTTGTATCGCTGGTTCGACGAGCAGGGTCTCAAGGTCAGTATTTTGGGGGAGTTCGATGATGCCGCCATGATGAAGGCCTTCGGCTATTTCAGGCGGGGGATTTTCGTGGCGCCTTCCATCTATCGGCAGGAGATCCTCTCCCATGGGATGCACCTGTTGGGCGAAACCTGCGACATCAAGGAAGAGTACCATGTGATGTTTGCCGAACGTATGATCCAGCATCCGGCGGTCAAGCGTCTGCTTGCCACCGATTTTGCCGAGCTGTTTGCCGGGCGGGATCGGCAGGTGCAGGCCTCGATATAAGCATAAAGAGAATCGACACTGTGGGCCGCGAACGGTAAACTAGCGGCAATTTAGCCGTGAGGGAGAAGAGTGTTGGAATTAATGAACATCGCCAGAGTAAGGTGGGCTTGCCGCCGTGGCATGCTGGAGCTGGATGTCCTGTTTCAGCCGTTTGTCGAGCATGAGTATCAGCACTTGTCCGATGCCGATAAGGCGCTGTTTATCCGCTTACTCGAGGGCGAGGATCCCGAGTTGTTTGCCTGGTTCATGGGGCATGAAGCCTGTCCGGATCCCGAACTGGCCCGCATGGTAGTGCAGGTACGTGGACGCGAGGCGCCATAGTTTCCGCCTCGAAGCCTCTTTCGACCAGCGGCTGTCGCTGGTCGTGCTCGCCTGTGTCTGCCTGAGTTCCTTTCTTGCCTGGCCCGAACTGGAGCTATTCTGGTATCGGCTGCTGCAGTTACTGCTGTTTCTCGCCACCCTGATATTTTTTAGTTACCAGCTATGGTCACTCGGTCATTGGCAGCGGCTGCTGGTGCTCGACGACCTGGGTGCAGCCAGCTTGGGGGCGGACGAGGGTTGTCGACTGCAGGGGAAACCTTGGGTCACGCCTTTTGCCTGCCTCATCTATCTGCATACGCCTTCGGGGAAGCGCTTGTTGATCGTCTGGGCGGATATGCTGGACGACGCCGACTATCGCCGGCTATGTCGTCTCTTGCTCGGCCACAGGCCAGATTAGGCTCATTCACATGAGCTGGCCTGTCAATCTGGCTGGAGTATGGTGGGGCGGGGAGCGTCATTCTTGCTCGGATGATCGATATTATAGTGCAGCCCGCGGCTTTCCTTGCGCTGCATGGCGCAGCGAATGATCAGCTCGGCAACCTGTACCAGGTTGCGCAGTTCGAGCAGGTTATTGCTCACCCTGAAGTTGCTGTAATACTCCTGGATCTCCTGCTGCAGCATGGCGCAGCGGCGCAGTGCCCGCTCCAGACGTTTGTCCGAGCGCACTATGCCGACATAATCCCACATGAACAGTCTCAGCTCATGCCAGTTATGGGCGATCACGACTTCTTCGTCCGAGTTGCTGACCTTGCTCTCATCCCAATGGGGGAGCATGCCGGGCATGGCTATCTTGCCGAGCTGGCTGTCGATATCCTGGGCGGCGGCGCGGGCAAAGACCAGGCACTCGAGTAACGAGTTGCTGGCCAGGCGGTTGGCGCCATGCAGGCCGGTATAGGCGACTTCGCCTATGGCATAGAGGCCATTGAGATCTGTCTGGCCATGCAGGTCCGTCATCACTCCGCCACAGGTATAATGGGCGGCGGGTACCACGGGGATCCTGTCTGTGGTGATGTCTATCCCCAGCTCCAGACAGCGGCTGTAGATGGTCGGGAAGTGCTTGATGACAAAATCCGCCGGCTTATGGCTGATATCCAGATAGACACAATCGGCCCCCAGGCGCTTCATCTCATAGTCTATGGCCCGGGCGACTATGTCCCGCGGCGCCAGCTCGGCGCGCTCATCGAATTCCGGCATGAAACGGCTGCCATCCGGGCGGCGCAGGTAGGCGCCTTCACCGCGAAGGGCCTCGGTCAGCAGGAAGTTACGGGCGTCGACATGGTACAAACAGGTTGGATGAAATTGGTTGAATTCCATGTTGGCCACCCGGCAACCGGCGCGCCAGGCCATGGCGATACCATCGCCACTGGCGACATCCGGATTGGAGGTATATTGGTAGACCTTGGAGCAGCCACCCGTTGCCAGTGCGACAAACTTGGCTCTGACCGTCTCCACATGCTCCTGATCCCGGTTCCATACATAGGCGCCCAGGACCCGGTTGCCCGGCAGATGCAGCTTGCGGCTGGTGATAAGGTCTATGGCATTGTAACGCTCGAGCACCTGGATATTGGGGTGGGCGAGTGCCCGCTCTTGCAGCGTGGTCTGGACCGCCTTACCCGTGGCGTCGGCGGCGTGCAGTATGCGCCTGTGACTGTGACCGCCTTCGCGGGTCAGGTGGTAGGGGGCATCGCCCGTGTCACCCTCGGGGGTTTCTTCCTTGTCGAAGGCGACACCGCATTGGATGAGCCACTGCATGGCCGCCTTGGCATTTTCGGCCGTGTAGGTGACGACAGATTTATCACATAGACCCGCGCCTGCGACCAAGGTATCGGCGACATGTGACTCTATGGTATCGCCTTCGTCGAACACCGAGGCTATGCCGCCCTGGGCATAATAGGTCGAACCTTCGCAGAGTGGCCCCTTGGAAAGCAGGATTACTTTTGATTTTTCAGCGAGATGCAATGCGAGCGTCAGACCGGCGGCACCGCTGCCAATAATCAGAATATCAGATTGGTGTTCAACTACTTGTTTCATCAGGTATCATGGTGTGGCTGGGAGTGCCAGCTATGGTAAACCAACTTTAGCCTTATGGGTACTTTCCTGTGGTTTTGGCTATTTTTATAATTTTAAGAACTTTTTCAACGCACGCTAGTCTACATAAGTGAATATGATTCGAGCGACTGAGAAATCAGCATTTTAGATTTGGGAGAAGTCGGCTCGGATGAGTGGACCAATAAGTGATCAACAATTAGTTGAGCGCGTACAGCAAGGAGATAAAAACGCTTTTAACCTGCTGGTGCTTAAATATCAGAGCAAGGTGTTCAGTTTGATTTCCCGTTATATGCGAAATCAGGCCGACATTGCCGATGTGGCACAGGAAGCCTTCATTAAGGCGTATCGGGCTTTGCCCAATTTCCGTGGTGAGAGTGCGTTTTATACCTGGTTGTACCGCATAGCGGTCAATACCGCAAAGAATCATCTGGTATCGCAAGGGCGCAGGACGCCTGCCAACGATGTCGATGCCGAAGATGCCGAATACTATGAAGGCAGCGACGCGCTCAAGGAGTTTGCCTCCCCGGAGCGGCTGATGTTATCGGACGAGATCAAGAAAGTGATCTTCGATACCTTGGAGTCCCTGCCCGAAGAATTGCGTATGGCCATATCCCTGCGTGAACTCGATGGCATGAGTTACGAAGATATTGCCAACATAATGGATTGCCCCGTGGGGACAGTGAGATCGCGTATCTTCCGTGCCCGTGAGGCCATAGATAAAAAGCTCCAGCCTATGCTGGAAGAGTAACAACCTATTTTGACAGGTGAATAATGGATAAATTAAATCCGGAATGGGTATCTGCCGCGGTCGATGATGAGACTGATGCGCAGACGTTGGCGGCCTTGTCTGCCGATACACATTCGCATAGTCAGTGGCAAAAGTATCACCTGATAGGCGATGCCATGCGGGGCGAACTGCCTCAGACTATTGACCTGGATTTTGCGGCCAGGGTTGCAGCGGCAATCGAGTCTGAGCCGGCATTGGTGGTATCTGAGCCCGAGGTTGCCACCCAGGCGAACCAGAGCAAGGTGGTGCCTTTCTTCACACAATCGCTCAAGCAGTTCGGCCAATATGCCATAGCTGCCAGCGTCGCCCTGGTTGCTATCGTTGGCGTGCAAAATTACAGTCAGGATGCAGACAATGGCCAGTCTCTGTCGCCGGTATTGGTGACCCGTCCCTTGGTAGGCAGTGCTTCTCCCGTCAGCTTCCAGACAGGGGCAGTGAAACAACCCCAGGGGTATACCAACGAGCAAGTGATAGAGCAGCGCCGCCGCATCAACGCCTATATCCAAGATCATATGTTGCAACAGAGATTGAATACCGGGGTGGTTATCGATGACAATAGCGAGGATACCCCCGTTTCTGTCAATCAATAACAAGGAGTTAACTTGCGTTTAATCCTGCTGGTGTTGGCGGCCCTGGTCTTTCCCGTGGCCGCCCAAGAAGATATGTCAGCCAAGACCTGGCTGAACAACATGAGTCAGGCACTGCGGGATAAAGAGTTTAAAGCCTCTCTCATTCAGCTCCAGGCCGGTCATGTGCGTCCGTTGGTTTACCTGCATGGCATAGTGAACGGTCAGGAAATTGCCTTCCTCGAATACCTCAATGGTCCGCCGAAGAACGCGGTCAGAGTCGGTAATACTGTGACTTTTATCGAACATGACCAAGCCCCTTACAGCGTGGTTGCCGGCAGACTGCAGGGCATATGGCCCGCCGCCTTCGCCGGTGATATCGGCGCCTTGGAAACCAGCTACCAGTTTATCCTCGGCGGCCGTTCGCGTATCGCCGGCCGTCCTGGACAGATGATCCGCCTGCTACCCTATGATAATTCGCGCTATGGCTATCAGGTGTGGCTGGATATGGAAACCTATTTGCCACTGCGCTTCGACATGCTGACCGAAGACAGGCAGCTGCTGGAACAGCTGATGGTGATCGAACTGCTGGAACTGCAGGAGCCGCCGGCGCTGTTGCTCGAAGCCTACAAGCATGAGTGGCCACCTGTGATAGATCAGGCCGAACGTCAGGAAGGGCAGAACTGGCAGTTTGCCTGGTTGCCCAAGGGTTTCAGTGTGTTGATCCGGGATCATCACAGGTTAATCGGCAGCCATGAGGCGGTGGAATATATAGGTTTGACCGATGGCATGGCGAGTATCTCCGTCTACGTCGCCAGGGCCGGCAGCAGCCCGCTGCCGGAAGAGTTGCTCACTCGAAATGGACTCTCCCTGGTGACAGAAAAGGTCGGTAATGCCGAAGTCGTTGCCCTGGGCAAGGTGCCGATGGAAACCTTGAGCCGCATAGCCAAGAGCCTGACGCTCGAGTAACGGGAGCCGAGTATGATGGAAGAAATGGCCAGAGTGGTCAGTTATGATGCTTCTGGCTGGGCGACCGTCGAGGTCGAGATTAAGAGTGGCTGTAATCACTGTGCCAGCAGTGAGTCTTGCGGCACCTCGGCCGTGGCCAAGGCCTTCTCTCCCAAGACCCAACAATTCTCAATTCCCTGCGACCAGGCCTGCCGCCCCGGCGAGTTGCTGAAACTCGGGCTGCCGGAGAGCGTGATCCTGAAGGCGGCGGCGCTGGTTTACCTCCTGCCCTTGCTGGGGTTGTTCGTCGGTGCCGGCATGGGACTGCTCATGGCTTCCGGATTTGCGCTGGCCAAAGATCCGACTGCCATTGTCTTCGGCGCCTGTGGGGCGCTGCTCAGCTGGTATTGGGGCCGGCGTCTGGCGGCGAAACTCGAAGCCCAGGCTCAACCTGTGGTTTTGGCCTATTTAGGTGCGGCTGTCAGTCTGCAGCGCCAGCCCGATTGAAGCCAGCCCTTGTTAAAGGGCTCAGAGTCGCGGCAGATATGTCAGCCCTTAGCTCTTGGGTCATAGGGCTTAACGGCAACTAACGTTGAATCTGATTGGTATTGACACTGCAATCAGGTACAATTTCGCTCCTTTAATCCGTATCCATTTTCAGAATTAGTCATTGCAGCATAATGAAACACATTAGAAACTTCTCGATTATTGCCCATATCGATCATGGCAAATCTACCTTATCAGATCGCCTTATTCAGGTTTGTGGCGGGTTAACCGACCGTGAAATGGCTGCACAGGTTCTGGACTCTATGGATCTGGAACGTGAACGTGGCATCACCATCAAGGCCCAGAGCGTGACTCTGGATTATAAGGCCAAAGACGGTGAGACCTATCAGCTCAACTTCATCGATACACCCGGCCACGTCGACTTCTCCTATGAAGTCTCGCGTTCGTTGGCCGCCTGTGAAGGCGCCTTGTTGGTGGTCGATGCCGGTCAGGGCGTAGAAGCCCAGACCCTGGCCAACTGCTATACCGCGCTGGAAATGGATCTGGACGTGGTGCCGGTACTGAATAAGATTGACTTGCCCCAAGCCGATCCCGAGCGTGTCGCCGCAGAAATCGAAGACATAGTCGGCATAGATGCCATGGACGCGGTGCGTTGTTCGGCCAAGACCGGCTTAGGCGTCGATGAGGTGCTCGAAGTGATAGTGGCGCAGATCCCGCCGCCGCAAGGCAACCCGGAAGGACCACTGCAGGCCTTGATCATCGACTCTTGGTTTGACAGCTATTTAGGGGTGGTATCTTTGGTGCGGGTGATGAACGGCGTCCTGAAAAAAGGCGACAAGTTCAAGGTGATGTCGACCGGACAAACCCATACCGCAGATCGCGTCGGTATCTTCACCCCGAAACAAACCGACAGGCCGCAGCTGGGCACGGGTGAAGTCGGCTATGTGATCGCCGGCTTGAAAGAAATCCACGGCGCCCCTGTGGGCGATACCTTGACCCACGCCAAGCATGGTGCCGACAAGCCCTTGCCTGGCTTCAAGAAGGTCAAGCCTCAGGTCTATGCCGGGGTGTTCCCCATTTCCACCGACGAGTACGAGAACTTCCGTGACGCGCTGAACAAACTCAGCCTCAACGATGCCTCCTTGTTCTTCGAGCCCGAGACCTCATCGGCGCTGGGCTTTGGTTTCCGTATCGGTTACCTGGGCCTGCTGCACATGGAGATCATCCAGGAGCGCTTGGAGCGCGAATACAATCTGGAGCTGATCACCACGGCGCCAACCGTGGTCTACGAAGTCGAGATGACCAATGGCTCGGTTGTCTATGTCGACAATCCATCGGATCTGCCGGCGACCAACAACATAGCCGAAATTCGTGAGCCCATAGTCGAGGCCAATATCCTGGTGCCGAAAGACTACCTGGGCAACGTCATCACCCTGTGTATCGAGAAGCGCGGCTCGCAGAAGAACATGGTCTACCACGGCAATCAAGTGGCGATCACCTACGAGATCCCCATGGCGGAAGTGGTGATGGACTTCTTCGACCGTCTGAAGTCGACCAGCCGGGGTTATGCCTCGCTGGAATATAACTTCATACGTTTCGAGCCGGCCGACATGGTGCGCCTGGACATCCTGATCAACGGTGACAGGGTCGATGCCCTGGCCATGGTCATCCACCGCTCAAACATACGTCACCGTGGTTTGGCGTTGGTGGAGAAGATGAAAGAGCTTATCCCGAGGCAGATGTTCGATATCGCCATTCAGGCGGCCATCGGCAGCCAGGTGATAGCGCGCTCGACCGTGAAGGCGCTGCGTAAGGATGTGACGGCTAAATGTTATGGCGGCGACGTTTCTCGTAAGAAAAAACTTCTTAATAAACAAAAAGAAGGTAAGAAACGTATGAAGCAAGTCGGTAACGTCGAAGTGCCACAGGAAGCCTTCCTGGCGGTGCTGAAGCTTAACGAATAACAGATTTTGTGTTACCACTGAGTCAGATATTGCGCCGCAGTTTGCGGCGCTTTAGTTAGTTTACCCCCAGCAACTGCCGCGTCGCGACGCCGGGCCATGGGTAACCTAACTAAAGCCTGTTCGCCGGGCAATGTTCCCTATTGATTGATTTATATTTTGAGGCAGGAGTTTGTAACTATGGCAGCCTATTTTTCGCTGATATTAGTGCTGGTTACGCTGGGAAGCGGACTGATTTGGATGTTGGATGCGCTCCTGATGGCACCTAAACGCCGTGCCAATCTGGCATTGGCACAGGCGAGCCAGACAGAGTTGAGCGAGGACGCAATAGATAAGATCATACGTGAGCCGGCGCTGGTCGAGACGGCCCATTCCATCTTCCCCGTGATCGCCTTCGTGCTGATATTGCGCTCTTTCATCTATGAGCCATTTCAGATCCCATCGGGCTCCATGATGCCAACGCTCTTGGTCGGTGATTTTATCCTGGTCGAGAAGTTCAGTTATGGCCTGAAGGATCCCGTCTGGCGCAACAAGCTTATCGAGACAGGCGAACCTGAGCGCGGCGATGTGGTGGTGTTCAAGTATCCGGACAACCCGCAGATAGACTATATCAAGCGGGTGGTCGGCTTGCCTGGGGATCGTATCATTTACCGCAATAAACAGCTGTTTCTGCAAAAGGCCTGTGCCTCGGTGCAAACCCAATGCCCTGGGCCCGAGTTGGTCAAACACCTGGACGTCAGCCGTGGCGACTTTACTCAGGATGGCGTGCCCTTGCTGAGATACAAGGAGCAGCTGGGGGATGTCAGCCACGACATACTGCTCAACCCGACCCGCCCCGACATGCTGGGCTATTTCCATCATCAGTCAGGGCATGCCATGGGGGAATTTTTGGTGCCTGAAGGCCATTACTTCATGATGGGGGATAACAGGGACAACAGCACCGACAGCCGCTTCTGGGGCTTCGTCCCAGAGGCGAACCTGGTCGGCAAGGCTGTGGCTATCTGGATCAGCTTCGAATTCGAACGTACCCCGGCGGATATACTGCCGACTTGGGTCCCAACCGGCATCAGGTTCGAACGTGTGGGTGGGATCATTTGATGATGGAGCCCATTAAAAACTTGCCGCGCCTGTGTCGCACCTTGGGGTACGAATTCAGCAACATGGATTTGCTGACCCAGGCATTGACCCACAGGAGCGCCGCCAACAAGCATAACGAGCGGCTCGAGTTCCTCGGCGATTCGATTCTGTCTATTGTGATTTCCGATGCCCTGTATCACCAGTTCCCCAAGGCGACCGAGGGCGATCTCAGCCGGATGCGGGCGACCCTGGTGCGTGGCGATACCCTGACCCTGATCGCCAAGGAGTTCAAGCTCGGCGATTACCTCTACTTGGGCCCGGGAGAGCTCAAGAGCGGTGGTTTCAGGCGCGAGTCTATCTTGGCCGATGCCGTCGAGGCCATCATAGGTGCCATCTACCTGGACGCCAACCTGGATGTATGCCGGGACTTGCTTCTAAACTGGTATCAGGCTCGCTTACAGGAAATTAAACCCGGGATAAGTCAGAAAGATCCCAAGACCTTGCTGCAGGAGCACCTGCAAGGCTTTAAGAAACCCTTGCCCGACTACCAGGTGATCAATATCGAGGGCGAAGCCCATGATCAAACCTTCACAGTCGAGTGTCGGGTCGATGGCTTGAGCCAGAGCACCATAGGGGTGGCCAGCTCGAGAAGAAAAGCGGAGCAGCTCGCTGCAGCACAGGTATTGGAGTTGTTGAAGAAATGAGTAAAAAGAAAGGTTTGACTGACGTTCAGCCACAGCAGACGACCGAGCCCAGCTTGGATGAACTGCTGGCTAAGATGAATCAGTCGACACCGACGCCGGTGGCGCAACATGATGTCAGCTACTGCGGCATGGTCGCCATAGTGGGGCGTCCCAATGTCGGCAAGTCGACGCTGTTGAACCGCTTGCTGGGGCAGAAGGTGAGCATCACCTCCAAGAAACCCCAGACCACACGCCACCGCATCATGGGTATCCACACGGATGGCCCGCGGCAGATAGTGTTTATCGATACCCCAGGGCTGCATATCGAAGAGCAGCGGGCCATCAACCGTTTGATGAACCGTGCCGCCGCCAGCTCACTGGCCGATGTCAGCATGGCGATCTTCGTGGTCGATGGCATGACCTGGACCGCCGACGATGAAATGGTGCTCAGTAAACTGCGCCGTGGCGGTGAGGAGCGCAAGACAGTGTTGGCGATCAACAAGGTCGACAATATCAAAGACAAGGAAGCCCTGTTTCCCTATCTGCAAGAGATAGCCAAGAAATATGACTTCGATGAGATACTGCCCATCTCCGCCAGCAAAGGCACCAATGTGCAGCGCATCATGCAGCTGGCGAATGAGTCTCTGCCCGAGGGGCCACACTTCTTCCCGGAAGACTATGTGACCGACAGATCCCAGCGCTTCATGGCGTCCGAGATAGTGCGGGAAAAACTGATGCGCTTCCTCGGCGACGAGTTGCCCTACGATGCGACGGTGGAAATCGAACAGTTCAAGATGATGGAGAATGGCGTCTACCAGATTAACGCCCTGATCTTGGTCGAGCGTGAGGGTCAGAAACGCATGGTGATAGGCAACAAGGGCGAGCGTATTCGCACCATAGCCACCCAGGCGCGTCTGGACATGGAAACCCTGTTCGACAACAAGGTCTTCCTCGAGGTCTGGGTCAAGGTCAAGTCGGGCTGGGCCGATGACGAGCGGGCACTGCGCAGCCTGGGTTATGGTGAAGACTGAGCCGGTGAAGACTCGCCCGGCAACGCGCCTAGGCTAAAGCCCATGGAACGCGGTTATGTGCTGCACCATAGACCCTATAGGGAGGCCAACGTCCTGGTGAACCTCCTGGTCGATGGCCATGGGCGTATCGATGCCGTTGCCAGGCTGGGCAGCGGCAGGCGCTCCATCAAGAGTATCCTGCAACCCTTCCAGCCGCTCATTTTTGAATTTTCCGGCAAATCCGAATTAAAGACCCTGACCCAAGTGGAGGCCGGCGCTCCGCCCGTGCCCCTGTCCGGCCATGGCCTGTATGCGGGCATGTATCTCAACGAACTGTTGGTGCGTACCCTGTCGGTGCATCATGGTGCCGAAAACCTGTTCATCACCTATCATCAGGCGCTGATGGCGATGGCCGCGCGGTTTTGTCAGAGCCAGCTGCGTTATTTCGAGCAGTCACTCCTGCATGAGCTCGGCGCCATGCCTTCGTTAGCCATGGATGCGGCCGGCGACCCTTTGGAGGCAGTGATCTATTATCGTTGGGTAGCGGAAGAAGGCTTTTGGCCGACGCTGGCAACCCATGCGAGCAACAGTTTCTCCGGTGCATCCCTGATGGCACTCGAGCAACATACAATAGAAGCCACTCACTTTGCCGAGCTAAAGCAGCTGATGCGCTTGTTGTTGCACCCCCTGTTGGGAAATAAACCCCTCCTCAGTCGGCAGCTTTTCAGCCGCAGTGTGCATGCCAAAGCCGTGAAATAAATTCGCTTTCTTGGCGGGGATTTTGCGCTCAGATGGCGGTTTATTACCTGCAATGCGGCCGAGTTTAGGTATACAATAAGCCGCAATCAGCCGTCATTAAAAAGGAGTTCCCGGTGAGTGGTATCTTATTGGGCGTGAACATAGATCATATTGCCACCTTGCGTCAGGCCCGTGGCACCCGTTATCCAGATCCTGTCCATGCGGCGGCCGTTGCCGAGCATGCGGGTGCCGAAGGCATCACTATTCATCTGCGTGAAGACAGACGTCACATCATAGACAGAGACGTGTATCTGTTGGCCAAGACCCTCAAGACCCGGATGAATCTGGAAATTGCCGTCACCGAAGAGATGCTGACCATAGCCTGTGAGGTCAAGCCCACCTATGTGTGTCTCGTGCCGGAGAAGCGCCAGGAAGTCACCACCGAAGGTGGTCTGGATGTCGCCGGGCAGCTGGAGAAGATCAGCGCTGCCGTGGCTCGCTTGGCGGAGCAGGGCATCAAGGTATCGCTGTTTATCGATGCCGATAAGGCGCAAATCGATGCCGCCGTCGCCGCGGGCGCCCCGGTTATCGAGATCCATACGGGTTGCTACGCAGATGCGAAAACTGATGCCGAGGCCGCGCAAGAACTGGCCCGCATCAGCGAGATGGCACAATACGCCCATGGCAAGGGCCTGGTGGTCAATGCGGGTCATGGCCTGCACTATCACAATGTCAAACCCATAGCCGCGATCCCCGAGCTGTACGAGCTCAACATAGGCCATGCGATCATCGCCAGGGCGGCGATTGACGGCTTGGCGACCGCGGTCAAGGACATGAAGACCCTGATGCTCGAAGGACGCAGGGGCGAATAATGGCGATCGTCGGTTTAGGCACAGATATTGTCGAGATTGAACGCATAGAAGCCCAGCTTGCCAGGGGCGGCGACAAGCTCGCCAAACGGGTGCTGACCGAGGCCGAGTTGGCGATATACCATGGCATGGGGCAACCCGGGCGCTATCTGGCCAAGCGCTTCGCCGCCAAGGAAGCTGCGGCCAAGGCCCTGGGCACAGGCATAGGCAGGGGGGTATCCTTCCAGCATATCCACATAGGCAACAATGCCGATGGGGCGCCGACAATAAGCTTCAGCGATGGGGCGCTGGCCAGGATGCAGGTGCTGCGGGCCGTGGTAGGGCATGTGTCCATCGCCGACGAGCAGCGCTACGCGGTGGCGACAGTGATCCTGGAAACCTCTGACTAGGCAGTTTTGCCGTATCTCGCCCTAGCATCAAAGGAGCCGCCAGGCTCCTTTGTTATTTTCTACTTTGTGCTCGGCCCGAATTGATCAGATATTTATAAGGAGTGGTATAACTGTGATCCACGTGAACCCGGCAGCGGCCGCTCTCATGGATTGAAGTCTTGGTTTACGGCAGCAAGTTTGAACTGCAACGGGAGTCGCGCCATGAAATCGGCAGTAGAACAATTGGCTCGCTATAAGAGTGTGCATCTGGACCCTCGCAATATCGGCACCCACTTTGTCGGGGTGCCGCTGATCCTCTGGGCCCTGATGCTACTGCTGGCCTCGCTGGAATTCCAGCTTGGCGCCGAAGGGCATAGGCTCAGTGTCGCCATGCTGCTAACGCCTGTGGTATTGCTCTATTACTTCAGGCTGCATTGGCGCCTGGCATTGGGCATGACCTTGGTCTTCTTGCCTCTGCTGCTGAGCGCCGAGTGGATGACACAAACCCCTCATCCTATCGCGACAGCGAGCGGGGCCTTCGTGGTCGGTTGGCTGTTCCAGTTGCTCGGCCATAGGTATGAGAGGGCCAAGCCGGCTTTCCTGGAGGATCTGAGTCAACTCCTGATAGGGCCCTTCTTTCTGATGGCGGAAGTCTATTTCAAGTGTGGGCTGGAACAGTCACTCGCCCAAGCCATCGCCCCGTTGGCCTTGGCCAGACGCCAGGCACTGGATAAGGCGCACAGGAAAGGACTGTCCTAGTTTCAGCTGTCTCGGATTTCAGCTGCTTTGGACTCAGATGCCTTAGATTTCAGCTGCCTTGGACTATGCTCGGACAAGTGAGCCCAAAGGGCTAGTGGGTGCCCGGCGGCTGATAATATTGGGGCATCACACGTACCGTCTTGATCATATTGTCGGCGACGTCGACGATTTCTATCGGGTAACCCGCCAATCTCAGGCTGGTGTTCGGGGCAGGGATCTCTTCCAGGTATTCGAGAATGAGGCCATTGAGTGTCTTGGGACCGTCGGTAGGAAAGTCCCATTTCATTTCCTTATTCAGATCGCGAATGTTGATGCTGGCATCGATCAGATAGCTGCCATCCTGCTGCACATTGATGTCTTCGCTGGCGGTGGTCAGCATTGAGGTGGTGAAGTCGCCGACGATTTCCTCGAGAATGTCTTCCAGTGTCACCAGCCCCTGAATGTCACCGTACTCGTCGACCACCAGACCGATGCGCTGCTTATTCTGCTGGAAGTTGGCCAGCTGCACATTGAGCGGGGTACCTTCGGGAACGAAATACAGCTCCTTCACCGCCCGCAGCAAGGAAGACTTGCTGAACTGTTCCTTGGATTGCAGTCGCAGGGCGTCGCGCAGGTGAATGAAGCCGACGACATCGTCTATGTTATCCCGGTAGACCAAGACCCGGGTATGGGGGCTTTGCACTACCAACCTATTGATATTTTTGAAGTCATCATTCATGTTGATGGCGTAGATGTCCGAGCGCGGCACCATGATGTCTTCGACCGTGACCTTCTCCAGATCCAGAATCGACAGCAGCATCTCCTGATGTCGTTGGGGGATCAGGGCGCCGGCCTCGTGTACCACAGTGCGCAGCTCTTCCTGGCTCAGGGCATCGTCGCTGCGCACGTTCTTGATGCCGAGCAGGCGCAGAAACATCGAGGTGATGAAGTTGACCGTCTTGACCAGCGGCGACAACAACACCAGCAGCCAATACAAGAGTATGCTGGATGGGAAGGCGATGCGCTCCGGATGCAGCGCCGCGACCGTCTTGGGGGTGACTTCGGCAAATATCAACACCACCATGGTTAACACGCCGGTAGCGATCGCGACCCCCACATCACCCCAGAGGCGGATGCCTATGATGGTGGCTACGGCGGAGGCCAGGATGTTGACCAGGTTGTTGCCTATGAGGATCAGCCCTATGAGTCTGTCCGGGCGCTCGAGCAGTTTGATCGCTCTCAGGGCACCCTTATGGCCGTTGGAGGCCAGGTGACGCAGCCGATAGCGATTGAGTGTCATCATGGCGGTTTCTGAGCCGGAAAAATAGGCAGAGATTAAGATTAACACCAACAGGAATATGAGGAGTGCGCTTGTCGATATCGCGTCCAAAAAGGGCTCCGTTATAGCCGGCAAGCTTGCGTCCGTGCCGACAAGTTAGAATAAGGAACTGGCGGTCGAAGGTCCGGCCTTCAACCGACAGGCTATAAGGTTAAGATAATATTAATTCTTTGACAATTCTGGCGCCGAAATAAGCCAGTGTCAGCAAGCCGGCTCCCGTCAGGGTATAAATGACCGCGGTGCGCATCTTGCAGCCCACCCGGTAGTGTTGCCACAGCATGGCAATATAGACAAACCAGGCGATGATCGATAACACCGCCTTATGGGCCGTACCGCCGGCAAACATATCGTCGAGGAAAATGAATCCTGTGACCAGCGACAGGCTCAGGAGGACCACCCCTATGATGACCAGGTGGTATAACTGCTTTTCGACCGTCATCAGTGGAGGCATGGCCGGGCTCAGGACCAGGGTCTTTTTATTCTTCAGCTTGTTTTGGATCAAGGCCAACTGAATGGCGTAGAGTGCGGCGATCATCAGGGCACTGTAGGCCATCAGGGACAGGACCACATGCACCAGCACCTTGGGGTAGAGTTCGAAATGGGTGATAAATTCCGGAGGCAGCAACCACAGGAGCGCCACGGAAATCACCGAGCAGGCGTAGATCACCGGCATCAAGACGATGACGCGGATGCGAAATATCAGCACGGTAAAGGTAAAGGCGATGATCCAGTTGACCAGGGAGATGACATTGGTCAGGCTGAAATTCTGGCCGTCTGTCGTCATGATCGCCTGGGATAAGGCGGCGCCATGCAGCAGCACCCCTATGGCGGCAAAAATGGCGACGGCACCGCGATTGGGCCCCTGGGCATGAAACAGGCGACTCGTCACTAATACCAAGGCGATGCAGTAAAAAAACATGGCTGCGGCAGAAAAAATGACCATCTGTAATTAACCTATCGTGTTGTTTGTATGTGACCGTGAAAACGAGTTCATCCATGTCAATTGCCAGACTAACATGTCCCCCGGGTAGCGGGCGGTGACCTGGATTGCAAAATTTAACAGATTCTGACGCTTAACTCTAAATTATTTACGCTCAGGTGAAAAATGCTCCAGGATCGGCGCCCGGGTGCATACTGGCACAAGTGCGGCGCGGCAGTAGCATAATATGCAGGCATCGCTATAATACAGGCCAATAATGTAAATTCTTAAGGGTATAGAACAGGACCATGTTTGAGAACCTAACCGACAGATTGTCACGCACGCTGAAAAATATCAGTGGCCGTGGTCGCTTAACTGAAGAAAATGTTAAGGAAACCCTGCGCGAAGTGCGTATGGCGCTGCTGGAGGCGGATGTCGCCCTGCCTGTGGTGCGGGAATTCGTCAACAGCGTCAAGGAAAGAGCCGTTGGGCAGGAAGTCTCAAAGAGCCTGAGTCCTGGTCAGGCCTTCATCAAGATAGTCCAGAGTGAACTGGAAAAATCCATGGGCGAGGCCAACGAAGCGTTGGATCTTGCCGCCCAGCCGCCGGCGGTGATCATGATGGCCGGTCTGCAAGGTGCCGGTAAGACCACAAGTGTGGCCAAACTGGGGAAATTCCTGCGTACCAGGCATAAGAAGTCCGTGCTTGTGGTCAGTGCCGACGTCTACCGTCCGGCGGCGATCAAACAGCTGGAGACCCTGGCGGGGGAAGTCGAAGTCGAATTCTTCCCATCCGATGTCAGCCAGAAGCCAGTGGATATCGCCAAGGCGGCCATAGCGCACGCCAAGCTCAAGTTCATCGATGTGGTGCTGCTCGATACCGCCGGCCGTCTGCACGTCGACGAAGCCATGATGGAAGAGATCAAGCATCTGCACCAGGTGGTTAACCCGATAGAAACCCTGTTCGTGGTCGATGCCATGACGGGTCAGGATGCGGCCAATACCGCCAAGGCCTTCAACGAAGCATTGCCACTGACAGGTGTGATACTCACCAAGGTCGACGGTGACGCCCGCGGCGGTGCGGCCTTGTCTATTCGCCATATCACGGGCAAGCCGATTAAGTTCCTCGGTGTGGGCGAGAAGACAGATGCCCTGGAGCCGTTCCATCCGGACCGTATCGCTTCGCGGATCCTGGGCATGGGTGACGTCTTGTCGCTCATCGAAGAAGTCGAACGCGGCGTAGACAAGGAAAAGGCGCTGAAGCTGGCGTCCAAGGTCAAGCAAGGCGGCAGTTTCGATCTGGAAGATTTCCGTGAACAGCTGCAGCAGATGAAGAACATGGGTGGCATGATGAACATGCTGGAAAAATTGCCCGGTGTCGGTCAACTGCCTCCGGAAGCCCTGGCGCAGGTACAGGATGGCAAGATGACCGGCCAGATGGAGGCCATCATCAACTCCATGACGGCCAAGGAACGCAAGAATCCGGATCTGATCAAGGGCTCGCGCAAGCGTCGCATCGCCGCCGGTTCCGGCACCCAGATCCAGGATGTTAACCGCCTGCTGAAGCAATTCACCCAGATGCAGAAGATGATGAAAAAAATGTCTGCCAAGGGTGGGATGCAGAAAATGATGCGCGGTATGCGTGGCATGATGCCACCGGGAATGAAATTACCCGGACGTTAATTCGGCCAAGGGATAGACAATTTTATTGGCTATCAGTCGGTTGTTCCCGATTTTCATCCGAGATGCCAAGTGGCCGCAGCCTTAATAATCGCCAGATTTGGTTGCATTCGGTGGAAAGTCAGGTAAAATCTTCCGGCTTTCTACTGGGACTCTTCGCGAACACGGGGTTCCAGTTTTTATTTTTGCTTCAGGCAAATCATTAGAGGATTGAAAACGCATGGTTACCATTCGTTTAGCTCGTGGCGGCGCAAAAAAGCGTCCATTTTACAACATCGTTGTTGCTGACAGCCGTAACGCTCGTGACGGTCGTTTCATTGAGCGTGTTGGTTTCTTCAACCCACTGGCCCGTGGCCAGGAAGAAACTCTGCGTTTAGACCTGGATCGCGTTGAGCACTGGGTTGCCACAGGTGCAGCAACATCAGATCGCGTAGCGAAACTGATCAAAGACGCGCGTAAAGCTGCTGCTTAATAGCGTTAAGGTATAGATTGATGAGCAGTAACCAACAGCCAGTTGTACTGGGCAAATTAGGCTCCTGTCACGGCATTAAAGGTTGGTTGAAAATCACCGCCTATACCGATTCTGTTGAAGGTATTTTTGACTATTCACCCTGGTTGATAAAAGAGCAGGGCGAATGGCGTGAAGTTAAAGTCACTCAGTGGCGTTTCCAGGGTAAGGCTGTCGTGGCCGCACTCGAAGGGGTCGACACTCGCGAGCAGGCGCAAATGCTCACTAATTGTGAGATTGGCATACTGCCACAGCAAATGAATGATCTGCCGGAAGACGAGTTCTACTGGCGCGATCTCATAGGTTGTGAAGTGGTGAATACTAATGGCTATAACATGGGCATAGTCGATCAGATCGTGGAAACAGGATCGAACGACGTGTTACTGGTTAAGGCCAACGAAAAAGATGGCTTCGGCAAAGCGGAACGTATGATCCCCTTTGTCACCGAGCAATTCATCGTCAAGGTGGATCTGCAAGGTAAACAGATAACAGTGGATTGGGATCCTGACTTCTAAGTCGAGGTATAACATATGTGGTTAGGGGTAGTTACCCTGTTTCCAGAGATGTTTCGTGCCGTTACAGACTTTGGTGTTACGGGTCGTGCCGTGAAAAACGGTCTGCTTGAGTTGCACACGTGGAATCCCCGTGATTTCACCCATGATAGGCATAACACTGTGGATGATCGCCCTTACGGCGGTGGTCCGGGTATGTTGATGATGGTGCAACCGTTACGCGACGCCATTCACGCGGCTAAGGCTGCGGCAGGCGAAGGTGCGAAAGTGATTTATCTGTCTCCTCAGGGACGCAAGCTGACTCAGCGTGGCGTTGCTGAACTGGCAGAATCACCCAGTTTGGTGTTGGTGTGTGGTCGTTACGAAGGTATCGATGAGCGCATCATACAAACTGAAGTGGATGAAGAGTGGTCGATAGGTGATTACGTGCTCTCGGGCGGCGAACTACCTGCCATGACTCTGATTGATTCGGTATCCAGGTTGGTTCCCGGCGTGCTGGGAAAACAAGCTTCGGCAGAGCAGGACTCCTTCTCTGACGGTTTACTGGATTGTCCCCACTATACTCGCCCCGAAAGCCTGGATGGATTAGCTGTACCGGCAGTCTTGTTGAGTGGCAACCACGAACAAATTAGACTCTGGCGTCTACAGCAAAGCCTAGGTAGGACTTTTCTGCGACGACCGGAATTATTTGAAAATCTAGCTCTGACTGACGAACAAGCGACTCTATTAGCGCAGTTTGTTGAAACAACGGACAAGCGTCCTTAGTCGTAGCTCAGTTAATACTAGAATGGAGTAAGTTATGAACAACATCATTAAAATGCTCAACGATGAGCAAATGAAAACAGACGTACCTGCTTTCGGTGCTGGTGATACAGTAGTGGTTCAGGTTCGTGTTAAAGAAGGTGAAAAAGAGCGTCTGCAGGCGTTTGAAGGTGTGGTTATCGCTAAGCGTAACCGCGGTCTGCATTCTGCATTCACAGTGCGTAAAATCTCTAATGGTGAAGGTGTTGAGCGTGCATTCCAAACGCACAGCCCACTGATCTCAAGCATTGAAGTTAAGCGTCGTGGCCGCGTTCGTCGCGCCAAGCTGTACTATCTGCGTGATCGTTCAGGTAAGTCTGCACGTATCCGTGAGAAGCTGGCAACTAAGTAATAGTTACAGCTACAGAAAAAAAGACGCAGTGTTCGCACATCAACCCGCCCTAGTGGCGGGTTTTTGTTTGCCCTGAAAAATGACTTAAGGCTTGATCTCCCTGTCCGGACAAGGCATAGTAGCTCCTCGATGTAACGCTGTAGCATTACGCCATTGCGGCAATGGTGCATTGGCACTATTACTAGACGTTGGCACTATGACCAGGCGTTGGCACCTCTGGCTAATTGAATGGCTAATTGAACGGACAGAACAGGCGGATAGCATGCAACAAGATACCATCAACAATGTGCATATCAGTTCGGAAAAGGTGTTGATCACCCCGGAAGAGCTCAAGCGGGAATTACCTTTGTCGGCGCATGCTTATCAATATATTCTCGATGCCAGGCAAACCGTGGCGGACATAGTCCATAAGCGAGATAAAAGGGTATTGGTCATCACGGGGCCTTGTTCTATCCATGACATAAAGGCCGCCAAGGAGTATGCCCTCAAACTGAAGCGGCTCCATGACGAACTCAAGGATGATTTCTACATCTTGATGCGGGTCTATTTCGAGAAACCCCGCACCACAGTGGGCTGGAAGGGCATGATCAACGATCCCGACATGGACGAGTCTTTCGATGTGGAGAAGGGGCTCAAGATGGCGCGTGAGCTGATGCTCTGGTTGGCCGAGCTGGAACTGCCGGTGGCGACCGAGGCATTGGATCCCATCAGCCCTCAGTACATATCCGAATTGGTTACCTGGTCGGCGATTGGCGCCCGTACCACAGAATCCCAGACCCATAGGGAGATGGCTTCTGGCCTGTCCATGCCTGTTGGCTTCAAGAACGGTACCGACGGCAAGCTGGAGGTGGCCATCAATGCGCTGAAGTCGGCCGCCAGCAGCCACAGATTCATGGGCATCAACCAGCAAGGCCAGGTCGCCCTGCTGCAGACGGCAGGTAACCCGGACGGCCATGTGATCTTGCGTGGTGGCGCTACCCCTAACTATGATGTTGCCAGTGTTGCCGAGTGTGAGACCCAGTTGCATAAGGCCGGGCTCAACGCCAGGCTCATCATAGATTGCAGCCATGGCAATTCATCCAAAGATCACCGGCGTCAGACAGGCGTCTGTGAAGATGTCTTCCAGCAGATAGCCCAGGGCAACAAGTCCATCATAGGCGTGATGCTCGAGAGCCACCTCAACGAGGGGAGTCAGAGCTGCGACAGGCCGCTCGGTGAACTCGCTTACGGCGTCTCTGTGACGGATGCCTGCATAGATTGGGCAACAACCGAGGCTCTGCTGCGCCGGGGCGCCGCCCAATTGAGCTGGGGGTTACCGACGCGTTTCGACAGGGTGCGCCTGGCCAATGCCTGATATTGTAGTGAGTCATAGTGAGCCGAGTCCGGCTGTGTGCCAGCCTGGCCATGCGCTGCTGGGCAGGGAAGAATTGAACATGAGAGATGTCTGTGATGAATGAGAAAACCACGGCTGAGCTGGAGCAGCTGCGCGGCCTTATCGATGGTGTAGATCAGGAGTTGTTGCGACTGCTGCGCAAGCGCCTGGATCTGGTCGCCAGGGTCGGCGCGGTCAAGCATGCCGCCGGCCTGCCTATCTATGCACCGCAACGCGAAGCGGCCATGTTGGCCAAACGCCGTGAGGAAGCCGGCGCCATGGGGGTCGCGCCGCAGCTGATCGAAGATATATTGCGGCGTCTGATGCGCGAGTCTTATCTGAACGAGAAAGATGTCGGTTTCAAGCAAATCAAGCCGGATCTGGGACAGGTAGTCATAGTGGGCGGCGAAGGCCAGCTCGGGCGACTATTCGGTCAAATGCTGAGTCTGTCCGGCTATCGGGTAGAGACGCTGGATAAAGACGATTGGCAGCGGGCGCCGGGCCTGTTCGCGGGAGCCGGTCTGGTGTTGGTCACAGTGCCCATTTCTGTGACCTGTGAGCTTATCCGGGAAAAACTGACTCACTTACCTGAGGACTGCATCCTGGCCGATCTGACGTCCATCAAGGAAGCGCCTATGCAGGCCATGCTGGCGGCGCATGGGGGGCCCGTTGTCGGCCTGCATCCCATGTTTGGCCCGGATGTCGGCAGTCTCGCCAAGCAGGTGGTGGTCGTCTGTCATGGCCGTCAGCGACAGGCTTACCTGTGGTTGTTGCAGCAGATAGAGATCTGGGGGGCCAGGGTAGTGGAAGCCGAGCCTAAGCGACACGATGATGCCATGCAGTTGGTGCAGGCGATGCGGCATTTTTCCACCTTCGTCTATGGACTGAATCTGTATAAGGAGGCGGCGGATATAGACAGCCTGTTGCAATTCAGCTCGCCCATCTACCGGCTGGAGCTGGCCATGGTCGGGCGTCTCTTTGCCCAGAGCCCGGAACTCTATGCCGACATCATCTTCGCCCAGCAGGGCAGTGAGCAGGTGATCTGTGACTACCTGGATAATTACCGCGAGGCCCTCGAATTGCTCAAGATGGGCAACAGGGAAGAGTTCATCGCCCAGTTTCGTCGTGTCGCCCTATGGTTCGGTGATTTCGCGCCGCAATTTCAGCAGGAGAGTCGGGTCATGCTGCAATCTGTCAATGACATGAAGTGCAGCTAACCGTTTCTACTGGGCTGCAGAGCGTCTCCGATGATTTTTTGTGCCGCTGCATTGCGCTTTTTTAGGCTAGAAAGTAAGGTTAAAGAGCCGGGGTGGGCTTTGTCTGGAGCGTTAATCCCGGCGCCTTTTGAGCCGGCTGGAGTATGCGAATGACATCGACAACAGGTTATGATGCGCAACTGGAAGACCGCAGTTTAGGCCATTTATTGTATGGGCTTATGAGTGGATTTCCGCTGCTGCTTATTCCCGTACTCCTGAGTCTGTTGATCAATCTGACCCAGAAACAGGAGGAACTGAGCCCCCTGTTGGCGTCGCATTTGCGCTGGCAGCGCCAGGCGAACATAGGTCTGTTCCTGTTGCTGGCCTTGGGGTATTGGTTACCTCAACTCTGGCTCAGTCTGCTGATCTACCTGATGGCCCTGGGCTGGTTTTGCTATCGGTTGCTCAAAGGCTGGTTGTCGTTGCTCGACGGCTTGGAAATCTAGTTATCTATGTTAGAGTCTCATTATTAAAGGATTTTTGAGACCTTAGATGACAAGCTACCAGATACTCTGTTTGTTGGCGACGCTGGCGTTGACCACCTCGCTCATTTCTTCACACCTGCATAGATTACAAGAGACAGTGGCCATCACCGCCTTTTCCCTCTGCCTGAGCCTGTTGGTCCTGTTGGTGGGCAAGGGCCTGGGCGATGACATCTATGCCCCCCTGGTTCAGGGATTGCAGCAACTGGACTTCGATGCCGTGCTGCTCAAGGGCATGCTAGGTTTCCTGCTGTTTGCCGGTGCCTTGCAGATACGCTTGAAGGTGTTGCGCCATCAGAAGTGGGAGATCTTGACTCTCTCCCTGTTGAGCACAGGGATCTCCACTTGTGTGGTCGGCGGTGTGCTGTACTGGATAGCCCCCTGGCTGGGACTGCCATTGCAACTGAGCCATTGCCTCCTGTTTGGTGCCTTGATTTCCCCGACGGATCCCATAGCCGTGCTGGCCATCATCAAGAAGTTGGGGGCTCCCGAGGATATCGCCATTCAGGTCGAGGGAGAGTCCCTGTTCAATGACGGTATCGGCCTGGTGATCTTCGTGTCTATTTTTCAATTGGCCTTCTCGACCGAACCTTTGACCTTGGCCGATGTGGGGAGCCTGTTCCTGCGGGAGGCCCTGGGCGGTATCCTCTATGGGGCATTGCTCGCCGGCGCCCTGTATCTGCTGTTTCGGCTCTGTGAGGACGATGCCCAGCTGATGCTGATCACCCTGTCCATACCCACGGCGGGTTATGTGTTTGCCGAGACCCTGGGTGTGTCAGGTCCCCTGGCCATGGTGAGTGCCGGCATACTGATAGGCAATGTGTGTATCCCCAAATACTTCAGTCACTTCGAGCGGCTGAAGCTCGGGGTGTTCTGGTCACTGATCCAAGCCTTCTTCAATGATCTGTTATTTTTGCTGCTGGGGTTAATTCTCCTGTTGGTGCACTTCGACACTGAACTATGGTGGTTCGTGTTGACGGCTATCCCATTGGTCTTATTTGCCAGGACTGTGAGCGTGCTCTTGCCCTATCTGGGCTTTCGGCTGTTTAAATCCTATAACCCCTATGCCGAGGGTATTCTTATCTGGGGTGGGCTGAGGGGGGGGCTGGCGATCGCCATGGCCATGAGTCTGCCCGAAGGCACGACCCTGAGCGCGGCCAGTGAGCTGAGTGTGCGGGATCTGCTGCTGGTGATGACCTATGCAGTGGTGCTTTTCTCCATCTTGGTGCAGGGCTCGACCATTCCCGGCTTGATCAAGCGCAGCAACAGGGTTATGCCTGTTGCTGCGCAGGCACGTCCGTCACCTGGCCTCAAGGAGATGTCATGAGGCCAGCTGGCGGGGACTAGCGGTACAGCGCCTCGACCAAGCCAGCGAGTGACGCCAGGCTGTCCTTGTCTGTGCCTCCCAAGGCGTCGAGACTGAGTATGATGCCGTCGGCATCGAGCCGCTTTATGGCGAGGGCCTGCGCCGGCAGGGCCTGTGGCGAGACGAGATGGCTGGGGTTAACCAGCACAGGTAAGTGGCTGTCGGCCTTGAGGCTGACGACACTGGCCAGGTCCAGCGACGGGTGGCTGGCGTTGTTAAAGGTATTGATGCCGGCCTCGCATAAGATAAGCTGTTGGTTGCCTTGGCTTAAGATGGTTTCTGTCGCCGCCAGGTAATCCTCAGCACTCGCCAGGGCATTTCTTTCCAGGATCAGGGGAATAGGCAGGGAGCCGGCACGCATCAGCAATGCCTGATTGAACATCAGCTTACCGCTTAGCAGCAGGATATCGGCTTCCTGGCTCGCCGCAGTCAATTCAGACTCATGCTCGACTGTCAGTATGCAGCAGAGATCGAACTGATTGAGCCTGTGTCTTATGTTGGCCAGACTCTGGCTGGGTTCACTCTGGCGGCTAAGGCCGTCGATTATCATGGCTTGAAAACCGCATGCCTTCACCGTCTTGGCCAACTGCTCTAATTCGGCCGCTTCTATGGGTAATTTCAGCTGTGCTATGGCGGCAAACTGACCCGTGCCCAGTTGCAATGGGCCCCGGCTGATCTCGGTTGCCTGGGGCTTGTAGTGTTTGCTGTACCTGAGCAGGGCCGTCTGCGGCGCTTCAGCTGCGGTTTTCTCGAGCTGGGATTGGGGTTCGATCAGTAACTGGCTGTTATTCAGTTGGGTTGGCTTAACGGTTTCGCTTGGATAACACCCCAGCACCTTGATGAAACGGGTTATCCGCTCGAGTTGCTTCAGCGCCGCCTGCATGGCATCACCTGCGAGGTTGGCATCTATATCCAGGTAGAACATCTCTTCCCATGGGGTGCCGGGGATCGGCCGGGATTCGAGCTTGCTCATATTCAAATCCTGCGCCTTGAGTACCAACAGGGCTTCGACCAGGGCGCCCGGTTTCTGACCCGTTGCCATGATGAGCGTCGTCTTGGCCGGCAGCTGTTCCGGCACGTCTGCCGCCTTGCGGGCGACGACGATGAAACGGCTCTGATTGACTTTTTGGTTCGCCAGCTTGTCCTCTATGGCTTCGAGCCGATACAAGTTGCCGCCCTCTACGCTGCCTATGGCGGCGACACTCTTGTCATCGGCCTGAGCCACACGTTCCATGGCTTCGGCACTGCTGGAGCAGTATTCCAGCTTGAACTCAGGGTGTTGGCTAAGGTAGCGGCTGCATTGGCTGATGGGCTGGGGATGGGCATACACAGTTTTGATCTCACTGAGACTGGTGCCAGCTTTTGCCAGCAGGCAATGACCAACCTCTATGGTGGTTTCCCCTACTATGGACAGGCTGGTGTGTTGCAGCACGTCGTAGACTTCATTGATGGAGCCGGAGGAGGTGTTTTCGATCGGCAGGAAACCATAGTCGGCATGCCCCAGCTCGACGGCCTGCACTATGTCATCGAAACTCTTGCAGCCCAGATCCTGCATCTCGACCTGACGCCGTTGGCAATAACGGGTCGCGGCCAGGTAGGAGTAGGAGCCCCTGGCGCCGAGATACGCGATGCAATAGGCGGGTTTTTGGGTATCGGGATTGGCCCTGCCATGGAGATAGGCCTGCTGATTGAGCACTGAGTCTTCTATTATGCTTTGATAGAGCGACAGCACGAAATGGGCATCCAGCCCCTGGGCCTTGCCCTGTTGCACCAAGCGGGCAAGCAGATCTTTCTCTCTTTGAGTATCCCTGATGGGTCGCACATCGACTTCCTTGCTGCGGGCCACTTCCAGGCTGAGACTGCGGCGTTTTGCCAGTAAGGCCAAGAGATCTTTGTCCAATGCGGTGATCTGTTCTCGGGTCTGGTTTAACGGTTGTGGATTGGGCATGCTGACCTCATTGTTACTCTGGGGGTACCTGTCATGGCTACAGACAAAAAAGCCTCCCATTTGGGAGGCTTTGGATTTTTCACTTTCGTTTTTACACCGAAAATCCGCCGCCATCCGAGGGGGGAATAAAAAAGAAAGTAAAAAAGGCCGGGCTCAGACTATTCATGCCATTAAAGCTAAAGCGCGGCTCCTGCGCTGTCAATGGAAACTTGCTCAACTTGGCGCTTATTCAATAAAAAGCGCACCCTAAGGTGCGCCGGTTGAACATTGAATATAACATCAAGCTGCGTATACCTCCTCATACTGTTCATCGAAGTCAGTGCCGAGTATTTCAGGCTCAGTTTCCAGTGAAATATGGCGTTGAGCTTCAGGCTTGTGGATCAGGCGATTTAGCTGTTTCTCCAGCTTTTGTCCCACCGCCGTAATTGCGGCATAGAGATTGTCATGCTTCGCCTGGGCGAACAACTCTCCGTTTGGAACACCGACAGAGGCTTCAATCTTAAAAACGCTTTTCTCCTGGTTGATGATGACATGAGGGTTGATCAAGTGGATCTGGTGACGTGCCAGCTTGTCAAATCGGCTCTCTACACGCTCACGAATAGGGGTGGTGACTTCAAGTTGTTTGCTTGTGATTTTTATCATATGTCGAACCTTCTATTGTTTCCCTGTGTTCAGACTATCAAGCTTAGTCTTGCATAATGTGATTTAAATCACATTTTCCGGCTCCCTCCAGACTGTTAGGCGCATATTTGAACACTTAGACATTTTCGGCTGAAAAACGAAGCAAAGGTCTTGTTATCGGCTTGAAAGCAGCGCATATTCGAGTGGATAACCCTGCCACCTTTACTTAAATTTACCCCATAGAAACATTGCCTGCCGTAAGCTTTCATATAAACTGCCTTCGATGAGTATAGACCACAAAACCGCTGTAGGTGGTGTCGATGAGAGCCAATATATGAGTGCGAAAGAGATTAAGATCAAGGTATGGGATCTTCCGACCCGCGTCTTCCACTGGGGTATGGTGTTGCTGCTGGTTGGCCTCTGGTGGAGCGCCGATGCGGGGGAAATGCAGTGGCACCAACTTCTGGCTTATACCCTGTTGGTTTTTATTGGTTTTCGGATCCTCTGGGGATTTGTGGGCAGTGACACCGCCAGATTCAAACAGTTTGTTCACGGCCCCAAGAGGGTAATAGACTACCTTAAGTCCGGCCGCGGGGGGGAGCTGCCAGCGACCTTGGGTCATAATCCCCTGGGGGGCTATATGGTGCTGATGCTTATTTTCACCCTGAGCCTGCAGTTGGCCACTGGCCTGTTCGCCACAGATGAGATCTTTACCGAGGGCCCCCTGTATTCCTGGGTGAGTGCCGAGACGGCATCCTCCCTGACTTGGCTGCATAAGCAAAATTTCTTACTCATCCTTGGGCTGGCTGCAATACACCTAGCCGCCGTGGCATTGCATTGGTTTAAGGGAGATAAGCTGGTGTGGGCCATGGTGAGTGGTTATAAGAAGCATAGCGGGAGTGGCGATCCCCGGCTCAGATTTACTTCTGTGTTGGTCGCGATAGCCCTGTTGAGCATCTTGGGGAGTCTGGTATTTGTTACCCTGATGCGACCCGTGCTCCAGAGTTTGTGAGCCATCAATAACAGCCACAAAAAAGCCTGCATCTGAGTGCAGGCTTTGGAGGTGTTTGAGGCTCCGGCTTATCAGTCTTTCTTGTAGCTATCGTGGCAGCCCTTGCAGCTTTTGCCTGTTTCCATGAAGGCTTGTTTGATAGCCATCTTTTCGCCTTGTTGGGCAACGAGTGCCAGCTTGGCGGCATTTTCCTGGAAGCGGCTCATCTTGGCATCAAAATCCGCTCTGTCCTGCCAAATTTTTGCCAATGCGTCGGTATCGCCCTGATCTGAACCTGCAACGAAACCTTCGAAGGGCATTTTCGCCAATGCCGCAACATGGGTTGCCCGCATGGTGAAGGTATCGGCATCGAAGGCTTTCTTACCCTTGAGCATGGCACCCATGTCACCGAAGTTATGGGCGATTAAGTCGAATGCCGACTGACGGTAATGAATGGCGGCATCGGTATTTTTGAAATCATTGGCTTGGGCGCCGGCAGTCAATGCTGTGCTGGCGATTAAGATTAATAGTCTCTTTTTCATCTGTTTTCCACTGTTCAATAAGGCATATGAGTGACATTGCCAGTCCATTCTACACATATTAACTCCGTGTACTAGAAGCTATTTTGTCACTGATTGTGTGTAAAGCCACGGCGGCTCGGATAAGAGGTTTTGTGTTGGCAGCCGTTTTGTTAAACTGGCGAATGTAATGCTGTAACAGTACCGGAGAAAGGCGACATGCGGGCAAATTGGGAATTAGTATTAGAGAAAGTCTTGAGTCATGCCGAACATGATGAACTCATCGCCCTGTTCCAATTGTTACTCACAGAAGAGGAGCGCAGTGCCATCGCTGGGCGACTGAAAGTGTTTCAACTCCTGCTCAGTGGGGACTTGAGCCAGCGGCAAATTGCAGCCGAATATCAGGTGAGCATAGCCACCATCACCCGCTGCTCTAATTATCTGAAGCATATGTCGGTTGAGCATAGGGAGAAGATCAAGGGTTTGATCTCCTAGTCAAGCCAAGGTAGTTAATGCTTCAAAACCGCGGCCCGAGCCGGCGCCGCGTTTTTTTTACGCTAAGGTGACAGTGGCACCCCGGGTCATCTCGGGACTCACTGTGGCAAGCAGTCTTTATTCGTGTCCATCATGATCATGACCATGGCTGCCACAACCGCCTGGGGCGTGGACATGACCATGGGCCAGTTCGTCGGCACTGGCTTCACGGACATCTATGATCTCCAGACTGAAACTCAATGCCTGACCGGCCAGCGGATGGTTGCCGTCGACAACGACTAGATCATCTTTGACTTCAAGTACTTGAACCGGGCGTTGGCCCATCTCTGTCTCGGCGATGAAACGCATGCCAGGGACTATGTCTTCGATGTCGCCGAAGGCTTCAACTGGCACTTCCTGGCGCAGACCTTCATGATACTCACCATAGGCTTCGGCTGCGGCGATAGTCACGTCCAGGGTATCCCCCTTGGCTTTACCGTCCAGCGCGGCTTCGAGACCCGGGATCAGGTTTTCGGTGCCGTGTATGTACTGCATAGGCTCGGCATCGAAAGAGCTTTCGAGCAGTCTGCCTTGATCATCGGTTAAACGGTAATGAAGGGTTACCGCGCTATGTTGAGTGATTTTCATATTGCCTCCAGAGCTGAATGTGGGCGCATAGTAACGTGCTTTTATGCCGTTGGCGATGATCTGTTGTGGACAAATTGCCTTTTGCATCATTCATGCACAGGGGGGTTGCAGGCTGCCTGTCGTGGGCGAAACATCTGAATTCATCCCCTTGGCAAAGAAATAGGTAACAAATAGCACTCAGGCACAAAATTCCGATGGCTGCATATCAATGATTGTTTTAACCATTTGAATTTTAATAGTTTTAACTTTGGCGTGGTACCCAGGGTTACCTTTACGTAAGCCCTGTTGTTTTGCATTAAATGCAAAAATTGCCTGCAAAAACTGAGGAAAATACCTGGATAGACGAACATCTTTATTATTCCTCATGTATAACTCGCTTTCCGGGCTTGACAAGGACAGACAAAAAAGGCAATTCTGTTTACCAAGCAATCAAAGTTAATTAAGCGCAGCCAAATGCCTAATCTCAGCCCAGTTGTAACCACCATTATTACAACCACCACTATTATCAAAGTGGGGGCGGGCTGATTACACCCTGAAAGAATTAAACTACAAGCCCGCTTCCCACCAAGAAGCGGGCTTTTTTGTTTCTTAGCGGGTGCGGTACTAAGGAGAATGAAGATGAAAGTGATGAAGTTTGGTGGTACCTCGCTCGCCAACTGGCAGCGATTCCTGATGGCGGCGGAGATAGTGGCCCAGTCCGCTAAGGATGAATCTGTCGCCACCGTCTTGTCGGCACCGGCAACTGTGACCAATGCCTTGCTGGACATGGCCGACGTCGCCGTTGCCGCCGGGGACTATCTGGCTGTGCTGTCTCGGGTCGAACAAGTATTCACCGGCTTGTTTCAGGAGGCGGCGGCACTCCTGTCCGAGGCCCAGAGCCATCATTTGTCGGCGGAGCTTGCCGCCCAGCTCGACATCTGGCGCGACAAGTTACATGGCGTCAGCTTGCTCGGGGTCTGCCCGGATAATGTACGCGCCGAGATAGTGGTTGCCGGGGAACGCCTGTCGGCAGCCCTGATGGAGCAAGTGCTGCAGGCTAAGGGGGTCACCGCCGGGCAGCTCGATCCCAGGCGTTTATTCCTGGCCCATGGCAAGCCACTGGAATCGATAGTCGATATCGCCATCAGCAAACCCAGGTTCAGCCTCTTGTCGCTGGATGAGAAGCGGGTATGGGTGATGCCGGGTTTCACCGCCGCCAATGTCGATGGTCAGGTGGTGACCCTGGGGCGCAACGGCTCAGATTATTCTGCGGCTGTGTTGGCCGCCTGTCTCGATGCCAGCAGCTGTGAGATCTGGACCGACGTCGACGGAGTGTATAACACAGATCCCAGGGTGGTGGCCGATGCCAAGCTGCTGACCCAGTTGAGCTACCAGGAGGCGATGGAGTTATCTTATTTCGGCGCCAAGGTGTTGCACCCCAAGACCATCACCCCCATAGCCCAGTACCACATTCCCTGTTATATCAAGAACAGTTTCAACCCAGAGGCGCCCGGCACCCTGGTCTCCAGTCAGCCGGATGAGACAGGGTTGCAGGTCAAGGCCATCTCCAATCTCGACAGCCAGAGCATGTTCGATATCTCGGGCCCCGGGATGAAGGGCATGGTGGGCATGGCCAGCCGTACCCTGGCAGCCATTTCCCACAGCGGGGTATCCGTATCCCTCATCACCCAAAGTTCATCCGAGTACAGCATCAGCTTCTGTGTGGCGACCCAGGATGCCGCCAAGGTCAAATGGGCACTGGAACAAGAGTTCGAGTTGGAAATAAAGAGTGAGCTCATAGAACGGATAGAATGCCGCCATGAGCTGGCGATAGTGTCGCTGATAGGCGATGGCATGCGTACCCATAAGGGGGTTGCCGCCAAGTTCTTCCAATCACTGGCCCAGGCGAGTGTGAATATCATCGCCATCGCCCAGGGATCCTCCGAACGCTCCATCTCGGCTGTGATAGAGCAGCGTAAGACCAAGCATGCCATAGGCGCCTGCCATCAGGGGTTCTTCGATGTGCTGCAATATCTGGACGTATTCCTGGTCGGCTGTGGCAACGTAGGCACCGGGCTGCTGGAACAGATCAAACAGCAGGCCCAGATGCTCAAGGCACAGCACATCTGCATGCGGGTGTGCGGCATAGCCAATTCACGCACCATGTTGCTCGACAGTGCCGGCATAGATTTGAATCGTTGGCAGTCCTTGCTTGCCGACAGTCAGCAGGCCAATGATCTGAAGCTGATGCTGGCATGGGCCAGGGAGCAGCAGCTGCTCAATCCCGTGCTGGTCGATTGCACCTCCAGCAGCCTGGTTGCAGACGGTTACCTCGAGGTACTGAACGCTGGCCTGCATGTGGTGACCCCCAACAAGAAAGCCAACACCCGTGACTTTGGCTATTATCAGGCATTGCGCCAGACGGCACTGAAACAAAGGCGCCAGTTTCTGTATGAGACGACGGTAGGTGCCGGCCTTCCTGTCATAGACAACCTCAAGAAGCTGTTGTTTGCCGGCGATAAGTTACATCAGTTCAACGGCATATTGTCCGGCTCCCTGTCGTTTATCTTCGGCATGCTGGATGAAGGGATGACACTGTCGCAGGCGACGGCCATTGCCAGGGACAAGTGTTTCACCGAGCCCGATCCCAGGGACGATCTCTGTGGCATGGATGTGGCCCGCAAGGTGTTGATCCTGGCGCGGGAAGTGGGGTTGCAGCTCGAGCTGGATGATGTGGAGGTGGAGTCTGTGTTGCCACTGGACTTCGATGCCTCGGGTGATGTCGACGCTTTCATGGCAAGGCTGCCGCAACTGGACAACGCCATGGCGATGCGCGTCGCTGCCGCTAAGGCCGAAGGCAAGCTGCTGCGCTATGTCGGCCAGATAGAAGAGGGGTGCTGCCGGGTGCGTATCGTCGAGGTCGATGCCGCAGATCCTCTCTATAGCGTCAAGGGGGGCGAGAATGCCTTGGCATTTTACAGTCGCTATTATCAGCCATTGCCTTTCGTATTGCGTGGCTATGGCGCCGGCACCGAGGTGACCGCCGCCGGAGCCTTCGCCGATGTGCTCAGGACTTTGAACTGGACCCGCGAGGTGAGCCTATGAGCATTAAGGTATACGCCCCCGCCTCCATGGGAAATGTCGGTGTCGGCTTCGATCTGCTCGGGGCCGCCCTGGCACCGCTCGACGGCAGTCTGCTGGGGGACAGAGTCTTCATCGAGGCGGCGCCTTCCGGGGTCAAGCTGACGTTGACCGGTCCCTGGGCCCATAAGCTGCCCGAGTCCCAACAACAGAATATCGTCTACCAGTGCGCCAGTTTCTTTCTTGAGGCCCTGGGGAAACCCTCGGTCGGCCTGGCCTTGACGCTGGAGAAGAACCTGCCGGTGGGCAGTGGCCTGGGATCCAGCGCCAGCTCGGTCGTGGCGGCCCTGTACGCCCTCAACCTGTATTTCGACGAGCCTTATTCGCAACAACAGCTGTTGCTGTTGATGGGCGAGTTCGAAGGCAAGATCAGCGGCTCGGTGCATTTTGATAATGTCGCGCCCTGCTATTTGGGCGGCATGCAACTCATGTTGAATGTGCCTGGAAGGGTGTGTGACACCATTCCAGGCTTCGATGACTGGTATTGGGTGCTGGCCTATCCGGGGATTTCCCTGTCGACGGCCAAGATGCGGGCCCTGTTGCCGGAACACTATGACAGGAGCGTCGCGATAGATTTTGGCCGTTACCTGAGCGCCTTCGTGCATGCCTCCTATAAACAGGATGCGGCGCTGGCCATCGAGATGCTCAAGGATGTGTTGGCCGAACCCTATCGTGCGGATGCCATTCCCGGTTATCGCCAGGCGAGGGAGGGTTTGGCGGAGCTCGGCATGCTGACGACCGGGATTTCCGGCAGCGGTCCTACGCTGTTTTCTGTCACCGACAAGCTGGCGACGGCACAGGCGGCCAGGGACTGGCTCGAGCAGCATTACCTGTCCGGCCCAGGCGGTTTCAGCCACATATGCCGCTTGGATAAACAGGGTGCCCGCAGGGTGGATTGAGTCTCGATTATCGGAATAAGACAAAGGATACAATAAGATGCAGTTATATAACTTAAAACACCCGCAACAGCGGGTGAGTTTCAGTGAAGCGGTACAATTGGGGTTGGGCAAGGATAGGGGGCTCTTCTTCCCGACCGAGATCCCTGTACTGGAAGACATGGCTAGCCTGCTGGCATTGCCTTTCGTCGAGCGCAGCAAGAAAGTGCTCGGGGCCTGGCTGGCGTCAGAGCTGGGGCAGCCGGCGGTGGATGCCTTGGTTGAAGGAGCGTTCAATTTCCCCTTGCCCCTGGTCAGGGTGGATGAGCGGCGCGCCTGTCTGGAGCTCTTCCATGGCCCGACTCTGGCCTTCAAGGATTTTGGTGCCCGTTTCATGGCCCAGTGCATCAACCGGCTCGCCGGCGACAAGGTGTTGACCATATTGACTGCGACCTCGGGCGACACGGGAGCCGCCGTGGCCGATGCCTTCTTCGGGCTGGAGAAGGTGAAGGTGATGGTGCTGTATCCCGAGGGTAAGATCAGCCTGTTGCAGGAAAAGATGTTCTCCACCCTAGGCGGCAACATACATACTGTGGCGGTCGCATCCGACTTCGATGCCTGCCAGCACCTGGTGAAACAGGCCTTCGACGACGAGGACATACGCGAAGGCCTGCATCTGAATTCGGCCAATTCGATCAACATCAGCCGCCTGCTGGCGCAGGTATGTTATTACTTCGAGGCGGTTGCCCAGGCGCAAGCCCTGGGATTTGCCGAGCCTGTGGTTGCCGTACCCAGCGGTAATTTCGGCAACCTGACAGCTGGCTTGTTTGCCAAGGCCATGGGCCTGCCGATAAAACGCTTCGTTGCCGCCACCAACAGCAACGACACAGTGCCACGTTACCTGAAGAGCGGGGACTGGTTACCCGAGACGACGGTGGCGACCATGTCCAATGCCATGGACGTTTCCGAGCCGAGCAATTGGCCGCGGGTCGAAGCCATCTGCGCGCAGCTGGGCTGGCCGTTAACCGACATTACGGGCGTCGCCTTGTCCGAGGCCGAAACGTCGCAGGCGCTGGCCCGCTTGCATGACGACGGTTACCTGTCTGAGCCACATGCGGCCATCGCCGCCAGGGCTTTGTCGCTGAGCCTGGACGCCGCCGAACAGGGGATCTTTCTCGGTACCGCGCATCCGGCAAAATTCAAGGACGTGGTGGACCGGGAGTTGCGACTGGATTTACCCCTGCCGCCTGAGCTGGCGGCGGTGGCGCAAAAGCCGTCGCTATCGGCGCGGCTCGATGCCGATTTTGCTGCGCTCAAGGCCCACATGTTCGCCTGCTTGTCACGCTAGTGCCCGGCAGGCTTTAGCGCGGCTCATTAGCGCCTTGGGCGCGCGGCCATCATAGTTAGCAGTGGGGAGGTGATGCCTCCCCCGTTCGCCTTCCTGTTCGGCATCACTTGGATAACTTGCGAGCCTGCCGGCACTTTCTGTGACCCACAGCATATCGCCGGCAGCTGCCTTTTGGCATATTGGGCATTAATAGTTCGTTTGACTACTATTAAGGCATCGGGCTTAGATGGTTTTTTTGTGGGGTGATTATGTTGCAGAGGCTAATCAATGATCATAAGCATATAGGGATTTTGGTAAGCTTATTAGAAAAAAAATGCATGAGGCTTGCCGATGGCGAGGCGGTTAACTTCAACCTGATCCGCGACATCCTCGAGTATATGCAAGTCTATGTCGAGCATAGTCATCATCCCCTGGAAGAGATCATCTATGAATATTATCTGAATAAGGTGTCGGCGGCGGTGGAAACCGAGCAGTTGGCTGCCGAGCATAAACGCTTGTTTGAGGCCTCCAGCGTACTGATGGCGAGTCTGAATTTGATCTTGAGTGATGTGGTGGTGGCCAGAGATAAGTTGATCGCCGACTTACAAAATTATGTCGCACTGCAAAGGCGCCATATGGCGTTTGAAGAAACAGAGATTTTCCCGTTATTTTCTGAACACTTGAATGCGCAGGACTGGGCGGATATCTCGGCGTCATCTATGCAGAGGCTGGTGGATGATCCTCTCTTCAGCGACAACGACAAGCAGGTGTTCGAGGAGCTCAGGGATTATCTGCTGAATGCAGAGTAAGAATAAAAAGAGCGCCCTTGGCGCTCCTTTCATCGATAATCAGGCCGTTGCCTGATACCTCTATAAGAGGATAGCATCGAGATCACAGTCAAAATTATTATCTATGTCCTGAAGCTCTTTGAGTAGACGGCGTTTATCCTTTAACGCTTCTATCTCACGCCATTTGCGTTTCTTGTTGGAGCTTCGTGAACGTCCGGGCCTTTCAATGACTTCATCTAGCGCACAACCATAATCTAAGCGATCCATGGCAACCTCCTGTCTTTGTATTTTTTGTCATCAGTTAAATAACATATTTACAAAACAGGGTGCAAGAATTATGTTTCAATTGTGTTAAATTGGAGTGACATTTAGATGATGTCGGGGGAGTCTGGAGGCCATGGAAAGCAGGGGGAAATGAAAAGACCGGCCAGGGCCGGTCTTTATCTATTTGGCTAAATCTGCCGCTGACGGTACAAGTTGATCAGCCCATTGCTGGAGGCGTCCAGTTCTGTCGCCGCCTGAGGTGCACCTATGCGCGCCAGTACGTCGTTACCGAGATTTTTACCCAGTTCCACACCCCATTGATCGAAGGAGTTGATCTGCCAGATGGCACCTTGAACTAAGGTTCTATGCTCATACAGTGCTATCAGCGCCCCCAGGGTTTGCGGAGTGAGCTTGTCCATCAGCAGGGTGTTGCTGGGTTTGTTGCCCGGCATGACCTTATGCTTGGCTATCAGCAGCTTTTCTTCATCGCTCAGTTGCGCCCCCGCCAGTTCCGCCATGGCTTCATCCAAGGTGCGCCCCTGCATCAGTGCCTGGGTCTGGCCGAAGCAATTGGACGCCAACTGGGCATGATGTTCGCCCAGAGGATTATGGCTATTCAACGGCATGATGAAGTCGGCCGGGATCAAGGCAGTGCCTTGATGCAGCAACTGGTGATAGGCATGTTGGCCGTTGGTACCTTCGCCGCCCCAGATCACGGGGCCAGTGCTGTAGTCGACCCGGGTGCCATCGAGCGTGACCGACTTGCCGTTGCTCTCCATATCCAGCTGCTGGAAGTAGGCGGGCAATCCCCTCAGGTAGTGATCGTAAGTCAAGACCACATGTGATTGGGCATTGAAAAAGTTACCGTACCATAAGGAGAGTAACCCCATGATGACTGGCATGTTTTCTTTCAGCGGTGCCTTGGCGAAATGTTCATCCATCTCATGGGCGCCGCGCAGCAAGGCCCGGAAGTTATCCATGCCAACCAGGAGCGCGATAGGCAAGCCTATGGCCGACCAGAGAGAATAGCGTCCGCCGACCCAGTCCCACATGGGGAAGATGTTATCTGCGGCAATACCAAACTCTGTCGCCTTGGTGACATTGGAGGTCACGGCGACGAAGTGCTTGGCCACTTCCGACTGCGAACCGCCCTGTTCCAGGAACCAAGCCCTGGCGGACAAGGTATTTGTCAGGGTTTCCTGAGTGCCGAAGGACTTGGATGACATCACAAAGAGCGTGGTTTCCGGATTGAGCAGCTTCAGCTTCTCGCTGATGGCAGTGCCATCGACGTTGGCGACGAAATGGCACGCCAAGCCGGTATTCCAGTATGGCCGCAGTCCCTGGGAGATGATCTTGGGGCCGAGGAAGGAGCCGCCTATGCCGATACTGACGATATCGGTAATGGCTTTGCCCGTATAGCCGCGCCATTGTCCCGAGACTACCGAGTCGACGAAAGCCTCCATCTTGGCCAGCGTTTGCTGCACCTCAGGCACTATGTCCCGGCCTTCGGCCTGGATCTCCTGGTCGGCATCGGCCCTGAGTGCCGTATGCAGCACGGCACGCCGTTCTGTGGTGTTGATGAGCTCGCCGGCAAACATGGCGCAAATTTTATCTTTGAGTTCAGTCTCTTCGGCCAGCTTGAATAATAACTCCAAGGTCTCGGTCGTCGCCCTATTCTTGGAGTAATCCAGAAACAGGCCACAGGCCGACAAGGACATGGCCTCGAATCTTTGAGAGTCCTTGGCAAACATTTCCCTCATATGAGGTAATTGCAGGCTGTGTTTGGCCAAAGCCTGCCAGATGGAACTTTCAGTCAATTGCGTCATTCTGCCGTCCTAGCTGTGTTATTGGGTTAACTTGGCGGTTAACATAACCTCGAGCTTGCCCTGATCCAAGGCAAAATTGCGAATGCCTTCGGCCAGCTTGTCTACCGCCATAGGATCTTGGTTGAATTCCCAGCGGAATTCGGCTTCGGTCAGCTGGGCACCCGGGGCGACGGTCTCAGTGGCCGGGGTGAGTTTTTGCGTTATGTTAATATCGCTATTGGCCAGTTCTTCGAGCAGTGCAGGGCCTATCGTCAGACGGTCACAGCCGGCCAGTTCGATGATCTCGCCTATGTTACGGAAGCTGGCGCCCATGACGACTGTGTGATAGCCGTGACGTTTGTAGAAGTTATAAATCTCAGTCACGGAAACCACACCAGGATCTTCGGCTGAGCTATAGTCCAGGCCAGTGTCTTTCTTGTACCAATCCAGGATGCGGCCGACGAACGGCGAGATAAGATAAACCCCGGCTTCGGCGCAGGCACGGGCCTGGGCAAAGCTGAATAACAGGGTAAGGTTGCAGTTAATGCCATCTTTCTCCAGCTCTTTGGCGGCACATATGCCTTCCCAGGTAGAGGCTAACTTGATCAGAATGCGTGACTTATCTATCCCGGCATCTTGATATAACTTGATCAATTTGTGGGCTTTCGCTATCGAAGCGGTTTTATCGAAAGAAAGGCGAGCATCGACTTCGGTCGAGATACGTCCCGGCACCAACTTGAGAATTTCCACGCCTATGTTGACGGCAAGTTTGTCGCCGGCATCTTCGAGTTGTTGTGCCAGCTCTTGACTCTGGGATTGAGCCCAGGCGATAGCATCATCAATGAGTGCCGAGTATTCAGGTATTTGGGCCGCTTTTAAAATGAGTGACGGATTGGTCGTGGCATCTTCTGGTTGATAGCGTTTGATGGCTTCGATATCGCCGGTATCCGCAACGATGGTCGTCAGGGATTTGAGTTGCTCTAATGTAGTAGCCATGGAAAACATCCTTCTCAAGTAACAGCCTAAGCTCGATAATTTGCTTGTGGGTATTAGAAGCGATTTTATCGACTTTTCCAACCTTGAATGTAAAAAAATTACAAAAATGATTGAATGAGGTCAATTTGTGGCTTGGATAGCTTCTAACCTGAGTGTACGCCCTGTAGGGCATAATTTCTAATCTGCCGCAGCCGGCCCAAAAATGAAAAAAGCCGCTGCAGGGCAGCGACTTCAAGGCCTGGGTTGAACCTCATTATTTGGTCAGAGGGGCAGTCTCTTTCACTGTGATCTGCGCTTCAATCCGGCGGTTAGCCGCGTTCGCGGCCGCGGAACGCCCCTGTATCAGAGGTCGGGTGACCCCATAGCCTTGCGTCGTGACCCGGCTCGGCTCTATGCCGTACTTGTCGGTCAGGATCTTGGCGACGGCATCGGCACGTTTCTGCGACAGCATCATGTTGTAGTCGGCTGCGCCCACATTGGAAGCATGACCCTCGATCTTGACCTGGGTATGGGGGAAACGCTTCATGAAGTTGGCCAGTTTCTCAACTTCGGCATAGGAATCGCTTTTCACCACAGCAGAGTCATTGCCGAACTTGGCATCGATAGCCAGATTGTGGGTCATCTCCGAATAGAGGGAGCAACCCTTGCCGTCAACCTTATGACCCATGGGCGTGTCAGGGCAGAGATCCATATCATCTGTCACGCCGTCTTTATCTGTGTCTATTGGTGCCATGACGACAGGGGCTGGCGCCGGAGCAACGGGGGCGGCCATGGCCTTGTGGCCGAAACGGTAACTCAGTTCCAGGCCCCAGTAGTTGCTGTCCATCTCCAGGGTGTCCCACTTGTTTTCATCCAGGCCTTCATAGCGGCGGTACTTGGCCTGCAACTTCAGGTTGTCGGTAAAGTTGTAGCCTACGCCGGCGCCATAGTAGGGGGCAATATCTGTGTCACTGTAATACTCACTGCCATGAGCCTTGTCATTGTATATGAGGTAGTTGATGGCACCCGCTTCGGCCGATAGGCTCCAGCGATTGGCCAATGGCCAGAAGCCAACCAAACCCAGGGTCGGGCCTTTGACACCCACATCGTTGAATTTATCGCTGTAGTCGGTCCATTCAGCTCTGCCCAGATCTCTGTAGCCTAATTCAACACCCAGGTAGTCGTTGAATAAATAACCGGCAAATATGTCCCAGGCATAAGGGTCATCTTCACCGCATACTTTCATGGTTTTTTGATCGCAGTTAGGCTCGTAATTGTTGACGCCAACACCTGCGCCCAGATACCAAGGGCTGAGTTCTTGAGATGCGTGTGCCGCGAGGGGCAAGAGTGAGGAAAGCAGTACTGCTCTTAAGGTATTCTTCATCATAATCTCCAAGTCCATTATCATATTGCTCCGCCATTTCTGCTCTGCAACTTGCTGCAAAACACCGCTGGCCCTTAGTGTGGGGATCCTTAGATTTAGTCGCCAGCCGGCATAATTATCTATTGAGTTGATGCATTTTGCCACTCGACGGCTGAAATATTTCATTAAAACAGCATATTGTTACGCTTTGAAAACCAAATGTTTACATAAAACCAATTCAAGTCGAACAGGACGGAGTGACAACTTATGCAAGGGGACCCTTATCTTGGGTCGGGGTGCGCGCCGGGTTTGCCGTCAACCTGGGCCTAGTGTAGGCTTGGTTTGGTTTAATGCCTCTTGGACTGGAGGCCGTCGGGACTGACCTGTCGCTAAGCTCCTTAATGTCGGATATCGCTTGATTGGATGTTTGGGTCCGGAACTGAGGAGATTAACCGGGTAGCGTTATTGTTAATACAATTTTAACAACGACTTAGACTTGTGTATTTTGCTCTGTTTGAATGTTGCCCAAATGCTCTTGTGTGATCTTGATCACATGGGCTGCTTCGAATACTGTGCTATTTTGCTGACCGGTTAGCGGCGCCATGGCTTGAATTTCGGCGTTGCCGATCGCGGATGTAGAACTTAAAAGATAAATCAGCCGCTATTCACCAGGTTAGATGAGAAGAATTCATTCACCACCAATGTCGTTCAGGCACGCGCCAGGGCGGGATTTGTTACGGGAAGAAGTAGAATAATATGTTAGAAACCATAGTTAATTTTCTTAATGCGCTGCTTTGGGGCAAGTTGTTGGTATATGGGCTGGTGGGAGCCGGTTTGTATTTCACCCTCAGGTTGGCATTCATTCAGCTAACCCATTTCGGTCATTCGATTAAAGTGCTCGCCATGAGCCGTGACGGCTGTGAGAGTGGCCTGTCATCGTTTCAGGTTTTCTGTACCAGCATGGCGGCCCGCGTCGGCGCTGGTAACATGGCCGGGGTTGCGGTTGCCATAGGGGCTGCCGGACCCGGCGCCGTCTTCTGGATGTGGCTTATTGCCGTACTGGGGATGGCGACGGCCATGATAGAGTCGACATTGGCTCAAATTTATAAGGTGAAGGACAGCGACGGCCAATTCCGTGGCGGGCCGGCCTATTACATGGAGAAGGGCCTGGGGCAGCGCTGGATGGGGATCTTGTTTTCCCTGTTCCTGATCCTCGCCTTCGGCCTGGTCTTCAATGCCGTCCAAGCCAACACCATTACAGGTGCCATGGATAAAGTCTTCGGTTTCAACCCCATGTATGTGGGTCTTGCCTTGGTCGTCTTCAGTGGTTTTGTCATCACAGGCGGCATGCGTAAGGTGGCCAGGGTGTCCGAGATCTTGGTTCCTGTGATGGCGCTGGCCTATATCTTAGTGGCTTTCATGGTGGTGATGAGCAATCTGGAGCAGATCCCCGCAATATTCAGCCTGGTTTTCAAGAGTGCCTTCGGTTGGCAAGAAGCCGCCGCGGGTGGCGTGGCATACAGTGTCGCCCAAGCCATGCAGGCCGGCATCGCACGGGGGTTGTTTTCCAACGAAGCTGGTATGGGCAGCGCCGCGAATGTGGCGGCCAGTGCCTCACCTACGCCCAATCATCCTGCCTCACAGGGCTTCGTGCAGATGTTCGGCGTCTTTGTCGACACTATAGTGATCTGTACCGCGACCGCGGCCATTATCCTGCTGTCGGGTGATCTGGGCTCGACAGATGACGGTATCCGAATGACAATCGGGGCCTTGTCCAGCCATGTCGGCGATTGGGGCGGGGCTTTCATTGCGGTCGCCATTTTCCTGTTCTGCTTTACTTCTATCATCGCCAATTACTCCTACGCCGAGACCAATGTGATGTTCTTGTCGGGCAACAGCAAGAAGGCCTTACCCTTGTTTCGCCTGTGTGTACTGGCAATGGTGATGTTTGGTGCCATGGCCAAGATTAGCCTGGTTTGGGATCTTGCCGATGTGTCCATGGGCTTGATGGCGACGGTGAACATAGTGGCGCTGTTGCTCTTGTCCGGACTGGCTATTCGTGTCATCAATGACTATCGTGAGCAACTGAATGCGGGGACCATTCCCGAGTTTGACCCACGCAAGTTTCCCGAACTGAGGGAGCAATTGGATGGCAGCATATGGACGGATGGCGAGGATTTGAGTCCTGCTGAGCAGCTCGAGCGTCCGCTCAATACCTGATATCCGGTGCTAACAGCCTGAGTCTATCCGGGCATTCGGAAAAACCACGCAACTTAATGCGTGGTTTTTTTATGCCCAGAAGATATCATAGGGGCATTGTTTAACGCCTTACGAGCGGAGTCTTAGATGTTGGTATTGGTTTCACCGGCGAAAACATTGGATTTTGAACATCCCCCAATTACCCAGAGACACACCGAGCCCGACTTCATAGATCAGAGCCAGGAGTTAATCTCTGTCTGCCGTCGACTCAGCCCCCAGGACATAGGCTCGCTGATGAAGGTGAGCGATAAGATTGCCGGTTTGAACGCGGCCAGATTTGCCCAATGGCAACCCGAATTCTCCTTCGAGAATGCCAAGCAGGCCATCTTCGCCTTTCGCGGCGATGTATACACTGGCCTGGATGCAGATTCGCTCACGGACTCGGAGCTCACTGCGGCGCAGCGGCATCTGCGTATCCTGTCGGGCTTGTATGGCTTACTCAAGCCATTGGATCTGATGCAGCCTTACCGGCTGGAGATGGGGACTGCCCTTGCCAATCCCAGGGGAAAGAACCTGTACGAGTTCTGGGGTGACAGCATCACCCATGAGGTTGATAACGCAGTGGCCGCCCAGGGCGATGACATGCTGGTTAACCTCGCCTCCAATGAGTACTTCAAGGCGGTTAAGAGCAAACAGCTGCAGGCGCGTTTGATCACGCCGGTATTCAAGGACAGGAAGAATGGCCAGTATAAGGTGATCAGTTTCTTTGCCAAACGGGCTCGCGGCATGATGGCAAGATACCTCATCACCCAGGGTGTCAATTCACTCGAGCAGTTACAGCAATTTACTGGCGGCGGTTATTACTACAGCCAGGAAGAGTCGACGCCGGCGCAGCCTACCTTCTTGAGAGAGGAACAATAGCCGGGCATGCGGAGCAGATAAGCACTGGAGAGATAAAAAAGCAGCCTTAGGCTGCTTTTTTATCTTGCCGACAAGCCGTCGGGTTACTCCTGGGCGTCTTGGGAGAGGATAGGTCTGAGCTGAAGCCTGGAGTCGGCCATCAAATAGGCAAACTGGGCATAGGCGGCGATATTCTGTGCCAGCGCCGCAGCATCTATCTTATCCAGGGTATCGTTGGGGGTGTGATGGTAATCGAAGTAGTCTGTACCATCTTGCCTGGGTGAGGCGACAGGCACCCCTTGTGCCGGCAGCATGGACACCTCAGAACCACCTGAGGCGCCGTTGTCGCCGAATGCCACCCCGTTGTTGGCCATGGGCGCCGCGAGAGCCTTTACTTCATCCAAGGCCGTTGCTGCGACATTCACATCCATCCGATAGATCTTTCCGGCGCCGAAGTCGGACTCCGCCGCCATGTAATGTTTCGCCAGCTCCTGCTTATGGGCCTGGATATAAGCCTTGCCACCCAAGAGGCCTATTTCTTCGGCGGCAAAGAGCACGACCCTGACGGTGCGGGCAGGCTTTTGGGGCAGATCCTGTATGAGTTTGGCCGCGGCCGTGACTATGGCGACCCCGGCACCGTCATCTATGGCACCCGTGCCCTGATCCCATGAGTCAAGGTGTGCGCCGAGCAAGACGATTTCCTCGGGTTTCGAACTGCCCGTCACTTCGGCAATCACGTTATAAGAGGTGGCAAATCCCTGGCTGCTCGGCGACATCTTGAGCGACAACACCACATGGGGATCGCGTGCCAGCATGGCATCGACCAAGTCGGCATCCGGAGCGGACATGGCCGCCGCCGGAATTCTGCTGATGTCATCCTGGTAATGCATCATGCCTGTATGTGGCATACGGTCATGATCTGTGCCTATGGAGCGTATCACCAGGGCGACAGCGCCTTTCTTGGCCGCTTCGACGGCCCCCTGGCTGCGACCGCCTACGCTCTTGCCATAGCCTTCACCCGTGATGTGGCGTTCTGTTTTTTGATCTATGAAGACAATCTTACCCGCGACCTCGGCTTCGTTGGCTGCCTGTAGCGCCGCCAAACTGTCGAAGCGGACTATGCCGGCCTGAATGCCTGCCTCAGGGGTGCCTACGCTGCCGCCGAGGGCGGTAATGACCAAAGGTTGGGGGAAAGGCGCGACTATGCTGGCCTTGGCTTCACCGCGATTCCATACCGGGACTTGTACCGCTTCCTTGTAGACGCGATCGAAGCCGAGTTCCCTGAGTTTGCTCTCGGCCCATTCGACGGCGACCAGATCTTTATCGCTGCCGGCCAGACGTGGACCGACTTCCACCGTCAGTGATTCGACCAAGGAGTAGCCAAGGTCCGAGGCCAGGGCTTGCTGTTGCAACAAGGCGACGGGCGCCGGCGCCGCTTGAGGTGCATTGTGGGTGTTACTCGACTGTACTTGGCAGCCAAAGAGGTTCGCGGCCAGCAGGCTCGCTAATAAGCTCATTCTGTAATGCTTCATGCATGTCCTTGATTCTTGTTATTCGCTGATACTGAGTTAGATGCGGTTTTATCCGCCGGATAATCTAACAAAAAGTCGACGCCCTGTCCCGGCTCCGACTGTAAGCCAGTATGTAAGACTGTAAATGCGTCTGCAGCTGGGCGTGCAGCAGTGAATGTGGGGCTATCGGCTTGGGATGATGAAAAACAGGCATAAAAAAACCGGCCTAAGCCGGTTTTTTTCATTCGCTAATAACGATTAAGCAGCCAGTGCTTTGATCTTAGCGTTTAGGCGAGCCTTATGACGTGCAGCCTTATTCTTGTGAATAAGACCTTTAGCAGCCATACGGTCAACTATAGGTTGTGCAGCAGCAAAAGCTTCTGTTGCTACTTTGTGATCACCTGCTTTAATTGCAGCGATTACTTTTTTAACGTATGTACGTAACATTGAGCGACGGCTGGCGTTATGCTGACGACGCTTTTCAGATTGAAGCGCGCGCTTCTTTGCAGACTTGCTATTAGCCAAGGTGCAACTCCTAAAAACTGGATTTGATACTTTTAAAGGCCGAGGACTATGCCTGCTTTTAGTCACTTTGTCAACGACTATGATTGAATAATCATCATAAAGATAAATTAATCCAACCAGCTTGGCGATCTTCAACCCAACTCGTGTAATATGTGGCGCAATTCTAGCAGCAATTCCCGCCGTGTGACAGAGCCAGGGTCGAATTTTTGCCATAAATCGCCGAAGAAATCCGGCGAAGTTCTGGGGGTCGTTTGAGTAAAAAATTAATGCGGTCTGGCATGATAGTTAGTGCTATGACCTTGATTTCACGTGTTTTAGGCCTGGTTCGTGATGTGGTGATTGCCAACTTAATGGGCGCAGGCAGCAGTGCAGATGTTTTTTTCTTCGCGAATAAAATCCCCAATTTTTTACGCCGCCTGTTCGCCGAAGGGGCCTTCGCTCAGGCTTTCGTGCCTGTATTAACCGAATACCAGGAGAAACACACACCGGAGGCAACCAGGGAGTTGCTCAGTAAAGTCGCAGGTACCTTAGGCTTGATGGTGACCCTGGTGACCCTGTTCGGTGTGCTGGGATCGCCGATACTGTCGGCCTTATTCGGTGGCGGTTGGTTCCTGGCCTGGCTGAATGATGAGCCCAATGGGGCCAAATTTGAATTGGCATCGCTGATGCTGAAGATCACCTTTCCCTATCTCTGGTTCATCACCTTCACCGCCTTGGCCGGGTCTATCTTGAACACCCGGGGTCGCTTTGCGGTATCCGCCTTCACCCCGGTCTTCCTGAACGTCGCCATCATAGCCGCCGCCCTCTATATGGCGCCGAATATGGCCCGCCCCGAGATAGGCCTGGCCTGGGGGGTATTTTTCGGTGGCGTGATTCAATTCCTGTTCCAGATCCCGTTTCTCTTAGGGGAGAAAGCCCTGGTCAAGCCTTCCTGGGGCTGGCAGCACCCGGGGGTGGTGAAGATCCGCACCCTGATGCTGCCGGCCTTGTTCGGCGTGTCGGTTTCCCAGATCAACTTGCTGTTCGATACTTTCATCGCCAGCTTCCTGATGACGGGCTCTATCAGCTGGCTCTATTATTCCGACCGTTTGTTGGAGTTCCCCCTTGGGCTCTTCGGTATAGCGATCGCGACCGTGATCCTGCCGGCACTGTCGCGCAAGCATGTCAATGCCGAGGGTGCCGGCTTCAGCCGCACCCTGGAGTGGGGCATTGAAACCATTTTGTTGTTGGGCTTGCCCGCCATGTTCGGGCTTATCCTGTTGGCCAAACCCATGTTGATGGTGCTCTTTATGCGTGGGGCCTTTTCTGAAGCGGATGTCACCATGGCATCCTACAGCTTGATGGCCTATGGCAGTGGCTTGCTCAGTTTCATGTTGGTCAAGGTGCTCGCCCCCGGTTATTACTCGCGCCAGGATACCAGGACACCGGTGCGCTATGGCATCATAGCCATGGTGAGCAACATGGGACTGAATCTGGTATTTGCCATTCCCTTCGGTTATGTCGGCCTGGCGATTGCCACTTCCATGTCGGCGCTGCTCAATGCCGGACTCCTGTACCGCGGCCTGCACTTGGCCGGTATCTACCGCGTCGGCGGCCAAACGCTGAGGTTTTTCATAAAAGCCGTAGTGGCGACCCTGATGATGGTGTTAGTCTTGTATTATCTGACGCCGCCTCTGTCCGCATGGCTGCAATGGCAGTTGGCAGAGCGTGCCATGGCCTTAGCCGGCCTGATTTTTACGGGTGCCTTGAGCTACATTCTGAGTCTGTTGTTGCTCGGTATCCGTCCCTGGAAGATGAAACCTGGAGTTTGAGTGCTGATTCTCAACGTTAGCTGTTATATAATCGGCCGATTTGGGTTTGGCAGCCGTATAAAGTCATGGAATTAATCCGCGGAATACACAATATTTTGCCGGCACACAAAGGTTGTGTGTTGACCATAGGTAACTTCGATGGTGTCCATCGTGGTCACGCGCAGGTGATAGCCAATCTGGTGAGCAAGGGTGAGCTTTACAATTTGCCTGTCACCCTGATGACGTTCGAGCCTCAACCGCAGGAATTGTTCTGTGGCGAAAATGCACCAGCCCGTTTGAGCCGATTGCGTGACAAGGTCATGTTGCTCGACGAACTCGGGGTCGAGAGGTTAGTGTGTGTTAACTTCAATGCCAAGTTTGCCAATCAGCCGGCCGAGGATTTTATCCAGGAGTTGCTGGTCAACAAGCTGGGGGTTAAGTACCTGGTTGTCGGCGACGATTTTTGTTTCGGTAAGGGCCGTCGCGGCAATTTTGAGATGCTGCACCAGGCGGGTAGGAAGTACGGTTTTACCGTGGTGAACACCCAGAGTTTCATGCTCGGCGATCAGCGGGTCAGCTCGACAGCGGTGCGGGAGCAGTTGGCAAAGGGCAACCTGGAGCAAGCCAGGCGCATGCTGGGGCACCCTTTTACCCTGAGCGGGAGAGTGGCTCATGGGCAGAAACTGGGGCGAACCTTGGGGTTCCCCACGGCCAACATAGCCCTCAAACGCAATGTAGTGCCTGTGCGTGGGGTGTTTGCGGTGCGTTTCTTTTGGGATGGCAGCGAAGTGTATGAAGGCATGGCCAACATAGGTTTCAGGCCGACGGTCAATGGCCAGGAGTGTTTGCTCGAGGTGCACTTGTTTGATTTCGACGGCGATCTCTATGGTCGCAGGGTAGAAGTGGAGTTGGTGGCTAAGCTGCGCGAAGAGCAACCCTTCGAGTCCCTGGAGGCGTTGAAACAACAAATTTTGAATGATGCAAATGAGGCCAGAGCCTTGTTTGGCAATGATGCAGGCTGAGGTTATCAGCTTAATTAACGGTATAGGATCAATGAGCGACTATAAATTTACTTTGAATTTGCCGGAAACCGAGTTTCCGATGCGCGGTAATTTGGCCAATCGCGAGCCAGAAATGTTAACTCGCTGGACCCAGGACGGACTGTATCAACAGATCCGTGAGAGTCGTATTGGCCGTAAGCCCTTTATTTTGCATGATGGCCCTCCTTATGCGAATGGCAGTATTCATATAGGTCACTCAGTTAACAAAATTCTCAAAGACATCATAGTCAAATCCAAGACTATGTCGGGTTTCGACGCCCCTTATGTGCCGGGTTGGGATTGTCACGGCTTGCCCATAGAACTCAAGGTCGAACAGAAAGTCGGCAAGCCTGGGCAGAAGATATCCGCCGCCGAGTTCCGTGAAGAATGTCGCAAATACGCCGCCACGCAGGTCGATGGTCAGCGTGACGACTTCATTCGTTTGGGGGTGCTGGGTGACTGGAATAATCCCTACCTGACCATGGATTTTGCCACCGAAGCCAACATAGTGCGCTCGCTCGCCAAGGTAATAGCGAGCGGTCACTTGCATAAGGGCGTCAAGCCTGTGCATTGGTGTACCGATTGTGGTTCGGCCCTGGCGGAAGCCGAAGTGGAATACGAGGACAAGACATCCCCAGCTATCGACGTCGCCTTTGGCGCCGCCGACAAGGCTGCTGTGCTGGCCAAGTTCAAGGTAAGTGATTACGCACACCCTGTGTCTATGGTGATCTGGACCACCACTCCCTGGACTCTGCCTGCCAACCGCGGCTTATCCCTGAGCCCTGAGCTGGACTACAGCCTGGTCGAATTCGAAAAAGAAGGTGTGACCCAGGCGTTGATCTTGGCCGAGGTATTGGTCGAAGCCTGTCTCGAGCGTTATGGCGCCGAACGTCATAGCATCCTGGGCCAGGCCAAGGGCAGCGAGCTCGAGCTGCTGCGCTTCAAGCATCCTTTCTACGCCTTCGATGTGCCTGCCATTTTAGGCGAGCACGTCACTACGGATGCGGGTACCGGCATAGTGCATACCGCACCTGGCCATGGTCAGGACGACTTCGTGGTCGGACAGAAATACGGCCTGGAAGTCGCCAACCCGGTTGGCGATAACGGCGTCTATAAGCCGGACACAGAGATCTTCGCCGGTCAGCATGTGTTCAAGGCCAACGACAATGTGGTCGCACTGCTGAAAGAGAAGGGCACTCTGTTGCACCATGTGGCCTATCGTCACAGCTACCCTCATTGCTGGCGCCACAAGACGCCAATCATCTTCCGCGCCACACCTCAGTGGTTCATCTCCATGGACAACCATGGCTTGCGTGCCCAGGCGTTGAAGGAAATAGACAATACCCAGTGGATCCCGGATTGGGGCCAGAGCCGTATCGAGAAGATGGTCGAGAACCGCCCCGACTGGTGTATCTCGCGTCAGCGTACCTGGGGCGTGCCTATCACCCTGTTCGTACACCGTGAGACGGAAGAGCTGCATCCGGACAGCGTGTCCCTGATGGAGCGGGTGGCACATCGCATCGAACAGCAGGGCATCCAGGCCTGGTGGGATCTGGACGAAGCCGAGTTGCTTGGCGACGAAGCCGAGCAATATCGCAAGGTGACAGATACCCTGGACGTCTGGTACGACTCGGGTTCGACCTTCTCGTCTGTGGTTGCCGCGCGTCCCGAATTCCAGGGCCATGAGATAGACTTGTATCTGGAAGGCAGCGATCAACACCGCGGCTGGTTCATGTCATCCCTGATGATCTCCACCGCCATGAATGGCAAGGCGCCTTATAAGCAAGTGCTGACCCATGGTTTTACCGTCGATGGTAAGGGCCGCAAGATGTCCAAGTCTGTCGGCAACGTGATAGCGCCGCAGACTGTGACCAACAAGCTGGGCGCCGATATTCTGCGTCTCTGGGTGGCGGCCACCGACTACAGCGGTGAGATGACTGTCTCGGATGAGATCCTCAACCGCAGTGCCGATGCCTATCGCCGTATCCGTAACACGGCGCGTTTCTTGCTGGCGAACCTCAACGGTTTCGACCCTGTGAAAGACATGGTTGCGGTCGAGGACATGGTGGCGCTGGACCGTTGGGTGGTGCGCCGCGCGGCCGCGCTGCAACAGGAGTTGTTGGAAGCCTATGAGCAGTACAACTTCCATCAGGTGACCCAAAAATTGATGCAGTTCTGCTCGGTCGAGCTGGGCAGCTTCTATCTGGATATCATCAAAGACAGACAATACACGGCTAAGCAGGAAGGTCATGCCCGTCGTAGCTGTCAGTCTGCCCTGTATCACATCGCCGAGGCCATGGTGCGCTGGATAGCGCCAATCCTGAGCTTCACCGCGGATGAAATCTGGCAGCTGCTGCCGGGCGAGCGCGCGGCCTATGTGTTTACCCAGGAATGGTATCAGGGTCTGGAGTCGGTCACGCTGGCCACAGACTTGAGTGATGACTATTGGCAGCAACTGCTGGCGGTGCGTACCGAAGTCAACAAGGTGATAGAGCAGGCGCGCCGCGATAAGCGTATCGGCGGTTCGTTGGAGGCCGAAGTCAGCTTGTATGCCGACGCAGCCCTGGCCGCCGAGCTGGCCAAGATAGGCGATGAACTCAGATTTGTGCTCTTGACCTCAAGCGCCTCAGTGTTGCCTCTGGCTTCGGCGCCGGACAATGCGGCCGAGACGGAGCTGGGCGCCTTGAAGTTGGTGGTGACCAAGAGCGAAGCGGCCAAGTGTGAGCGCTGCTGGCACCACAGAGAAGAGGTGAGCACTATCGATGCACACCCAACATTATGTCAACGCTGTGTCACCAACATTGAAGGTGCCGGCGAACAGCGTGAGTTTGCCTAAGGTATGAGTATGCCATCGAGTTGGAAAGACAGTGGCCTGCGTTGGTATTGGATGGTGGCATTGGTGTTTATTGCCGATCAGCTGTCCAAGCAATGGGTCTTGAAGGGTTTCGAGCTGCACGAGTCGCTGCAGCTGTTACCCGGCTTCAATTTCACCTATGTGCGCAACTATGGCGCGGCCTTCAGCTTCTTGAGTGACGCCGGCGGCTGGCAGCGCTGGCTGTTTACCCTGATTGCCCTGGGGTTCACCGCCATTCTCAGCATCTGGTTGCGTAAGCAAGCCGCTGGCCTGTGGCGCCTGAACCTGGCCTATACCTTGGTCATAGGCGGCGCCCTGGGAAATCTGGTCGACCGCTTGATGCATGGTTTCGTGGTCGACTTTATCGATGTGTATTGGGGCCGCAGCCATTACCCGGCGTTTAATATTGCCGATTCTGCCATCTGCATAGGTGCGGCCTTGATCATCTGGGACGCCCTGGTTGCCGGCAAGCCGGCGCACAATGGCGAGCCCAAGGGGCCAGGAGTAAATTAAGTGACAGCAACATCTGCATTGATATGCCACATGAACATAGTGCTCGAAGACGGCTCTACCGCCGACAGCACCAAGGCGTCCGGTAAGCCGGCCCGCCTGAACCTGGGCGATGGCAGCCTGAGCCCGGCGTTCGAAGCCGAACTTGCGGGCCTGGACGAGGGGGCTAAACATAGCTTTACCTTGGCCGCCAAGGATGCGTTCGGCGAAGCGAATCCGGATGCCATTCATCATATGGACAAGAGCCGTTTTCCGGCGGACATGAAGCTGGAAGCCGGGGTGATAGTGAGTTTCGCCGGCCCGGGTGGCAGTGAAATACCCGGCATAGTGCGTGAAGTCGCGGGAAGTTCGGTCACAGTGGATCTCAACCATCCTCTGGCGGGGCGGACTGTGACCTTCGAGTTGGAAGTGGTACAGGTACTCTAACTATGACTATCGATCCCAAGCAAGCTCCCAGCAGCCCTAGCCTGAATATACTTCTGGCCAATCCCCGCGGTTTCTGCGCCGGGGTCGACAGGGCCATCAGCATAGTCGAACGGGCACTCGAGCTGTTTTCGCCACCCATCTATGTGCGCCATGAAGTGGTGCATAACCGTTATGTGGTCCAGAATCTGAAAGATCGCGGCGCCGTGTTTGTCGATGAACTGGAGCAGGTGCCGGATGACAGCATAGTGATCTTCAGCGCCCACGGGGTATCACAGGCCGTCAGGGCCGAAGCCAAGCAGCGGGGTTTGAAGGTATTCGACGCCACTTGTCCCTTGGTGACCAAGGTGCATCTGCAGGTCACCCGCGCCAGTCGCAAGGGAATCGAGTGCATCTTGATCGGCCATGAGGGGCATCCCGAAGTCGAAGGCACCATGGGGCAATACGATAACCCAGCCGGCGGCGTCTATCTGATCGAGTCGCCGGCGGATGTCGACGCGCTCGAGGTGAAAGATCCTGACAACTTGTGTTTCGTCACTCAGACCACACTTTCGGTCGATGATACCTTGGACATCATAGCCGCACTGCAACGCCGTTTTCCTGCTATCGAAGGCCCGCGCAAGGATGATATCTGTTATGCCACCCAGAACCGCCAGGATGCGGTCCGCAGCATGTCGGCGGATGTGGATCTCCTGATAGTGGTGGGCTCGAAGAATAGCTCCAACTCGAACCGTCTGCGGGAGTTGGCGCAAAAGACGGGCACGGCCGCCTATCTGGTCGATACCGAGGCGGATATCGAAGCCGCCTGGTTCGAGGGGATCAACAGGGTCGCGGTCACCGCCGGGGCTTCTGCCCCCGAGGTGTTGGTGCAGCAGGTGGTTCAGGCCATAGCCAAACTGGCTCCGAGCGTGGTAACCGAGGTCGAGGGACGCAAGGAAGATACCGTCTTCGCCGTGCCGGCCGAACTCAGATAAGTCATTTCTCAGTTTTCAGTTAAAAAAAAGAGGCCCTGGCCTCTTTTTTTTTTTGCTGAAAATTCATTCGCTAAGCCTCGCAAACATAATAAAACACCATGTTACTGGCAGGTTACATTCGACTAAACTACCATTAACCTTTATAGTGCTTTTATCGCCATTTTTCATGAGCTTATAGAAGGTTTGTACGTCAATATTATGACTAAAATGGAATGTTTGACACCCGGGAGCAAGCAGCAAAATGGCTTCTCCCTCATAGAGGTTTTGATCGCCCTGGTCATACTCGTGATTGGCCTGATCGGCATCTTCAACCTGCACTTGGTCGCCAAGCGGGGCAGCTTCGAATCCTTCCAGCAGACCCAGGCGTCTTATTATGCCAAGGATATAGTCAATCGCATGAAGCTCAACCGGGGACAGTTGACTGCCTATGCGGCGACTTATACCGGTGCCTTGGCGCGTCCGGCCAAGGCCTGTGATGTCGCCATAGGCGCCACCAGTTTGTGTACCCCGGCGGAAACGGCCGCATGGGACAAGTATCAGTGGGAGCAGCTGCTCAACGGCTCGGCCGAGGCCGTCGGCAGTCAGCTGGTTGGCGGCCTGGACAGTCCCTATGCCTGTGTGACTACGAGTTCGACTACCCTTAATGGGCGTACTTATCCCAACGCCCTGGTGAAGGTGGTGATTGCCTGGCGTGGCATAAGGGAAAGCAGCGATACCAGTTATGAGGCCAGCGATTGTGGCAAGACGGCATTGGCCAAGCGCAGGCGCATCTTCATCGTCAATACCATGATTATATAGGTGACTGAGTTGCATTATGTATTACTAAAACAGGTTGGCATGTCACTGGTTGAGCTGATGGTCGCTTTGGTGATCAGCCTGTTTCTGACCCTGGGGCTGTTCACCATGTTCAGCATGTCCTCGACCAATGTCACCACAACCAGCCAGTTCAACCAGTTACAGGAAAACGGCAGGATCGCCTTGGCGCTGATGGAGCGGGACGTGAGCCAGTTGGGCTTCATGGGCGACATAACGGGTACCGACTTTGTGGTCGGCAGCAATACCAAGGTCAGTGCCAATGTGGTCAACGACTGTGTCGGCGCCGGCTTGAACAATGCCAGTCTGCCCAACTCGCAACCGGCCCACTTTCGCCGTCTATGGGGCTATGAGGCGGGAGTGAGCGGCAACAGCCTGTCTTGCCTCAATGCTGCCGGGGATGTCAACAGCGCCACGGATGTGCTGCAGATCAAGCGCTTGATTGGCCCACCCGCGGCGGCGCTGGGTACGGCGCGTTATTATGTGGCCGCGACTTCGACCCAGGCCGAATTCTTCAGTGGCACCACGGCTCCGGCTCTGCCGAATAGCCGGGTCTGGGAGTATCAGCATCACGTGTATTTCATCAAAGACGATGCCGACGGTATTCCCGTGCTCAGACGCAGAATTCTCACCACAGGCAGTGGCATGAATACCGAAGAGCAATTGGTCGAGGGCATAGAAAATATGCGCATCCTCTATGGTTTCGACAATGACGGGGATGATACGGCCGACAGTTTCATGCCGGTAGAAAACGTCAGCAGTCTGATGTGGGATAACGAGCTGTTCCAGCGTTTGGTGGCGCTGCGGATATTTCTGTTGGTGCGCTCGACCCAGAGCGACAACAGTTATACCAACGCCACCAGCTACACCTTGGGTGACAAGAGCATAGCCGCGCCCAACGATCACTTTCGCCGTAAGGTGATGTCGACGACTGTCGTGTTGGAAAACCCTGTGTTTATTCGGAAATAACGGAAATGACTATGAACAAGCAGAAAGGCGTAGTGCTGTTTTTCTCCCTGATAGTGCTGATCATCATGACGCTCATCGGGGTTGCCTTGGCCGTCAACTCGCTGCAATCCATGCGCATGTCCGGCGCCGGCTCGGAAAGAATTGAGGCGGGCATCGCCGCCAATGGTGCCCTGGATGCCGCTATTGCGAGCAATCAGGGCGCCGGCCTGGCCAATATGTCGACAACGACCCAGAGCAGCCTGCTCAATGGCACCCAGACCATCACCCCCTTACCCGAAGACGGCACTGTGCAGGATGTGAGCTGTCAGCGCAGCACCAATGCGAGTGCGGCCAACCTTATCGCCTGTCGCCGGCTGGAAATCAGCAGCAGCTCGACCTTTGGCCGTGACGATCTTGGGCAACTCACCGTGGTTGCGGGTATCGAACAAGAAGTATTAAGGATCTAGAGATGATGACTAAGCGACTGGTATTTGCCTTATTGTTTTCCATGCTTGGCACTTGTGCCCTCAGCTGGGCCGATGATACCGAACTCTATGTGTTTGAGTCCTCCACCCGAACGGGAGCCAGAGCCAAGGTACTGGTTATTTTTGATAACTCCGGCAGCATGGCCACCATAGAAGAAGATGCCGCCGGCAGTTATGATCCCAATACCGTCTATCCGGCAGTGGGCTCATCCAATGCCTATCAGGGGCGAATGCTGTATTTCACCAAGGGCTCAGGCATAGACAATACCAGTTTGCCGACCCCCGACAGTCCATCCGAAGCCAGACGTTTTCTCGATTCCATCAATGGCTGTAACCAGAGCAAAGCCGCACTGGATAAATACGGGCGTTTCACCGGCTTCTTGAGGGAATACAACGTCAAGGGCAAAACCGGCAGCTGGATCGAGGTACCGGAAAATAATGGTGCCAACATAGAGATCATAGATTGTTGGGAAGACATAGAAGCGGTCGATCCGGCGAACGCCACCGGCATAGCCAATGGCTTTCCGGTCGACGCCCTCAAGGTAGACAATAAGGCATACCCTTATAACCACAACTCGGATCCTGCCAGCAGCTGGGCCAATGCCATAGGCGATGCCAAGAGCACCAATTTTGGTACGGGCGAGCCTGTGACCCTGTATACGGACAACTACCTGCGCTGGTATACCCTGGTACAACTCGGTCAGTTGCCCGTGGTGCCCCAGAGTCGCTTGGAAGTTGCCAAGGAGGCGATAAAAAACATCGTCATCACCACGCCTTCGGTGGACTTCGGTCTGGCGGTATTCAACCTCAATTACCCATACGAAGGTGACAGGGATGGCGGCCGCATAGTGTCAGGCATAAAGCAGATGTCTGCCACCGCCAAGAGTGATCTGCTCTCCACCATAGATAAACTCCCGGCCGATACCAACACGCCTCTGTGTGAAACCTTATTCGAGGCTTACAATTATTTTGCCGGTAAACCCATAGTCTATGGCCATAAAGACTCGGATTATAATTTCCTGCGCGGCGATAATTATTGGGCCAATCAACCGCCTTACGATACCAGCATAGAAGCCGCCGGCAGTTATGTGTCGCCTTTCCAGGTATGCCCAGGGATTGCCTATGTCATCTATGTGACAGATGGGGTGCCGACTGTGGATTCCCATGCCGACACGGCCATTGCCGCCTTGACGTCCGGCGCCAGCAGCGAAGGGGATTACTCCAGCTTCAGCACCGGCCTGGCGACACCGAGCAGCCTGCCGGCACTCGCCAGTTACATGTACCACAACGACTTGGTCCATGTTAACGATGCCAACGGCGAAGATCAGCCACAGACGGTGCGCACCTTTACCATAGGTTTCAGTGCGGGGGCCGACGATGCCGCGCCCTTGTTGCAGGAAACGGCCAAACGTGGCGGCGGCAAGTACTTTGCCGCCAGGAATAGCCTGGCGTTGCAAGATGCATTGAGTGACGCCCTGACCTCTATCCTCGAGATAGACTCGAGCTTCACTTCTCCCAGTATCGCCAGTAATAACTTCGATAGAACCCAGACCTTCGACGCCGCCTATTACGCCATGTTCCTGCCGGGCAAGGGGCCCAGATGGAGCGGCAACCTGAAGAAGCTTAAGGTCACGCCGGCGGGCACCCTGGTCGATGCCAACGGCATACCTGCCATAGGCAGCGATGGCAACATCAAGGATAACGCCTGTACCTTCTGGAGTGATTGTACTTCGGTGAAAGACGGTAACAGTGTCGAACTGGGCGGCGCGGCGGCGAAGCTCAAACAGAGTGTTGCCCAAAGGGTGCTGTACAGTAACCTGGGCACGGGCGGGGCCTTGCTGGCGCTGAATAAGACCAATGCGGCAGCCGTTGCCGGCGGTGAAGCCGAGCTTGCCACCTATATGGGCACGACCGATCTGGACAACAGCTTCAGCTGGCTCAAGGGCTATGACGTCGACGATGAAGTCAAAGACTCGGATGTCCGCACTGATGTCATGGGCGATCCCTTGCACTCCAAACCCCTGGCAATAAACTTCGGCTCTCCAACCACGCCGGATGTCAGGGTGATCTTGGGCACCAACCAAGGCCTGTTGCATATGTTTCAAGACGCAGGCAACAGTGTCTCGGAATCATGGGCCTTCATGCCCTATGAGCTGCTGCCCAATATCAACAAGCTGAGGGAGAACAAGGCCACGGGTGGCCATAGTGTCTACGGCATGGATGCGTCCCCGGTCGCCTATGTCAAGAGCAATGCCTCAGGGGTCGAAACCGTGTGGTTATTTGTCGGCATGCGTCGCGGCGGCAGTTCTTACTATGCCTTGGATATCACAACGCCGGACAGCCCCAAATTTATGTGGCGGATTTCTGCCGAGACCAGCGGCTTTGCCGAACTGGGACAGAGCTGGAGCGAACCTGTGATCACCCGCATTCCCGGTTATACCAAGCCGGTGCTGATCTTCGGCGGTGGTTATGATCTGAGTTATGATGCCACCCCCTCCGCCAGTCCTTCGGGTCGCGGGGTATATATAGTCGATGCCGAGACAGGCAGCTTGCTGCATACCTTTGCCCCGACTGCGGCGAGCGGGGTGACACAATTGCCGGGCATAGATGACAGCATCCCCAACACGGTTGCCGTGCTTGACAGCAACAACGATGGCGACAGCGACAGGATATACGCGACGGATACAGGTGGCTATGTGTGGCGCATGGATATGCCGGGCAGTGACAAAACCACCTGGACAGGGTTTAAGTTTGCCGATCTGGGCGGCAGCACTGCGGCAAGCGACAGACGCTTCTTCGCCGAGCCCGTGGTGGCGCAGACCGTCTTCAGCAATATTTCCGAGGTCACTGTCAGCGATGGCGGGACCTCCACAGTCACCAAGAGCTATCAAAATGTGCCTTACGATGCCGTGACAGTGGGCACAGGCAACCGGGCGCATCCGTCCGGCACCGAAGTGGCGGACATGTATTATGTGCTGCAGGACAGGAACGTGGTGACCCGCAGCTTCGATGGCACAGTCAATGCCATCCCTGAGCCCATCACCCTGGCACAGCTCTACAATGTGACCTCGGCGGCGCCTTCGTCCGAGAGTGAAAATATTGCCTTCGGCCAGAAACTCGGCTGGTATTATGATTTTGCCGGTGTGGGGGAGAAGAGCCTTACCGCAGGCTTGATCGTCGGCGGTAAAGTCTATTTCACTTCCTATGTACCTCCTGTGAATGCCGCCGACGCCAATGTGTGTGTCGCCTCGGGGGAGGGGCGTTTGTATGTCTTCGATCTGCATAAGGGCACCCGCACCTATGAGCAACTCTACATAGAACTGGGTGAGCGTGTGCCGGACACGCCGCAGATCATCATTCCGCCGCCGGAGAATGTCGGCGATCCTTCCTATATTTATATCATCGGGGTCGGCAAGGGCGAGTGTGTCGACAACACCTGCAGCGGGACAGTCAACGTAGGTTCAGGGCTGGGGGTGAATAAAATTTACTATCATGTCGATGAGTAGCATGACACTCTCGAGCGGCATAGCGAGAGCCATGCCGATATCAACAGTTGCAGCTAAACCGGAAGAGATGCCAAATAATATGTTAAAGAAAATGCCAGGAAATGATTCGGGTTTCACCTTGATAGAATTGATGATCGCCGTCGTTGTGGTCGGGATTTTGGCTGCCATTGCCTACCCTTCCTATATCCAGTATGTGGCCAAGAGTGCCAGATCCGAAGGCCAGGCGGCCGTGATGCGTGTCGCCAATCTGCAGGAGCAATATTACTTGGATAACAGGGTCTATACCGAAGACATGACCAAGCTTGGATTGAGTGCCAGTCCCTTCGTGACCGAGCATCAGCATTATTCTGTGGCTTCCAAGGGGACGACCAGTTTTACCATCACGGCCACCCCCCAAGGGGCGCAGGCCAGCAGAGATACGACCTGTACCTCGCTCACTATGACAGATGCCGGCGTTAAAGGCCCTAATGCGGAGTGCTGGAAATGAAAACTGCTTACCTATTGCTCTTGAGCCTGGTCCCGCTCACTGGGCATGCGCTGGGAACCTCGACCAATACACAGGACTATAAGTGTTACATAGGTTCGGCCAAGGGAGATCAGATAGTGTTTTTCCGCTGGCAGGCGAAGGAACTCAAGCTGAAGATGGCGGGCTTGCCTGGCAGGCAATTGATGGATAACAAAGGAAAAAAGTACTTCATCAAAACGGTGGAAGAATGCGTTCCGCTCGATGAAGAGTTTACTCTCGGGCGTGCCCAGCAATTGGATAAAGCCACGCTGAGGTAAGTCGCCGCGTTATCCGCAGCTCAGACCATTGCTTCCCTCGCTGAGACGACCCGAAGCATCCAACTTGGCACTCCTGGATGCGGAACTGGCGCCGTTTGGACAATAAATAAATTCGGCGTTCGAGGAGACCATGCCATCGGCGCCGAAGCTAATCTTCGCCTCTGCGTCTGCTCCCGTCACTTTGATGGCATCCTGACTGTTAAAGCCCTGGTACTCCCTCAGGACTCTCTTGGCACCGGCATTCAGGGTGTAGACGCTCAAGCCCTTGCTCCAGTCTGTCCCACAGGGGCTTGCCGCATAGGGGCAGACTATGATCTCTCTGCCATAGCTCACCGCCTGAGCGCGGGCGAAGGTCAGCGCTTCCTGAATTGTCTTGATATTGGTTTCACTGCGGCTCTGTTGGTAGACGCTGCTCAGTGCCGGCACCCCGATTAACAGCAAGAGGACGGCGATAGCCACAGTGACCATCAATTCGACCAAGGTAAATCCGTTGTGCTTATGTGTCATGGTAAGATTCCTTGCGGGCTGTGGTTCGAGTATAAGGGAGAACGCCAATGACTTCAGCAAAATAAAGCCGCAGTTGTTGCTAAAATTGGTCTGTTGTAACCGGCTTGCTTCAGCCTGCGCCGGCGCAGATGAGCGTATAGCTTCCGAGGAAAAGCGCGGGAATTTAACTCACGGCCGGCAGCCCCATATGGCTGCCGACCGTTAATACCCCAGGCTAGTTACTGCAGCTGATGTCGCTGGCAAGGGAGCGCCGTACTCTGCCCGCTGAGTTGACTACCACGGCACGGGAGTTGGGGTTGTCCAGGCTGCCGGGGCAATATTTGAACGTCCCATTGCTGCCGGATGCCAGGCCATCGGCTTGAAAGCGCACCGAGGTGCGATTGTAGTTCAGCGTATCTTTTGAATCGAATGCGTCAGTCTGTTGCAGGATCTTGTCTTCACCATCGAGCTTATTGGGTTCGCCGCTGTCGGTGAACACCACCAAACCACTTTCCCAGTTATCGGTACAGGTATCTGCCTCCAGGGCACAGACACTGACGTTGAGATTCAAGTTGATGGCCTGATTTCTGGCCAATAGCAGTGTCTGTTGTATCCTGCTGATGGCGCTGTCGGCGCGGGCTTTCTCATACAGGCTGCTCAGCGAAGGGACACTCAAGAGCACCCCTATCAAGGCGATGGCCAGGGTCGTCAGTAACTCTATCAGGGTTACTCCAATCAGTTGTTTCATATGCTCGTCCTTGAATTCGGGGCCAACCGCACCCCTGAATTCAGTATAGGGCATTTTGTCATGACCGTTTTATTGCGGGAGCCGCTGAATCAATACGTCGAAGCAATAGTGAGGAGAAACGCTTCTGAACTCGGCAGTTAACATGTTAAGATGTTGTGCATCTCAAGCCGATAAGTCCATTGCAAGTGTAGAAGGAGTTTTTGATGAAAAAGGTCGAAGCCATTATTAAGCCATTTAAACTCGATGATGTGCGTGAGTCACTTGCAGAGATTGGCATTACCGGGATGACAGTGCTCGAAGTCAAAGGTTTTGGCCGTCAGAAGGGGCACACAGAGCTCTATCGCGGTGCCGAATACATGGTGGATTTCCTGCCTAAAGTGAAAATTGAATTGGTGATCCAGGACGATATCCTGGATCAGGCCATAGATGTCATAGTAGAAACGGCTCGAACCGGAAAGATAGGTGACGGCAAGATTTTTGTCACAGATATCGAGCGCGTCATCCGGATCCGCACGGGTGAAGAGAACGAAGAAGCTGTTTAGTCACCATTCTTAGGCACACTTCATAGGCACACTCGGGAACTGCCGCAAGTTCCTGAGTGAACGCTTTATTTTCAACAGCTTATTGCCTAACTTGCTATTCCTGGCCTCTCCATTTCGATTGCCATCAGTCATTCATGCTGTCAATTTGACTAAGCATTGTTTTTTGTACTGCATTTTCATTATTTTATGCCAACACTTAGGCCGGCCGACATGGTATAACTGAACTCAGTATTGGTGACTGGACAGATAGCTTATGACAGCGAAAAAGCTTGTGATTGTTGGCGGTGGCGCCGGTGGTTTGGCCTTGGCCTCCAAGTTGGGCCGCAAACTGGGCCTGAGTGGTGAGTTGGACATAGCCCTGGTCGATAAAAGCGCCATCCATATCTGGAAACCCAAACTCCACGAAGTCGCAGTCGGTGTGATAGATCAATCCAACGAAGGGTTATTATATCGGGACCACGGCCTGAAAAATGGCTACAGGTATGTTCGCGGCGAATTGCTGCAGTGCGATCCCATGCAGAAATCCATTCAGCTGGCGCCTGTGCTGACCAAGGAGGGGGAGACGCTGATTGAGCCTCGGCAACTAGAGTACGATTATCTGGTACTGGCACTCGGCGGTACCTCCAACAGTTTCAATACCCCTGGGGCGGAAGCCCATTGCATTTTCCTCGACAGTCTGGACAACGCCAACCATTTTCATCAGAAACTGCTGGATGCCTTGTTACAGCTCAATGAGACCCAGGAAAAGCTCAGTATAGGCATAGTCGGGGCCGGCGCCACCGGAGTGGAATTGGCGGCCGAGCTTCACCATGTGATCGAGTCGGTGAAGGAATACGGCTATCTGAATATTTCCAAGCATCATCTGGATGTGCATCTGATCGAAGCCTCACCCAAAATTTTGCCTCAACTGCCCGAAAAGGTGAGTGCCAGGGCACAAGCCGTGCTGGACAGGATAGGTATCAGGTTGCACCTTGGGGTGCAGGTGAAAGAAGTCACCTCAGAGGGCTTCGTCACCCAGGATGGGGACCTGATAGCGGCCAGCATCAAGGTATGGGCGGCTGGGGTGAAGGGGCCCAAGGTGTTTCAGCATTTCAGCCCTCTGCCTATTACCCCCAGAAATCAGGTCGAAGTGGATGCGTGCATGCGGGTCAAAGGTCATGAGGACATCTATGCCCTGGGAGACTGTGCCCAGCTGATCTTGGACTCAGGCAAACCCGTGCCGCCGAGGGCCCAGGCGGCCGATCAGATGGCGGAAACCTTATACCGCAACATGCTCAACCGCCTCAAGGATAAGGCGGAGCAGCCCTTCGTATATAAAGACTATGGCTCACTGGTATCCCTGAGCCGCTTCTCGGCGGTGGGAAATCTGATGGGTAACCTGAGATCGGGTGATTTCTTCATCGAGGGTCACTTTGCCAGGCTGATGTATATGTCTCTGTACCAGCGACATCTGAGCAGCCTCTATGGCTGGTTTTCGGCCCTGGTGTATAGGATCGCCCAAAGATTGCTGCGCTGGCAAAGACCCAAGCTTAAACTGCATTAGCAGTTCGGCGCAGGTCCTAACGCAGGTCTTGGCCCAAGCCCTGGCTTAGGGATTTAGTCTTTGGCTATAGGGGTTTAGCCTTTGGGTATGGCGGAAGAGTCGCGAATGACCGGCTCAGGGGTAAAGACTCTGGACATCACAGGGTGCTGTTCTCTGCGCTTGGCGATCAGCAGCTCGGTCGCTATTTGGGCAATTCTTTCGTTGGGTTGATGCACTGTGGTGAGTTTTGGCCATGTTTGCCTGGAGAAGGGACTGTCCTCGAAGCCGACGATAGACAGGTCTGCCGGAATGTCCAATCCGGCGAGCCTGGCGGCAAACAGCGCCCCTGCGGCAATTTCATCGTTACAGGCCACGATCGCCGTTGGGCGATGTTCCAACTCAATCAGTTTATTGGCGCCTTCCACACCAGCTTCGAACGAGTATTGGCCTTCAATAATATTCTTCTCATTAATAGGCAAGCGATTTTCTGTTAAGGCCTGCCGGTAGCCGGCGAGGCGCTCCTTGGTCGATTCGTGATGATGGTCGCCACTGAGAAAGGCTATGTCTTTATGGCCCAAGTCGATGAGATGCTGGGTGATGGCTACCGCCCCATGCCTGTCGTTGACCAAGACAGTGAGACCCGGCTCGGCGCCGGCCTGCTCGCCGGCAATAATACGCACGTAATTGGCCTCTATGGCATCCAAGGCCTTCAGTATGTCTGGGTCTTCGGACAAGGGAGGGGTCAATACCAGCCCGGCCAGACGCGCGTGTTTCACCATAGTGGTCAGCTCTTCACATATGTTGGCCGATTTGGCGTTGCAGGGGTGGATCAGCAGTTCATAGCCCTGATCCTTGCACGCAGACAAGATGCCATTTTGCATGTCAATGATGTAATAAGCATTGGGGTTGTCATAGATGAAGCCTATGACATAGGACTTGGTGCCGGCCAGATTTCTTGCCGCCAGGTTCGGCTGGTAATTGAGGAATTTAATGGCCTCATTGACCTTGTCTATCGTGGCTTGTTTCACCGAAGGCTCACAATTGGTAACCCTCGAGACGGTTTTTATCGACACGCCGGCATGTTTGGCAACGTCATTTATGGTGACTTTCATCTAGGTTAAAACTCTTTGTGTCCGAAGGGGGATTACACTCACCGTTGCTATGAACATCAGGCATTTTTGTCTGTTGAGTGCCCTAAGCGTCGCGGCTCGTCTTACATTTCATCGCCTTATAGTGCGAGCTTTTTGCCTAATAGGCAATGCCGAATTCAGTCTGACTCAAGACAGATGCCGCACTTAAGCAGGTTATTTTTAATACAAAAATTAACCCGGCAATAGATTTTAACATATTGTCTACAATAGGGAAGTGTGGCAAAGGAGACGACTTGAGCCTCTTGGTTTAGCGCATTTTTTTCTTTGCGGCGTTATTTTCTTGTGGCAAGGCTGTTAATAATTGTGTAATGTTTGACCCAGACATGACAGCGTTGTCATTCTTTCGGGAATGGTTATGAATAAAAAAATCATAATAAAGTTATGGAAGGGAAACGAGATGCGACCATCTACATTTAGAAAAACTGTTCTAGCAACACATATTGCCATCCTGCTCGGAGGCGCGGTATCAGTCGGAGCCATGGCGGCAGAAGCTGCCGATGCGGTGGCGGCGGGTAATGAAAACATTGAAAAAATTGAAGTGCGCGGCATGCGGGCTTCACAAAAAGCGGCCATGAACGAGAAGCGCTTTTCCAATGCTGTGGTCGATGCCATCACGGCCGAGGACATAGGCAAATTCCCGGATAAAAACATCGCCGAATCCCTGCAGCGGGTGGCCGGGGTATCCATCAACCGGGGGTTCGCCGGTGAGGGTGCCGAGGTTTCCATCCGCGGTGTCGATCCCACCCTGACCCAGGTACAGATGAATGGCCAGTTTGTGGCCTCCACCGCCTGGTTCTCCCAGGGCGCCAATAGGCGCAGCTTCAACATGGATCTGATGCCATCCGAGATGATCTCCGGCCTGGAGGTCTTCAAGTCACCCGTTGCCTCGCTCGATGAGGGCGGCGTCGGCGGTACCGTTATTCTGCATACCCGCAAGCCTTTGGATCTGGACACAAACACCTTCTTCGCCTCCGCCGAAGCCAATACCAACACCTTGGCCGACAGCGAGTATGGTTTGGGCGGCAGCGCTTTGTTCAGTTGGAAAAATGATGACGAAACCTTCGGTATCCTGGGCATGGCATCGACTCTGGAGTCCATTGGCCGTGGTCGTAAGGCCGAGAACTACTGGGAAGAGGGCTGGTCGGCATCGGGTATTGCCGGTTTCGATCAGGACCGCACCCGCGACGCCTTCGATCTGACCGCCCAGTTCCAGCCATCGGATGCACTCGGGTTCACCTTGCATGCCTTCCGCACCGAACTCGATGCCACCAACACCAACCAGAACTTCCTGGTGATAGGTGCCAACGGTGCAACCATGACCAACACTGCCAATGCCCGTGTTGCGCCCAATGGCCTGCCATTGAGCGGCACTGTGAACGATGCCGCTTGGTTGGCGCAGGATACCAACACCCGCCGCGCCAAGATGACCAGTACTGTCATCGACTTGCGCACCGAATACCAGGGTGACGGTTACCTGCTTAGCGGCGTCCTGGGCAAGACCTACTCCGACGGCGGCAACGGCGGTAACGCCAACGGCCTGTGGGGTCAACCAATCAACGCCGCGACGGGTATCACTGTCGATGTGGACATGGATCTCGCCGATGCCATGTTGCTGTCGCCCAATGGCGTGTCTTTGTCCGATGCCAGCTGGCAAGCATTCCAAGGCAGTTCATTGGCCGAGTCCAAGCTTGAGGATGAAGAGGTCTATGGGCAGGTGGATCTCAAGTTGGATGTCGATTTCGGCGCCATCAACAGCATAGAAACAGGCTTGAAACTGCGCTCGCATGAATTTACCAACAGGCAGTTCGGTGCGACGCTCGGTGATACCAGTCAGATCACCAACATCTCCCAATTCGACGATGGCCTGTTGAGCGACTTCGATGAAGTCGTCGCCCCTGGCACGCCAACCGAATATGTGAAAATTGACGGCCTGGCCTATTGGCATGCCCTGAACGATGCAGTGACCAGCTGGGATGAGAGCCTGAGCAACTATGGCAAGATAGAAGAAGATGTGTTCGCCGCCTATGTTCAGGGTAATTTCGACGGCGACAGCTACCGGGGCAACGTGGGCCTGCGTTATGTCAAAACCAAGACCGAAGGCAGCGCTTACAACGGTAACCTGACCGGGATAGATACCTTCAAGGGCGAGTACGACGATTATTTGCCGAGCTTCAACCTGGCGATAGATTTGGCCGATGATGTCATACTGCGCATGTCGGCCGCCAAGGTGATGACCCGCGCCGGCTACAGTCAGTTGACTCCCGGTTACCGTGGCTTACCCGATACGGTGCCCGAGAGCGGTCGTTACCAGACCTCCCGCGGCAACCCGGCGCTGGATCCCTTCCGCGCCACCCAGATGGATATAGGGCTGGAGTGGTACTACGACGAGTCCTCGCTGTTATCTTTTGCAGTGTTTAACAAAGACATAGCTTCGTTCATCACCACCACCAAGATATTTGAAGACTTGACCGAGGTTCCCGTGCCACATCTGTATGAGGTTTCTGTGCCGGATCAGGGCCGTGGCGGTAAGATAGAAGGCTTCGAACTGCAATGGCAGACCAGTTTCGACAATGGATTCGGTGCCTTGGTGAACTACACCTATGTCGATGCCACGGGTGAAACCGATAACGGTGAACCTATTCGTTTGCCCGGATCTTCGCGCAATCAGTACAACATCACAGGCTTCTACGAGCATGATCTGTTCACCGCCCGTATCGCCTATACCAACCGCAGTGACTTCTTCGCCGAAGGCACTGCCCTGGGCAACGGCAACGATGTATTCGATGCCCAGGACTTCCTCGATGCCTCTGTGACGGCACACATTACAGAGAATTTCGATGTGTCTTTGGAAGGGGTCAACCTGCTGGGTGAAATAACCTATCAGCGTCACAGTGAAGGCGCCGAAACAGTGCGTGTTATCACGGATAACGGCAGTCGTTATACCCTCAAGGCCTCTTATCGTTTCTAAGAGCCGACGGCATGAGAAGGAAGGCAATTGCCTTCCTTTTTTGCGTGGACATATCCCCATCCCCGGCATTGCTATATGTTATGGGAATCGATTTTGTGCAGGTATCCTCAATGCATTCAGACACTATTAATTCTGTGCTTGTGGTCGGCGGCGGCACCGCCGGCTGGTTAACGGCCGCTAAACTGGCCAAGTCCTTCAACAGCCTGGATGGCAACAGCATTCAGGTGTGCCTGATTGAATCGCCGGACATACCCACCATAGGTGTGGGGGAGGGCACCTGGCCGACCATGCGTGCCACCCTGGCGTCACTCGGCATAGACGAGGCCGAGTTTTTGCGCACCTGTCATGGCACCTTCAAGCAAGGCACCAAGTTCATCAACTGGCAGAGTGACAGTCGGCCCAATCAGTACCATCATCTGTTTACCTCTATCTTCGATCCCACCCAGTTCAACCTGGCGCCCTACTGGCTGCAGGGCGACGCCGGCGACTTGCCCTATGCCCAGGCCGTCAGCGCCCAGGCCAGGATTGCCGAGCTGGGTCTGGCGCCGAAGAAGATCACCTCCAAAGCCTACGAAGGGATACAGAATTACGCCTACCATCTGGATGCCGGCAAGTTCGCCGAGCTGCTTAAAAGCCACGCCATCGACAAGCTGGGGGTCAAGTTCATCGCTGCCAATGTGACAGATGTCAGCCTGGATGCCGAGGGCTGCATAGAGGCTGTGGTGACAGATACCTGGGGTACGGTCGCGGCCGACTTCTTCGTCGACTGCAGTGGCTTCAGGAGTCTGCTGCTCGGCGAGGCGCTGGGGGTCGGCTTCACCTCCATTGCCGATACCCTGTTGACGGATCATGCTGTGACCATTCAGGTGCCCTACCCGGATGCCGCCGGCCCCATCAATGCCTGCACCCATTCCACGGCCCAGGAGGCCGGCTGGATCTGGGACATAGGCCTGAGTAACCGCCGTGGTGTGGGCTATGTCTATTCTAGCCGGCACCAGAGCCATGAGGATGCGGAGCGCACCCTGAGGGACTATATAGGCGACGCCGCGGCCGGGCTTACCGCCAGGAAACTCAAGATAGACTTGGGTTACCGTAATAAGTTCTGGCATAAGAACTGTGTCGCCATAGGTTTGTCGGCCGCCTTCGTCGAACCCCTGGAGGCCTCGGCGATATTTTTGATCGAAGCGGCCGGCAACATGCTGGCGGATCAATTGCCGTCACTACGTCAGGGGCTGATCCATGCGGAGAAGAAGTTCAATGCTTCCTTCCATTTTCGTTGGCAGAAAACCGTCGATTTCATCAAGATGCATTATCTGTTGTCCGGTCGCAGCGAAGCCTTCTGGTTGGATAACAGGGAGGCGTCGAGCATACCCGCATCGCTGGCGCAGACCCTGGCCAGTTGGCAACAGCAAATCGTCAGCGCCTATGACTTTCCCCATGTGTATGAACCTTTCCCCATGGAAAGCTACCAATATGTGTTATATGGCATGGGCTTCAAACCCGAGCAGGTGAATTGGCAGCGTTACCCGCGGCATGCCGAAGCCATGGCGCAGTTCGAGAAGGTGCAGCAGGTGACCGAATATTTAATCAAAGAGTTACCCCAACAGCGAGACCTGCTCGACAGGATCTATCAATACGGTTTTTCAACCATTTAGTCGGCTAATAACGAGAATAACTTATGAGTACCTTGGTTGCATTGGACAGTCAGAAACATCAAAGCCTGAAATTAACCACAGACAAGAGTTTTGCCCACGCCAAAACGCGTCACCTGGTGCCTGTGGCCGTGCATGAATTTGCCATGGCGGCGACCCATTTGCCGATAGTCTTCGTCAAGGACAGCGACACAGGCCAGTTCAGGGCCTGTGCCCTGACCGGGCTCAAACCCGAGCAGAATTTATTTTGGAAAGACGGCGGCTGGTTGGGGGCTTATGTGCCCGAATCGCTGCGCCATTACCCGCTGGTGGCGCTCAAAGTGAGCGAGGACGGCGACAGTTTCGCCATCTGCATCGACGAAGCCAGCCCGCTTGTCGGCCGGGAAACAGGTGAGGCCCTGTTTGACGGGGCCAATGCCAGTGAATTTCTCAATCGCCGCAGCGAAGCGGCTGTCGCCTGGGCGCAGAAAAACCTCATAACCCAGTCATTCATTCAAAGGCTGATTGAGCTGAAGCTGCTCCAGTCCCGGAGCCTGAGCATCCGCCCGAATTCCGGGGCGGCCTACGAGCTGACGGGCTGCTATATGATAGACGAAGCCGCGCTGAACCGGCTCGATGATCAGGCTTTCATCGGGCTTAAGCACGGGGGCTATCTTGCGCCCATTTATGCCGCGCTGCTGTCGCTCAATCAGGTGCAATCATTAGTCAGGTTGGCTCAATAACCGGGGTGAGGACAGATGGAGAAGCAGACGATAGACAGAGTGGCGATAGTAGGTGGCGGCACCGCCGGCTGGTTGACCGCCGCGATTTTGGCGAAGAAACTCAATAGCCTGGACCCTGAAGGGGTGCAGCTGACCCTGATAGAGTCGCCGGATATTCCCATCCTCGGGGTCGGCGAGGGCACCTGGCCGACCATACGCAGCACCCTGCAGTCCATAGGAGTGGACGAGAGCGAATTCATGCGCGAATGTGACGCCACTTTCAAACAGGGGGCCGAGTTCGTCAACTGGCGCGAGACGCCGCTCAAGGGCAGCAAGCATAGCTATTTCCATCCCTTGAGCGCGGTATTCCATTCCGCCTATGATTTTAATCTGGCACCCTATTGGTTGTTGGGGCAGAGTCCACAGCCCTACGATATGGCGACCACCACCCAGAGCCGCATCTCCCGGCTGGGGCTGGCACCGAAGAAGATCACCACCCCCAGCTATGGCGCCATCCAGAATTACTCCTATCATCTGAATGCCACCAAGTTTGCCGACTTTCTCAAGCGGCATTGCACCGAGAAACTCGGGGTCAAGTTCATCTGCGCCAATGTCACTGAGGTCGAGCAAGCCGGGTCCGGCGCCATCAGCAGCCTGGTGACAGACACCCGGGGGCGGGTCGAGGCAGACTTTTTTGTCGACTGCTCGGGATCCCGCGCCATCTTGTTGGGGCAGGCGCTGAATGTAGGTTGGCATAAGATAGACGACATTATATTCAACGACACGGCGCTGGCGATGCAGGTGCCTTACTCCAGCCCCGATGCGCCTATCGCCTCCCATACCATAGCCACGGCCCATGAAGCGGGTTGGACCTGGGACATAGGACTGCATAATCGCCGCGGGGTGGGCTATGTGTATTCGAGCCGTCACAGCAGTGCCGAGCGCGCCGAGGCGGTGCTGCGCGACTATGTCGGTGCCGAAGGCGAAGGCCTGGAGGTACGCAAGATCCCCTTGAATTTGGGCTACAGGGAAGAGTTCTGGAAGCATAACTGCGTCGCCATCGGCATGTCTGCGGCCTTCATAGAGCCGCTCGAAGCCTCGGCCATCTTCCTGGTCGAAGCCGCGGCCAATATGCTGGCCGATACCTTTCCCCGCAACAGGGCGTCGCTCGACTATGCCGGGCGCAAGTTCAATGCCACTTTCAAGCTCAGGTGGGACAAGAGCATAGACTTCATCAAGCTGCACTATTGCATCTCGGGTCGCAGGGACAGCCAGTACTGGCGGGACAATGTCGCCCCGGCCTCGATTCCCGACAGCCTGCAGGAGAAATTGACGCAATGGCGCCATCATCCCCCCAGCAAACATGATTTCGACTATGCCTTCGAGCCCTTCGTGCTCGACAGCTACCTGTTCGTGCTCTACGGCATGGGGTTCAATACAGATTTATCGGCCAATCGCAGCGCCTTCAGCGACGGCGAACAGGCGCTGCAGAAGTTTGCCGAGATAGACAGGCTGAGCGAGCGCCTGATGGCCGAATTACCCAGCCACAGACACCTGCTGGAGAAGGTATATAGATTCGGGTTCCAGGCGATTTAATCTCTATTCCTGTCCGGGAGCCTGAGCGCCGCTCGGGCTTTCCAGCCCAGGGAGTAAAAAACACCAAGATGTCAAAAAAATGTAGAAATCTTGTTTTTTCTTGTGTACATTACAAATGACAGCGTTGTCATATTGCTTGTGTGACTCTGTTGTAGGTCAGCATGAAGAGGAAGAGGTCTCCTGCTTCATGTCTTTGGCAAATGCATGCTCGTCGAACGACTGTGCACTTGTGTTTGTATTGAATAGTCTCTCCCCAGAAACTAGCGTTGGCTGGGTGCTGTAACAGGTACCCGGCTTTTTTTTTTCAGGGAAATACGCTGCGGCAGCAGTATCGGGGCCGGGCTTTTATCGAGCAGCGGCGCCTGAGAGTAGCGGCAAAATAAGAATAAGGCCCTCGGCTTCTCGCCGGGTATGAGAGAGGTGCTGCAGCTATGCCAATATCCAAATGGGTGCCAATATCTAAATGGCTACCAATATCTAAATGTGTGGCTCCCGTAGTCTTGCTGTGTGCCTGTTGCGGCATATTCCCGGCGCTTGCCGACACTCAGAGGGGGCCTCTTGCCGGGAAGGTGGTTACCAGCATACCGCCGAGTTGGCAGCTGACATTATTACAGACGGCGCTGAGCCGCTCCCGGGAGCAGTATCAGATCCAATCCCTGACCACAGACATGAATCAGAAGCGCAAAGTCGAGGAGGCATTGGCGGGCAATGTCGATGTGTTCTGGAGCATGACATCCAAAGCGCTGGAGGAGAGCGTCATACCCGTGCGGATCCCCATTTTCAAGGGGTTGCTGGGGAATAGACTGCTGATCATCCGCGCCGAAGACAGGGCCAAGTTTGCCGCCGTTGGCTCTAAGGAAGAATTCGCCACCCTGCGCGCCGGACAAAACCGCTACTGGCCGGATGCCGACATACTGGCCGCCAACGGCTTGCCTCTGGTGACCAGTTATCAGTACAAGAATCTCTATCCCATGCTCGAGGGCGGACGTTTCGACTATCTGGCGCTCGGTGCCCAGGAAATATGGGAGGAGCTCGCCAAGCATCCGGATCCCGCCCTGGAGGTCGACAGCCATATCCTGCTGCAATACAGAGCGCCGGCCTATTTTTTCGTCTCCCCCAAACGCCTGCGGCTCGCTCAAGACCTTGAAGCCGGCCTGGAGAGCATGATAGCCGATGGCAGCTTCGACGCTATGTTCAAGCGCGAGCTTAAGCTCGATGCCCTCTATGAGCTGGCTCAATTCGAGCGGCGCCTGATAGTGCGACTGGATACCCAGGACTCGAGTCCCCTGACCCCGACGGCGCGCCCTGCCTTGTGGTTGGATCTCTTCAGCATGCAAGGAGTCAAATGATGAATTCCCTGGCGACTAAAGTACAGCTGGGCTTGGCGTTGGCACTGTTCCTGATAGTGAGTCTGTTGTTTACATCTGCCTATTGGCGTGAGCGCAGCAAGCTGGCGACGGACTTTGCCGAGTTTGAAGCCAATACCTTGGCCAATCTGCAGGTGACCATGGCCCAGCCTGTGTTTACCTACGACTATGAACAGATGAATGCCGTGCTCTCTGTGATGCTAAAATCGTCGCAAATACATGCGATTAGTGTAAGAGATCATCGTGGCAAACTCCTGGCCGAAAATACGCAAGCGGGCGGGGCGGGCGAGGCCATGTTGGCGTCGCGGCAGATCCACTTCGAGGACAATGGCAAGCCCACCGGCAGCCTGACGTTGGTGTTTTCTGCCGAACCCATGCAACAACAACTGACGGCGCTCCTCCTGGGATATCTGTTGCAGGCATTGCTCATTCTCGGCACCAGTTTAATGGCTATCTTCCTGATCCTTAAGCGCCTGGTGATCTCGCCTCTGGCCCATGTGGTCGGGGCCATGGAGGAGATCGCCGGCGGCGATGGCGATCTCAGCCATAGACTGCCGGTAGAGAGCCGGGATGAAATAGGCCAATTAGCCAAGGCATTCAATGGTTTTGTCGAGCAAATTCATGGCACTATTGCCAGGGTGCACGAGACGGCCGCGCAATTGCTCGAAGAGGCCAAGACCCTGGGGGACTTGTCCAGGGCCAACAATGCCAGGGTACAGACCCAGCGCAAGGAAACCGAGGCGGCGGTGGCGGCCGTGACCGAACTCAGTGCCAGCGCCGATGAGGTGGCGGCCAATGCCAGGCGCACCGCAGAGGAAGCCGGCCAGGCGGACCAGGAGGTCGACAAGGGGCAATCTCAGTTCGATGCCGGCCTCGCTGTCACCCGCCGCCTGGCACAGGAGTTATCCAGTTCGGCCGATTCGGTATCCAGGCTGCAACAGGAGACCCAGAAGATCGACGAGGTGGTGGTGGTGATCCAGGCCATCGCCGAACAGACCAACCTGTTGGCACTCAATGCGGCTATCGAGGCCGCCAGGGCAGGTGAGCAGGGACGCGGTTTCGCCGTGGTCGCAGATGAGGTCAGAACCCTGGCGAGTCGCACCCAGCAGGCGACGGGGGAAATTCAGCAGATGATCCAGCAGGTGCAGGGGCGGGTCGATGCGACTGTCGCCGGGATGCACTCGAGCCAGGAGCTGTCGGAACAGGCATTGAGCCGTTCGGAAGACATCAAGCTGGTGCTGACCCGGGTGACGGCTTTAGTGTCGAACATCAGCACCATGAACCTAGAGGTGTTCCACGCGGCGCAGGAACAGACCTGCGTCACAGAGGCTATTTCCCGCAGTTTGAACGATCTGGCCCATGTCTCAGGCTCGGCGTCGGTAGACAGCGAGCAGTTGGCCCAGTCCGGTGAGCGTTTATTCCAACAGGGTGAGCGACTGCGGACACTGGTCGATTCTTTCAGGTTATAACCCCAATCCAGATGGTGTCCGCCGGAAAGCCTGGACAGCAGTTAATCGAATAAGGATGAATATGAAACTCACATTTGCCGCCGCTACCCTCACCCTGGCCATGGGATTGTCGGCCTGCGGGCCTGCCGATACCCAAGGGAGGACCGAGCCTGGCACAAAAACCGCCGCCCAAGGGGGGAGCATCAGCCAAGCCGAGTTGCAGCGCTTTGCCGATGGACTCAAGGTCAGGTATCGGGTGTTGTCCAATGTGGGAACCCGGGGCTGTGATGCCGCCAGGGCCGATGGCCGCTGTTTCAGCGCGGCGATTGATTTCACTTCCTCTGTCGAGATGCGGGCCAAGGGGTGGGCGATCTATTTCAGCCAGATGCGACCGGTACAAGTGTTCCGGTCGCAGGAGTTCAACCTCAGCCAGGTGAAGGGCGACTTGCATAAGCTGACACCGACGCCGGCCTTTAACGGCTTCAGGCCGGGGGAGACCCACAGCCTGAGTTTCCTCGGGGACTACTGGCAGCTGTCGGAAATCGATGCCATGCCCAACTATTATCTGGTTGCCGCCGGACTCAAGCCTGTGGTCATTGCCAGCACCAGGCTGAGCCGCGATCCCGACACAGGCTTGGAAACCCGGCCCTATGTCGAGGACTTCGTCGACGCCGAGCGCCAGTATAAGCGCAGCGAAACAGATGCCATCGACTGGGCCGGCGCCGGGGTCCTGTTTGAGGCCAATGCCGCCACCCCAATTGCGCCGGCACTGGCGCTGAACAGCATAATACCTACCCCAAAAACTGTCATCCCCATCCCGGATGTCGGCCCTGTGTCGCTGGCCAATGGCATAGAGGTGGTATTGAATCGGGTTCCCCGCGCCGAGGTTGCCGCGGCCTTGGCGCGCCTGGCTCGCCTAGGTGTCGCCGAGTCAGATACCGGGGTGACAGTTAATTTTTTACCCCCGGCAGGAGCCGGGAGGGAAACAGACACGGGCAATGAGGCCGGGGCTAAAACCCGCGAAGGAGCTTACCGGCTGGAGATCCGCCCAGGTGCCATAGACATACGCGCCGCCGATGCGGCGGGATTCTCCTATGGACTGGCGTCGCTCGCCGGCCTGGTCGATGTTAACAGCCTGAAAGTAAATGCCTTGAGCATAGAAGACAGCCCCAGATACCCCTTTCGCGGCATGCATGTGGATGTGGCGCGCAACTTCCACAGCAAGGCCTTTATCCTGAAGCTGCTGGATCAGATGGCGGCCTATAAGCTCAACAAGCTGCATCTGCACATGGCCGACGATGAGGGCTGGCGCCTGGAGATCGAGGGCTTACCCGAGCTAACCGGGGTGGGCAGCAAGCGTTGCCACGACCTCACCGAAGATACCTGCCTGCTGCCTCAGCTGGGCAGCGGTCCGGATGCAGATACGGAAGTGAGCGGTTACTATTCCAAGGCGGATTATATCGAGATACTGCAATATGCCGCGGCGAGGCAGATAGAAGTGATCCCCTCCATGGATATGCCGGGGCATTCACGGGCGGCCATCAAGTCGATGGCCGCCAGGAGCCGCAGCTTGAGCGCCGCCGGTGAGCCTGTCGCCGCCGCCGAGTATAACTTGGTGGACCCGCTGGACCAGACAAGCTATGCCTCGGTGCAGTATTACGATGACAACACGCTCAACGTATGCCTCGAGTCCAGCTATCACTTCGTCGAAAAGGTCATAGATGAAATCGCCGAGCTGCACCGGCAGGCGGGACAGCCGCTGCGCCATTATCACATAGGGGCCGACGAGACCGCGGGTGCCTGGGTGGACTCGCCGGTCTGCCGGCATCTCATAAGCGCCAATGCCGACAGCCAAGGCAGAGATGCAGACGAGGAACTCGGGTCGACGGCGCAGCTGGGCGCCTACTTCATCGAGCGTATCGCCAAACTGCTGCAGGCCAAAGGCATAGAAGCCGCCGGCTGGAGTGACGGCATGAGCCATACCAGAGCGGAGAAGATGCCCGCCAAGGTGCAGTCCAACGTCTGGGACATAATAGCCTACGGGGGGCATGTACGCGCCCATCAGCAGGCGAATCTCGGCTGGGATACAGTGCTGTCCAACCCCGAGGTGCTGTACTTCGACTTCCCCTATGAGGCAGATCCCAAGGAGCCGGGCTACTATTGGGGCACCCGCCGTAACAACAGCCGCCATGTGTTCAGCTTCATGCCGGATAACCTGGCGGCCAATGCCGAGCAATGGACCGACATCCAAGGCTTGCCCTTCGAAGCCGATGACAGGCTCAAGCTCAATGCCGCAGGTCAGAAGCTCGGTGGTCCTCTGCTTCCTGGGAAAAGGTTTCAGGGGATCCAGGGGCAGCTCTGGAGCGAGACCCTGCGCAGCGATGCCGCGGTCGAATACATGGTCTTTCCGCGGCTGTTGATGCTGGCCGAGCGCGCCTGGCATAAGGCCGACTGGGAGGTGCCTTATCAGTATCAGGGGGCGCTCTATAACCGGACTTCGGGCTTCTTCAGCCAGGAAATGCGTGCCAAGCAGGCGGCCCAGTGGAGCCGTATGGCCAATACCCTCGGCAGCAAGGAATTGCGTAAACTCGATCTGGCGGGGATTCGCTACCGGGTGCCGACCCCAGGGGCCCGCATCGTCGACGGCAACTTGGTGGCCAATGTGATTTTCCCCGGCCTGGGCATAGAGTACCGCGAAGCCGGAGGCCAATGGCAGCCCTATGCAGGACCGGTCGCGGTCAAGCCGCCGCTGGATGTCAGGGTGCTGGCCGCCGATGGCCGGCGCAGGGGACGCAGCCTGACGCTAATCGAGAGGCGCAAATAAGGCATAGAGGGCTAGATAAGGCGCTGAGCCTCGGTAAGCGGATGTTCCCTGGCGGAGCTCGGCCCGTGGCGGCTCACAGATATTTTTCATCATGGATATTTTTAAAAAAAGTAAATGACAGCGTTGTCATTTCTGCTGTAACATCGAGTTAACTTAATCAGGAGCCGGCGGCCAAGCCTGTTGGGCCGCGGTTCTGAATGCATGGCTACAGAGGGTGTATGGGGTTGAACCAGACAAAAATACAACAAGTGTTCATAGGTATAGATGGCGGTGGCAGCAAATGCCGGGCGAGCCTGTATAGCCATGAAGAGGGGATACTGGGCACGGGTATCGCCGGGCGGGCCAATCCGCTCCATGGTCTGGCACACACCTTCGAATCCATCCTGGCGTCGACCGAATTGGCTCTGAAGGATGCTGGCATGTCGAGCTGTGACACTCATAAGCTCGTTGCCGGCGTAGGTTTGGCCGGCGTCAATGTGCCGCACCTATACCAAGAGATAGCGACCTGGAGCCATCCGTTCAAGCAGATGTTTGTCACCACAGATCTGCACACCGCCTGCATAGGCGCCCATAACGGCGGCGACGGTGCTGTGATCATTACCGGCACAGGCTCCTGCGGTTATGCCCATGTGGGCGAGCAGAGTCTCAGTCTCGGCGGTCACGGCTTCGCCCTGGGCGACAAGGGCAGTGGCGCCTGGCTGGGCCTCAGGGCCGCAGAGCAGGCATTGCTGGCGCTGGATGGTTTCGCCGCACAGACACTGCTGAGCGAGCGGCTGTTGGCGCACTTCGCCGCGACGGATGCCATGGGCATAGTCGAGCATCTCGCCGGCCGCTCATCGAGCCACTACGCCAGGCTGGCGCGTCTGGTGCTGCAATGCGCGCAGGAGGGGGATGCCGTCGCCAGGGCCATAGTCGAGGAGGGTGCAGCTTACATCAGCGAGATGGCACTCAGACTCTTCGAAATAGATCCGCCGCGATTTTCCATGATAGGGGGCCTGGCCGAGCCCCTGTTGCCTTGGCTGGCCGAGGAGGTGGTGGCTCGCCTGGCACCGACCCTGGCACCACCGGAAATAGGCGCTGTGTATTTCGCCACCCAAGAATTTAACAAGCTGGCTTAGTCGCGGCCCGGCGGTTGCCGGGCCGATCCTTTATCGCAGTAACAGAACTTAAGGGTACAGAGATGACAAATACCATAATGGAGCAAGAAGCGCGTCAAGCACCGCAAAAAATAGCCGCACAGCTGAGCGCCAATGCCGGCATCAGCGCCGAACTGGGTAAGCAACTGCGTGAGTTCAATCCGCGTTTCGTGATGATAGTAGGTCGCGGTTCTTCGGATCATGCAGGGGTATTTGCCAAATACCTGTTCGAAATCGAAACCGGGGTGCCGACATTCGCCGCCGCACCTTCGGTCGCCAGCGTCTATGGCAAGTCGCTCAAGCTGGACACTGGCCTGGTGATCGTCATCTCCCAGTCGGGTCGCAGTCCCGATATCCTGGCCCAGGCCCGCATGGCCAAGAATGCCGGCGCTTTTTGCGTCGCCCTGGTAAACGATGAGACGGCCCCCATCAAAGACATAGTCGATGTGGTGCTGCCGCTGCGTGCCGGCGAAGAGAAGGCCGTTGCCGCGACCAAGAGTTATCTGGCGACCCTGGCGGCCTTGTTGCAGCTGGCAGCTGCCTGGACCCAGAGTGATTCACTGGCACAAGCCGTTGCCGGCCTGCCGGCGGCGCTGCAGTCGGCCATCGATGCCGAGCCGCAGTTGACGGCGCCGGCGTTGGCTGAGGTGAAAAACCTGGTGGTGCTGGGACGTGGCCTGGGCTATGCGATATCCAAGGAAATTGCCCTCAAGCTGAAAGAGGTCTGCTCCATCCATGCCGAGGCGTTCAGCAGCGCCGAGTTCCTCCATGGGCCTGTGACTCTGGTGGAGAAGAAACTCACCATAGTGGATGTGTGTGTCGGCGATGAGTCCTATGCCAGTCACATAGAGAAGATAGAAGACGTAGGTCGGCGCGGGGCGGACTTGGTGCATTTGAACCAGACCTCAAGCCACATACATCCAAGGGTCGCGCCCTTGGCCTTGTTGCAGCGCTTCTACATAGATGTGGCGGCGGTGGCGCTCGCCAGAGGCATAGATCCGGATCAACCTGCCGGGCTGAAGAAAGTGACCCAGACACTTTGATTCTGGCATTTTGCTTGAGTCACTTTGCTTGAAACAATTTTACCCGGGCACTTTGATTCTGACGCCGGGATTTGAGACCTTTGACTACCACAGGCCCGAGTATGAGCAATAGAGAGACAAGATGAAACAGACCCTCATAGCCGAACACCTATTCGATGGCGAGCGAGTCCATCATGACATCCCTGTTACCCTGGAAGACGGCCACATACTGGCACTGGATACAGTCGGCGGCGTTAAAGAGACGCGGCATTCCGGCACCCTGGTGCCAGGTTTTGTCGATGTTCAGGTCAACGGCGGCGGTGGCGCCCTGTTCAATGCCAGCCCGACTCTGGACTGCATAGAAACCATAGGCAGTGCCCATGCCCGCTTCGGCACCACGGCTTTTCTGCCTACCCTGATCACCGACGATGTGGCCGTGATGGCCAAGGCGGCCGATGCCGTGGCCTTGGCCGTCTCCCGGGGCAGCGCCGGTGTTCTGGGAATACACTTCGAGGGCCCGCACCTGTCGCTGCCCAAGAAAGGCGTCCATCCCCAGGCGTACATAAGGCGCATCTCGGATGCTGAGCTGGCGTTGTTCAGCCGTCAGGATCTCGGCCTCAAGCTGGTGACTCTGGCCCCGGAGAATGTCGCCCCCGAAGTGATCCAGGCCTTGGTCGAAGCCGGGGTGAAGGTCTGTCTCGGACACTCCAACGCCGACTATGACACAGTTGTTGCTGCGCTCGAAGCCGGGGCGACTGGCTTCACCCACTTGTACAACGCCATGTCCGGATTGGGCTCCCGCAGCCCCGGCATGGTGGGCGCCGCCATAGAGAGCCAGGATGCCTGGTGTGGCCTGATTGTCGATGGTCACCATGTGCATCCGGCGGCGGCTAAAATTGCGCTGCGGGCCAAACCCAGGGGCAAGGTGATGCTGGTCACGGATGCCATGCCGCCCGTGGGCCAGGATGAGGATGCAGGTTTCGAGCTCTTCGGTACTCGGGTAGTCCGTGTCGGCGACAGGTTAAATGCCGTGACCGGCGAGTTGGCCGGGTGTGTGCTCGACATGGCCGGCGCCGTCAACAACACGATCGGGATGCTGGGGCTGCCAAGGGAAGAGGCGCTGCGCATGGCCTCCCTTTATCCGGCCCAGTTTCTGGGCATAGCGGATAGACGGGGGCGCATCGGCCCTGGATACAGGGCCGATCTGGCCATATTGGACGGCCAGGGAAGGGTAAGCGCGACCTATATAGCCGGGCGAGCCGTGTTCCCCGGCTGAGCCGATAGGGGAGCCCTGGCGGCATACTAAGCTAGCCCTTGTGATATTCATCTATTACAAGGGCTTAATTTTACTTGAAAAATAATAATAAGAGGTAAGCATAGATGCACTCGAACCAAGCCAAGCCGGGCAAGCCCAGGCTCATGTCGCTGGATGCGCTGCGGGGATTCGACATGTTCTGGATACTCGGTGGCGAAGGCCTGTTTGCCGCCCTGTTGGCGTTAACCGGTTGGCAGGGGTGGACCTGGGGCGATGCCCAGATGCACCACAGTCAATGGCATGGCTTCACCTTCTATGATTTGATTTTTCCGCTGTTTATCTTCCTCTCGGGTGTCGCTTTGGGGCTGTCGCCCAAACGCCTGGACAGGCTGCCATTTTCCGAGCGCAGACCGCATTATCTTCATGGGGTCAAACGCTTGGCACTGCTGATAGTGCTGGGGATAGTCTACAACCATGGCTGGGGGGCTGGGCTGCCAGCCGATCCCGACAAGGTGCGATATGCCAGCGTATTGGCCCGCATAGGCTTCGCCTGGTTCTTCGCCGCGCTGCTGGTGTGGCATACGGGGCTCAGGACACAAATCATCTGCGCCCTGGGGATCCTATGCGGATATGCCGCGCTGCAGCTGTGGCTGCCGTTCCCCGGCGGCAGCGCCGGCGTCTTGACCCAGACCGGGTCTATCAATGCCTATGTAGACAGCCATTGGTTGCCCGGCATCACTTACCGCCAGCGTGAATACGATCCCGAGGGACTCTTGTCGACCCTTCCTGCCATAGTCAATGCGCTCGCCGGGGTATTCACCGGCCACTTCATCATCAGGCCCCATGTCAAAGGCGAGTGGTTCAAGGTCGCCATGCTGGTGCTGGCGGGAGGGCTCTGCCTGGGGCTGGGGTGGTGGCTGGATGCCGTGCTGGCGGTGAATAAAGATCTCTGGACCAGCAGCTTCGTGTTGGTCACCAGCGGCTGGAGCTTAATACTGTTGGCGCTCTTCTACGCCCTGGTCGATGTGCTCAAGTGGCAGAAAGCCTTCTTTCCCTTCGTGGTGATAGGCACGAATGCCATCATCATCTATTTGGCATCCAGTCTGTTCGATTGGGCGTTTCTGGCCAAGAGTCTGTTCGGTGGTGTGATAGCCGCCGCGCCGCTGGCGGCGCAGCAGCTACTGGGTGTCATCGCCCTGCTGTTGGTGCAATGGTTGTTGCTCCGTTGGTTGTATCTGCGTGGCATCTTCATCCGCATCTGACTCTGACTCTGACTTTGACTTTGACTTTGACTCTGGCGCCACAGCCCGGGTCGGCGGCTCGGGTACAGGTTTGTTATGCCAGATGAATGACAGCGTTGTCTTTTTGGCTTTTATGTTCTAACATCGATGAAACATTGGCCCGAAAAGCCACCTGGGATCGCAGCAATATTTACAAAGTTACAACCAATAATGTTATAGGATGGCTGGGATGTCTTTCGGCATCAGGGATTAACAACTATAAGAAGCAGGTTTATGAACATGACAGCAACAACCCAGGCTCGGGTGAGCCAAAGAAGCAGTGTCCTGCCTATGACTATCGTAGGCGTGCTCTTCTTCATCTTTGGATTTGTGACCTGGTTAAACGGCTCGCTGATCCCATTCTTGAAGATCATCTGTGAGTTGAATGAGTTTCAGGCATTGTTCGTGACATTCGCCTTCTATATCGCCTACACAGTGATGGCATTGCCCATGTCATCGATTCTGAAACTGACGGGTTACAAGAATGGCATGGCGATAGGCCTGGGGATCATGGCCGTTGGGGCGCTGTTGTTTATCCCTGCCGCCCAGGCCGCCAACTACCTCTTGTTTCTCGCCGCCCTGTTCGTGCTGGGTACCGGACTGACTATCCTGCAAACGGCTTCGAACCCCTATGTGGTGCATATAGGACCGCGTGAGAGTGCCGCCATGAGGATCAGCATAATGGGACTGATCAACAAGGGCGCCGGCGTCATAGTGCCGTTGATCTTCACCGCCCTGGTGCTATCCGGCTTCGAGAACTTCACCACCGAACATTTGGCGGCCCTGAATCCGGTGGACAGGGCGGCGCAGATCGACGCCTTATCCTCCCGCTTGGTGATGCCCTATGTCTACATGGCCGGGGCTCTGGTGTTCCTCATCGCCCTGGTCAAGTTCTCTTCACTGCCCGAGTTGGAGGTCGCCGAGCAGCCGGCCGAGCATGCTGACAAGGCCGGCATAATGCATTTCCCCCAGGTGATCTTGGGCGCCATGGCGCTGTTTGCCTATGTCGGCGTCGAAGTGATCGCCGGTGACACCATAGGCCTGTATGGCGCCAGTCTGGGGCTGAGTAACTTCTCGTCTCTGACGTCCTACACCATGGTGTTTATGGTGTTGGGTTACCTGATAGGAGTGACTTGCATCCCAAGATTCATGTCACAGAAGCAAGCCTTGCTCGTCTCGGCCCTGGCGGGCACTCTCTGTATCCTCGGAGTGGTATTTGGCTCGACCGAGAGCACAGGCATTGCCTCCCTGCTTTGGGGCTGGATGGGGATCCCCGTCATCCCCAACTCGGTTGCCTGTGTCGCCCTGATGGGCCTGGCGCATGCCTTGGTATGGCCTTCTATCTGGCCGCTGGCGTTGGATGGCCTGGGAAAATATACGGCTCAAGGCTCGGCCTTGCTGATCATGGGGATTTCCGGCGGCGCTATCTTGCCCTTGTTTTTCGGCAAGCTGGCCCATTTTGCCGGCGATACCCAACTCGGCTATTGGGTCGGCCTGCCATGTTATCTGTTCATCCTCTTCTACGCGCTGAAGGGCCATAAGCTGCGCAGCTGGTAGGGGCCGGGGAGCTGTGAGAAGGAGCCTCTGGCTCCTTTTTTGTTTCATGGGGCTGTGCGATTAGCGAGAGTCGTCAGTGGCGCTTCACAAGCTAACTTGCCTCACGAACGTTAAGCCAGGTTTCAGGCATAAAGCACCCTCCTGGAAAGGGTTTCTTTATTTATATGCTGCCGGCATCAAGAGTCGAACTCGGGACCTGTGCGATTAACGAGAACCGTCAGTGCTAAGCGTAAATTTCAGACATAAAAAAACCACCTATGAGGTGGTTTCTTTATTTGTATGGTGCCGGCACCAAGAGTCGAACTCGGGACCTGTGCGATTAGCGAGAGTCGTCAGTGGCGCTTCACAAGCTAACTTGCCTCATAAAGGTTAAGCCAAATTTCAGACATAAAAAAACCACCCTGAAGGTGGTTTTTTTATTTGTATGGTGCCGGCACCAAGAGTCGAACTCGGGACCTACTGATTACAAGTCAGTTGCTCTACCAACTGAGCTATGCCGGCTAAATTGTGGTGCCCGAACCCGGAATCGAACCAGGGACACGCGGATTTTCAATCCGCTGCTCTACCGACTGAGCTATTCGGGCAACTAAACTGAGCGTTAGTTGACTACTGCAAACCGCGTATTAACTGAGTCGTTAATGCCTGCGTCGTTTGGAGTGCGCACATAATATAGCTAGGGTTTTCATCCTGCAAGTGCTTTTTCCGAATGACTCAATTGTTCGGCTAGTTAATGCTCAATATGGGTGTTTTTTACCTGTTTAAGGGGGGCTTTAATGCTCATAAGGGCGATATGACCGGCACAAATTGTGATTTCCACTCGGCCAACCCGGCTGTTTTACTGCGGATTAATGGATAAAACCGGCACTTTAACCAGCTTTCTATAAATTAGGACGATATGGCCGATTTTTAGCGATATTAGTATTTTAGAATGGCGCTATCATAGCCATTAACATTCAGCAGCAGGGATCCTTATGTTTCGCGGTAATGAGCGCTCCTATGGCCGCCTAGCCATATTGGTACATTGGTTGACGGCCCTGGTGGTATTCGGCTTGTTTGCCCTGGGGGTCTATATGGTGCAACTGAGCTATTACAGCAGTTGGTACAAGACGGCGCCCCATATCCACAAGAGTGTTGGCATCCTGTTGTTGCTGTTGACACTATTCAGGTTGGGTTGGCGGCGTTTCGACACCCGCCCGGCAGCCGAAGCAGGGCATAGGCCCTGGGAGAAAAGACTGGCCAAGCTGGCCCACCTGTTACTCTATGGTCTCTTGTTGCTCATCATGGGCTGCGGGATCTTGATTTCGACCGCCGATGGACGCGGACTCTGGGTCTTCGACTGGTTCGAAATCCCTTCGGCGGGATTGTTGTTTGAGGGCCAGGCAGATATCGCCGGCGATATTCACAAGTTTGCGGCCTACGGTCTGATGGCCCTGGTACTGATACATGCAGCTGGCGCTCTCAAGCATCACCTGTTCGATAAAGATAACACCTTAACCAAAATGCTCACCTTCAACAGGGGATAGGATAATGAAGAACAATTTACTCAAGACATTGATGGCGACATCTTTCCTGGCTGCTGCCGCGGCGCCGCTGGCGGCCTCTGCCGCCGACTATGTGATAGACACTCAGGGCGCCCATGCTTCTATTGAATTCAGGGTGAGCCACCTGGGCTACAGCTTCGTTGTCGGGCGCTTCAACGACTTCAGCGGCAATTTCAACTTCGATGCGGCCAAGCCGGCCCAGAGCAAGGTGAATGTCACCATCAATACCCTGAGCCTGGATTCGAACCATGCCGAGCGTGATAAGCATCTGCGCAGCCCGGATTTCCTCAACACTGCCAAGTTTGCCACTGCCACTTTCAAATCAACTTCTGTTGAAGACAAAGGCAAAGGCGACATGCTGATCAACGGCGCTCTGACCCTTAACGGCGTGACTAAGCCGCTGACAATCAAGGCCCATGCGGTCGGCGAAGGTCAGGACCCCTGGGGTGGCTACCGTGCCGGTTTTGTCGGCACCAGTGAGTTTGCCCTGAAAGATTACGGGATCAACTTCGATCTGGGCCCGGCATCGACCCAAGTCGCCCTGAACCTGGTGGTCGAAGGGGTGCGTCAGTAGGTCTTTGGATTTGGCCGCCTGAGCGGGTGTGATAAAAATGGCCACTCTCTAAGTGGCCATTTGCTTGTTGCAGCCCATCTTGTTGCGCCGCCAATCTCTGTGGGCATGGGGCTCTATCCTGCTTCATGGCTATTTTCGCTGCTCCATTCTTCTGTCGTCGCTCGAATGGTGTTTTCCCCCTGCGTGCGCCCGCCCTGTCTCGGGCCTGGCTTGGCTGTGGCCGTGATTATTCTGCTGATAATGACTGCGGCTATTGTTGCTCGCCTGGTTTACCCTGTTGTGACTCACGGCCGAACTCTTGTTGACCGAGCTCCTATTGACCTTGTGCCCCCAGTCCCTGTTGCCCCGGTTTTGAGGTTTAACCCAAGTCGGTTTCGATGCCGTCACATCATGCTGCCCCTTGAACTTGGCTCCTTGCTCCCGCTTCCAAGTGGGGGTTGTTTTGGACATGGGACCGGATAACCCCCGCTGCCCATGAGCCGCTTGGTGCTTGTCCTTATGCACATCCCCCCTGACCTTGGCGCGGTAATCGTTGCCCCTCAGCTTGTCGATGAATACCTTATCCCTGGGCTGATGCAGCCTGTCACTGCGTTGGTATGCCGGGAAATTCTCCATCCCCTTGAGCGTTTGTACCTGTTTCGAACGATTGATACTCTGTTGTGGCCTATGGCCCAAGCTGTCGCTCCTGAGCATACTGGGTCTGTTGCTATGGTACTTATGCCTCAGGTTGTCATTCCTGTAGGCCACCCCCCTACGATGGTGGGGTTGATGGTGCCAGCGTTGCACCCCATGGCTGTGGGCTATGACTTGTCTGCTGCGGTAATGGTACGACCCCCGCGGCTGAGTCACTATTATGTGGTGATGAGGCCAGTTGAAGGCGCTGAAGAAATAGTTGAAGCTGATATATATCCCAGTATGCCAATAGAAGTGTCCATGGCGTGTGTAGTAGGGATAGAGATCCCAATAGACGGGCGGATAACCGATCCAGCGCCAGTGACCATAGACAATCCATGGGTCGTAGTAAGGCACATACACTATTTGCGGTTGCACCGGCTCTATGATGATCTGCTGCTCGACGCGTTTTATCTTCATATTGTCCATGTCGGCCAGGCTGTTGGCGGCATCTGCATCTCGCCTCAGGGACTGGATACTGGCCAGCACGCCGGCTTCATCCTGCAGGAAGGCATCGCCGAGTTTCTGCGTCCAATCCAGGTCATCATTCATCTGTTTCAGGACGTTGGGAAACGCCAACAGGGCCACGACACTAGGATCCCAATCCTGATCTTCGGCCTTGGCCATCAGCTGCTTGGTGCTCAGTCCCGGATGATTATTGAGCCAGCGCTGCGCCTCGACGATTTCCAGTGGATAGGTAGCAGCTATCAGTATGTGGGTGAGCAGGCTGTCGGGATACAGGGCTATGGGAGCCAACATCTGTGCCAACTCGGCTTCGCTGAATTGGCCCTGTTCACTCGCCGCAGCGGTTTCCTCTGCATGGGCCAGAACGCCGACCAGTGCAGGGCTGAGCGCTATCATGATAGACAGACAACTCCACTTGATGATTCTGTTCATGTCGCCTCCAGTCTCTTTTGACTATGAGCCGATGATATCCGGGTCAAGATGAACATAAGCTGAAGGCTGAAAATACCTTGGCCAGGGCTGGAAACAGCCCAGGATACTTGCCGAGTCAGCGCGATATTTAACATCTAAGTTATTGATAATGATTGAGTTGTTTTAGCTTTCTGAAAGGATCAGCGTTTGAAGGATAAGCTGAACTTGGCACCACCTAGTCTTGCCGAGCGCGCCAGAGACAGCTGTCCCTGATAGCTGTCGACCAGATCCCTGACGATCGCCAGTCCTATGCCATGGCCTTGGTGATAGGAGTCGGCGCGGATGCCGCGTTCGAATATCTGTGACTCCTGTGCCTGGGGGACTCCCGGGCCATCGTCTTCTATGGTGAACACCAGTCTGTCGCCTTCATAGGCGACGTCTAGGCTCACCCGCTTGCTGGCCGCCTTGCAGGCGTTGTCCAATAGATTACCCAGGAGTTCGGCCAGATCCGCCTCGTCGCCTCTGAACTGGGCTTGGGGGTCTATGTGGCTCTGGAGCCCAACCTGGGGATAGATTTTCCCCAGGGTGCGCAGCAACTTATCTGCCAGGGCGGCGACTGTGACCCCCAAGTGCCAGGAGGCACCGGCCGCCGATTGCGCCCGTTTCAGCTGGTGGCCTATGATGCGATTTATGGCCGCGACTTGTTCGCAGGAACTCTTGCTCAGATCCGTTTGGCTTTGGATCACCGCCAGCGGCGTCTTCAGGCTATGGGCAAGGTCGGCCAGGGCATTGCGATAACGCTTGCGCTGGTGCTGCTCAGTGTCGAGTAAGGTATTGAGCTGCCGCGCCACCGCCTGCAATTCCCTGGGGTAGCTGGTACTCAGCTGCATGGCCTTTCCCTGCTCGACTTCGGCCAATTCCCGTTTAAACTTCGCCAGCGGCTTCAGTGTCCATAACAGCCAGACCAGTTGCACTATGATGAGAAATAACATGATAACCAACAGGCTGGTCCATAATTTGTGGGTAAACAGCAGGTTCTGCCGCTCAAAATCGGCCATGTCCTTGATGATATGCACTGTGATGGGAAAGTTCCTGGCCTGGCTTGGGAGTGCATCGTCCCCCTGGGCATCGCCGGCAAAGCTGGCACTGAAGCTGTAGATGAGATAGGGCTTATCCGCGAGCGCTAACCGGCCGAACTGCCCCTGGCCTATAGCCGGAGCGGGCAGTGATGTTGGCGGCTCGAGGCCGAGAAAGGAGTTTGAATGCCACAGCATGTCCGTCTTGGATTCATGCACCGCGCCTGGCTCGGGTTTGCTGATGATGGCATACAGACCCGACTGTAACAGATTGAACTGATTTTCAAGTAGTTGCTCAGGCATCAACAGCTTGTCACCATCGACTTCGGCTACCGCCAGCACCGAATAGACATAGGCGCTCAGCTCATTCCTGGCGGCATTGGTGACTTGTTGCTTGAAGGCATCATTCAGGGTGATGCCGATGGCGGGCAGCAATAGCAGGATAAGCAGCAGGGCGCTGACAATTAGTCTGGCCTTGAGGGAGTTGAGCACGCCTGTCTTGAGCCAAGACGCCCGGGGCGGCGTTCTTGCTGCTCCCGCCTTAATCTCAGCTTGAGACTCGGGTTTAGGCTTAGGCTTAGGCTCGGGTTCGGGAGTTGGATAAGAGCTCGTCTCACTCATGCCGCTTGTCTGCATTTCTGCCCGCCATGGCGCTGTTGGCCGGGTTTTCCGGGTCGTTGGCTGTCTCGCCGGCCAGAGATCTCAATCTGTATCCCTGGCCCCTCAAGGTTTCTATCAGGTTATAGTGATTGTCGGGGTCGAGTTTTTTTCTCAGCCGGCCGATGAAGACTTCTATGACGTTGGAGTCCAGATCGAAGTCCTGATCATATATGTGCTCCGTCAGCACAGTCTTGGACTTGACCTCCCCCTGGTGCAGCATGAGGAACTCGAACAGCTTGTATTCGGAACCACTCAGGTTGATGGGCCGTTCATCCTTGCAGACTTCATAACTGCTGGTATTGATGCTGAAAGGACCATTGTGGACCAGCGGGCTCGCCTTGCCGGCCGAGCGGCGGATCAACGCCTTGAGCCTGGCGACTAACTCCTGGGGATGAAACGGCTTGGTCAGGTAATCGTCGGCACCGGCATCCAGGCCTGCGACCTTGTCCTGCCAGCTGTCTCGCGCCGTCAGCACCAGGATAGGAAAGCTTATCTGCTGGGCCCGCAGCTCGGTGATAAGTGAGATACCGTCCAGCTTCGGCAGGCCGACATCTATGATGGCCGCATCATAGGCGTACTCACTGGCCTGAAACAGACCCTCTTCGCCATCGGACGCCAGATCTACCGTGTAATTCGCCTCGAGCAGGTGGTGCTTGAGGTTGGTCTGTAAGTCAATGTCATCTTCTACCAGTAGTAATCTCATAGGTTAGTTCCTCATGACTCTGCCGGTTTGCGCATCGACGGCGACATAGAACACCATGCCATCATCGCTCAGCAGCTTGACCTTATAACCCGGATGACCATTGACCCTGGCCGCTTTGACTTTCAATACCTTGCCCTGGTATTGACGTTTAACCAGCTGGACCGCCTGTTGTGCACTCATGACCTGGAGCCTGGCTTCGGCCGCCAGCGGCTGGTTCGCGCGTTCGCCCGGGCCTGGAGTCGCAGGCCGTAGCTGCGCCGCCGCAATATGACAAGGCAGCAATAAGCAGAGCGTCAGGGACAAAGATGCAGCAATTTTCATGGGTTCCACCAGTTCAGCGTCGTAACCTCAGTGTAAAAGATCCCATAAAATTAAGAAACATGGGACTAAAGATAGGGGTTAATGCCTCTTGTTCGTACCAAATTTAACCAGCCTGGCTGAACCCAGGCTGAATGCCATTCCCGGTGACGATTCTGCCCGGCAACGTTCAGCTTGGGTTCACCTTGGCTCGCTTCTAATGGCGGCCATAAGTGCATTTCATGGAGCTAGAACAATGAAAGATTCATCTACCGCAACCCAGCCAAAGAGTGTCGGCCAGACAGGCACAGGTCTCAATTTCGTTACCGCCAAGCGCAGCTTTAAGTCGGGACTCTTGCTGAGTGCTTTGCTGACGCTCGGTGTTCATGGGAGTGTCCATGCAGAGGAGGAGGAGGCAATGGGGCCAAAGCCGGTGCAAAAGAGGCTGGCGTCCCAGGCCGTCAAGGTCGGCGCCGAGGATGCAGGCACTCGTCTCGATGGCGGCGCTCGAACGGAGACACAGTCAGACGAGTCGCAAAAGTTGCAACAGCTGCAGCAGTTGAGGAAGACACAGCAGGCATACTCGCCGCAAGCCGTGGCGCAGGATAAAACCAGGGAACAGGTGATGGCCGAGCATGAGGCCAAGGCGAGCGCCGCCGAGCGCCAGGCGAGCAGCGCAACCGAGCAATATAGCAACCCTGCCTATCATGAGTTCAGCATCTATGATGTCAGCAGCCGTCTGTTTGAAGATTATGACTATGACGGCTTCTACCAGAGCTTCAGTGTGACCTTCGATGCCGATGTTTTTGGCCTGGAAGCGGATGCCTATGCGGATGTGTTCGCCGAACTCTACTTGAGCAAGGATGGCGGCCCCTGGATCCATTACTTCACGACCGAGATCTTCACCATCAGGGGCGACTCAGATCTGGACGATTTCGAAGTGTTGACCAACCTCTACAGCGGCTACAGCCCGGCTCATTATGATGTGTTGATCGATCTCTACGAAGTGGGCTTCGGTGACGTGGTCGCCAGCATCAGCTCCTACGACACCAATGAGTTGTATGCCTTGCCGCTGGAGAGCAGCGACTGGGATCTGCCGCCCGAAGAGAGCCATAGCGAGGGCCATGCCGGCGGCGCGCTGTCCTTTATCGGCCTGTCATTGCTGGCGGGAGGTGCCTGGCTGCGCCGCCGGCTTGCAGTCTGATTTGTAGTCAGGAATTGTAGCCAGGAATTGCAGCCAGGCATTTGCCTGCATGGATAAAACAAACAGCGCCTGAGGGCGCTGTTTCTTCTAGCTTGCACTATCGGGAGCGTCCATATATGTCCTCATAGTCCGTTTGAATTGGTTTGCTGAAAACGTTGAATTCATAGCTGTTTTTAATTAGCATTGGCGTCTAAGGGACTATATAGCTAACTGTAAGGAAACAGGGAATGTCTGCCTATGCTCGTCGAGCCGCCGCTCAGTATCAACGTCAAAAACAAATTCAACAAGCGCTGCAACATAATCAGCACACTCTAGTTCAAATGAATCCGGATGAGTTTCTGGACTTTGCGTTCAATGTACAGCGCCTTAAAGGAAAAAGCCAAACTCAGATTGTAGAATGGGTAGATTCAATTCTGGCAAAAGAAAACGTAATTTCAGACAGTTGGCAACAGTATAAAGCGGCTTTGAAAACCGGCTCGGGGGTGATCCCGTGGGGGATGGATGTTATGGCGCTTGGCGCTATTGCGCTTGAGATGAAAAGAGGCGGCAATACGTTTTCCAAGTATCAAATTAAAACTTATCAAGGTAAGCCAAGCGTTATTTTTAAGGGTTACTCAGGCTTAAGAAAGCATTTAACCGGGACCAGGTATTTGGCCAATAACCCCAAAGTTGTGTCATTTGGTATTGGTAAACTCGGTGTTGCGAAAGCCATTAAAGGCGGCTTCATTGCAACCGTGATTATTTCGGCAACCTTCCATGCCTTTGAGCAAATGCTTAATGATCAGACTACATGGCATGACTTTGTCGGTGGGCTTACGGTCGATGTAGGGATTGCCGCCGTTTCATCTGGTATCGCATGGGGGGCTGTTGCAACTTATGCCGGCGGAGCGGCTGCCATGGTTGCGGTTGGCCCTATGCTTGCGGTTGTTGTTGTGGGAGCCGCATTAACCGTGCTTACCTCCGCTTTTGTCGATTCAGATGCCCTGGCCAGCCGAATTTCAGAAAGCTTGCGTACTTTAGAGAAAAATATCCAAAGTAATCTGAAGCAAATAAAGCAAGAAATTAACCGGGCCGGACGTATGTACGATGAAGATCCCATAGGTTTTGTACATCGTTTGTTTGGCATTCCATACTACGGACGTGGTTACTAATATGAACACTTCGTCGTCACAAGACGTTCAATTGAGACCAGCACAGGGTATTTTTTTTATAGTACTGCTTTTACTTGTTATAGCGGGTTATGTGTATTCGCTTTTTTCAGAGTTGTCTATGCTGGCACGTGTCCACGAGCAAGGAATTTTAATAAAGGTACGCACCTCGATTCCTCCGCTTCTGATCATGATGCCTGCCCTGGCAGTACTTATACGAGGCATAGCCTGCCGGTTACTGCGTCTGGAATCTGAGCAGGCCCAGAAAAAAGGGCTTTATTTTATCATTGTCAGTTTTCCCGTTTTTTTACTGGTCTGGGCCGTTTACAGCTGGCAGCTGGGAAACTGGTTTGACGACAATGGTTACACCGAGTGTACCTGGTATTCGGGTGCCATCTTAGGTGCGCCAAAAATTATGCTTAGTGACCCAGGTTATTGTGTAAAACAGGGGTACCAGATACGTATTGAGCTGATTGACTGGTTTGAAACCCAGCATAACAGTGGAATCAACCCGAGCCTTGAAGCCTTCACGCAAAAACAGCAGCAACTTTTGGCTGACTATAAAAAGCGCTTCGATCTGCTTTAGCTTACACTCGCAGGAAAGCTGAAAAGGGATGATGTCAGTCCTTTTTCGTGACAGTGCAGTCGCTGTGTCACTCTGAACAGTGACTGCAGCCATATACGCAAAGCCACCCGCACGGCAGGTGACTTTTTTGCTCGACTTATCTTATATCGGGGCTTTGGTATCAGTCCTGATCCTTCTGCGGCACATAGCCTTCGATCTCTACGTCCTTGCCTTCGAACAGGAAGTTTATCATCTGGGTTTCCAGAAACTTGCGATCATCGACATTCATCATGTTGAGCTTCTTCTCGTTGATCAACATGGTTTGTTTCTTCTGCCACAGGCTCCAGGCTTCCTTGCTGATATTATCGTAGATGCGCTTGCCCAAGTCGCCGGGATAAAGCTGGAAATCCAGGCCTTCGGCCTCTTTGTTTAAGTACACACAATTTATGGTGCGAGCCATGACTACTCCTTATTTACTGCTTGTTTACTGCTTATTTGAACCAGTGGCGGCCAGATCGGCAAGCAGCCGTTCGGTGGCGGCGGCGAGCCCAATTCTGGCGGGATTGTGTATGTTATACCAGAGCGCCGACTCGGGTTCCATTATGCGGTTAGCGCTTTGGGCCTCAAGCCGGGTTTCCGTACCACCCGAGACATCCAGCATCAGCGCCTGGATATCCAAATGGAAGTGGCTGAAGGTATGGCGAAAACCCGTCAGCCACAGGCCTTGCTTGCCGCCAAGGCCCAAGCCTTGTAGATGCTCATCCAGACTGGCCCGGGTGCCGAATTCGGGAAAACACCAGAGGCCACCCCAGATCCCGGCCGGGGGACGTTTATGCAGCAGTACCTCGCCGTCGCGTACCAAGGCCAGCATCCAGGCCGATTTTGCCGGAATGCTCTTCTTCGGCTTCTTGCCCGGATAGTCGCTCTGTCTGCCACTCAACTGGGCACGACAGTCGATGGCCACAGGGCAGGCGGCACAATCTGGTTTGGAGCGGCTGCAGATGCCGGCGCCCATGTCCATCATGGCCTGATTGTACTTTTGGATGTCATGTGCCGGAGTCAGTTCCTGGGTGAGTCGCCACAGTTGCTCTTCTACGGCCTTTTGCCCCGGCCAGCCGGCGATGGCGCCATGCCTGGCCAGCACACGTTTGACGTTGCCGTCCAAGATGGGGTGATGTTGCCCCAATGACAGGGATAAGATGGCCCCGGCGGTAGAGCGGCCTATGCCGGGCAGCGCCAGTACTTGTTCGAATTCTTCGGGAAACTTCCCGGCAAACTCGTCCCTTATCAGTTGCGCCGCCTTATGCAGGTTTCTGGCTCTGGCGTAGTAACCCAGGCCTGTCCAGTGGTGCAGTACCTCATCCTGGGGCGCGTCGGCCAAGGCACAGACATCGGGAAAACGCGCCATAAACTTGAGGTAGTAGGGGATAACGGTCGCGACCTGGGTCTGTTGCAGCATGATCTCCGACACCCAGACGCTATAGGGGGTCTTGTCCTGTTGCCATGGCAGGCTCTTGCGGCCATGTTGGTCATACCAAGCATTGATGCGCTCGGCGAAAGAGGGAGTCGATTTCATCGGCGCAGTGTAGCGACTGGAAATGCCTTTAACAAGGGTGAAAATCCCCCGTAAACTCGCTAAGCTCGCACTGTCCGGGATTCTTGGTATACTTTTTCAGCATTAGGGCTTGCACTGTATGTTGAACTTTGGATAATGCCCCTTCTTTTATACTGTGCTGTCCACGAGGCTAGGCAAACATGAGCGACGTTACCACCGCTGAATTTAATGAAGAAGGCAAGTATCTGCGTAAGATCAGAAGCTTTGTCTTGAGAGAAGGGCGTCTGACCAAGGGCCAGGCACAGGCGATGGAATCCCATTGGCCGGCCATGGGGCTGGATTACAGCCCGGCGCCTTTGGACTTGTCCCGGGTGTTTGGCCGTGAGGCAGATACAGTGCTGGAAATAGGCTTCGGCATGGGCGCATCTCTGGTGGAGATGGCGGCCGCGGCTCCCGAGCTTAACTTCATCGGCATAGAAGTGCATAAGCCGGGCGTAGGTGCCTGTCTGGGTACCGCCGGCGAGGCCGGGGTCACCAACCTGAGAGTCTATCACCATGATGCCATGGAAGTGCTGGAACATAGCATAGCCGATGGCTCCCTGACCCGGGTACAACTCTTCTTCCCGGACCCTTGGCATAAGAAGCGTCATCATAAGCGCCGCATAGTACAGAGCGCGTTCGCCGAGCTTATTCGCCGTAAACTGAAAGTTGGCGGGGTATTCCATCTGGCGACAGACTGGGAAGATTACAGCGAGCACATGCTGGAAGTCATGAATGCCGCACCCGGCTACAAGAACCAGTCGGCGACAGGCACTGTGGTCGAACGTCCGGATCATAGACCCTTGACCAAGTTTGAGGCCCGCGGCCATAGATTGGGCCACGGGGTTTGGGATCTGATGTTTGAACGCATAGCCTGACACAATACCACTCCTTGCCGCAGCGGCCGGGAGTGACTCATTTCATATTAGGGAGAAAATCTTATGGCCACGAACCGTAGCCGTCGTTTGCGTAAAAAATTGCGGGTAGATGAGTTTCAGGAGCTGGGTTTCGATATCAGCTGGACCTTCGACGATTCGGTGTCCGAGACGGACATAGATGCATTGGTGGATCAGTTTATCGATGAAGTGATCGAAAACCGTAAGCTGGGTTTCCATGGCGGTGGTCATAAAGAATGGGAAGGCATAATTGCGACCCAGACCATAGGCAAGTGCACCGCCGACGACATAGCCGCGGTCAAGGGATTCTGGGATAAGCAAAAAGTATCCCAAGTAGAAGTGAGTGAACTGTACGATATCTGGTGGGGTTAATGCCGGAGCTTGCCTTGTTGCAGCAAGTGGTCGAGCGGGTTCGACCCTTGTTAGGGCTGGGAAAGGTTGCAGATTATATCCCTGCGCTTGCCAGCGTAGATGCGGGTAAGTTGGGGATCGCCATCACCACAGTCGAAGGTGTGACTCTGGGGGCCGGCGACTATCTCGAGCCTTTCTCGATCCAGAGTATTTCCAAGGTCTTCAGCCTGACCCTGGCCCTGACGCTTTATGAAGAAAGCGAAATTTGGGCCAGGGTAGGCAAGGAGCCGTCGGGGCATTCCTTCAACTCCCTGGTGCAGGTCGAGCTGGAGAGCGGCATACCCCGTAATCCCTTCATCAATGCCGGAGCCTTGGTGATTGCCGATCTGCTGCAGGCACGCCTGGGGGCCCCAAAACACAGGATGCTGGAAGTGGTCCGCAAGCTGTGCGGCAACGAGAGGATAAGCTATGACAGGCTGGTTGCCGATTCCGAGTATCAGTTCAGTGCCCGCAATGCGGCGATTGCTTACCTGATGAAATCCTTCGGTAATTTCCATGGTGACGTCAACACAGTACTCCAGAGCTATTTCCATTATTGCTCGCTGCAGATGAGTTGTGCCGATCTCTCCAGGGCCATGGTATATCTGGCGAATCGCGGTGTATCTCTCAGCGGCGAGCGCTTGATTACCCAGGTGCAGACCCGGCAGATGAATGCCCTGTTGGCGACTTCAGGCCTGTATGACGGTGCCGGTGAATTCGCCTATAGAGTCGGCATGCCGGGCAAGAGTGGCGTAGGTGGCGGCATCATTGCCGTGATCCCTGGGGACATGGCCATCTGTGTCTGGTCGCCGGAATTGGATAAACAGGGAAATTCCCTGGCCGGAACCGCCATGTTGGAGCATTTGAGCCAAGAGCTCGGACGTTGCATCTTCTAGTCTCGACTCATATTCTCAATCTTCATCCTCAGGCGCATGGCGCCAATCCCGGCGAAAAACGCCTGGCAAATAACACCAGATAATGGTGTTATTTGCCAACTCAGGGCCGCAGCTTGAGTATCATCCCATTTAAAACCCTTTGTTTTCAATGTATTGAAAGATTGGCACGCGTTGTGCTATCTATGTATCAAGAAGCAGCACATCAGGACCCTTACGGAATAGGATGCTAGAGATGAAAATGAACAAGTTAATGACAGGTTTAGTGATAAGCACAGGACTGTTTGCCCTGGGCGGCCTGGCACAGGCCCATGAGGCGCAATCCCATGGCGTGGAAGTGAATAGCTGTAAGGTCGCTTTGAATTACGATCTGACTGTCGAACCCAAGAAGCTCACCGTCAGCGACAAAGGCGTTGAGCAGTATCGTATCGAATTGGATCGCCTCTATGTCGAAGGCAAGCAGGTAAGCCTGAATGCCAAACAGAAGGCAATACTCACCCAGTATTCGACCGAAGTGTCGGCACAGGTTCCCGAGGTCATAGGCCTGGTGAACGAGGCTGTGTCTTTGGCATCCAAGGCCGTCACCATGGCATTGACCCCTTTGTTGGGTGAAGATTCAGGGGATAAGTTTGACAAGCTCGTATCCGGGCTTAAGCAGCGTCTCGACAGCATCGCCTACCAGGATGGTGAGCGTTACTATCTTGGCGCGACCGACTCGTCGCTGGATGAGGCCTTCGGTGATGAATTTGAACAGGAAATCGAGGATCTGGTGCAGAACTCCATCGGCAGCCTGATGATGAGCCTCGGCAGCCAGTTGATGTCCTCAGATGGGGTTAGCTTCGAGCAGAAAATGGAGACATTTTCCGCCAAGATGGAGGCCATAGGCGATGATATAGAGACCCAGGTTGAAACTCAATCTTCGGCCCTGGAAGCCAAGGCCGAAGGCCTGTGCAATCGCTTCGAGCAGTTGCTGGTGCTCGAAGGGCAGCTGAGACAGGAAATCCCCGAGTTGGCTCCCTATGTGTTGGCAGAATCTGAGCCTCAGCCGCTGCGTGAATAGTGTCATCAGAGATTAGTTAGCCTGTTACCTCCCTTGCTCGATAATGACTTGCGCCCCCTGCATTCCCCTTTGATGCAGGGGTTTTTTCTTATCCGGCGTCCGGAAAGTGGCCGCCACACCCGGGTCGCCGGCGTTTGCAACACAGCCTTTCCGGGAAATCTTGTCTTGCTTGGCTGAGGCGGAGAGCCGCTTTAACCCCAAGGTTCGAGGATAAATGCAGCCAGCAAGCCAATATTTGATATACTCTTAAAAAATAACAAAAATCTGACGCTAGATTCAGATGGCAAGCCCTGCATTATTTTGTTTTCCCCGGCCTGACAGACTTTCCATGTCGCCAATATCAGCAGATATAGCTGGATAAGGTGTATGAAAAAGATGAATACTCTGATTTTAGGCCGCCGAAAATTATTACTTCAGTGACGTAACCAGCTTAAGGCAACTTTCATGTTAGAACTGTTAGAACCTATTGCGATATTTACTCATGTGGCCAGAGCCGGCAGTTTCAGTGCGGCGGCCAGAAGGCTGGGGATCTCCAAGTCCAAGGTGAGTACTCAGGTGGCCGATCTGGAACATAAGTTAGGGGTGCAACTGATACAGCGTACCACCCGCAGCCTGAGTCTGACCGAAGCCGGGCACCTGCTCTATGTCCAGGGGGAGGAAATTCTGCGCGATACGGATCAGGCCATCGCCAGCGTGCATAATCTCAACGATGCCACCCGTGGGGTGCTCAAGGTCGGCATTTCGCAATCCTTCGGTACCATGCACCTGATCCCAGCCTTGCCGGCATTCATGGCCAAACATCCTGAATTGGAGCTACAGGTCAGCCTGCTGGATCATAAGGTCGATGTCGTCAGCGAAGGTCTGGATCTCTTGTTGACCATGTCCGAGCAGTTGCCCTTGGGGATGGTGGCCCGGCCCCTGATGAAGTGTCAGTTCCTGCTGGTGGCCTCTCCCGGCTATGTTGCCAGGCATGGGGAACCAAGCCGTCCTGAGCAGCTGGTAGATCATAACTGTCTCGTCTATCAGGGCGAGTGGCATGAGCATAGTATGTGGCAGTTCAAGAAAGGCGATGACTATTGTGAAATAGGTGTCTCGGGCAACTTCAGGGTCGACAATGCGCCGGCGCTGAAGTCGGCGGCGATCAGCGGCCTGGGGGTGGTCTATCTGGCCAGTTATCTGATGGAAGACGAGATAGCCAAGGGCACCCTAGTGCCTTTGCTGCGCGACTGGCAGTTGACCCATAACCTACCGCTGCAGGCCGTTTATCCGAGGCGCAAGCACCTGGCACCCAAGGTCAGTGCCTTTATCGACTTCATTAAAAACCACATAGGTACGCCGCCTTATTGGGATGCACCCTATGTCGAACTCTTCAGCGAACGTAAGTGATAATGGAAACATTGTTCTTTATTGTGGATAATAGCGGTGCGGTTGGGTGCTGATGTTTAAAAGTTATTTAATATCAATGAATTAAAAGTGTTGATTGTTATTTAAACAGCCTGATTAAACTCTCTCGTCACAGGCTTTTTTAGAATGCCTGTTGCAGTCTGTTTTGTTTTCAATACAATGAGTGCAGTTGGTCCTCAGGGATCTGAGTCCTGCGGCGCAAATGGAAATGACCCCTTTCGTTTGTGTTGTACAGATCGGCAAGTTGCAACTGAGGATCGATGCCGACAGAGTTTACGAACTAATACAATGTTGGCTTTGAAACCATCATCCTATTTTTGGTTTACCCCGGCAGTCATGCCGGGGTGATTTTTCAAGGCTCAGAAGCTAATAGTCACCAAGCTCAACCGGCGGTCGGGGAAAAATTCTATCTTTCTGTACCCTAAAATCGCACCTAAAATAGCGATACACAGTAAGATGATGCGTTGGGAGCGCCAATTACTTCCAATAAAAAAGCCACTCAATGTGGCTTTTTTATTGGCTCTTATTTGCCGGCCTAGGCCTTATGCCCGGCTATCCAGGCATCGACCTGCTCGCTCAGTACATCCAGCGGCAGCGGACCATTCTTCAGCACCAAGGTATGGAAGTCCCGCAAGTCAAACTTGGCCCCCAGCTGTTGCTGGGCCTTGTGGCGTAATTCCAGTATCTTGAGCATGCCTACCTTGTAAGCCGTCGCCTGGCCAGGCATGACTATGTGACGTTCGACCATCTTCCTGGCGTCCGACTCGGCATTGGGGGTATTGTTGACATAGTAGGCTATGCCTTGTTCCCGGGTCCATTGCTTGGCGTGAATGCCGGTATCCACCACCAGGCGACAGGCGCGCCATAATTCCATCGCCAGCCTGCCAAAGTCTGAGTATGGATCGCTGTAGAAACCCATCTCCTTGGGGAAGTACTCGCTGTACAGGCCCCAACCTTCGACATAAGCCGTATAGCCGCCAAACTTGCGGAACTTGGGCATGTCCTGCAGTTCCTGGGCTATGGCAATCTGCATATGGTGGCCGGGAATGCCTTCATGGTAAGCCAGCGCCGCCATCTGATACTTAGGCATGGCCTTCATGTCGTAGAGGTTGGCGTAGTAAGAACCTGGGCGGGAACCGTCCGGGGCAGGTTGCTCGTAGAAGGCCTTACCTGCGGACTGTTCTCGGAAGGCCTCGACAGCCTTGACCACCAGATCTGCCTTGGGTTCGACCTTGAACACCCGGCTCAGGTTGGACTTCATGGTGCCTATCAGGTGTTTGGCCTCGGCCAGGTAGGCGGCTTTACCTTCCTGGGTGTCGGGATAGTAGAATTGGGGATCGTCACGCATGAAGCTGAAGAAGGCCTGCAGATCTCCTTTGAAGCCCACTTGCTTCATGATGCCGCGCATCTGCTCATGAATACGGCTGACTTCCGAGAGTCCGAGTTTATGGATCTCCTCCGCCGTCATGTTCGTGGTCGTAGTGCGTTGCAGCGCATTCCTGTAGAAGGCTGCCCCCTCGGGAAGTTTCCAGACACCGTCGCGGTTATCCGCCTTGGTCTCCAGGGTCTTCACATAGGCGATCAACTTGCGATAAGCAGGCTCAACCTGGGTCGTCAGCGCCTCGCTGGCGGCTTCCAGCAAAGGCTCAGACTCGGCATCGCTCAGTTTCAATGCCGCCAGCTTGCGCTTGAAATCGGCCCATAGGGCACTGTCTGCACCCTTATCGAAGGGGGCGCCTGTTATTATGTTCTCGCTGTCGGAAATAACGTAAGGAAACACAAACTTAGGCGCTATGATGCCTTGCTTGGCGCGGATCTCCAACGCCGTCTGCAGTTGCGCCAGACGTTTGGTGACCCCCTTGAGACGGCTTATATAGGCCTTGGCATCGCTCACATCCGTGATCTGATGTTGATTGATGAGGAAGGAGGCTATCATGGAGTGGCCACCGTACATCTGGTTTACCGGGTAGTTGTGGTAGCGCCACTTATAGTCTGCCAGTTCGTTTTGCAGCGACTGTTGCAGCAATTTGAGGCTGAGGCCGGTTTGAGCGTCGAGCTGCTTGGCATCTATGCGATTCACCTCGGCCAGATGGCGCTCGGCCATGGCATGGGCCTTGGCATCCGCGTCCTCGCCAATATCATCCCATTTATCATAATCTTGCTTTATCCCCATATAAGTCTGGGATATGGGGCTGGCCATGACATTGTCCATGAAGACGCGCTCGAACAAGGCGTTGGCTTTTTGCGACTCGCTCTGTTGTGCCGTGATCCCTGTCTTGGCCTCGGTACCTGACTCTGTGGTCGATGCGGCATACAGGGGGCCGCTGAGCAGGGCCGAGAGGGTTAATGCAATTATGCTGGTTTTGGTTGTTATCTGCATTGGGTAAGCTTCCTGTGAATAGTGCTTGCTATCCTAAAGAAGCCGGACGGGAAAGTGGTGATATAAGTGTTAGAAAATGTGTCTATTGCCGCCCGTGATGCGGTAAACATCCCCCGGCGGCAATGACTTTGTATCATAAACCCGAGTCTCTCGCACAGAACTCCTTGCTGCCGAGACTTGGGTTACAGCCCCTTTGTTAGCAAAAACTTTGTTAACAAAACCTTAGTTAACAAAACCTTAGTTAGCAAAAACCTGGTTAACAGAATTGGGACAGCAGATCGTTGACGAACATATGCCCCTTGGGGGTCAGTTGCCAAAAGTCCTGGGTTTCCGTCAGCAGGCCCCGCAGGCGTCCCTTTTCCATGCCTTCGCTCAGGGTATCCCTGGACTGGCCTGTGCGTTGCTCGAACTCAAGTTTAGGAATAGGCGCCATCAGGCGTAACCTATTCATCAGGTATTCCAATGCCCTGTCGGCTTCGGCCACCTCTGTGGTTTCGAAGCAGTAATCATCGGCCGCCAGATAGCCCTTGGGATGTTTTATCTTCACGGTACGCAGGATGCGTTCCTGCCCCGGCAGGGTGATCTTGCCATGGGCCCCACAGCCTATGCCGAGGTAATCGCCGAACTGCCAGTAATTGAGATTGTGGCGGCATTGAAAGCCCGGCTTGGCATAGGCGGAGATCTCATACTGCTCATAGCCCAGAGCCGCCAGCTTCTGCTGCCCTTGCTCATAGATATGCCACAGTGCTTCGTCATCCGGCAGCTGTGGCGGCTTGGAGTGAAACAGGGTATTGGGCTCTATGGTCAGCTGATACCAGGACAGGTGCGGTGGCGAGAGTGCCGCTGCCGTGTCTATATCTGCCATGGCTTCGTCGAAGCTCTGGTTGGGCAGGCCATGCATGAGATCCAGGTTAAAGCTCTGGTAGCCGGCTTCGGCCGCCTTCAAACCGGCAGTTTGGGCCTCATGCTGATCGTGAATGCGTCCCAGCAGGTTGAGCTTGTCTCTGGAAAAGCTCTGCACCCCAATCGACAGGCGGGTGACGCCGGCCTGACGGTAGGCGGCGAAATCGTCGTGTTCCAGGGTGCCGGGATTGGCTTCCATGGTGATTTCTATGTCGGCGCTGAAGGGGACCATGGCCCTGACCCCTTGCAACAAACGCTCAATCTGACCGGCATCGAACAGAGATGGGGTGCCGCCGCCGATGAAGATGGTATGTATCTCGCGCCCCTGCACATAGCCGAGATCCTGGCGCAGATCCGCCAGCAAGGCATCGACATAGGCCTGCTGTGGCAGCTCGCCATTCTGGCCGTGGGAGTTGAAGTCACAGTAGGGGCACTTCTGCACACACCAGGGAATATGTATGTATAGGCTCAGCGGCGGCAAGGTCAACATCAGCTTTGGCTTTCCTCGGCGAAGATGCCTCTGGACTTCATGGCTTCAACCAGCAAGGCCAGCGCCTTGCCCCTATGACTGGCGGCGTTCTTCTGTTCACTGCTCAGCTGCGCCGCGGTGCAGTCCTGTCCCTGTGGAATGAACACGGGATCATAGCCGTGCCCCTGCTCGCCCATGGGAGCATGGCTTATCTGTCCCTCCCAGCTGGCTTGGCAGATGATGGGGGTCGGATCTTTGGCGTGGCGCATATACACCAGTACACACTGGAAGCGGGCGCTGCGGCGGCTCTCGTCCCCGAGGGCGCTTAGCAGTTTAAGATAGTTGTCACGCTCGTCGGCGCCATCCCCGGCATAGCGGGCCGAATAAATGCCGGGAGCCCCCTGCAGACAATCCACCTCCAGCCCTGAGTCGTCGGCTATGGCCGCCATACCGGTAATTTCTGCCGCATGTCTGGCCTTGATGATGGCATTCTCGACGAAGGTGGTGCCTGTCTCTGCCACTTCCGGCACGGAAAATTGGCTCTGTGCCAGTATCTGTATGCCGTGGCGGGACAGCATCTCATCGAATTCTGCTAATTTGCCTTTATTGCCGCTGGCGAGTACCACTTGCTTCATCTGCTACCTGTAAAATTACGGGGAAATCCTGGGGGCAATGATACCTAAATCCGGCGTTAAAGGACAGGCGAGTCAACGTTTGCGGCGGCGGGAGCAGGTGCGATAAGGCGGCGGAGCAGGGCATGGATATCCATGCCCAGGGGCGTTGCAGGGGCTATGGGGGAAAGGTGTTATTCGACGTAGAATTTTTGCTTGAATTTCAAATTGGTATTCAACTGATTGCCATGTTTTATCGCTATCTGGAAGTTAATCTCCTGATCGTCACGATAAGGCACTTCGGCAATATAGTAGATGGCATCGCCTTCACGGATTTCCCTGAATTTCAGTTCCATCCTGGCATCGAGTAAGTTATTGGCTATCCCGGAAATTTCCACCGGCACTGCGGGACTGCCTTCCTCGCTGGTATTGAGCACAGCGATATTGATTATGCCCATGTAACGGCTGCGCTCTATGCCGTAGGTCTTGGCAATGCTCGGGGTGAGGAAGGTGCTGCTCAATGCCATATAGTGGATATCATAGTTGCCAACTTGCTCTTTTTGTTCGGCATTTGCCACGCCACATAGGCTGGCGGTCAGGACTAGCATGGTAAGTATGTTACGTAACATGGTGAGCTACCTTATTCTCGGTTCTTCTGCTGAGTATAGTGTTGTGTCTTGGGATGCACCAAGGGAATTTATCGCCATTCACAAAAGCGCCGCAATTTCCGGCGGGATGTTTTTGGGATTGATTATCTTGACTTGTTTGTGGCGCCCAAGCTCGCCTTTGAGGATCTGAATATCACTCTTTGGCACCTTGAAAGCCTTGGCCAGGTACTTGCTCAGATGCGCATTGGCCTTGCCGTCGACCGGCGGCGCCGTGATGGCGACCTTCAGTTCCTCGCCATGCAGACCCACTATCTGATCCCGGCTGGCCTTGGGCTGTATATACAGATTCAGCAGCAGGGCATCCTGCTGCTCCACGACAGCTGGCATCAGATAACGGCCCAGAAAGGCAGGTATTGCGCCAGCAAGATGTTGATGAAATTCATTGCAATTATGACCAGGAGCACGGACAGATCCAGGCCACCTATGGGCGGGATGATGCGACGCACAGGGGCCAACAGGGGCTCTGTGAGCTGACCCATCACCATGACTATCGGGTTATAACCTTGGTTGAACCAGCTGAGAATGGCGCGGATGAGCAACATCCAGAACAGCAGGACACCGGCTTGCTTGGCCACAGTGACGGCGGCAAACACCAGCAGGGTGATTATGTCTATGGCGGCGCCTGCGATCAGGCTGAGCAGCAGCACCTTCACTATCACCACCAACAGGGCCAGCACCAGGGAGGCTGTGTCCAGACTGCCGAAGGAAGGCAATATCCGGCGCATGGGAGCCAGTATCGGGTGTGTCGCCTTGACGATAAACTGGCTGAACGGATTGTAGAAATCGGCCCTTGCCAGTTGCAGCCAGATGCGCAGTATCACCACCATGAGGTAGAGATCGAACAGGGTACTGATTAAGAAGGTTAATGCATTCATCGCTAGCTACTACCTTTTGTTGTCATGCTCTTGGACGGGCATGAGATAAATTGCCTGAATTAAAACGTCTTGGCCATTTCTTCGGCCCGTTTGATACAGTTGCTCATCGCCTGTTTGACCAAACCCCGTAAATCGCCGCGCTCGAAGGTGGCTATGGCCTCGGCAGTGGTGCCCCCCTTGGAGGTGACATTGTTTCTCAGCTCGGCCGGGCTCAACTGCGGATTTTGCTTGAGCATTTGCGCTGTTCCCAAGGCCGCTTGCTGTACCAGCTGGCGCGCCTTGGCCTCATCCATGCCCATCTCCATGCCGGCATCCATCATGGCTTCCATGAAGAGAAAGAAATACGCCGGAGAACTGCCGGCCAGGGCGATTACCTGATTCAAGTCTGCTTCCTTATCGACCCAGACAACTTCGCCGCCACTGGCCATCAGGCGTTCGCAGAGGCTTCTGTCTGCGGCAGATACATCCTCGGCGGCATACAGGCCCGTCATGCCGACGCCTATCTGGGTCGGAGTGTTGGGCATGGTGCGTATGAGTTTAATGGGCTGCTTGAAATAGTCGCCGTAGCGTTCGGCCGTGACGCCTGCGGCGATGGTGACGACCAGCTTGTTGCTGAAATCTATGTCGCTCAGCTCTTCGCATACGGCCTGCATCAACTGGGGTTTTACGCTGAGCACCACCACATCGGCTTCTTGGGCGGCGGCCCTGTTATCCTGGGTCACCCGGATGCCGAAATCGGCCGCGAGCGCCTCGAGCTTGGGGGTACTTGGGTTGCTTGCCTGAATGAGTGTTGCCGGATAGCCACTCTTTACCAGTCCGCTGATGATGCTGCGCGGCATATTGCCGGCGCCGATAAAACATACCTTATGATGAGTCATGATATTCTCTGCTGTTGGTTGACCGTGTCTACTGGCGGCCAGAATGTCTGTGACCTGATCTCTATGAGTCCTGAGCGCTAAACCCTAACATTATTTGGGCTTTATCGCTGAAAAACAAGGGGAACAGTGACTAGTCGCGCTCACCGAAGATGGCGCTGCCGATGCGCACCAGGGTCGAGCCCTGCGCTATGGCGGTCTCCAGATCGTTACTCATGCCCATGGACAGGGTATCTACCTCGGGGTAATGGGCCTGCAACTGCTGAAACAATTGCTGCAGCTGGGCAAACTCCCTGCGTTGCAATTCATAATCATAGGTTGCGGTCGGAATGGCCATCAGCCCCCTGAGGCATAGACCGGACAGCCCGGCAATGGCGGCGGCCAGTGGCAACATATGTTCCGGCGCGACCCCGGACTTGCTCTCTTCCTGACTGACATTGATCTGGATGCAGACATTGAGTGGCGCCATGCCGGCCGGCCTTTGTTCGCTCAGGCGCTGGGCTATCTTCTCCCGACTCAGGGTATGCATCCAATCGAAGTGCTCGGCGACGATGCGGCTCTTGTTCGATTGCAGCGGTCCGATAAAATGCCACTCTATATCCGGATAGTCGGCTTTCAGTGCAATTATCTTACTTTCGCCTTCCTGAACATAGTTTTCACCAAAACGCCGTTGCCCCGCCTCATAGGCTGCTATGATCTGGGCCAGCGGCTTGGTTTTACTGACGGCCAACAGGGTGATATCTGCGGGATCCCTGGCGCATTTTTGCGCCGCGAGCGCAATCCTGTGCTGGGCCTGGGCTAGTCTGTCTGTTATTGTTGTCATGATGTTATTATCTGCTTGAATGGATGTCCCTAACTATGGAAATCACTGAGTTATTAGCCTTTAGTGTAAAACACAAAGCCTCGGATCTACACCTGTCGGCCGGGATACCCCCTATGATACGTGTGGACGGTGAAGTGAGAAAGATTAACTTACCCGCGCTGGACCACCAGGGCGTACACAGGCTTGTGTATGACATAATGAACGACAAGCAGCGCAAGGACTTCGAAGAACACCTGGAAATCGATTTTTCCTTCGAGGTACCTAATTTGGCGCGTTTTCGTGTCAACGCCTTCAATCAATCCCGAGGTGCGGCGGCGGTATTCCGTACCATTCCCAGCGACATACTCTCCCTGGAACAGTTGGGCGCCCCGGAGATCTTCAAGAAAATCGCCAGCTTTCCGCGGGGATTGGTGCTGGTGACAGGTCCAACAGGCTCGGGTAAGAGTACCACCCTGGCGGCCATGATAGATTATGTTAACGAGAACCGTCACGACCACATATTGACCATCGAAGACCCGATAGAATTTGTCCATCCCAACAAGCAATGTCTGATCAACCAACGTGAGGTGCATCGTCATACCCATAGTTTCAATGCGGCGCTGCGCAGTGCATTGCGTGAGGATCCCGATGTGATCCTGGTGGGCGAGATGCGCGATCTGGAAACCATACGCCTGGCGATGACGGCGGCCGAAACAGGTCATCTGGTGTTCGGCACCCTGCATACCACCTCGGCGGCCAAGACCATAGACAGGGTGGTGGATGTTTTCCCCGCAGGTGAGAAGGACATGGTCAGAACCATGCTGTCCGAATCCTTGCAGGCGGTGATCTCCCAGACGCTGATCAAGAAGGTCGGCGGTGGCCGGGTGGCGGCCCATGAGATCATGATGGGCACCCCGGCGATTCGCAACCTGATCCGCGAAGACAAGGTGGCACAGATGTATTCCGCCATCCAGACAGGCATGGCCCATGGGATGCAAACCCTGGAGCAATGCCTGCAGACCCTGGTGAACCGCGGACTCATCACCCGTGAGGATGCCATGTCCAAGAGTTCCAACAAACAAGCGACTTTTTAAGGAGCCATGATGGATGTTCGTCCCTTTTTGAAGGTGATGGTCGAGCGCAAGGCCTCTGACTTGTTCATCACCGCAGGTTTTCCGCCCAGTGCCAAGATAGACGGTGAGCTGCGTCCACTGGGCGAGACCTCCTTCACCCCGGCTCAGGCGCTGGATTTTGTCGAATCCCTGATGACAGAAGCGCAGAAACAGGAGTTTCATGACTCCAGGGAATGCAACTTCGCCTTCGCCGCCAAGGAGCTGGGGCGTTTTCGGGTCAGTGCCTTCTGGCAACGTGAATCCCCCGGCTGCGTGATGCGCCGCATCGAGACCAAGATCCCCGAGGTCGATGATCTCAAGCTGCCGCCGATACTCAAGGAGTTAGTGATGAGCAAGCGCGGGCTGATCATCATGGTCGGCGGCACAGGTACGGGTAAGTCGACCTCCCTGGCGGCCTTGGTTGGCTATCGCAATGCCAATGCCCGCGGCCACATATTGACCATAGAAGATCCGGTGGAATTCGTTCACGACCATAGGAAGAGCATCATCACCCAGAGGGAAGTGGGCATAGATACCGAGTCCTTCGATGCCGCCCTCAAGAGTTCACTGCGCCAGGCGCCGGATGTGATCCTCATAGGCGAGATCCGTACCCAGGAAACCATGGAATTTGCCCTGTCGTTTGCCGAGACGGGCCATCTGTGCATGGCGACCCTGCATGCCAACAATGCCAACCAGGCGCTGGACAGGATCATGCACCTGGTGCCCGAGAGCAAGCATCAGCAGCTGTTGTTCGACTTGTCGCTCAATCTGCGCGGCATAGTGGCGCAGCAACTTGTGCCCAAGGCCGACGGCAGCGGCCGCCGCGCCGCCATCGAAATATTGATCAATACCCCCAGGGTCGCAGGGCTCATCGCCAAGAACGAACTGCATAGCCTGAAGGAAACCATGTCCAAGTCCAACGAGCAGGGGATGCAGACCTTCGATCAGGCCTTGTTCAAGTTGTATCTCGAAGGCGAGATCACCTACGAAGATGCGCTGCATCACGCCGACTCACCCAACGATCTGCGCCTGATGATCAAGCTGCAGAGTTCGGAATCGGCCGACTCAGGCCTGATGGATGGCGTGACCCTGGATATGGATTAACGCCCTGACTCAAGTCGATGGCAGCCCTGGGCTGCCATTTTTTTATGCTCAATATTTCAGGCTATGCCCTGGTCCATGAGCCATTGGTGGCGCCCAAGGCGGTAGCGGATTTTGTTTCGACTAGGCTTAACTGATTACTGCAATGGATATTTACTGAGGAAGCTTATGAAGAGCTATTTACCCCTGCCACTCTCATGCATGCCACTGCTATGCATGCCGTTGGCATTCAACGCCCAGGCCGTGGCTGTGACGCCTGGCCTGGACCTAGGTGGCGCAGTGCGGGTCAATTATGCCTGGAAGGACTATGATGATGACCCCAAGCTGGCTTTCGAATTGTTCCGTGCCGAGGTGAATTATCAGGAAGACGGCTTGTTTGCCTCGGCTCAATATCGCTGGTATCAGGATATGGACGTGATCCATCACGCTTATTTCGGTTATCAGTTGACCGAGGAGCAAAAGGTACAAGCCGGGGTGACTCAAGTGCCTTTTGGGCTCTTGCCCTATGCCTCCCACTCTTTCTGGTTCGGCGCCACCTACTATCTGGGGTTCGAAGATGACTATGATGCCGGCGTGCATTGGCAATATAAAGATGAAAACCTGAGGCTGGATCTGGCCTATTTTGCCAACGATGAATACGCAAATGGCACGCGTTATGACAGATATTCCTTTGATGTGGCCACCACCGAGGGCTCACCCTATGAGGAGGCGGGGCAACTCAATGCCAGAATTGAATATCGGCTCAACCCAGGGGGAATGGCAAAGGGAGAGCCGAGCCATAGATTCGGCGTCTCCCTGCAATATGCCAAGTTGGATTATGTCGGTGCAACCGATAATTCCCAGGGAGAGGATGCCACAGCCTATGCCCTGGCCGCACATTGGCAGACCGACTGGCAACAGTGGCAGGCGCAGTTGCAATACCTGCACTATGACTACCGGGTAGCGGCGGCCAACCGCCTGGGGTTGTCGGCCTTCGGCTTTCCCTTCGAAGTGGCTTCCAGGGCGGATGTGGTCACTGCCAACCTTTCCCGCAGTATAGATGTGAGCTGGGGCCCTATTTCGAACTTGAATTGTTACAATGACTTCAGTCAGGTGTTAGTGTCTGGGGCCGGTCGCAGCACATCGACTCAGAATGTCACCGGCTGTGCCATCACCGCCGGGAAATTCTATTCTTACCTGGATTGGATTGCGGGCAAGAACATGTGGTTTGTCGATGGTCCGGGTGTCGGCATAGCCGCAGCCGACAGCGCCTGGCATTCACGTTTGAACATCAATATTGGCTTTTATTTCTAACTTCAATATGATCCCTAAACATTCGGCGACCAATAGTCCTCATGGGAGGAGAACATATGCTTCATAAACTCGGTCTGGCCCTGCTGTTGTTGGGCAGTTCCAGCACGGTGGCCTTGGCGGCGACCTGTCCTGCCTACCTGGAGCATCAGATGCGCAAGCTGCATTCCAAGGAGACGGTTGATCTGTGCGAGCTGACCCAGGGCAAGCCTGTGTTGATAGTCAACACCGCCAGTCATTGTGGTTTCACGCCCCAGTTCAAGGCATTGGAAGCCCTGCATGAACAATACAGGGATAAAGGCTTGGTGGTGATAGGTTTTCCATCGGATGACTTCTTCCAGGAGGAAAACGAGGAGGCCAAGACGGCCAAGATTTGTTACATCAATTATGGGGTCACCTTCACCATGCTGGCGACATCTGCGGTGCGTGGCTCGGATGTGAATCCCGTGTTCGACTATCTTGGCGACAAGGCCGGCTCGCCCAAATGGAATTTCTTCAAGTATCTGGTCAGTGCCGATGGCGAGCAGGTGCAGAGGTTTAATTCCAGAGTCAAACCCGACAGTGCGGAGCTGAAGCAGGCCATAGAGGCGCTCTTCTAGTATTTTTGCATTATCCATTATCAAGAGGCTGTTTTGGCTAAATATTTAGGCTTATCGAAAAATACGGGTCACGCCGAGCGTGGCAAAACCGGGGTGTTGTTGTTGAATTTGGGTACCCCGGAGGCGCCAACCACTGGGGCGGTTCGGCGTTATTTGGCCGAATTTTTGGCCGATCCCAGGGTGGTGGAGATCCCCAGATTCTTATGGCTGCTGATACTGCATGGCATCATATTGCGGATTCGACCGGCAAAATCGGCTGCCCTGTATCGCAAGGTGTGGCGTGCCGATGGCTCACCCTTGCTGGCCATCAGTCGCCGGCAACAGGCCAAGCTGGCGACGCTGCTGCAACAGGAAGGCTGTCAGGCTGCCGTCGGCTTAGGCATGCGTTACGGTGAACCTTCGATTGCCAACGAACTGCGGACTATGCATAGGGACGGGGTGGATAAGCTGGTGGTGTTGCCCTTGTATCCCCAGTATGCCGCACCTACCACTGCTTCGGCCTTCGATGCGATCGCCTCCGAGCTGTCTTCGTGGCGTTACCTGCCGGCACTGCATTTCATCAATAGCTATCATGATAACCCCGACTATATAGAGGCGCTGGCAGCCTCTATTCGGCAGGACTTTGAGCGCCATGGCAAGCCGCAGAAACTTGTGTTGTCCTACCATGGCATGCCGGAGCGCAATCTGCATCTGGGCGACCCTTATTATTGTTTCTGTGCCAGGACCACTGCATTGGTGGTCGAAAAGCTGGGGCTGACGGATAGCGACTATGTGATGACCTTCCAGTCCCGTTTCGGCAAGGCCAAATGGCTGCAGCCCTACACGGATGCGACCATGAAGGCCTTGGCTGCGGGCGGGGTCACGAATGTGGCCATACTCTGTCCGGCCTTCAGTGCCGATTGTTTGGAGACGCTGGAAGAAATAGTGGGCGAGAATCGCGAGATCTTCGAACAGGCCGGTGGCCAGGCATTCCGTTACATACCTGCATTGAACGATGATGAGTTGCATATCAAGATGATGGCCAATCTGGTACGCCCCTACCTCTAAATGACGGCAGGCCATGCCCGAAGCAAGTGCCGAAGCAAGCTCATGCATAGCGCAGATACGGGCAGCTAGAACACAGAGGGAGCCCATGGCTCCCTCTGTACTTCTACCCCTCTGCACTTCTAATCCCAGTATCTAATCCCTGTCTCCATCCCCGGCGGCTGGCATTGGCACTAGCCGTATTGATTCTCGAAATAACTCTCTATGATGAGCACAGCCGAGACGGCATCCACCTGGCCCTTGGAGAGCGACTTATAGCCCCCCAGTTCGAACAGCCTGGCCTTGGCATCTGTGGTGGTGAGCCGCTCATCCTGGGTGGCTATCTTGACGCCGAAGCGGGCATTGATGCGATTGGCAAATTTACGCGCCCTGTGGGTCATGTCCTGCTCTGTGCCGTCCATGTTGAGCGGCAAGCCGACCACCACCAGGTCCGGCTGCCACTCCTTGATGAGTTGGCCTACCTCATCCCAGTTGGGGATCCCGTCGACGGCCTTGAGGGATAAGAGTGGGGCGGCGCTGGCGGTAATTTCCTGGCCTATGGCGACACCTATGCTCTTGGTGCCGAAATCGAAGCCTAATACGGTTCTGGAATTCATTTTATGTGTCTATTATGACCGGCGACTATGCATGGCCGGTTTGGTGGGATATCTGCCAGGTATCGAAACCCAAGGCACGGCAAGCCTGCTGCCAGCGTTCGTCATAGGGCACCTCGAACAACAGGGCCCTGGTTGCGGGAATAGTCAACCAGACGTTGTCGGCAACTTCTTGTTCCAGCTGATCTTTGCTCCAGCCGGCATAACCCAGGGCGACCATGAACTGCTTCGGGGCCTTATCCGTGCCCAATGCCGACAATATGTCTCTGGAGCTGGTGAGCATGAGTTCGTCGGTCAAGGTCTGACTATTGCTCCAATGGGGTTGGGCGTCGTGGAGCACGAACCCCCGGTCCGGGGTCACTGGGCCGCCTATCAGCACCTGGGCATGCAGCTCTGTCGCTACCTTGGGCTGTTCGGGCAGCTCCATCTGCCGCAACAATTCATCTATCTCTATGCCTAATGGCCGGTTGATGATCAGTCCCATGGCCCCCCTGGCATCATGCTCACAGACATAGATGACCGCGCGCTCGAAGAAGGTTTCTTGCAGCGACGGCATGGCGATCAACAAATGGTTTTGCAGGCTATCCATTAACTGGCTCCATAGCAGAGTTAAGCTGGCAATCTTATCCGCCGGCGAGTTTGACCTTATAATTGAGCTTTTCCAACAAGGTCTTGAGTTGCTCTCTGTTATCTGTCTGGACTTCAATGACGAAATCTTTGACCGTTCCGCCACAACCACATTGTTTCTTGAGTTTCTGAGCCAGCGCCTTCAGCCCCGCATCATCGAGCGGCAGGCCCTTGATCAAGGAGACGCCTTTGCCCTTGCGGCCCTTGCTGTCCTTATGAATGCGCACTATACCGTCGGTTTCGGGCGCTTGCTGCGGCGCAGCTTCTTGGGTAATGCGGCCTATATCTGTACTGTAGACCAAGGATACGTTGGGATCTGCTTTCATCTGTCTTAAACCTTTTCCTGAACTCGGTTCAGTCTACCAAAATAGCGCTGTCTCTGGCAGTTAAAATCTTGAACTCTGACAGCTTTATGCAGATGCATGGAATGGGTCCGGAGCTCACCATTGCCGGCCCGTCCAGAGGCAACAGCGCCAGGGATGGGCTATGATCAGTAAAGGTAGTGGACCATGCCACTTGTGCAGGTGAGAGTGGGGCGGTGCAAACTTAACCTCGGCTGACATGAAATGAAATTCATTTGTAGATCATGGGACTAGTAGGTAAGCTGAGGCAAGATGCACTGGGTGCAATAGGTTCCTAACCTGGAGACGATATGAAAAAACTACTGTTGGCTGTAGCCGTGCTGGCACTGAGTGCCTGTAGTTCGACCAAGACGAGCTGGGATTACGACCCAGGGGTAAATTTCACTCAGTATAAGACCTATGCCTGGGTCGCCAAGCAGATGGATGGCGCCAGTTACCAACTGGATGGTTTGATGGATGAGCGGGTCAGGGATGCGATGAATGCCGAGCTTGCCATGAAGGGCTTCAAACAAGTGGATATGGCCAATGCAGATGTGCTGGTGAATTACCTGACCAAGATAGACAAGAAGATCGATGTCGATACCTTCAGCAGTAACTTCGGTTACAACCCTTATTATGGCCCTGCCTGGGGATGGGGCGCCGGCATGCAGACCCAGACCAGCGTGCGTGAATACGAAGTCGGGACTCTGATCTTGGATATAGTAGATCACAAGACCAATAAGCTGGTTTGGCGTGGCTCACTGGCAGACACAGTGCGCAATAAGAAGAGCCCCCAGGAAAAGGTCCAGATCATCAATGCTGCGGTAGCCAGCATAATGCAGAATTATCCCCCCAAGGCGGCGATGAAATAACCCCAGGGTGACATAGGACGAACCAGGAAGCGGCAATAGCCGCTTCCTTGTTATTGGGGCCCATGGCCGGGGGCGAATTTAGTGGCTTTATCTTGGCTATATTTGAATATACAATCTTACAATCAGCGAGATAAGCCAGTGATAGTGTCGGTTAGCCTCTGCCGCTGCGGCAGGGCCAGGCTTATGAGCGCCGGGCCATTCGGGCCGGCGCCGTCGCTGAGATTGCTGACTCAGCATAGTTACCCGCTTGCCAGTTAGAGATGGATTAAGGTGTCGGCTCGAGTTTATCGCCGGAATAAAATAACTTTATCAGTGTCATTAATAATGGAGTGAACCAATGGAAAACCTGGATGGATTGTTGGAGCAAGCGCCTGAACTCTTGATGACCTATGGCTTGAAAGTCTTTTTTGCCATAGTCATATTTTTGGTTGGTCGCTACCTGGCCCATATCACCAAGAAAGTGACGACGAAAGTCTTGCATAACCGTAAAGTCGACAAAACTGTCGTTTCATTCGTGGCGAATCTCGTCTGGGCCGTGGTCCTGGTGTTTACCGTCATCGCCACCCTGGGGCAAATTGGCGTACAGACGGCTTCCCTGATTGCCGTGCTGGGTGCCGCCGGCTTAGCTGTTGGTCTGGCATTACAGGGATCTTTGTCTAACTTCGCCTCGGGTGTCCTCATGGTGATGTTCCGCCCTTGCCGGGTCGGTGATTATGTCGAGGCCGCCGGGATTGCCGGCACCATAGATGAGATCACCATCTTCTCGACCAAGTTGCGTACCCCGGACAACAAAGTCATAGTGGCGCCAAACTCTGCCATGATGAACGGCACAATCACCAACTTTTCTGCCCTGGGCGAACGCCGCGTCGATCTCGTCATAGGGGTGGCCTATGATTCGGACATAGCCAAGACCAAGGAAGTGCTGAAGAGCGTATTGGACAATAATCAGTATGTGCTGAAAGATCCCGGCTATACTGTCGGTCTGGCTGAGTTGGGGGATTCATCGATCAACTTCGTGGTTCGCCCTTGGGTCAAGACAGCCGATTACTGGTCCGGCCGTTTCGAGCTGCTGGAGCAGATCAAGAATGCCCTGGATGCCGCCAACATTTCGATTCCATTTCCACAAATGGACTTGCATGTTAAAGAAGTTGCTGCGGCCAGATAATGGCTCGCTTGGAACTCCAGGTCGGCAGTTGCCGACCTTTTTTATGCCCGTGATTTGTTATCGACCGCTGTAGCCTGAGTGCCCAAGTGGCAGTATTGCAAATACAGACAATACTGTGACGCGGCTATGAGCACGACTATGAGCACTATTATGAGCAAGACTGTGAGCAAGACTGTGAGCAAGACTGTGAGCAAGACTAGGAGAGGAATGACCATGAGAATGACGATGAGCGCCGTGCTGGCCACAGTGTTGGGACTGAGCCTGCTTGGGCCCGCCATGGCCAAGGATAATACCTTGGTTACCATGGGCAATAAGCCCGTGACCCTGTTGGGTACACAACCCGGGTTGCAGCAGATGGCGCCTGGATTCAGGCTGGTCGACGACAAGTTCAACCCTGTCACCCTGAGCGACTTCAAGGGCAAGACAGTGCTGATCAGCGCCGTTCCCAGCCTGGATACCGGGGTTTGTGCCTTGCAGACCAAACGTTTCAACAAAGAGGTGGGCCATTATCCGGACGACGTGGTGATGCTGACCATAAGCACAGACTTACCCTTCGCCCAGAAGCGTTTCTGCAAGGCGGAGAGTGTCGACAAGATCAAAGTGTTATCCGATTCTGTCTGGCGTGACTTCGGTGACAAATATGGCCTGTTGATCGAGAACAAAGGCTTGCTGGCGCGGGCTATCCTGATCATAGATGCCGCAGGGCGCTTGCAGTATCGTGAACTGGTGGGGGAAATCAGCCATCATCCGGACTATGATGCGGCGTTGGCGGCCCTGAAGCGGATAAGTGAACAAGGGGATTGATGCTGTTAAGGGGGAACTCAGCTTCCCCCTTAACCTTAGTCGCTGGTGCCCAGAGCCTAGTGCATTGGGCTATCTGTGCCGGACTGATAATCGAAGGTCGGCATGGACCAGTGATACTTGAGTGCCAGCATCCGCAGGCTGAAACCCGTCGCCAGACAGACCAGCAGATTGAGCCATTCCTCAACCTGATACTGGAGCAGGAGGATATAGAGTCCGGCCGTCAGCAGGGAGATCACCGCATAGAGTTCCTTCTGGAAGATCAGCGGCACCTGGTTGCAGAGAATATCCCGGATCACTCCGCCAAATACCCCAGTGACCAGTCCCATCACTACGGCCACTACCGGACTGAAGCCCAGCATCAGACTCTTCTGGGCGCCGACAATGGAAAATACCGCCAGTCCCAGGGCATCGATCGCCAGAAAGAGCTTGGAGAGATAGCGCATCACAGGGGCTATGACCACAGTCAGCAGCGAAGCCAGGGCTATGGCCAGCAGGTAATGCCAATTCTCGACCCAGATCAAGGGGTAATTCCCCAGCAGTATGTCCCTCAGGGTACCGCCGCCTATGGCGGTGGCGCAGCCTATGATGACGACGCCGAAAAGATCCATCTGTTTGCGACCGGCGGCCAGTGCGCCCGTCATGGCCTCGGCCAGGATCCCGATAGTCCAGAGTAAACCGATAAATTGAGCTTCTTGCATAGTGTCTGCTGTTGATCGTAAAGAGGCAAATTCTGCCTGATCCCGCCGGATAAATACAATGAGTAAAAATGCACTCAGGCATTAGATTTATTAATCTTTGATTCTATGTGGATGTGCTTGATATTGTGGTTTTTGTCGATATTTTGGTCGTCAATGTTAAATGCTTGCATCATAAATACTTATTGATAATCCCTGGGCGGAGCTCTTGTTCCGGGCCTATGCTCATGTTGACGCTCGCTTGGTGGCGCCCGCTTGTTTGTTGGGATGGCCCCAGGGGAGGGGGCGCATGATGGCGTCTATTAAGCAAAATTGCCGTTAAATTCAAATGACAAGCCTGTACAGCGCGGCGCGCTATGGGTAAAGTCGAACCGCACCCGCCCGGTATTTGCCGGCACCAGCCATTCTGATGAGGCCAAGATGATAGATTTTCGCAGTGATACAGTGACTCAACCCACACAGGCCATGCGCCTGGCCATGTCCAGAGCCGAGGTCGGTGATGATGTCTATGGTGACGACCCTTCGGTCAACGAGCTGCAGCAGATGGCGGCACAGATGTTCGGTTTCGATGCGGCGCTCTTTACCAGCTCCGGCACCCAGGCCAACCTGTTGGCGCTGATGTCCCATTGCGACCGGGGTGATGAGTACCTCTGCGGTCAGCAGGCCCACAATTACAAGTTTGAAGGCGGCGGTGCGGCTGTGCTGGGCAGCATACAGCCGCAGCCGCTGACCAACCAGAGCGATGGCAGCATATTGCTGAGTGATATTCAGGCGGCGATCAAACCCGACGATGTGCATTTTGCCCGCACCCGGCTACTGAGCCTGGAGAACACCATAGGGGGTAAGGTATTGCCCCAGAGCTATATCGCCCAGGCCCAGGCTTTGGCCTTCAACCATGGACTCAAGATCCATCTGGATGGTGCCAGGGTCGCCAACGCCGCGGTGGCGCAGAATATCGCCATCGGCGACATCACCTCACACTTCGACTCTGTGTCCATCTGTCTCTCCAAGGGCCTGTGTGCCCCTGTGGGCTCTTTGCTGCTCGGCGATAGCCGGCTGATCGCCAAGGCCATTCGGTGGCGCAAGATGCTGGGTGGCGGCATGCGCCAGGCGGGGATCCTGGCCGCGGCGGCCAAGCTGGCACTGACGGAGCAGGTCGAGCGTCTGGGTGAAGACCATGCCAATGCCGCCTACCTGGCGCGGGCCCTTAGCGAGATAGCCGAGTTTGACATAGACATGAGTCTGGTACAGACAAATATGGTGTATGCCAAGGTCGGCGCCGGGGTCGACACAGGGGCGTTGGCAGTTGGGCTCAAGGCCAGGGGAGTCCTCATCAGCCCGGCACCCACCCTGCGTCTGGTGACCCACAAGGATGTCGGCCGTGCCGACATAGATAAGCTGGTGCTGGAGCTCAAGTCCCTGCTCAGACAGGGATAAAGATAACAGCCTGCGATTGCAGGCTGTTTTATTGGGCTTGTCCGTAGGCTGAGTTAACCCGGGCGACAGGCATGAGCCATGTCAATGGCGGTTAATGGCCATGGCCGCCATCGTCCAGTGGATGCCCTTCGCTGTCGTAGAAGCCTGAGCCGCCATGCTGGATGAAGCCCTGGTGGATCATCTTGGCGATGAAAGGATCTGACTCGCTGTCACCCACATCGGCGAAATCCAGATCCTGATAATCTGCAATCATGGCGTCGAATTCGGCCGCGCTCAGGGGGCTGGCGTCGACCAACTGGTAGCTCAACCCATCTTGTCCCTGATGATGGCTGAAGCCATAGGGCAAGGCCAATGCCGGGATCCAAGCGAGATCCAGGCTGGCACCATGGCGTTCGCCGCGATATGCTTGAGTGGCGAAACAGCCCTGGCGGGACTGGGCCCCGGGTTCAAGTTCGGTCGTGAGTTTGCTCGGCACCAGATGGTAGAGGCTGTCGCCGTCATACTGGATATTCAGGGCGCGGAGATCGCCTTTCCTGTAGGTGATGGAGCGTTTCTCCCTGGGAAAGTAACGCACATATTCACCGTCCTGGGTCCAGGACTCGAAGCTCTGGAGTTGCTGTTGGCCGGCCTGCTTCTGGACATCCGCCTGAGCCAGGCGCTGCACTATCAGGTTATGATCCTTGCGCAACAAGCGGATCTGCCAGCTTTGGCCCGCCTCATTCTTGATGAGATAACGGGCGCTGAGGTGTTCGGCATCCAGTGGGGCGCACAGCTGCGAAGCCGCTGTCTGGGTGTCGATTGAGGTGCCGACCGATGCCGGGTAGGCAAGGGGGTGGGCTGCAGCAGTGCAACCCAGGCCGATAAGAGGTAATGCCAGTAACCAAGACTTCATTTGGCTCTCCAAATCAAAATAACAAAAGGCAAGCGCAGCCGTGCTGCGCTTGCCCGGTGCTGCGCTTATTGCGCCGCTTCGGCTTTAGCCACCAGGTTGGCGGCATGATTGATGACGTGGAATATATGGTTCTGCTCGACTGTGCCTTGGATCAGATCGGCACTCGGACCCCGGGCAAAGATAGCCACGTCTTCACCTGCATGGGTCTCGTCACCCAGAGGGATCAGCGCTTCCTGATGGTAGCCAGGGCTCTGAGTGTCGACATAGTTGAGATCCTTGCGACCGCTATCCACAGGGAAGCCATAACGCTCGTCACCCCCAGTTGCCAATGAGGCGTAACCCATGCCGTTGGCATAACCTACGGTAGTGTATGGCAGGCCATTGTTATCCGTGGAGTTGGTCGTTGCAGGCAAGCCATTGGCATCGTTGCTCTTCACCAGGCCCAGGATAGGGTTGCCCCGGGTCGGATAGCCGGCAATGGTGAACACATGACTGTGATCCGCAGTGACCATCACCAGGGTGTCGTTTGCCGAGGTTTTCTCCATGGCGACACGGACTGCCTCAGACAAGGCTATGGTGTCGTGCAGGGCGCGTGCCGCATTGCCCGCATGGTGGGCATGGTCTATGCGGCCGGCTTCGACGATTAACACGAAACCTTTGTCGTTCTTCTTCAGCAGATCTATGGACTTGGCCGTCATCTCCGCCAGTGAAGGTTCACCCGTCACACCGGCTTCGGTACGATCCAGATCGTATTCCATGTGTGAAGAGTTAAACAAACCCAGCAAGTGATCTGTGACCTGGGGATTTACCGCCAGGAAACTGTCCCTGTCCTGCACATAGGCGGCATTGGGGTACTTGGTCTGCCATTCGGCGGTCAGGTCGCGACCGTCGTTGCGCTTACCCGCCTTGCCTTCGGGATCTGTCATGGTCTTGGGGATGAAGGCACGGCGACCGCCACCCATGACCACGTTGAGGCCGTCGCCATAGCTGAAGTCCAGCAATTGAGCTGCTATGTCTTTACAGCCATTGGTTACGGCTTCGGCGGGCAGGTTTGAATCTGCTTCCCAGTTGCGTTCGGGAACATGGGCATAGGTTGCCGCCGGCGTTGCATGGGTGATACGGGCCGTGGTGACCACGCCGGTAGACATGCCGGCCATGGCGGCCAGTTCCAGTGAGGTCACCAGGTTTTGGCCATCGGCAGAAGCACAATTCCCCCGCTCGACGCCTTCGGCCTGGGAAATGACGCCGACATCGGTTTTCACCCCTGTCATCATGGCGCTCATGGTGCCGGCCGAGTCGGGTGTCTGACCATCTACGTTATAAGTCTTGGACAGACCGACATAGGGCAGGGTCTCGAACGACAGTGAGTTTTCCTCGCCCGTCTGCCCCTTGAGCTGACCGTCGAGAATGCGGGCCGCGGTGATGGTGGAGACACCCATGCCATCGCCGACGAAGAGTATGACGTTCTTGGCGGCGCCGGCTTCATCATTGGCAGACAGACCCGCCGCCTTGGTCACCCGTGCCTGACCATCGACATACCATTGGTTGACCGAGGTCCAGTCCTGGCCCTTGCTGCCATCGGCACCGTTGGTACCATCCGTGCCATTGGCACCCGTCTCGCCCGTTTCACCGTCGCCACATGCCGCCAATCCCAGCAGCGCTGCTATCGAAAGTACCAGTAATTTCTTGTTCATTTTCATTCCCACTCTGTTAATTGGTTATTAGTACTTAGTGCCGCCAAGCTGCTGCGCCTGATTGATAATGTGGAAAATAACGTTTTGCTCTATCACGCCTTGAGCCAGCTGAGAGCCTGGACCCGTGGCATGCAGGGCTATGTCTTCGCCGGCATGGGTCTCGCTGCCCAGGGGGATGAGAGACTGTTGCATGAAGTCTTTATCCTGGGTGTCGACCGAGGTGAGATCATCACGGACGCCTTCCACTGCGCCTGGACCATTGGTGTAGGCCAGGGTGGTGTATGGCTTGTTATCGTCGGCGATGGCCAGGCTGCCATCAACGCCATGCACCAGCCCGAGTATGGGGTTACCACGCTTGGGATAGCCGGCAATGGTAAACACATGGCTGTGATCTGCCGTGACCATGACCAGGGTATCGTCCGGATCTGTGCCTGCGACGGCGGCCTTGACGGCATTGGACAATTCCACTGCGTCGGTCAGTGCCCGCTTGGCGTTACCCGCATGGTGACCGTGATCTATGCGGCCTGCTTCGACTATGAGCAGATAGCCTTTGTCATTCTTCTTCAATATTTCCAATGCCTTGGATGTCATCTCCGTCAGTGATGGCTCGCCGCCGACATCATCGCTCCTGTCGGTTTCATATTGCATGTGTGACGGATTGAACAGACCGAGCAAGTGATCCGTGGCTGTGGTGTCTATGGCATCGAAACCTGCCTGGTTCCAGACATAGGCGGCGTTGCTGAACTTGTCGACCCAGGCCTTGGTCAGATCCTGGCCGTCTTTGCGCTTGCCTTTCTTGTTCTCGCCATCCGTGACGTCGTTGGGGATGAAATAACTGCGACCACCGCCCATGGCCACGCTCAGGGCGTTGGCTTCATCACGCATCACCAATTGGCTGGCGATGTCGGTACAGCCGTTGGCAACGGCTTCAGCCGGTAAGTTGGCGTCCGACTCCCAGTCGCGCTCCGGGGTATGGGCATAGGTCGCCGCCGGCGTGGCATGGGTCAATCTGGCGGTAGTGACTATGCCTGTGGACAGGCCCTTGGCATTGGCCAGATCCACCAGGCTGATGAGTTCATTGCCCTTGGATGACAGGCAGTTACCACGCAGGCTGGCGTCGGAAACGGAAATAACCCCGGCCTTGGATTTCACCCCGGTGGCCATGGCTGTCATGGTGCCGGCCGAGTCAGGGGTTTGCTGATTGGTGTTGTAGGTCTTGACCAATGCCGTATGGGGGAATTGCTCGAAGCTGAGGAAGTTCTCCTCGCCGCCCTTATTACCGGCCATCTGCTGGCCCTGATAAATACGCGCCGCCGTGAGGGTGGAAATCCCCATGCCGTCGCCGACGAACAGGATCACATTTTTGGCGTGTTCCTTGGTTTCCAGCTGCGTCTTGGCAGCGACGTTGGCTGCACTGTCCTTGAACCACTGGCTGTCGGTCTGAGTCGTCGGCAGCACTGCAGCGTTGGCCGCCATAGACATCAAACTGCAGGAAACAAGCGCAGCTAATTTTTTGATATTCATCACTTTCATCACCATTGTTGTTTTTGAAGTGTGGGGGAGGTCCCTGTCATAACGCGCCAAGATTGTCGGAGATGAATGTGACGTTCCAAGGTCATCGAGATTGCATTTTTATGTCTTAATTGTGACTCGGGAGCGGATCTTTCGGGTGCAACAAAGACTATCTTTGGTGCAGCTTAGGCTGAATCCGATTCGTGATTTTATGTATCTTATTGTTTTTATGGGTTTAAATTGATGTGGCGCAGAAAATGCTGTTGAGTTGACTCTATCCTATGGAGGGCAGCAACAATGAAATACTACAGTCGTCGCTTGATTAAACCCGAACATTTAAATCCGGCCAATACCTTGTTTGGCGGGCAATTATTGAGCTGGATAGATGAAGAGGCGGCCATCTTTGCCGGATGCCAGATGAAGAGTCAGCGCCATGTGACCAAGCTCATCTCGGAAATCAATTTCATGATGCCGGCCCGCCAGGGGGATGTGATCGAGTTCGGTCTGGAATTGCTGAGTCTGGGGCAGAGTTCCATCACGGTAAGGTGCGAGGTGAGAAACAAGCTGAGCCAGGTGCCAGTGGTGAGCATAGAGAAGATGGTATTCGTCAATGTGGATCTGCAGGGCCAGCCCGTGCCCCATGGTATGCGGGCTAACGCCGCCTGAGCTGGCAGACGGCGCAAAGCGGCTCAGCCTTTTTTGCTGAGATCTTCCTTGACCGAAATGACGGCGTCGCGGGAGGCATGGCCTACGGCCTTGGTGGTATCCCGGGTAGCATGACCTATGGCCTTGGTGGTGTCCTTGGCGGCATGGCCGATCGAGCTGCCTGCCTGTTTGAGGTCGGCACAAGCGGCCAGGCTGGCCAATGTTAAGGCTGAAATAATCAGGGTGTTGCAGAGACGCATAGACACTCAGGCTTGATGATGGATAGGCATTAATGCAGGGGAATATGCCAGTAAATCTTGGCTATGGCCAGTATTAGCAATGGCCAGTAAAAGGAAGCCGGTAAAAGCGCCCGTCGCCGGCAGCAAGGCCGGGACGGATGCGGCGTTTCGGCTATACCTTAGTCCAGCTTGGCGATCCTATGTTGATAATCTTCAATGAGGTGCTGCATTATCATCTCCGCCGAGGCGTCCTGACAGCAGTTATCCAGCAGTATCTTGAAGGTGACCAAGGCATGGCCATCGTTTTTCAGTCTGTCGCTCTGCATCGAGAAATAGGCGTCTTCATTGTCAGCCTTGCGCACCACAAACTTATTCATTTCGAAGCTTTTATTGCCCGCCTGCTCATGCCATTTGGTCATGCGGTTGAGGGCAATTTCGCAGGATTGATTGATCTCTATATGATTGAGCCAGCTGGCAGTTTGTTCGTTATCTTTGTAATGTGGGCATCTTACAGTGTAGTTATATACATGGGTTATCGCTGTCATAATTTACCTACCTGTTCGGGGAGATTCTTGTCATCATAGGCACCGTTTTTCTATTCGGTCAACCATTATTCAAGTTTAGTTTAAGCCTGCTAACTCTCTGTGTTCGCGGTAATTAATCTTGCCCAACCCGGCCCGGAGCGAGTGTGCTGAACCGGGCCTGGTTGCAGACCGCTAGAGGGCGTTGGCAAAGATCCGGCAAATCTCCTCATGGGTCGCCTGTTTGGGGTTGGTGAAGCCGCAGGCATCTTTCAGGGCGTTGGTCGCCAGTGTCGGGATGTCTTCGGCTTTGACCCCAAGCAAGCTCAGGTTTTCCGGGATATGTACGGCAACAGACAGGCGTTTGATGGCCGAAATCGCCGCCGCTGCGCCTTCTTCATCATCCATCAGACTGACGTCTACCCCCAGGGCTTGGGCCACGGCCTTGAGGCGCGGCGCCGCTACCTCGGCGTTATACTGCTGCACATGGGGCAACAGCAGGGCGTTGCAGACGCCGTGAGGCAAGTCATAGAAGCCGCCTAACTGGTGGGCCATGGCATGAACATAGCCCAGACTGGCATTGTTGAACGCCATACCCGCCATGAATTGGGCGTAGGCCATCTGTTCACGGGCATGGATATCCTCGCCATGCTCGACCGCGGTCACCAGATTCGCGGCGATCAGTTCCATCGCCTTGAGGGCACAGGCATCCGTGATCGGGTTGGCCGCCGTCGACACATAGGCCTCGATGGCGTGGGTGAGGGCATCCATGCCGGTTGCCGCCGTCAGCGCCGCGGGTTTGGCCAGCATCAGCTCGGGATCGTTGACCGAGATGATGGGGGTGGTGTGCTTGTCTACTATCGCCATCTTGATGTGGCGGCTCTCATCCGTGATGATGCAGAAGCGCGTCATCTCACTGGCGGTGCCGGCCGTGGTATTGATCGCCACCAGGGGCAGCTGAGGCTTGGCAGATCTGTCCAGGCCCTCATAGTCCTTGATGCTGCCGCCGTTGCTGGCGACCAGGGCTATGCCCTTGGCGCAGTCGTGAGGCGAGCCGCCACCCAGAGAGAGCACAAAGTCACAGTCCCGGCTATCGCCGGCGCCCCTCAGCAGGGCCAAGCCGGCCTCGACGTTGGCAACCGTTGGGTTGGGCTGAACCCCATCAAAAATACGGCTGGCTATGCCCAGGGTCGCCAGCTTATCGACCACTCTGGCCACCAGGCCCAGTTCGACCAGGGGTTTATCCGTCACTATCAGGGCACGCTCGAATCCCAGTGTCTTAATGTCCTCTATGGCATCATCCAGCGCGCCTTGGCCCAACAGGTTGACCGAAGGTATAAAAAATTTAGCAGTCATAGCCTTACCTCGAATGCTTGAGTCAATAGGTGTTGGGGCTAAGCTAACAAGGCGCTGCCGACTCGGGCTTGATCTGTGTCAACCAAAGGACCTAAAGCGGGACCTGTGTTCCCGGCTTGCCACCCAAGTCACATAAGCCTGGTATCCGCGCTGCCGTTGCTGGCAGGGGCTGGCGCCTCCATGGCTTAAATGGTGGTTGGCTAGGTTAGGATTACTAAAAAATCATATCAACAGTAATTATTTCAATAAATATTACTATCCATTGCTCCAACTGTTAAAAGTCAATCTTAAAACAGCTATTTGATTGTTTTTAATCTTAATAATCTCAATTTTTTGTGGCCGGCTAGCTTGTCATAGGCCTAGTGATCTTAAGGTTTGATCCCGGTCATGGCCGACACCCCACTTGATGATTACTGTTCGAATCATTAGTATTGTGCTGATTGAACGTTCAATCAATGCTTGCTTCCCGGCAAAATGGGCCAGGCAAACGACGGGGCACACAGCTATGCAAACAACAGACATCTCCAGAGTGCGCAAGCAGCAGTTGGTCGATGCAACCCTGGCTTCGGTGGCGGAGTTTGGCCTGCAGAACACCACGATCAACAGCATAAGCCGACTCGCCGGCATGTCATCCGGGATCATCAGCCATTATTTCGGCGGTAAGCAGGGGCTGATCCAGGCGACCCTCAGGCATCTGCTGTCGCAGCTGAAGCTGGCATTGCTCGAACGGGTCGCCGGCGCGCCTTTATCGCCGCCGCAGCGGCTGATGATGATAGTCGAGGCCAACTTTACCGAATTACAGCGTTCCAGCCCGGCCACCAAGACCTGGCTGAGCTTCTGGTCCCAGGCGATGCACGATCCCGCCCTGAGCAGATTACAGAATATCAACAGCGAGCGTTTATACCGCAATTTACGCTACTCCTACAGGCAATGCCTGCCGCCTGAGCAGGTGGACCCGGCCGCCAAACAGACTGCCGCCATGATAGATGGCTTCTGGTTGCGCAGCGCCCTGAGCGCCGAGCCGGCGCCCGAGTTTGAGCGGGCCGAGGCCCTGTGTAAGGCGTTTATTGCGGACAAATTAGCCCAATACGGAGCAGTAACATGTCATTGAAGTGCTATCAGAATTTTATTTCGGGTCGGTATCTGGCCAACGCCACGGGTGAAACCTTCGAGGTCATCAACCCGGCGACGGGACGGGTGGCCTATGAGGTCGAAGTCGCAGATGACAAGATCAAACAGGCGGCCATCGCCAGTGCCAAACAGGGCTTTGCACTCTGGTCGGCCATGAGTGCCACCGACCGCAGTCGCATACTGCTTAAAGCCGTGGCCTTGCTGCGTGAGCGCAACGATGAGCTGGCGGCGATCGAAGTCGGGGATACAGGCAAGCCCTGGCAGGAGGCCTCGGTTGTCGACGTGGTCACGGGCGCCGACGCCATCGAATTTTTCGCCGGGATTGCGCCGTCGATTGAAGGCAATCAGCAACAGGTGGGCAGCGATTTTTACTATACCCGCCGTGAACCCCTGGGCATCTGTGCCGGTATCGGTGCCTGGAACTACCCGCTGCAGATTGCCTGCTGGAAGTCGGCGCCGGCATTGGCCTGTGGCAACGTCATGATTTTCAAGCCTTCGGAGGAGACCCCCCTGGGGGCGTTGAAGCTGGCGGAGATCTTCACCGAGGCTGGGGTGCCGGATGGGGTCTTCAACGTGGTGCAGGGTGATGGCGCCGTCGGTGCCTGGCTGACCCTGAATGCCGACATTGCCAAGGTGTCCTTCACCGGGGAAGTCGGCACGGGCAAGAAGGTGATGGCGGCGGCAGCCAGCTCCCTGAAGGACGTCACCATGGAGCTGGGGGGAAAATCACCGCTGATCATCTTCGACGATGCCGACCTGGACAATGCGGTCTCGGCCGCCATGTTGGCCAACTTCTACACCCAAGGTGAAATCTGTACCAATGGCACCCGGGTGTTCGTGCATGAAGCTGTCTATGCCAGTTTCATCGACAGGCTGCTCGAGCGCACCCGCAACAACCTGGTGATAGGGGATCCCATGCGTCCCGAAACCAACTTCGGTGCACTGATCTCCGAGTCCCACAGAGACAAGGTGCTGGGTTACATAGCCAAGGGCATTGCCGAAGGTGCCGAGCTGCTGCATGGCGGCGAGGCCCTGAGTCCTGCCGATGCGCCCTGTGGCTACTTCGTTGCCCCCACCATTTTCGGCCGCTGCCGGGATGAGATGAGCATCTGCCGTGAGGAGATCTTCGGCCCTGTGATGTCCGTGTTGACCTTCAGCGATGAAGATGAAGTGGTACGCCGCGCCAACGATACCCAGATGGGATTGGCGGCCGGGGTCTTCACCCAAGATATCAGCCGCGCCCATAGGGTGATACATAAGTTGCAGGCGGGGATCTGCTGGATCAATGCCTACGGCGCCTCACCGGCGCAGATGCCGGTCGGTGGCTACAAGTTGTCCGGTATAGGGCGGGAGAATGGCAGCGAAACCCTCAAGCATTACACCCAGCTCAAGGCAGTGTATGTGGGATTGACGCCACTCGAGAGTCCATTTTAAGGAGACCCCATGCCTGAGCATAAGTTTGATTACATCATAGTAGGCGCTGGGTCGGCGGGCTGTGTGTTGGCCAACCGGCTCAGCGCCGACGCCGCCAACCGGGTGCTGCTGCTCGAGACCGGGGGCAGCGACAAGAGCATCTTCATCCAGATGCCGACCGCCCTGTCGATCCCCATGAACAGCAAGAAATACGCCTGGCAGTTTGAAACCGAGCCTGAGCCACAGCTAAACAACCGCCGCATGCATTGCCCCAGGGGCAAGGTGCTGGGGGGCTCGTCCTCCATCAATGGCATGGTGTATGTCCGTGGTCATGCCAGGGACTTCGACGAGTGGCAACAGACGGGAGCCGAGGGCTGGGACTACGCCCATTGCCTGCCTTACTTCAAGAAGGCCGAAACCTGGGCCTTCGGCGCCGATGACTACCGGGGCGGCACAGGCCCCCTTGGGGTCAACAACGGCAACCAAATGCAGAACCCCCTGTACCAGGCCTTCGTCGACGCGGGTGTCGATGCCGGCTATTTCCACACCCGGGACTATAACGCGCGCCAGCAGGAGGGCTTCGGCCCCATGCACATGACGGTAAAGAATGGGGTGCGCTGGTCGACGGCCAATGCCTACCTCAGGCCCGCCATGTCCCGTCCCAATCTGACTGTGCTGACCCATGCCCTGGTGCATAAGGTGCTGTTGGAGGGTAAGCGTGCCGTCGGGGTGCGTTTCGAGCGCAAGGGCAAGGTCGAGGAGCTGCATTGCAGCAAGGAAGTGATACTCTCGGCCGGCTCCATAGGTTCGCCTCATATACTGCAGCTGTCCGGCATAGGTGAGCGCGACAGCCTGGAACGGGCGGGGATCCCGCTCAGCCACGAATTGCCGGGTGTTGGCCAAAACCTGCAGGATCACCTGGAATTTTATTTCCAGTTCAAATGCAAGCAGCCCATCTCGCTCAACGGCAAGCTGGATCCCTGGAATAAGTTGCTGATAGGCGCCCGCTGGATCCTCAACCGCAGCGGGTTGGGGGCGACCAACCATTTCGAGTCCTGTGGTTTCATCCGCTCCAAGGCCGGGGTGGAATGGCCGGATCTCCAGTACCATTTCCTGCCTGCCGCCATGCGTTACGATGGTCGTGAGGCCTTCGCCGGTCATGGTTTTCAGGTGCATATTGGCCATAACAAGCCCAAGAGCCGCGGCGCAGTCACGGCCGTCAGTGCCGATCCCAAGGCGCATCCACAAATTCGCTTCAATTATCTTTCCCATGCAGCAGACAGAGAAGGCTTTCGGGCTTGTGTGCGTCTGACCCGGGAGATCATCAATCAGCCGGCATTGGACGCCTATCGCGGCGAAGAGATCCAGCCGGGAACCTCAGTGGTGACAGATGAACAGATAGATGCCTTCGTGCGTCAAGCGGTCGAGAGTGCCTATCACCCTTCATGCTCCTGCAAGATGGGCGTGGATGCCATGGCTGTGGTGGATCCCCAGACCCGGGTCAGGGGCATGGAGGGGTTGCGCGTCGTCGATTCATCGATTTTCCCCACCATTCCCAATGGCAATCTGAACGCGCCCACCATCATGGTCGCCGAGCGCGCCGCCGATCTCATCCTCGGCCATCAAGTGTTGGCGCCGAGCCCTGCCGAGGTCGGCATGGACAGGGATTGGCAGAGGCAGCAACGCCAGGGTGAGCCCAAGCGGCAGCCGGCTTGATGCCTGCCATCAACATAGAGGCCCGTCCAGGCGGGCCCTGTCAGTGAACAGCCGGACCGACTCGGTCGGGTCCGGCTGAATTCAGCAAGGGGCCCAGGCCCAGCATTGGAACACAGCGCAAGCTATCAGGGTTTAACTATCGCTATCAAGGTTGGCAGTGTGCACTGCCCGGCAAGCGATACTTAAGGCTTGAGGCCGTTTACGGCTTTAAGAATTGCTCTGTGTTCCTTAATCAAGCTATTGAGAAATAGCGTTTAAATAAAAATAAGGAGCAATAACTATGTTTTATTTGCCTCATGCAGCGGGGTGGTTGAAATGACCGGCTGGCTATCCGCGGGGATTCTATTCACCTTCACGGCAATCGCGTTCGTGCTATATCGCTGGGGTAATCTCAAGTGCGTCGGGGTGACACCTGTACGTACCTTTACCTTTATCGCCATCCTATTTACCTCGGGTTTGGATGTGGGGCTGATCATGTTCCCCCTGACAGAGTTTGCCGGTTATGCCAATACTGCCGCCAGTCCTGAATATGGTTTCAGTAACCCTTTGGCGATAGAGTTTGGCTTCTGGGCCTTCCTTATCTGGGCGTTTTACTTCCTGACCTGTTTCTACTTCTGTGTCATTGAGCCCAGGGTACGTTTCTTCGACATCCCCTGGGTCAAGTTCATCAATAATCTGGTGATCATAGGCACCTGTGCCTTCACCGCCTATCTGTTGCTGACCAATTTGCCCTGGTACTTGCCCGAGCTCGGCGACGGTGAAACCTTGGTCGGCAGTTTCTATTTGATCGTCTTTCTGGTCATAGCAGCGGCGGTGTATTCGAGCACCAGCCTCAGATATGTCCGTATCCTCAGCCTGGGCAGCACCTGGTTATTCATCGGCTTGATCGCCCTGATGTGGAGCGGTGCCTTCCTGGGAGAAGGAAACCATCCGGGTGAGTTTTTAACCAGCTTCGCCCTGCTGGGGGATTACTTCGTCAACATTCACCACTTCGTGTTGCCGATCAACGATTACCATGAGTTCTACCTCTTCTGGTGGTTCGCCTGGAGCATAATGATAGGCCAGTTCACTTCCCGTTTCGTCGGTGGCCTCAAGACCTATCAGGTATTGCTGGCCATGATGCTGTTCCCCTCCATCCCCATCGCCATCTGGTTTACCGTGCTCTATTACTACAACGTCAATGGCTTGGAAACTGCGGGTTTCTACAACCTGGCCATGGTGCTGGTCGGAGTGTTGTTCGTGATCAACTCGCTGGACTCCTTGATCCGTCTCTATACGGACAACCTGGGGCTGACGGTGGCGCGCTTTGGCAAGCTTAAATACTTCCTCGGCAACCTTGCCGCCATGTCGGCATTGACCCTGTTGTTCAAGCTGGATTTCCTGCAGATCCAATGGGTGGGGGCCCTGGCCATAGGTCTGATATTTGCCTGCCTGGGTTATATCCTGGCGAAAAAATTCAGGATTGTGAGTGAGATAGAGGCTTCGCCTCGGGATAACAAAATAGATTTCAATAAGATAGAAATGGCCAACTAGCCTCCGTCTGTGAACTTGAAGCGATATTTTTAAAACTAACTAGATAAAAACAGTGAGATTATGATGAAAAAAACGTTATTGGCCCTGACCTTTTCGGGCCTGGCAGCCTTGTCCGGCGCGGCGCATGCCGGCCTGTCCGCCACTGTGACCGGCGCCTCTGATTACAGCTTCAACGGTGTCAGCCAGACGGATAATGGCCCGGCGCTGCAGGCCAGCCTGGATTATGCCGCCGACAACGGCTGGTATCTGGGATCCTGGGCCTCGAACGTAGACTTCGGCAGTGCCGACGATACCTGGCTGGAGCTGGACTTCTATGGCGGTTACTACCAACAGTTGAACGAGCGTGTCAGCCTGGATACGGGTATCGCCTATTATACCTATCATGGCGATGACGCATCCGATGACTATTACTACCCGGAAGTCTATGCCAAGTTTGGCTATGACTCTTCTCTGGGGCATTCGGAAGCCAACTTCTGGTATAGCTGGGACTACTTCGGGATGGGGGCGGATCATTATATTGCCATGTTGGCCCATAGCTTCGAAGTGGCCGAAGGCCATACACTGCGCCTGAGCGTCGACCGCTCAACTTCGGGTAACACGGACAAGTGGGCCTGGGATACGCATAAGGCCTATAACCATGTGCGTCTGGCCTATATGACCAGCTGGAGTGGGTTCGATTTCAACCTGGCAGCCGAAGATACCAGCATGAATACCGACAGGGCCGATGCACGCCTGGTGTTGGCCGTGTCGCGCACCTTCAGCTTCTAAGCCGAGCGGTTTCAGCTTCTAGGCCAGATTTCAGCTTCTAAGCTAAAACCCTGCGTCGGCTGGGCGCCTAATCGGCAGCCGGCCAGGGAAACCCGGATGGCAGGGCAAGATGAACATCTTGCCCTGCCATCTTGTTTTCTTCTCCATGTATGCAGCCGGGGCCAGTCGCCACGGGTTGTTGCAGATATCTCAGAAAATTAGCCTTAGAGTGGCATTTGAGGCATGAGTGTTGGCGTATTTTCTGCTATTGTGCAGTCGATAATAGAGAAAGGGCATTATGGAAAAGTACGAACAGTTATTGATCTCCTTGCGCAGGATCATTCGCGCCATCGACATACACTCTCGTCAGCTGAATAAGCAGTCGGGGCTGACCGGGCCACAGCTGATGGTGATGCAAAAAATTGCTCAGCTGGAGGCGCCCCTGGCCAAGCAGGTGGCTCAGGAAATCACCCTGAGTCCGGCGACTGTGACTAACATCATAGACAGGCTCGAGAGCCGGGACTTAGTGATCCGCAGGCGCAGCGAGTCGGATAAGCGCAAGGTGCATCTGTATCTGAGCGAGGCGGGCAAGAGCCTGCTCGAAAGCTCACCCAAGCCGTTGCAGGAACATTTCATCAAGCGCTACCAGGGCTTGGAAACCTGGGAACAGAGCCAGCTGCTGTCGGCGGTCGAGCGTATCGCCTCCATGATGGATGCCGAGGAGCTCGATGCGGCGCCCGTGTTGCTGGTGGGCCAGATCCAGGACGATGAATCCCAGCATTAGGGTTGAGCCTGTTGGCCTGTTGAAAATAGTGCAAAAGGTGTCCCGGGGGACACCTTTTTTGTTTGCTGCCGGCGCGCCACCTGCTCCTCTTGTTGCCCCATTATTTTGCCTGTGGTGATTTGCCCTTGGTGGCCACCGGCGACTCTAATTGTGGGCAATGTCAGTTACAGGCTATTCCAATTGAAGGCGACTTCAGTTGCAGGCGACTTCGGTCAGGCTGTCGATCAGCACTTCCGTCTTGGGCACATCTGCCATGCCCTTGACCGTGGCAGTCTCGACTATGCTTATCTGATCCACCACCTCCATGCCTTGGGTCACCTCGCCGAATACCGCATAGCCATAGCTGCTGGCGGAGGCGTCCAGCTGTGGATTGTCGAGTATGTTGATGAAAAATTGCGAGGTGGCTGAATCGGGATCGTTGGTGCGGGCCATCGCCAGGGTGCCGCGTTTGTTGCTCAGGCCAACGCTTGCTTCATTCTTGATCGGGGCATCGGCCGGCTTGGGCGTCAGCCCTGTGGTGAAACCGCCGCCCTGGATGACGAAGTTGTCGATCGCTCTGTGGAACAGGGTGCCATCGTAGAAGCCCTTGTCGGCATACTGCTTGAAGTTCTGGCCCGTAACCGGCGTGTTGCTGAGATCTATTGCCAGGCGAATATCCCCCATGCTGGTGCTCATCAGGTAGCAGATATCGGCCTCCAGGCTGGGGGGCGTCTCAGGCGGTGTGATCGGCGGCGGGACTGGATTGCCGTCTTCGCCCGAGCCACAGGCGAAGACCAGGCTGCTGAGTGTCAGTACTAGGAGTTTTTTCATGTGACGTCCTTAAATCTGAAGCTGCTGCGAAAATGCACGGATTGACTCGGTCAAGGAAGGCATTCTTGCAAGGGCATGAGTGGAATACAAGTTTATAACTGCATAAGATACAAAGTGTTGCACTCAAGTTGGTTTCATGGATTTGGATGGGCCCATGAGGTTGCAGCCCAGAACCAGATCCCCAGAACCAGAGCCCCAGCCCAGATCTCCAGAACCAGAGCCCCAGAACCAGAGTGCGCGCTTCCCCCCTTGCCTGGGATGCATTTGCATGCACATTTTTTGTGCATATTTGCTTCATCTTAGTGCCCTAAGGCGGAGGGGCTCGGTCGGCGAAGGGGCATTTTTCCCTTGCGCCCCCGCCATGCTCTTATCGCAAGCCAATGATCTGCAATGGAAGTTCTCTGTCATGGCGCTGAAATGAATCTGTCTTCATCCTGTTATGATCCGCTGGCATGGTTACTGCCTATCTAGGGCATGGGTAAGCTGTCGCGGGGTCGACGAATATGGGGCTGGAGCAGTTACTGTATTTGCACGGAGTGGGAGCCGAGTTTGTCGACTGTTTTGGCCGGCAGATACGGATCCCCCAGGAAGACAGGCTGGGAGTGCTGAGCGCCATGGTCGGCGGCTCCTTACCCGAGCCGCCGGTGCAGCCCCTTGGGGCCGGGCATGACTCACTCGCCTTCATGGCGGCGCCGCTCAGGGTGGAGCAGGCTCCGGACAGCTGGATAGACAAGCGCATCTATGAGCTGGATGCCCATCCCTGGACCCGGGTATTGCCCGGGTTTCATTGGTGTCATGTCGATGATGCCTGGCTAAGTTGTTATCTCGCCGACGACTTTTGCGGTCATCTGCAGCTGCAATTGACCACAGAGAGCGGCGAGAGCCTGCTATTCTGCGTGCCTGCAAGTGCGCTGCGCCCCATAGGTGACTACCGCATAGGCGACAGGCGTTACCAGAATTACCGCATAGATCTCGGCGGTCCCCACCCGGTCGATACTCATGCCGAGCAGAATGCCGACGCCTCCCGGGCTGAGCCGGGCGAAGAGGCTGTGCCGCCTGTGCTCGGGCTTGGCTACCATGAGGTGCGCTTGCGGCTGCTGACACCTTCAGGGAGTCCGGACTCTGAGGCTGAAAGTGAATACCTGGGCACTCTTATGGTGGCCCCGAGAATGGCCTATCAGGGCATGCTGGCGCCCCAGGAGCGGCCCGTGCGCCGCCCCTGGGGCATCAGCATCCAGCTCTACAGCCTGCGCAGTGAGGAGCAATGGGGCATAGGCGACTTCGGCGATCTGCAAGACTTGCTGCGCCGGCTCGCCGCCAGAGGCGCCGATTTTATCCTGTTGAATCCCCTGCATGCGCTGGATATTGCCGCCCCCGAGCAGGCCAGCCCCTATAGCCCCTGCGATCGCCTCAGGCTCAACCCCTTGTATATCTGTCTCCAAGCCGTTCCCGAGTATGCCGGCCTGCAGGAGGAATTTTCCCGCCCCAGGTGGCAGCAGGCCAGAGCCGAGCTGAACAGGGATAACTGGCTCGACTACGGCGGCGTCGGCCGCCTCAAATACCAGGCCCTGGCATGCCTATATGCGGCATTTCGTGATGAACACCTGAGGCTTTGCAGCGCCAGGGCGCAGAAGTTTCATGCCTTCGTTGCTAAGGAGGGGGAGGGCCTGCAGGCCTTCGCCCGGCTCGAGCTGGCCAGGGGGCCAGCCTCCCTGCCACAGGAGCTGGATTTTTACCTCTATCTGCAGTTTGTTGCCGCCGGCCAGCTGGAGCTATGCCAGTTGGAGGCCAGACAGGCGGGCATGGGCATAGGCCTGGTGCGTGACCTGGCCGTCGGCGCCCTGTCCCATGGGGCCGAGGTGCAGACCCATGCCGACGAGTTTTGCGTCAACGCCAGCATAGGGGCGCCGCCGGACCCCTTCGCCCCCCAGGGCCAGAACTGGGGCCTGACGCCCCTGGATCCCCTGGGTCTCAAGCGGAATGACTTCCGGCATTTCATCGCCCTGTTGCGGGCCAACATGAAGTCCTGCGGCGCCTTGCGCCTGGATCACATCATGGGCCTGCTGCGGCTCTGGTGGTGGCCACTGGATAAGCGCCTGGGTGAGGGCGCCTATGTGTATTATCCGCTGACCACTTTGCTCGCCATCCTCTGCCTCGAGAGCCAGAGGGCCCGCTGCCTGGTGATAGGCGAAGATCTTGGGCTGGTGCCTGTGGAGATCATCTCGGCGCTGGCCGATGCCGGCATCTATTCCAACGAACTCTTCTACTTCTGCCGCGATGCCCAGGGGTTCAAGCCGCCGGCCGCCTATAAGCCACAGAGCCTGATGATGCTGGCCAATCACGATGTGCCCAACCTGGCCGCCTGGTGGTGTGGCAGCGACCTGCATCTGCGCCGGCAGCTGGGCTTGCTGGAGACGGATGAATTGCTGGGCCAGGCGCTGCAGGAGCGCGACCTGGATAAGCAGGCGCTCGTAGCCGCCATAGGGCGGCGCAGCGGGGCATTGAGCGGCATGGCGCTGGCCGGGATACGTTTCTCCGCCCTGTTGCCCGAGTGGATAGACCTGGTGGCCTCCGGGGCCGCTGCCCTGTTCAGCGTGCAGCTGGCCGATCTGCTGGCGGAGAAGCACCCTGTCAATATTCCCGGGACCTGGCAGCAATACCCCAATTGGCAGCGACGTTTGCCCCTGAGTACCGAACAGATCTTCAACAGTGCCGAGGTGACGGACTGGCTGCAGCGCTTGGCCGTCAGTCGCCACTGCCGGCTCCAGAACCAGAGTCAGAACCAGCATCGAGATCAAAACCTAAGCCAATGCTCAAACCCGGCCCGCAAGCAAGACTCAGGGGGGGAAGAGGCGCTTGAAATACACCCAGCCGACCCAAGGCCCAACTTAAGGAAGAGAGAGATATGACACATAACGCTCCTTATTTTCATGATGGCGCCGACATAGCGCTGCTCAACGGTGACTATATAGATGTGTTTTCCCTGCTGGGGATGCATAGCATAAATCAAGGCAAGGCTCTGAGTGTGCGCTGTTTCCTGCGCGGCGCCATGAGTGTCGATGTGGTTGGCCTGAAAGATAACCGCAAGGTTGCCAGCCTGGAGAAGCTCAACGACGAGGGGCTGTTTGCCGGCAGCCTGGGCCGCAGGGTCAAGCCTTTCCTCTACAAGCTCAGGGTCGAGTACCCCCTATGCCGGCAAGAGATCATAGATCCCTATCAATTCGCCAGCCTGCTCAATGCCGATGACCTGTTCCTCTTCGGCGAGGGCTCGGCCGAACGGGCCTACGAGTTTCTCGGGGCCAACTGGCGCACCCACCAAGGGGTAACTGGGGTGCATTTCTGTGTCTGGGCGCCCAATGCCAGGAGGGTATCCCTGGTGGGCGACTTCAATCACTGGGACAGTGCCAGCCATGTGATGCGGCAACATCTGGCCAACGGCCTATGGGAGATCTTCCTCCCGGGTGTCGAGGCGGGGGCCCATTACAAGTTTGAGATCCAGCGGCAAAGCGGTGAATGCCAGACCAAGGCCGATCCCTATGCCAAGGTCATGGAGTGCCCGCCCCATAATGCCTCCCTGGTGCCGCCCGAGGCGAGCCATGAGTGGCAGGATGCCGCCTGGCTCGAGCGCAGGGCCGACACCCACTGGCATCAGGCGCCCATGTCCATCTATGAGGTGCACTTGGGATCCTGGCGGCGCAAGGGGGAGGACGGCCAGGCGTACCTGGACTATCAAGATCTGGTGCGCGAACTCATTCCCTATGTGCAGCAGCAGGGGTTCACCCACATAGAGCTGATGCCCATCAGCGAGTATCCCTTCGACGGCTCCTGGGGCTATCAGCCCGTAGGCCTGTTCGCTCCCAGCCACAGGTTCGGGGATGCCAAGGGGCTCAAGGCCTTCGTCGATGCCTGCCATGGCGCCGGCATCGCCGTGCTGCTGGACTGGGTGGTGGCCCATTTTCCCAAGGACAGTCATGGCCTGGCGCGCTTCGATGGCACTTGCCTGTATGAGCATGAAGATCCGCGGCAGGGCACTCATCCGGACTGGGACACCCTGATCTACAACTATGGCCGCGGCGAGGTGCAGAGCTTGCTGCTCAGCAATGCCTGCTATTGGTTGCGGGAGTTTCATTTCGATGGTCTGCGGCTCGACGCCGTCTCGTCCATGCTCTACCTGGACTATAGCCGTGAGGCGGATCAATGGCTGCCCAACGCCGAGGGGGGGCGTGAGAACCTGGAGGCGATCGCCTTCCTGCAGAACCTGAACCGCCGTCTGTATCAGGCATTTCCCGGTATCTGCATGATAGCGGAAGAATCTACCGCCTGGCCCGGGGTGACCCAGGCAACTGAGCATAAGGGCCTGGGCTTCGGCTTCAAGTGGAACATGGGCTGGATGAACGACAGTCTGAGCTATCTCGGGCGTGATCCCTTGTACCGCAGCCATCATCACAATCAACTGACCTTCAGCCTTATGTACGCCCATACGGAGCAATTTATCCTGTCGCTGAGCCATGACGAAGTGGTGCATGGCAAGGGCTCCCTGCTGCATAAGATCCCCGGCGACGACTGGCAGAAGTTCGCGACCCTGAGGGCCTACTATGGCTTCATGTGGGGTCATCCGGGCAAGAAGTTGCTGTTCATGGGCAATGAGTTTGCCCAGCGCGACGAATGGCGTCATGGCCGCAGCCTCGACTGGCATCTGTTGGAGTATGCCCCCCATCAAGGGGTGCAGGCCTGGGTGCGGGATCTCAATGCCCTGTATCGGCAGCAGCGGGTATTGGCGGCAACGGATCATGTCCCGGGGGGCTTCGTCTGGCTCGATTGCGACAACAGCCAGAGCAGCGTGTTTGCCTTCATGCGGCGGGGCGGCCCTGAGGATGCAAGCCTGATCTTCGTCGTCAACATGACCCCGCAGTTGCACCAGGGCTTCAGGCTGGGGCTGCCGCTGGCGGGGAAATATCGCGAATGCCTCAACAGCGACAGCCACTGCTATGGCGGCAGCAACCAGGGCAATGCCGGCCTGGTCGTTGCCGAGCCCGAGCCCTGGCAGGGGCAGGCCTGCAGCGCGCTGATCACTGTGCCGCCGCTGGCCTGCATAGTGCTGACGCCCGTGATTGCCGGTGCCACGCCTGGCGGTGTGGCCTGTGCTGCGGACACAGAGGCCTAGCATGGAGCCGTTGGCGGGTATGCCTTATCCCCTGGGGGCGACGCCGGACGATGGCGGGGTGAATTTCGCCCTGTTTTCTGCCAACGCCACTGGGGTCGAGCTATGTCTGTTCGATGCGGCCGGCCGGGAGAGCCGGAGGATCCCGCTGACCCACAGGACCCAGCAGGTCTGGCATGGCTATCTGCCGGGAATAGGGGCAGGCCAGCTCTATGGCTACCGGGTCCATGGCCCCTATCTGCCGCACCTGGGGCATAGGTTTAATCCCAACAAACTGCTGCTCGACCCCTATGCCCGCCAGCTGGTGGGCAATTATGTGCCCAGCGAGACCCATTACGGCTACCAGCTGGGCCATGAGGAGCTGGACCTGTCGTTCGACATCCGGGATAACGCCGCTTTCATGCCCAAGTGCCGGGTGCTGGACGTGCGTCACTTACGCCGGAGACCCAATAACTCGCCCCGTCATCCCATGGCGAAGAGCATCATCTATGAGCTGCACCCCAAGGGATTCACCCAGCTGCATCCAGGGGTGTCTCCCGCCGCCAGGGGCCGCTTCGCCGCCTTGGCTTCGGCGGAGATAGTCTCCTACCTGCAGCGTCTGGGGGTGACCTGTGTCGAGCTGATGCCGGTGCAGGCATTTGTTACCGAGCCTTTCCTGGCGGAAAAACAGCTGAGCAACTACTGGGGCTATAACAGCATAGGTTTCTTCGCTCCCCATCCAAGTTACTTGCAGGGCGATGACGTGAGCGAATTCCGTGACATGGTCGATACCCTGCACTCGGCCGGTATCGAAGTTATCCTGGATGTGGTCTATAACCACAGCGCCGAGGGCAACCGGCTCGGTCCGACCCTGAGCTTTCGTGGCATAGACAACGTCAGCTATTACCGCTTGCACCCCAACATCCAGCGCCATTACATCAACGACACCGGTTGCGGCAACACCCTCAACCTGAGCCACCCCAGGGTGCTGCAGCTGGTGCTCGACTCATTGCGCTACTGGGTCGAAGTGATGGGGGTAGATGGCTTCAGGTTCGATCTGGCTTCCTGTCTCGGGCGGGAAAGTTATGGTTTCGATGCCGGTGCCGGCTTCTTCGATGCCCTGTTGCAGGATCCTGTGCTCTGCCAGGTGAAGCTCATCGCCGAGCCCTGGGACATAGGGCCGGGCGGCTATCAGCTGGGAAATTTCCCCCTGGCCTTCAGCGAGTGGAACGACAGGTACAGGGACACTATGCGGCGCTTCTGGCGTGGCGACAACGGCATATTGCCGGAGTTTGCCAGACGCTTCCATGGCTCGGGAGACCTGTTCGAGCACAATGGCAGGACTCCCGCCGCCAGCATCAATTTCATCACGAGTCATGACGGTTTCAGCCTCAGGGATCTGGTCAGCTATGACAAGCGCCACAACCTGGCCAATGGCGAAGATAATCGCGATGGCCATCAGGAAAATTTCAGCCATAACCATGGCGTCGAAGGCCCGAGCGACGACGGCGCCGTAGTGGCGCTGCGCCAGCGCCAGTGCCGCAACCTGTTGACCAGTCTGTTCCTGTCCCAGGGAGTGCCCATGCTGCTGGCCGGCGATGAGATGGGCCGCAGCCAGCAGGGCAACAACAACGCCTATTGCCAGGATAACGAACTCAACTGGTGTGACTGGCGCCATCTGGATGGGGAGTTGTTGGACTTTACCCGTAGGCTGATCGCCCTGCGCCGGGCCTTCCCGCTCCTCTGCCATAGCCGCTTCATCCACGAGCCCAGGGCGTCGGACAGTGCCGGCCTCAAGTGGTACAACCGCCAGGGGGAAGAAATGACCAAGTCCCTGTGGAGCGAGGTCCATAGCCGCAGCCTTTCCCTGGTGCTGCAGGGGGACCTGTGCGGCGACGGTAAGCAGCAGGCTCTGTTGCTGATGGTCAATGCCGACGACACAGAGCTGAGGTTTCATCCCCCCAGGCCCGCAGGCCTGGGCGCCTGGCGTTGCCTGCTGCATACCCAGCATAGCGATGACACCCAGATACATGCGGCCTGGGACGGCGATTATCTATTGCTGGATCGCAGCCTGATCCTGTTTCACACAGAGCTAACCAATCCAGAACTATCCAACCCAGAGTCAACCCAGAGCCAGCCAGGAGCCAACCATGAGTGATGCAGCCACAGATATGATTACGCAGCAACGAGCGGCCGGTAAGTTACCCCCATGTGAACCCTGTGATTCCCTGGCGGCGGCCTTCGAGCGCCATGTACGCTACGGTCTGAGTTACATAGAAGGCGCCGAGAGTGAGCTGTTTCACGCCCTGGCCCTGAGCGTCAAGGAGCAGATGCTGGACGCTTGGCTGGCGACCCGCAGCAAAGACAATGGCTTCGACACCAAACAGGTGGCGTATCTGTCGCTGGAGTTCCTCATGGGACGGGCATTGGGCAATGCCTTGCTGAACCTGGATCTCACCGCCCAGAGCCGTGAGGCGTTGAGCGACTATGCGGTCAGCTTCGAGCAGCTGCAGGAGGCCGAGCACGACGCCGGCTTGGGGAATGGCGGTTTGGGACGCCTGGCGGCCTGTTTCCTCGACAGCTGCGCCAGCATGGATCTGGCGGTCACAGGTTATGGCATCAGATACGAATATGGCATGTTCGCCCAGAAGATCAGCGATGGCTACCAGATAGAGCGGCCGGACCGCTGGCTGCGCGATGGCAACCCCTGGGAAGTGCGGTTGCCGAGCCACAATGTGACTGTGCCTTTCTTCGGCCATACCGAGTCCCATGTCGACAAACATGGCCGCAGACACATGACCTGGAACGATACCCACGACGTGCTCGCCGTCGCCTACGACATGCCAGTGCCAGGTTACCGCAATGGCCGCATCAATACCCTGAGGCTCTGGAAGGCCGAGGCGACAGATGATTTCGATCTGGATGAATTCAACCAGGGCGACTACAGCGAGGCGGTGGCGAGTAAGAACCTCGCCGAGCAGATCACCATGGTGCTCTATCCCAACGATGCCAGTGAAAATGGCAAGGAACTGCGGCTGCGGCAGCAATACTTTCTCTCCTCCGCCAGTCTGCAGGACTTGCTCAGGCGCTATGTGGCGCACCATGGCGAAGACTTCAGCCAGTTCGCCGCCAAGAATGTGCTGCAACTGAACGACACTCACCCCAGCATAGCCGTGGCCGAGTTGATGCGCCTGCTGCTGGATCATTACGGACTCGAGTGGGACGCCGCCTGGGATATCACCTGCAACAGCCTGGCCTACACGAATCATACCCTCTTGCCCGAGGCGCTGGAGCGCTGGCCCGTGCCCCTGTTCGCCCACATGCTGCCACGCCTGCTGGAGATCATCTATGAGATCAACGCCAGGTACCTGGAGCTGGTGGCCCATCACTGGCCGGGTGACGGCGCCAAGCTCGCCGCCATGTCCATCATAGAAGAGGGGCCTGTGGCCCATGTGCGCATGGCCTATCTGGCGATAGTGGCGAGCTTCTCGGTGAACGGCGTGGCGGCGCTCCATACCCAGCTGCTGAAGGAAGGCCTGTTCAGGGACTTCTTTTCCCTGTGGCCCCATAAGTTCAACAACAGAACCAATGGCGTGACCCCCAGGCGCTGGCTGGCCCATGCCAACCCCAGGTTGACCGGCCTCCTGAGCGAACATCTGGGGGAGGGTTGGATCACGGATCTGAGCCAGTTGAGCCGCTTGAAGGACCTCATACATGACGAACCCTTTCTCGGCCGCTGGCGCGAGGTCAAGCAGGCCAACAAGGCCGAGCTGGTGGCCCTGGTCAAGCGGGAATCCGGGGTCAGCTTCGATGTCGATATGCTGTTCGATGTGCAGGTCAAACGCATCCACGAGTACAAGCGCCAGCTGCTGAACATACTGCATGTGATCCATCTCTACCATCAGATCCAGGCGGGCAACACGGCCGGCATGGTGCCGCGCTGTGTGCTGATCGGCGGCAAGGCGGCCCCCGGCTATGCCATGGCCAAGCTCATCATCAAGCTGGCGGCCAATGTGGCCCACATGGTCAATTCGGATCCCCTGGTGAGCCCCTATCTGCGCTTCGCCTTCCTGCCCAACTACAACGTCAGCGCCATGGAGCAGATCTGCCCGGCGGCGGATCTGTCGGAGCAGATCTCCACCGCCGGCAAGGAAGCCTCGGGCACGGGCAACATGAAATTCATGATGAACGGCGCCCTGACCATAGGCACCCACGACGGCGCCAACATAGAGATGCTCGAGGCCGTGGGCGAGGACAACATCTTTCTATTCGGCCTCAGCGCCGCAGAGGTGAGTGACATGCGTAACCATTATCGCCCCGGGGAGGCCATCGCCCTGTCGCCGGCATTGACCCAGGTGATGGCCTTGCTCAAGAGCGGCCATTTCAACCTGCTGGAGCCGGGGATCTTCGACAGCATAATTGCGGCTATCGAGAGCAGCGACGATCAGTGGATGACGGCGGCCGACTTCGAGGCCTATCGCCTGGCCCAGGAGAATGTCGCCCGCCTGTATCTGGATCAACGCCAATGGACCCAGAAGAGCATACGCAACACGGCTGCCAGCGGTCGCTTCTCCAGCGATAACACCATCGCCGGCTATCGTGATGAAATATGGCGGCTCTGAGTCGCCTGCAGCACAGAGTACCAAAGGGCTTATAGAAATTGCATGGAAGTCCCACTTAAATGGAAGTTATCTTTATGGAGTCAGCGCCTATGTCCAACAAGAATCCACGTTACATCAGTAATTTAACCCGTGAAACCTATGCCTTGATCTTGGCGGGTGGTCGGGGCTCACGCCTGCATGAGCTGACCGACTGGCGCGCCAAGCCGGCACTCTATTTCGGCGGCAAGTTCCGCATCATAGATTTCCCCCTGTCCAACTGCATCAATTCGGGCATACGCAGGGTAGGGGTGGTGACTCAGTACAAGTCGCACTCGCTGATCCGCCATGTGATGCGCGGCTGGGGTCATTTCAAGAAGGAGCTGGGAGAGTCGGTGGAAATCTTGCCCGCCTCGCAACGCTTCTCGGACAACTGGTATCAGGGCACGGCGGATGCGGTATTCCAGAACATAGACATAATACGCCACGAGTTGCCCAAGTACGTCATGGTGCTGTCCGGGGATCATGTCTACCGCATGGACTACGCCGGCCTGTTGGCGGCCCATGCCGAGTCCGGGGCCGACATGACGGTTTCCTGTCTCGAGGTGCCTGTGGCCGAGGCGGCCGGTGCCTTCGGGGTGATGGAAGTGGATCAGAGCATGCGCATTCTCGGTTTCGAGGAGAAACCCGCCCTGCCCAAGCCCCTGCCCGAAGATCCCGAGCTGTGCCTGGCCTCCATGGGCAACTATGTATTCAATACCGAATTCCTGTTCGATCAATTGAAGAAAGACGCCCAGAATGCCGACTCGGATCGCGACTTCGGCAAGGACATAATTCCGTCGATCATCGCCCATCATAAGGTGTTCGCCTATCCCTTCAAGAGCGCCTTCGCCAACGAGAAGGCCTACTGGCGCGATGTGGGGACCCTGGACTCCTTCTGGCTGGCCAACATGGAACTCTTGTCGCCGACCCCTGCACTGAATCTCTACGATGCCAAGTGGCCCATCTGGACCTTCCAGGAGCAATTGCCGCCGGCCAAGTTCGTCTTCGACGATGACGACAGGCGCGGCATGGCGCTGGACTCGATAGTCTCGGGCGGCTGCATCATTTCCGGCGCCACTGTGCGTCGCAGCGTGCTCTTCAACGAGGTCAGGGTCTGCTCCTATTCCCTGGTGGAAGATTCGGTGATCTTGCCCGATGTGGTGGTGCTGCGCCATTGCCGCATCAGGAACGCCATCCTGGATCGCGGCTGCATCATCCCCGAGGGCATGGAGATAGGCTACAACCACGAGCATGACAGGGCCAAGGGCTTCAGGGTCTCTGAAAAGGGAGTGGTGTTGGTGACCCGCGACATGCTGGGTTTGCCGGTCGGTTATGAATGAGGCGCCGGCCCGAGCCAGGCCTGAGCCAAGAGCGAATCATGGGAATAGAGCAACATGGGAGAAGCGTCACAGTGAGCCCTAAACGTGTGTTGATGTTGGCGGCGGAGAACGCCGCCCTGGAGCATGCCAAGGTCGGCGGCATGGCGGATGTGATCCGCGACCTGCCGCCGGCGCTGGCGGAGCAGGGGCTGCTGGTCGATGTGGTGATGCCGGGTTATGGTTTCCTGCCAGCCATGGCCGGGGCCGAGCTCATGGCCGAGCTGAGCGTCGCCTTCGGTGGCCGCCGGGAAAGGGTCGAGGTCTATCGCGCCGCGCATCCGCTGCTCGAAGGCGCGCATATCTACCTGCTGGAACATGGGTTGTTTGTCACCGAGCATGGCGGGATTTACTGCGATGGCAGTCCGGATAGGCCCTTCGCCGAAGATGCCACCAAGTTTGCCCTCTGGTGCGCCGCCGTCGCCGGTGCCTTGCTGGATGGGCTCATCCCCATGCCCGAGGTGCTGCACCTGCACGACTGGCACGCCGGGCTTTTTGCCATGCTCAGGGCATTTGCGCCCGAATACCGCAGCCTGAGAGCCGTCCCCTGTGTGTTTACCATACATAATCTGGCGCTGCAGGGCATAAGGCCAGTGCGCCAGGAGGCGTCTTCACTGGCGGCCTGGTTCCCCGGGTTACTCCAAGACCTTGACAGCGAACAGCTGGCGCAGATCCTGGATCCCCGCTACCCCCAATGCGTCAATCCCATGCGCGCCGGCATAGTATTGAGCGACAGGGTACATCTGGTCTCGCCCAGCTATGCCAGGGAAGTATTGCAGGCCTCCTGCAGCGAGAAAGGTTTCTTTGGCGGCGAGGGCCTGGAGGCGGATCTGCGCCTCAAGTCGCAGCAGGGGCGTTTGCTGGGGATACTCAACGGCTGCCACTATGGCGGGACGGCCGCGGCCACTTCCCGGGATTTAAGCCTGGTATTGAGCGCCGCCGAGCAAGCGCTGATGCTGTGGCAGGGGCCGCGCCAGTTGACGCCGGCACTCGATACCTTGGCCCTATGCCGCATCGCCGGCCTATGGCGTGCCTTGGACAGGGGCCGGGCCCCTGACTTCCTGCTGACCTCAGTCGGTCGCCTGACGGATCAGAAGGTGCTGATCCTCAGACAGGCATGGGCGGAGGGGCAGAACCTGCTGCAATGCCTGCTGACCCGGCTGCGGGCGCTCAGGCCCGGCGCCCTGTTCATCATGCTCGGCAGCGGCGATGCGGCCATCGCCGCCGAGTTTCGCCGCCAGGCGGCCGGTTTCGACAACTTCCTGTTCCTCAACGGTTATGACGAGGCGCTGGCGGAACACCTCTATCGGGCCGGAGATCTGTTTCTGATGCCGAGTTCCTTCGAACCCTGTGGCATCAGCCAGATGCTGGCGATGCGGGCGGGGCAGGTGTGTCTGGTGCATGGCGTCGGTGGCCTCAAGGATACTGTGACGGACGGCGAAACTGGTCTGGTGTTCAACGGCAGGGATCTCAGGGAGCAGGGCCAGGAGCTGCTCGGCAAGCTGGAACAGGCGCTGGCCGGGTTTGGCTCCCCGGCCTGGCATAGGCTGGCCAAGGCCGCCGCCGGCCAGAGGTTTGATTGGCATGCCATCGCCGGCATCTACCGTCGGGAGCTGTATCGCCTCGCGAACGACTGAGGCTGTTGCCTGTCTCTATGAATGCGGGCCCTGGGCCATTTCTGTGTCTGTGTGAGTTTACGGCGACGGCGACAGGGCTTCTGCTACACTTTGTTAGTCTGGGAATGCCGAGCAGAGTCGGCCGAGGATCCTTAACCTGCTTGTCGTCGCGGTATGACGCATTGCTCAAGGGACTAGCTAAGGGACTGTTAACTTCATCATGACTGACAGCATTTTTTTCTCATTGGCCCAAAACACCGCGCTGTTACTGGCATTGGTGCTGCTCTACGATGCGATCCCCAAGCGACAGCAAAGCTATTTTCCACCATGGGGCCTGGTCCTGGGGCTGATCATAGGTGGCATAGGCATGACCATAATGAGCAGCCCATGGGAATACCAACCCGGGGCTGTTTTCGATTCGACCTCCATATTGCTGAGTATTTCCGGGCTCTTCTTCGGCGGGCTGCCGACCCTGGTCGCCGTGCTGATGACCTCGGCCTACCGCATAGGCATGGGGGGAGACCACCTCTGGCTGGGCGTGAGCATCCTCATCGCCAGTGGTTTCGTCGGCGGCCTATGGCGCCATTACCGGCGCGCCATACTGACGGATATCAGCTTCAAGGAATTGTTTTTCTTCGGCCTGACGGTGCATCTGGTGATGCTCAGCTGCCTATTTGTGCTGCCCCTGGAGCAGGCCCTGACCCTCTTGCGTCAGGTGGCGCTGCCTGTGATGCTCATCTATCCGGGCGCCACTGTGCTCATAGGCAGGTTGATTTCCCGGCGCTTCGATCTGGAGCGGGACGAGCAGATACGTTTGCAGGATGACTTCCTGTTCCGCAATCAATTTACCTCGGGCAACCTGGGCCTGGCCATCAGCTCTGTGTCCCAGCGCTGGATCAAGGTCAATCCGCGCCTGTGCCAGATGCTGCAGTATGACGAGCAGGCCCTGCTGCGCATGACCTGGACGGAAATGACCTATAAGGCAGATCTGGCGGCTGAGCTGGTGGAATTCAACCGTATGCTGGCCGGTGAGATAGATGAGTATGAATTGGACAAGCGCTTCCATGCCAAAGATGGCAGTCTGGTCTACGTTCATCTGACTGTGGCCTGTAAGCGTGTCCATGGCAAGGTGCAGCTGGTGATTGCCGGCCTGCTGGACATAGGCCGTCAGAAGCAGGCCGAGTCTGAGCTCAGGGCCAGCCAGCAGCAGCTGGCATTGGTGTTGAACAGCAGCGATCTCGGCCTGTGGGACTGGGATGTGCTGTCCAACAGGGTAGAGCGCAATCAGTGCAGTGCCCAGATCCTCGGGGTCCCAGTCGACAGCCTCAATGCCGACGCCTGTCTGTGGACTGATGCCATTCACCCGGACGACAGGCCGCGGATCCTCGAGGCGTTGGCGGCGCATCTGCAGGGCAGAAGCTGCCAATACAAGGTGGAATACCGCCTGAGACACGAGTCGGGCGCGGTGCGCTGGGTGCTGGATACCGGCAGGATAGTGGCACGGGACTCCAGGGGGCGGGCGCTGCGCATGTGTGGCATACATTCGGATATTACCGAGCGCAAACTGGCCGAGGAATCCCTCTCCCTGGCGGCCTCTGTGTATAACAACAGCAGCGAAGCCATGAGCGTGCTGGACGAAAACGGCAGCATAATCACCACCAACGCGGCCTTCTGTGAGATGACAGGTTATACGGCCGAGGAGGTGCGCAATAAGCCAATCCGGATCCTGCAATGCGATCTCAACAGTCAGCTATTCTACCAGCAGATGGGCTCGACCATAGAACAGACGGGCCATTGGCAGGGAGAGCTGTGGCAGACGCGCAAGAATGGCGAGGCTTATATGATCCGCCTGACGGTGAATACCATCAGGGACAAGGAGGGCAGGCCTTATCTTTGGGTGGCACTCTTCTCGGATATCACGGCACAGAAAGAAAACGAGCGCCTGATCTGGCGCCAGGCCAATTACGATGCCTTAACCGGGCTGCCGAACCGGCATATGCTGCTGGAATACCTGGATGCCGGCATCCGCACGTCACAGCTGAGTCAGCAGGGATTTGCGCTGCTGTTCCTGGATCTGGACCTGTTCAAGGAGGTGAACGACAACTTGGGGCATGACATGGGCGACAGGTTGCTGGTGGAAACCGCCAAGCGACTCAAATCCTGTGTGCGCGAATCTGACATGGTGGCCCGCCTCGGGGGAGATGAATTCACCCTGGTGCTGATGGATATCGACAGCCAGGGCAGATTGGAGCGGCTCGCCAATCAGGTGCTCAATTGTATCGCCGCGCCCTACATACTGGACGATGAGACCGCCTATATCAGTGCCAGCGTAGGCATCACCTTGTATCCGGACGATGCGACCAGCACGGAGGAGCTGCTCAAGCATGCGGATCAGGCCATGTATGCCGCCAAGAACCTGGGACGCAATCGCTTCAACTATTTCACCCCTTCGATGCAGGTCTATGCCAAGTATCGCATGCGCTTGATCCAGGACCTGCGCCAGGCATTGCAGAACCAGGAGCTGGAGCTGCACTATCAACCCATAGTCGAGCTGAAGACAGGCAGGGTCACCAAGGCCGAAGCCCTGGTGCGCTGGTGTCATCCGGTGCGCGGCATGGTATCGCCGTCGGAATTCATTCCCATCGCCGAAGACACAGGCTTGATCCTCGACATAGGCAACTGGGTATTCGAGCAGGCCGCGAAACAGAGTGCCTACTGGCGGGACACCCTGGGGGTGGAAGTGCAGATCAGCATCAACGAATCACAGGTGCAATTTCGCGACAATAAACATGGCTGCAAGGATGCCATAGCCCTGCTCCATGAGCTGAATCTGAAGGGGGCCGACCTCTGTATCGAGGTCACGGAAGGCCTGTTGCAGGATGCCGACATAGGGGTAAGAGCTCAGCTGAAGGCGTATCGGGATGCAGGCATTCAGTTGTCGCTGGATAATTTCGGTACTGGCTATTCTTCCCTGGCTTATCTGCAGCAGTGTCATATAGATTACCTCAAGATAGACAAGTGCCTCACCAACAACTTGACCGGCAGTGACGATGAGATGAAGCTCTGCGAGGCCATCATCCTCATGGCCCATAAGCTGGACATCAAGGTCACGGCCGAAGGGGTCGAGACAGAGGCCCAGCGCCAGCGGCTGGTCGCCATCGGCTGTGATTATGCCCAGGGCTACCTGTTTTCCCGGGTGGTGACGGCAACGGTATTCGCACAAAGCTATCTGCAGCCCCAGGCGCTGGACTGCAAGCAACAAAATTACCTATAAAGCAGGGGGCTATTTTGATAGACTCCGCAGCCCAGATCCCGTCCCTGACTCGGTAACCCAAGCCAACAGCCGGCAACTATCGATACTCTGCCAATTAGCCTATGAGCCCACTATGAAATTTGAAACACTCGCTCTGTCTCCCCTTATCCTCAATGCGGTAGCCGAGTGTGGTTATCAGGAGCTGACTCAGGTGCAGCAGGAGGTGCTCCCCCTGGCCCTGGATGCCAAGGATGTCATGGCCTGCGCCCAGACAGGAACGGGCAAGACCGCGGCCTTCGCCCTGCCTCTGCTGCAGCAGTTGCTCGAGGCGGAGCACGAGTCGTCCGGGGCGAATGCCAGGACAGCCAGCTTGCGGGTGCTGGTGTTGACCCCGACCCGGGAGCTCGCCATTCAGGTGGCCGACAATATCAAGCGCTACAGTCAATTTCTGCCGTTCAAGACCCTGGCTGTGTATGGCGGCGCCAACATGAATCCCCAGCGCAAAGGCGTCGAACAAGGCGTCGATATCCTGGTGGCGACCCCGGGAAGGCTGTTCGACATCATAGGGCAATTCGGTCTGGACCTGTCCGGCGTGACGGCCCTGGTGATAGATGAAGCCGACCGTATGCTGGATCTCGGCTTCGTGCGCGACATAGAAAAAGTGAAACGCCTGATCGCGGCCAAGCACCAGACCCTGTTGTTTTCCGCGACCTATAGCGATGAGGTCAAACGCCTGGCGGAGAAAATGCTCGTTCAGGCCCAGTGGGTGAATGTGGCGCAGAGCAGCACCGCCAGCGGCGTGACCCAGGAAGTGTACCGGGTGGATCAGCGCCGCAAGGCCGAGTTGTTATCCGAGCTGGTGGGGCGACACAATTGGCAACAGCTGCTGGTGTTTGTCAGCACCAAGGAAAGCGCCGAGCACCTGCTGCAGGAATTGAAACTCGATGGCATCAAGTGCGCCGTGTTCCATGGCGACAAGACCCAGGGGGCCCGCAACAGGGCGCTGGAGGATTTCAAGAGCGGCAAGATACGCCTGCTGGTGGCGACAGATGTCGCCGCCCGTGGCCTGGACATTCAGGCGCTGCCCTTGGTGATCAACCTGGAGTTGCCCTTCGCCGCCGAAGATTATGTCCACAGGATAGGCCGTACCGGCCGCGCCGGCCTCGAGGGGCGGGCGATTTCCTTCGTCTCGCCCTCGGATGATGCCATGTTGGCCGAGATAGAGGCGCTGATAGGCATGCCTCTGCCGGTCTCAGTGATCCCGGGCTACGAGGAAGGGGCCCCCCTGCCTGCCCGCTACCGGGATGCACCGCCGACCAAGAAATACGCCGGCCCCAATGCTTACGTCCAGAGGAGCCGAAAGGGGGTGATGGATGCCAAGGCCCCGGCACGGGCGGGCAAATATGCCAAAGCCAAGGGCGCCGCCGGCAAGAGAGGCAATGGCGCCAAAGGCGGCAACAAAACCCAATCCTGAGCTCTGTTAGCGATCCCAAGCGAGTAAGCGCACCATGATAGTTCAAGCCATAGCCACCAATGTGATCACAGGTTTCCTCGGTGTCGGCAAGACCTCACTCATCACCCGGCTGCTGGCCAACAAGCCGGGTGGGGAACGCTGGGCCGTGCTGGTCAATGAGTTCGGTGAGGTGGGCATAGATGCCGGGCTGCTCGATGCCGGGGGCGCAGGCATAGAGATCCGCGAGGTTGCAGGGGGCTGCATCTGCTGCGCCGCCGGGGTACCGACCCAGGTGGCCATCAATCAGCTGATCGCCAGGGCCAGGCCAGACAGGTTGCTGATCGAACCTACCGGGCTAGGGCATCCGCTGGAAATCATCAAGCTCTTGTCCGCTCCCCACTATCACAATGTCTTATCCCTGCGCAGCACCCTCTGCCTCATAGATGCCCGCAAGGTGAGCGATGAGCGTTATCGCGGCAATGACAACTTCATGCAGCAGCTGCAGGCGGCGGATCTCATTCTGGCAAGCAAGACAGATCTCTATTGCCGGGATGAACTGCTGCAGCTGCAAGCCTATCTGGACGAGCTGGGACTGGCGGGGACCGAAATTATGGGCCACAGCCAGCAGGCGCCCCTGGATCAGGCCCTGCTGGAGGCTCTGGACAGGCCCGGGGTGTTAAAGGTATCGCCTGTTGCTGCCCCTGACTTGGGCAGAGCTGGGGTGGCGCCGGGCTCTGGGGTGCCGGTCTCAGGGGTTGCAGGCATGGCGGCTCGGGGGATCTTCGCCGAACGGCCACAGGCTGCCGGGCCGGAGCTGGATGAGCGCGGCATGGCGAGAAAGTTGAATGCGGCCGAAGGCTATTTCAGTTGCGGCTGGCTATTCGAACCCGCACATGAGTTCGACTTCGATGCCCTGTTGGCCTGGATAGAATCGCTCAAATCCGCCCATCTGCTCAGGCTCAAGGCGGTGATGATCACCCGGGACGGCATCGCCGGCTTCAATCTGGTGGATGACGAGCTGAGCCTGGCGGAGCTGGACGACGCCCTCGACTCGCGGTTGGAGATCATCGCCTCGAAACGGCTCGACTGGCAGCAGCTGGAGTCCGGGCTGCTCGCCTGCAGGCTCGGACCCTAGCCGGTCTGCGTCCCAGCGTAAGCCGGGCTTGGTCTTACTCCGGGGATTGGATACAATCCGTTTCTTTGATCACTCGAGTGTTTTTGATGCCAACCCAGGATCCGGATCTGAGTCTGCTCCAGCAGCCGATAAGCAAACTCTTCTGGCGTTACACCATTCCGACCATCTTCTCCATGTTGGTGACAGGCGTGTATGTCACCATAGACGGGATCTTCGTCGGTCATTACCTGGGAGAAACCGGCTTGGCGGGCATGATGCTGGCCTACCCGGTCGGCGCCATACTCTATGCCGTCGGCGCACTCATAGGCATGGGCAGTGCGGCCCTGGTGTCCATCAGCCTGGGGGAGGGGAACATTCCCAAGGCCAGAAAAATACTGGGCAATGCCTTCAGTCTCTGTTTGTCCATGGGCGCCCTGTTTGCCCTGCTGGGCGGACTCTTCTCCCGCAACATACTGCTCGTCCTGGGCGCCGAGGGAGCCGTGTTGGAGAGCGCCGATGATTACCTCTTCTGGTATTTCGCCCTATGCCATTTTCCCATCTTGTCCATGACCTTCACCGCCCTGTTGCGCAACGACGGTGAGCCGCAGCGGGTGACCTATGTGCTGATCTTGGGCGGAGTGCTCAATACCTTGCTCGACTGGTTGCTGATCGTCGTATTTCCCTTCGGACTCGCAGGGGCGGCGATTGCCACCATGTTGTCCCAGGCCGTCACCGGCGGCCTATGCCTGCGGCATTTCTTTGGTCCCAGGACCCGGCTTGGCATCAACTGGCAGCAGATGCGCCTCAGTCTGGACCTTTGCCTGAATATCGCCCGCGTCGGTTTCCCCAGTTTTCTGATGAATCTTTATCTGTCGATAGTGCTCACCCTGCACAACATCGCCTTCCTCTGGGTCGGCGCCCCCATACATGTGGCCGCCTATGCCGTGGTGGGCTACACGGAGGCCTTCTTCTATTTGATTTTCGAGGGCATCGCCTTCGGCAGTCAGCCGATCCTGAGCTTCAATGCCGGTGCCGGCCGCACCGAGCGGGTACGCCAGACGCGCAACATCGCCTTCGCCATGAGCTTGCTGGTCGCCTGCCTGGGTCTGCTGCTCATCTACAGTCGCCCCGAAGCCCTGGTATATCTGTTTGCCGGGGATACGCCGCAGCTGGCGTCCGTGGCCATAGAAGGCATGGGGCTGTATTTCTGGGGCCTGCCCATGGAGGGGCTGATCTTGGTGGGGGCCAGCTTCTTCCAGGCGATTAACTGCCCCAGGGAGGCCGCCATCCTCACCGGCAGCAAGCTGCTGTTGATCTGTTTGGTGATCTACGGCTTCGCCTGGGCATTCGGGGTGACCGGGGTGTGGATCTCGCTCGCCTGTTGCAGCAGCCTGTTGACCGTGTGGATGTTGTTTGCCATGAGAAGGGTCGACGTCGGCAAGGCCGCCCTGCCAGCCAGCAGAGGCGGGGCGCGCTAGCCCAGGGGTTAGCGCTATTCCTGCCGGCGCCAGTCTCTTCAGCGCTATTTTGCCGCAGGCGCCATCGGGGCGCCTGTGACCATGTCATCTATTCTTCATCCCCGGCTCCTGTTTCTCATATAGACTTCAATAGCGGGCGCTGACACAAGGCGCCAATACTAGGCCCAATGCAAGGCGCCAATGCAAGACTCGGAGAAGGATGCAGAATTGTGCCGGGTCATGAGTGTTGGCATGGGGCATTGACATGGAAGCTTGGCATGGGGAATTCACGGCCATGCTTGGCCGAGGGCATATTTGGAGGCGCAGATGATGAGCAAGAAGTTAGTTATGCCGGCGCTGGCGCTGCTGTTGGCGGCATGCAGTTCGACCCCGGGGAATTGGCAGGGCATGAGTAACCCGGATATCGCCCAATGGCAGGCCGCCGGGTTCAACGCCGCTGAGGCCCAGAGTTGGAAAGCCGCCGGATTCACCCCAAGCCGCGGCCTGAAATGGAAGCAGGCAGGATTCAGTCTGATGGAGGCCAGCCGCTGGCAACAGCAGAAATTCAGTGTCGATGAGGCCAGTCAATGGCGGAAAATCGGGGTGGCGCTCGATGAGGCAGTGGCCAATCGCAACAAGGGCCTGATGCCCATTCCGCCGGCGAAAATTGAATGACGGCTTGCCGCCGTCAGAACAACTTGCTGCCCCAACCTAGCTTGTTGCGCAGCACATGAAAGTAGTTGTGGCCCTTGGGATGGATGAGGCGCAAGCGCTCCTTGCTGCACCTGATGAGGATCTCATCACCGGGCAACACCGCCAAATGCACATGGCCGTCACAGCTGACTTCCAGGTTATCGCCATTTTCCGGTGAGACCACCAGCTTGATGGTGCTGCAGGCATCCACCACTATCGGCCTGCATGACAGGGTGTGGGGGAACATGGGCACCAAGATCAGCGCCTGCAGGCCAGGGGTGAGAATGGCACCACCGGCGGACAGTGAATAGGCGGTCGAACCTGTGGGGGTGGAGACTATCATGCCGTCGGCACGTTGACTGTACATGAATTGGTCGTCGATATAGACCTCGAACTCTATCATGTGGGCTATCTTGCCCGGGTGCAGCACCGCCTCGTTGACCGCGGTATTGCTGGCCTTGATTTTGCCATGCCTATGGACTTCGGCCTCCAGCAGGAATCTATGCTCTGTCTCGTACTCGCCGGCGAGTACCTTGGCCAGCTCCTCTTCGAACGCATCCGGTGCCAGATCCGTCAGAAAGCCCAGATTGCCGCGGTTGACCCCTATCACCCCCAGATCGAAACGCGCCAGCACCCTGGCGGCGCCGAGCATGTTGCCGTCACCGCCAACCACTATGGCCAGATCGCAACGTTGCCCCAGCTCGAGCAAGTCGACGGCTTCGACATCCTTGCCCAGCTCGCTGGCGACCCTTTCCTCGACCAGCACCACCAGCCCTTGCTCCTCGAGCCAAAGGTGTAGACGTTGCAGCGTCTGGTTGGTACCTTGATGATGTGGCTTGCCAATGAGGCCAATAGTGCGAAACTTTGTCGTCATATTTAGGTTAGATGTGCCCTTGGGACTTGAAACGTCGAAATTGATCCCCATAATATGCCCAGAGTATTTAGAAACAAAGCATTTTTAGCTGGAGTAACAATGAGCAAGAAGTCGATTGAAGCAGAGCAGGCACCGGTTGAAGCAGTGGTGGATACCGAGGCTGCGCCCCAGGAGGCGAGTCTGGTCGATGAGCTGACCCAGGCTAATTTCCGGGTAGAAGAGCTGGAACAGGCACTGGCGGAAGCCCAGGCCAAAGTCGATGAGCAGAAGGATTCGGTTATCCGTGCCGCCGCCGAAGTGGATAACATACGCCGCCGTGCCGCCATGGATGTGGACAAGGCGCGTAAATTTGCCCTGGAAAAGTTCGCCAACGAACTCTTGCCCGTGCTGGATAACATGGAGCGGGCACTGGCCGTCAGCGATGCCGCCGATGAGGCCACCAAGGCGGTCCATGAGGGCGTCGAGCTGACCATGAGAGGCCTACTGACCGCGGTAGACAAGTTCGGCATCAAGCCGGTCGATCCCCAGGGTGAAGCCTTCGATCCCGAGCTGCACCAGGCGATTGGCATGCAGCCCAGCGCCGAGTTCCCGGCCAATACTGTGATGCTGGTGATGCAGAAGGGTTACCTGCTCAATGAGCGTCTGCTGCGTCCCGCCATGGTGATGGTGTCCCAGGGCGGCCCGAGCGTGGATGTGGAAGCCTGATGTGAAAGTTTAAGGCGTCGGTTTGGCGCCAGGACAATAAAAAGGACTGCAATGGCAGTCCTTTTTATTGGCTGTCCCGGCAAGTGCCGGGTCCATCGCCTCAGGCATCAAGGAAGTCGCGGATCTGCGCCAGTATGCCTGCGGCATCCAGTCGCAGCTCGGCGGTGACTTCCGCTGGCGCGCCATGCTTGATGAATTCATCCGGCAGGCCGATTTGCAGCACAGGCTTTGGCAATTTCAACTGCTGCAGCAATTCCAGCACCCCGGAACCCGCGCCGCCCATGATGGCATTCTCTTCCACTGTCACCAGCACTTCGTGGCTGCCGGCCAAGGCTCGCACCAGCTCCACATCCAGAGGCTTGACGAAGCGCATGTCGGCCACAGTCGCATCCAGTTGCTCGGCCGCGCTCAGCGCCGCCGCCAAAGTGGTGCCGAAGTTTAGCAGGGCGATCTTCTGTCCCTGACGCTTGATGAGTCCCTTGCCTATGGGCAAGGCCGTCATCTCTTCGACCTGGGGCTCACCCGTGGCGCTGCCGCGGGGATAACGCACCGCAGTCGGACCATCCCGGTAGCAATAGCCGGTATAGAGCATCTGCCGACATTCATTCTCATCCGACGGCGCCATGATCACCATGTTGGGGATGCAGCGCATGAAGCTCAAGTCGAAGGCCCCCTGGTGAGTCGGGCCGTCGGCGCCGACTATGCCGCCGCGGTCTATGGCGAACAGCACAGGCAGTTTCTGCAGTGCCACATCGTGGATCAGCTGATCGTAACCGCGCTGCAGGAAGGTGGAATAGATGGCGACCACAGGCTTGTAGCCTTCGCAGGCCAGGCCGGCGGCGAAGGTCACAGCATGCTGCTCCGCGATGGCGGCATCGAAATACTGCTCAGGGAAGCGCTGCGAGAATTCCACCATGCCCGAGCCTTCACGCATGGCCGGGGTGATCCCCAGCAACTTGCTGTCTTTGGCGGCCATGTCGCATAGCCACTTGCCGAACACCTGGGAGAAGGTCGGCAGACCCGGGGCCGAGGCGGGCTTCTTGAACTGGGACGGATCGAACTTGGGCACAGCATGCCAGCCTATGGGATCTTTTTCCGCCGGCTCGTAACCGCGACCCTTCTTGGTCATTATGTGCAGCAGCTGGGGCCCCTTGAGGCCGCGCATGTTGCGCATGGTTTCCACCAGGGCATCGACATCGTGACCGTCTATGGGACCTATGTAGTTGAAGCCCAGCTCCTCGAACAATGTGCCCGGCACCACCATGCCCTTGAGGTGTTCCTCGGTGCGCCGCGCCATCTCCTTGATGGCGGGCATGCCCTTGAGCACCTTCTTGCCGCCTTCACGCAGCGTGGTGTACAGGCGCCCGGACATCAGCTGGGCCAGGTGGTTGTTGAGGGCGCCGACGTTCTCCGAGATAGACATCTCGTTGTCGTTGAGTACCACCAACATGTCGTTCTTGAGATCCCCAGCGTGGTTCATGGCTTCGAACACCATGCCGCCCGTCATGGCGCCATCGCCTATGACGGCAACCACCTTGCGGCCCGCCTGCTCTTTCTCGGCGGCGACCGCCATGGCCAGGGCCGCACTGACTGAGGTACCGGAATGACCGACGCTGAAGGTGTCATACTCACTCTCTTCCCGCCAGGGGAAGGGGTGCAGGCCATTCTTCTGGCGAATGGTTTGCATTCTGTCGCGTCTGCCCGTGAGTATCTTATGGGGATAGGCCTGATGGCCCACATCCCAGATCAGGCGATCGAAGGGGGTGTTGTATACATAGTGCAGGGCCACAGTGAGTTCCACTGTGCCCAGGCCAGAGGCAAAATGTCCGCTGGACATGCCAACAGACTTCAATAAAAACTCTCTTAGTTCATCGGCAAGTTGCGGTAACTGGGCCTGAGGAAGCTGTCTGAGCTCATCTGGGGTATTGGCCTTGGCCAACACGGGAAATAGGGAAATGTCCAAACTCATAGCGAGATACTTCGACTCTTATTATATTCTTCGCGCAATAATATAGCGGGCGAAGTCTGCAATTAACTGGCTATTGTATGGCAATTTTGCCAGCGCCGATAGTGCATCTTGGATAAGCTCGGCCGCGGTCGCCTGGGCGCCCGCCAATCCGAGCAACTTGGGAAAAGTGCTCTTGTTGGCCTCAGTGTCCGAGCCCTGGGGTTTGCCCAATTCTTCTGTGCTGGCAACGATATCCAGTATGTCGTCCTGCACCTGGAAGGCCAGCCCTATGGCGTCGGCAAATTGCAGCAGGGCCGAGGCATCGGCCGCCGGCGGCTCGGCGACTATGATGGCCAGTTCGACCGCGCAGCGGATCAGGGCCCCCGTCTTGAGGTTATGCAGCTGAGTCAGGGCTTCGAGGCTGACGGCCTTGTCGGTCGAGCCCAGGTCGATCGCCTGGCCGCCGCACATGCCGCGATAGCCCGAGGCCCTGGCCAGGGCTTTAACCATGGCCAGTTGTTGCTCGGCAGAAACGCCATCGAGCGTCTCTGTGACTATCTCGAAGGCCAGGGTCTGGAGTGCATCGCCTGCGAGTATGGCGGTGGCCTCATCGAAGGCGATATGCACAGTCGGCTGGCCACGGCGCAGCTCGTCGTCGTCCATGGCGGGCAAATCGTCATGGATCAGCGAGTAAGCATGGATGCATTCTATGGCGGCGGCGGCGGCGTCCAGCCTGGCGAGGGGGGCTCCCAGAAGCTGGCCTATGCTGTACACCAGGAAGGGGCGGATGCGTTTACCGCCGAGCAAGGCACCGTGAGTCATCGCCGCCTTGAGTCTGGGGGCGCTGTCGTCGAGGGAGGCGATTCTCTGTCTGAGCTGGGCATCGACCCTTTGCTGATAGTCGTGGATGGCTTGGGTCAACACTGCTATTCGCCCTCGACGTCATAGGCCGACAGAGGCGCAGTTTCATCCTGCTTGAGCAAGATAGCCACTTTCTGCTGTGCCTGCTCCAGCTTAGCCTGGCTGTTACGTACCAGATTGATACCGCGTTCGAATTGCTTCAAGGCGTCATCGAGTGTGACTTCACCCTGTTCCAGCTCGGCAACTATGCGTTCGAGTTCACCGAGGGACTCTTCAAAACTGAGATTTTCTGCTTTTTTGGCCACGTTAACATTTCCTCTGCTTAAGCGTGACACAAGGTATATCAGGGCGCATCGGCGGTCAAATTGAGTCGGCCAATAATTGTGCGATAGCGAGGTTTGGGGGGAATTATTTTTCGATAATTTAATTAATCGCTAAACTTGCGTCGCCTTTGTCCGATAACTGACAATAGCAGTCGTCGCAATTGGGTGTTTTTAAGCTGGTTAGCCTGATGATAGCGGTGGTAAGCTGGCAGTCCTGTTACCGACAGCCGAGTCTGGTCGTCCCGACAAGGGCCATGCTTGTCTCGTTGGTACTGTGAGTCTTTCTTTTGCGTTCTGCGTTTCTGGATTTGAGGATAGGTTGTGGATTTAGCTACCCTGATAGGCCTTATTGGCGCCTTCGGTTTTGTTATTATGGCCATGGTCAGCAGCGGCGGAATTGGTATTTTCGTCGACGTGCCATCGGTATTGATCGTCATGGCCGGCTCATTGTTCGTCGTCATGATGAAGTACAACCTGACTCAGTTTTTGGGGGCGGTGAAGATCGCTGCCAAGGCCTTCATGTTTAAGTTGGAAAAGCCCGAAAGCCTGATAGAACAATCTGTCAACATGGCCGATGCGGCCCGCAAGGGGGGCTTTCTGGCGCTGGAAGAGGCGCAGATCAGCAACAGTTTCATGCAGAAAGCCGTCGACATGCTGGTCGACGGTCATGACGGCGACGTGGTACGCGAGGCGCTGGAGAAGGATATTTCCCTGACCGAGGAGCGCCACAAGTCGGGGATCGGAATTTTTCGTGCTTTCGGCGATGTCGCCCCTGCCATGGGCATGATAGGCACCCTCATAGGCCTGGTGGGCATGTTGTCGAACATGGACGATCCCAAGACCATAGGCCCCTCCATGTCGGTTGCCCTCCTGACCACCTTGTATGGTGCTGTGATCGCCAACATGATGGCCATTCCCATAGCGGATAAACTGAACCTGAGGATGGGCGAAGAGATGCTCAACCGCAGCCTGATCATGGACGCGGTATTGGCCATCCAGGATGGCCAGAACCCCAGGGTCATAGAAGGCTTCCTGAAAAATTATCTGTCGGAGAAACAGAGGAAAATAGATACCACGGATGGGGAGTAAGTAGATGGCCAAGGCCAAGTGTGACTGCCCGCCTCCCGGAGCGCCCATGTGGTTGGCGACCTTCGCCGATCTCATGTCGCTGCTGATGTGTTTCTTCGTGCTCCTGTTGTCATTTTCCGAAATGGATGTGATGAAGTTCAAGCAGATCGCCGGTTCGATGAAGTACGCCTTCGGGGTACAGAATAAGGTCGAAGTCAAAGACATTCCCAAGGGCACCTCTGTCATAGCATTGGAGTTTCGCCCCGGCAAGCCTGAGCCGACGCCGATTGAAATCATCAATCAGCAGACCAATGAGATGACCGAGCCTACGCTCGATTACCAGGCCGGCGAAGATGACAGTGCCGGCGGGGTGCAACAACAGCAGGGTGAGCAGCGGGGCGGCGAGGCGAGTGCCACGGCGCAGGAAGTGGCCGATGCGGTCAAGGCCGAGGCGCAGGCGGCCCAGGATAAGATCAACGAGCAAGTGAAGAAGATGGCTCAGGAGCTCAACGAAGAAATCGTCGATGGCGCCATCGAAATCGAATCCCTGGGACAACAGATCATCATACGCATTCGCGAGAAGGGGGCCTTCGCCTCGGGTTCGGGTTTCCTGCAACCCAGGTTCAAGCCTGTGGTCAGGGCTGTGGGTGAGCTGCTCAGGGATGTGCCGGGCATCATTACCGTCTCGGGCCACACGGACGACATGCAGATCAGCAACGAGCTGTACAGCTCCAACTGGGACCTTTCCAGCAAGCGGGCTGTCGCGGTGGCCCACGAGCTGCTGAAGGTGAAAGGCTTCGATTCCAGCCGGATGAAGGTGGTCGGCATGGCGGCCTCGGCTCCCTTGGTTGCCAACGACTCACCGTCGCACCGGGCCCGCAACCGCAGGGTGGAAATTGCCATAGAACAAGGCAAGGCCAAAGAGTCGGACGAGATCCAAGTCGGCCACTAGCCCGATATCTGTGTCCGAATGCAGGAATAAGCCTAGGTGATGCCGGGGCTTATTTTTGGCTCCCGATTAACTCCCGGCCAAAACAGCTGCGCCATTCGGGCTGGGTTTGTTATAATCCCCCAATTGCTGTTTAAAACCTCGTCCGCGGAAGTCCCATGAAGTTTATCGTAAAGTTATATCCAGAAATCATGATGAAGAGCAAACCGGTAAGAATGCGTTTTACCAAGATGCTCGAAACCAATATTCGTAATGTCCTCAAAAAAGTCGATGAAGACGCCAAGGTTCAACGCCAGTGGGACAAGATCATGGTGATGGTGCCCAAGGACAAGCCGGAGCTGGTGGAACGTTTCGCCGAGCGCCTGGCCTGTATTCCAGGTATCGCCCACGTGGTGCAGGTGAATGAATACAGCTTCGACTCCATGGATGACATTTACCAGCAGGCCTTGCCCGTGTACCGCGAGCAGCTGGCCGGCAAGACCTTCTGCGTGCGGGTGAAACGTTCGGGTCAGCATGATTTCAACTCCATAGATGTCGAACGTTATGTCGGCGGTGGCTTGAACCAACACACAGAGGCGCTCGGCGTTAAGCTGAAGAACCCGGATCTGACCATCAACCTGGAAATCGATCGCGACAATCTCTACATGGTGGAGAAACGCATCGAGGGCCTGGGCGGTTTCCCCATGGCGACCCAGGAAGATGTGTTGTCCTTGATCTCCGGCGGTTTCGACTCGGGTGTCTCCAGCTTCCAGTTCATCAAGAAGGGCGCCCGTACCCATTACTGCTTCTTCAACCTCGGCGGCGCCCAGCATGAGATAGGTGTCAAACAGGTAGCCCACCACCTGTGGAAAACCTATGGCGAATCCCATAAGGTGAAGTTCATTTCCGTTCCTTTCGAGCCAGTGGTGGCCGAGATCCTCGAACGCATAGACAATGGGCAGATGGGGGTGATACTCAAGCGCATGATGATGCGTGCCGCCACCCGCATCGCAGATCGCATGGGGATCCAGGCGCTGGTCACGGGTGAGAGCCTGGGGCAGGTATCGAGCCAGACCCTGACCAACCTGAATGTCATCGACCGTTGCACCGAGTTGCTTATCCTCAGGCCACTGATCACCATGGACAAGCAGGATATTATCAACGAGAGCCGCAGGATAGGCACAGAAGACTTCGCCAAGTCCATGCCCGAGTATTGCGGCGTCATCTCCCAGCGGCCGACGGTCAAAGCCGTGCTGGCGAAGATTGAAGCCGAGGAGCAGAAGTTTTCCGAGGACCTGCTGGATCGCATCATAGCCGAGGCGCAGGTGATCGACATACGGGAAATCGCCGCCAGCGTCGATGCCAAGATCACAGAGACAGAGACGGTCGATTCGGTTGCCGCCAACGAAGTGGTGCTGGACATACGTTCACCGGAAGAGGAAGAGAATAGCCCTCTGGCATTGGATGGCGTAGAAGTGAAGACCATTCCCTTCTTCAAGTTGGCGACTCAGTTTGCCGATCTCGACAAGGACAAGACCTACCTTTTGTACTGTGATCGCGGGGTGATGAGTAAGCTGCAGGCCCTGTATCTGCTCGAACAGGGTTATCAGAACGTCAAGGTCTATCGCCCTTGATGCCGGCGCGTTTGCATGGGCGGTCTTGCCGGCTATGCAAACGCGCAAGACAGCCCACGCAAGCTCAAGCTATGGCGCAAAGCGCGCACAAAAAAGCCGCCTCCGATGGAAGCGGCTTTTCTATTCTTGCCTGCTACTCATGCCGGCTAATCAGGCCGGCTAAGGGGGCCAGAAGCGGCCGTTAGTTGAGGCTGGAGCTGGTTTCGGCAACCTGGGTTGCGGCGACGGCTTGCTCGGCGACCAACAGGCTATCGACGTCTTGCGTCAGGGTTTCTTGCAGCTGTTGCAGGCTTATTGCTATATCCTGGCTGATGGCGGCATGCAGGCTCTGCATGTCTATCTCGGATTCACCGGCGACAGCGGTTGCACAGAGGGATGAGAAGAATACGAGTGCGAAAACAGATTTCAGGTTAAACATGGGTCGCCTCCTGGCGGACTAAAAGTATAGTCAGACATCCCTAATCACGTCCAAGAGGGCGTCCAACACGGTATTTCAATGGCGTGAAATTTAATCAAAATTTCGGGTGTTGACAAACGATAAAATGTAACAATAATGATTAGAAAAACTAATCAAAAATTGAGATGCAGATCACTATGTCGAGACGACTCCCACCACTCAATGCCGTCAAGGCGTTCGAAGCCGCCGCCAGGCACCTGAGCTTCACCCGGGCGGCAGAAGAATTGTTTGTTACCCAGGCGGCCGTCAGTCATCAGATAAAGGCATTGGAAGATTTTCTCGGATTAAAATTATTTCGTCGAAAAAATCGCTCCCTGCTGCTGACCGAGGAAGGCCAGAGTTATTTTCTCGACATCAAGGACATCTTCATTCAATTGAGCGAGGCCACAGACCGCCTGCTCGCCAGAAGCGCCATAGGCTCATTGACCGTGAGCATGTCGCCCAGTTTCGCCATTCAATGGTTGGTGCCCAGGCTGGCCAAGTTCAGCGAGAAAAACCCCGACATAGATGTGCGCATCAAGGCGGTGGACAGCGAGGTCAGTTCGCTCACCGACGATGTGGACGTGGCGATCTATTATGGTTTGGGCAACTGGCCAGGGCTGCGGGCCGATAAGCTGCGCAACGAAGTGTTGATCCCCGTGTGTTCGCCCCTGCTGCTCAACGGCCCCAAGCCATTGGCGACCCCGGCAGACTTGAAGCACCATACCCTGCTGCATGATTCCAGTCGCCAGGATTGGCAGGCCTGGTTCCGCCAGTGTGGGGTGACGGATGTCAATGTCAACCAGGGGCCCATCTTCAGTCACTCGTCCCTGGTGCTGCAGGCCGCCGCCCATGGCCAGGGGGTTGCCCTGGGCTATAGCGTGCTGGCCAGGCCCGACATCAAGGCCGGGCGCCTGGTTTGCCCCTTCGAAGAGGTCCTGGTCAGCCGGGATGCCTATTACCTGGTATGCCAGCAGAATCATGCCGAACTCGGCAAGATAGTGGCCTTCCGCGAATGGATGTTGGACATGTTTGCCGAGGAGTCACGCAGTGAATTGCTCCCTGGATAAGCCTGGCGCGCCCAATGAAACCCCTCAAGCCGAAACAGATCCGCTGGCAAACTGTCTGCTGGAGGGGGAGCCAGGCGACACATTAGTTATTCTGGCCCATGGCGCCGGCGCCAACATGCACTCGGACTTCATGGCCGCCATGGCCGCCGGCCTGGCCGCCAAAGGCCTGCGGGTGCTCAGGTTCAACTTCCCCTATATGCAGGCCAATGCACTGGATGGCAAACGCCGGCCGCCGGACAGGGCGTCCAAGTTGCTGGCGCATTTTGCGCAGGTGCTGACGGCGGCCAAGTGCCTTGGGGCCAAGAAAATCGTCTTGATGGGCAAGTCCATGGGCGGGCGCATGGCGGCCATCATGGGGACGGACGCGGCCATGGCTGCCGAGATTGCCGGGGTGGTTTGTCTGGGTTACCCCTTCGTCCCCCTCAAGGGGGGCGAGCCCAGGTTAGCGCCCCTGAATGATTGCCGGGTGCCGGTAATGATAGTGCAGGGCGAACGGGATAAGTTTGGCTGTGTGTCACAGGTGCCGCATTGGCCCCTGGCCGCCGCCATCCGCATCGAATGGCTTGGCGATGGCGATCACAGTTTCGTGCCGCGCAAGTCCTCGGGCAATACGGAAGCGGCCAATTTGGCTGCGGCATTGGATTTTTGCAGCGACTTTATCGGAGGTTTGGATGCGTAAGGGCTTGTTTCTACTCGGGGCTGTGAGTGGCTTTCTGGCGGTGGCCTTCGGTGCTTTCGGCGCCCATGCCTTGAAGAGCCTGGTATCGGTCGAGCTCATCGCCACCTTCAGGCTCGGGGTCGAGTATCATTTCTACCATACCTTCGCGCTGATTGCCGTGGCGCTGGCCGGCCACTGGCTCAGTTCACGCTTGCTGGATTGGGCGGCCTACGCCTTTCTTGCCGGCATAGGCTTGTTTTCAGGCTCCCTGTACGCCTATGTGCTCACCGGGGCCAAGTGGCTGGTGTTTATCACCCCCATAGGCGGCGTGTGTTTCCTCTTGGGCTGGCTGCTGCTGGCGGTCGCTCTGTGGCGCCAGCGGACACAGGGGCTCAACGCCTGAGGTGTTAAGCCTGATTCGAATTCGGGTATTTATCCGGTTAGCTTGGTATACTGGCACCCAAATTGTGAGTGTGCCAGTAAACTGGCTTGGATTGCTTAGGGATCCCGATGAAAAACCTGTTTTTATTTTGCCGTGCCGGTTATGAAAAAGAGTGTGCCGCAGAAATTCAACACAGAGCCTCAACGCTCGATGTGGGTGGTTTCGTTAAGGCCAACAACAACGATGCCTATGTGGTGTTCCAGTGCTTCGAAGCCGGCGGCGCCGATATCCTGGCCAAGCAGCTGAGCCTGGATTCCTTGATCTTCGCCAGACAGATGTTTGTCGCCGGCGAACTGCTGAGCGACTTGCCCGAGCAGGACAGGGTAGGGCCGATAGTGGCCGCTTTGGCCGAGGTCAGCAAGGGTGGGGAGCTGAGGGTGGAAACCCCGGATACCAATGAAGCCAAGGAGCTGTCGGCCTTCTGCCGCAAGTTCACAGTGCCTTTGCGCCAGGGGTTAAAAAAGTCCGGCAGCCTGCTGGCACAGGAAAACCCCAAGCGCCCCATAGTCCATGTCTGTTTCATTGGCCCTGGACGCGCCTATGCTGGCTATTCCTACAGTAATAACAGTTCGCCCTATTTCATGGGCATTCCCAGACTCAAGATGGCCGCCGATGCCCCGAGCCGTTCCAGCCTCAAGCTGGATGAGGCCTTCGCTCAGTTCGTGCCTAAGGAAGAGCAGGAAACGCGCCTGCGCAGTGGCCTCAATTCCGTGGACTTGGGAGCCTGCCCGGGTGGCTGGACCTATCAATTGGTGCGCCGCGGCATGTTCGTCTCCGCCGTCGACAACGGCCCCATGGATGAAAAGCTGATGGAGACGGGGCAGGTGAAGCATTACCGTGCCGATGGCTTCAGGTTCGAACCCCAACGCAAGAACATCTACTGGCTGGTGTGTGACATGGTGGAGAAACCCGCGCGGGTGGCCGAGCTCATCGAAGCCTGGGCGATCAACGGCTGGTTCAAGGAAGCCATCTTCAACCTCAAGCTGCCCATGAAGAGCCGCTACAAGGAAGTCACGGCTATCCTGGAGACCATGCAGGCGATTCTCAAAGAGAATGGCGTGTCCGATTTTCAGGTGCAGTGTAAGCACTTGTACCACGACAGGGATGAAGTGACAGTGCATCTGTGGCTTAAGCCCAATACTCCCTGGCAATAGCTCCTTGGCAATAGCCGAGGCAGCGCGCCCACTCTAGCTAAGGGCTGAGCTTAATCACCCAATAAAAAAGCCCCCGAGTCGACTCGGGGGCTTTTTTATTGGGTTGCCGCTATCTGGCACTGCCAGGCTGCGGCAACTTGGGTCTCTGTTAAGAAACCCAGCTCGGGGATCAGTTGAGACGATCCAGCACGGCTTGGGTGAAATCTGTGGTGCCGTGGGTACCGCCGAGATCGCGGGTGGTGCGATCCCCTTCTTCTATGACGGCAGACACTGCCTTGCGGATCGCCTCGGCCTTATCCGCCATTCCCAGGTATTCCAGCATCTGGATGGAAGCCAGGATCACCGAGGTTGGGTTAGCCAGGTTCTTGCCTGCGATATCCGGGGCACTGCCGTGGACAGCTTCGAAGATAGCCGCGTCGCGGCCTATGTTGGCACCGGGTGCCATGCCCAAGCCGCCGACCAGGCCGGCACACAGGTCTGACAGTATGTCACCGAACAGGTTGGTGGTGACTATCACGTCGAAGTTTTCAGGGTTCATCACCAGCTTCATGCAGGTGGCGTCGACTATCATCTCTTCTGTGATGATGTCAGGGTAGCGCTGGCTCACTTCACGGGCCACCTTCAGGAACAGGCCCGAAGTGGATTTCATTATGTTGGCCTTATGCACTATGGTCACTTTCTTGCGGTTTTCCTTACGCGCCAGCTCGTAGGCGAAGGTGGTGATCTGCTCGGCACCTTGGCGTGTGACTATGCTGGTCGCTTCGGCGGTTTGGCCGTCTTCGGACACCTTCTGACCGAAGCCAGAGTACATGCCTTCGGTGTTTTCACGTACCGTGATGATATCGATATTTTCATATCTTGCCTGAGTGCCCTTGAAAGACAGCACAGGGCGGACGTTGGCATACAGGCCGAATTTCTTACGCAGAGTCACGTTGATGGAGGTGAAACCTTCACCGACAGGCGTCGTCAGTGGTCCCTTGAGGGTGATACGGTTCTTCTCGATCAGATCCAGGGTGCGCTGTGGCAACAACTCGCCTTGCTTTTCCAGGGCGGTCAGGCCGGCATCGGCAAATTCGTATTCAAAGTCACAACCCGCCTTGTCGAGGATTTTTAACGCCGAATCGATAATGCTTGGTCCAATCCCATCACCTGGGATCACGGTTATAGTTCTTTTTGACATGGATAGTCCTTCCACGGTGGGTCGTTACTGCAATTGTCCAACCATGTCCTGGGACACGGAGAAGTGATGCTGAATCTAGAGTTTTTGTTCTGGCAATTTTAACCACTTTTAACCTTTTTTTACAGAAAATACTGAGCAAAGCCGCGCTTTTTTATGTAGGCTGAGGCATAAAAATACCGACCAGAACGATGATCGATCGTTAAAGGTTAAAAAAGTCTACTTTAGTCTAACAAGAATGAAAAAGAGGACGCGTTTGAAATTACTATCCAGCCTATCTCTGCTGTTATTGCTCACGGGCTTGCCCGTCCAGGCCGAAGAAACACCGGCGACCCAAGCCTTAACCCTGAACGACATAATGCATTTCGAATCCCTTTCGACCCCGGTACTGGCCGCCAATGGTGAGGTGCTGGCGGTGGAAGCCAAGCCGGACAGGGGCGACAGCCGCACCCTGGTACGGCAGTTGACATCGGATGCGTCCTACTCGGTCGCCGGCGCCTCGGCGCCCCAGGTGAGCCGGGATGGACGTTTCGTCGCCATGGTGAAGCAGCCCAGCCTGCTGGCGCTGGAAAGCAGCGATGCCAAGGCGAAGAAGCGGCTCAAGTCGGCCATGGTGTTGCTCGATACCCATACAGGAGCCGAGCGCCAGTTTGAGCGGGTGAAGAGCTTCGCCTTCAACGACACGGGCAGCCACCTGGCCATCTGGTTCGAGGCCGACGATGACAAGCCTGACGCCGCCGACAAGGCTACGGCCGAGAGTGACCCAGAGAAGCTCGCGCAAAAGCCAGTGGCGGGGGCAAGCAAGCCGGCCGAGCCCAAGGTGGATAAGTACGATCTCGGCAGCAGGTTCGCGTTGCTCAACCTTGGCAACGCCACCCTGAGTGAATTCGCGCATGTCACTGCCTATGCCATGGACAAGACAGGTTTGCATGCCGCAGTGGTGAGCAATGACATCCCTGGGCAGCAGCATCAACTGACGCTGATAGCCCTGGCCGACGATAAGCAGACCCAGGTGTACCAGGCTAAGCTGCGGCAACTCGGCGCCCTTGCCCTGAGTGACAACGGTCAATGGCTGGCGCTGACCCAAGGGGATGCCGCCCAGGCGCCCTACGGTCGCGGATATGAGTTGCTCCTGTTCGATCTGGCCAAGGGTAACCGGGTGTCTGTGCCAAGCTCGAGTGCTTGGACCCTGAATCGCTATGCCAAGCTGAGATTTTCCGCCGACAGCGAGCGGTTATTCTTCGGCCGGGTGCCGGCGGTCAGCCAGCAGCCGAGCCGGGCGAAGATCACCCGGGAGCAAGATCTCTATGATGAGACTCTGGTCACCGGGCTGCGTGACCTGAGGATATGGCATGGCGATGATCCTCTGATCAAACCTAACGAAGTCAAGCGCTACAAGGAAGAGCAGGAGCGGACTTATCTGGCGGTGTTGCACCTTGAGTCCAACAGTTTGGTGCAGCTCGGCGACTTGCAGGTACCGGATGTGACTTATTCGGAGCAGCGCCGCTTCCTGCTCGCCAGTTCGGATCTGCCCTATCGCAAGATGATCACCTGGGCCGGTTTTTACCGTGACTTCTATCTGGTCGACATCAATACCGGCCACAAGCGCTTGTTGCTGACCCAGCAGCCGAGTGATCAAGCGCCGAGCCTGTCACCCAATGCCAAGTTTGTCGCCTATTATCGGCAGGGCAATGTGTTGCTGTACGATATCGCCGCCGCGACGCAGCGCAACCTGACCCAGGCGCTCGGCGTCGGTTTTGCCGACGAAGATCATGACTATCCTTCGCCGGCACCGGGCTACGGTTTCGGCCCCTGGTTGGCCGATGACGCCGGCCTGTTGGTATACGACAAGTACGATGTGTGGCAGTTTGCTACCTCTCCCAGCGGCTCAGCTAACGGCGTTAATCTGACCGCAGGCAAGGGCCGCGAGGCGGGCATTCAGTACAGGGTCAAGGGCCTGGTCGAAGATCAGGAACGGCCGCCTGTGCTGGCCGCCGACGCGTCCCTGTTGCTGCAAGGCTACAACGAGAGGACCAAGGGCGACGGTTTCTATCGCGCCAGGGTCGGACGCGCCGGGGTCGAGCCGCTGATGAGCGGCGACTATAAGCTGACGGTATTGGGGCGCAGCAAGGATGCCGCCACCTTGGTCTATTCCAGGCAGCGCTATGATCTCTTTCCGGATCTCTACACCTCGGATTACCTGACGCCGCAACAGGCTGAGCGTCAGACCGAGCTGGATGCCCAGCGCCAGCGCTTCAACTGGGGCAGTGCCGAGCTGGTGCATTGGACCAATGGTGACGGCAAACCGCTGGATGGGGTGTTGATCAAACCCAGTGGTTATCAGCCCGGCCACAAATATCCAGTGCTTGTGTACTACTACCGTTTCATGAGCGACAGGCTGCATGCCTTCCCGCAGATGCTCATTAACCATAGGCCGAATTTTGCCTGGTATGCCGACAACGGCTACGCCATCTTCCTGCCGGATATTCGCTTCGAAGTGGGTTACCCAGGCCAGAGTTCGGTACAGGCGCTGACCTCAGGGGTGCAGAAGCTGATCGAGCTTGGCATAGCAGATCCCGATGCCGTCGGCTTGCATGGCCATTCCTGGAGCGGCTATCAGACGGCCTTCGCCGTCACTCAGACGCGGATGTTCAAGGCCGCGGTGGCCGGCGCCCCGGTAACCAACATGACCAGCGCCTACAGCGGCATACGCCATGGCACAGGTCTGGCGCGCCAGTTCCAGTATGAAACCGGCCAGAGCCGCATAGGCGACAGCCTGTTTGCCGCGCCGCAGAAATACATGGAGAACTCACCGGTATTCTATGTCGAGCGCATCGAGACTCCCCTGATGATCATGTTCGGTGACAAAGACGATGCCGTGCCCTGGGAGCAAGGCATAGAGCTGTATCTGGCCATGCGCCGTGCCGGAAAGGAGGTGGTATTGCTGCAGTATGAAGATGAGCCCCATCACCTGAAGAAGTACCCCAATAAGCTGGATTACAGCATCAGGATGAAACAGTACTTCGACCATTACCTCAAGGGAGCCAAGGCGCCCGAGTGGCTCACCCAGGGCGAGGCCTACAGAGAGTACAAGCAGGAAGACTGAGCCAATAATTGGCCTGGGAGTTCGCCTCGGCAGCTGAGGTTGTTGTTGGCGCGGCTGCCGGCGTTAGGTGCTAAAAGGAAAAGCGGCTATGGCTTGCAAGCCATAGCCGCGTTAAAGCCAGGGACGCTGCCGAGGAATAGAGTCAATGCAACAAGCTATCTGTGGTTACCACAAGGATGAAGAACAACACTGGGTGGCCGAGTTGCGCTGCGGTCATTTTCAGCATGTGCGCCATCAGCCCCCCTGGATTAACAGGCCATGGGTGGTGACGGCCGCCGGCCGCACCCGGATGTTGGGGTATCTGCTCGAGTGCAAGAAGTGTGATCTCGGGGCCGACAAGGACTCGTTATAACCAGAGCCCCAGCCCCTGATTCCCAGTGGCGGGCGTTATTTATTGGCCTTGCCGTCGTTTACAGGCTGCTTGCTGTCCGTGGTATGCAGGTATTGCTCGTAGGTGTCCTGGCCCCAGGCGATGAGCTTGTTGTCCTTGAACAGTAGCGGGGTGCATTCATCCTTGGTGGTGACGCCGTCAGACTTTTCATGGTGGGTGCGGTAAAACAGCACTTGCAGATTGGCGTTCTGCACGCTCTTGGCTTCGGTAAAGTCGGCCTTGCCCAAGATGGATTTGACGTCTTTGAGGTCCTGCCCCAGGGTGAGTTCCATCAGTTTCTGTTGGTTATAGGCCTGTCTGTCTTCCCAGCTCATGTCATCCGGGGTAGGTTCATAGACCAGTACCACCAGGGCAACAAATATCAGGTAGGCCGCGAAAATGCCGCCGATAATCACCGAGACTTTTGGTTTCATTTGGTTCATCTATCCTTTGCTGAATGTTGGGCTAACGCTTCACTGCCGACATAAGATACGCCTTTGTGATGCCAGGGTAAACTCACAGCCGGTAACTTAATGTTAACCTATCGCCAACCCGGCGGCGACCGGCCCGCGCCAGATTAAGCCGATGGCACCCTGAAACTGCGCAGGTTGATGTTCAGCGGCAACTGGGTTTGCAGTTGCACCAGCTTATAACTCAACCTGGCCATCTCTTTGCCTGCGGCGAGTTTCTGCGCCTGTTTGGCCCCCAGATTTTCCAGCGAGGCATAGATATTGGCCAGGGAGCGAAAGGTCTTCAGCAACTCGGCGGCCGATTTGGGCCCTATGCCGGCGATCCCGGGGATCTTGTTGCCGCTGTCGCCGGCGAGGGCCATGAAATCTATGAATTGGCGCCTGTCCACCCCCAGCTTCTGCTCCAATGCCCGGATATCCAGATAGGCCTGATTGAAGTGATCCCATTGCTGAATGCGGGGATGCAGCAGCTGGCTGAAGCCCTTGTCGGTTGAGACTATGATGGCTTCTCCTCCCTGGCCGACCAGTTTTGTCGCCAGGGTGGCAATGACGTCGTCGGCCTCGGATTCGGCGTCTATCGATTGCAAGTGGCGTTCGGCCAATAAACGCTTCAGCTCGGGCAGGCCCCGGGCCAGCGCCTCGGGCATGGGTTTGCGGCCCTTCTTGTAGTCGGGATACAGCTGCTTGCGCCAGGACAGCTGTGGGCCATCCCAGACGATGGCGACATGGGTCGGCCGGTGCAATGCCAGCAGCTTGGTGCAGGCGCCGTCGATTCGGGTGTAGACGCTGTTGAGATCTGTCTCATCCGGCTGGGCCGCGTGCATGCGCCGCACCAGGTTGAGGCCGTCTATGATTAACAATTTATTCATTTTAAGCGCTGACTGGTCATTTAAGGATTTGGTAACAGGGAACATAAGTGCTGCCGGGCAGCTTCATGCGTTGTTGTTCCACGAAGGCGTGTAACAGCATATCCATCATGTTCATTAATTTGGGATCCCCCTTGATCTTGAAGGGACCGTGGCGTTCTATCTGTCTCATGGTGTCGGATTTGACATTACCCGCGACTATGCCCGAGAAGGCGCGGCGTAAATTGGCGGCCAGTTCGGCTTTATTGGCTTGAAAATGCAGGTTTAAACTGGCCATGGTCTCATGGGTGGGGGTGAAAGGCAGTTGAAATTCGGGTTCTATCTTCAACGACCAATGGTACTGATAGGCATCGCCCCTGATACGGCGATAGGTTTTCACTTCTTCCATGGCGGGCTTCATGATACGGGCGACGCGAATGGGATCGTCTATCACTATCTGGTATTTCTCCTGTGCCTCGGGCCCCAGGGTGGCGCCGATGAACTCATCTATCCTGAGGAAGTAGGCTTCGCATTCCTTCGGACCCGTGAGCACCAGAGGGAAGGGAATATGGGCATTGTCTTTGTTGAGCAAGATGCCCAGCAGATAGAGTAACTCTTCCGTGGTGCCGGCGCCGCCGGGGAAGATGACTATCCCGTGGCCCAGCCTGACGAAGGCTTCCAGGCGCTTCTCTATGTCCGGCAGTATGATGAGTTCATTGACTATCTGGTTAGGGGGTTCGGCGGCTATGATGCTGGGTTCGGTCAGGCCTATGTAGCGGGCATTGCTGACCCTCTGTTTGGCGTGGCCTATGGTGGCGCCTTTCATCGGTCCCACCATGGCGCCAGGGCCGCAGCCGGTGCAGATGTTCAGCTCCCTCAGGCCGAGCTGATAGCCGACTTCACGGGTATAGAGGTACTCGACCTGGTTGATGCTGTGGCCGCCCCAACAGACGATGACATTGGGATCTTTCATGGGCGCTATGGCGCGGGCATTACGCAAGATGTCGAACACCACATTGGTGATGTGGCTGGAATTGGTGAGGTTGATGTGTTTGAGATTGTCGTACTTATTGCTCATGTAGATGATATCCCTGAGCACGGCGAACAGGTGTTCCTGAATACCACTGATGATCTTTCCGTCGACGAAGGCTTCTTCGGGAGGATTGACGAGTTCGAGCTTGATGCCGCGTTCGCGTTGCAGCACATGGATGTCGAAATCGTGAAATTGCGCGAACAGGGCCTTGGTATCGTCGCTGTTCAGGCCCGAGGCCAATACGGCCAGTGAGCAGTTGCGGTACAGTTGGTAGAGTTCGCTCTTGGCGCTTTGTTGCAGGCGTTCGACTTCCAGTTGGGACAGTTGATCCATACTGCCCCTGGGGCTGATTTTCACTATCATGGCAACTCCTTAACGGCGACTGATAATCCGGTTGCCGCAGCAGCTGTTACCCGTCGCTATTGGTCGATAATGACTCTGTCTCTGCTTTCGTTTTTGGCCTTGTAGAGTGCGGCATCGGCCCTTTCAAAGGTTTCCTGTATATGTTCATTGCCGGAAACTTGCGCGGCACCTATAGATACTGTAACCGTAATTCTCTGATTTTTAAATTTAAATGGAATATTTTTTATCTTCTCACGCACTCGGTTCAACAGCGCAGCTATGTCTTTGTTGGCGACATCGGGCAACAGCAGGACAAACTCTTCGCCGCCGTAGCGGGCCACAAATTCTGTGTCCCTGAAGGAGTTCTTCAATGCCATGGCGATCACCTGCAGTGTCTTGTCGCCGGTACTGTGGCCGAAACTGTCGTTGATCGACTTAAAGTGATCTATGTCGGCCACCGCCACCCAGAGGGGGGTCTTATGCCGCTTGTGATTGCGGAACTCCTGCTCCATGCGCTCTTCGAGTGCCGCCCTGTTGGGGAGCTGGGTCAGGTTGTCCAGCAGGTTGAGTTTTTGCTGTTCGAACAGCCTTTCCTTATAGCTCTTGGCTTCATTGCCAAGGGCATCGAGTTCTTTGCGCATTGTCTCTATGGACTTGCGCTGCAGTGCCTGCTCGCGTTGCTCCAGGGCTTCCTTGCGCGCCAATGACAGTTTGAGGGCATTGAGCTCTTCCGTCAGTTGCTGCTTTAAACGAGTGATATCATCGACTTCGGTTATTGCATCATCGGCTCTGTCGACGTTGGCATTGATCTCCCGATTCAACTGGCTCTTGAGCTGCTCACTGCGTTGGACTTGATTATGAGAGTCGGTCATCACTTCCCTGACGGCGCCTATGGCGTCGTTGAGGGTGTAGAGAAACTCCTGTGACGCCGTCTTGTCACGGGCTATGTTATCGAGCAGCAGGGATAATATGGTCTGATAGGCATCCAACAGGGAATCGAGCTCAAGCTCTGAGGCCAGCAATTCCTTGATGACCAGCACCTGATCCCGCTGATCTTTGCGAAATTCAATTTCGGAAACCATCTGCGCCAGCTCATGGGCCAGCTGGCGATGCTTGGGTTGCACCTCGAGACGATGCTCGTCGGTGAATTCCTGCTGCAGTATGAGTTCATAGAAACCGATCAGCTGTTCGACCTTGGGAATGTATTCCCACACTGTATGGAATGGCTTGCTCAGTCCCTGTTTGAAATAACTGATCTCTTTCTTGAGTCTATCCGGGGCAGATTCGACCCGCTGGATCTGTCTTATGACCCGGGAAAGCCCGGCGCGGCTCTCTTCGAGCTGTACCATCACATGATTGTACTGGCCCTTGAGCAGGCGCTCGACATCCACTAACTCGGGCAGGGCCTCATCGACCCGCTCGAAGGTATTGAGCTTATGCCTGAGCTTGGCGAGTTTATTGTCCAGCTCAAGATTTTGCCCCTTACAGGCGAGGCTGAGATGGCCTATGAACTGGAGCAGGGTCTGCAGCTTGGTATTCCTGTCTTCATTTATCTCATCCAGGGCGGTCTTCGCCGAGTGAAGCTTCTGCTTCAAAAGATTGAGTTGAGAGACAGTTGCGTCTGAATCCTTCATTGCTATTTTATCCTACCGCTGCGAGGCTAAAAGGTGATTAACCTTAGTCAGGCATGACTTATGACCTTAGTGGCGCTAATGTTATAACAATCACGGTGCCGTGGAAATCTTCTTTGTTGTCCCGGGGCGAATAAACTCGCCCATAGTTCACAGTTTGACTAATTGTTGCTGATCTTGCTGAGGTTTCCATTCGGGCCATAGGATCTGCTCCTTATGACCATTGGTTTCTACCCGAATCAAGCCCCGCTCTATGGCCTTGGTCAGGTGTAAATACAAGGGCGCGGCGAACAGTGTCGAAGGAACGAAGTCCAGGGGTTTCAGGCTGACCCAGTTGTCTTGCTCCTGGCCCAGGCTCATGGCGCCGGCCAGGGCCAGTTGCAGGGTTTCAAATTGCAGTGCCGCGCTGAGCTTGATATCCGGGTTGGCGAGCAGTGGCAGCCTTATCAGCCCCAGGCTGAAGTGGCTGCCAGCTTCATGCTGATCCAGGCTGGCGCGGATCTTGTGGCATAGGCTGTCATTGTCCTGATCCCGGCTCAGATAGATGGCCAGCAAGCCCGGGCGCAGTATGTAGGTTTGCGCGTTCAGCGCCTGGCTCAGGTTCCGTACCCGCAGCAGCTGTTGCTGGATACTGGCATCCTGGCCCTGGGTCAGATCTGCATCTGTTGCCGCGGGCAGGCATAGCAGGGCGATGGCGGCCGGCTCCCGGTCGCCACGCTGCCCCAGGGATGCCTGCTCCAGAGCCTGTATCAGGCCAGGGTAACCCGCATGCCCCGTCATGACATCCCTGAGTTGCGCCTGGATAAGGCGCTGGTTCAGCTGGCTGAGGCCCTGGCGTTTGCGCCAGAGCAAAGCCGTGACCGCCCCCAGTATGAGTGTGCTCAGCAGACTGAGGATCAAGAAGCTGGTGGTGCGGTTTTGCGACGCTTGCAGCCGGACCAACTTGCCCTGGTTGGCACTCAAGTCCAGCTTGAGTTTCTGCTCTGTCAGCAGTGAAGGGTTGTAATCCGTCTTGAGGCTCGGTCTGCTGAGCCTTTGTTCCGTCAGCACCAGGATGGCATCCATGGCGGCTATGGCAGCGGGCAAATCTTTGACTTCCCTGGCCGCAGTCGCTTTGAGTCTGAGGGCTTCTATCTGCTCATCCTGTAATTTCAGTGTCTCGGCCAGGGTCAGTGCCTTATCCGCATGCTCGCTCATCAGAGGCCAATCCAGGCGATTCTGGCCGACTTCCGCAATCAGCAGCTCGTTATAGACGAGATAATGCTGACTCTGCTTGTCGTGGAATATCTTGTTGGCCTTGAGCAGATAGGCCAGGGCATTATCGTTATCGCCAATCTTGGAGTAGGCTTCGCCCAGGTTATGGAAGTTAAGCCCCTGGGCGGTATAGTTGCCCCTTTTGGCATCTATCTGCTGGGCATTGAGATAATAATCTATCGCTCTATTCCATAATCCCTGCTCACCATAGGTCATGGCGATAACCGTCATACAGCTCGACAGGTATGCCGTGTTGCCCAGGTCCTCGAAGCCCGTGGCGGCGGCGTGGGCATTCTCCAGCGCCTCGTCCCACTGCTTAAGATCCCGGTACACCTTGGCCAGTTGTAGCTGCAGGTGAGCCTTGAGCGCTGGGTAATCCCCCTGGCTGACGAGGCGGAAGGCTTCGCTGTATTGTTGCAGCGATTTGTTGAGTTGTTGATGCTTGCCATAATACTTGCCCAGGCTGGCCTCGGCGGCGGCAATGAGGTAATTGTTTCTGAGCTGGTAGGCGATATCACGGTGGCTATTGAGGTGCACCAGCGCCGGTATGTCCTGACGCAGCAAGAGGTGCAGGGTGCCCAGGTGTTCCTGTATGGTATATTTCAGTAACTTGGCTTCGATTCCCTGAGTGTTTTCGAGCAGGGCCAGGGCCCGGTTATAGCGAGTGATGGCTTGCTGGTAGTCCTGTTGGGTGCGGCCCAAATAACGGCCATTCAGCATGGCAACCATGGCATGTTCATAGTCGGTTTGGGCTATGGCCCCCAGTTGGGTTATCAGGCTGTGGGCATCATCATACTTGTTGGCGCCCACGACGCCGGACTCCAGGTTGAGCCTGGCCAGCTGTTGCAGATTATGCAGCAGTGCCGCCGGACTGTAGCCCAGCTCCTGCGCCGCCTGTTCAAATTCGACGCGATTGCTGAATCTCACGGGAAAGCCGACCACACGGTAGAGCTTATCGTAGAAGGCCTGGGGCGACTCCCTCAACTGTATCTCTTCAGACTCAAAATCCTGACTCAGACCCGCCTTTGAAAATAACAGCAGTAAGGCGAACATAATGATAGATATTGGATGCATGCTAATAGTTATTCCTGATTCCTCTGGCCAAGGAACTTATGTGTTAGCTTTTGTCTGCCTCTGATGAGAATGCCATCACGACTCGTGATACTCGGGCGCATTTTCTATTAAGAACCAGAATGATACCAGAAGGAGGCCTGTGTGAAACCCAGCATATTTTTCACCATCTTTGCGGGGGCGTTATTTTCAGCCTCTGCCTATCGGGTAACGGCAAGCAGAAACGAGAGGGATGACCTTGGCGCCAAGCCCGGCATAGACAGACCTTGGATGCCCAAGGCAGCTTCAGCAGCAGGAGTGGGGCCGGGCTGTGATTGAGCCCATAGCCCGGGTCGGAACCGGGCCGACATCATAAGAAAGCCATACAAACAGTCACACAAACAGCCATAAACATAAGCATAAGCATAAAAAAGGCGCCAGGGGCGCCTTTCTTGTTGTTTACGAGCAGAGTTTGTTAGCAGGGTTTGCTAACAGAGCTTGCTGGCAGGGTCGGCTTATTGCTGCGGCTCTTCTATGCCACCCAAAGACTCGACCAGGGCGTGCATCAGGGCCACCAGTTCACTGCCCATCAGGGCGAAGTCGGCATCCAGGCGGGCGAGGGGATCTTCTGTGCCCACTTCGTCGTTGCCAGCCCTGAACTCTTCGGAGAACTTCAGGCGCTTGACGCTGGCGTCCGATTGCAACAGGAGGGCGATAGATTGGCCGAAGTGCAGTGCCAGTTTATGCACTTGCTTGCCTGTCGCCAGGTGTGCCAGCACCTCGTCTTCCTTCAGGTCCTGCTGTTTGAAGCGCACTATGCCGCCTTCGTCGGCCTCAGACTTGAGCTCGGCTTCATCTTGCATCTCGAATGGCAGCGGGGAGCTGCCCGCCTGCAGCCATTGGGTCAGGTGACTCTCGACCGGGGCCTTGAAGCTCAGAGGTATGACCGGCAGGCTGCCCAAGGCCTTGCGCAAGAGTGCCAGCAACTCTTCCGCCTTGGTGGCACTCGAGCTGTCGACCAAGATCATTTCTATCTCCGGCAAGATCAGCGCGCGGGTTTGGCTGCGGCGGGAGAAGGCGCGCGGTAATAGGCTGGTCACTATCTCGTCTTTGAGCGCGTCTTTCTCTTTCTTGGTGAGCTTGCGGTTTTCTTCATCTTCTATGAGGGCAACCTTCTCTTCCAAAGCTTCTTTGATGACTTGCCCTGGGAGAATTTTTTCTTCTTTGGTGACACACACCAGATGGCGGTTGTTGGCCGTGTGAACCAAGGCGCTGCCTTGTTTGCCCAAGGCATTTGAAAAGCCGAATTTGCTGACATCCTGACTGGAACAAGGAGAGAAGGTGAAGTCTGCGAGTGCCGTTTCCAATGCTTCGGTTTCGATGGCGAAAGGTTTGTTAAAGCGGTAGAGGGTAAGATTTTTAAACCACATGAGAAGCGCCCAATAAAAATAAAAGGGCAGTTTACGGCATACACGACTTGGGGTAAACCCGGATAGTTTGGCCGGTAAAATACGGCTGCCACAATATTCATCTAATCGTCACATTCGACCGAATCCGTCTGAAGGCCGGGTGGTTACTGACTTTTGTGAGCCTCAAAGGATTGGGTGTCGCAAAAATGACGGCTAAATTCTTTCGGTGAAATAAAACTGAAACAAAATCATTGCACACTTGCGCTCGTTCCAAACCAATAACCAAGACGAAAATGACGTCGAAAGGATGAAATGATGAACGTTTTTTGTAAAACTCTGCTTGCTTCTGCACTCGCTTCTGCCACTCTGGCCTCTGCTTACGCTGCCGAGCCATTGACGGTTTATGGTAAGTTAAACGTTACTGCACAGTCCAATGATGAAGGTGATGAATCTGTTACTACGATTCAGAGCAATGCTTCTCGTTTTGGTGTTAAAGGCGAGTTCGAGCTGAGCAGCTCACTCGAAGCTTTTTATACTGTCGAATACGAAGTCGATACCGGCGATGATTCGAAGAACAACTTCCTGGCCCGTAACCAGTTTGTCGGCCTGAAGGGCGATTTCGGTGCCCTGTCAGTAGGTCGCAACGACACCATGCTGAAGGTTTCTCAAGGTAAGGTTGACCAATTCAACGACCTGTCAGGCGACCTCAAGCACCTGTTCAAGGGTGAAAACCGTTTGGCCCAAACGGCCACCTACATGACACCTGCATTCGGTGATTTCAAGGTCGGCGTGACTTATGCTGCCGAAGGCGATGCGGATCAAATGAGTGCCGGCAGCGATGACGGTTTCAGTATTGCAGCCCTGTACGGCGACGCTAAACTGAAGAAGACACCTTTCTTCGCTTCTGTTGCTTACGACTCAGACGTCAAAGGTTATGATGTTCTGCGTGCCACGGTACAAGGTAAAGTGGCCGACTTGGTTCTGGGTGGTATGTACCAGCAGCAAGAGAAGTCTGAAAATGGTGACAGCAAAAACGGTTTCCTGTTGAGCGCCGCTTACCATATGGATGCAGTAGTGCTGAAGGCTCAGTACCAGGACATGGAAGACAAGGGTGATTCCTGGTCAGTTGGTGGCGACTACAAACTGGGTAAACCAACCAAGTTGTTGGCCTTCTACACCAACCGTTCTATCGACGGTGAGAGCAGCGATGACAAATACTTCGGTGTTGGTATAGAACACAAGTTCTAAGACCACAGCGTTTTTAATGAAAGGAGGCATATGCCTCCTTTTTTATTGCCATGAGCCGACAGTCAGATAAACTATTTATGACAGAAAATGCACTGAAATGAGTGCCAGTTAGCCGCCTGATCATAAATCTGTAATAAAAATGACCAATAATGGCGATGTTGAAATTCACTGACAGAAAATCACTTATGACTGCACGGATATTGATAGTAGAAGACGAGTTGGCCATCCGCGAGATGCTGACCTTTGTGATGGAACAGCATGGTTTTACCACCTCTGCCGCCGAGGATTTCGATTCGGCCGTGGCGCTGTTGCATGAACCTTATCCTGATCTGATCTTGCTCGATTGGATGTTCCCGGGTGGCAGTGGCATTCAGTTGGCTAAACGTTTGAAGCAGGATGAATTTACCCGCCAGATCCCCATCATAATGTTGACCGCCCGTGGCGAAGAGGAAGACAAGGTCAAAGGCCTGGAAGTCGGCGCCGATGATTATATCACCAAGCCATTCTCTCCCAAGGAGCTGGTTGCCCGTATCAAGGCAGTGCTGCGTCGCAGCGCACCGACCCGCCTGGAAGAAACCATAGACGTGCAGGGGCTGTTGCTGGACCCTGTCAGCCATAGGGTCACGGCCGGTAACACTGTGCTGGACATGGGGCCGACCGAGTTTCGCTTACTGCATTTCTTCATGACTCATCCGGAACGTGTTTACAGTCGTGAACAGTTGCTGGACAATGTCTGGGGTACCAATGTCTATGTCGAAGACAGGACTGTGGATGTGCATATCAGGCGTTTGCGCAAGGCCGTCGAAGGCTCGGGTCATGATCGCCTGATCCAGACTGTACGGGGTGCAGGTTACCGCTTTTCTACCCGTATCTAGTCTTTGTATGGTAGGCACGAGACGTCATTTAGATTATCTTGTGCCTTCATTCGGCAACTTGCCTGGATTTACCTATGGCTCACTCTTATTCCGGATACCGGTTGTTTTCGCGTATAGCTGTGTTTCTATCCGTATGTTTACTGATAGGGATCTTGTTCGGGAAAATACTCTGGGCACTCCTGCTCGGTAGTCTCGGCTTGCTGGCCTGGCATTACCACCAACTGTCCAGGCTCAATTACTGGCTCTGGCGCGACCGGCGCTTGACCCCTCCCCAGGGCAGTGGCAGCTGGGAAGGTACGTTCAACGGCATCTATCGTTTACAGGGCAAGAACCGCCGCCGGGTGGCGCAGTTGGCATCTTTGCTCGGACGTTTTCGTCAGGGGGCCGAAGCCTTGCCCGACGCCGCGGCCGTGCTCGATTCGGATCACAACATTCTCTGGTGCAATAAACTGGCGCAGCTGATCCTCGGATTCGTCTGGCCCCAGGACAACGGCCAGCGGATAGATAACCTGATCCGCCACCCGGATTTCTCCGCTTACCTGAAGAAAGCCGAGTATAAAGAACCACTGGAATTGCCTTCACCCGTCTCGGAAAAGCGTTTGCTTGAGATACGTATCATGGCCTACGGCGACCGCCAGTTGTTGTTGATCGCCAGGGATATCACACGTATCCGGCAGCTGGAGGGGATGCGCAAGGAGTTTGTCGCCAACGTTTCCCATGAGCTGAAGACCCCCTTGACCGTGCTGCAGGGATATCTGGAGATGATGCAGGGCATGGAGGCTGAGGATTCAGTGAATGCCAAGCCGCTGAAGCTGATGCAACAACAGACCCACAGGATGCAGTCCATGGTGGAGCAGTTGCTGGCACTGTCCCGAATCGAAGATGCTGCCGACATCAATCTGGAAAATACCGTCAACATGACGCAGTTGATGGAAGGGCTCAAGGTCGAAGCCAGTGCCCTGGCATTGGGCCAGTACGAGTTGAGCTTCTATTGTGAACCTGGGCTGGATACCCATGGCAACGAGTTGCAGTTGCGCAGTGCCTGTTCCAACCTGATCTCCAATGCCATACGTTATACCGAGCCTGGAGGTAAAATCGAGGTGCAGTGGCGCAGCACCGCAACGGGCGGGCTATTCAGCGTCAAGGATACGGGCGAAGGCATAGCGCCGCAGCATATCAGCCGTCTGACCGAGCGTTTCTACCGGGTCGACAGTGCCCGTTCGCGCCAGACGGGGGGCAGTGGCCTGGGGCTGGCCATAGTCAAACATGCCCTGAGCCACCACCACAGCGAACTGACAGTCATCAGCGAGCAGAAAAAAGGCAGTACCTTCAGTTTTGTCATACCGCTGCACTTGCTGGAGCGCCGGCCCCAGAGCGGCTCTATGTCCTCGGTTAACTAGGCTGGGACCATGAAAAAAACAGGCATACAGCCTGTTTTTTCGTTTTGGGCCTGTCCCGGGCTATAGTTATAGTTGCGAGTCCGGCCACGGCGCAGCTCGCTGCAGAGAAGGCGCAAACATTATATTTCACTATGTCATCTAAGTGTCACATCAGAGTCATAGACTTGTCATTGTAGCGATTGATACTGGCTGCGTTTTAGAAACCAAGTACGCATAACACTGGAGCAACATATAATGAAATTGAAACAGCTTGTCGGCGCGGTTACCTTAACGGCCGCTGGTGTATTCTCAGCAGCATCTATGGCTGCAATCGATCAGTCTTTACCCACTTACGAAAAGACAAGTGGTGTATCTGGTAACTTGTCATCTGTTGGTTCAGACACTCTGGCGAACATGATGACTCTGTGGGCCGAAGAGTTTAAGCACATATATCCAAATGTGAACATTCAAATTCAGGCTGCCGGTTCTTCTACTGCGCCACCAGCCTTGACCGAAGGCACTTCTCAGTTCGGTCCTATGAGCCGTAAGATGAAGCCTAACGAAGTCGAAGCCTTCGAGAAGCACTATGGTTACAAGCCTACCGCGATTCGCGTCGCCATCGATGCCCTGGCTGTTTTCGTGCATAAAGATAACCCAATCAAGGGTCTGAGCAAGGAACAGGTTGACGGTATCTTCTCATCTACCCACAAGTGTGGCGGTGCGGACCTGACTCGTTGGGGCGATGTCGGCCTGACAGGTAACTGGGCGGCGAAAGATGTGCAGTTGTATGGCCGTAACTCGGTATCTGGTACTTACGGTTACTTCAAAGAGCACGCCCTGTGTAAAGGCGACTTCAAGGCCAACGTAAACGAACAGCCTGGTTCTGCGTCTGTGGTTCAGTCTGTATCTCAGTCTCTTAACGCCATAGGTTACTCAGGCATAGGCTACAAGACTGCCGGTGTGAAAGCCGTCGCCATCTCCAAGAAAGGCAATGATTATATCGCTGCCACCACAGAGAATGCGGCTAACGGTACTTACCCATTGTCACGCTACCTGTATATCTATGTGAACAAGCACCCAAACAAAGATCTGGCGCCTATGGACCGCGAGTTCATCCGTTACGTGCTGTCTAAGCAAGGCCAACAAGTCGTTGAAAAAGACGGTTATGTTTCCCTGCCTAGAAGTGTGGTAGCCAAAGATCTGCAGAAAGCCGGCATCCGCCTGTAAGTTTAGCTTCTGCATCTAAAAGGCCTCGAAAGAGGCCTTTTTTGTGGGCGGCGTTCGGGGTTGTATGAGACCCGCAGGCATGAGCTTGGAATGCCTGCGTCGCTTGTGCGGGAGAAGGTAGACAAAAAAAAAAAAAAAGCGACCCAAGGGGTCGCGTTAAATTCCAATTCGGAATCTTCGATGGTCGCGCTAGAAACCATCTCAATGGGAGTATGATGATGAACGATGAAACTCATAACGACAAAGATTCGGTTCACATAATCAGACTGCCACTTTCTGGGTTAGTTCAGAAAATTTCGCATTTTTATGTTTTTTTATTTAATTGCCGTCGCCACAGGGAAAATTCCTCGTCCATCTCGTCGCCCCAGAAGGTGATTAAGGCCTGATATCTGGGGTAATCCCCCTTGCGGGTGAAGGCCAGCATGGCATCGAGCCTGGGTTTATGGCGCTCGAGCATGAAACGCACCGCCAGATATCCCCAAAGATAGATGCGCTCTGTGCCGGCGTTGTGCTCGTAGCCGGTATCGAACAGGGCGCTCAAGGCATAGCCGGGTTCGTCGGCAAGCTTGAGGGCCGCCGGGTTGTCGTTGCCTTTGGCTATGTATTCGGCCAGGCCTTCTGACCACCAGACAAGATAAGGCAGCAGCGGGGCGGGGCTGGGGCAGTATTCGGGGGCGCTGTGGGAGTCGTGTAGGCTGGCACAGAAATCGCCGTACAGATTGAAACGTCCATCCAGGTAATGCACATACTCATGGGCCAGGTTCCAGATCTGCCCCTGGCGCTCATAAGTCACAAATTCGGCGCTGTTGTCCGGCGCTTCGGGATGACCTTCGAGGTACATGCCGCCATTGTCGCTGGGCACATTGAAATGTGCCGTCACATAGCGTTCATAATCGCCACGGCTATGATACACGTTGGCGCGCATCCTGAGATTATTGTCCTGAGGCACTGGGGTGTCGTGGGTGTCGAGCAGCCGATGGAAGCGACGTTCCTGCTGCAACATGAGTTGGCAAGCCTGGCTGAGCTGGGGCTGGGTCAATGCCTGGGCGCGTATGACCAAGGTGTCGCTGCAGCCGTATTCCTGTTGCAGTATGTCCGTCACCGGCGGCAGGCTTTCCCCCTGGGGTTGAGTCATGGCCTGAGCCTGGGTGGTCAACAGGCAAGCCAAGGCCAGGCGCTTGTATCTCTTCACTAAGCATTCTCCCCTTTGTTTTTTGGATACAATATACTTTCACGGTTGGCAACGCAAATACCGCCGGTGCCAATGACTTTTGTCCGTTCAATGCTTACCATCTATGGCAACCTGGCCGCCGGCCTCATAAGCCTGCATAACAACAAAGGAAGTCATAAGTGCAACCAGAATGGGATACCAACAGAGATTATCATTCCTTCGCCAACCCGGATGAAGTCAGGGTGGCCCACCTGGCCCTGACCCTGGCGGTGGACTTCGATGCCAGACGCTTAGCGGGTACGGCAGAGCTGTCGTTGACCTATATGCTGCCGGATGTGCGGCACTTATTCCTGGATTCCAAGGACTTGCAGATCCTTAAGGTGCAGACACCCGACGGCGAGGCCCTGCCGTACTGCCTGGATGCCAGGGACCCTGTGCTGGGGCAAAGACTGAACATTGCGCTTGAGTCGCATCCCGCCAAGATGGTTATCCATTATCTCACCTCCCCACAGGCCCAGGGGCTGCAGTGGCTGGCACCCGAACAAACCAGGGGTAAACGTCTGCCTTACCTCTTCAGTCAGTCTCAGCCCATAGACGCCCGCAGCTGGATCCCATTGCAGGACACGCCCCAGGCAAGGATCACCTTCGAGGCCAAGCTCACCGTGCCTAAGGGCATGCGGGCTGTGATGAGCGCCATGAACAGTGCGGATACCCCCTTGGAGGGGCAATTCGCCTTCAGTATGGAGAAGCCGATCCCGACACACCTGTTGGCATTGGCGGTCGGCGAGCTGGCCTATGCCGAGCTGGGGCCTCGCTCCGGCATCTATACCGAACCTGCTATGTTGGCCGCCGCCGCGGCCGAGTTCGAAGACACCGAGCAGATGATGGCTATCGCCGAGTCCTTGCTCGGTCCCTATGCCTGGGGACGTTATGACATCCTGGTCCTGCCGCCGAGTTTCCCCTTCGGCGGCATGGAAAATCCCAGGTTGGCCTTCATCACCCCGACCCTGATTGCCGGCGACAAGAGTCTGGTATCGACCGTCGCCCATGAGCTGGCCCATTCCTGGACAGGTAATCTGGTGAGCAACGCCAGCTGGCGCGATCTCTGGCTCAACGAGGGCTTCACCACGTATTTTACCAATCGCATCGTCGAGGCAGTGTACGGCAAGGAACAGGCCGAGCTGGAATGGGTACTTGAATTCACTCGCTTGCAGGAAGAGATGCAGTTGCTGCCATTGGCGCGGCAGACCCTGCCGGCCAATGTCCAGGACGAAGATCCTCAACAGGCCTTCAATCGTTTTACCTATGACAAGGCTTCGCTGTTCGTGCATCAGTTGGAGGCTTGTCTGGGGCGGCCGGCTTTCGACGCCTTCCTGCATGACTATGTGGCCCATTTCGCCTTCCAGGCCATCACCACAGAGACCTTCGTCGACTACGCCAGGCAGACGCTGCTGCATGAGCATGGGGATAAGTTCACCGAGGCGCAGTTACTGGAATGGGTCTATGGTGCAGGCTTGCCGAGCGAGTTTGTCGCCCCAAGCTCGTCGAGCCTGGATAAGGTGACCGAGGCATTGCATGCCTGGCTCGGCGGTACCCAGGCGATGCGGCTCGAAGTGCAAGACTGGCGGGTACAGCATTGGCAGTATTTTCTGGCGCAACTGCCCGAGATCTTGTCCCATGGACAGCTGGCAGAGTTGGATGCCTGTTTCAAGCTGACCCAATCGACTAACGCCGAAATCGCCTGTGATTGGTTCAGGGCGGCCATCCGCAACAACTATGATCCCGTGCTGCCGGCGCTGGGAGACTATCTGTGCGCCATAGGCCGGGGGAAATTTGTTCGCCCTTTGTATACCGAGCTGAAAATTGCCGGTTATCTCGAGCAGATGCGGGCCATCTATGCCCGGGCACGCAGTGGCTATCATCCTTCGATACAGCTGCAGTTGGATGCCCTGCTGGAGGAATAGCAGGCATAAAAAATGGCGACCCAAGGTCGCCACAAAGTATTCAAAAGGGGTCACAGGAAAAACAATGCGCTAGCGTGTTTGACTGTTTCCCAAAAGGGAGATGATGAACATGAAGCCTCTGGCTAAGTGTTGAGGTGCAGGGCGATAACACAACTGCCAGTATTGCACTTCTGCCAGGATCGCAAGCGACCTTATCCACTTCTCAAAGGCTTCATAGAGTCAGAGTCGCCCGGAGGATAAAAGTTCAGTGGCCGGTAATTTTTATGTGCTGACCCTTCATGGGCCGTGTCCGGAATGTCAGGGGAAATGCGCAAAAAAAAAGGCAACCCAAGAGGTCGCCAGCTGATCTATCACTAGATCCAGGGGGACCGCGCTAGAAGTCCCAGGGAGAATGATGAACATGAAAAGTGGATATTCACTGTTCATAGGATTGGAGGGCTTCTGGCGACTAAAGTTCAAAAAATAACCGCTGTTTTTTGACTATTTTTTAAAGCTGTTAGTTATCAATAGCTTTGGTTCCCCCTTTTGTTCAGCGCTTGAGCAAGGCCGCTATTTTCGGCGCCAGGCTCTCGGGCTTGGTGGTGGGCGCAAACCTGGAAACGACCTTGCCTTGGCCGTCGACCAGGAATTTGGTGAAGTTCCACTTTATCTTCTCTGTGCCCAGCACTCCCTTCGCCCGGGACTTGAGGTATTGGTACAAGGGGTGGGCCTGCTGGCCGTTGACTTCTATCTTGGCAAACAAGGGGAAAGTCACTCCGAAGTTAAGCTCGCAGAAAGATTGAATTTCCTGCTCAGCTGCTTGTTCCTGGGCGCCGAACTGATTACAGGGGAAGCCCAAAATCACCAGTCCCTGTTCCCTGTATTGCCGATACAAGGCCTCCAGCGCCTTATATTGGGGGGTGAAGCCGCACTGGCTGGCGGTATTGACTATCAAGAGTACCTTGTTGCGAAATTGCTCCATGGCAACCTGATTGCCCTGAATGTCTGTGACCGAGAAATCGTAAATCGTCTGTGTCATGGCTTTGTCCTCGTGAATGATGGAGCCAATCTAATACAATGATTGATAGATGGCAATATACTTGCGCACAATTCAATTTGTTGAATTGCCTATCCCGTTAAATATCAATATAGTTCCCGCATTAAACCCGAGTGAAGAGAAGACATGCCTGTGACCGAAGATAAGACTGAATATGATGTTAGCAGTTTGGCACAGACAGATCTTGGGCTGGTGGTGCAACAACTGACCCAGGCCGAGGGCGATGCCCAGGCCGAAGTCTTCAGCGAGATCCTCGACGAGGCCGAGCCTGGTACTATTGCCATCTTGCTCGAATCCCTGCCGCTGGATGCCCGTTACGAGCGTTGGCAGCAAGTGGAGTTTGGCGAACGCGCGACTGTGTTGAGCCTGATGCGCGCCGCGCCGCGGATGGAAATCCTCAAGCGGATGCCGAGCGAAGAAGTGGATCTGCTATTCGCTCAGTTGAGTCCGGAGGATCTGATCGACTGGAGTGACTCCCTGCCCGACAGCTTTACCGATCGCGCCCTGGCGCAGATGGGCGAGCGTCAGCGGCAGAGATTCGAACTCTACAATCAATATTCCGAGAATGAGATAGGCCGCTACACGGATCACCAGATGCTGGTGCTGAGCGTCAAGGCGTCGGTTGCCCAGGCGCAGCGCTTCTTCCGCCGCATCGACTTGGACTGCAGCGATAACCTGTTTCTGGTCGACGATCAGGACAAGTATTTGGGCTGTGTCCGTCGCTATGAAGTGTTCAAACATGCCCCCGAGGAGCCGCTGACCTCCTTGATGACCGAAGAGACGAGGGCGATCGCCGCCGATACTTCCCTGCTCGATGCCGCCGAAGCCATAGAACATAGCCGTGAAATAGAGTTGCCCGTCGTCGATGACGAGGGCGAGCTGATTGGCAGGATCACCCTGCGCACGGCCATGGATCTGGTTCGTGAACATTATGAGTCCCAGCTGATGGCGACAGCGGGTATGGACGAGTCCGACGACTTGTTTGCCCCCATCATCAAGGGCGCCAGACGGCGCGCCATCTGGCTGGGGATCAACCTGTTGACCGCCTTCCTGGCCTCGGCAACCATAGGCCTGTTCGCCCATGTGCTGTCCCAGGTGGTGGCCCTGGCTATCCTGATGCCGATAGTGGCATCCATGGGAGGGATCGCCGGCAGTCAGTCGCTGACCCTGATGATCCGTGGCATGGCCCTGGGACAGGTGTCTGCCGGTAACTTGTTTTCCTTGATGAAGAACGAGTTGGGCATAGGCATAGTCAATGGCTTGCTGTGGGCGCTGGTCATAGGGGCCATATCCGGCTGGTGGTTTGCCGAGGCCAAGATAGGCATGGTGATCGCCTGTGCCATACTGATCAACATGGCGGTGGCGGCATTCGCCGGGGTGCTGGTGCCCATGATATTGCAGCGCATGAACCAGGATGCGGCCCTCTCAGGCTCAGTGATCCTGACCACTGTGACAGATGTGGTCGGCTTCTTTACCTTCCTTGGATTGGCGAGCATCCTGTATTTATAAACCATGGTGAATAAGGTGAACACTGAGAGCATCAGCATAGAGCTCTGCCTGGATGAGGGGTTACGACGTCAGGCGGCAGCCCTGGTCGACAGCCGTGACGATAATGCCCATCCCCTGGACCATGAGGCCTTCTTCGCCGCCAGGGCGATAATAGTGGCCTTGAATGCCGCCAGAAAGGTGGTCGGCTGCGCCGTCATCAAGGCGGGAAGCGGGGGGGTTGCCGAACTGGGCTATCTGGTGGTCGCCCCAGATTACCGGCGTCTTGGGCTCGCCACTCGCTTGACTGCCAAGCGTATCCAGCAGGCCAAGACCCTGGGAGTCAAGCTGCTGTTTGCCACTGTGCGCGAGGAAAACAGTCTCAGTCGCGCCAATTTGGTCAAAGCCGGCTTTAAGCTCTGGGGCAAGTATCTGAGCATAAGGGGCACAGGCAACAGCATAGACTGGTATTATCTGCCGCTTGCCGCGGATCTCGACATTCCGGCCCTGATGCAAACCCTGGTCGGCGCGCGTACCCGGCTAGCCTAACGCAGCCGCTCGGCAGCATAGACGAGAACCACGCCAGGGCTATCCCGGCCAGCATCAACACCTTAAGCCGCTCATCCAGCAACAGCCAGCCGCAGCCGGGTGCCGCGAACATCGGGAATGTATCCTGGCTATACACTGGGTCTCAGTCCGGGCTGGTTTTAGTGGCGGTGCGCTTGAAGCGTCTGGCCAGCTCATTCCAGCTCGGCAGCAGAGACGCGAACCACACCAGGGCTATCCCGGCCAGCATCAACACCTTAAGCCGCTCATCCAGCAACAGCAGGCGGCGAACATCAGACCTGTGTACTCGACCCGGCCAGTGTCGTCCGGGGGCAAAACCCGCTTGTGCTTTTTGGGCTGCAGGCGTAAAAAAGATCTCCTGTAGCCATAAAGTTGCAGTGTGTTACATGTTATCCTGCCTTGCCTGATGAGGCGGGCTTGCTATGAATGCCTTATCCTAATCGAATCAATAATAATAAGTTTTTATGGCCAGAGTTAATTTAACCTTCATATTTATCGGCCTCATGCTGTTGTGTGGCCTGGGTGCCGCAAAGGCGCAGGCGAGAGTCGAGTTGGACGCCCCCTATATCTTCCATCTGGATGAGGGGCAGCAATTTCCGTCGGCCTATGCCGAGGTGCCCGAGTGGATGTCTTCGCTGCGCGAGACTCCCTCGGTCAAGTTGACCGGTGGGGATTATTGGATGGTGACCCAGTTGTTGCCCCACGGAACGGACGGGACTTGGGTGGTGGATGCGCGCAACTCCATCATAGAGAATGTCGACTATTGGGTGTTGGGCAGCGATGGTTCGAGCCAACTCGCCCACAGCGGCTATTCGGCGCCCTATGAATTCCTGTTCGACTATGGCCGCAGCTTCAGCCTCACCCCAGGCATAGATTATTGGCTGGTGGTTAAGCTCAGCAGCCGCTATTACTCTTCTGCACCTCAGTTGGAAATGAGCCCTTTGGCCGAACATAGGTTGCTGACAGATAAGCTGGCGATGATCATTTCCCTCTGTCTGGGTGGCTTGGTCTTTATCGCCTGTTATAACCTGTTTATCTACCTCTCAACCTCGGACAAGGCCTTCTTATTCTACGGCGTCTATGTGTTGAGTTACTTCGGCGGCTGGGCGTTCACCTTCCACCTGCCGGCGCACCTATGGAACTTTCATCTGCTGGAGTTGCACCACCTGTTCTTCATCGGCTTGCCAATACTGAACATCATGTTCTATAAGTATTTTCTGCAGCTGCCCAGCTATTCACCCAAGTTATGGCGTTTGAGCAAGATCTTGCTGTGGGCCTGCATTCTGGCTTTGCCGACCAGCATCTGGCTGATTTCCTACACAGCCATCATAGCTTCTGTGCTTATCATGTTCTGGATAGCCCTGGCGATCACCTGTGGCAACGTCTGTCTGATGAAAGGCTTCTCCCCCGCGCGTTATTTTATCATGGCTTTCAGCTGTTTATTGTTGCCTGCCGTGCTTATTCTTCCGGGAAATTTGGGCATCACCCCGGATTTCATCGAGTACGCCGAGCTGGCAACCCTGATAGGGGGTACGGCGGATGCGCTGCTCTTGTCCCTGGCCCTGGCCAACAAGCTCAAATTGCTGTCTGAGGAACGCAAGGCGCATATCGAAGAGCTCTGTTTCGCCTGGGAAACGGCGCGGCGCGATGCCCTGACTCAGGTAGGCAATCGTTTTGCATTCGATGAATTCATGCAGGGAGCGACCGAATTTGCCGACAGGGTCAAACAGGCCATGAGTCTGGTTCTGCTGGACGTAGATGGTCTGAAAACCATCAACGAAACCCTGGGGCACCACGAGGGGGATAGGGTGCTCAAATCCCTGGTGCAGGCGCTGCAGGGGATCCAATTGGCACACATGAGCCTGTATCGCCTCAGTGGTGATGAGTTTGCCATCATCTTGCCCAGCGAGGAACGTGAGGCTTTGCTGCTTAAAATTAACGACTTGAAACAAGCCTTCCTGGCCGAGGGCGTCAAGGGGGTCAAGCTGCATTGTGGCTATGCGGATAACACCCAGGTGGCCAAGTCCCACGAATGGCTCAGGTTGGCAGACAGCAAACTCTACAGTGACAAGATAGACAAGCGGCGCGAGAAATACGCCCAAAGCCGGGCCTTGGGAAGCGAAGTGGGTTATTAGGCCATATTCCCCGACCATATTCTCTGGGGCCGGAGAATATGGTCGGGGACGCCGCAGTGTGCAAAGCTGAGGCTGGCGTCAGAAGTCCTGCTCGCCTTTAATGATGGCCGGGTGGCCACAGATGGCCCTGGCCGTATGCATCCCCGCCATGGTTGCCGCTTCGACGCAACCTACATTGAGACCCGTCTTGATCCAATCCCCTGTGACATACAGGTTGCCTATGCCGGTGGCATCCGTGGCGACCCTGTAGCTGCTGCTGCCTTTCACCGACAACACATAACGCTCCGAGGGATCCACATTGGCCCGCCAATATTGGCTGTCGAAACGCGCTTCCCCCTGGCGCTGAAAGGGATCGTGCAGCCACTGCCAGGGAAAGGTCTCACCTACTTCTTGCCACAAATGGTGGATTTCATGTTTGAGCTGACCCAGGGCGCCGGCCTTGGCTCTGTCCGTCATGCGTTGTTGAAAGTTCACCTCTGTCCTGGGCGGATAGCTTGCCACCGGCAGGGCGGAGCAGAAATAACTGGCATTTTTCGGGGCTTCTCCCTGCCAGGCTTCCTTATCCAGCAATTGATCCATGGCGGCCCAGGTATCGAAGGGCTCGCTGAACCCGGACAGCACAGGTTGTTCGCCGGACGCCGGAGTATGGGCCCAGCCCATGGCGGCCAGATCTTGATCCAGCCAGAGTTGATAGGCCTGGGTGGCGACCGTCTTGACCTTGTCGACGGCCTGCTGCAACGCCGGACTGGCCGCCAGCACTTCGGTGGCCACATGGGGCAGGGAGCCTATGGACAGGCCGAAAATGACCCGATCGAAGTCTTTACCTTTCACCAGGCGCTTCTGGGGCAGCGGCCGGTCGAAGTGGGCCAGATAGCGATTGTCCCAATCGCTCCAAAAATGTTCCAGGTTGATGTTATGGGCCTGCAGCAGCGCCGCCTGCTCCGGGTCCAGCTGCTCATAATCGGGACAGCTGGGCCAGCAGTCCAATCCCTTGACCTCGACCAGGGGGTGATAGTCTTGGCTTGGGTCGGCCAGCGCCACCTGTTCGGTGATCTGTATGGCCTCTATGCTCTGATTGCGGCATTCGAGATTATCGACCCTGTTGAAGAAGTGGAACTTCACCCCGCGGCGTTTGAGTACCTGGTAATAGGGGGTGAATACCACATCGCCCATGCCGGCCTGCATCTTCCACATCAGGCTTCCCTCATAGCAGAGGGCGATGCGCAGCATGGCACGTATCAGAGTGCCGGCTTCGACATTGGGACGTTCGAAGTTGCCCTCCTCATAGGCAAACACAAGATCATAGAAGCCCCGCACCGGCGCGCTGTCCAGTGTGTATTGCTCGTTGGCACCGTGTCTGGCCAGCCACTCGCGGTAGTCATAGTCGTTGATGGCATCGAAGCCCTGCTCAAATACCCCATCGACAAACATGCCCTTGAGTATGGTCAGTCCAAGATCGACGGCGATATAGAGGTGACGCAGCTCGTCGTTCTGCGCCAACGCCGGGCTGAAGCGTTCCACCAGGCTGGCATGGAGCGCATCGACGGCGGACTCCACCAGGCCGTCATCTGTTTCTCTATGCTCATGGCCGCGGCATTCCTTGTCGATCAGGCGGTTGAAATGACACTCGAGTTGCTCGCCCAGGGCGACGAGATCCTCCCTGGCGTCGTCGACCGAGTCCTCCAGTTTATCCTTGAGCCGCTCGAACCAGTCATGGCTGAACCAATGCCTGGGTTTGGCCGATTCCCTGTCGGCTGCGCCGTGCAGCTGCTCCATCTCGCCCAGCCATTGACGTATCCAGGCGAAGCTGGCCTTGACCAGTTTCCAGGGGGTGAGGATCTCGTTGCTGTCGCCCGGGATCCCGTCTGTCGCGGGGAAGCTGATGGGCCAGCTGACGCTGCGCCCGGCAATCTCTTCCTGCAGTACTATGAAGTTGTGGGGTTTGAAGGCGTCGAGGAAGCCGGCCAATGGTGCGCCTGCCGGCCTGTCCAGTTCTTCATAGGCCTTGCGTATCGAGGCGAAGGCGTTCTGATAGAAGCCGAACCAAATATGCAGGCCATGCTCTTCGATCCTCTGGCCCATGGCGGCATTGCGGCCGCTGGCCCCCTTGCCGCCGACGCGCCATCCCAGTTGATAGACGTCTATTTCATACAGGTTTTGCCAGCCTGGCTTGTCGGTCAGGTAATAGGCCGCCGTCATGGCCGCCACTCCGCCGCCGAGAATGGCGATCTTCTGTTTCTTGATCTGTGAGTTATCCACCAGCACCTCGGCCGGCGGTACTTCGAAATCGAAATTCACATGATAGGGCAGCAATACCCCTTGTTCTCCCAACTCCAGTCCCAGGCTGTCCTTGAGCGGGAAGCTGGCGTTATCGAACAGGGTGGCGCGCAGCTCATTTTCCAGCAAGCAGATGGAGTGCACCTTGTTGATCTTGGCGGGGGCGGCGACTATCGCCTGGTAGACGGCCTTCTGCCCCGAGGCGTCCGGGAGTTGCTTCAGGAACACCTGCTCTATCGCGGGTTTGAACAGCAGCTCGAACATCTGCTCTGCGCCAAGCAGATCCAGCTGGGGAATGAAGTCCGTCTGGGCCTTGAGCAGTTGCCATGTCTGTTCCATGGCCTCCAGTGTCGACAGGGGCGTCTCGGGCCCGGGGCTGCAACTCACCTCCAACAGAGAATGCATGGCCAGCTCTGTCTCGGCCGAAAACCGGCGAAAACTTTTGGCGGCCAGAGACAATTCCGTCAACTTCTCCCCCGGGGCGGGCATCTTATGCTCACACAGGTATTTGGGATAACCGAACAGCTCGCGACCGTTGATCAAGGCCATGGCGTCGTTGACCCAGATATGCAATGGCTGAAAATACACCTGGCTTATGTTATCGCTGTCGGCATCATCCTGGCGCCCCAGCATGACCCAGGTGATGATATCTGTTTCCTGGATCCACCCCTTCTCCCTGTCTGCCGGATACGCAGAATAGGCCTTGGCTATCTGGGTAAAAGTGGTCAGCACATAGGGCGACAGCACCTTGAAATACATGGCGCCGCCGGCCACCTGGTTGAGGGTGCTGTCTACCGAACGCTGCAGATTGGCCAACTTGCCCTTGAGAAAGAAGCCATACATGTCGGCGTTATTCAGCACCAGTGGCGAGTGCATCAGCATGCTGCCGGGGGGATAAATGAAATCTGGGTTTTGGGTTTTCATGGGCTCATCCTTTAGAAGGGGAAACAGCAACAGCAGAAAAGCATAAGGGAAAACAGCGCGTTAGCCTATGAATTTTTAGCGGCTTCACGGCGTGCTCGTTGGCGGTTTATGGGGAGGCGATAAAGGAATGTAGCCAGTTGCAGCCGACTGCAACTGGCTAAGATATGTTCGGTACAACTAGAGGGGGATTACTTCCATTTGTTTTGGGCGAATTCCACCTCGGTATTTTCATCAAAGTAACGCCGCTTGGTATCCCTGCGGCGCTGTTTTACCCGTTTCGTCTTTTGCTTACCTTTGACGCTGTCGCCCCATGGCGCAGTATCATCGTCAAATTCATAGGAGTGTGACATGGTCAAAATTCCAAAAATAACTGTGCCATTCTCGGCACAGCTCTTTTTACCCAAAGGCAGGATGAAGCTAAAGCGAAATATTTATTGTTTGATGGTGAAAATATTTGCCCAAATTGCACTGGCAGAAAATGCTTTCCATGACCTCAACCCGGCAGACGCCCAGTGAGTGAGCCAGGCGCAAGGAAATATGAGGGCTCCCTTGTTTCTGTTGGGTATTTTTATGGCCTGCCGCTGGATAGCGGCAGGCCATATTTCAGAAGCGCTTCTGCATCCGTACCACGAACATGCCGTCGCTGTTGGCCTCGAAGGGCCAGACGGTCAACATCCGGGTCGACTCGCCGGTGAAGGGGTGCTGCAGTGTCTGCAGTTCAAATTCGTCATGCAGAGCGAGAAATTTATTGACCACATCCTGATTTTCCGCCGGCGCCAGGGAACAGGTGGCGTAGACCAAGATCCCGCCCGGCTTCACCGCCCGGCTGCTGCGACTGAGGATATCCAGCTGCAACTCGGTCTTGTCCATTACGCTATCCGGCTCATCCAGCCAACGCATGTCCGGGTTGCGGCGCCAGGTGCCGGTGCAGCTGCAGGGGGCATCGACCAGCACGCCGTCGAAATGGGCGAGGGGCACAGGCAGCTCATCGCTCTGCCAGCGTGCCAGGCTGATGCCTTCGAAACCGGCGCGCAGTGCGCGCTTGCCGAGCTCTTCCAGCGCCTTGGTGCGGATATCCGAGGCGACTATGCTGCCCTGGTTTTGCCGGCCGGCGGCCTTCTGCAGCATGAGGGATCTCAGCTGCAGGCTCTTGCCGCCGGCGCCGCTGCAGGCATCCCACCAGAGTTCATCCGGCGCCGGTGCGCACACCCTGCCTATGACTTGGGAGGCGAGATCCTGGATCTCCAACTTACCCGCCTTGTACAGCGCCAGTTCGTTGAGATTCATGCTCTTGTGGCCGAGGTTAATGGCATCGTCGAAGTACTCGCTGGCGCTGGCCGCCAGCGCCGCTTTCTTGAGCTCGGTCAGCGCCTCATCGACGCCGATTTTCTGGACTCGGGCCCAGATGGGCGGGCGACTGCAGAGGGCTTCTATCAGCCGCGTCTGTTGTTCGCCCTCCAGGGGGCAGACTCGCCAGAACCAGGCGGGCACCAGCTCGCCGGCAGCGAAGTCCTGCCCTGGGGCCATGGCGGCCATCAGCGTCTGTTGCTCAGTTAAGCTCCGGCCTATGTCGGCAGGAAAGGCGTCCAGGCCGGAAAACCCCTGCCAGGCGTCGCGAATGTCGCGCCAGGGATGGGCTTCGAGCAGGGCGCAACCCGAGAGCATGGCGAACCAGTCCCCGGATTGCTGCCAGGCACCTAGCTTTTGCAGCCAGCCCCACCAACGAAACAGGCCGAACAGGGTCTCGCGTATGACCCTTCTGTCTTTGGAGCCGTGTTTCTTGTGTTCACGGAAATAATTGGCCAGCACCCTGTCTGCGGGCTGGGCATCCTGCAGCACCTGGGCGAACAACAGCTTGATGGTATTGGCATGACTCAGGGCGCGCTTCTGTGCCGGCGTTGTCGCCTGCAGCCCAGCTTGGCTGTGTGAGTCCTGATTGGGAATAGAGGTCATGGGTATCGGCCTGGCAGCAAAAAATGCGGTTTGGCCCTATTAGGGCAAACCGCTGATAAAATCCGGCCCCAAGTGTAACATTTATCCCAGGCAGCCAGCCATCGGCTTGTCCCGGTTTATGCGGCTTGGGTTCATGCAGCTTGGGTTTATGCGCCTTGGGTGTATGCGCCTTGGGTGTATGGGCGAACAGGCAGACGCCAATGCAAGGCCTCATGACGATACTCATAACGAGGCCTGGGCCGCGCCGTCTCGGGGACTGGCTACTCGGTCACCATCTTGAAGATCTGCCTGGCCTTGTCCTCATCGCTCATCTCGGTCGATGGCGGGATGGTTATGCCTTTCTGGCAGGCGGGCCGCTGTGCCAGTTCATCGAGCCAGCGTTGCAGGTGTGGCAAACCCGTTATCTCTATGCCGCTCCAGTCGTAGCCGCGCACCCAGGGCCAGCTGGCCATGTCGGCTATGCTGTACTCGTCGCCGGCCAGGTACCTATGCTTGGCCAGCTGGGTATCCATCACCTCGAACAGGCGACGGCCTTCATGTTGGTAGCGCGCGATGGCGGCCGGGATCTTTTCCGGGAAATAGCGATAGAAGACGTTCGCCTGGCCCATCATGGGGCCGACGGCGCTCATCTGGAACATCAGCCACTGGATCACCCGTGAGCGCTGTTTGGGATCTTGGGGCAGAAACTGGCCGGTTTTCTCGGCCAGATACAGCAAGATGGCGCCGGACTCGAATACCGCGAAGTCGTCGTTGTCTGTGTCTATTATCGCCGGAATGCGGCCGTTGGGGTTGATGGCAAGAAATTCGGGCCGCTTCTGCTCGCCCTCAGAGAGCGCCAGATGATGCACCCTATATTCCAGGCCCATTTCCTCCAGGGCGATGGAAATCTTGAAACCGTTGGGCGTTGCGGCCGTGTATAACTCTATCATGCTACCTCCTTGGTTTTACTGGCATAAGGCCCGGATGCCGGTTTGGCTCCCGGCCCGGGCACTGCGGATTTCAGCTGCATCGCCAGCATATCAGATACGCCAATAAATCACAGATGCAGCTGAACTGCATACGGGTAGCCATACGGCTATTCATGCGGATAGCAGCGGCTCGGCAGGGGTGAGCTGACGTTTGAAGCCTCTGAGGGTTAGCGCCAGCACCGCCATGGGCAACAACATGAAGTAGAAGGCGCTCTGGCCGTCGAAATGGTCGAAGATCAAACCTGTGATCAGGCTGCCGAGGGTCCCTCCCAGGGCGGAGAAGATCACTATCAGCCCTGTCATGGGGGCATGCCTGTGTCTTGGCAAGGCGCTCAACACCGCCGAGTTTATGGCCGGATAAATGGGGGACATGAACATGCCCAGCATGGGCAGGATGAAGGCGGCGGCGGGGACCTGGTGCCATTGGGTGATCTGCGCCTCGGGGGCCAGGGTTGCCACCGCGGGCAGTATGAGCAACAGCAGGCTGGCCATGGCGGCAATGCAGCCCATCAGCAGGGGGTACCAATGCACCCGGCGCAGGATAAGCCCGGCCGAGAGGCGCCCCAGGGCGAGACAGGCGGCGAAGATACTGGTGATCTGCACACTGATACCGGCCGACAGGTGCAGTACCTGGTTGTTGAAGGTCGGCAGCCAGCTGCCGACCCCTTGTTCGATCAAGACATAGAAGAAGGCCGCCGTCACGAAGGTCAGCACGAAGGGCAGGGTCGTCAGCTTCAGCATCTTGCTGAAATTGCCCCTGTCTTCCCGGCTGTTTTCCGACCGGGTCTCCCGGGCGATCGGGGTGCTTAGCAGGAGCAGCAGATTCGCCAGGGCCAGGGCGGCGAGCACCCAATAGACGGTTAACCAAGCCTGGGGGTGCTGCTCCCCCTGGATGAATAGCCCGAACAGCCAGTAGCCGCCGAGCACCCCCAACATGAAGCAGCCTTCGAGCAGATTCATGTTGGCCGCATGGATTTTTGCGGTGGCGGAAATTTGCCCGAGCAGGGAATAGGTGGAGATCTTCACCAGGGCGAAACTGGTCCCCACGGCCAGAAACAACAGCTTGGTCATCAGGAAGCCGGGTAACAGGGGCATCAGGGCGCAGGCCAGGGTGACAGTCGACATGCCGAGCGCCAGGGCAGCTTTGTAACCGAATCTGGGAAGGTATGAGGCAACCAGGAATGACACCAGGGCGATGGGGATGTCTTTAAAACCTTCCAGCACACTGGCGCCGCTCTTGCTGACGTCGAAGCTGCTGATCACTTGTAAGATCACTGTACCCACGCTGTTCAGCAGCATGGCGAAGATGACATAAGTGGTGATAAGACAGAGCATAATTCTGCCGCTGTGACTCATGTTCTGATGCTCGGCTCGCATATCACTTTCCTGAATGTGATGAAGTTGTCACATGGATTTTACATAGATACAAAATTAATGCAATCGATTGCAAAAACTGTATTATAGTCCGCAAGCATGAAATCCAACCTTAGGCTATGAGTGAGTACTATGCATTCGACTATCGATCCGAGTCGTCCTGATACCGGGACATTATGGCGTTTATCCGAAGATCTGCGCCACAGGCCCAACCCGCGTCTTTCCGAGACCCTGTTCTCCCAAGCCAATGGCTATATCGGCCTGCGCGGCACCCTGGAAGGCTTGGAAGAATCGACGCCTGAGCGCTGCGAGGGGGTATACCTCAATGGCGTCTACAGCCGTGAACCTATCCCCTATGGTGAGACCGCCTACGGTTTTGCCACCCATAATCATAAGTTGTTGCAGGTGCCCAGTTGTAAGCTCATAGCACTCCAGCTGCACGCAGGCGACTACCAGAGCCTGGAAGACAGCCGCGAATTGGACATGGCCACAGGCATAGTGAGCCGGCAACAGCGGCTGTCGCACCCACAGACGGGGCGGCTGGAGATCACCACAGAGCGTCTGGTGTCGCTGGCACACCCTGAACTGGTATGCATCAAGATGCGCATCAGCGCCACCGAGGGGGAGCATGCCCTCAGCCTGCTGGCCGGCATGGACTGCATCTATGGTTCCAGCTCGGATGCTGCCGATCCCAGGGCCGGCAGCCTGTCCATAGCCGCGACCCTCGCCCTCGAGGACTATTGCCAGGACAGCGACAGCATCTCCCTGTATCACAGGGTGGTGGACAGTGATTTTGTGGTCGCCTCCGCCTGTGTGGACCGACTGACCACACAGGCGACACTCGAACATGAGTATTGCAGGCAGAGTGAGCGGCCGGCCAACATCCACCACCTGCAGCTGGCCGAGGGCCAATCCCTGGAACTGGTGCGCTTCGGCTTTTACCATCACGACACCTCCATGGCGGCGCTCAAGGCGCGCCAACAAGAGGACATCTCGGCTTGCCTGGCCCTGTCCTATGAGCAGCATAAGCAGGCGCATATGGCTTGCTTCAGCGAATTCTGGCAGACGGCGCAATTGCAGATAGAAGGCGATGGCCAGACGGAGCAAGGGCTGCTCTTCAGCTTATTCCATCTGTTTCAGTCGACCGGCCGCAACGGCACCAGCGCCATCGCCGCCAAGGGACTCAGTGGCCCAGGCTATGACGGCCATTACTTCTGGGACACCGAGATTTACATCATTCCCTGTCTCACTCTGCTGCAGCCAGAGCTCGCCAAACAGTTGCTTATGTACCGCTTCCATACCCTGAATGCCGCCCGCCAGCGGGCCCGTGAGCTGGCGATTGAGCGAGGCGCCCTCTATGCCTGGCGCACCATAGGCGGCGAGGAGTGCTCGGCCTATTTCCCGGCGGGCACGGCTCAGTACCACATCAACTCTGCGGTCGCCTACGCCATCAAGACCTATTACCAGGCCAGCGATGACTGGGATTTCATCCAGGCCCATGGCGCCGAAATGGTATTGGAAACCGCCAGGGTCTGGCTGGCACTGGGGCACTTCGATGCCGGGCGTGACGGCCAATTCTGCATAGACGGGGTCACGGGACCGGATGAGTATACAGCGCTGGTCAACAATAATTTCTACACCAACTTCATGGCCAGGAAGCATCTGCAATTTGCCTTGAGTCTGGTTGTCGAGTTCATTGAGCGGGCGCCGCAGGCCTGGGAGCGACTGAGGTCGCGCCTGGGGCTGACGCCAGCCGAGCTGGCGGAATGGCGTCTGGCCGCCGACAAGATGTTTTTGCCCTTCGACAGCCGCTTGCAGATCCATGCCCAAGACGACAGTTTCCTGGCCAAGAAACCCTGGGACCTGGCCGGGCATCCCAAGGAGAAGTTGCCGCTGTTGCTGCACTATCACCCGCTGGTGATCTATCGCCACCAGGTGCTGAAACAGGCCGACACTGTGCTGGCCATGTACCTCGCCGACGATGAATTCAGTGTCGAGCAGAAGGCGCGGGATCTGGCCTACTATGAGCCCCTGACCACCCATGATTCGACCCTGTCCAGCTGTATTCACAGCATAGAGTATGCCGAAACCGGCGACTTGCCCAAGGCCTACGACTATTTCCAGGCCTCGGCGCGGATGGACCTGGACAATTTGCATGGCAACAGCGAATACGGCGTACACACGGCCTGCATGGCGGGGGCCTGGAATAGCCTGGTGTTCGGCTTCCTTGGCCTGAGGATGCGCGACTCGGGTCTGCACTTCCATCCCCAGTTGCCGCAGCACTGGCGCGGGATCCATATCAAGCTGCGTTACCGGCGGCGTTTGCTGTCTGTGTCCCTGCAAGCCGGGCAGATAAGCTTCGAGCTGCAAAGCGGTGAGCCCTTGAGCTTCAGCTGTCTGCATAGGGGGCGGCTTCATAACCTGAGCCTGAGCTCGGCAGCGCCTTGCCGGCTCGAGCTGGCCCACTAGTCACGGCGTTTCGACACTAACAGAGAGGTGAACATGCAACCCAGTGTGATTTTCGATTTGGACGGGGTCATCACAGATACGGCCCATTATCATTACCTGGCCTGGAAGGCGCTGGCCGACAGCATAGGTGCGCCCTTCGACGCCGAGGCCAATGAGGCCCTCAAGGGCATAGACAGAATGGCTTCGCTGCGCTGGATAGCGGCCCGTAGCGCCAGGGACTTTTCCGAGGCCGAGCTGACAACCTTAGCGGAGCGCAAGAATGCCCATTACCAGCGGCTCATCGCCGACATGGCGCCGGAGGATGCGTTCCCCGGGGTCCCCGAGCTGCTGCTGGCGTTGCGCCGCAAGGGCTGCCGGATAGGCCTGGCATCTGTGAGCAAGAATGCCGCGTTCGTGCTGGATAAACTCAGGCTCACTGAGCTGTTCGACTATGTGGCCGATGCCGCCAGCATAGTGCGCACCAAGCCGGATCCGGAAATTTTCCTGACGGTGGCGGCGGCGCTCGGCACCCCGCCCTCGGCTTGCGTCGGCATAGAAGATGCCGCCGCCGGGGTCGAGGCGATTCTGGCGGCCAGGATGCCTGCCATAGGGGTCGGCAGCAGCGAGATCCTCGGCAGGGCCAATCTGGTGGTCGCCCACACCCGGGAGATCACCCCTGAGATGATCTTCGCCTTGGCGGCGAGTGTCGCCGAGGGCTAGTCGCCCAGCTCCAGTGCCGGCCCTAGGCCGACGTTTCGGCTCAATGACCTTTAATTGGCTTAGGGCTGTTTACCGGCTCAAGGCTGTTTATTGGCTCAGGGCTGTTTACCGGCTCAGATCCTTCTATTGGCTCAAGGCTGTCTACCGGCTCAGGGCTGTCTATTGGCTCAAGGCTGTTTACGGCTCGAGTCCCGCACCAACAGCCGGGTCTCCAGCAGGGTGGAGGCCACGCTCTGTTTGTTGATCAGCTTGAATAAGGTGTCGACCAGCTGCAGGCCGCCCTCACGTGTGTCCTGGCGTATGCTGCTGAGGGTCGGCTGCATGAAGGCGGCGACCGGGATGTCATCGTAGCCGACGATGGCGATATCCTCGGGGACCCTGAGTTGCTGCTCGGCAAAGGCCCGGATCATTCCCAGCGCTATGCCGTCACTGGCGGCGAAGATGCCATCGAACTCGGTTTTCCCGCCGGCCACCAACGCCTGCGCCGCCTCGAAGCCGCCCTTATAGGTGAAATGGGCGTCGATTGCCTCTTGTGGTGTCAGACCCGCCTGGGTCATGGCCAGGCAATAACCCTGGTATCTGAGTGAAATCTCATAGGACATATGGCCGACGAAGGCGATGTGGCGACAGCCCTGTTGCAGCAGATGCTCTGTGGCCAGCTTGCCGCCGAGGATACAATCTGTGCCCACTGTGGCATAGCTTTGGGTCGGCGAAGGGGCCCCCCAGACGACCACCGGCTTGCTGGTGCTCAGCTGGCGTGCAAATTCGGCTTCGTTGTCCCCCTGACCGAAGACGATCACCCCGTCGGCTCTCTGGGAGTCGAAATAGTGGGTCAGCCAGTCGCTGCCCGAGCCTCTATGGGTCCCCAGCAGCATGTCATAACCCCTGGAGGTGAGTTCGTCGGCTATCACCCCGAGTATGCTGAGGATGAAGGGATCCGAGACCGACTGATCTTCCTGTGAACCTATCAGGAGCACCACGGCTATGGTGTTGGATTTCTGCAACCTGAGACTGCGGGCCGTGGTGTTGATCCTGAAATCATATTCCTTGGCCTTTGCCTGAATGTGCAGGCGGGTCTTCTCGCTGATCAGGTTGCTGTTATTCAGCGCTCTTGAAACTGTGGACTCGGACACGCCGACAATTTTGGCCAGATCCGATAGGGTCATCGCTTTCTTTTGCATTAAAACCTGCTTCACCATGAATTATGTTCGGGCACAGGCATCGCGCCCGGCACTTGGCACCATACTAAGGGGCTTTGGGTCATCACTCCAGTATCTTGCTGAAACAGAGTGATTTTGCGGAATATTTAATCAATTGCTTCATACTCTTTGAGTAAAATCCCGGCAGTCAGATGTTACCTTGGTATTGCAATCGTTTGCATTAAAGTGATTGCAATCGATTGCACAATAACATATCTTCAACATGCACCCGAAACTAAATGCCGGTGCTATGCAAATAATAATTAATGAAAACATATGTGTAACAAGGGGGAGAAGGTGACTAGTCAAAACTTCAAGTTAAGTGCACTGGCAATAGGCCTGGCCGTTGCGGGTTTCAGCACTGGGGTGGTTGCGGCCGAAGTGTCAACGGCGAAGGCCCAGGAAGCCAAGAAGGCCAAAGAATACATAGAGCAGATAGTGGTCACAGGCACGGCCAGCGGCAAGGCCGTCAGAAAAGTGGATGCCAGCTATGCCATCACCACCATAGATGCCGAGTCCATAGAGAGATTGGCGCCCAAGAGCACGGCGGATCTCTTCAAGGCGGTTCCCGGCGTCTGGGCCGAGAGTTCGGGCGGGGTGTCCGGCGCCAACGTCTTCGTGCGCGGTTTTCCCGGTGGCGGCGATGCGCCATTCCTGACGGTGCAGCTGCAGGGCGTGCCCGTGTATCAGCCGTCGACCCTGTCCTTCCTGGAAAACTCCTCCCTGTTCCGTATCGATGAGACAGTGCAATTCATGGATGCCCTGCGCGGTGGCCCCAGCTCAGTGGTGTCCGCCGGTCAGCCTGGGTTGACGACCAACTTCATTCTCAAGGAGGGCGGCGAGGCCACCGAAGGGCGTTTCAAGTACAGCACCTCGGATTATGGCCTGCAGCGTCTGGATGCCGTGGTGAGCGGCCGCCTGGCCGAAGATCTGTATTTCATGGCCGGTGGTTACCTCCAGCAAAGTTCCGGGATCCGCGACGCGGGTTTCAACTCGGAGAAAGGCCGTCAGTTTACCGTCAATATCACCAAGGTGCTGGATAACGGCAAGTTGAATCTCTTCTCGCGGGTAACGGACGATCATGGTGCCTGGTATCTGCCCACTCCTCTGGTCGCCGGTGTCGACAACGGCTACACCCAGCTAGGTCTATTGAATCGTCAGGCGACGATTCAATTTGGCCCGGATGGCGAGCGCAAGGCGATAGATATAGGCGATGGCCGCGGCTGGAAAGGCGCCATCTCGGGCGGCAGCCTGGACCTGGATTTCGACGACGGCTGGAGCCTGGTCGATCGTTTCGCTTACACCTCGGGTGATGCCAACACCCTGGGCCTGGTGCCCAACGGCTCGCCTGTGGCCCTGTCGACCGTGGCAGATAACGGCGTCAGCGCCGTTGGGGCTGCGAGCCAGAAGACCTATGACGGCGATACCCTGGTGCAGCAGCTGGGGCGTTGGGTGGTGCTGAAGCAGATAGAGGCCCTGACCAATGATCTGGCGATCACCAAGAAGTCCGACAATTACCAGGCGACGCTGGGGCTCTATCGCTCCGACTACAGCGCCAAGGATTGGTGGAGCCTGGGGAATCAGGCCTATCATCTGGTGCAGGCCGGGGGGGAAGCCCTGAGCGGCATAGACTGTAACGATAACCAGGACAGTTGCGATTGGAATTACGATATCAACGCCGTCGGCGATGGCAAGACCACTGCCTTCTACGGCGCGTTCGAGTATAAGTTCGGCGAGCGCTGGAGCGCAGATATCGGCCTTCGCAATGAGAATCACCAGATTGACTATACGGTCGATGAGGGATTGGATGGCGGGATCGACCAGACGGTGGCTTACGACCAAACGGATCTCTCCTGGACCGCCGGGGTTAACTGGCAATTTTCCGACGCTGCCGGGGTCTTCCTGCGGGCCAGTGACGGCGCCAAGATGCCCAGCTTCGATGATTTTCGCGATAACTATGATGCCTACAGCGCGGGGGAGGATCTGATCAAAGATGTGACTCAGTATGAGCTGGGCTACAAGTTGGCCCTGGATAACCTCAACCTCTATGCCACTGGATTCTACAATGAGGTCAAAGGCGATACCTTCGTCAGGCAGCCGGGCGCCCCGGCAGAGGTGCTGACCAACGAGGCCTATGGCCTGGAGCTGGATGCGGCCTACTTCAACGACAGCGGCTTCTCCATCAAGATGAATGGCACGCTGCAGCATACGGAGATCACCCAGAGCCCGAGCAACAAGGGGAACCAAGCCCAGCGCCAGCCCAAGTGGCAGATACGTCTGACGCCCAGCTATGATTTCGAGGTGGCGGGACTGGACTCGACCCTGTACGGCACCCTGTCGGCCGTGGGGGATCGTTATGGCAACAACGAAAATAGCGTAGTGCTGGATGGCTATGAGAAGCTGGATATAGGCCTGATAGTGCGCACCGACGGCGGGCTCAAGTTTGAGCTGGGCATGCAGAATGTGACCGACGAGGACGCCTTGACCGAAGGCGATCCCCGCAGTGCGGATGCCGCCAATGGCCGCTATATCATGCCAAGAACCGCGACCTTCAATGTCAGCTATGACTTCTAACTCAAGTTCCGGCTCAGGCAGCTGACCCTGGCTTACCGCCGCCGGCGTTCGAACGCCGGCGGCTTTTTTATGTGCATAGCCTTGGCTGTTGTGGCGTTGACTGTTGTGGTTGCGGAAGCAGGCTCGCCGCATCAGTTAGGATCTTCGAGGATCCCCTTTTCCCCCTCGCTCTTGGCAATGATCACCGCGCCGCAGGCGTCGCTGAAGATGTTCACCGAGGTCCGCAGCATGTCCAGCACCCTATCGGTCACCAGCAACAGGCCTATGGCCTCCAGCGGTAGGCCCACGGCGGATAAGATCACTGCTATGGCCACCAGGCTCGCGGCCGGGATGCCGGCGACCCCGATGGACGTCAGCAGGGCGAGCAGGACTATGGTGAATTGGGTCACGAATCCCAGCTCCAGACCATAGGCCTGGGCGATAAACATGGCCGCCACGCACTCGTACAGAGCGGTGCCATCCATGTTGACCGTGGCCCCCAAGGGCAGGATGAAGCTGGCCGTCTTGCGCGACACGCCGGCCCTATGCTGGACACATTCCATGGTCAAGGGCAGGGTTGCCGAGGAGGAAGCGGTGGAGAAGGCCATCAAGAGGGCGGGTGCCATGGCTTGGAGCTGTTTGCGGCCGCTGAGTCCGGCCAGGAGTTTCAGCAACAGCGGCAAGACGATGAAGGCGTGCAGCAGGAGCGCCAGTATCACGGTAACCAGGAAGATCAGCATGGGCTGGAAGGCGGCAAATCCGGTCGAGCTGATGGTCTTGGCGACCAGGGCAAATACCCCCATGGGGGCGAAGCGCATGATGAACAGGGTGATCAGCACCATGGTATCGGCCGCGCCCTGCCAGAAGCGGCTCAGGGTCTGTTTCCCCTGGGGGTCTATGCGTCCCATGAAGAAGCCGAACAGCAGGCTGAAGAAGATCAGTCCCAGCATCTGGCCTTCGGCCGCCGCGGCCACTATGTTGGTGGGCACCATGCGGATGAAGATGGCTATCATGTCGCCGCCGTCGCGGCCTGTGACTTGCTGCAGCGTCGAGGCGAGCTGCTTTGTGTCTATGCTCAGGTTCAGGCTGGCCCCGGCGGCCTCGCCGTTGATGATGCCGGGTTGGCTGATGTTGACCAGTGTCAGGCCGATGAGAATGGCGCACAGGCTGGTGACTGTGTAATACGCCAGGGTCTTCAAGCCCAAGCGTCCCAGATTGTCCCCGCCGACTAGACCCGCCATGCTGGCGATGATGGATGACATGATCAGCGGCACTATCACCATCTTCAAGGCGTTGAGAAACAGCTCGCCGACGAACTCATAGCCGGCATACAGGCTGCTGCCGGGGGCGGTATTCAGGCCCGCCAGTATCGCCAGGATGAGTGCAATCAAGATTTGCCAGTGGAGTTTCATGGGCCATTCCTGTGACTTATGCCTCTGGGAAAGCGCTTTGGCTCTGGGCCGGGGAGAGCCGGCGGGTTAACCCTGGTGGGCGGCTAGTCTAAGCCTAGTTAACTTGGGGGGGATTTCCAGACATGCCCTGGTGCAGCCCAGGCACTCGCCTGGGCCTGGGTTTCAGTCTCAGTGGCAATTTCAGATGCAGCTTCAGGTGCAGCTTCGGCGTCGACTCAGTAGTCCAACTCGAGTGCAAAACACAGGTAGGCCATGAGCCCATTGCAGTGCCGGAACTGGCGGCTGCAATAGTCGACAAGGTCGGCTCGCAGCAGGGTTGCAGAGTCTATGTTTTTGACTGCGATGAAGTCTTTACGCTTGAGTTCATCCAGCATGGGATGGCTCTTATCGAAGCCCTTGGGTGGCCGTATCAGGCTGTCGCCCGTCATCTCGAAGCCATGTCGGCCCAATTCGGCGAGGGCCTTCCTGTAGGCGTTGGGATTCTCGTCTATGCAGCTGCGAATGGCGTTGAGCGCCTTGGATTCTGGATGCCAGATCCCCGCCGCCAGGAAGCAGCCATCGTTGGCGATATGCAGATACAGCCCAGGGGCATGAACATCCTTGCCCTGGAAGTGACGGAATTGAATGCCGACATTGGTCTTGTAGGGGGTCTTGTCTTTGCTGAAACGGCTATCCCTCTGGGGCCGCATCAGGCTGCCGCCGACTTTCTTGGGGACTGCGGTCAGGCGTGGTGACAGCGCCAGAATGTGCGGTTGCATTTCCTGGATGAAGGCGAGTGCCGGGGTGCGCACCTGGGTTTCGTACTGGGTTTGGTGGGCCTTGAACCAGTCCCTGTCATTGTGTTGTGCCAATTGGTGCAGGAAATCGAAACTGGCCTGGGTAAAAGCTGACGACATCTGTGGCTCCTGGGGAAATACTGACTTTTGTATCACAGGATAGCTGAAAATTCATCGGGTTAACCCTGATAATCTCCAACTTTTCTCCCACAATGCGGCCGAGCGGCTCAGGAGCCCTGGCTGGGTCGATTTTCCTGGCCATGGCTTGCATATGGCCTAAAAGCAGATTGGGCGGTTGAGCTTTGGCATAAAGTGATTAATATATGAAGTATCTTTATATAGAGAAAGAATCATGACGGACAAGGCTGACGATATCGACATCTTGGTCGCCCAATGGCAGCAGCAGGGGGTGAGTGACGACCTGCAGCCCATGGCGATTTTCGGCCGCTTAGCGCGGCTGGCCAAGCATATAGAGGCGGAGATTTTACGTTGTCACAGCGAGCTGGGATTGGGCCAGGGGGAGTTTGATGTGTTGGCGACCCTGAGACGCAATGGCGCACCTTATACCCTGTCGCCTTCGCACTTGTATCAAAGCATGATGTTAAGCTCGGGCGCCATGACCAGCCGCCTCGACAGGCTGGCGCAGAAGGGGCTTATCGAACGCCAACACAGCACGGAAGATCGCCGCGCCGTGCATGTGTCCCTGAGTGACGCGGGCAAGGCGTTGATCGACCGCGCCCTGCCTGTGCATATGGCCCTATTTGAATCTCTGCTGGTCGACATGGGATCAGAGGAGAGGGGGCAACTGAATCTGTTGTTGAAGCAGTGGTTGGGGCATTTCGAATGACAGGTCAGCCGGGTCTGCTGAATATGGGCGCTGCCGTTGCTTGTCGCCCGTGCTCATGACAACGGCTCTCTTGGTTTTTAATGAGCTTGGTTTCTAATGAGCTTGGTTTCTAATGAGCTTGGTTTCGAACGAGGTTAGTATCGAATAAGCCGGCTGCCTTAGGTCAGGCTGGAGTCCAACATGGTTAAGAAGCGCGAACCCTTCGAATTTTCCGGCCACAAGGTGGCGGCCGGCAGCCAGGTGAGTGTCAAGTTGGCCGCCGCCAAGCTGTATACGGATACCCAGCTGGATCTGCATGTGGAAGTCTTCCACGGCACCAGACCTGGGCCGACCCTCCTGGTGTGCGCCGCCATTCACGGTGACGAACTCAATGGCATAGAGGTATGCCGCCTGTTATTGGGGAAGATCAATGCCAAGACATTGAGCGGCACCCTGCTGGTGGTCCCGATAGTCAATGTGTTTGGCTTCATACAACAGTCACGCTACTTGCCCGACCGCCGGGATCTCAACCGATGTTTTCCCGGTTCGGTCAAGGGAGCGCTCGCCAGTCGCCTGGCAAACTTGTTTGCCAGCCAGCTGATAGCCCATGCGACCCACATCATAGATCTGCACACCGGGGCTATCCACAGGGATAACCTGCCGCAGATCCGCTGCGATACCTCGGACGACACCATGTTAACCATGGCCCATGCCTTCGGCTCGCCGGTGATCATGCATTCCAAGGCCCGCCCCGAGTCCATGCGGGGCTATGCTAATTCGAGGGGGATTCCCTGCATACTCTACGAGGCGGGTGAAGCGCTGCGTTTCAGTGACTTGTCGATAAAGTCCGGCCTCAAGGGGGTGACCAATGTGATGCGCAGCCTGGGCATGTTGAAGGGACGGGTGCGCAACAAGAATAATTGCGTCCGGGCCTTGCGCAGTTATTGGGTGCGCAGCGAAGCCGATGGCCTGGTGAATATGAAGCTCAAGTTAGGCCAGAGGGTCAGCAAGGGCTACATAATAGCCAACATAGTCAGCCCCCATGGCGGGGATGCCGTGGCGATAAGGGCGCCGACCGACGGCATCATCATAGGCATAAGCAATATCCCTGTGACCAATGAGGGCGAGGGCATGTTCCATATCGCCCAGTTCGAGGGCGACGAAATCGAGATAGCCAACGAACAGCTGGATGAATTTCTGATGGAGCACTCTTAGCCCAGGCTCAGAGGGTGAAGCGCTGCACCGAGTCGCTGAGGGAATGCGCCAGTTGGGTCACCTCGTCGCTGCGTCTGGCCATGTCACCGGCTTCGGCGGCATTGGTGTTGGCGGCCATTGCGGCCTCCGTCATGCTCGACTCTATGTGTCTACTCTGCTCGAGTTGTTCGGCCGCCGCCTGGGTGATGCACAGGCTCATGTCTTCTATGCTGGCCAGTGCGGCCTCGATTTGCGCTAAGGCGCCATGCAGTGTCTGACTCTGGGACACACATTCATCGGCTTGGCCCTGTCCCTGGGAGATTGCCTTGACGGCCGCCGCCGTTTCTTGTTGCAGGGCGGCGATCATTGTGTGGATTTCGGCGGTGGACGCCTGAGTGCGGGAGGCGAGGGAGCGGACCTCATCGGCCACCACGGCGAAGCCCCTGCCATGCTCCCCGGCTCTGGCGGCTTCGATGGCGGCGTTCAGGGCCAGGAGATTGGTTTGTTCGGCAATGCCGCTGATGGTCACCAGAATACTGCCTATGTTGTCGCTGTGGCGGCTCAACCTGGACATGATCTCCACCGAGGCGCCGAGCCCCTGGGACAGTTGTTCTATCCGGCTGCGGTTGCTTGCCGCTATGTGCCTGACTTCCTGGCCGCGTTCCGAGGCCTTTTGGATCTGCAGCGCCGACTGGCTCGCCTGTTCGTTGACGGTGCCCGAGCTGACAAAAATGCGCTCGGCCAAGTGTTTGGCCTTGTCGACCCGGCCGATTTGAGCATTCGCCGAGGTGGCGATCCTTTGCCCCTGTTGCCCGGAACGCTCGGCCGAATCATCCAGTGACAGGGCATCGCGCCTGATGGCGGTGAGCAGTTGCGTCAGATCATCGCTCAGGGTGTTGATGCTGTCGATCAACAGGCCGAACTCATCTTTACTGCGCTGCGGCAGGCGCAGGGATAAATCGCCGCTGGCGATGCGGGCCAGGGCCTTGTTGACGGCGGCCAGTGGCCCCAGCATGGCCTTGGAGGTGAAGAAGGAAATAAAGCCGGCCATGAAGATGAACACCAGTGCCAGCACTACCGCCAATGTCTGCGCCGCCCCTATTTCTTCATTGGCGACCCCTTGCAGACGGGAGAAACGCTGGTCGGCCAGGGCCACCAAGGCATCCAGCTCGGCATAATTGGCGGCGAATGCCGCGTCCGCATCCCGATAGTTTTTCTGCGCCAGCAGCTGCTGGGTCAGTATCTGCTGCTGCGCCAGATACAGGTTGCCCGGCTCGGCCAGCTGTGCCATGACCTGGTTGAATCCGGCGGCGAAGTTGTCCAGCAATGCCTGGCTGTCCAGCGGTGCGGCTTGCTGTTTGAGGTAGTTGAAATTGGTGCTGATATTGCTCAGCAGGAAACCCACGTCCTGTTGGTGGGTGGCGAGCTCCTCCAGGCTGGCGCTGCGCGCCAGATCTTTGATGCTGTTGCCCAGGGTATAGAGCATGTCATCGATACGTGTGCCTGTGCCTATGACTTCTTCCAGCAATTGTGGCTCATTGGGCGCCGCAATGGTTTCCAGATCTATCATGGCGTTGCTGGCCCGGGTTCTGGCCTCCTCGAATTGCTCCAGCTCTCGTTGGTATTGGCCTAAGGCCTGTTCCCTGGCCAGTTTGGCCTGGTACATGGCCTGGCTCAGGCGGAAATAGGCTTGGTAATGGTTTGCCGCCCGGGTCAACCTGGCCTGCATCTCGGGTTGGTCCGACACCCGCTGCGCCAATTCACGGGTCGCCTGGTTGTAGACCAAGTTCAGGGTGTCGAATTGGCCCTGGCTTTGGGTGATAATGGCCGTGCCTGTCTGGGCGAAGGCCAAGGTTTCGAGTTTGGACATTTGCAGCAGTTTCAGCTGCAGGGCGTTGCTCTGCTTCTGCACCGGGACGGCCAGAGTTTCGATATTGGCGTTGGCGGTATGGATCCGGGTCAAGGACTGATAAAAGAAACTGCTGCCGGCAATTAACAAGGCGCCTATGGTGCCGAAACCCAGGGTGACTTTCTGTTTGATGGTTAACTGCAGCATGCTCATGATACGTCTCTTTATCGTAGCTATTCTGGGGTCTGGGAGGCAACTTGTTGCTCCAATGTTAAGGCTATTTGGCGTGCCTTGGCAATCAGGTGATTGTTTTCATTTGGGATCTTGCTATTAAGTTTAGCCCTGTGGCGCGGGTTTGCGTTTGAAAACCCGTATCAATGCGAACTAAAATAGCGCGTTGAAGCAGCCAGGGCGTTTCAATATTTTTTTAGGCCGATCAAGCCAATGTGCCGCTTGGCGCGGGCGTGACAGCCGTCTTCGAGCGTCTCGGGAGCAGGGCTTATTAAGGAGAGTATGATGCAGCAAACTAACCCATTGGCCGGCATGGACACTGGCCTCAAGAGTGTCACCCTGGGCGAGCGGCAACTGGTGCCGTCAAAAATTGTCTGTGTTGGCCGCAATTACGTCGAGCATATACATGAGCTGGGCAACGAAGTGCCGGAGCAGATGGTGATCTTCACCAAGCCCAATTCGGCGATAACTCAGCAGCTTTCGGCCTTCAGTGGCGAGGCGCTGCACTATGAGACTGAGCTATGCCTGCTGTACTGGCAGGGGCGTTTTATCGCCGCTGCCGTGGGCCTGGATCTCACCAAACGCGAGCTGCAGGGGCGGCTCAAGGCCAAGGGCTTACCCTGGGAGCGGGCCAAGGCCTTCGATGGCTCGGCGCTCTTCAGTCCCTTCGTCAGCCTGGAGCCCCATGGGGCGCTGAATTTCAGTCTGCACCTGGATGAGCAGTTGCTGCAGTTGGGCAACCTCGAACTCATGATACATAAGCCGGATGAGATCTTGGCCGAGATCCAAAGCTTCATGAGTCTGAACGACGGCGATATAGTGATGACGGGCACCCCCAAGGGGGTCGGGATCGTACAGGCTGGGAGTCGTTTCAGGGTCACACTCAGTGATGGCGACAGGGTCTTACTCGAGTGGCAATGGCAGGCGGTATGAGACAGATGGCATCCAGCCGTCAGCCGTAGGCTTCCATGTCCAGCTCTATGTCGGTGCAGCCTTTCTTGCAGAAAATGCCCGGCTTTTGCCCCGGCTTCAGCTGTTCCGGCAGCAGCACCCTCAAGGGCTGGTGACAGCCGGTGCAGCTGACGTTTTGCCCCTTCAATACCCGCTTGATCAGCTGTTTTTGCGCGTTAAAGGAATTGGCCGTCAGCTTGCCTATCTCGGCGAAACGCTTGCTGTTGCTGGCATCTTGGGCTGCTGTCTTGTCTGTCTCTGGTTCGGCTATGGTCATTGGCTGCATTAAGCTTGGTGTGACTTGCCGGGGATTATAGCCTTGACGCCGGCAGATGCCAAAAGGCTTTCAGCCTTGGGCGGCAATCCCTATGACACTCAAGGCATGGGAGTCACTTAGGCAACTTGTGGGGTTTGTAGGCCTGCAACCAGGTTTCAAATTCGTCCCTGGCCAGGGGGCGACTGATTAGGTACCCCTGAATAGAGTCACACTTTTCCCTCAGCAGGAAGTCTCTCTGTTCCTGGGTCTCGACCCCTTCGGCTATGACCTGCATACTCAGCTTATGCGCCAGGGCGATAATCCCGGAGGCGACGGTTTCACTGTCCTTGTCATTGGGTATGTTGTGAATGAAAGATCTGTCTATTTTCAGGGTGTCCACCGGGAACTTGATCAAATAGCTGAGGGAAGAGTAGCCAGTGCCGAAGTCATCTATGGCCAGGGAAACCCCGAGTTCTTTCAGGCCGTTGAGCAATGAGAGGCAGGTCTCGGATTCCTCTGCCATCACGCTCTCTGTGATCTCAAGTTGCAGGTATTTGGCATCCAGCTTATGTGTATTCAGGCAGCTTGTTACTTTCTGCAGCAGGTAGCTATGCTTCATCTGTTGCCCCGAGATGTTGACCGCGATGAAGTGCAGATCTAAGCCTGCCTCCAGCCAGAGCTTGAATTGGCGGCAACTCTGGTCCAGCACCCACTCCCCCAGGGGCAGTATGAGCCCTGACTCTTCCGCCAGCGAGATAAACTCGTCCGGTGGCATGAATCCCCGTTCCGGATGTTCCCACCTGACCAAGGCTTCCGCGCCCAGCAGTTTGCCGGTGCGCAGTTCTATCTGGGGTTGGAAATGCAGCACCAGCTCGTCGTGTTCCAGGGCATGGCGCAAGTCGCGTTCAAGCTCTATCCTGCGTATGAGTTCGGCTTCCATACCATACTCATAGAATTGGATCTTATTGCCGCCGCCGGCCTTGGCACTGTACATGGCGGTATCTGCGTGTTTCATCAGGGTGTGGTAATCCTCGCCGTCGGCGGGATAAACCGAGATCCCGACACTCACAGGGGCCCTGACTATCTTGCCCATGAAGGTGAAAGGTTCGGCCAACAGGGCACAAATTTTTTGCCCTATCTTGCTGGCGACTGTCGTCGACTGTATGTCCTCCAGCAGCACGGTAAATTCATCGCCCCCCAGCCTGGAAACCAGATCGCCGCTCCTGACACAATGATTGATACGTTTGGCAACGGCTTTGAGCAACATATCGCCGACATCATGGCCCTGGGTGTCGTTGATGAATTTGAACTTATCCAGATCTATGAACATCAGTGCCAGTTGCTCCTTGGCCGATTCAGCCTGGGCTATGGCTTCTTCGATTCTTTCCAGGAATTGGGTGCGGTTGGCCAAACCTGTCAGTTGGTCATGGTAGGCCAATTGATGTATGTGGCGCTCCGCCAGGGTGGTGCGTATGAGCTGGGCGACCCGCTTCCTCAGCACATGCAGGTTGACCGGCTTGGCAATGAAATCCGTGGCCCCATACTCGAATGCCTGTTCTATGACCTCATCCTTGTCCGAGGCGGTCAGCATGAGGATCGGCGGTTTAAACTCCATGGGCAGCTGCAGTATTTTCCGCATGGCGTCGAAGCCATTCATCTCCTTCATCATGGCATCCATCAGGATCAGGTCCGGCATCCTCTGCTCGCATACACTGAGGGCTATGGCGCCATTCTGGGCTTCGGCTATGTAATAGCTATCCTGTTCCAGGCAGCCTTTGAGGCTGAGTCTGGTGCTGCGATCGTCATCGACTATGAGCACATAGGGCTGGGATGACAGTGACAGCAATTCCTGGCTGGCCGTCCCCCCTTGGGATGCTGGCTGCAAGGGCGTGTCGATTTCGGCACTCAGCAGCTGTGCGACCCTGTTAAACGCCAGGTTGAGGCGCTGCAGCAACTCTTGCTGCAGCGCCTCGGTCGCCGTTTTTGCCGTGGCAGTGGCCTCCAGTCGCTTGGCATCATGGGCCAGGCCGCTGGCACCCAAGGTTGCCGAGCTGCCCTTGAGCAGGTGGCTATAGTCCTTGATCTTCTGCTTGTCCTGCTGCGCTATGGCCTGTGCCAGTTGGCCCAAAGTGCCCGGGGTATCCTCCAGGTAGGCCATCACCAGGGAGGGGAAGGTCTTGCCGGTTTCTTCCCTGAGTTGAGACAGCACGGCCTTGTCTATTGCCCCCGGGGCGTGGGTCATGCTGACTTCGGCTTCCCTGTGCCTGTTATCCGTTGTCGCCGGCGACCCCAGCCAAAGCTGCAACTTGACAGTTAATGCCGCCAGAGTGAGCGGCTTGGCCAGATAATCGTCCATGCCGACGTCGAAACACTTGTCTCTGTCGCTGCTCTTCACATCCGCCGTCATGGCGATTATGGGGGTGTGTCTGTCCGTGCCTTCCCGTTTTCTGATGTTCCGGGTCGCCTCATAGCCGTCCATGACGGGCATATGGCAATCCATGAAAATCAGCGACACCTCCTGCTCGCTCAAGAGTTGCAGCGCCTCCCTGCCATTGGCGGCGATAATGGCTCTGTAGCCGAGTTTTTCCAACATGGCACTGGCGACATACTGATTGGCCCTGTTGTCTTCTACCACCAGGATCTGGGCCTGCTGAAGCCTTTCGTCGCCCGGGCTCGCCCCGTGACTGGTTTTCAAGGGGCGACCCAGCGCCTTGGTCTCCGGCTGGATTGACTCTGAGGTCAGGCTCGAGTTGAGCAGGGCTCGCAGTTGCGGATAGCCGAGGGAGAGGGGCAGGAAATACAGGCGTGATGCCCTGGACGGTCTGGGTTGGTGCCAGTTGTGACTAAGCACCAAGGTTTGCGGCAAGATGGTCGGGAATTCTGCTTCGAGCGAGTGATAAAAATGCGCACCAACAGGCATCTCGGCCGACTCGCTGATCAGCACCAAGGGATAGGGAGGGGGCTTGGCGGCACTGTCACGCATCATTTGCAGGGCTTGCTCTGCACTGTAGGCGGTATCTACGTCATAACCCGACTGAGTCAAGCGCTCAGGCAGCCGATTCAGGCTGGTGTTGCCCTGTAGCAGCAGCAAAGGAGGCAAGGGTGCCGGCGGCATTGGCATCATGTCGTCTGCCTGAGCCTCTGTGTTTAGGCTCAGGGTGAACCAGAAATGACTGCCGGCACCCACTGTGCTTTGCACCCCAAGTTCGCCGCCCATCAGGCTCACCAGTTGACGGGAGATTGCCAACCCCAATCCCGTGCCGCCATAGAGACGGGTTGTGGAGCCGTCTGCCTGGGTAAATGCTTGAAAGATAATGCGTTGAGCCGATTCTTCTATGCCTATACCCGTATCTGCTACTTCAAGTTTGAGTCTGACTTCCTTGTCCAGGCGCTCGAGCAGGCTGGCGGTGACCGAAATGCCGCCGGACTGGGTGAATTTGAGGGCATTTCCCAGCAGATTGATCAGCACCTGTCGCAGGCGGCCGGCGTCACCACTGAGCCTGGTGGGCAGTTGGGGATCCAGGAAGGCGCCGAGCAACAGGTGCTTCGCGCTGGCCTGGACATTGAGCAGTTCAACCACATCGGCGATCAGTTCGGCTAAGTCGAACGCCTCGAAGCTGAGGTGCACCTTGGCCGACTCCAGCTTGCTGAAGTCCAGAATGTCATCTATGAGCCTGAGCAGCTGTACGCCTGAGGTGTTGGCAATTTTCAGATAATGCCTGGCCTTTTCCGTCAGGCCTTGTTCATCTATCAGCTCCATCATGCCCAGAATGCTGTTCATAGGGGTACGCAGCTCATGGCTGATACTGGCAACAAACTGTCCCTTCAGCAGCGCCGAACTCAGGGCACTGTCCCTGGCGCGCTCCAGTTCCTGCTGCCTGGCTTCCAGCTCATTCATCATGGTGTTGAATGCCTGTTCCATGTGCAATATGTCGCTCGGGCCCTGCAGCTGCGCCCGCACCCCATAGTCACCCGTCTCGGCTTCCCGCATGCGTTTGGCGAGGATCTTGATGGGACGAATGACCCTGTTGGTGATTAGCAGCAGGAATAGCAAGAGCAGGCCGGCCAGCAGACCGGCGGTGAGCATATTGGTTTGCAATATGTCCTGGCTCATGGCGAGCAGGTTTTTTTTGCTTTTAATCACATGGGCATAACCTATGATCTCCCTGCTGGGTTCTTCCACAGTGAAGGGCGATGTGTCGGCGCTCATGTCGGAACTCGAATAGACAGGGGTGGAGAAGTCCCATTCCTGCGCCGTTTCCCTCATGACTATGGTATTTTCGGCCGTTGGAAAGAGTCCCTTGCCCGGGAGTGGCGGACGGCCGGTCAGCAACAGGGGCTTATGGCTTTTGTCGTAGAGCGCAATGCCGACAATGTCGGGAAAACTCAGGGTGATCTTGGCGGCATCTTCCGCCGATTCGACGCTGTGATAGAGGAGGGCCAGGGTGCTTTGGTGGGCAAAATTCAGGGTGAGCTTATGTCCCTGCTGCACATATTGAGCTTCGATTGTGTTATGGGAGGTTTTTGAAATGACGAAAGATGAGATGGCCGCAAGTAAGATGATACCCAAGGTAAAGGTTGAAATCAGTTGTTGCCTGAAACTGAGCTTGGTCAGAAAAAAAGTTAAAGCTCTTTCCATGATCGCCATTATATATCCTTTTATTAACCCATCAGCTTCCAAAATGCTATTGCATAGGGTAAATCAGCTCGAAATCTTGCTGCTCAGATTTATTAAAATATAGGCCAAGATGTTTGGCTGTGCGCAGATTTATTGCCGTCAATAAATCTGCCAGCAAGACAATTTTTTCTTCATGCTCCGGGTGTTGTAATTTTGCCATCAACATGCGTGCCAGGCTGCTCCCCAAGGCCCTGTTATCCGGATACATGGAAAATAGGGCTCCGCGCTTCACATCCGGGAGTCTATTGGAAAAAATGTAGAGTTTTCTTTGCCAGGCCACCTCGAGGATATCGCGCATGACCGCCTGATCCATTATGCTATTGTCCGACATCAGCCATAGGGCTTCCGAGTCACTGTTCAATTCGGTCAAGAGTTTACGGTAGTTATGGGCCGATTCGATCAAATCGTCAACGGGATGAGGGATCAGGGTGAGTCCCGTTTGCCTGGCGGCATCCAGCGCGGCACCAACCAGCCATGCCTGCTTTTTTTTCTGATAAATAACATGGACTTTAGATACGTCAGGGGCTATTCGTGCCATCTGGCTCAATAGGAGCATGGGGGCTGGGGTCATGGATATCCCGGAAAATTCCTTTGGTTCTGTGGCAATATTGACGGCCCCCACCACCAGGGGGAGTTCATCTTTCAGTTGTCGGGCAAATTTGAGTCCATTGCTTCCCAAGGTAATCAAGGATGAAATATTATTTTCGGCTATCCAGAATCTGATTTCGGCTATGTTGGTATCATTCTCGAATTTGAATGTTTTAATCTCACCTTTGAAATTTTCTTCTATTCCCTCAGTTATATTGACGAATATCTGGTTATAAGGCTCCTTGATTCTTGGGTATAATACCGCGGCCGTGCCGGCATCGGCCGCCAATACCGGCACTGTGCCTATTAAACCCGATACAAGGATTAATACCAGGCTCAATCTGCAGCCTTGCTTAATCCTGAGTGCCCTATTAACTAAAGTCATTATTCATCCGTTGACCCGGTATCCATGCCTGTTGGTATGCCCTGACTTGCCGCTGGATATCGAATGATATCCGTCTCCAGGGAGGATAGTGTTGCCTCCCTCGAGTCGTTCATTTTCATCATGGCTAGAATTTGAAATAAATTTGGGCGTAAATATTCCTGCCTTCCAGTGGCAGATCGTCCGGAATGGCCGCGACCGGATTCGACCAATCGCTTGGTTCCCGCGCATCCGTATCCGTCAGGTTGCGCAACATTATGCTGCCTCCCCAGGCATTGTTGTCGCTCTGGTAGTTCAGTGTCAGATCCAGGGTCGCATAGTCAGCTATGCTGTCTCTGGTATCCAGGGCTTCCCGCGTCCTCGACATCACCCAGTTGAGTTGGCCATGAAGTTGCACCCTGTCGTTCAGAATCCAGTTTGCCGCCAGGTAGGCCTGGCTGCCGGGTACCTGGCTGGTGCGGCGGTCGGTTGCCTCATCGACCGAGTCCTGCCAGGCGTAATTGGCTTTGACCTGCCACAGGTCGTTGATACGCCAGTCCAGATCCAGTTCCAAGCCTTTGCCTGTCTGGCTGCCTGCGTTATTCGCCGTCTTGGTATTGCCGCTGGCATCGGCGGTAAACTTGATGATATCGCGCCAGTCGTAGTGGAACAGGTTCAGGCTGAATCTGAGCCTTTCCGTGGCTCTATAGTCGAACGCCAGCTCGTAGCTGGAGAGGGTCTCGGGATCCAGATCCGGGTTGCCCAATACCACAGGATTGTTGATCGCCCGGGTTTCGGCGAAGGCAGGGGCCCTGAAGGCCTTGCCGTACAATAGCTTGGTCGTCAGTTTGCGGCTGCTCGACCATACCAGTGCCACGCGCGGATTGGTGGTATCGCCGAAGTCTGAGTAATCATCGTGGCGCAGCCCGGCGGTTAACTCCCAGTCATCGGCCAGATGCCATATATCCTGCAGATAGATATAGGTATTTTCCCTGTTGCCCTCTTGCAGATAGACATAGGGGGTATCGCTCACGTCGACCACAGGGCTGCCGGGGGGGAGTTGCTCTCCCGTGATGGGATCCGGCCCGAAGTTTTTCGTCTCTCTTACCTTATACAAGTCGCTGAATACATAGCCTATGCCACCGCGGATATGGTGTTTTTCCAGTCTGGTATATAAGGCGGTGATGTTGGCCCTGGTGTGACGCTCAAAGGATTCGGGATTGCCTATCAGGCCTTCGGGATAGACGCCACCCAAGCCTATGAGGGTGAGATCGCTGCCGACGGGGAAGATGTGCATGTCATTCTCGGCTTCGTTACTGGTATCGAAATAGCTGATCTGGGCCTGCAGATCCCAGAAGTCCGAGATGTTGGCGTTATGGTAGGTGAGATCTGCGTTGAACCTGTCGCTCTTCCAGCGATTGCCGGGATCCAATGCCTCCGCCACCCCGGCGCCATTGCCCCAATTTCTGCGTCGCTGTAACCCGCTCCTTAATTGCCAGTTATCTTTGACTATGTCCAGGCGTATGTCGAGGTTCTCCCTGGACAGGCTTACTGGGCCGGGGGCATTCGAGGCCGAGGTGCCGGCCAGCGCGTCCAGCCCCGACTGCAGATCTGAGCCTATGAACTCGTGTTGACCATCGGTTTGATGGAACTCGACTATCATGCCCAGGGTAAAATCGTGCCACTCGCCCCCCAGCTTGCCCCAGGCATCCTGGGTATCATAGCTGCCGGCGCGGACCCCGAATTCATTTTGTGTGATGGCACTGCCGGAGAGGGTGATGATGTTGATGACCCCGGCGAAGGCGTCGGCGCCATAGAGCGCCGAGCCTGGGCCACGGATCACTTCGATCCTTTCTATGGCATTGACCGGCATGCCGCCCCAGATAAGGCCGCGATCGCCATTGTATAAGCTGCTGATGGGGATGCCATTAATCAACAGCAGTACCTGGGGATTATAGTTGGAACGTATGCCGCGAAAGGTATAGATGGGGTTATAGCCCAGGGCGCTGCGGGTCACATGCAGCCCTGGAACTGTTTCCAGCACCTGGTCCAGCTCGGTAGCCCCCATTTGCCTTATGTCATCGGCGTTGATCACTGTGGCGACGGCCGGGGCCTTGGTGATGGATTGCAGGCTGCCGGTGGCTATGCTGATCATCTCGGTATCGCCGTAGAGCGCCAGTAACTCGTCCTCGTCGCTGGTATTGGCCTGTAGCTGAGGCGAAACCATGCCGAGCAGCATCAGCCCCAGACCGAGTGTTTTTCCCCTTGAGTGAGTCATATAGTCCCTTATCCCCAATGCCCTGAATGCAGGCATTTGTACCATGGTCGTTATTATTCGTTCTGTACCTGCCAGCGGCGTTCCGCCGGGCCCGTGTAGCTTATCCTGCTGCAGCGCAGCGGAAAGAAGGCCCCGGGTGGGTGCTTGGCGGCATCGACGGCACAATGCAGGATGCCGGCGCTGAAGCATAGCACCCCATACTGGTAGTGTTGCCTGGGGCTGAGTCCCTGATCTGCACTGAAGCCGGCCATGAGCCCGACCACATTCATCTGCATCGACTTGCCCATGTCTGCCAGTGTGGCTTCTATCTCGAATGCCAGTTTGAGCATGGGGCCCTGATCCAGGCCCAGCTCCCTTGCCAGCTTCATCAGGGGGGCGATGCGCTCATCGCGGGCGGCTATGGGGCGGCCATAGCCGGGCAAGCGGGCGACACAGCGACTCTTGCCGCTGGCGGGCCTGGGCGAGCCCTGGGGGCGGGGGGACAATTTATCCTGCAAGATATCGCTCAGGCACTCCTGGTTTTGCAGCCTGGCCTTTATGGCCAACAGGGATTCCATGGCGCCCATCAAGGGCTGGTAGCCGTAGATGACGGCCTCAGAGACGGCGACACCGGCGCCGACCCCCAAAGTGGTGGTGCTGCGCGCCGTGCCGGCCAGGGCGCCTATGCGGTTATTCCAGAGTCTGGGATCGGGAAAGCTGGCGGCCAGGGCCCAGATGCCGTCGAACAGGCGTATTTGCGCTTTCGTTGGGATCTTGCCCGTGATGCCGTACAGCAGGAGTCCCATCCAGGGCAGGTCCGGCAACTCCTCGAACAGATCCTGGCCGCGAAACACCACGCGTTCTCCCGGAAACCAGGCGCCTAAATCCGTTTTCCAGCATTCCTCCCATGGGAGCCAGGGGTTGCTCATGATTCTGTCTCCTTGCTCTGTGCCTGTGGGTCCATGTCGAGTTTGATGCCATGGGGGTGAAACGGATAATCCCGCCAGCCGAGCCTATGCTGCTCTATGCTGTGGGCCGCGGCGCCGGGAAGACGCAGCAAGAGGTAGAGGATTTCTGCCTCTTGGGAGTCGAAGCCCAGATCGCAGAAGGCGGCGGCAACCACGCCCGTCATGGCCAGCGGCAGCCCGGCGGCGCGCTCCAGCGTTTCCCTGTGGCCATGCAGCCAGGCGAGGTGGGTGTCCATGCCCAGCGAGGCCGCCACCTTCGCCAGATGCGCGAGTGTGCTCAGCACGGGTTGGGCGCAGGCGCCTGCGTGGGGTGCGAAGCCGGGGGCTTGTTCCATCTCGGGCCAGACATCGAAGTCATGACCATTATGTTGCTGCTGATAACTCAGGTAGTGTTTTTCTTTCAGGCCGGGTTCCCAGAGGGAAAGCTCTTTCTGACATGCCTGCCACAGCAGCATGGCATCATAGATCTCCCGTCCACCGTTGCGCCGTCCGGCGCCGACGGCTAACGCCGCCATCAGGCAGGAGGCCAGGGTCGAGCCGCCGGCGGCGGCCGACATGGCGGCCTGTATGCTGTGATCCCTGGGCCCGGGGTTGGCTATGGCCACGGCCAGGTCATTGAGCAGCCGGGTTTCCGCCGGCGTCGCTTGGCGCCGGCGAAATAAGAGGAAGAGGTATTCTATCCAGCCGGCCTTGCCCAGCAGATCTTCGAAGACATCGAAACCTGCGCATAGACAGCGCTGGGCCAGGAAAGGATTCTGCTCGTCCGCCGTCTCATGCCAGATGGCGGTGGTGATGGGCTCGAAAGCGGCATCCTGTGCCGCTTCGGCCGGGGTTGGCTCGCTCATTTCAGCTCCTTGGGTTGGTCGGAGGTTTCCCTGTCATCCCCTTGGTCTGCAGGCTTGTCGACCTGGGACAGTTGTTTGATGCGCGCGCCTATGGGGGCGACTTCATCTACGTCTATGTAGACATCGAGCAGGGTTGGGCCCTTGCGCCGGCAAATCTGCTCTATGGGGAGTCTATGCAGCGCTTCCGAGGTTTCGATTCGATAACTGGCGGCGCCCATGGCTGTCGCCATGGCGGCAAAGTCGACCTGGGGCAAGGCCGTGCCTATGGCTTCGGCGTGGCTGAGTTTTTGACCCTGTTTGACCATGCCCAGTGCCGAGTCGTTGAGCACCACGAAGATGACCGGCAGACCATGCTGCACCGCCACAGTGAGCTCCTGACCGCTCATCAGCATGCTGCCATCGCCTGTGATACAGACCACGGGCTGAGCCGGCGCGGCCAGTGCGACACCGACGGCGCAGCCTATGGCCCAACCCATGGAGGCAAACTCCAGGCAGGCCCTGAACAGGCCGCCTCTGGCATCCCTGTTGCCGACCATGCGGCGATCATAAGGGTGCAGGTAGTGGATTGCCCAGGCGAAGCTGGCGCCCGTGTCGGCCAGGTAGCGGGTGTGAGGGGGAAACAATTCGGCCAGGTCGTGCATCAGGCGCTGGGGTTTTATCGGCTTGCTGGTATCCATGAATGCCGCTTCATTGTCCAGCATGAAATGCCGCTCGCGGGTGCTGGGCTCAGGGTGCGGCAGGTGCGGCACCCCGTGGCTCTGGGTTAACTTCTTGTACAGCTGCTCGAAGATGGTCAGTATGCGGCCACGAATGTGCAGCTTGGCCATGGGGGTATAGGTAAAGTTGGCTTCCTGCTCGTCGATATGAATGAGCCTGGGGTTGAGCAGCAGCTCGCTGTCCCAGCCGTTGCTGGCCCATTCGCTCAGTGCCGTGCCGATACAGACGATGTTTTCCAGCTGCGCGTTTCTCAGGCTGTTGACGGCATTCTGGTGGCCGGCAAAACCGACCACACCGCGAAACTGCGGATGATAGGGACTGATCAGCCCCTTGCCGTGGGGGGTGGTCAGCAGTATGGCATCGAGCATGTGTGCCGTGGTCAGTATGGCGCCTATGGCCTCGCTGGCGCCTTCGCCAATCACGAAGACGGTATTCTTTCCCGGTTGCAGCTCCTTGAACAGCGCGTCGAGATCTTCGCGGTCGAGCAAGGATTTCTTATGGAGTAAGCGCTTGATATCGAAGATTTCATTGCGCATGGGGGCCGGGCTGCGAAAGACATCCAGGGGGATGCTCAGGTGCACCGGCCCGGGGGGCGAGGCGAAGGCTTTCATCAGCGCGGCCGCCAGTTTGCGCTCGAACTGTTCTGGATGGGAGATCAGAGTGTTGTAGCGGGTACAGTATTCGAACATGGCAACCGTGTTTATGCCGGTGCAGGAGGACTCCTGAAAGGCCCCCTTGCCGAAGGAGGACAGGGGGGTCTGCGCCGTGATGATCAACAGGGGGATCTGATTGGCGTAGGCGGAGGCGACCCCGGTGATCAGGTTGGTGGTCCCAGGGCCTGTGGTGGCACAGCAGACCCCGAGTTTCCCCGTCCTGCTGGCATAGCCGTCGGCCATGAAGACGGCCCCGGTTTCGTGGCGGGCTATGATGGCCCTGGGGCCCGCCTGACGCTCACTGCGGGCGAGGGCATTGTACATGGGCTCTATGGCGCCGCCGGGAATGCCGAAGACAAAGTCTATCTGCAACAGCGACAGGTAATGCAGCAAGAGATCGGCCAGATCCAGCTGAGGCGTCAGTTCATCGATTCGGCTGACGGGCACTTGGGCTTGTGTCCTGGATTGGTTGTCCATGTCGAGCATGGACGAGGAATGGAGATCCTCCGAGCTTTTCGCCATAACAAGTGTCCTTTTGTCTGAGAAGGCGTACTGAAAAGAGTCAGTCTTACCTAATAGACTAGTCAACATTTGTTAAAGCGAGAGGATTTTATTGAAAAATTTACTTATCCCCCTGGTTCGCCTTAGGTCTTGTTTATGCTGAATTTACCTTACGTCCAAGCGACACTTGAGCCGGCGCCGGCTCTGGGCGCAGCTCAATCCCGTGCCGCCCGGGGGCGGGTCCAATGGGCGCTGCGGGAATAGCGCACTTTGGCCTTTGTTCCTGCCATGGCCGCAGAGGAGACCCGGGTTCTGGCGCCGCTCAGGCTGAGGCGGCCATTGGCGATTTTTTATTGCCTGTGTTAAAAGCCGCCCTAGATAAGCCATGCTCCATGAGCCAGAAGTCATGAGCCGGGAGCAAGGAGCGAGGAGCCAGGTACGGGGAAGCCGGCAGCCGCTCAATGCCGCTAAAGCTGACGCAGGGCTGACAGAGTCGCTGAAACCTGGCTTGGGGCAAGAAAACCGCTTCAAGAGCCGGGCCGATTTGGCTAGTCTTGTGTTTTGGACAGGTTGAGGCTGGCGTCATGGACTGGCTTGGAGGAGTGGGGATGAATAACATGGTGAAATATGGGGTTGGCCTAGTGCTGCTGACCGTCTTGTTGCTGCTCGGGGTATTGGCGGCGGGTATCTATCGCTTCAATTTCACCCATGACGATCTCTATCTTGAGCTTGAGGATGGCCGGGTGGTGCCCTTGGATGACGCCGGCTCGGAGGCAAACCCAGGGAGTCAGGCGCAGCTCATCAGGCAAGGCCCGGACCCTGTGATGCTGAAGCTCTTCAGCCTGCAGACCCCAAAGGCGTTCAGCATTCGCTTGCCCGACAGCGGCTTATCTGTGCCCTTGAGCCACTTAGAGCACAGAGGCGGGGCCGACTATGCGACAGCGGATTACCGCGATGCCGAGGCGAGAGGCAGTGTGCTGCTGGATTACCTTAAGATTACGCCGCTTAACTTAGCGCCGGTCCCCACACAGGCTGAGGGCCAGGCAGAGGGCCAAGGCATGGCCTTTGTCGCGCCCTTTGTCGTGACCGGCCAAGGCTCGGGCAGCTTCTGGTATCTGGGGATGTTTCACCTCAATACCCGGGAGGCGACTGTGGCACATCTGGGCAGTGTCTTTATCGGCGATCGTATCTTGCTCGACAGTATCGAGCCGGCGGTGCCTTTCATTGCGCCCTATCGGCTGTCGGTGCATTACCGCGACCGGGGACCACAAGAGGCCATGGCCGATACCCCAAGCGTCGCGAAAACCCTGACGCTGGCCGTGTCTGAACATGGGATAACCGCCGAGTAGCCGCCATGGCTCTGCCTGTGCCCCGGCGGCACCTGAGCCATCAGAGGTTGATGGTCACTTTCTCTATGACTATGGGATCCATAGGGACGTCTTCATGGCCTGCTATTGTGCCTGTCTTCACGTTTGCGATCTGCTGGACTATCTCCATGCCCGTCGTCACTTTCCCGAACACGGCATAGCCCCAGCCGGCGTTGGTGGTGGCGCTGTGATCCAGGAAGTCGTTATCGGCAACATTGATGAAGAACTGCGCCGTGGCCGAGTGGGGGGCATCGGTGCGCGCCATGGCGAGGCTGCCCAGGGTGTTTTTCAGGCCCTTGTTGGCTTCGTTGACTATCGGCTCATGGGTCGGTTTCTCTCTCATCTTGGCGCTGAGCCCGCCGCCCTGGATCATGAACCCGGGGATCACGCGATGAAAAATAGTGCCTTCATAGAAGCCTTCCCGGCAGTAGCGCAGGAAGTTTTTCGCGCTGACCGGCGCCCGCTCCATGTCGAGTTCTATGCCGATATCGCCTAAGTTGGTGGTGAAAATAATCATGATGTTTGCTTCTTCGTTGGTGACCAAGGCGACTGGCTATTGCTTGCTTCTCGGGCCGCTGGTCCAGGGATTGAAAGGTACTTTTTCGGCACTGCCGGCGACGCGCTTGTCGGTTCCTTTTTCGGGACTGACATGGCCAGGCTCGCGCCTCAAGGGCCGGCCGGCCTTTGGCCCGGCGGCTTTGGTCTGGGGCGTTAGCGCTCTCTTGGGGGCAGGTTTATTTTTGGGCACAAAGTTCAAAATGGACACAGGCACGGCTTTCTTGGGGGCGAAACCCTCTATTTCCCTGCGGCTGATAAGCTGGCCCAAGCGGCTCTCTATGGCGCAGAGGTTCCTGAAGTCATCCTTGGAGACGAAGGAGACGGCTTCGCCGCTGGCGCCGGCACGGCCGGTGCGGCCTATGCGGTGAATATAGTCATCGGCTTCGTCCGGCAGATCATAATTGACCACTCTGGTGAGGGCGTCTATGTCTATGCCGCGGGCCGCAACGCCGGTCGCCACCATGAAGGCGAGCGCCCCCGACTTGAAGTCGACCAGCAATTGTTCGCGTACCGCCTGGCTCCTGCCGCTGTGAATGGCCTCGGCCTTGATGCCGCGTTTCTCCAGCTGGCTCACCAACTTGGCCGCCCCCTGTTTCGTCTGAATGAAGATCAGCGCCTGCTGCCAGCCATGCTCGTTAATCAGGTGGCTGAGCAGCGCCGATTTCTTATCCTTGTCGACAGTGGTCAGCCACTGATCTATCTGCGGCGTGGTCGCGCTGTCCGGCGCTATGCTGATTTCTACCGGGTGTGCCACGGCCGTCTTGGCCAGGAAGCGTACCTGCTTCGACAGGGTGGCCGAGAACAAGAGGTTCTGCCTGTCTTTGGGCAGGCGCTCGATGATCTTGTTGATGTCTTCGATGAAGCCCATGTCGAGCATGCGATCTGCCTCGTCGAGCACCAGCAGGCTCAGCTCATCGAAATGCAGCGCTCTTTGGGTATACATGTCCAGCAGCCTGCCGGGGGTGGCCACCAGAATGTCGACCCCCTGGATCAGGCGCTGCTTCTGCGGCCCTGAGTCGACGCCGCCATACATGGCCATAGAGGTCAGCGGCAGGTGCTTGCCGTAGAGGGCGATGTTCTCCTCGACCTGGAGTGCCAGTTCCCGGGTCGGGACCAAGATCAGGGCGCGAATGCGTTTGGCCCGGATCTTGGGGGCGTCTTTGAACCTCTCCAATATGGGCAACACGAAGCTTGCCGTCTTGCCCGTGCCCGTCTGCGCCGCCGCTAACAGGTTCTTGCCCTTCAGAATGACGGGAATGGCCTGGGCCTGAATTGGCGTGGGACTGGTGTAACCCAGTTCTGTGACGGCGCTGACGATAGGAGCGCTTAATCCAAGTTTGGAGAATGGCATTAGTGGTCTCTGGTACTCTGGTTTCGATACGGGTGTCAATACGGCTTTAGGTATTGAGTGTGGGTATGGCTTCAAGGAAGGCTGTCGACGCCGACAGCAGAGCGCACATTATAACAGTAAGTCGCTCTGGTCAGATAGCCGCTCTGAACAGATAGTCGCTCCTGGCCGCCATAGACAGGCGTCCACCCCTGGCGACGGGAGCCAGGTTACACCCGAACAAAGTAGGGCAGGGCCGTCAACACGACTCCTATCCCGACCAACAAGAGGGTGCCGGTCACGAAATAGGGATAAAGCATCAGGCCCAGGCCGCAGACCAGGGGAATGAGGCGTTGCTGCTTACGTCCGTAGAGGAAGAAGCCAAAACCTATGGCACTGAATAATATTCCCCACAGCAGGTCGGCGGTATTCACGATCCAAACTCCTCAGGCTATCGTTTAGGGATAAAGAGATAACTGCTGTCATCCAATGGCTTACTTGTTGGTGCTGGTACTGCTGTGGTGCGGGCGCTGGCGCTATTTACTGTCACCCAAAACCCAAGTTCCAACAAGCTGCATTGCTTCCCATGTCAGACGGTATATTACCTCTTTAATGCGAAGAATAATGCCTGGATTTCCTGTATGGTGAAAAAAGCATTTATTCTCAGGTGCTTATTGTTGCAAGGCGTCCGTGCTCCAGGGGCCGTGCTTCGGGAGTCAGTGCTTCAGGGGTTAGTGCTTCAGGGGCCAGGCAATGCAGGCTTCAGCCCCCGGCCTGTAGGTATAAAAATCCAGCGGCATAGGCCGGGCTGGCATTTCAGGTGATCTTGACCACTATATCGCGCAGGGTTTCCCCCGCCAGCGCCACCCTATCTGCCGCATTGGACATGTGGCGGTAGATCTCGCGGCGTTTCATGATTTCCACCACGAAGGCGACACTGCTGGCGACGGCTTCGCGCTCCGCCGGATCAAGCGGCTCGAGCAGCACCTCCAGGGTGTTGGCATCCAGGCGATGTGCCGCCGTCTGATGTGCCAGATAATGCTCGGCATCGAAGAGTTCGGTCAACGCGGTGCGATAGATGTTTTCCGTTTTGCGCTCGGTTTTTCGCGCCCGTTCCGCTTCCTGGCTCGCCTTTTCCGGATCTTTCTGTAAGGCGTTAAAACCCGAGAGTAAGGCATTGGTGCCTTCATCCAGGAGTTGCGCCATCGCCAGGGTATGGGGATCCGGCGGCAGGCCGAGGAGATACATTTCACTCACGGTCGACTTGGCGTAGTTGAGCACCGCATCTATGCTGGTGACGGCCCGAAAGATATCCTCCCTGTCTATGGGGGTGGAGAAAGCGCGATGCAGCGACTCCAGATTGCGCTCCTTCAGACGATCGCCCTCGTGTTCCAGAACCTTGGTCTGGTTCGCATACCTCTCATCGCCCGTTTCCATATAGCTGACCAGGGACCCGGTACATTGGGCTGCATTGGCGCACTGCTCCACGAGCAGGGCAAAAAAGTCTGTCGTTGTCGGCACTATCCTGGCAACCAGTTGCTTGAGGAAAGAAGGGCGTTCTTCGTTCGTCATAAAGCTCTCCTGTTGTTCATATTAGGGGGCGGACCAAGGTGAAGAGTCCGTAAATTGCCACGCCAAACAGCGCAGTGCAGGGAATGGTCGCCACCCAGGCGATGAGTATTTCCTCAGCCTTGGACCACCTGACGGCGCGCGGATGTTCTGAGGCCCCGACACCCATGATGGCGGTGCTGACCACATGGGTGGTAGAGACGGGCCCGCCAAAAAGGGATGCGCCGAAGATGACAGTCGAGGATGCCAGCTGGGCATCGAAGCCATGCAGTGGGCCGAGCTTGTAAATGCCGAAACCGACTGTGCGCACAATCCGCCATCCTCCCAGCAGGGTGCCCACAGTGATACTGGTGGCGCTCACCACTATGACCCAAAAGGGGACGGCGAACTCGCCCAGCATACCCCCGAGCACCAACATCAGGGTGATGATGCCCATGCCTTTTTGGGCGTCGTTGGTGCCATGGGCGAATGCCAGTGCCGCGGCTGTGACCCACTGCGCCCGTCGCAGTGTTTGATTGGCACTGGGTTTGGCTGCGCGCAGCATGAAGCGCATCAGTTTATGCAACACAAAGCCGGCAATGAAACCTATCAGCGGCGATGTCAGGAGTGTCAGGAGTATTTTGCTGACCCCGACCAGACGGCCCTGGCCGAGTTCCACCAGGCCCCAGCTGATATCACTCGCACTGGCGCCCATGAGCACGGCGCCTATCAGGCCACCGACCAGTGCATGTGAGGAGGAAGAAGGCAGTCCGACTCGCCAGGTCAGCAGATTCCAGGCGATGGCGGCCAGCATGCCGCAGCTGACCAGGGTAACAGAGTCCAAGGCTTTGAGACTGCCAAGATCGACAAATCCGCCTATGGTATCGGCGACCGCAGTGCCCCCGAGGATAGGACCGAGAAAGGTAAATCCTCCCACCAACAATAACGACTGGACCGGTGTCATCGCCCTGGAGGCCACCAGCGTCGCTATCATATTCGACGCATCGTGCATGCCATTGGTGAAGTCAAAGGCAATCACTATCAGGATAGAGAATATGATGAGCAGGAGTATGGGATCCATAGGCAGCCATTCCATTCAAACAGTCATACATCTAGCATGCTTTCCATTTTTAAACAATGATATAGGGCTAAGGGTTTCGCAAAAGCAATATCCAGGATTGCAATGGGAATGAATGGGGAATGAGCTGGGAACGAGCGCCGCTTCACTGTGTTGTACTGTTCATCTGCTTCTGCCCGGCTCCTTGAATTACCGGCCCCCCTCGGGAAGCCTGCAGCATAGATATGATTACAACATGCCGCCATCGACGGGACAGGGGCGCTGGATGGAAGCTGGGATGGAAAGTGTCAGGGATGGAAAGTGCCTGGGAGAGGAAGTATTAAAACGTGTGGGGAGATTATCTGGGAAGTGTGTGGGACAGGCGCGGGTGCTCTTTTTGGCACGCCACGAGCACTTCCCTGTGGGCTCTACGAAAACGTTCCTGTTTTCGAAGGCCAAAATCGCACCCGCACCTACTGACCTGACTCTGTCAATTCGGTCCCGGCTCAGCCTAATAAATAAGAGCAGAATCAGGCCATACATCAAGCATGCTTCCATTTTTAAACCCTGATATAGGGCTAATGGTTTCGTAAAAGCAATATCCAGGACTGCAATGGGAATGAGCGCCGCTTCACTGTGTTTGGCTGTTCATCCGCTACTGCCCGGATCCCGTATTACCGGCCCCTCGGGAAGCCTGCAGCATAGATATGATTACAACATGCCGCCATCGACGGGACAGGGGCGCTGGATGGAAAGTGTGACCTTTCCCCTGGATCTCAATGAAAAGGACTCAATGAAGAGTTGCAGTTTAAAAACAATTGACTGAATGCCGCAGTCACTTGTTAATCTTTGGTTATGTATTTAATCAAAACATCTTTTTGTATATATCTGATTGAGCCATGTTCTCCGTAAGGAAGCTGCATCCTTACGGCATCAGGCACTTTCGGATCCCACAAATCAATTTCGTTGCCATTTAGCTCAATTTTACTTACTGTAATTTTGTTAATCGGCAATTCATCTGAAAAGGTTAAGAGACTATGAGGAAAAATGATGTTGCCATCAAAACTAACTTGGGAGGTTGTTAAGGGGTCTAGCTTCAAGATAGGTAAAGTAGCCAAACAGCTGTCTTTTGCCTCTTTAAAATAATCTTCGTACTTCATATTAACATCATTCGGGAAGTCGCCTTTATATGAGTCTATAAAGGCTAATAATGTTAATCCTGGAAACAAATCCGCTTGGCTCGCCAAAACCAGCCGATGCCCATACTTTCCTTTAAGTAGATGCTGAACTTCAACTTCAACCGTATGACCACAAACCGATTTTCCTCTGGGACTCTGCCAGTAGTGTGGTTTACTGCTTACCACTTCTACTATTGCTATTGCTATTGCATCAGATTTTTCAATGGCTCTATCTATCGGAATGCTCGCAAATCGCGCATTCGCTACTGAAGAAAGCAATAGAGCAAAAAAGCAAATATATTTCATTATACTATTCCTATAATACTAACGCCGCGCTCTGCGGCAGATTTGGAGCGCAACGAAAAATTTATCCGATAGCAGCGCCTTGTTAAGTTGCAATCTGGCCTACATGCTCACCATTTCCAGATATGATAAATCCAGATATTCCATGAACAGATGCCTGAACTTGAGTTGAGCTAGTCTGCGTTCCTGGCAGATGAACGAGCAACACGCCTTGATCATTTTGGCATACTTTTAAATAGATTTCTCTAAGATTGCCAACCCGATTTGAAACATGATTTCTCTCGCCAGCAAAGGGCAATGACGTAAATATCATTATTTTGTATTTGGCATTTACCAATAAGAGCTTTACAAAATCCTCAACCACATTCTTTTGGACGCCATATGCTGATGATCCACCTGAACCTCCCAGTTCAGACTCGACAGCTATATGGTTTTCGATTGAGTCTAGTGTAATGCTTAAGCTACTGCGATCACTCTCAATAATATTTAGTGGAGTGAAATTGGTAACCATTACATCCAGTAGGTATTCGCCGCTATTGTCGTTAGGTAAGACAGTATAATCTTGAAACTTTCTTGAAAAATACTCCTTGATATTTGATGTTATATCAGTAGTCGAAGCTGGATTTTGATCGATAAGCCCCATTTTTAGATCTTAAAATATTTCAAAGTAATTGAGATTCATGATATTTCTCTAATCAACTTAACGATTAAGCTCAGGTGGGATCAAAAGTGGGGCGACAATATGAGCGTCGCTTTTTTCGAATCAACTGAAGAGCCTTGTTAGGAGCCATACTCGTTTGAACCATGGTTGCTCTTGGGGGAGCTCTTGGAACATATTCAACCAGTCCTCATAGTCTTTTGCATCTGGCATAAGTTTATCAGCTTTCTCAGTCTTAAAATTAGGGGATGTGGTTTTCTCCAGATGCCGCCCAAACTCCTTTCGATACTGAGCTCGGATTTTTTCTCCATGCTCGACCAGATCGGAACATAACAAAGAGGAAAAGAATATTACGTCGTCTATATATTGATATATCGCCGGTAGAGTATCTGAATACTCTTGATGAATGTTTCCATCTGGCAACGGCAAGCCAAAGTAGATCTTGAGCTTATGTTCTTCTTGAAGTCCCTGAAATTTTGTCTTGAGCTGATCAATTAATCTATTCCTATACTCCAAACCCTCGCTGAGGGAAGTAAGTGAATTTTTGATGGTTGACACTAAAGCTAGAGATCGTCCTCTTACATTAACTTGACCTTGTATAATGCCTGAAACATCATCAAATGGAACGAAAGGCATATGTAACACCTTGAGATCCATTTCAAAATGAATTGGCTCACTAGCTGGAGGATTCCTTAACGCTGTTTCAAAGTTATCCTTTTCAAAGATGTAACTCGTGTACATGGATTGTATGTGTTGACTCTTTAATCCAAGAACCGTATTACAGGTCAAAAAGGCTGAAGAGGTAGCAACATTGGTATAGCGCATCTGTGCCTCAAGTAGCTCTCTTCTTTTTGCACCCATTCCAATTTTATGAGCTGCATATGCGCCAGCAAAAGCACCGGTCAAGGTGCCAATAACCGAGGACATGAACTGTGAATTTAATAGCTTGTAGACGATCTCAAACTTGAATTCGTATATGTACTGAAAGATCATTTCTATCATGACACGATCTCCGGCTCTTGGAACCTAATATTTGTATAACGCGCATGCGCGTTTTTCTTCTCAGACCAGTGCAAAGTGTGCGCTGGCTTCCCTTTTAATCTCATTCTCTTACAACATATTGGCTGGATAGCTTTTCCAGCAAAGCGTGCATGAGTGTTATCAAGCGCAGCCGCGCCTGTTAACTCAGTACCTGCCAATACGGGCTGTAAAGCTAAAGCCTTGCTAACTTACTGGTATTCTGATTGTTATTCAAGGTAATCAGCATGTCATGAACACTTACTGGTTCGAAGAAACGGGATCCCTGGCACAGGTGCAGCTGCGGCTGCTGGCATCCAAAACAGGGAGGTTTTGGTTGAGCCTCCAGGGAAGGATTTACGGCGTCTCGCAGCAGTAGCTGCACCGTTTGGCAATAAAGCCTGTTTTTCTCAATGAGCAGATGCGCGCCACAATAGGCCCATTAACGGCCCGAAGAAACAGGATCCCTGGCACAGGTGCGGCTGCGGGCATCCAAAACAGGGATGTTTTGGTTGAGCCTCCAGGGAAGGATCCACGGCGTCTCGCAGCAGTAGCTGCATCGTCCCCTTGACGGCAAAGCTTGTTATTTCTCACGGGATAGAAGCGCGCCACAAGAGGCGTATTGCAAAAAGGCGCCGCAGCGCCTTGGCAAGCTAAGCTGGCCCATTATGGGCAAGGGCTGGCACGTGGGTGACCGCCCGTGACAGGGACGTCACGGACGAGCTTACAAGGATGTACTGGCAGCGTGTCACCTTAGTGCTTGCCCTTTCCCGCAGGACATTTTCGGCAAGTCGGTATGCTCAGGACTCAGCGCAGCGCCTTTGTGAACCAAGCGGATGTTCAGCAGCGGCCGAGGGGTTTCCATCTCTGCAAGCTGACGGGAATGCTGGCGCCCTGTGACAGCAGGAGATTGATGCGTGCCTGGTAGGCGGCGCCCATCATCAGGTGTTTGGCGAGATCCACTGCGCTGCGCGCGCGATAATCGTCCAGGTAGCTGCCCTTGGCCCAGGCGTTGAAGGCACCGAGCGCCGGGCCTGCCCAGATCTGGTAATCCATCTCGCGGCCGACTTCGCCCGTGTTCGACCAGCGGCTCGATAGCCCCAGGTACCAGCGGAAGATCAGCGCCATCTTGCGCTTGGGGTTATCCAGGGCTCTTTCTATCTGCTTGGGATCCCGCTCGTTGAAATGGGCCACAGTGCCGGCCCAGATGTCATCGAGCGACGCGCGGAATACCTGTTCTTCCAGCTTCTTGCGTTCCTCTGCCGGAATCGCCTCTATGGAGTCATAACGGCTGTAGATCTCATACAGCTTGTTGGCGCGCATGGGGAACAGGGTGCCGCGCTTGACCACCTGTAATTTCACCCCCATCTCGAACATGTCGGCGGCCGGGGCCATGGTGACATCGGCCATCTCAGTGGTGGCGAGCAGCTTGCGGGTGTGCTCGCTGGCACCCGCCTCGACACAGGCCTGGTTTATCGAGCCTGTGACTATGTAGGCCGCGCCCATGTTGAAGGTGGCGAGCGCCGCATCCGGGGTGCCGACGCCGCCGCCGGCACCGACGCGTATTGGGGTCTTGTATTGGTACTTGGCCTGGATCTCGTCCCTGAGCGCCAACATGGTCGGCAGCAGGGTCACCAGCGGGCGGTTGTCTGTGTGACCGCCCGAGTCGGCCTCGGCTGTGATGTCGTCGGCCATGGGCACCAATTGTGCCAGCGCCATCTGCTCCTCGCTGATGAGGCCCTCGCCATGCAGCTGCTGGAGGATCTTAAGCGGCGCAGGTTCCATGAACTTGGTGGCCACCTCGGTGCGGCTCACCTTGGCGATCACCTTGTTGGCTATCAGGACTTCGCCATGCTCATCCCGGGAGAGGCCGGCGGCGCGGTAATAGACTATCTGCGGCGTGAGCCCCAGGAAGGCCGAGGCCTCGACCGTGCGCACCTGGTGTTTCAAAAACAGCTCGACGCTGCCACGCTCCAGCGCCGGCTCGCTCGGGCTGTGGATGAGGTTGAAGGCATAGGGGCCGTTCGGCAGCGCCTGCTGTATGCGGCTGATGGCAGCTTCGACTCTGGAGGGGATGAGGCCGGCGGCGCCGAAGGAGCACAGAATCCCCGCCCGACCGAGGGCGATCACCAGTTCTTCCGATGCTATGCCGTTGGCCATGGCGCCGGCGTAGTAGGCGTATTTGACCCCGTGAACCCGGCGAAAATTGCTGTCACCCAGGCTCTGGGTACCGAGCGCCGGGGCGAAGGCGCTGACAGGATGCAGGCTCGGGTTCAGGTCAGAGTCGTCGGGGGCCTGCATGCCGACCACCTCGGCCTGCTGGGCTATGCCCAAGCCTTGGTCGCTGTGGTTTACCAGGAAGCAGGCCTGGGTCAGATCCTTGAGCTTCCTGGCGAGACTCTCGGTATCGAAGCTGATATCGGCTTCCTTTACCTGCCAAGGCCAGGGGCTGAGTCTCTCGTCATTGATGGTTTGATTTTTCATCTATTTTAAGTTCTCTCATGCAATGCGTTCGCATTTAATACTATTCGTAAAAATGACTGAATAGTGTATTCAATTCATTGTGCCGGATTGACGGGAGGCTGCGCAAAAACGCCGTGAATATGTCCCAATAGGCTTGGCCATGACGCTGACCGCCATGGAGGGCGGGAATGTCGGGGTTGTCTGGAACGAACCCCGACCTTGTCATAGACATTTTGCTCCGCCTTACCGTCAATCCTCCTAAAACCGTTTCTTACCAACGACCCGGGTCATTGTTGGTTTTTCAATTTGCCTCTTCGATGCAGATGGCGATGTTTTTCACTTCATAGATCCTCAGGCCGTCTTTGCTCAGGTTGGCGTCGCCTGTGATGATGCGCCTGCCGTCAATATCTTCTATGCGGGTGATATGCACATCCAGCGACATCTGCTTGTTTAAGGGGCTGATCTGGCCACGGTACTTCCATTTTATGTCGGACAAGTTCTGGCCGAACTTGGGATTGCTGAAACCTGCGCCCAGATCCTCTGCTATGGCATGGCTCTGCATCAGCTCTATTATGGCCTCGACCCCCAGGGAGCCAGGCATCACGGGATCCTGATGGAAATGGAACTGGAAGAACCAGTCGCTGGGATCTATGCAGCGCTCGGCGTACAGGTAGCCCAAGCCCGCCTTGCCGCCCTGGGTCACTATCTCGGCGCTGTCGATGAAGTTGAGCCGGCCGCCCGCCAGGCGATAGTGGGGCTTGCCGGGCGGCGCCCTGAAGCTGCGGCCTTGCTTGTCGAGCAGATCCAGGACCAGGTCCGGCGCTATGGCGTTTTCCCTGTGCCAGGGCTGGGTAATTTTGCCATTGTCTATCCCCAGCTGGTTCTGCAGCGCCTCGCCCTTGAAGTAGCCGAACACGGCGGTGCCGCGATAGAAGGGCTCGCCATCCGTGCTGAGCTCGAAGCTGAAGTTCTGGATGATGTTGCTGCCGGCGATGACTGTCGACAGCAGCCGCGAGTCGTTGACTATGGTCTTGCCGCGCAGGTCCACATGGCGCAGCAGTTCACCCTTGCCGTCGAGGTTGCGGAAGAACAGCTCCTGGCCGGGGAAGCCCAGGGTGGTGCCCATGTAACCCGAGATGAAGCCGTTGGGCTGCAATGAGATCTCCATCAGCACAGAGTAGGGCATCATTCCTGGATGACTGTTGCCTTTATAGTACCAGGCGTCCACCGGCACTTCGTATTCGGCGATGCAGCGCGCAGGTTGTTTCAGCTCGCCGCGCTTGCCCTCGATGGCGATAACGCGTGTGGTCAGCTGCAAGTCGCCGCAGGGAGTGCGCGGCGGAATGAGGCCACGGTAGATGGCAAAATCCGGCCCGAAGCAGTTCTCTATGTCGCCGGTGGCGAACTCGAACATATGATAGGGGGTGAAGGGCAGGGTATCCGGGGTGCGATTGGCGAACCTGGAGCCAGGCGCCGCCACAGGGGCCGGCACATGTTTGAGCGGCACCACGCCCTTGTTGGTGGGCGCATTCAGGTCGGGCTGCTGAACCATAAGAGGCGCCATGAGAGGCGCGCTTTCACTTGTGATGCCTGGCAGGTCGTTCGTGGCGCCGTAGCGGGTACACTCGGCCTCTTCCTTTATCATCACCCCCAGGTTCTGGAAGTCCACCACCACCTTGCCGTTGAGCAAGATGTCGATATTGGCCTTGGCGTAGGGCCTCGGGCTCATGCCGATTTCTGTGACTTCCATGCGGTAGGTCAGGGTAGCAGACTGGGGCAACACCTGGCCGCGGCAGCGCACCTTCTGGGCGGCATTTTCAAGGGGCTGGAAACGCCCGTTTTTAACCCCAAGGTGCATGCCCCCGCCTGTATGCATGCCCCCGCCTGTATGCATGCCCCCGCCTGTATGCATGCCCCCGCCTGTATGCATGCCCCCGCCTGTATGCATGCCCCCGCCTGTATGCATGCCTAAGTACAGCATGAAGAATTGCAGCAGTTGGCCGCAGCCTTCGGCCATCAGGGAGCCGGCCATCACCTGATCCCCCTTGAAGTGGCAGGGGAAGTACCAGTGATCCGGCTCGAGGCGCTTATGGCCCTCGAGATAGCCAAGGCCCCAGGCGCCGCCGTTCACCTCAAGATTGCTGACGGCTTCGATCATCAAAAACTTTTCCGAGGCGAAACATAAGGATGGCTGCATGCCATGACGCGCCTGATGCGCCGCGTGGGCACCGCCAAAGCAGCCGCCGATATCGGCGCCGAGCAGGCGGTGGATTTGGCCATAGTCGAAGCTTGTCTGTGGGCAATGCAGCAGCGGCGCGAAGCGCGGCTTGTCTGGGTTGGCCAAGGCCAGCTCGCGCTCCCTGATTTCCGCCTCGGTGCGGATGACGCCCTTGCCGTCCGAGAGTTCCTGATCGGTGAAGAAACCGGCGCAGCCGCCGTCCATCTTGAGGATCAGCTGGTCGCCGACGAAGCACTCGTAGGAGAAGAAGAACAGCAAGGTATCGCCGTTGCGGGCGAAGTGATTAATGCTGATGTCGTATCTCAGGGTGTCGCCGCCCCTTGGCAAGTCACCGAGGAAGGTGAGAGTGCAGTCGAGCAAGCGATAGACGCGCTCGCCCTTGTTCTCAAAATCTATCCCCAAGTAGCTTATCAGCATGAGATCGCACTGGCCCGACTCCACCGCCACCGCCCAGGGGATCTGGCCGTCCACCAGATAGGGTGCATCGACGGGGATGTCGTATTCTGTTGTCATGGTACTGGGGCGATACTGGTTGATGGTCGCGTCCAGCTTGGTCACCCGCGACACCAGCAGATAGTCTGTGGTCGGCAGCCGCACCCTGCGCCTGTAGCCGTCGATTATGGCATAATCCGGGCCGAATACCTTGGCGATATCGCCCTCAGCGTATTCCACCAGATCTTGGTAGTTCCAGATGCAGGGCTTGTTTTCCGGCACTTGCTGCACAGGCGTTTGTTGCTGTTGCACTGGCGCTTGCTGCTGCACGGGCGTTTGCAGCTTGGGCACTGGCTGCTGTGCCTGTGCTTGTGTTTGGGGCTGGGTCTGGCCCGACTCTGTCGCCAGCTGCGCCTTGAGCAGCGCATCGGCGAGCCTCAGGCCTGCGGCGCGGCTCTCGAGGAAGGCGCCATGGGCCTCCCGTGCCAGTTGCTGGTTGCGAAGAAATTCGGCGTCGACGGGATCATTCATTTGAATACTCGGGTTAATGCTTGTTTGGGGAGCTGGCTGGGATGCTGGGTTCACGACCGCCTGGGCTCTCGTCTCTATGCTGCTTGACTGCATGGCGCTCGCCTCCATGGCCTTTGCCTGTATGGCGTCCAGTTCTGGCAGCCGGCTGTCGATGATGTGGCGATAGATGTCGCGCCCGCCCAGGGTCACCCGCTTTATCAGGTGTTTCTGCTCGGCCAGAGTGAGGTCCTGCGCCAAGCGCTGTTGCAAGCCGTATTGTTGGGCGCTCGTCTGTCCCAGCAGCAGCTGGGAGCACTTGCCCTGGCAGAGGGTAGCGACCAGGGCATGTTGCTCGGCCTGTCTCTGCCCTGGCGAGGCGGCGCCCTGCAGCCTGAGCAGGGCATGCAGCAGGCTCGCCATGCCTGAGGCGGCGAAGCTGTGGCCCAGCAGATCGCTGGCGCTGCTGCGCGCAGCCACAGCCGGCAAGAGCCCGGCCAGGTTCGCCTGCGCCCCAGGCATATCTTCGAGGGCGAGGTTGGTTTCGAGCAACTGCACAGAGTCACTATGGATACGAGTCTGGCTCAGCAGGCGATCGCACAGGCGTGCGGCATCGCTGCTCCGGCCAAATACGGGCCCATGGAGCCTGGCATAGCCGTCATCGCTCGTTCTGCGACTTTGCAGCACCAGGGCACCTGCGCCTTCGCCCGGCTTCCAGCCAAGATACGCATTATTCCCTGGCTCAAGGGCTTCTGGTATAAGGGCCTCAGACTTAAGGGCCCCAGATTCAAGAGCAACCGGGAGTATGCCATTCTTGAGGATCACCTGTTCGGCGCTGCCGCTCAAGTCCACCGCGGCGACCACCACGGCATCCAGCTCTTCCCGGGACAGCAGGTTCTGGGCCACATCGATACAGCGGGCCACCGACTGTTCGGCGGCGGAGATGGTGAAGGCCGGGCCGTTGAAGTCCCACAATGAGGCGATGCGCGACGCCATTATGTTGCCTATGAAGCTGGTGTACTGATTAAGCTTGGCGGCATCGAGCACGCTGTCCATGGCGAGCTGTTCCAGCGCCAGATATTCATCCCGACTCAGGTCTATGCCCTGGCGCTTCAGGCTCTCGGCCAGCTGGGTATGCAGGTTCACCCGGCCGCGGAACTGATGCAGCTCCAGCTCGGTTTCCATGGCGACCAGCACGGCTACCTTGCCGCCCGGGGTGAGCCCGGCGTCGCGTATCGCCTCGTCGGCGACCTTGATCAGCAAGAGTTGCTGGGAGATCAGCCTGTCATCTTCGTTGGGCGGCACCTTGAAGCGCAGGAAGTCGAAATCGAAATCTTGTATGTAGGCGCCATCGGGTACGCCTTTGAGGCCAAAGTCCGCCAGTATGTCCGCATGCTGATCCAGGCCCTTCCAGCGCGCCGGCGGCAGGGGAATGAAGGCATTCCCCTTCGCCTGAATCGTCGTATTCAGGGCATTGACCGAGGCCAGTGGTCCGAAATGGGCCGCGACTCCTGTGATGCTCAGCGGCGTCGGGGCAAGTCGCTTGTCCTGGTCTTGTGAAGCCTCGACACGCTCTGCGGCGTTTGTCTTGTCAGCAACTCTTGTCTTGTCCTGGGCATAGGACTCAAGCAAGAGGTGGGCGTTGCAGCCGCCGAAGCCGAACACTGATACCCCGGCATGGCGGCGATCGTTGCCCGGCTTATCCGGCCAGGCGCGCAGCTCTGTGGGGATATTGCCGGCGCCGAACAGGCTCTTGGGCGAGGAGATGGGCGCCGCCAGATTGATGCTGGGGGGCAGGCGGCCAGAGTCCATGGCGAAGATCATCTTCATGATCCCCGGCATGCCGGCGGCGGTCAGCAGGTGCCCCAGGTTGGACTTGGCCGAGCCTATCAGGGGCGCGGCACTGCCATCGAGCTTGTCCTCGAAGAAGCGCTCCATGGAGCTCAGCTCCACCTTGTCCCCCAGCGGCGTGCCCGTGGCGTGGCACTCGATCACTTCTATGGCGGCAGGCGCCGTGTTGGCGGCCTCGAAGGCGCGCTCGAAGGCCTGTACCTGGCCCTTGCTGTTGGGGCTCAGCACGAACTGGCCCTTGCCGTCGTTGGACAGGCCTATGCCTGAGACCAAGGCGTAGATGTTGTCGCCGTCGCGCTCGGCATCCTCGAGGCGTTTTAGCACCAAGACCCCTGCGCCTTCACCGGCGAACAGCCCCTTGCTGTGGCCGTCGAAGGGCGCCGAGATGCCGTGATCCGGGTAGGCGTGAAAGATCGAGAAGCCCATGTTGATGAAGAAGGGATCCGCGCCCGAGACGGCGCCCGCCAGCATGAGATCCGCCTTGCCCGTGCTCAAATAGTCACAGGCAAGTTTCAACGCATAGACAGAGCTGGCGCAGGCCGCATCCAGGCTCAGCTGGGCCGCGCCCAGGCCCAGGGCATCGGCCACCAGGGCGGAGGCGGTATGGGACACAGCGCCATTGGCGCTGTGGCTCTTGTGTGTTTCGGGACCAGGCTGAGATGGCACCGGCTGTGATGATATGGCGTCGTCGAATGGCGTCAGACGAAAGTCGTTTCGGCCCAGCTTGGTCTGCAGCGCCTTCTCCACTGTCCTGTGGTACAGGGGCAGGAACAGCTCGTTGGAGCTGGCCGTCGGGAAGGACAGGGTGCCCATCACTACGCCGGTGCGCGCCAGTACGGCGTCATTCAGGCTGACGCCGGCATCGAGGAGCGCCTTGCGGCTGCAATCCAGTGCCCAGAGGAAGCTCTCGTCGAGACAGGCAAAATCTTCCTTTGGCAAAAGATAACCCGATGCATCGAAGTTGAAGCCTCGGATGTAACCGCCCCTGTCGCAATAGAATCTGTCCGACTGGCCCTGTACGCCTTGGTAATCCTCAGGTTCTGCCTTGAGCTTGGCTGCATCTATCCGGCTGCGGGAGTCTTTCTTGTCCAGCAGGTTCTGCCAGAAGGCCTCTGGGCTATCTGCATCCGGATACTGGGCCGCCAGGCCGACGATAGCTATTTTTTGAGCCGGTACAGGGGCAATGTTAGTGGCTGTTTTAGAAGCCGTTTGGGCTTGTGGTGTATCTTGAGAACTCAAAGGGGTTCTCCTTCTGCTGATGGGGTTGGCGCTGCGGCCGGGTTCTGGGTGGAAAATGCCGCTTGGTAGTTGTTCGTGTCTGCTCTGCTGTCTGAGCTGGTGCCTGCTCTAGTGTCCAGGCTGGTGTCTTGGGTTAACCCGGCCAGCAGGGGCGCGAGCGACAGCGACACCCTGTGGCTGATGAGCTGGGCCAGACACTTGAGCAGGCTGGTGGCTGTGTCTGCGCCCTTGGCGTTGCCGGCGAGCGCCAGTGCCGGGCGCTCGCCGTCTTGTTTCAATATCTTGTCTATCAGGGTACTGGTCTGGCGATCGGCGCCCACCTCGACAAACAGCCTGGCGCCCAGCTCGTGGGCCCTGTGGATGAGGGCGCCGAAGTCCAGCGGCCCACAGAAGGTATCGGCTATCGAGCTGGCTATGTGTTGGCTGTCTAACCGTACCGGCCCGGCCTGGGCCGCGCTGATGAAGCCTATGCCCGCCGCTTCTGACTCCAATGCCTCTGGTTTAAGGGCAAGGGTGTAGAAGTCCAGCAGCTCGCCGTGAACCGCCACGGCGGGCGGGGTGTGCATGGCGGTGACGCGATTGGCGGCTATGCCGCGCTTGCCAAGGAGTGCCAGCAGCGCCCGGCAGCTGGCCTCGCAACCGGCAAGCACGCAGCTGTCTCCCTGGGTGATCGCCAGATACGCCCGGGGGAAGGCGGGCAGGGCGGCGCGCAGCGCATTTAAGCCGGCGACATCGGCGCGCACCAGGAAACTGTTCCAGGTTATGGGCTCGTCATGGCTCAGCTGCCAGGCGCGGCGCACCGCCGTCAGCTCGCCTGAGATGGCGCGATTGAAGATACTGCTGTTTTCTGTTGCCTCTATGAGCTTGTGGGGCGCTTGCCACACGCCCAGGCTGGCCCACATGGCGGCCTCGCCCATGGAGTAACCCAGGGCAAATCTGGGGCGCAGCTTGAACTCCCGGGTAAGCAGCTTGGTGAACAGATAGCTGGCGCCGACCCCGGCGATAGCCTGTTGGCTGAGGCTCATCTTCGCCGTATTGGCGGCGGCCGTCTCGGGATCCCCATGATAGAGACTGGCCGCTTGCAGCATGGCGCCGAGATCGCCTTCACGTTCCAGCCCGGCGTACAAGTCGGGGAAATATTCGGGTAAGCCACTGAACATGTTGGCATAGACTGTGCCGACCCCTGGATAGACCAAGGTCAGGCCTGCATCCCCCAAGGGGCGGGCGCAAAAGCAGCTGCCGGCCGGGGTCTTGAATTGGACTGAATTTGCCGCCAGCGCCGCCTGCATGGCAAGGACTTCCTGTGCCAGTGCCGTGCCGGACTGCGCCATCAGCACCAGTGCCAGCGGCGCTTTGGGATCATAGTCCTGCAGGCACTTGGCCATCAGGGACGTCAGTCCATCTGTCTCGGCCTTGCACGCATCGAGATGGGTTTTCAGCGCACCGAGGCGTGTCTGCAGCTCTAGGCTGGTGCTGCCGCTCAGGGGGATAAACAGGCGGCTCTCATCCAGCAGCGGCCTGGCTGGCGCCAGTTTGCTGCCCTGGGTGAGGACCACAGACTGCACTGTGTTACCCGTGTTGGCTGTCAGCTTTAGGCGCTTGAGGTTGAGGCAGAGCACCCTGGCCTGATGCTGGCGGCTGAACCAGTAACCGGCTTCTGCCCTGGCAGCCGTGCCGTCGGCCGATGTCAGCGGCGCCAGATTCCTTTGTGTCAGCGGCGCCAAGCTGCGCCGGGCCAGGGCCTGGACGGCGCGATAGAGGGCGTCGAACTCATCCCATGGGGTATTGGCGACGCTATTGTGCAGCTGTGCCTGGGCGGCACTGCGCTTGGCCCGGGCCAGGGCTATGGCCTGAGCCTGTGTGGTTTGTGTGTCCTGGCTCGCATCAACCGAGGCCCAGCCCGCAAGATAGCCATGCACATGCAGGTGACGCCTGGCGGCGTCGAGGCCATCCAGCAGGTACAGGCGCAGACTTTCGTCGCTGTTATTGGCGGATAATGCCACCGGCTTGCCTTGGGAAAGGAGCTCGGCGGCCAGATCCAGCAGTTGCGTCAGCGGCTCCTGAGACTGTTGCTCTTGAGACAGGCGCTCCTGGGGTAGGTGCTCATGGGTTAGGTACACCCATTCCAAATCCGCCAGGGGGCTGGATGCGCTCATGAGTTCCGCCTCGTCGCCGAGCAGAACAGCGATGCGCAGCGCCCCAGTATCTGAACTTGGGCCTGAACTTGAGCTTGGACCTGTATCTGGACCTGAGCCTGGACCTGAACCTGAAGGTCCATTAACAATGGCTTGGCTCACTGTTGGCGTTGCTGCTTGCGTCACTGGGTCACGACTCCCGCCGCGCTCGCCAGGCTTGTCTCCTGCGCCGGCGTTGCCTTAGCCGTATTCAGGAAGGCGGCGTTGAGACCTTTGCTTATGGTGACCCTGGCACTGCGCATCTCACAGCTCAGGCGGCCGTCGCCATGATACAGGGCGATATTGGCTTCCAGCATGCGCCCCGAGTGTTTCACTACCTCGAGCACCAGGCTGCCGCCGTCGCCGAACGACATAGGCGCATGGGATATGAACTCCCCTATGGTCGACGGCAGGCTGGCGGCGCCATACTTGAGCCGCGCCCACACCAACATGGCCTGCAGCAGCAAGTCTTCGGCGAAGGGCTGGGCGCCGCCCGGCACCAGGCTGGGGGCGAAGTCGCCGCAGTCGGCCAAAGCAACCTTTGGCAGGCAGATCTTGGCGACTAAACCCGCGTCGTCAAATTGGACAATGGATTCAATGCCCTGCAGTCTGGGCCCATGGAACAGGGTACCATCCTGGTATAAGTCGCTGCCGGCGGCTATTAGAGTGCCGCCTGCGTCTGTCACAATAGCAGCGCCTGGGCTCGGCAGGGCATCGCCTGCCAGGCTTGCTGGCAACGCGGTAGGAGGGGCAAGGCTCAGCACTGCCTGGTATTGCGGCCTGTCCTGGCAGCTTATCAGCGCGTTTATCTGGCCGTCGCCGGCGGGCGTCAGCGTCAGTTGCAGCGTCTGTGGCGCAGGTTCTTTCTCTGTCTGCCCTGCCTGAGCTTCGAAGATCACGCCCTTGAGCAGCTTATAGTCCAGCACCCGTACAGGCACGCCCAGCAGCTGTTTGGCCGCCTCCCGCATCCACTGGATGGCGCAGACGGTGGGCAGCACAGGGCTGGCGTTGATGCGATGATCTTCGATGAAGGGCATGGCCGCGGGATCCAGAGTGCGCGTCAGGGTGACGGCAGAGGCAAGCCTTGCCGGCACAGAGTTTATTGACAGCAATGCCTGCGGATCCGCCGCGCTAGCAGTCAGATCCGCCTGAGACTTTTTTGCCTCGCTTTCCTCTGTCTCTGTCCCGCTTACCTTAGCGGCTGTGCCCTGCATGTCCGAGCCTATCAGCAGCTGAGTGCCGCCCTGGCCGAGCAGTTTATCGGCAAACAGCCTGGCACCGGCTTTCAAGGGGATCACATACACGCCGCGCGCCATGAACATCTGCTTCAGCGCCGGGCTCACCATGCCGCCATCCCAGGGACCCCAGTTGAAGCTCATCACCTTGGCGCCCGGCAATTGCCGGCTGAGCTGCAGTGCGGCCTTGTTGAGTATCTCGTTGGCCATGGCATAGTCGCTCTGGCCCGTATTGCCGTAGAAGCCGGCGGCGGAGGAGAAAAGGGCCAGCAGTTTGAGCCGGCTCAGATCCAGGGCGGCCAGCAGCTGACTCAGTCCCGATACCTTGGTGCCATAGACGCGGGTCAACTCATCCAATGTCTTGTTCTGTATGTGTTTATCTGCCAGCACCCCGGCACCGTGTATTATGCCTGTGATGGGCGACAAGGCGGTGATTGGGCCCAGGCTGCTGTCTATGGCATCCCTGTCATTGACATCCAGGCTCAGGTACTCGGCGCTGGCGCCGAGCGTTTCGAAGGCGGCGAGGGCGGCAGAGATCTCCAGGCTGCTTTGCACCTCCCACACCAGGGCATCCACTTGCTTGGGGGTGGGCTTGTCGCCCATGGCCTTGATATGGGCTATGGCGGCGGCCTTGAGCTCGCCGGCAATTTTGCCCTCGGCCCAGGCGGGTATCGCCTGGTGCTTGCTGCGGCCCGCCAGGATGAAGTGGGCCTGGCAATGTTTGGCAAGCGCCAGGGCACACTCCAGGGTCACGCCCTTGGCGCCGCCGGTTACCAAAATCTTGTCTGTACTCTCGAGGCTGGCAGGCGCATGTGATTCCCGGGCTGTCCCTGCAACCAGGGTCGCACGGCTGAACATGCCACTGGCATCCAGGCTTACGCCCACTTCTACCTGACCCGACTCTGTGCCAGGTTCTGTGGCAAAGAGTTCGGCCACCAGGGCATCGGCCAAGTGTTTGGCATCCAGCGATGGCGCCAGATCGAGGGCGCGGCAATGCACGTCCGGCCATTCCTGGCTCAGCGTCTTGGTGAGCCCGGACAATGCCGCCTGATTGAGTTCGCTGCTTTGCACGCCCTCGCTGTCCAGGTAGCCGAAGCCACCGTCGATACGGGAGGCGGTGACAAAGCTTGCCCGCGCCCCTGTGCCTGCCATCTGTGTCAATGGCGCCTGCAGGTGCTTGGCAAACAGGAAGGCTTGCTCGACCGAGGCCAGGGCTGCGCCCGAGAGCATGAGCCCCTGTGGCTGTTGTTGTTCTTGGGCCTTATGCTGCGGCTGCAGGTGAATGAAGCCGGCTATGGGGCCCAAAGAGCCGGCTTCGGCGAGCACGGCAAGCACACTGGCGTCATCGACAGCTTCCAGGGTGAAGCTGGCGATATTGCTGCTGAGCGGCGACTGCTGTCCCTGCAGTGTCCCGGGTGCGCGCACCACGGCGACTTTCAGGCCTCTGGCATAGAGTTTTTCCGCGAGCACGCCGGCGTTGTGGCCATCGTCGTTGATGAGGATGCAGGCGTTTTCGGCAAACTCAGCCCAGGGCTCAGGCGCTGACTCTGTCTCTTGCGTTCCCTGTTGCGTTTCCTGTAGCGTTAGGATGGCCGCCGCCGGCAGCTTTTTTAGCGTCACCTCGCTGTGGGGCGGCAGCGCCACCTCGGCCTCGAAGGTATTAGCCTCGTGGACAGTAGCTTCGCCGGCATAGTCCGCCGAGGTTTGCCCTGGCGTTTGCTCTTGGGATTGCCCCAAGGCTCGGGAGAAGAGTTCGACTATTTCTCCCAGGGTGCGGCACTCGGCCAAGTCCTCAGGGCTCAGCTCGGGAAGTTCGGGTAGCTGGTCCTGCACTGTGCCCAAAATCTCCACCCGCTTGATGGAATCTATGCCGAGATCCGCCTCCATGTCCATGGTCAGTTCCAGCATCTCCACCGGATAGCCCGTCTTGTCTGCGACAACGCTTAGCATGGCTTGCTGCACCTGTTCTTGGCCGAGAGCGTTCTGGTTCTGAGCTGTCATCGCAGTGGCAGCGGCCGGCGCCGAGGCCGCAGGCTGTGAGGCAGGCTGACTCTGGCTGCTCTGGCTGCTCTGGTCCAGGGATAGAGACAGGGACTGGGAGAAGAGTTCGACTATTTCCCCCAAGGTGCGGCATTCGGCCAAGTCCTCAGGGCTTAGCTCGGGCAGTTCGGGCAGCTGGTCCTGCACAGTGCCCAAAATCTCCACCCGTTTGATGGAATCTATGCCGAGATCCGCCTCCATGTCCATGGTCAGTTCCAGCATCTCCACCGGGTAACCCGTTTTGTCGGCCACTACGGCCATCATGGTTTGCTGTACCTGCTCTTGGCCAAGAGAGTTCTGGTTTGGCGTGTTTATTGTTTGCGCCCTGGTAACGCTAGATTGTGAGGCAAGTTGACTCTGGCTATTCTGGCCCAGGGATAGAGACAGGGGCAGGGAGAAGAGTTCGACTATTTCCCCCAGGGTGCGGCACTCGGCCAAGTCCTCAGGGCTCAGCTCGGGCAGTTCGGGCAGGGCATCTTGCACCGTGCCGAGGATCTCCACCCGCTTGATGGAATCTATGCCGAGATCCGCCTCCATGTCCATGGAAAGTTCCAGCATTTCCACAGGGTAACCCGTCTTGTCGGCGACCACGGCCATCATGGTCTGCTGTACCTGTTCTTTGCCAAGGAGGTTCTGGCTCTGAGCTGCCGCAGTGGTTGGCGCCTTTACTGTTTGCGCCCTGGTAACGCCAGGCTGTGAGACTAGCTGACTCTGACTCTGAGACAGGGCCAGGGAGAAGAGCGAGGTGATTTCTTCCAGGGTGCGGCATTCGGCCAAGTCCTCAGGGCTCAGCTCGGGCAAGCCGGGCAGGGCGTCCTGCACCGTGCCGAGGATCTCCACCCGCTTGATGGAATCTATGCCGAGATCTGCCTCCATGTCCATGGAAAGCTCCAGCATCTCCACTGGGTAGCCCGTCTTGTCTGCGACCACGCTTAGCATGGCTTCCTGCACCTGTTGTTGAGAGACTGCCTGTGCCGATATTGTCGCTGAGGCTGAGGCAGCTGGTGCGCTAGCGTCCGAAGATCCCGCTGTTGTTGCGAGGACGGGCGCCGGGGCCCTGTGCTCAGGTTCGACTTGCACAGGCGTTGCAGACACTGCTTGCACGGGGGCAACTCGAGCGGGCGCCGCTTGCATGGCAACAGACGGCATGCTCTCTGCCTGCTGAGTCGCAGTCTGGATAGTGACTGCTTGTCTTGGTGCATTACCCAGCATGGCCAGGGCCGCCTGACTGCTGCCGGCCTGCAGCTGCATGAACTCGGCATGGCTCTTGAGTGTCTGCGCCTGATGCTGGTGGAACAGTTCCATGGAGCGTTGCAGGCTCTCGGGGATGGCTATTCCCTGGCTGGCCATCTTGGCCTGCTCCGTCATCAGGGCGCTGAAGGTCTCACCGTACTGCTGCGGGATGCTGAGGAACTGCTGATGCAGCTGCGCCGCCTGGGCCTGGGCCGCGAAGAAGGCATTGAGCGCCTCTGCGCCGATCTCTTGTGGCTTGGCTGTCGTCGTTGCGGCCATTTGAGCCCCTGTGGTGCTCGCCATGGCATCTGTCATCTTGTTGGTTTGCTTTTCCACTTCCACTACCTTCTCTACCATTCTGTCCACGAACACTTCTTTCTCGACGATTTTTTCCACTAGCTTTTCCACTATCCTGTCCACCTGTTCCACCCGTGGCGAAATCTCACCCGTCGCCAGGGATGCCGCCATCTTGGCCCGGGTGGCGGCGCTGATGTGGTTGCTGGCGCTGAGTTTGATGTTCATGGCCGAAGGCGCATCGGGTCGGCGTACCTCTGCCTGGTAGGGGTCCGGCTCGCTCAGGCTGACACCGGCAACCGCCAGCTGCACCGCGGCCTGGCGCAGCTGTTGATCGCTGTCGCCCCTGGGGCTAGGGTTCATGCTGACGATGCACAGCTCGGACAAGTGCTCGCCAAGGGTATTTTCCACCAACTTGCCGAGGATATTCTTGGGGCCAAACTCCACAAACACCCGGGCACCGGCGTCATACATGGCGCGCAGCTGCTCGCTGAAACGCACCGACTGCAGCATGTGCTGCTTGAATTCTGCCTTGATGGTCTCTGGCTCGCTCGGGTACAGGGCGCCGGTGGCGTTGGCATAGAGGGCGACAGTCGGCGCTTTGAACTCGACCTCGTCTATGGCCTTGGCGAAAGGCTGCTGGGCATGGGCCACCAGGGGGGTATGGAAGGCGCCTGACACGGGCAGGACTATGGCCTTGAAGCCCTGTTCGCCCAAGGCCTTGGCGGCTTCACGGGTCTGCTCCGTGGGGCCGGCGATCACCAGCTGGGTCGGAGCGTTGTCGTTGGCAATCTTGACGTCAGCAAACTTTTCGAGACAGGCATGGAGCGCCGTCCTGTCGGCCGCCTGCCCCAGCAGTATGGCGTACATGGTGCCTGAGTCCCGGTTGCCTTGGGCCTTGTTAGCGTCTTTGTCGCCAGGGACTTGTCCGCCAGAGTCCTGTCCCTCGGGGGCAGCCGCCATGGCGTGGCCACGGGCGAAGGCGAGGCGGTAATAATCCGCCTGGGAGATCGCCCCGGCGGCGCACAGGGCCGAAAGTTCACCGAAGCTGTGGCCCGCCACCATGTCCGCGGTAAATCCCGCCGCCGTCAGCAGGGCATATTGGCCCATGGAGAGGGCCCCTATGGCGCTCTGGGCATTTTGAGTGTTGGTGAGTCTGGCTTCCTGGGCCTTGATGGCATCGGCATCGAAGGCGGGTATGGGGTAGAGCACACTCGACAGCTGCGTCTGGCCCTGGGCGGCAAAAACGGCGTCGCCGGCACTCACTTGCGCTCGCATCTCGGGGAAGTGGCAGGCAAGCTCAATCCCCATGTTGAGGTATTGGGAACCCTGGCCTGCGAACAGCGCCGCGACCTTGTGGGGGACTTGCCCACCCAGCAATGCCGAAGCGCGATAGCTTATACCGGACGGCAGCTGCCAGCTGGCGCCGTTATTGTCGCCAAGCTGCTGTATGGCTTGCTTCAATTGTGCCTGCAGCTGCGCCATATCGACCGCCACCAGGCCTAGACGGGCAAAGTCCGAGGGTATGTCCCGCAGTGGATGTGAGTTGGCAAGGGTCTGCAGGTTCGTTTTGTTCGTCTGTTGCAGTACCGAGTTAAGTTCGGCCAGCAGCGCCGTCTTGTCAGCTGCCGCAAACAGCAGGCTCTGGGGCACCCGCCGCCGGCGATACTTGTCGCCCGCCTGATGCTCTGGGGCATATTCTTCCAGCACCAGATGGAAGTTGGTGCCGCCGAAACCGAAGGAGCTGATGCCGGCGCGGCGCGGCGTGCCATCGACCCTGGAAAGCCAGGGGCGGGTCTGGGTATTGAGGAAGAAGGGCGAGTCCTCTATCTCCAGCTTGGGATTGGGCCTGGTCACGTTGATTGTGGGTGGCAATACCTTGTGGTGCAGCGCCAGCGCCGCCTTGATGACGCCTGCGGTACCTGCTGTGGACTTGGTGTGGCCCACCTGTGATTTGACCGAGCCCAGGGCGATATGCTGTTTGCTGTCTTTGGCACCTCCCTTCTGGCTGAACACAGAGCTGAGACCTTTGAATTCGGCCACATCTCCCGCGGCGGTGCCCGTGCCGTGGGCTTCTATGAGCCCCAGGGTATGGGGGGCGAAGCCTGCATCGTCGTAGGCGCGCTCCAGCGCCTTGGCCTGGCCTTCGGGCCGCGGCGCGTAGATGCTCTTGAATTTGCCGTCAGAGGAGGCGCCGACACCTTTGATGACCGCATAGATGCGATCCCCGTCGCGCTCGGCATCCTCCAGACGCTTGAGCGCCACCATGCCTATGCCTTCGCCTATCATCATGCCCTTGGAGTCGACATCGAAGGGTTGGATTGTCTCATTGGTGGTGAAGGCCGGGGTCTTGGAGAAGCTCATGTACATGTAGGGCGAGTTGTCGGTGCAGACCCCGCCGGTGATCATCATGTCGCTGCGCCCCTCTGTGAGCTCGGTGAGCGCCATGCGCATGGCGGCCAGCGAGCCGGCGCAGGCGGCGTCGACCACGCAGTTCATGCCGCCGAGATCGAAGCGGTTGGCTATGCGCCCGGCGATGACGTTGCCGAGCGATCCCGGGAAGGAATTCTCCTCCCAGTGTATGTATTGATCCTGGAACTTCTGGCACAGCATCTCGCTGTCTGCATCCGAGATGCCACTGTTCTTGAAGACCTTCTTCAGCACTGGATATTGCAGGCGGGCATTGAGGCTATGGCCTATCTTCTGGCCGCCGCCGACCCCCAGGGTGATGCCTATGCGGTCCCTGTCGTAATCGTCCGGCAGATTGGCATCGGTCAATACTTCCTTGGCGACCACCAGAGACAGCAGCTGCGAGGTGTCTGTTAGCTCGAGGATATTGGGCGGCAGGCCGAACTCCATGGGATTGAAGTCGACCTCTGGCATGAAGCCGCCGCGCTTGCAGTAGCTCTTGTCCGGGGTGCGCTTGTCGGCATCGAAGTAATCGCTCGCCTGCCAATGGCTGTCAGGCACCTCAGTGATGGCATCTATCTTGTCGCAGATGAGATCCCAGAATTGTTCCAGATAGCGGGCGTTGGCGAAGATGCTCGCCATGCCGACGATGGCGATGGGCATATCCTTGAGGCGCTTGTTGAGGCGCTTGTCTGTTTTGGCTGCTGTCTCTGTCGGGGCTTGGCTCATAGTGAGTCTCCGTAGGCCTGGCGCGATGGGCCGACCTCTTGGCTGTTGGGGGCGTCTGCAGTCCTGCTGTCCCGGGAAGGCTTCTCTTGTACGTGAGAGTCCTGGGGACGGGCACCGGGAAAACGCGCCAGAAAAGTGTGATAGTTGCGCACCAGCAACTTGCGCAGATGAAAGGGGCCATGCTTGAGCACATAGGCCATGTATCTGTTGGAGGCTGTGGTGTTGTCATCCTGATATATGTCGACATAGACCCACTGGCTGATGGGGTCGAAGCCTATCAGCACAGAACTTGCGTCCGTGGCATCCAGTTCCGCCGGAATGGCCAATGACTCGACCTGCACCACTGTGCTGGCATCCTGGGCCGGCAGCGCCAGGGTTTTGGCCAGGGTCTCGCTGTTGAGTGTATAGGTGGCCATCTCACTGCCTTGGACCACGGGCAGCAGGTTGAAATGTTTCTCGGGTGTCCCGGCTTCGGCGAGCTCATTGAGTTTCGACATGCCATGGCGTTTCAGGCAACGGGCGAGGCCGGAACGGGATACATGGGGATTGATGAAGGTCTGGGTAACCTGCAGCAGCTGATCCAGGGTCATCTTCAACTGTTGCCTCAGGCCCACCACCACATACTCTTCCAGCGGCGTCAGGGTGGTATTGAGATGGTGCGGGGTATTGGGGCAGTTAACCACAGAGTCGCGCTTGCGCCACTTGCGTACCGTCGCCTCGCTGATGTTGAGCACCTTCGCCAGCTGGCTGACGCTCAAGTCGGATGTTTGAATGAAGCTGCGCATCTCGGGCGTGGTGGTCGCGTTCTTATGGGTCGGCGCCGGAGGGCCTCCATCCTGGGGATAAATGGGCATAGCTAGGGTTGAGGTTCCTTATCGGCGCGGCAACAATCTGCTGGGACTCAATCTGTTGGAACTGGGTAATTGGTCTACAGCTTCGACGCATTCAGGCCTATTTACTGCCGAATGGCCGATATCTTATTCGTTATGGACAGGCAGCTTACCCGACCTTGTGAGACGATACAATCACCTGGGACTCTGGCGCCGGATTTATCTGCTCGACTGCGGCTAGGACTGAGGGTTTTGCTGCAAGAAGGCGATAGGATTTTTATTTTGCGTCCGGCGACAGCGGGAAAGCTGCAATCAATCCCCCTCGAGTGCGCTTTTGTTTTGGTTACTGACCGGAATTGAATTGTTATGCGTATGTTTATTATTGATTTGTTTTGTGTTATTCATTGTGTTGTCTTTATTAATGGAATAGGAGAAGGACAGTGTTTACACAATACAATGGGTTGGCTAAAAAAGTGGGTGCTGGGCTTGTGTTATTGGGCATGGTTGCTTGTAGTTCAACACCAGAGCAGCAAGTAAATAAAGCCGATGCAGATAAAGTTGCCGCTCGCAAGGCCGCCTTGGATAAAGCGGGATATCGTTGCGAGAGCGTGAGGGTTACAGGTAGCAGTATCCCTTCAAAACGTTGTACTACCAGTAGGCAGCGTGAAGCAGAAAAACAAGCCGCTAGGGATATGGTTGACGCGGCGCAGGGACGGCAAAGCGAAAGGAAGTAAGTATCATAGATCTCGGCTTTGCTATCTTGCTCTTTCCTGTGAGTGCTACCTGTTGATATGTAAAGCTCTGACCATGTTTAAGCTGATGTTTATTTCAAGATGCTCGGACTTACTTGGATTGAGCCCGCAGCAACTATCATAAAAAATGGCCCGGCGAATAGCCGGGCCATTTTTTATCTATTGAAAGAGACTGTGTTATGAGATCATTTCAGCGAGTTACCTTTTACCTATAGGTTCTGCCTGTGCATGATCCAATGTTAATTCACTTAGGTTTCGTTCCCTTGAGGCCGTTAGCCGGGGCGGAGCGCGCCAGGCTGCTGACGCTCCTGTCCCACGAAGAGCTCGGCAAGGTGGGCCGTTTTGCCTCCCTGGCACTGAAGGACAAGGCCTTGTTGAGCCGGGCATGCTTGCGTTTGCTGTTGTCGCAATATGGGGTGCTGGCGCCCCATCAATGGTGTTTCGACTACGGAAAATACGGCAAGCCCGGGCTCAGTTCGGCCCAGCGGCAAGCAACCGGACTCGAGTTTAACCTGAGTCATAGTGGCGACTGGCTTATGGTCGCTGTGCTGCAGACACATGGCATGCAAGTGCAGTTGGGGGTCGATATCGAACATGAACGAGCCCGCACCGATATTCACCCTATACTGAGGCATTATTTTTCGGCAGCGGAAACGACGGCGTTGCTGACCTTGTCGGCCGATGAACAAAGGGGGCGTTTCTTCGATCTCTGGGCCTTGAAGGAGTCCTATATCAAGGCCCAGGGAATGGGACTGGCCTTGGCCTTGGACAGTTTCAGCATGGATTTGTCGCGCCCTGGGCTGGGGGAATTAACCTTAAATACAAGCATTCCCGGGCAGTCCGATACTTGCTTGCCGCTCTTGAGTCGCATAGGGCTGGAGGCGCAGGAGGCGGGATTCGACTCAGGCCTATGGCAGTGCAGCCTTGGGCGCCTGGATGCCGATTATCGCTTCGCGGTGAGCTTGGGGGGGATGGCGTCCGAGGTCAAACTGAGCGCCAGGCAGTGGGGAGCCGAGTTGTTTGCCGCTATCGAGCAGTAGCTTGGCTAGGCTCTTGTCATAGAGAGCATAAAAGAGTCCGCGTTGCCGCGGACTCTTTTATGTTTGACTCTTTTATGTGTATTCCTGTCGGCTATTGGCGTGCCAGCCTATGACTCTCGGGCGGGTGCTCGAAGTCGGTACGATAGGGGTTGATGTCCAGGCCACCACGACGGGTATAGCGGGCATAGACGGTCAACTTGCTGCAATGGCAGTATCGCTTCAAGTCGACGAAGATGCGCTCGACACATTGCTCGTGAAACTCATTATGCTGACGGAAAGAAATGAGATAGCGCAGCAGTTTTTCCCTGTCTATCTTGGGCCCCTGATAACGTATCATCACACTGCCCCAGTCGGGCTGTGAGGTGATGAGGCAATTGGATTTCAACAAGTTGGAGTTCAGAGTTTCGGCGACGATTTGCTTCTCATCCGTACTGTCCGCCAGGTAGTCAGGATTAAAGCTATAGTCATCGACTTCTATGTCCAGCTCGTCGATGCAGGTGCCTGGCAGCTCGGCGATGCGCTGGTTGTTGAAATGTCTGGGTTCGATGATTTTGACCCCAACCTCCCCTTGGGCACACTGGCTCAGATCGCGGATCAGCGCCTGCTGTACCCGCTCCACACTGTCGAAGCGTGTCTGGTTAAAGCTGTTGAGATAGAGCTTGAAAGACTTGGATTCGATGAGATTCTGACTGGCATAGCTGAGTTGTATCTCGGCTATGGCGACCATAGGTTTCCCCTTGGCATTGAGCCAGGATAATTCATAACCCGTCCAGAAGTCGACGCCATGAAAGGGCAGCTCGGCTGTGAGTGCTATCGCATCACGGTTGAGTTTGCGGGGAACCCCTTGCAACAGCGCAGCATCATACTCGGCCTTATACTCGCTAGTCTTGCCTAGGGTCAGTCCAGCCATCTCTGAAGCATCACTATAGGGATCGTGATTCTTTGTCATCAATACGGTTTCCATGTCAAAATAGACCCTCATTATACTTCAATTTGGATGTCGCTTCAGTGTCTTGTCTGCCAGCGTTAGATGATTTTTTGCAAAACTACCTTCAGGCGTATCGTGAGCGACTGGACGAATACCCACGTTACTATCCTCTGGGGGAGGCGTCTGTCTGCATTCGGGGGGATTTCGAGCCTGAAGCCAATGTCGCCGTATTCTGGGCCCCCGTCAGGCGTGATGTGCCAGGGCGCTTTGATAATGTAGCAGGCGCTCTGGGGCTGACATTATGGCCGGATATTAATGATTTTTATGGTTATTTCTTCGCTGCGTCACTGTTATTCGACTCTCCCTGGGGCGAAGGCGAGTTGTTGCAGCCGTGGAATGACAAGGACTTTGACTATTTGCAGCAAAATATCATAGGCCACCTCATGATGAAGCAGAAACTCAAGCAGGCTCCGACCTGGTTCGTCGGCGTGCTGAATGAGGGGGATAAGATGCTGACGGTGGACAATGCCGATGGCAGCGTATGGCTGGAGATCCCGGGTGAAGCGCCGTCCGAGCGCTTGGCGCCAAGCTTGGAGGCCTTTATCGGGCAATTGTCTGCCAGGGTGGCGCCGCCGAGCCTGCATCAGGAGCCTGAGATGCCGGCCTTGGCGCATCCTGGCATAGGCCAGCGGTTGCAAGCCATGTGGCAGCATCTGTTCGGCAAGCGTGGCTAAGGGGTTGCTGCATAGCCTGATTCTTAGTCAGAGCTGTCGCTATTCATCTCTATGTTTTCTCGTCAGCTATGGCTATTGATGATCCCAGGAAAGATTGGAAACAATACGACATGGCTCACAGCGGAAGTGGAACATGTCCAGCAAGGGCTCGTCCAGCTTCCAGTCCAGGCTGCCACAACGTGGGCAGGGACGATTGAGTTCCGCGGCCAGGCTTTCTCCTCCCACCCGATACAGATAATAATAGGTCGGGATCTGGGTCAGATATTCGATACGCCCCCGTATATCCCAGCCGCGGCGAAACAAGTCGCTGTCGCTGCTGCATAGCTCATCCAGTGCGGCAAACTCGGCTTTGGTCGCCGCCGCCATCTGCAACTCATCACAGGCTTGCCATTCACTCTGCCAGCGGATCACCCGCTTGTGATCGCCGTTGAAGGTCGCGGGGATCCTATATAAAGGAATAGGTAGCAAGTTATCGCCACTGCGCAGCGGTGAGCACATGTGCACATAGCTGGTATACAGCAGTTGCCAGCTCGGAGTGTCAAGGTTGCTGGCTTCGGAATTAATATCCTGGCCTATGAACTTCTCCCTTGGGGCCAGCAGCTTGGCCTCCGTCAGGGCGCCTAGGGCACGTTTCACCCATGGGCTGTTATGGCGATTGGCGAGGCTGGTCTTCTCCGGTGTGAGCAGGCGCACCCGGAACTCGCCATCGTTGAAAGCCACTGCAAATTCACGTCCCAGCACCTGACCGTTGGCGCGCAATGCTTCCAGCAGGTTGTTGATGGCCTTCTCGGCGGCGCTGATGGTGGTATCGGCAAAACACTCAAATCTCAGTTCGGTCACAAACATCAGGCTGTTTTCTCCTGGGATTCGAGTCGTGTCAGGCGTGCATCCAGCTGTTGGTATGCGGCCTTCAGCTGTTTCAGCTCCTGAGTGAGCCGCGCGACTGCTTGCTCCGGCGATGAGTCGGCAATAATAACTTCGGCCTCAACCTCAACCTGTCCCACCAGCCTAGCTTGCTCAGCCTTGGGCATGGCCTTAAATTGCTGCAAGCCTTTGATTAATATTGGCAGGGGAATGCTATTGCTCAGTTGCGCCTTCAACAGTGCGACCGATGGAAGCTTACCTCTGTCTGCCAGTGCCTTTGCCGCTGCCAATACTTGGTCTATCTGGCTCATGATTGGTTAAATTCCTTAACTTGGGTGACTAGGGGCGTATGTTTAAGCCAATGAAATGTTTTTATTGTATTAAATAACAATTGGTTAGTATTTTTGGCCGGTATTTTGCTTGTGTTGGCTGCAAATGAAGTCAAACACATAGAGTGTCTTAGGAGAAATTAACATGAAATCAAAATGGATTGCCATTGCGTTTGTTGGGGCAGCAAGCTTAGGGCTTAGCGGTTGTGTGGTCAATGTCGGTGATGAAGCCAGTGACAGACTCGACGGCAGCCATTGGGCAAAAGTGCAGGACGATAACAGGGAAAAGCTCACCCGGTTGAACTTAGGTATGGATAGAGAGCAGGTGTTGGCGCTGATGGGAACGGCGGATTTCAGCGAGGCCTACCTGCAAGATGGCAAAGAAATGCAGGTACTCTTTTATCGAACCCAGAGAAACCACGGTGATGGCAAGACCACCAAGGATGAATGTACCCCCATCATCCTGAGCAACCATAGCTTGGTTGGCTGGGGAGAGGCCGCTTACGCTAAGTTCTAGATGCGGCCTCGGCACAGCGTCTATTTCCTTAATAAGGTGTCCAAGTGGTCAATTGCGTCTGACCACTCGGCATCTTCCTCTAACGCCTCATTCAGGAATGCTCTTTGGGATGGGGTCCAAAAACTCGCCTGAGCCAGAAGTTCGTTATCCGAGAGCGAGTGCCTGGCAATAAACTGCTCTATGGCTTCACGTTCGCTGTCTAGTCCAAGTTGTTCAAATAAATGCGATATATCTACTGGTGTGGTATCCATAACAGAGTTCCTTCGTTGCCCTGAGCAATAGATCCAGAGTAAGACACTCAGGCCAAAATGCAATATCTGATTAATCTTTGCACTTTCACTTAAGCTTGATACATTGGTAATTGCTTCGCTAATCTGTGATCCGGATCAAGGAATAATGCCTATGGAACAACAAATCTTGGAAAGTTGCCGTGCTGTTTACCTGACGGCGGAAGACTTACGCATAGCCGCATCCATTATTTACAATGCCTATCATGATGATCCGTTATTCATGGATGCCTTGTTCAAAGGTGACAAGGTTGCCTACGAGCAGAAACTGCGTGCAGCCATCAGGGAAGAACTGAATGAACTTTGGAAGCAGGAACAAGCGCTTATAGGTTGGTTCGATGGTGAGCGTTTGATCGGTGTGGCATGCATCATCACTCAGCAAGTGCCCTTGGGGGATGCTAGATACTGGCATTGGCGGTTAAAAATGTTAATGGGGACTGGGTGGCAATCGACCCAGGCTTTGATGAAGAAAGAGTCCAGTATTCTCGAGCACTTGCCCAGCAAGGATTGCGGTATCTTGCAATTTATCGCCTTGGCACCCAATGAACAGGGGAAAGGCCATGGCAGTCACCTGGTTCAGGCCGTCCTGAGTTGGTGTGATGAACAACTCGCGTTGGATGGGGTAGGGGTATTCGTCAACAATGCGAAGCAGTTAGCGTTGTTCAGCAAGAATGGTTTCACACGCTTAACCTCCCTGACGATTGGCAAGGTAGAGGGCGAGCTGCTTTTTTATCGTGGGCATGAAGATGGCTAGCGATTTCTGGACCTTCTATTCCTGGTATTTATCACAGCACCAACATCCTCTCTGCCGAGGCCTGCATTATCTTGGCAGTGTCTTGGTGGTGTTGATCTTGTTGTACAGCTTATGGTTTCAGGCTTGGTGGCAACTAGTCTATCTGCCTCTGGCAGGTTATGGCTTTGCCTGGATAGGGCATCTGCTATTTGAAAAAAATCGACCGGCGACTTTCAAACACCCCTTCTACAGTTTCGTGGCCGACTGGCTCATGTTATGGCAGATGCTGACGGGTAAGCCATTGGGGGCGAAGAACTAGCATTCGCTGCTGTCTGCTTGCCGTGTGCGACATGTCTCACAAAGCTGTGAGACATAATGTCCTTCTCTTGGGTGTTTCCCCTGTAGTTAATATTATAGTCATTTATAAACAAACGTTTACGCCCAACGTCTCGATCTTGGCCTATGGGCACCGGAGTGAGTGTTCTAATTTTGACCTGTGAATGTTGCTGCTTAAGCTAAACTTCTCATGTCGCCTGTTTTTGCCGTATGACGAAAACAATCGACCTGAGGAATGGGTCGTGTGGGTGACGGCAGGAATTCTGTTATCGAGTCAGGGTAGACTCATGAAACACCTGGATGTGTTTCGAAACGATATCAGAATATGCCACGGAGTTGGCTCTCGCCCGGCAATAGGGAAGGCCGAAGCGGTATAGGCTTAATGGTGAACAGCTTATACATGAACCTTGGGGATTAAGGTTCGCAGGACGCACAGGATGAGGCCTACGGATAGGTCGGCTCGGCGAAATGGAGATGCCGGTCAAAGGATTGAGTACTGAGTACAGGGAACTAATAGGGATATCAGGGATAGAGGCAAGCAGTCTGACGCAGGGATGGTGCAGGGAGCACTGTGATAGCAGGATGGCTTACTAGAGATAAATTGGGCGCACCTACAAGGTTGCGCCCTTTTATTTTGTCTCCTGTTGGCGTGAATGGGTTGCTTGCAACCCATGTGGAATGGTGAACAGCCTGAGTGTATGTGCGAGATGGCTTACAAGAGCGTAAGACAATCAGTCTCAGTGACGGGCGAACTTTCCGCCATAGATAAATAATTTTTTATTTTTCATGGGATTGAGAGTGTTCTCTGATGTTTGGGATTTAGGTCGGTGTCCGGGTGGTTATCTTTGCACCACCAGGTTGGCAGGTTCCCAACTAAGATATAGACAGTTCTCAGGGAGATTGAAATCCGTTTGTGTTGCCATCAGGATGATGAAATACAGACAGGGAGGTCTCTCGAGAGCGACAAAGCCACAGGATGGGCATTGTCTATCGACCAGGACGGTCAGCTTTCAGGATGAACTGCTACTGCCTTGGATGGCGGGATACAGGATGTAGTTAAAGGGATTTTCATGGATGGACTCAGGACACGCTTATGGATAAGCAGGCTCGTACAAAGGATTGTCGGGCAACAAGGAAGTGTACTTTAAGTACAGGGAGCTATCAGGGAACGACAAGGATGATGCAGGACGCAATCGAGACGCAGGGATGGTGCAGGGAGCATTGTAATAGCGGGAAAGCTTAACAGAGAACCAGAAGGGCGCGGCAGTTAACTGTCGCGCCCTTTCTTTTTAGCTTTAGTCGAGATGAAACTCAATGACACTTTCCCGAGTTGCAGTTACGGCGAGAGCCACAGCTGCCGCCGATAGAGCCTCTGGCCTGGGGCGCATCCAGCCACTCGGGCTCGGGGAAAACGGGCCACTCAATTCTATGGATTTTTCTCCCTTGCATCCAGAGATGGGCTTGAAATTGATTTATCCCATCCGTGCTGAATTCAAAAAGGTATTTGGCTTTCCAGCATAAGCCTGTACTGCCACCGACACTCGGCCGGGCCGATTCCATGGCGATGGCCAGCAACTGGACGTTTTGTTTGATGCATTCTTTCTCAACAAACAGGCGGCTGAGCTCCGCCATCTGGCGCAGTTGCCAGAAAAACGCCGCCAGCACCACCAGGGCCAAGATCAATAACAGGTCTGTCATCATGCAGTCGTTGCCTTAAATAAGCCGCCTATGGCATTTGAAAGTTGGCTACTACGCTCCGGGTTGCGAATATCGGCCAACAGCTGCCCACGCAATCCAGGAATGGCCACAATATCAGCAAATATCTGATTAAAAAAGCCTTGAGGCTGCAATGCCAGCGCTTCCAGGTAATTTAAGCGGCAAGCATCATCTTCCAGCGCTGTCCAATTGCGGGCGGCGATGGCGATCAGGGCATCGGCATCGAGCCTGGCTTGCTCTGCCAGACTTGCGATGGCGACTCTGGCCAGCTCTGGCCTGGATGCCAGTGCCCTGAGGTAATAGAGCTTATTTTGGGGCGTGGCCTGTTCGAATCCTGCCGCTATCTTTTGTGCCAGTGACGCATCTAAGCTGAGATGTTCCAGGCACTGACATAGGGCAATCTGTACTTCCGGCGCGGCCAGCTCCAAACCTGTCATTATCGGGCCCAAGTGGTCGAATTCATCTCGTCGAACGCAGACATCGGCGAGCCCCTGTAGCCCCAGATGTTGCCAGGCGCTGGCCGGTACCTGTCCGGATAAATACTGCACGGCAAATTCATATTGCGGTGAGGCTTGCTGGCCCAGCTGTTTGCGTACCAAGGCATTAAAGAGTGCCAGTTTCTCTTGGCTTGGGGTGAAGTTGAAGGGGTTCGCCGCCAGACGTTCTTGTTGCTCCTGGCTGAGCTGTTGGGTGGGATCTTGTCCCAGAGCTTCCAGGACCATACGTATGAATTGGCTGCGTGGTGCCGGGGCCAGCAGTCCCTGCTCATCCAAGGGTAACTTCAGAAACCAGATATAAGGGGCCTGCGTCTGCCGCCAGAAAACCAATGCCAGTTGCGCGTGGCCCTGGATAGGATAAGGATAGGGGGTTGCGAGTGACTCTATCTGATGAAAGGCAGCCAAATCGATAGGCTGGACTCTGCGGCCCATATCATAGACCTGAAATTGAGTGTTTGCCGTGGTTAAAAATTGGCTGAGGGTGATTACTTCTGTCATTTACTGGCCATTTTGCTGAGAATTGAGCTGGAAACTCGTCCGTGGAATACCGGCATTATAGGGATAACTGAACACAGATGGTATTATTGCCGGTCAATAACTAGGTGGGCCCGTATAGCGTCGGTCCGAGTGCCTCATGGCTGCTACTGTCAGTCATGGGCGTGTGGATGAGATAGGTTGGATAGTTAATGCATTATGCTCAAACCCTGGCTCTGCTTGGGGACATTGAAGCTGAGCTCAAGGCTCTTGAATTCTGGTCCGAGGTTAGGCCATCCGAGGCCGCCATGGCCAGTACCGCACCTTTCTGTTGCGATCTCATGCCAATAGAGCATTGGTTGCAATTTATTTTTTTGCCGCGAATGCATCAGCTGATTGAGATGGGACAGCCACTGCCCACTAAAATAGCTATCGCGCCCATGGGCGAGCATGTCTGGGCCGGATTGGCCAGCCATAAGGCCCTGATCGCCCTTCTCAACGATTTGGATGTGTTGTTAAATGAACCCAGTTGATCCCATGTTGGCGTGCGAGCCGCCGGAAGTTGCACCGGAAATTGACATATTATTCGAAGATGAATACCTGGTCGCCATCCATAAACCGGCAGGCCTCTTGGTACATCGCAGTTACCTGGCACGCAAAGAGCGGTTCTTTGCCATGCAGCTCACCCGGGATAAGGTGGGATGCCATGTGTTTCCCGTGCATCGCTTGGACAGGCCGACTTCCGGTGTCTTGTTGTTTGCCAAGAGCAGTGAGGTGGCCAGGCTGTTGTGCGAGCAATTCGCGGCTCACTCGGTTGAGAAGCAATATCTGGCGTTGGTACGCGGCAACATGCATGCAGCCGGCACCTTGGATTATGCCCTCAGGGAAGAGCTGGATGAGCTGGGTGATAAGGATGTCGATCCTAACAAAGAGGCTCAAATGGCCGTGACCAGTTATGAGCCTTTGTTGAACAGTGAAATTCCGTTCAGTTCCGGGCGTTACCCGACCAGTCGTTTCGGGTTAGTGCAACTGAGCCCACATACGGGACGTAAACATCAGTTACGCCGTCACATGGCGCATCTGCGTCATCCCATATTGGGCGATACCACCCATGGTGATGGAAAGCAGAATCGATTTTTTCGCGAACATTTTGCCGTTAACCGCCTGTGGCTTATCGCCAAGAAGTTAAGCTTTCTTCATCCTGTGACACAAATACCCTTGTGCATAGAGACTGAGTTGGAGCCCGAGTGGCTGACCGTGTTTGCCGGATTGGGGTGGGAGCAGGCTCTGGAGACTATGAGTCAAGGCCCGCACCTGGTCAAGGGGGCCTAATCTTTGCGGCAGGATTGTTGTACCAGAGCCTGTAAGTGAATGAAGCCCTGGACCTCTTGTGGCAGGGGATTAATGCCTTGCTGAAATGCGTGGAAATAGCCGTTGCGCCGGATATGAGCCGCTCTGTGTTGTTGTTTCAGATGTCTTCGTCTGTTGGTCTGGCACACAGCTCTGAGTCCTTGACTTGTGGCACTGCCAACCACTGGCGTATGGTTAAGTTGGAAGTAATAGAAACTCGGGAGAGAGTATAACATGAAACGTGTAAATCTGGTGTTTGGTACTGTCTATGGCAGCGCTCAGTTTGTGGCCGAAACTCTGGAGCAGGAACTCGGTTCCTTGGGCTATCAGGCGCGGCTGTGGCAACCCGACGAGCTGGCCGGATTTGTGCCGCCTCAGGATGAGTATCTGATCCTCGTGTGTTCGACCACGGGACAGGGCGATCTGCCGGACGATATCCAGCCTTGGTTTCATGGCCTTAGCTCGGCGGCACCTTATTTGCCCGAACTCAAGTACAGTGTGATCGCCCTGGGGGATTCGAGTTATGAAACTTTTTGTGGGGCGGGTAAACAGCTGGATTCACTCTTCGCCGAGCTTGGTGCGACGCGTTTGTCGGAGCGGCTCGAAATTGATGCCTGTGAAACCATGGAGCCCGAATTGGCGGCTAAAGCCTGGCTGTTGCATTGGCATAGGTCGGTCGAGTCAGAACTGGCTGCTTAGCAGGGTTTAAACCTGAGGGGAGCAGGTTCCGGGGAACAAGCTTTCCGTGGTTTAATGCTGTTTTCATCAAAAGTCACACTTAAATTGCGATTTACCTCAAATTTCCGACGGTTTTTCTCGTTTTTTCGAATGTTTTTCTCTGTTTTGAAAATTTATTACTCAATTGCACGCCGGCTAGTGTTCATTTGCCCATGTTATGGCACACTCGAAGCAAGTCCATTTTTCGAGGAAAGCCAGTGTCAGTGACTCAGACCAATGCCAACAGCTCTGTCGAGCGTAAAATATTAATCACAGATTGTGCCGATGCCCACGGATTGATAGCCAAGATTACCGGTGTCTGCTTTGCACATGAGCTCAACATAGTTAAAAACAGTGAATTCGTCGATAATGCCCAGGGACGCTTCTTCATGCGCACCGAACTGGAGGGAAGCTTCGACGACGCATCCCTGCTGAACGATCTAAGCTCTGTGCTGCCGGAACAGAATCACATGCAATTGGTTGGCGCCGAGCGTAAGAGGGTCGTAGTCCTGGTAACCAAAGAGGCGCACTGTCTGGGCGATCTCTTGATGAAGTCTTATTATGGTGGCCTGGATGTCGACATTGCCGCTGTGGTCGGCAATTACCCCAATCTGGCGGAACTTGCCGCTAAGTTTGCCATCCCGTTTCATTTTGTCAGCCATGAAGGTTTGGACAGGCTGTCCCACGAACAGGCGTTGCTCGAAGTCATCAAACCCTATGAGGCCGATTATCTGGTGCTGGCGAAATACATGCGGGTACTGACCCCTGACTTCGTGGCTCAATACCCGAATCGTATCATCAACATTCACCATTCTTTCCTGCCTGCCTTCATCGGCGCCGGCCCTTACCGGCAAGCCTGGGAACGTGGGGTTAAAATCATCGGGGCGACGGCGCATTTCGTGAATAACTGTTTGGATGAGGGACCCATCATCAAGCAAGATGTGATCCCAGTAGATCATAACTACAGCGCGCAGGAAATGGCGCGCGCCGGCCGGGATGTTGAGAAGAGCGTTTTGAGCAAGGCATTGCAATTGGTGCTGAACGACCAGGTGATAGTCTATGGCAACAGGACGATAGTCTTTTAAGGGCTGAGTCGCTTAAGGGCAGAGTCGCCGCATATAAGACAAGGGCCCGACTGGCAGGCCCTTGAACTTAAACATAACTTTGCTGTAGGAATCGCTGTTGGCTTAAAAATAGACTCTGAGCATTTCTTCCTCAGGGATATTCATGGCGATATCCTGAATTGTGACCCGACCCTTGAGATAACGTTCAATCTTGGCAGCGGTTCTATTGGCGCCATGGCTGAGGGCAAATTGATGGAAACTTTGGTCATTACAAACCAGTCTTGGGAACACGCGTTGTTCATTGATACGGTAATCCCGCATGGTATTGGTATAGGTGAAAATATTGTTGCTGGCCCCCGCTTTACATACGGCGATTAGGGTTTTCTCTATTTGCGGATCCATGGCAGCAGAAGCTGCGAAGGAGAGGGTGGTGAGCGTGATGGCTGCAACTGTGGTTAGCGTTTTCATATTTAGCTCCTGGCAACTTAACTTTTAGCTGTGTCATAGGAAAGTAAAGGCGCTATCTGGACTGAATGCTGTAAGCTATTTGTGTTCAAGTGTATCTGAGTGTGATAAATACTGCTGAATGTATCTATCTGTAACAAAATATTATTGCATGCCGCTTCGGACATAAAAAATCCCACTCGAGGCGGGATTTTTATCTTGTGACGCAGTGAAGTTTAATCCACTATGCGCAGCAGTTCGTTGATACCGACCTTACCACGTGTCTTGGCATCGACCTTCTTGACTATGATAGCAGCGTAGAGGCTGTATTTCCCGCAGCTCGATGGCAGGTTTCCCGATACCACTACCGAACCTGCAGGTACCCGACCATAATGGATTTCGCCCGTTTCCCTGTCATAAATCCGTGTGCTCTGGCCTATGTAGACCCCCATGGAGATCACGCTGCCTTCTTCGACCACAACGCCTTCGACTATCTCCGAGCGTGCCCCTATGAAGCAATTATCTTCTATGATAGTGGGACCCGCCTGCAGTGGCTCAAGCACGCCACCTATGCCGACCCCACCCGATAGATGCACATTCTTGCCTATCTGGGCACAAGAGCCGACCGTGGCCCAGGTATCGACCATGGTACCTTCGTCGACATAGGCTCCCAGGTTCACATATGAGGGCATCAAGACGGTATTCTTGCCTATGAACGAGCCTTTACGTACCGTGGCCGGAGGCACTACACGTATGGCTTCGGCCTTGAAGCGCGCCTCGTCGTAATCGGCGAATTTCTGCGGCACCTTGTCGAAATACCGGGTATCGCCACCCTCTATGATGCCGTTGTCGAAGATGCGAAACGACAAGAGCACGGCTTTTTTCAGCCATTGATGCACGTGCCATTGGCCGTCAATCTTTTCGGCCACCCGGGCCTCGCCCTTGTCCAGCATGCTGATGACAGTTTCGACATCGGCGCGCACGCCGTCCGATACCGTGGCCGGTGTAATGTCTGCACGCGCTTCGAAAGCCGCTTCAATACGCTGGCGTAAAGCCTCCATGGGTTTCTCCTGTTTAGTTAATTCGTTAGGGGTTGTGACAAGGCATGAGTGAGCGCCTCTCTCAGCCTCATCTCCTGGGTGACATCCAGTTGCAATCCCTCGTTGGTCTGCAACATAAAGAAATCTTCGGCGCGCTCTCCTATGGTAGTGATCTTGGCGCCAAGCAAGGTGACGCCACAGCGATAGAAAATATCCCCTACCTTTGCCAGCAAGCCAGGGCTGTCGAGGGCGATCAGTTCCATCATACTTGTACCATGACGGCTGCTCGGCAGGAAACTCACCTGAGTCGGAACATTAAAAGGTTTCATCTTACGCGAAAGTTTTCTAAAACGCGGCAATTTGGGCGAGTCTGCTCCCAGCGCCTTTTCCAGTCCCTTGCGGATGCTCTGAATGCGCGACAACTGGTTTATGGGCGCCCCATCCTGCTCCAATATGATGAAGGTATCCAAAGCATAATTGTCCTTGGAGGTCATGATGTTGGCATCATGCACATTGATGTTCTTATTGTCCAACACCGCCATGACAGTGGCGAAAAGCTTGGGTCTGTCGGGACAATAGACGAACAGTTCCGTGCCGCCGCGGGTGGTGTGCTTGGAGATCAACACCAAGGGGGCGTCGTGTTTGTGTTTGAGTATCGCTTCGGCGTGCCAGGCAACCTGATTGGGTTGGTGGCGCAGGAAATAGTCCGCCTTGAATCTTTGCCAAAGAGCATCGAGATCTTTTTCCTTGATGCCGCGCCGCAGCAATTCTTTCTTGGCCTTGGCCTGGTACTCGCGTACCCGGGCCCGGATATCCACAGGTTTCTCCTTGCCCCTGGCCAATACCCTCTGGGTGGAGAAGTACAGATCTCTGAGCAGAGAGCCCTTCCAGCTATTCCAGGTTTTTTCATTGGTGGCACAGATATCGGCCACCGTCAGGCAGTAGAGATAACTCAGGTGCACCGCATCGCGCACCTTGCCGGCAAAATCGGCCACCACGTCGGGATCTGAGATATCCCGCCGCTGGGCTGTGACCGACATCACCAGATGATGTTCCACCAACCAGGCGACCAGACGGCCGTCATGATCGTTGAGTCCATGCAACTTGCAAAATGCCAGCGCATCGGCCGCGCCCAGTTTGCTGTGATCGCCGCCTCGGCCCTTGGCAATGTCGTGAAAGATAGCGGCCAGTACCAACAGGCCTTTCTTGGGCAGCTGGTTGATCAGCACAGAGCCCAAAGGAAATTCTTCTTTCTGCTCCGGCTGCGAAAATCTTTCTATGTTGAGCAGCAACCTGTGGGTATGCTCATCGACCGTATAAGCGTGGAACAGATCGAACTGCATCTGGCCTTCTATATTGCGCCAGGCGGGCAAATAAGCAGATAACACGCCATGTTTATGCATCAGCGACAGCGCGGCTATGCCCCTGGGATGGCGCAAAATCTCCATGAACACTTGCCGGCAGCCGGCATGCTCCATCAGTGGCTGGGTCTGGGCCCTGCGCGCCAGGCGCAGGGATCTCAGGGTCGGGGCATAGATGCCCTTGATGTTGGAGTTCTTTGCCACCAGCAAGAATAATCTGACGATTTCCTCGGCATTGTTGAACAGCTCGTTGTTCAGTGCTTCGATGAAGATGCCACGTCTCTGGTAATGGGCATCGATGGGTTGGATCACCAACGCCTTGGTATGACCCAGGGTGGCACGCTTGAACAGCTGCAACAGCATCTCGTTCAGCTCCATTACCCGCCGAACCGTACGATAGTAGCGTTTCATCAGTTGCTCGACCGCCAATTGGGTGGCGTCTTCATACCCCATCAGCTCGGCGACCTGGCGTTGCAGATCGAACAGCAAACGGTTCTCGTCACGTCCTGAGATACTATGCAGAGCAAATCTCAGCTCCCACAGGAAAGACTGACACTCGAGCAGCTCTTCCAACTCCTGGGGCTCGAGAAACTCATATTGCACCAACTCCTCTAGCCTGGCGGCATCGAAGTGACGCATCGCCACCCAGGCTATGGTTTGGATATCCCTCAGTCCACCCGGGCAGGTCTTGAGGTTGGGTTCCAAATCGAAGGCGCTGGCCTTGGCATGACGGGCCTGCTGCTCGTCGCGTTTGGCAATAAAGAAATCACTCGATGGCCAGAAATCCCCCTGGCGTATGCTGTCGTATAGGACATCAAACAGGGGTTCACTGCCAGCCAACAGCCTGGCTTCCAGCAAATTGGTGGCGATGGTGATATCGCCGCGGCCCTGTATCAGGGTCTCGGCAATGGTGCGCACACTGTGACCGATTTCCAGGCTGGCATCCCAGAGGAAGGTGATGAACTGCCCCAGCGCCGCCTCGGCCTGCTTGCCTAAGTCCTCGTTTTCGACCAGGAACAAGAGATCGATATCCGAATGAGGGTGCAGCTCGCCGCGGCCATAACCGCCAACGGCGATGAGCGCGATAGCCTGAGCATCCAGACCGAAATCCTGCCAGGCCTGTTTGAGTAGGTCATCGACAAATTGGCATCGCTGCCTGACCAGCTCACCGACTTGTTCTTTGGCTTTAAAGCGATTGAGCAACAGTAAGTTCTGTTCGACTAATGCGGCCTTGGCAGACAGAGCTGTAATCATCGAGTCCCTTGCAATTAACTTGAGTGGATGTAGTTTAGTGGTTGATAAAGCGTGGGAAATCCTCTTCCTCGCGCAGCGTCAGGACTTCGACGCCTTTTTCTGTCACTAACAGAGTGTGTTCCCACTGGGCAGAATTTTTACCATCCGAGGTGGTCACAGTCCAGTTATCCGACTTGTCCAGCACTGTGGTATGACGACCTGCGTTGATCATGGGTTCTATGGTGAAGCACATGCCAGGACGCAGCACAGTATTGTCATTGTTCTTATAATGCACCACCTGCGGTTCTTCGTGGAAGCCGGCACCTATGCCGTGGCCGCAATAATCTTGCACTATGGAGAATTTCTCCAGCCCTGTCTTGCTGGCCTTGATGAACTTCTCGATGGTGGTGCCTATTTCACCCAGTTTCATTCCTGGACGCACCTTGCGGATGGCCAGATACAGGCTCTCCTGGGCGATGCGGCACAGGCGCTTGTCCTTGGCACTGACATCGCCTATGAGGAACATCTTGGAGGTGTCGCCGTGGTAGCCGTCCTTGATGACAGTGATATCGATATTGAGTATGTCACCCTCCTTCAGCGGAGGATTGTCTGCTGGGATGCCGTGGCAAATGACGTTATTCACCGAGGTGCAGATCGACTTGGGAAAACCATGGTAGTTGAGCGGCGCAGAAATAGCCCCTTGATCTTCGGTATATTTAGCACAAATATCGTTGAGCTCGTTGGTGGTGATGCCGGCCTTGACATGGGGGGCGATCATTTCCAGCACCTGGGCGGCCAGTTTACCGGCGGCGCGCATTTTTTCGATTTCTGCAGCTGTCTTTATGACTATACTCATGGAGTCTCTCTTCGTGTCTTGAATGGGTCAGTTTTCGGCGCAATCTGACGCAAAAATTTGTGCTTCAGGGCTATTTATGGTATAAAGCGCGCCGTTATGTTTAAGTCTTATTGGGTTTCCCTGGCGGAGTATTACTTGGTCCTGGGGTCGCAATCTGGCTGATATGGCTGCCATTATACATGGCTATTTATGTAAATACTAAATCACACACGTATCGACACATTCTTCGGGGTGCTCCCGGCTGGAAAGCCTGGGGTCGAAGGCATGGGATGCGTGGAGGTCCAACCCCCTAATATACTAAGGTAAGAGAAATGACTACAGTTTCAATGCGCGATATGCTCCAGGCCGGTGTTCACTTCGGTCACCAAACCCGTTACTGGAACCCAAAGATGAAGCCATTCATCTTCGGTGCTCGCAACGGTGTTCACATCATCAACCTCGAGCATACAGTGCCTATGTTCAATGAAGCACTGGCTTTCATCAGCAATGTTGCTTCAAAGAAAGGCAAGGTTTTGTTTGTCGGTACTAAGCGTGCCGCTGGCGAAGCGATCAAAGAAGCGGCTCTGTCATGTGATCAGTACTATGTCGATCACCGCTGGTTAGGCGGTATGCTGACTAACTGGAAAACCGTTCGTCAGTCAATCAAACGTCTGAAAGAACTGGAAAGCCAATCAGTAGACGGTACTTTCGACAAGCTGACCAAGAAAGAAGCGCTGATGCGTACTCGTGAGCTGGAAAAGCTGGAAAAATCTTTGGGTGGTATCAAGAACATGGGCGGCCTGCCAGACGTATTGTTCGTCATAGGCGCTGACCATGAGCATATCGCTATTAAAGAAGCTAACAACTTAGGGATCCCTGTTGTTGCAGTTGTTGATACTAACTCTGCGCCAGACGGTGTTAACTACATCGTTCCTGGTAACGACGACGCGATGCGTGCTATTCGCCTGTACACTGCTTCTGTTGCTGCTGCCGCGAACGCTGGCCGTGGTCAGGATCTGGCTGTGCAAGCTGAGCAAGACGGTTTCGTAGAAGCCGAATAATAATAAGGTGTGGTGATTACATCGCCCTTATTAACCAAGATTTATGATTGGTTAACAGGGGCCTAACGGCCCCTGTTTTATATCTGCAAATTTGTCGATTTTTTATAGAGGATTTAACAATGGCAATTACTGCTGCCCAAGTTAAAGAACTGCGCGAGCGCACTGGCGCTGGCATGATGGATTGTAAAAACGCCCTGACTGAAACTAACGGTGATATCGAACTGGCGATTGATAACATGCGTAAGAGTGGTGCTGCCAAGGCCGCTAAGAAAGCAGGTAACATCGCTGCCGACGGTACTATCCTAATCAAGAATGGCGAAGGTTTCGCTGCCTTGTTAGAAGTTAACTGCCAAACCGACTTCGTTGCAAAAGACTCAAACTTCCTTGCATTCGCCAACGCCGTACTGGACGTTGCCGCTGCATCTAAAGTTTCTATCGAAGACTTGAAAGCACAGTTTGAAGAAACCCGTGTTGCGCTGGTTGCTAAAATCGGTGAAAACATCAACGTACGTCGCGTCGAGTACATTGACGGTGCAAACCTGGCTTCTTACCGTCACGGTGAGCGTATCGGTGTTGTTGTCGCAGGTGAAGCTGACGAAGAAACCTTAAAGCATATCGCAATGCACGTTGCTGCTTCTAAGCCAGAATTCGTTAACCCTGAAGACGTACCTGCTGAACTTGTTGCCAGAGAGCAAGCACTGCAAATCGAAATCGCAATGAACGAAGGCAAGCCTGCCGAGATCGCTGAGAAGATGGTTGTCGGTCGTATGAAGAAGTTCACCGGTGAGATTTCTCTGACTGGTCAAGCTTACATCATGGAACCTAAGAAAACCGTTGGCGAAATTCTTAAAGAGAAAGGCGCTAAGGTAACTAACTTCATTCGTTTGGAAGTGGGTGAAGGTATTGAGAAAAAAGAAGAAGATTTTGCAGCCGAAGTTGCTGCCCAAATCGCGGCTTCTAAAAAGGCTTAATCGCCACTCTCTACATACCCCCAAGACCGCGGCAATTGCTGCGGTCTTGTTATGACCAGGATAAAATTATGAGCACCAATCCAAAACCTGCCTTTAGACGTATTCTTCTGAAATTAAGTGGCGAAGCACTTATGGGTGAAGAAGGCTTCGGTATCGATCCCAAAGTACTGGACCGCATGGCCCAGGAAGTTAAAGAGCTGGTTGAGCTGGGTATTCAAGTGGGTGTGGTGATTGGTGGTGGTAACCTGTTTCGTGGTGAAGGCCTGGCAAAAGCCGGCATGAACCGCGTGGTGGGCGATCACATGGGTATGCTGGCAACTGTCATGAACGGCCTGGCCATGCGTGACGCCTTGCACCGTGCCTATGTCAATGCGCGCCTGATGTCGGCCATCCCCCTGAAGGGCGTATGTGACGACTATAACTGGGCAGAAGCCATCAGCCTGCTCAAGTCTGGCCGTGTGGTGATTTTTGCTGCGGGTACCGGCAATCCTTTCTGCACCACAGATTCTGCCGCCTGTCTGCGCGGTATTGAAATCGAAGCCGAAGTCGTGCTCAAGGGCACCAAGGTCGACGGCGTCTATTCAGACGATCCTATGAAGAATGCCGATGCAGTCAAGTACGACGAACTCAGTTACACTGAAGTACTGGATAAAGAATTGAAAGTGATGGACTTGGCCGCCTTTACCATGGCGCGGGACCATGACATGCCTATCTTGGTCTTCAACATGAATAAACCCGGCGCCCTGCGTCGTGTCATCATGGGTGAAGAAGAAGGCACGATGATCAAAGCGAAATAAGTTTTTAGTGACCCAGAAGGACATTTAACGTGATTGAAGATATTAAGCAAGATGCCCAGGAACGCATGGGTAAATGCGTCGAAGCCACCAAGAACCAAATGGCAAAAGTCCGTACCGGCCGTGCTCATCCAAGCCTGCTGGATTCGATCCAGGTCTCTTACTATGGTGCCATGACACCTTTGAATCAGGTGGCCAACGTTGGTATTGAAGACTCCCGTACTCTGTCTGTCAGCGTCTTCGATCGCAGCATGATCCAAGCCGTAGAAAAAGCCATCATGACGTCCGATCTGGGATTGAACCCCATGACGGCCGGCGCGACCATGCGTATTCCTCTGCCGGCATTGACCGAAGAGCGCCGTAAAGACTTTATCAAGGTAGTGCGTGCCGAGGCCGAAAATGGCCGGGTCGCCATACGTAACGTGCGTCGCGATGCGATTTCTGAAGTGAAAAAGCTTGAGAAAGCTAAAGAATGCACCGAAGATGATGTTCGCCGCAGTGAAGATGAAGTGCAGAAGTTTACCGACGCACACATCAAGAAGATCGATGAGATCCTGGCGGCGAAAGAAGTTGAGCTGATGGAAGTCTAAACTCCGGCTCGATAAGCTAGAGTTGATGCGCCGTGTAGGGGTATACTACACGGCGTTTGTCTATTTAAAAGGGTCATAATAGATGTCATCCACAGTGGACTTTGGACAAGATTCTGGGCCAGCCAGTGAGCAGCGCCAGACTTCATCTGAGTTGTCGGAACAACTGCCAGAGCTGGTCAATCTGCCCATCCCTCGGCACGTTGCCATCATAATGGACGGTAATGGCCGCTGGGCCCAGATGCAGGGTAAGCCCAGAGTCATGGGGCATAAGGCCGGAGTCAAGGCGGTACGCCGGGCCGTGAGCACTGCCAGTCAGCTCGGAGTTAAGTCACTGACATTATTCGCCTTTTCCAGTGAAAACTGGCGCAGGCCGGATAAGGAAGTCAGCCTGCTGATGGAGCTGTTCTTCACTGTGCTGCAACGTGAACTTAAGCTGTTGCATAAGAATCAGGTCAGATTGAACATCATAGGTGATATCAGCCGCTTTTCGGCGCGCCTGCAGAAGCAGATTGCCAGCGCCGTGGAGAAAACGGCGCCGAATACTGGGCTGGTGCTCAATGTTGCCGCCAACTATGGTGGCCGTTGGGATATTTTACAGGCAGCGCAGAAGTTGGCTGTCAAAGTTGAAAATGGCGAAATGACCAGCAGTCAGTTCACCGAAGCCGCTTTGAGTGAACATTTATGCATGCAAAATCAGAGCGAAGTTGATTTAATGATCCGCACCGGCGGAGACTATCGCATCAGCAATTTTGTGCTCTGGCAGGCGGCATATGCCGAGTTGGTATTTACCGACACCCTGTGGCCGGATTTCGATGAGCAAGCATTTCAGCAAGCGATCAGTATTTTTTCCAGTCGTCAGCGACGTTTCGGTTTGACCGGCAATCAGATCGATGAAATGCGCACCTTATAAAATTTCATGAGGAAATTTTTTTGCTAAAACAACGAATAATAACAGCAATTTGGTTAGTCCCATTGGTGTTGGGGGCGATATTTTTGCTCCCCGCAAATTATTTCTCCTGGGCCCTGGTGGCGGTATTTTTGATTGCCGCCAAGGAATGGGGCAGGATCATCGACTGTGAGTCTAAGGTCACCCAATGGAGTTTCACCGCCACCATGGGGATACTGCTCGTCGCGCTGAACCTTTTGGTCCCCATCGACAGCTTGTGGTTCAAGGGGCAGCTGCATCCGGTGTTTTTAGCGGTGATTTCTCTCGGGGCCATCTGGTGGGCTGTCGCCTTGTTGCTTGTGGTCTCGTTCCCCAACAGCGGGCGTTTGTGGCAAACCAGCCCCATGCTCAAGTCCATGTTTGGCCAGTTGACCCTGTTACCTTGTTTCGCCTCGCTGATAGCGCTTAAATCCCTGGATACCCTGTCCCAGCCATATTATGGCGGCACCCTGGTCTTCCTGGTGATGCTGGTGGTTTGGGCGACGGATTCGGGCGCTTATTTCGCCGGCAAGACGTTCGGCAGAATCAAACTCATGCCTAAGGTGAGCCCGGCCAAGACGTTGGAAGGACTCGCCGGCGGCCTGTTGACCACCATGTTGGTGGTGGCAGGTGTCATGTATGTATCACCCGAACAGGAACTCGGACTGGTTATCGGGGTCACCCTGTTTACCGCCTTGGCTTCGGCGCTGGGGGATTTGTCCGAAAGCATGTTTAAGCGTGTCGCCTGCATCAAAGACTCGGGAACGATTTTACCCGGTCATGGCGGTGTACTGGATCGTATCGACAGCCTGACCGCGGCCTTGCCGGTATTTACCTTGATTTATCTTGCATTCTGGATGTAACGCTATGCAAAATTTGGTGATTTTGGGAGCAACCGGCTCAATAGGTGCCAGCACCTTGAGTGTTATCTCACGAAATCCGCAGGCCTATCGCGCCTATGCCTTGGTGGCGAATGCCAGTGTCGATAAGATGTTGGCCCTATGCCTCGAGCATAAGCCGGTTATCGCGCATATGGTGGATGAGAGCGCCGCCGCCTCGCTCAGGTCTCGGCTGCCTGCGGCCATGAAGGTCCAGGTGACCACGGGAACGCCTGACTTACTCGGCCTGATGCGCAGCCCGGACGTCGATACCGTGATGGCGGCGATAGTGGGGGCTGCCGGGCTGCTGCCGACCTTCGAGGCCGTCAAGGCGGGTAAGCGCGTCTTGCTGGCCAACAAGGAAGCCTTGGTCATGTCCGGCAGACTGTTTATCGATGCCGCCAAGGCCTCAGGCGCTCTGGTGCTGCCGGTCGACAGCGAGCATAACGCTATTTTCCAATGCCTGCCTGAGTTGGTGCAATCCCATCTGGGGCATTGCGATCTCGACACTGCCGGTGTCTCACATATCTTGCTCACAGGATCCGGTGGGCCTTTCCTGACGTCGGACTTGATGACTCTCGCGACCATGACACCGGCCCAGGCCTGTAAACATCCCAACTGGTCCATGGGGCCCAAGATCTCCGTCGACTCGGCCACCATGATGAACAAGGGGCTGGAGTACATAGAGGCGCGCTGGTTGTTCAATGCCGGGCCAGAGCAGTTGAAGGTGGTGATCCATCCCCAGAGCGTGATCCATTCCATGGTGCAGTATGTGGATGGCTCTGTGGTGGCGCAGATGGGTAACCCGGATATGTGTACGCCTATTGCACATTGTTTAGCCTATCCGCAGAGAATTGCCTCCGGGGTTGAACCTTTGGATTTTTTCAAAGTCGGACAATTAAGCTTCCATGAACCTGATTTCGAACGTTTCCCCTGTTTAGCGCTGGCGATGGCCGCCAGTGCCCAGGGACAGGAGGCAACGACAGTGTTGAATGCCGCCAATGAGATCGCCGTCGAGGCCTTCCTTGGGCAGCAGCTGAAGTTTACCGATATCGCCAGAGTGAATGAATTGTGTCTAGGTCGAGTGCCGGCCGCGACATTGACCTCGATTGACGATATCCTGATGTTAGATGCCGAGGCCAGGCGTTACGCCATAGAGGCTATCGCCGCCTTAGCCCGGTAATGTTGCTCCAGTAATGTTAGTCCAGTAATGTTAGTCCAGTAATGAAGGAGTGAGATGTTAGATTTCTTATGGAACTTAGGTTCCTTTATCATAGCCCTTGGGATCTTGGTCACCGCCCATGAGTATGGCCATTTCTGGGTCGCCAGGCGCTGTGGTGTCAGAGTCGAACGTTTCTCCATAGGTTTTGGCAGGGCTATCTGGCGTCGCATCGGCAAAGACGGCACCGAATATGTTGTGGCCCTCATCCCCCTGGGCGGTTATGTCAAGATGCTCGACGAGCGGGTCGATGAGGTCGCCGACGAATTCAAACCTCAGGCATTTAATCGTAAGTCGGTATGGCAGCGCATCGCTATCGTAGCTGCGGGCCCGGTAGCCAACTTTATCTTTGCGATACTCGCGCTCTATCTGATGTTTTTCATCGGTGTGCCTTCGCTCAAGCCCATCATTGACTCGACTCTGACCGGCACTGCGGCCGAGAAGATCCAGATCCATGAGCCCATGCAGATCATGGCGGTATCTGGGCAGAAGGTGCGCAACTGGGAAGAAGTCAATCTCGCCCTTGTGAGTCACATAGGTGAAGACAATATCAGCCTCTCGTTGGCGCCACTGGATAGGCTGGAAGGCTTGGATAGCCGCGAGGAAACTTATCAGTTGGATACCCGCGAGTGGCGTTTCAATCCTGAGGAGCAGTCACCTATCAAGGCACTGGGACTGGGAGTCTACAGCCCGGAAATTTTACCCACCCTGGCGCTCATCAGCCCGGGCAGTGCCGCCGAGGCTGCCGGTCTCAAGCCGGGGGACGTGCTGGTCGCAGTCAATGGTCAGAGCTATTCAAGCTGGGATGATTTTGTTGAAATTATTCAGCATTCTGCCAATATGCAGGTCGCGTTGACCCTGCGCCGTGATGCTGAACAGTTCGAGGTTTACTTAGTGCCCAAACCGAGCAAGGCGGCGGACGGCAAGATCATAGGTGTGATAGGTGTCAGCCCTACCCAGGCACCTTGGCCGGAGAATATGCGCTTGCAGCTCGAATATGGCATAGTGGATGCCTTTCTCGTGGCGGCAGACAAGACATGGCAATTGACTGCCGTGAGCTTCAAGATGATTGGAAAATTATTTACCGGCGACGTGTCGGTGAAAAACCTGAGTGGACCCATCTCAATCGCACAGGGTGCGGGCAATAGTGCAAACTATGGTCTGGTCTATTTTCTCGGGTTTCTCGCGCTCATCAGTGTCAACTTAGGCATAATTAACTTACTGCCTTTGCCTGTGCTCGATGGGGGACATCTACTCTATTACTTCATTGAGGTGATAACGGGTAAACCTGTATCCGAAAGGGTGCAGGAAATAGGATTCAGGTTTGGGGCGGCCTTATTGCTGCTGTTGATGAGTGTCGCACTCTTCAATGATTTCTCCCGACTCTGAGCAGGGACAGACTAATAATTAGAAGTGCTCTATGAGATTGAATAAACTTTTTGCCTCGATGTTATTCGTCGGTGCGTCATTTTCTGGGAATGCGTTGGCCGAAACTTTCCAACCTTTCAAAGTGGCCGACATTCAAGTTGAAGGTTTACAGCGAGTAGCACTGGGTGCTGCCTTGCTGAGCCTGCCGGTTAAAGTGGGAGATACTGTCGATCAGCTTAAGCTGCAACAGGCGATTAAGAGTCTGTATGCTTCGAGCAATTTCGAAAATGTCGAAGTCAGTCGTGACGGCGACGTGCTGGTGGTGACAGTGAAGGAGCGGCCAACCATAAGTGCGGTTACCTTCGAAGGTAACAAAGACATCAAGGATGAGCAGCTGCAGGAGAGTCTCGACGGCTCGGGCGTCAAGGTGGGAGAGTCTTTGGACAGGACCATGTTGACCGGGATAGAGAAGGGGCTGCAGGACTTCTATTATGGTGTGGGCAAATACGGCGCCAAGGTCGAGGCTCAGATCATTAACCTGCCCAGAAATAGGGTCGAGTTGAAATTTAAGTTTACCGAAGGCTTGGCGGCAGAAATTCGTCAGATCAACATCATAGGCAATACTCAATTCAGCGATGCCGAGCTCATCGGCATGCTGGAGCTGAAAGATTATGTCGCCTGGTGGGATTTGTTTGGCGAGCGCCGTTACCAGAAGCAGAAGCTGCAGGCGGATCTGGAAACCATCAAGACCTATTATCATAACCAAGGTTATATTCGCTTCGATGTGACTTCGACCCAGGTCGCCATGACCCCGGATCGCAAGGGACTGTACATCACTATCAATGTCAACGAAGGTGAGAAATACAAGGTCAAGGAAGTCAACCTGACGGGGGATCTCATGGGCCGCGAGCCTCTGATGAGAGCCATTCTCCCCATCAAGGATGGCGACATGTACAATGGCAGTGATGTCACCTTCACCGAAGAAATGTACAGCAAGTATCTGGGGCGTTTCGGTTACGCCTATCCGGAAGTGAAGACCTACCCTGAAATCGATGATGAGACTAAGGAAGTGACCCTCAATATCAACATCAAGCCGGGTAAGCGGGTCTATGTGCGCTCGATTAACTTCAGCGGTAACCAGGTGACGAAAGATGAAGTGTTGCGCCGGGAATTGCGCCAGATGGAAGGCGCCTGGTTAAACTCGGCTCAGGTTGAGCTTTCAAAGAGCAACCTCAACCGTTTGGGCTACTTCGAGACTGTGGATACCGAGACCATACAAGTGCCTGGCACAGATGATCTGGTGGATGTGGCCTTCAAGGTGAAGGAACAGCCCTCTGGCTCCTTCAACGCCGGGGTGGGCTATGGTACCGAATCAGGCGTTAGCCTGCAGTTGGGGGTGCAACAGAGCAACTTCCTGGGTACAGGCAATCAGGCCGGCATCAACCTGAACACCAATAAATATTCCAAAAGCGCTAACTTGAGCTACACGGATCCCTACTGGACCAAGGACCACGTCAGCCTCGGCGGCAGTGTCTTCTGGAGTGAATTCGATGCCAACCAGGCCAACCTGGAACGCTACAAGAGAAACTCCTACGGGGTGTCGTTAACCTCGGGTTTCAACCTCAACGAATACAATCGTATCAACGGCGGCATAGGCTATCGTCATGATGGCATCTCGGAAACGTCCGCCTACGAGCAGGCGTTGAGGTTCTACAACATCTACCGTGAATCTGACGATCCCAATGCGTCGCTCGATTTCAATAACTTCGAACTGAATCTGGGCTGGTATCGCAGCACTCTGAACCGCGGCACTTTCCCGACCGACGGCTCATCCCAGCGTCTAAGTGGCAAGATGACAGTCCCAGGCTCGGATCTGCAGTACTTCAAGACGGATTTCGATACTAACTTCTATTTCCCGCTGACCCGCAATCACAGCTTCGTGTTCCTGACCCGGGCGCATCTTGGCTATGGTAACGGTTATGGTAAGTTCAACGACAACGATCAGATCTTGCCATTCTGGGAGAATTATTACTCAGGTGGCAGCAGCTCGTTGCGTGGCTTCAAGTCGAACTCGGTTGGACCTCGCTCCTTCTACCTGTATCGCGGCAGCGAGCCTTGTGGACCCGACGTGGCCGGCGAAAGCTGCAGCCTGCCAGGGGAGCCAAACAGTATCCAGGTCAGTTCTGGCCGCTCTGTCGGTGCCAATGCGGTCGCGACGGCCAGCATGGAGCTGATAGTGCCTGTGCCATTTTTGGATGAGGCCTATACCAATTCGGTACGTACCAGTTTATTCGTCGATGCGGGTAATGTCTGGGATACGGAATTTGATTATAATTCCTATCGCTATCTGCCGGCGGATGAGTTTGCTAAGTTGTCTGACTATAGCGATCCGGCCCGCATCCGTGCTTCCTGGGGCATGAGCGTACAATGGTTGTCGCCCATGGGGCCCATGATATTCAGCCTGGCCTGGCCAATTAAAGAATATGAAGACGATGAGACAGAGATCTTTTCGTTCAATATTGGAAAAACCTTCTAAAACCCATACACTCGGCAAGTTTTGCTGAATTTAACAAGGAGTCTATTTTGAACAAGTTAGTAAATCGCGCATTCATGACACTGGTATTATTGGCCGCCCCTGTGGTTGCCCAGGCTGAAAAAATTGCGGTAGTAGATATCAATGCCGTGGTACAACAACTGCCACAGCGCGAGCAGATTGGCAAATCCATCCAGGCCGAGTTCGCCGATCGCGTGGCTGAAGTGAAAAAGATGGAAGAAGAATTGCGTTCCATGCTGGAGAAACAGCAACGTGACGGCGCCCTGATGTCCGATGCACAGAAGACTGAACTGGTGCGTAAGATGGAATCGGCGAAGGCCGAATACCAGTTGAAGGGCAAGGCACTGGATGAAGATTTTCGTCGTCGTAACGGCGAAGAAAAGAATAAACTGTTGACCCAAGTGCAGAATGCCGTAAACACCATAGCCCAAAAAGAGCAATATGACATGGTGTTGCAAAGCGGTGCCGTGGTATTTGTTAAGCCCGATGCCGATATCAGCAACAAGGTGATCGAAGTCTTGAGCAAAGGCAAGTAATAGATGAAGAGTGTGACCTTAAAAGAGCTTGGCCTGTTGCTGGGCGCCGATGTCCAAGGAGATGCGTCTCTGGTGATAACAGGTGTTGCGACACTGGAAGCGGCAGTCGATGGGCAAATCTCTTTTTTAGCCAACAGCAAATACCGCTCGCAACTCGAACATACCCGAGCCGCCGCGGTTTTGCTCACGGCCAAAGATGCTGCCGATTATGGGGGTAATGCCCTGGTGCTGGCCGACCCTTACGTAGGTTTCGCCCGGGTTGCGCAACTGCTGGACACTACACCCAATGCCGCCGAGGGGATACATGCTTCGGCACAGATACACCCGAGCGCCATGCTGGGGGAAGGGGTCGCAGTCGGTGCCAATGCCGTCATAGGCGCCAGGGTGATCTTGGGTGATGGCGTGCAAGTCGGCCCAGGAACCGTGATAGGCCAGGACTCGATAGTAGGCTCCAACACGCGCTTGTGGGCCAATGTGACCCTCTACCATGATGTGCAACTGGGGCGGGATTGTATAGTGCACTCGGGCGCCGTCATAGGCTCGGATGGGTTCGGTTATGCCAATGAGCGCGGTCAATGGGTTAAGATCCCCCAGACCGGCGGGGTGCGCATAGGCGACAGAGTCGAGATAGGCGCCAGCACCACGATAGACAGGGGGGCACTCGGCCACACGGAAATTCACCATGGTGTCATCATAGATAATCAGGTGCAGATAGCACACAACGACATCATAGGTGAAAACAGCGCCATTGCCGGTAACAGTACCATCGCCGGCAGCGTACGTTTGGGCAAATATTGTATCGTCGGTGGCAACAGCGCCATCGCAGGCCACCTCAACATAGTCGATGGGGCACACATAAGTGGCGGCACCAATGTGACCAGCGAGGTCAGGGTACCAGGTGTGTATTCGTCGGCGACAGTGGCGATGGAAAACAAGTTATGGCGCAGGAATACGGTTCGTTTCCGGCAGCTGGACGAGCTGTTCCAACGGGTCAAACAGTTGGAAAAAACATTCAAAACAGAAGATTAATTGTCTTAGGGCAATTTGAGGAAATGTGTTCGTGTCTAATCAATTAAACACTATGGATATCAAAGAAATACTCAAGTATTTACCCCATAGGTACCCGTTTTTGCTCATCGACCGTGTGCTGGATTACACCCCGGGCGAGAGCCTGCACGCGATTAAAAATGTCACTATCAATGAACCCTTTTTTCAGGGACATTTCCCGGTTCAGCCAGTGATGCCAGGTGTGTTGATCCTGGAAGCCATGGCCCAGGCCACAGGGCTTTTAGCCTTCAAGACCATGAGTGATGATGTGCCACCCGATAACGTGCTCTATTATTTTGCCGGTATCGACAAGGCCCGTTTCAAGCGGGTGGTCGAGCCTGGCGATCAGGTGCATTTCGAAGTGAAATTAATCAAGGAACGCCGCGGAATTGGCGTGTTTGTCGGCGAGGCCAAAGTGGATGGCGAGCTGGTTTGTTCAGCCGAAATCATGTGTGCCCGCAGAGAGATCAGTAAGTGATAGATACATTAGCGTTCGTTCATCCCGATGCCAAGATTGGTAAAAATGTCACCATAGGCCCATGGACTTATGTGGGTCCCGGCGTCGAGATAGGTGACGATACTTGGCTCGGCTCCCACGTGGTGGTCAAGGGCCCGACAGTCATAGGTAAAGGCAATCGCATCTTTCAGTTTGCGTCCGTCGGTGAAGAGTGCCAGGACAAGAAATATGCCGGTGAACCAACCCGGCTGCTCATAGGCGACAATAACGTCATACGCGAGAATGTCACCATCCACAGGGGCACGATTCAGGATCAGGGTGAGACACGTATCGGTTCCAATAACCTGTTCATGAACTATGTGCATATCGCCCACGATTGTGTGGTGGGGGACAATGTGATTTTGGCGAACAATGCCTCGATCGCCGGCCATGTACACGTGGGTGACTGGGCCATTCTCGGTGGCATGACAGGGGTGCACCAATTCGTGCATATAGGCGCCCATGCCTTTACCGCAGGGTATTCGCTGATCCTTCAGGATGTGCCGCCCTTCGTGATGGCAGCCGGCCAGCCGGCGATCCCTCGGGGGTTGAACAGCGAGGGCATGAAGCGTCGCGGTTTCTCCAAGGAAAGCCAGTTGGCGGTGCGCCGCGCCTATAAGACACTGTATCGCAGCAGCCTGACGGTCGAAGAAGCGACCGCTGCCCTGGCGGACGATGCCGAAAATGATGCCCAGGTGAAGCTGATGCTTGAGTTCGTCAAGGCGTCGAGTCGCGGTATAGTACGTTAATTTAGCCTGATAATTTAACAGGTTAACTCGATGGATTAATGTTCCAGCTGACTCGCAGCCAGGCAGCTGGATTAGACAAGGGCCGTTGAACATGAGCCGGTTACATTCGATTTTCTTGAGCATGATTGGCATATGAGCAAAAAATCCCAGTTAGTGTTTGCCATGGTCGCCGGAGAAATCTCCGGCGATATTTTAGGGGCAGGTCTCATGGCCGCGCTGCAGCACACCTATCCCCAGGCGCGTTTTGTCGGCATAGGTGGCCCACGGATGCAGGCCCTTGGCTTCGAATCCCTGTTCGCCATGGAAGAACTGGCGGTGATGGGTATAGTCGAAGTGCTGTCGCGCCTGCCAAGACTGCTCAAGGTACGCGCCAGTCTCGTCAAGCAGATCAGCGAACTGCAGCCGGATTGTTTCATCGGCATAGACGCGCCGGATTTCAACATAGGGCTCGAGCTGAAACTCAAGGCCCGTGGGATCAAGACAGTGCATTATGTCAGCCCCTCTGTGTGGGCCTGGCGCCCGAAACGCATCTTCAAGATAGCCAAGGCGACCCACATGGTGTTGTCTCTGTTGCCGTTTGAGAAGGCCTTCTACGATAAGTACAAGGTGCCTTGTACCTTCGTCGGCCATACCCTGGCCGATGACATTCCCATGCATTCGGATAAAGCGGCCGCGCGGCAAGCGTTGGGACTGGAGGCGCACGCCGAATACCTGGCTGTGTTGCCAGGTTCCCGCGGTGGCGAGCTTAAGATGCTGGCCGAGCCTTTCGTCCGCGCCGCCAGCCTGCTCAAACAGCGTTATCCGGATCTGCGTTTCGTGACTCCCTTGGTCAATCAGGCGCGTCGTGCCCAGTTCGAGGCGGCGTTGCAGGAGTTTGCCCCCGATCTGGAGATCACGCTCATCGAAGGTCATTCCAGAGAGGTGATGGCGGCGGCCGATGCCATACTGCTGGCGTCGGGAACCGCCACCCTGGAGGCCATGCTGGTGAAGCGCCCCATGGTGGTGGCATATCGCGTCAGCCCTGTGACCTATAGTATTGCCAAGCGACTGATGCAGATAGATAAGTATTCTTTGCCTAATTTGTTGGCCGCCACCGAATTGGTACCAGAATTGATCCAGAGCGAGTGCACCCCCGAGCGTATCGCAGAGGCGGTCGCGGTCGAGCTGGACAGAGACTTTGCGCCACAAGAAGCCGAGTTTGAACGTCTGCACGACAGACTCAGATGCAATGCCAGCGCCAGGGCCGCCGAGGCGGTATTGAAATTGGTCGGAGTGCAGCCCAATGGCGGTCATTAAGAATATTACCGAGGCACAAGTGCTCAGCCTGTCCCAGGGCTTGGTTGCCGGAGTCGATGAAGTCGGCCGTGGCCCCCTGGTTGGCGATGTCGTGACGGCGGCGGTGATCTTGGATCCGGACAGACCTATAGCGGGTTTGAACGATTCCAAGAAGCTGTCGGAGAAACGCCGCGAACTCCTGTTCGCCGAGATTTGTGACAAGGCGCTATGCTTCGCCGTGGGCCGCGCCAGCCCGGCCGAAATAGATTCGCTCAACATCTTGCATGCGACCATGCTCGCCATGCAGCGTGCCGTTGCGGCTTTGAGCCTGACGCCGGCATCTGTGTTGATCGACGGCAATCGCAGCCCGGATTTCGGCCTGCCATCCCATGCCATAGTCAAGGGGGATGGTCTGGTTGCCGCCATCAGCGCCGCTTCCATCATAGCCAAGGTCACCCGTGACCGGGAGATGGCTGTCTTGGATCAAGCCTATCCCCAATACGGTTTCGCCAAGCACAAGGGCTATCCCACCCAGGCCCACTTCGAGGCGCTGGCCAAGTACGGTGTGTTGGCCGAGCATAGAAAGAGTTTCGCTCCCGTGAGAGACTTGCTGGCGCGCTAGTTTCCCGGCTCAGCCTGCCTCTTGTGCTTTGTGGCTCTGACGGCGCGAGTCTGTTAGGCTGACTCTTATTTTCATTTTGTTTAACTGGCTATTCATAGATAACCCTAAATTATGTCCGATCCTCGTTTTGTGCATCTGCGTGTCCACAGTGATTTTTCCATGTCCGATGGCGTCGCCAAGGTCAAGCCTATTCTTGCCAGGGCCGAAGCCCTTGGCATGGCGGCGCTGGGGCTGACGGATCAGAATAACTTCTGTGGCCTGGTGAAATTTTACAGCGGCTGCCATGGCGCGGGCATCAAGCCCATCATAGGGGCCGATTTCTGGATGCAGGTGCCTGGCTTCGAGTCCGAGCTGTGTGCCCTGACAGTGCTGGCCATGGATAACACCGGCTATCAGAACCTGACCCAGTTGATCAGCCAGGCCTACCTGCGTGGTCAGGTTGCCGGAAGGGTGGTGATAGATCAGCAGTGGTTGCAGACCTATAACGAGGGGATCTTGCTCTTGTCCGGGGCCAAGGAAGGGGATCTTGGCAAGGCGCTGCTCAAGGGCAATGGCGGACAGGTAGAGTCCCTGTGCGACTTCTACCAGACACACTTCCCCGAGCGCTACTTTCTCGAGTTGATCCGCACCGGCCGCGCCGATGAAGAGCGTTATCTGCACATGGCGGTGGCGCTCGCCGAAGAGAAGGGCCTGCCTGTGGTCGCCACCAATCAGGTGGTGTTCCTGCAGCCGGAAGACTTCGACGCCCATGAGATCCGTGTCGCCATTCACGACGGTTTCACCCTGGCCGATCCCCGCCGCCCCAAGAAGTACAGCGAGCAGCAATATCTGCGCAGTGAAGAGGAGATGCTGGAGCTGTTCAGCGACATACCCGCGGCCACCGCCAACAGTGTCGAAATCGCCAAGCGCTGCAACGTCACCATTCGTTTGCATGAGTATTTCCTACCCAACTTTCCCACGGGCGACATGTCCATCGAGGACTTCCTGGTGGCTTGCTCCAGGAAGGGCCTGGAAGAGCGGTTGGAATTCCTGTTTCCCGACCCGCAAGTGCGCGCCGAGAAACGCGGCGAGTACGACGAGCGCCTGGATATCGAGCTCAGGGTGATCAACCAGATGGGCTTCCCTGGTTACTTCCTGATCGTGATGGAGTTCATCCAGTGGGGTAAGGACAATGGTATTCCCGTCGGCCCAGGCCGGGGCTCGGGTGCCGGTTCCCTGGTGGCCTATGCCCTCAAGATCACGGATCTGGATCCGCTGGAGTTCGACTTGCTGTTCGAACGTTTCCTCAACCCTGAGCGGGTATCCATGCCCGACTTCGACGTCGACTTCTGCATGGACAGGCGCGATGAAGTGATAGATCACGTCGCAGAGCTCTATGGCCGCGAGGCGGTATCCCAGATCATCACCTTCGGTACCATGGCGGCCAAGGCCGTTATCCGCGACGTCGGCCGGGTGCTGGGACACCCCTATGGTTTCGTCGACCGTATCTCCAAGCTGATCCCGCCCGAGCCCGGCATGACCCTGGCCAAGGCCTTCGAAGTCGAACCGGCGCTGCAGGAGTCCTATGATGCCGATGAGGATGTCAAAGATCTCATCGACATGTGCCGCAAACTCGAAGGCGTGACCCGTAACGCCGGCAAGCACGCGGGTGGGGTGGTGATAGCCCCGACCAAGATCACCGACTTCTCGCCGCTGTACTGCGATGCCGAGGGCAACAACCCTGTGACCCAGTTCGACAAGAACGACGTGGAAACCGCCGGGTTGGTGAAGTTCGACTTCCTCGGGCTGCGAACCCTGACGATCGTCGACTGGGCGCTGGAGATGGTCAACAGCGTCGAGGAGAAGCACGGCCGGCCGCCGGTGCGCATCGAGGCGATCCCGCTGGATGATCCCGCCTCGTTCCGCCTGCTGCAACGCTACGAGACCACAGCGGTATTCCAGCTGGAATCCCGCGGCATGAAAGATCTGATCAAACGGCTGCAGCCCGACTGCTTCGAAGACATGATCGCCCTGGTGGCGCTATTCCGCCCAGGGCCGCTGCAGTCCGGCATGGTAGACAACTTCATCGAGCGTAAGCATGGCCGCGAGGAAGTGTCCTACCCGGATGCCGAGTACCAACACGAGTCGCTCAAGACGCTGCTGGAGCCCACCTACGGCATCATTCTGTACCAGGAACAGGTGATGCAAATCGCCCAGGTGCTGGCCGGCTATACCCTGGGCGGTGCCGACATGTTGCGCCGTGCCATGGGTAAGAAGAAGCCCGAGGAGATGGCCAAGCAGCGCGGCACCTTCAAGGAGGGGGCGATCAAGAACGGCGTCGACGGCGAGCTGTCGATGAAGATCTTCGACTTGGTGGAAAAATTCGCCGGCTACGGCTTCAACAAGTCGCATTCGGCCGCCTATGCCTTGGTGTCCTACCAGACGCTATGGCTCAAGACCCATTACCCGTCGCAGTTTATGGCGGCTGTGATGTCGGCGGATATGGACAACACAGACAAGATAGTCACCCTGGTAGACGAGTGCGAGCGCATGGGGCTGCCGCTCATTCCACCGGACGTCAACAAGGGGCTGTTTAAATTTACCGTGGATGACGACCTCAACATAGTCTACGGCATAGGCGCCATCAAGGGGGTGGGTGAGGGGCCGGTGGAGTCCATCCTAGAGGCGCGCCAGCATGGCCCCTTCAGCGACTTATTCGATTTCTGCGCCCGTATCGATCTGAAGAAACTCAATAAGCGGGTGATAGAGAAACTCATCTGTGCCGGGGCGCTCGATGCCCTGGGGCCCCACAGGGCATCCATGATGGCGACCCTGCCGGAGGCGATCCGCGCCGCGGATCAGCATGCCAAGGCCGAGGCCATAGGCCAGCACGACATGTTCGGTCTGCTCAACAGCGAGCCGGAAGACAACAAGCAGCAGTTTGTGGAATGTACCCCCTGGCCGGATAAGATCTGGCTCGAGGGCGAGCGCGAGACGCTTGGCCTGTACCTGACCGGCCATCCCATCAATCAGTACCTGAAGGAGCTGAAGCACTATACCTCCGGCAGGCTGAAGGACATACACCCGACCGAGCGCGGCAAGACGGTCAAGGCGGCGGGCCTGGTGGTGGCGACCCGGGTTATGCTGACCAAGCGTGGCGCCAAGATGGGCCTGGTGACCCTGGATGACAAGAGTGCCCGGCTGGAGATAATGCTGTTTACCGAGGCATTCGAGAAGTTCGGCCACCTGCTGGAGAAGGACAGGATCCTCATCTGTGAAGGCGAGGTGAGTGTCGATGATTTCTCCGGCGGCAACCGCATGACGGCGCGCAACATCATAGACATAGGTGAGGCCCGCAGTCATTTCGCCAGCGCGGTGGAAATAGATCTCGATGCCGACGCCATCTCGCCCCAGTGGCTGGACAGTTTCGAGCAGACCCTGACCCCCTGGCGTCACGGCGCCGTGCCCGTGTTGCTCAACTATGCTCAGCAGGCGGCCAAGGGCCAGTTCAGGCTGGGGGATGACTGGCGGGTCAATCCCACGGATGAGCTCATGTTGGCGCTCGAGTCCCTGCTGGGATCGGACAAGGTCAGGATCTTATTCTAGGCGCTGATCCCTGCCATTTTGGCTCATGAGTGCAGGCAGGGACGACAACCGAGGTATACATAGAGATGATCGACGTGGCGGGGCGTATCGAGGCGCAATTGCAGACCCTGAGTCTGCCGGCGACGGCTAAGTTAGTGCTGGCTTACAGCGGGGGCGTAGACTCTGAAGTGTTGGCCCATGGCCTGAGCCTGTATGCCAAGCGCCATCCGCAGCGGCAGGTGTTATTGGTGCATGTGCATCATGGCTTGAGTGCCAACGCCGATGCCTGGAGCCGGCATTGTCAGGCCAGTGCCGACGCCTATGGCCTGACACTCAAGGTGCAGAGGGTCAAGGTGCGCCAGGGCCCGAGGCTGAGCCTGGAGGCCGAGGCCCGCTCTGCCCGCTATCGGGCCATCCTTGCCCTGATGCAAACGGGCGATCTGCTCCTGACGGCTCACCATGAAGACGATCAGCTGGAAACCATACTGTTGGCACTCAAGCGCGGCCAGGGACCCAAGGGCCTGGCGGCCATGGGCGCCAGCCAGCCATTGGATGGCGACAAGTGGCAGCTGCGGCCCCTGCTGGATGTCAGCCGCGAGCAGATCGAAGCCTATGCCCAGAGGCATCAGCTTGCGCACATTGAGGATGAGAGCAATGCCGACGATAAGTTCGATCGTAACTTCTTGCGGCTGGAGATCATTCCCAGGTTGAAGGCACGCTGGGGGGCGATTGCCAGCACGGCCAGCCGCAGTGCCGCCCTCTGCGCCGAGCAGCAGGCCGTGGTCGACGAAGAGGTGAGCAAGCGCTTACCCGAATGGATAGATGAAGCCGTGCCTCATGCGGGATCGGCACTGAGGCTAACTGGGTTTGCGTCCTTATCCCCCGCCTGGCAGGCGCTGCTGCTGCGGGGCTATATCGACAGGCTAGGGCTCAAGCCGCCGTCTCAGTTGCAGCTGGAGCAGATCCGCCGCCAGCTGCTGCATGCCAGGGAAGATGCCAGGGTCGAGATCCGGGTCTCGGGTCTGTTGGTGCGACGTTTTCAAACCAAGGCCTACATCAGTGCCGCCACCGAGGAGGCGCCGGCCAGCCAGAGGGTGCTAACGTCGGCCGAGATGGCAGAACTGCTGGCCGGCAAGACGCTGCAGCTGAGTCTGGCCAACTCCTGTGGCCTGCGTCTATGCCTGACAGGCACTGGGCCCAGGTTGAGATTGCCCGCGGCGGGGGAGCCTGTGACTGTCAGGTTCAATCAAGGGGGGAGTCTGCGTTGTCATCCGCAGCAGAGGGCCAAGGGGCGCGAGCTGAAGAAGTTGTGGCAGGAATTCGGTATTCCTCCCTGGAAGCGTGCCGGTTGGCCTTTGCTCTTCTATGGCGACAAGCTGGTTGCGGCCGTCGGCCTCTGGCTGGAAAAATCGGCCGTCTGCGAAGCCGAAACGCCCGGGCTCTCCTGTGTACTGGAGGGTGACCCTCTCTAGGCCGTCAACTCGGGGGAAGGCGGGCGGCATTCAGGCACTGATCCTCTCTTCATCATAGTCGGTCATGCTGACCCGGTAACAGTTTCTGCCGGCGGCCTTGGCCTGGTATAGTGCCCTGTCGGCCAATTCATAGAGCTGGTGATGCTCCTGTTCCTCGGCCAATTGGGCGACCCCCAGACTGGCCTTCACCTCGAAGCGCATCAGCAACGGCTGTTGGAGCATCTTACTTATGATACGTTCACACAAGATGGCGGCAGCATGGGCATCGCCCTGTACCAGCACCACGAATTCATCCCCGCCGATACGAAATGCCTGATCTGTGTTACGGATAGACTCATTGAGCAATTCGCCAAAGACCTTGAGTATGCTGTCACCGCAGGCATGGCCGAAGCAATCGTTGAGTTGCTTGAAGTTATCCAGATCCAGGATCACCAGTGAAACCTGCCCCAAGTTGCGTTGGCTGCGGGCGACGGCCGTCTTCACGCTCTCTTGGTAATAGTGACGGTTTCCCAGCCCTGTGAGCGAGTCGAACATGGCCTGGGTGGACATGGCCTGGTATTGCACCGCATTGAGCAGAGGTTGCAACAGCAGGGCCTCTATGTCCTGCAGCAAGGCCAGCTGTTGCTGGGTCAGCAGGCTTTGTAGCTTGTAATTCAGGCTGAGGGCGCGATCGCCATAATCCAGGTAGCGGCTCATGCTGATGCCATGGGGACTGCCCCAGCTGAATTCCTGCTGGGCAAGCGACAAGTCTACGCCCATGACCGGCAAGTGTTGTCCCAGCACATTGCCGTAACAGGCAAAAACTGTCCTGGGATCCAAACTCATATGCAGCCCTTGTATGACTTGCACCAGATCTATCATGGGCTTGTCATTGGCGGCCAAGGTTGGCCGATAGCGGTATTCATTCGGGAATAGCTCGGTCGTCAGGCCAAAATCCATAGCTTGCTCCAGCGGGGAGGTTGATAATAGTTAATAAACAAGCAAAGAACATGCCGAATATCTTTTTAATTAAATTTGTCTTTATTTGTCATTCAGTTAATCTTGTAGTTACCCTTAACGCTATACCTATGTCAGTATATTGACTGGGGGCTTAGACGGCGCATGGAACACAGTTTTCTCATTCAGATCTTACTGATGCTGGTCATCGCCATCGTCAGCATCGCCCTGTTGCGGCGTCTGGGGTTGCCGGCGATTCTGGCCTATCTCCTGACCGGGGTCGTCAGTGGCCCGAGCGGCTTTCATTGGTTCAGCCAGCAGCAGATGCAGTCGGTGGCCGAGCTGGGGGTGGTGTTACTCATGTTTACCCTGGGGCTGGAATTCTCAGTGCCCAGGCTCTGGGCCATGCGGCGCACCGTGTTCGGCCTGGGTTTCGCCCAAGTGGCCATCACGACCCTACTGAGCATGGCCATCGCCTGGCTGTGCTCCCGTACCTTGGCCGAGGCACTGATCATAGGCTCGGCCGTCGCCTTATCTTCGACGGCTATCGTGCTTAAGCTGCTCAATGAACAGAGTTGGCTCAGGCGACGTCATGGTGAGCTTTCCGTCAGTGTGTTGTTGTTTCAGGACCTGGCCGTGGTGCCCCTGCTGATCTTGCTGCCCCTGCTGGCCGCCGATGGCGAGCCTCTGGATTTCATCCCCATACTACTGGCACTGGTGAAAGGCATACTGGCCTTCATCGTCTTGATGGCGTTCGGCAAATGGGCCCTGCCCAGGGTATTCGATGAGGTCGCCCGCTCCCGCTCCAATGAGCTGTTCGTGCTGTCGACCTTGGTGGTGGCCCTGTTGACCGGGGTCCTGACTCAATGGTTGGGGCTGTCCATGGCGTTGGGGGCCTTCATGGCGGGGATGCTATTGGGGGAGAGCCAGTATCGTCGTCAGCTGGAGGCGGACATACGGCCGTTTCGGGATCTGCTGATGGGGCTATTTTTCATTTCCATCGGTATGCTGTTGGATTTCGCCTTGGTGCTGCATTACTGGTGGCAGATTCTCCTGATCCTGTCGGCGGTTATCCTGGGCAAGACGGCGATCGTCTATGGCTTGCTGCGCTTGATCGGCGAGCCCGTCAGGATAGCGCTCAGCACCGGCATGACGCTGGCCCAGGTGGGGGAATTCAGTTTCGTGGCGCTGGCGCTGGCGGTCAATTATCAACTCCTGGATAAGGAGGTCAGCACCATATTCGTGATGGTGGCCGTCTTATCCATGTCGCTCGCTCCCTGGCTGGTGCGCCACAGTGTGAACATTGGCCGCTGGGCCCAGGGGCTTGGCCCCAGGGTGGTGATGGAAAAGCCGGATGACGCCATGCAAGATGTCAAAGAGCTGGTGCTTATTCTGGGTTATGGCCGGGTCGGCCAGACCATAGCCAGATTCCTCAAGACGGAAGCCGTGCCCTATAGGGTGCTGGATCTCGACCCCACCCGGGTCTCGGAGGCAAGGCGTGGCGGCGAGCCTGTCTATTTCGGTGATGCCTGTAAGCGCAGCATCCTAAAGCAATCCGGGGTGCGGCAGGCGAAGATGGTGGTGGTGACTTTCTACGACTCCAGAAGCCTGGAAGAAGTCTTGCCGCTCTGCAAGACTCTGGCGCCTGAGGCCAAGATCTTGGTGCGTACCCGTGACAGTGTTGGCCTGGAAGAGCTGGAAAAGGCCGGTGCCAGCCAAGTGATCCCCGAGTCCCTCGAAGGCAGCCTGATGTTGGTGTCCCAGGTACTGTATCAATGCGGGGTGCCGCTGGCGCGGATCCTGAAACGGCTCGAGTTTGAGCGGCGCAATCATTATCAATATTTGCATGGCTTCTTTTCCGGCACTGAGACCGACTTCACCCTGGAGTTGCTGCATGCGGTCGCCTTGCCCAGGGAAGCCAATGCTGTCGGCAAGAGTCTGGCCGATATCCCCTGGGAGAAACTCAAGGTGGAGCTGAGGGCGGTGCGGCGCGGCGGCGCGGAAGTGGATCACCCGGATGCCAGTTGGTTGATCCAGGCCGGTGATATCTTGTTATTGGTGGGGAAACCCAGAAGGGTAGAGAAGGCCGAAGAGTATCTGCTGCAGGGCTGAGGACGCTAGCGCGGCTCATTGAAGGGATAACATCATGATTAAAGACTAAATTACGCCCATAAAAAATGCCAGCATAAGCTGGCATTTTTCTGCGGGTGCGGTTCTAATTACAGAACAACAACGTTCGCAGCTTGTGGGCCTTTTTGGCCTTGCTCTACGTCAAAAGAAACCTTTTGACCTTCGGCTAAGGTTTTGAAACCATCCGAAACGATAGCGCGGAAATGAACGAATGCGTCGGCGCCGCCATTGTCAGGAGAAATGAAACCGAAACCTTTATCTTCGTTAAACCATTTAACTACACCAGTAGTTTTAGACATGAATGTCTCCAAAATTTTCAATCAAATAATTCGCAATTATGCGGGATACAGCCGGAAATAGAATTATTTATGTTGATGATAAGTTATGAGTGGAAAGCTTCATGACGGCAAACAAAATACACGGTGCAGCGAAGGTTTTCAAAAACATAATATTGCTTATAAATAGGTCTGAATCACAGGCCGGGTTCCAGGTTAACACAGTTCGCTTTTTTGTATAGCTTTATTTTCTGTTTTCGCTGTGGGGATGGGGTGCTGTTTGTTTGAAATGTCAGCTATTTCTCCCCAAGGCCCTGGTTTTTATCGTGAATGCCTGCCTGGGCTCAGGGAAAATGATCTTGGCTTATCTTGCGGGGCAGGGCGCAGCCAAGGGTTTGCATGCAGGAGCATGGGTCTCAAGCATGCCATGGCCTCTGCTCCTGTTGTGTTGCCGGTTGTCGGTTTTGATCTTTTATCCCTGTCCCGGGTTCGAACTCAGATTGTTGTTGCTTGGGGGCCATTTCTTTGGGGCCATGGCTGCTTCTTTGGGGCCATGGCTGCTTCTTTGGGGCCATGGCTGGGGCGGGCATGGGTGAATACGAATGCAACCCGGCCTGCAAGGCTTTTCAGCCATGGGCCCTTGGCTTAGTATCTTTTGATCAATATATGACGAATATGTTATTAATTCCCGTCCGGCAAGATGGCATAATGCAACGACGCCTCAATATTTCAAGGAATTAAGCTGTGACATCAGAGATACTTTCGCGGGAACAGTTGGACCAGGTTGCCGCTATCGCGTTGCAGGCCGGAGAGGCCATACTCAGAGTCTATGGGCAGACTGAGGTGCAAGTGGCGCATAAGGCGGATGCCAGCCCTGTGACTGCGGCCGATATTGCCAGTCATGAGTCGATAGTCGCTGCCCTGACGCGCCAGTTCCCTCAATATCCTGTGATGTCGGAAGAAGCGGCGGATATTCCCTGGGAGGTTCGTCGCCATTGGTCGACTTACTGGCTGATAGATCCTCTGGATGGCACCAAGGAATTTCTCAAGCGCAATGGCGAGTTTACCGTCAACATCGCCTTGATCCATCAAGGCCGCGCCATTGCCGGGGTGGTTTATGCGCCCGTGCTCGACAAGTGTTATCTGGGGTCATTGGCAAGCGGTGCCTGGTTAGTGCACCAAGGCGAGACGATACGCCTGGATGGCGCAGGCAAGACAGATGCCGTTCGGCCCGAGCCGATAGTCGTCGGCAGCCGCTCCCACGCCAGCTCAGGACTTGCGGCCTATCTAGAGGCGCTGGGCGCCCATAGCTTGCTCAGTGTCGGCAGCTCGCTCAAGTTTTGTCTGCTGGCGGAAGGGGCGGCGGATATTTACCCCAGACTGGGGCCCACCAGCGAATGGGATACGGCCGCGGCCCAGGCCGTGCTGGAGGCCGCCGGGGGCAGGGTGATTCGTTATGGCACAGACGAGCCATTGAGGTATAACCAGAAGGCAGAGATTTTAAACCCCTACTTTATTGCGACAGCGCCGGGCTGGGCAAAATAACATTCACGCTCGGCAGGCCTATATGCCTGGGACCGAGTTTACACTGATAAGCGGAGAGTGACTGATGATGCGCATGGGCGTCGATCTGGGTGGAACAAAAATAGAACTGGTAGCCTTGTGTGATGAGGGACGTGAGCTGTACCGTAAGCGCGTCCCCACTCCCAGAGAATACCAGGCGACCTTGGATGCAGTTACCACCCTGGTGTTGGATGCCGAGGCCAGTCTCGGGATCACAGGCACGGTCGGGGTTGGCATCCCTGGCGTGGTGTCCCCCTTTTCCGGTCTGGTGAAAAATGCCAATTCCACCTGGATAAACGGTCATCCGCTGGACTTGGATCTCGGTGCCAGGCTGAACCGTGAGGTTCGGGTTGCCAACGATGCCAATTGCTTCGCGGTATCGGAGGCCGTCGATGGCGCCGCCGCAGGTAAAGGTGTGGTGTTTGGCGTGATCATAGGCACGGGTTGCGGCGCCGGCATAGCCATCAACGGCAAGGTTCATGGCGGCGGCAACGGCATAGGTGGCGAATGGGGCCATAATCCCCTGCCTTGGATGACGGCGGCGGAATTCAACAGCACCAGCTGTTTCTGTGGCAACAAGGATTGCATCGAGACCTTCATATCAGGCACCGGCTTCGTACGAGATTACAATGCCGCCACGGGTCAGGCCTTGACCTCGGGCGCCGATATCATGGCCTTGGTCGCCAAGGGCGATGCCGCTGCCAACCAGGCGTTTGAGCGTTACATGGACAGGCTGGCCCGCTCTCTTGCACATGTGATCAACATGCTGGATCCCGATGCCATAGTGCTGGGTGGCGGCATGTCGAATATTGATGCCATCTACCCCAGATTACCGGATCTCCTGTCCAAGTATGTCTTGGGCGGCGAGTGTCGTACCCCTGTGGTACAGAACCTCTACGGTTGTTCCTCCGGAGTGCGGGGGGCGGCCTGGTTGTGGCAGAAGGCCTGATGCCGGACGCCGGCGCCGAAAGCTAGGGACTGAGTCTGGCTTCATTCGCCGTTAGTCGGATGAAGCCGGGGGTGTTTCCATGTTAGCATGGCGCACTCGCACGTCCCGGGCTCACGGCTTTGGCCCGACCCGTGCCTCAGTCTTTATCCGTGCTCTCGAGGATGCCTATGTTCTGGGTTAAGAAACTTCTGTCACAGCTGGCGATGCCGGTTCCCTTGATTTGTCTGCTGCTCCTGCTCGTATTCTTCTTCTGGCGACATCGTCGCCTCGCCCGTCCCCTATTGTTGCTGGCGCTGACACTCCTGGTGCTGCTCAGCAGCGTCTGGGGCAGCAATCTGCTGCTCAGACCGCTGGAATCCAGTTATGGCGTCAACAACCAGGCCATTTCTGGGGCTTGCCTGGTGATGGTGTTGGGCTCAGGCCATGACGACAGCCTGGCCGGCAGTGCGACACAACAATTGTCTCCCGTTGCCCTGGCAAGGCTCACCGAGGGGCTGCGGCAGTTGACGCTGGGGCAGGATTGTAAACTCATGGTCAGCGGCTGGAATGGTGAAACGAACAGTCGCTCCCATGCCAGGGTGATGGCCGATGCGGCCATGGAACTCGGGGTTGCCGAAGATAAGATACTGCTGTTGCCGCTCGCCAGAGATACGATAGAAGAAGCCGAATATGCCAAGTTTCAGATAGCCGATGCCCCTTTCCGTTTGGTCACGTCTGCGACTCACATGCCGAGAAGCATGCAGATTTTTACCGCCCAGGGCTTGCAGCCGGAGGCGGCGCCGACGGATTTTCTTGCCAGGGAGGATTATTGGTGGCGACTCGATGCCAGGCATCTGTTGGCCAGCCAGCGCGCCATTCACGAGTATCTGGGACAGTTGTGGTTTAAACTCAAACAGGAGCAAGACCAGAGTGAAGAGTGAAAGCGATATCTTTGCCGTGCGGCCCTTTTCCAAACGCAATGGCCTGACCCTATCACTTGGGGGCGGCGTCAGCCTGTTGCTGGGGCTGAGCTTGCTGCTGGGCTACCCTGGCTTGTTTGCCGCCGGATTACTCCTGTTTTCTCTGGGGGCCGTCGGCCTGCTGTTGGGGCTGGCCAAGCTGTACGAACCCGAGACCAGCATGGAGCTCACGCCCTCGGGGCTGAATTACCATCACAGGCGCGGCAGCGTGTTCGTGGCCTGGGACAACATCCACAGGGTCGATGTTCCCAGGCTAACCCAGGGCATGGAGTTGATAGAATTGCCTTATGTCGGCATAAAATTGAAGCGACTCAATCCCGTGTTGGATAACATCTCCCCCAGATTGGCCACGGGCTTACTGACGGAGCAGCGGCCGCTGTTGATGACGGCGGCCACCCAGGATGAAGATCTGCAGTCCTTGGAGCATTATCTCGGTGCCGAATTTACCCCGCTGCTTGTCGAGGGTGACAGATACCGCGGGGTGCTGGCGATGTTTGGCCATAGATGCCAGACCTTGAATGCGCATCTTGGCTACCACTTGTATATTCCCAAAGACAGCTTGGACCGTGATAGCGCAGAGTTCGTGCGCTTGCTGCGCCAAAGGATCGCCGCCTTCAGCTTGCCGGCTGCGCCTGGAAACCCTTAGGCCCTCGCTGTCAGGCGCCGGCGGCCTCGGCAAAGTCGCAATCTTGCCCGCCCTCAGCGACGTCAGCCGTCCTGGATGCCGAGTCGAGTAGCATCAGCTGCTCTTTTACCCTGGTGCCTATGAATTGCCCACCGTCGTAAATTTCCATGCTGGTGCAGCTGATCTCGCCTTCCAGGGTGCCGCTGCCTGTGATGATGAGCTTGTCACATGCCAACTTGCCGTTGAAAAAACCCGCCACCTTCAGCTCATGACATTTGACTTCGCCCTGGATGCAGCCATTGAGCTCTATGGTGATATTGGCCTCAGAATAGACACTGCCGTTGAGCTCGCCGCCGATCAAGGCATCGCCGCTGAACTCTGTCATGCCTGTCAGTTTAGTGCCTTGGGCGATGAAGGTGAGGGCCGCAGTTGGCTTCTTTTTTTTGAACATAGTCTGGTCTTGTTAAGCAAAGATAAGACGAATGTTAACCGGATTTTTTCGCTAACAAAACCACAAATATTTGGCGCCAGGCCGCCAGATATTTGGCTGCCGGCGCCGGCATGAGTTAGTGTTTGTAACCATTGGGGTTTGACGATTGCCAGTGCCAACTGCTGCTGACCATGTCTTCCAGGCTATGGCTCGCCTGCCAATGCAAGTCCTCTCTGGCGAGGGTAGGATCCGCGTAGCAGGCGGCGATATCACCGGGACGGCGCTCGACTATCTTGTAGTTTATTGGCTTGCCACAGACCTTCTCGAAGGCCCGGAGCATCTCCAGTACGCTGTAACCCTGACCTGTTCCCAGATTGTAAGTCACGAGTCCTGGGTTGCCGGCGAGTTTAGCCAAGGCCTTCAGATGGCCCTGGGCCAAGTCGACCACATGAATATAGTCCCTGACTCCTGTGCCGTCTGGGGTCGGATAATCGCCGCCGAACACGCTGAGCAGTTCGCGCTTGCCTATCGCCACCTGGGCGATGAAGGGCATCAGATTGTTGGGGATATCGTTGGGATCTTCGCCAATCAGACCACTGGCGTGAGCCCCGACCGGGTTGAAATAACGCAGGCAGGCAATATTCCAGCTGGCATCGGTCCTGGCCAAATCCGCCAGTATCTGCTCGACCATCAGCTTGGAGCGACCATAGGGATTGGTGGCGCCGGTCGGGAAATCCTCCGTGATGGGCAAGCTGGCGGGATCGCCATAAACGGTCGCCGAAGAACTGAATACCAGCTTCTTGACCCCGAATTCGGCCATCACCTGACATAGCTCCAGAGTGCCTGTGACATTATTCTCGTAATACTTGAGCGGCTTGGCGACGGATTCGCCGACGGCTTTCAAGCCGGCAAAGTGAATGACGGCTTCTATCTGATTGTCGCGAAAGACTTTCTGTAACAGGGCCTTGTTGAGTATGTCACCCTGGTAGAAAATCGGGCTCTTGCCGGTTATCTGCTCCACCCGCGCCAGGGCTTCGACACAGGAATTGGACAGATTGTCCAGCACTATGACCTCATGGCCCGCGTTCAGCAGCTCGACCAGAGTATGACTGCCGATATAACCTGCGCCACCGGTAACTAAAACACCCATTATTTCAATCCTTTGACTAGTTCTTTAAGGTAAATCCCAAGCTCTTCGCCTATCTCTTGATGACGCAGTGCATGTTCTATATTGGCTCTCATGTAGCCCTGCTTATTGCCGCAGTCATGACTCTTGCCCTGCATATAGTAGGCGTTGACCTGTTCCTGTTCCATCAGCATGGCGATGGCATCCGTCAGTTGGATCTCATCGCCGGCACCGGCAGGGGTCTTGGCCAGCAGGGGCCAGATGCTGGCCGGCAGCACATAGCGGCCGACGACGGCCAGGTTCGACGGCGCTTCGTCGATCGCCGGCTTCTCGACCAGCTCGACCAGAGGTTCGGACTCGCCGGGCTTGAGATCATGGCCATTGACATCGGCTATGCCGTATTGGTCTACCAGCTGATGGGGCACGCCTTCGACCATGATTTGGCCGACATTGGTGTCGTTGAAGCGTTGCACCATGGAAGCTAGGTTATCCCATTGCAGATCGCAGCTGGCTTCATCTATCAATACGTCCGGCAGCAGCACGGCGAAGGGGGCATCGCCCACTACCGAGCGGGCACAGAGGATGGCGTGCCCCAGGCCCTTGGCCTGTGATTGACGTACGCTGATGATGGTCACATCTTTAGGGCAGATAGACTGCACCGCATCCAGCAGCTGGCGCTTGACCCTGCGCTCCAGTTGGGCCTCGAGCTCGAAGCTGGTGTCGAAATGGTTTTCGATGGAATTCTTACTGGCGTGGGTTACCAGCACTATTTCCTTGATCCCGGCGGCGATGGCTTCGCTGACCACGTATTGGATCAAAGGCTTATCCACCACGGGCAGCATCTCCTTGGGGATGGCCTTGGTGGCGGGCAACATGCGGGTCCCCAGACCGGCAACCGGAATGACGGCTTTGCGTATGTTATCTTGTTTCATTCTTTCCCTTAAGGCTTAACCCCGAATGTGAATGGCGGTTATTGTAAAGGAGCTGGGCTGAAAAGCCATTTCCAAAGGTTAAATTTTAGCGATTCGGACAAGATTTTTCGCCTGGGCAACAAGCCTGAGATCTTCCTCTGTCAACAAATGCCGCCACTGTTGCTGCTCGGCAAACGCCCATGCCTCTGGCTGTTGGCGTGCATGTCAGTATTAGTTTACGTTTGTCGTCGCTTTACGAACCGACAATATCGGCAGGGGGAGTTAACAAAAATCTAACCTTGGAACACTATGAGGGCATTGCAGTAGAGCGAAGTGAATATGATGAATAAAGGTACTCCTTACCTGGCGCGGCAGGCCGACGCCACAGGCTTTATCCACTATCCCCAGGAAGAACATGACATCTGGGGTCAATTATATGCGCGTCAGGCAGTCAATTTACCGGGACGCGCCTGTGATGAATATATTCAGGGGCTGGACGCCCTGGCCATGCCAACCGACAGGATCCCGCAGCTGGCCGAGATAGATAGAGTGTTGCTGGAAACCACAGGTTGGAAGACGGCGGCCGTGCCGGCACTGATCTCCTTCGGGCGTTTCTTCGAATTGTTGGCCAACAAAGAGTTTCCCGTGGCGACCTTCATTCGCCGCAAGGAAGAATTCGATTACCTGCAGGAGCCGGATATTTTCCATGAGATATTCGGCCACTGTCCTTTGCTGACTAATCCGGCTTTCGCCAATTTTTCCCATATGTACGGTAAATTGGGCCTGGCCGCCAGCAAGGAAGAAAGGGTATTCCTGGCGCGTCTCTATTGGTTCACCATAGAATTTGGTCTGGTGCAGGCCAAGAATGAACCTCTGCGTATCTATGGTGGCGGTATCCTGAGCTCGCCTGGGGAAACCTTGTACGCCCTGAGCGATGTGCCCGAGCGTAAGCCGTTTGAGCTTATCGATGTGCTGCGTACCCCTTATCGAATCGATATAATGCAGCCGATTTACTATGTCATAGAGCACATAGATTTCCTCGATGAGATCGCCAGGATGGACATCATGGCGGCGGTGCAAGAAGCACGTAAACTTGGGCTGTTTGCCCCCAAGTTTGAGCCTAAATCCAAGGCCAGCTAACGATCAGAACAATCAGATAGGCTATTGGCCGAAGCGAACAATAAAGACAGTAGGAGTTGTGATGACAGTATTATCCGAGATGAAATGTGAAGCCTGCCAGGCGGATGCCCCCAAGGTCACAGATCAGGAATTGGCCGAGTTGGTGCGCATGATCCCCGACTGGGGAGTGGAAGTGCGTGACGGCATAATGCAGCTCGAACGTGTATACAAGTTCAAGAATTTCAAACTCGCCATGGCTTTCACCAATAAACTGGCGGATCTGGCGGAAGCCGAGTTTCACCATCCCGGGATCCTGACCGAATGGGGCAAGGTGACAGTGACTTGGTGGTCTCATTCCATCAAGGGGCTGCATAAGAACGATTTCATCATGGCCGCCAAGACAGACCAGTTGCTCGATTAACATATTTCAGATATTGATCAGTGTCTTACATCATGTTTGGCACTGATATTATTCCCTTGTTACAAATCTGCTGTAAACATCACTTGCCACATTTGAGATAACCTTCTAACGTATAGGCGCATTTTCATCGGCCGCTGTCAGCCCTACGAGCTGTACTCTTAAATGCCACTATGGCCGTTCATAGTGAGAGAACTCGGCGTGTTTATCCCATAAATCGAATCTAAAAACAGGGAACATCAGCATTATGCGCTTGGAAGTTAGTTGTCAGGATCGTGTTGGATTGGCGAAAGATATCTTGGTGGTGCTGGAGCGCTACCATATCAATCTGATCGCCATAGATGCGAGCAACCAGGGATTCTTGTACTTGCAATTTGCCGAGATCGGCTTCAATACCTTGAGTGAATTGATGCCGCAGATACGCAAGGTGGAGAGCGTCCACGATGTGCGTACCGTGTCTTTCATGCCCTCGGAGCAGGAACATTACGCCCTCAAGACCCTGCTCAAGACCTTGCCCGACTCGGTGTTTTCGATCGATACCAAGGGCAGGATCTGCATAGTCAACGAGTCCGCGCTGCTGACCCTGGGGATGGCCGAGCATGAGGTGTTGGACGAGTCCATCAACCATTGGGTGCAGGGCTTCAACTTCGGGCGTTGGTTGAGTGAATCCCAGGTGCTGGCCCAGGCGACCCGGGTCCAGATAGGCCCCAACGAATACCTGGCCGAGATGCTGCCCATCTATTTACCCGACGAGAATGACAAGACCATACTCGCAGGCGCCGTGGTGTCGCTCAAGTCGCCGGCCAGGGTAGGCAAGCAGTTCAATGCGTTGCAGAACCAGACCACAGGATTTGAGAACGTGCTGGCGGTCAGCGACAAGATGAAAGACGTGCTCAAGCAAGCCAGGCGCATGGCCCAGTTGGATGCCCCTCTGTTGATCACGGGTGAAACCGGCACGGGCAAGGAATTGATGGCCAGGGCCAGTCATGACGCCAGCATGCGCCGCGAACATCCCTTCATCGCCATCAACTGTGCCGCCTTGCCGGACAGCGCCGCCGAAGAGGAATTGTTCGGTTACGTCAGCAAGGGGGCCGTGGTTAAGCGTGGCTTCTTCGAAGAGGCCAAGGGCGGCACCATATTCCTGGATGAAATCGCCGAGATGTCCAAGGCGGCCCAGGTCAAGCTGTTGCGTTTGCTGCAGGATGGTACCTTCAGGCGCATAGGCGGCGACGAGGAAGTGCGTGCCGATGTGCGCATCATATGTTCGACCCAGAAGAATCTCGCCGAGCTATGCCAAACGGGGGAGTTTCGCGAAGATCTCTATTACCGCATCCATGTGCTCAGCTACCACATGCCGTCACTGCGCGAGCGCAAGGTCGACATCATTCCGCTGACCGAGATGTTCCTCGAGCATTACAGCCAGCAGCTGTCCAGCCCGATGCGGCGGATCTCGGCCCAATGCCGGGATCACTTGCTCAGCTATGCCTGGCCGGGCAATGTGCGCCAGCTGAAGAATGCGGTATTCAGGGCCGTGTCCATGTGGGATGGCTCGACGGAACTCACGGTCGAGCAGCTGAAACTGCCTTCCTATGCCGAAGGATTCGGTTATTTCGATAATCAGTTCGAGGGCAGCCTGGATGAGGCGATGAAACAATTCGAAGCCAGCCTGTTGCGCCGCCTGTACCCCGCCTATCCCAGCACACGTCAGCTGGCGAAGAAGCTCGGGGTGTCGCATACGGCCATCGCCAACAAGCTCAGGGAATATAAGATAAGTAAGCGCAAATAGGGCTGTAAATTGAATTTGCCACCGGAGCGTTGGCTTTTTGAACGGAACGGTGGCGCAAGCCCCCTATAAGTCGTCGAAAACCTGATGCGTAATTATAAGTTTACAAAAGCATGCCGTGCCCGAGTTAATGTGATTCGGGTCACGCTATAGGAATCTTGCCGGACATAGGGTATTCCTACGCCCAATAAGCCCAGGAATGCGTGCCCGGGTACCGGGAATAGAGGCGGGAGAAGGCTTGAATCGCAAGCCTGTCCGTCAAGCAGAATAAGCACAGGAGCAGATATGAAACTCGCAAGTTATGACAATGGCCGCCGTGATGGCCAGTTGATGTTGGTCAGCAAAGATTTGACCAAGGCTGTCGCAGTGCCGGCCATAGCCCACACGCTGCAGCAGTTGCTGGATGCCTGGGATCTGCTCAAGCCTCAGCTGCAGGAGCTGTACGAGGCGCTGAACGAAGGCAAGCTGGATAATGCCGTCGATTTCGATGAGGCCAAATGCCTGTCGCCCTTGCCACGCGCCTACCAGTGGGCCGATGGCAGCGCCTATGTCAACCATGTCGAGTTGGTTCGCAAGGCGCGCGGTGCCGAGATGCCGGAAACCTTCTGGACAGATCCACTCTTTTACCAGGGCGGCTCAGACAGTTTCATCGCTCCCAAGGCGGATATCGCCCTCGGCAGTGAAGATTGGGGCATAGATTTCGAGTCGGAAATTGCGGTGATCACCGATGATGTCCCCATGGGCGTCTCCCCAGAAGCCGCCGCAGAGCACATCAAGCTGTTGATGTTGGTCAACGACGTGTCGCTGCGTAACCTGATCCCGGGTGAACTGGCCAAGGGCTTCGGCTTCTTCCAGTCCAAACCTTCGAGCAGCTTCTCGCCTGTGGCCGTGACGCCGGACGAGCTGGGCGATCGCTGGCAGGACTCCAAGGTACACCTGCCGCTGATAACCCATTTGAACGGCAGTCTGTTCGGTCGCCCCAATGCCGGCGTCGACATGACCTTCAACTTCAGCCAGCTGGTGTCCCATGTCGCCAAGACGCGCCCCTTGGGCGCGGGTGCCATAGTCGGCTCAGGAACCATTTCCAATTATGATCGCAGCGCCGGCTCTAGCTGTCTGGCAGAGAAGCGCATGCTGGAAGTGATCGCCGAGGGTAAGGCCAGCACGCCGTTCATGCGCTTCGGCGACCGGGTGCGCATCGAAATGTTGGACGATAACAATCACAGCATCTTCGGTTCGATCGACCAGCAGGTCGTCGAATACAAAGGCTAACACCAACTTAAGTTGATACGACGGGGCTGATACCAGGTATTTGCCCCGTTTTTTATAAGGAGATGAAAATGCTGAAACTCTATGGTTACTGGCGCTCGAGTGCCGCTTATAGGGTGCGTATCGCCCTCAACCTCAAAGGACTGGAGGCCGAGCAAGTGTCCGTGCATCTGGTACGTGACGGCGGCGAGCAGCACAAGGCCGACTTCGCCAGCCTCAATCCCCAGCAGTTGGTGCCCACCCTGGTGGTGGGCGAGGGCACAGACACGCCTTTGGTCTTGTCCCAGTCCCTGGCCATCATAGAATATCTGGATGAAACCTATAATGATTGCCCTCTGTTGCCGGCAATGAGTGCCGAGCGCGCCAGAGTGCGGGCCATGGCGCTGGCGATCGCCTGTGAGATCCATCCACTGAACAACTTGCGGGTGTTGCAATACCTGACGGGGCCCATGGGGTTGGATGAGGCGGCCAAGAACAGCTGGTATCAACATTGGATCCATGAAGGCTTCGGTGCCTTCGAAGCGTTGCTCGAGCAACATGCGGGAGAGTATTGCTTCGGTGACAGCATCACCCTGGCCGATGTCTGCCTGGTGCCCCAGGTGTATAATGCCCAGCGTTTCAATGTCGACCTGAGTGCCTACCCCAACATAATGCGGATCTGGACAAATTGTAATAAGCTGCCGGCCTTCAGCCAGGCGGCGCCGGAGCTGCAGCCAGACGCAGTCTGAGTGGCTCCTCCCTTCATGGGAGGCGTCTTTGAGCTTGGATAGCCGCAGTCGCGGCTCTTTTTTTTTTGCGGCCACGGCGGCATGCGCAGTGGCAAACACAGCGGCAGGCGGGCATAGCCACTTCTGTATGCCTATTCTGCATGCCTATTCTGTATGCTTATGATGGACATGAATTATGTTAGACGCAGGGAGACATATGCCTATGACTATACATAGGCAAGAGGGGCAAGAGAGGCAAGAGGGGCATGCTTTCGAACCCGAAGCCAGGTTGCTGCATTGGCTCGGCCGGGACGAGGCGCGCCTGCTGGCACTCATGGCCGCGAGGCAATTGGCCTCGGAGGAGAGGCTGACTGACTGGCTGCTGGCGGCGGGCTTTGTGCGGGACCTGGTGTGGGATAACTTACATGGCTATCCGGCTTCGAGCCTCAACGACATAGACTTCATCTACTTCTGTGCGAAAGACACTTCCCGCGAGCGTGATGCCAGGCTGGAGGCGCGCCTGCGGCTGCTGGCGCCCGAATATCCCTGGTCGGTGAAGAACCAGGCCAGGATGCACCTGAGAAATGCCGACCGGCCTTATCGCTCGACCGAAGATGCCATGGGCTTCTGGCCCGAGCAGGAAACCGCCGTCGGGGTGGCGCTGAGGGAAGACATGGCGATTCCCCTCAAGGAAGCGGGCAGCACCGCACTCGACCCAGCGCAGGTGAGACTGGTCAGCGTCTTCGGCTGGCATGGCTTGTTTTCACTGCAACTGACAGCCAATGCCCGGCGGGACAGGACTGTGTTCGAACAACGCCTGCAGGCCAAAGCCTGGCTGACGCGTTATCCGCAACTCAGACTTGCACCGACTTAGCCTGTGATCCAGATCCCAAGTCGTTCGCTTTACCCACACATTTAGTCCGGCTACTGATTTAGATCAAGAAAACCCCTCAGGGGATCTGACATTCTGCCTCCAGACAAATTAATACATAACAATAAGCTAGCTCATAGTTCTGAGTTTATGCTACTGGAGATCATGATGAATAAAACCTTAACTTCCTGCCTCATTGCCAGCGCCTTACTCTGCTCCGGCATCTCTGCTTCCGCCTTTGCCCATCAGGCCGGCGATATCATAGTCCGTGCCGGTGCCGCCATGGTGGCGCCCAATGAGTCGAGTGAGGATGTTGCCGGTCTGGGTGAATTTTCCGTGAGTAACGACACTCAGTTGGGATTGAATTTTGCCTACATGCTGACGGATAACCTTGGCCTGGAGTTATTGGCGGCAACGCCGTTCAGCCACGATGTCTCCCTGGCAGGTCTGGGTAAAATCGCCGACACCAAGCAGTTGCCACCGACTCTGGTCGCTCAGTACTACTTCGGTACGGCGCAGTCGGCATTGCGCCCCTACATAGGTCTGGGGGTGAATTACACCAACTTCTTCGACAATGATTTCACCGATGAAGCCAAGGCCTTGGGCCTGAGCGACTTGAGCATGAGCAACTCCTGGGGCCTGGCCGGACAGCTTGGGTTGGACTATAAGATCGACAAGAATTGGCTGGTCAATGCCTCGGTCTGGTATGCCAAGATAGACACAGAGGTCAAATTCAACCTGGGTGATCAGGCCGTTAAGATAGACACAGACGTGGATCCCTGGGTGTATATGCTGAGCGTTGGTTATACTTTCTAACCTCAGTCATTCAGTGAAAAGGAGCCATGGGCTCCTTTTTTGTTGCCTCATGTTTGATGCCTCATGTTTGATGCTTGCGCTGGATGAAGAAAAGTATGGTTAAGACGTGTAGACATCTGGAAGTCTTTGGGTATGATGGGGGAATGAAGATGAGTTTCAGCCATAGACATATACATAGACATGGCCTAGTGTCGGCGGTCTTGGTGATACTGGCCTGTATGGGGGGACTGCCGGCTTGTACGCCCGCAGATAAACATGAAATCCTGGAGGCCAGTGACGCCACTGAGATCATTTCCGGACAGATCTGGTTTAGTGAACGCATCGCCTTGCCTGCGGCGGCCGAGTTGAGCATAGAAGTGAAAGACGTGTCCAAGATGGATGTACCGGCACAGATACTGGCGAGCGTGACCATGTCGGAGCTAGCCACGCCGACCCGGTTCGAGTTTGTCCTGCCGAGGACGGCCTTTATCGCCGGACATACCTATGCCGTCGGGGCCAAAATCATGTTGAATGACAAGTTGCTGTTCATCAATACCCAGGCCTATAGCCTGGATCCGAATGCGCTTGTCCCCTTGTCCGTCATGTTGGATAAGGTCGGTTCCTAGACTGCCGGGCCGCGGTCCAGACGCCGAACTAGTGAATCGCACAGACGGCTCCCGGGGGAGCCGTCCTTAGATAAACCCAGAGAAAGAGGCGTCATATGCCGGTCAGAATTCCAGACAACCTGCCTGCCGCAGAAGTGCTAGAGTCGGAAAATATTTTTGTGATGTCCGAAACCCGGGCCGCAAATCAAGATATCAGGCCCATGAGGGTGCTGATCCTCAATCTTATGCCCAATAAGATAGAGACAGAGACCCAACTACTGCGTCTGCTGGGGAATACGCCACTGCAGGTGGGGGTGGACTTGCTGCGGATCCACGATAAGGCATCCAGGCACACCTCGATAGATCATATGAATAATTTCTACCGTGACTTCGAGGAGGTGCGCCACAACAATTATGACGGCCTCATCATCACGGGCGCCCCCCTCGGGCAGGTGGAATTTGAAGATGTAAGTTATTGGGACCATATCCGCGAGATCATCGACTGGTCGCAGCGGCATGTCACCTCTGTGTTGTTTCTCTGCTGGGCGGCCCACGCCGGCCTGTTTCATCTCTATGGCCTGAACCGTACCTTGCTCGAGAAGAAGCGTTCCGGGGTCTATAACCATAAGCGCACCTCTGAGCATTTTCCCTTGCTGCGGGGCTTCGATGATGAGTTCTTCGCGCCGCACTCGCGCTTTGCCGAGATGAGCCTGGCGCAGTTGCGGCAACACCCGGATCTGCAGGTCTTGGCCGAGTCGGATCAAGCCGGCGCCTATCTGGTGTTGAGCAAGAACAACCGCAACCTGTTCGTCATGGGGCACCCCGAGTACCATAAATCGACCCTGAACGACGAATATCACAGGGATCTGGCCGCCGGACTGGCGCCGCAGATCCCGCAGAATTATTACCCCGGGGACGATGCCGCCAAACCGCCGGTGGCACGTTGGCATAGTCATGGCAGCCTGCTGATCAGCAACTGGCTCAACTACTATGTGTATCAGCTCACCCCCTACGACTTGAGCGACATGACAGCCATCACCCCCTGGGAAAGCAAGCATTCCTAGCCGATAGCGCCAGCCCTTGCCTCTGCCCTGGCCTGCAACCCGTCATGTTGCAGGCCAGGGCAGCACACTTCTTTCCCTGTTGCATCCCGGATAATGCCGCCTCTGTACGCCACGCCGGACAGCTGACTCGTGCTCGCTTGCGTGCCAATGGCTTGTCGCAGCAGCCAAATTTCCCCCGAGCCGGACGCATGGCCCAGGTACCCGTCCCTGTCTTAAGGCATGGGCGCAGGGGGCCCTATCCGGGTGTAAATTCTGAGTGACAAAAGATTCCTGGCCGAATTGGCCGATTAGACCAAGGACTACTTGCTTTACGTTCGCGTAAACGTCAGAGTGAGGTAAGTTAGCTTTATTATGAATTCCAGGACACCCTGAATTTGGGCCTGGAGGCAAACACTGAGTGGAGTTGTTATGAGTACACAGGCGTTGAGTCAAGATATTGTTATTGTTGCCGCCAAGCGCACCCCCATGGGTGGCTTTCAGGGCGCATTGGCCGGAGTCACTTCACCGGCACTGGCCGCCACCGCCATCAAAGGGCTGCTGGCGCAAACGGGTCTGGCGGGTGAGCAGGTCGACGAAGTCTTGATGGGTTGCGTCCTGCCCGCAGGTTTAGGCCAGGCTCCGGCGCGCCAGGCGGCACTCGGTGGCGGCTTGCCTTTGTCGGTCGGCGCCAGCACAGTCAACAAGGTCTGTGGCTCGGGCATGAAGACCGTGATGTTGGCCCACGATGTGATCAAGGCCGGCAGCAGTGAGATAGTGATCGCTGGCGGCATGGAGAACATGAGCCAGGCGCCTTATCTGCTGGATAAGGCCCGTGGCGGCATGCGCATGGGGCATGGCAAGGTCATGGACCACATGTTCCTCGACGGCCTGGAAGATGCCTACACGGGCGGCGCCATGGGTACTTTCGCCCAGAAGACCGCCGATGATTTCGGCATTAGCCGCGAACAGATGGATGCCTTCGCCCTGAGTTCGCTGGAAAAAGCCAACGCCGCCATCCAATCCGGCGCCTTCAGGGAAGAGATAGTGCCTGTCACCGTCAGCGATCGCCGCGGCGAAGTCACAATAGATACCGACGAGCAACCCGGCAATGCCCGTCCGGAGAAGATCCCCGGCTTGCGCCCGGCATTCGCTAAAGACGGCACCATCACGGCCGCCAACTCGAGCTCGATTTCCGATGGTGCAGCCGCCTTGCTGCTGATGACCCGCGCCAAGGCCGACAGTTTGGGGCTGGAAGTGTTGGCCACCATCAAGGGCCACAGCACCCATGCCCAGGAGCCGTCGATGTTTACCACGGCCCCAGTGGGCGCCATAGGCAAGCTGCTGAGCAAGCTAGATTGGAGCAAGGATGATGTGGATCTGTACGAGATCAATGAAGCCTTCGCCATGGTGACCATGCTGGCCCAGTCAGAATTGGGTCTGGACATGGCCAAGATCAACGTCAACGGCGGTGCCTGTGCCCTGGGTCATCCCATAGGCTGCTCGGGTGCCCGTCTGTTGGTGACCCTGATCCATGCCCTCAAGGCCCGTGGCCTGAAACGCGGCGTGGCCTCGTTATGCATAGGCGGCGGTGAAGCCACGGCCATGGCCATAGAGGTCTAACAACGCGTTAAGTTCAAACAAGACTCTGTATCAGGCCGGCGAGCCACCAGAGCATAATAAAGGCGCCGCCGGCTCATCACTCTCAGTAAAGGGAAGCAAGATGACTACACAAGTAAAGCACTACATAAACGGTGAGTTCGTCGTCGGTAACGGCAGTCAGCAAATCGCCGTGACCAACCCGGCCAACAACGAAACCATAGCCCTGATCAACTGCGCCACCGCAGACGAAGTGCATAGCGCCATCGCCAGTGCCAAGACGGCCTTCAAGAGCTGGAAAGAAGTGCCTGTGTCCGAGCGCGCGCGGGTCATGTTGCGCTACCAACATTTGCTGAAAGAACATCACGACGAACTGGCGACCATCTTGTCCCAGGAAACCGGCAAGACCTTCGAAGATGCCAAGGGCGATGTCTGGCGCGGCATAGAAGTGGCCGAGCATGCCTGTAACGTGGCTTCGCTCTTGATGGGTGAAACCGTCGAGAACGTCGCCCGTTCCATAGATACCTACAGCTACACCCAACCTCTGGGTGTCTGTGCCGGTATTACGCCCTTCAACTTTCCGGCGATGATCCCCCTGTGGATGTTCCCCCTGGCCATCGCCTGCGGTAACACCTTCATCCTCAAGCCATCCGAGCAAGATCCCATGACGCCCCAGCGTCTGGTGGAGCTGTTCGAACAGGCGGGTGCCCCCAAGGGCGTATTGCAATTGGTGCATGGCGACAAGACGGCGGTGGATATTCTGCTGCGGGATCCCGCCATCAAGGCCATTTCCTTCGTCGGCTCGGTCGGCGTAGGTCAGTACATCTACAAGACGGGCACAGACAACCTCAAGCGGGTACAGGCCTTCGCCGGTGCCAAGAACCATTGTGTCATCATGCCGGATGCCAACAAGCAGCAAGTGATCAATAACCTGGTGGGGGCCTCGGTCGGTGCCGCCGGTCAGCGCTGCATGGCGCTTTCGGTCGCAGTCTTTGTCGGTGCCGCCAAAGAATGGCTGCCCGAGCTCAAGGAAGCCCTGGCCAAGGTGCGCCCCGGTCTGTGGAACGATCCACAAGCGGGTTATGGTCCTGTGATCAGTCCGGCGGCCAAACAGAGAGTGCTGAAACTGATACAGCAAGGCAAGGATGAAGGCGCCGACTGTCTGCTCGATGGCAGCGACTTCAGTCTCGAAGGCCATGAGTCGGGCAATTGGATAGGTCCAACCCTGTTCGACAAGGTCACCACGGACATGAGCATCTACAAGGAAGAGATCTTCGGCCCTGTGCTCTGCTGTATGGAAGCCGAGACGCTGGAAGAGGCCATAGAGCTGGTCAACAACAGCCCCTACGGCAACGGTACCTCTATCTTCACCGCCAGCGGCGCCGCGGCACGCAAATACCAGCATGAGATAGAAGTAGGTCAGGTCGGTATCAACGTGCCTATCCCTGTGCCTCTGCCTTTCTTCTCCTTCACAGGTTGGAAGGGCAGCTTCTACGGCGATCAACACGCCTATGGCAAACAGGCGGTGCGTTTCTACACTGAGACCAAGACCATCACGGCCCGTTGGTTCGAGTCGGACATAGGCACGGGTCCCAACATGAGTATCCACCTCAAGTAAGAATCGCCTATTCTCTATCTAGGAGCCTGAATCACCTCAGGCTCCTGCTGTTTTGGCCCTGGATGGAGAACTGAGCCTCAGACAAATCGGCGGTCAGACCAAGCGTCATGCTGCGCGGGTGATAGCCGCCGTACTAGAGTGACCCGAGAGTCACAGCAAGCATAAGGAGTCACAGATGGATTTTAATTTTAATGAAGATCAGCGTCAGTTCGCCGAACTGGCGCGCCAGTTTGCCGCCGATGAGTTGGCCCCCTTCGCCGCCAAGTGGGACGAGGAACATTATTTCCCCAAAGAGGTGATCCACAAGGCGGGTGAGCTGGGATTCTGCTCCCTCTATTCCCCCGAATCCGAAGGCGGCATGAACTTGTCCCGCCTGGATTCCTCCATCATCTTCGAAGAGCTCGCCAAGGGCTGCACGGCCACCACGGCCATGCTGACCATACATAACATGGCCACCTGGATGATCACCAGCTTCGGTTCCGAGGTTCTGCGCCGCGACTGGTCCGAAGCCTTGACCACAGGCCAGAAGCTGGCCTCCTATTGCCTGACCGAGCCGGGGGCGGGTAGCGATGCCGCGGCACTGCAGACCAAGGCGGTACGGGATGGCGATGATTATCTGATCTCAGGCTCCAAAGTCTTCATCTCGGGCGCGGGAGCCACCGAAATGCTGGTGGTCATGTGCCGCACCGGCGGTGCCGGTGCCAAGGGGATTTCTGCTATCGCGGTGCCGGCGGACAGTGCCGGCATCACCTACGGCAAGGCCGAAGACAAGATGGGTTGGAATGCCCAGCCGACCCGGCAGATCAGTTTCGATCAGGTGCGGGTGCCGGCAGCCTACCTGCTGGGCGAAGAAGGCCAGGGCTTCACCTTCGCCATGAAGGGCCTCGACGGTGGCCGGATCAATATCGCGACTTGCTCCGTCGGCACAGCGCAGGCGGCGCTGGAGCGGGCGACGCAATATATGAATGAACGGCAACAGTTTGGCAAACCCCTGGCGGCGTTTCAGGCGCTACAATTTAAGTTAGCAGATATGGCGACTGAATTGGTGGCGGCGCGTCAGCTGGTACGTCTGGCGGCCTTCAAGCTGGACAGTGGCGATCCCGAGGCGACGGCCTATTGCGCCATGGCGAAGCGCTTCGCCACCGACATAGGTTTCCAGGTCTGTGACGCAGCACTGCAGATCCACGGTGGTTATGGCTACATCCGCGAATACCCGCTGGAGCGCCACTTCCGTGATGTGCGTGTGCATCAGATCCTCGAGGGCACCAATGAAATCATGCGCCTCATCATCGCCCGTCGTCTGTTGGATGACAATGCGGGCCAGATACTCTAAAGAATCTATTAACGTGAGTTTCTATGATTTTTTAACCGAATAAGCAAGGAGCCGTATATGTCATTCATCAACGAACGTATCGAAGGTCATACCGCGATATTGACCATAAACAACCCGCCGGCCAATACCTGGACCGCAGACAGTCTGCGCGAACTGCTGGCTAAAGTGGTTAAGCTCAACAGCAACAAGGAAATTTACGCCCTGGTGCTCACTGGGGAAGGTGAGAAGTTTTTCTCCGCCGGCGCCGATCTCAACGAGTTCGCCGACGGTGACAAGCACCATGCCGAACTCATGGCCGAGCATTTCGGTCAGGCATTCGAGGCCCTGAGTGGTTTTCGCGGCGTATCTATTGCCGCCATCAATGGTTATGCCATGGGCGGCGGTCTGGAAGTGGCCATGGCCTGCGATCTGCGCATCGCCGAAAGCCATGCTGTGATGGCGCTGCCCGAAGCCAGCGTCGGCCTGTTGCCCTGCGCCGGTGGCACCCAGAACCTGACCGCCCTGGTTGGCGAGGGCTGGGCGAAACGCATGATACTCTGTGGTGAACGTTTGGATGCCGCCAAGGCGCTGCAGCTGGGGCTGGTGGAAGAAGTGGTGCCTCAGGGCGAGTCGCTCAACGCCGCCATCACCCTGGCCGCCAAGGTCGCCAAGCAGAGCCCGAGCAGCGTCAAGGTCTGTAAACAACTGATCCAGGCGGGGCGCAACATGCCACGCAATCAAGCCTTGCCACTGGAGCGGGTACGTTTCGTCGGGCTGTTCCATACCGAAGATCAGGCCGAAGGCGTACAAGCCTTCCTGGAAAAACGTCCACCACAATGGAAGAACCGCTGATGACCCAGGATGTCTTGTTTACCAGCTTGGCGACCATGTCGGGCAAACGCATAGGCCGGGTAACGCTCAACTTGGAGAAGGCGCTCAACGCACTGAATCTGGAGATGGTGCATGCCATGACCGAGCAGCTGCTGGCCTGGCAGCAGGATGACAGCATAGCCTGCATCATGCTCGATGGCAGTGGCACCAAGGCGTTCTGCGCCGGTGGCGATGTGCGCGCCTTATACCAGGCCGCCAAAGACACCCCTGGCGTTGTCACGCCCCAGGCCTGTGAGTTCTTCACCTCTGAATATCGGCTGGATTACCTGCTGCACACCTATGGCAAGCCGGTATTGGTATGGGGCGCCGGCATCGTCATGGGCGGTGGTCTGGGACTGATGGCCGGCGCCAGCCATAGAGTGGTGACCGACACGTCGCGCATCGCCATGCCTGAGGTCACCATAGGTCTGTACCCGGATGTGGGCGGCAGCTATTTTCTCAACCGCATGCCGGGTAAGACAGGGTTGTTCCTGGGGCTGACGGCTTATAACCTGGATGCCGCCGACGCCCTGTATGTGGGGCTGGGCAATCATCATCTGGGCAGCGATGCCAAACAGGCACTGCTCGATGCCATGTCCGGCGTCGGCTGGGATGACAATCAACAGCTCAATCACACTAAGCTGAGTGCGCTGCTCGAGGGGTTGAGTCAGCCCGTGGGTGACAGTCGCCTGCAGCGCCACCAGGCCCAGATAGATGAACTGATGAGCGGTGATCTCGTCACCATAGTGCAGCGCATGACGGAGCTGGAGACGGATGTCTCCTGGTTGATGAAGGCCAGGGCCGGGTTGCTGGCCGGCAGTCCCATCAGTCTGCATCTGATGGCGGCGCAGGCGCGTTTGGGCACTGAGCTGAGCCTGGCACAGGTGTTTCGTTGGGAGCTGGGGGTGAGTGTCAACACCTGCGCCAAGGGAGATTTCAGTGAGGGCGTCAGGGCGCTGCTGATCGACAAGGACAGGACGCCTAAATGGCATTACGCCAGTGTGGCGGCGGTGCCGGCCGAGCTGATAGCCGAACTGCAGCAGTCCCCCTGGGACGACAACCAGCATCCACTCAAGGCATTGGGTTAATTTACAAGCTAAGGTCACAAGGGTGGCCGAACAGGGATTAGGAGCGTGACATGTCAAGAATAGCATTCATAGGCCTGGGGCATATGGGCGGGCCGATGGCGGCTAACCTGCTGAAGGCCGGCCATCAAGTTACAGTATTCGACCTGGTTCCCGCCGCGATGCAGTCGCTGGCGGCCCAGGGTGCCGAGTTGGCCACCAGTGCCCAGCAGGCGGCAGAAAATGTCGAGGTGGTGATCACCATGCTGCCCGCAGGCAAACATGTGCGCGGCCTCTACCTCGGCGGTGAGCAGCCTGGCCTGCTCGAGGTCGTCGCCAAGGATACCTTGCTCATAGATAGTTCAACCATAGATGCCAACAGCGCGCAGCTGGTGGCCGCACAGGCCGCCGCCAAGGGGCTGGAATTTGTCGATGCGCCTGTGTCCGGCGGTACGGCAGGCGCCGCCGCCGGCACCCTGACCTTCATCTGTGGTGGCTCGGATGCCGGCTTCGCCCGGGCCGAGCCTGTGCTAGCCGCCATGGGGGCCAACATCTTCCACGCCGGCGCCGCCGGGGCCGGGCAGGTAGCCAAGATCTGCAACAACATGCTCTTGTCCGTGCTCATGATAGGCACGTCGGAAGCGCTGCAGATGGGGCTGGACCATGGCCTGGATCCCAAGGTGTTGTCGGACATAATGAAGGTCAGCAGTGGCGGCAACTGGACCCTGGAAAAATACAACCCTTGTCCAGGAGTGATGGAAAATGTGCCTTCATCCAAGGGCTATGAGGGCGGTTTTATGGTAGATTTGATGGTCAAAGATCTCGGACTGTCCCAAGAAGCGGCGCTCTTGTCCAATTCCAGCACCCCCATGGGCGCATTGGCGCGCAGCTTGTACGTCAATCATGCCCGTCAGGGCAATGGGGCCCGTGACTTCTCCAGTATTTTCGAACAGTTTGCGAAAATTAAAAAATAACACATTAAAGAAGGATAACCCGATGGAGCTGAAAGGTAAGGTGGTCGTTATCACAGGTGGTGCAGGTGGTCTTGGCCTGGCGATGGCACACAATTTTGCCGCCGCAGGGGCTAAGCTGGCGCTTATCGATATGGATCAGGAAAAGCTGGAGCGTGCCTGTGCCGAACTGGGTGATACCACAGAAGTTCAGGGTTATGCCCTGGACATCACAGATGAAGAAGATGTGGTGGCAGGCTTTGCTTATATCCGTGAAGACTTCGGCCAGATCAATGTGCTGGTCAATAACGCCGGGATCTTGCGTGACGGCTTGATGGTCAAGGCCAAAGAGGGCAAGGTCACAGAGCGCATGTCCTACGAGCAATTCCAGTCGGTGATCAATGTCAATCTCACCGGCACCTTCCTCTGTGGTCGTGAAGCGGCGGCGGCCATGATAGAAACCGGCCAGAGCGGTGTGATAGTCAACATCTCCAGCCTGGCGCGTTCGGGTAACATGGGCCAGTCAAACTACGCCGCCTCCAAGGCGGGAGTGGCGGCGATGTCCGTAGGCTGGGCCAAGGAACTGGCGCGTTACAATATCCGCAGCGCCGCAGTGGCACCCGGAGTCATAGCCACAGAGATGACGGCGGCGATGAAGCCCGAAGCGCTGGAGCGTCTGGAGAAAATGGTGCCTGTCGGCCGCTTGGGCCAGCCAGAAGAAATAGCCTCTACCGTGCGTTTCATCATAGAGAACGACTATGTCAACGGTCGGGTGTTTGAAGTCGACGGCGGCATCCGCCTCTGACGACCAGTGCGGGCTCGAATGTGGTAATTGGCCGGGCTTAGCCCGGCCAATTTTTTGCCCTATCTGCAGCTCAATCAGTGGGCTGCAGATAGGGCGGTTGACTTTCATCTCGATGCGCTGAACAATTCTGGTTTAAGATAGGTTAAAAAGCCCGCCGGCTTGAAGCCGGCGTCTTGTGAATCTGGAGCATGGGAACTGAGAGTTGAGCACCGAGAAGAGAGCGCTTTGAGCACCGAGAGTACTGACGCCTGGGGTAGACTTATGTCTTGGCTGGAAAAATGGACTAAACGCATGATGCTGTCGGTAGGAATACTGGGAGTGGTCATCATATACAGTGGTTTTATTTACTTGCTCTTGAGCGGGCGTTCGGTAGCCGTGTTGCCTTGGTATCTGCTGTTATCGCCCTGGGTATGCATTTTCTTTGGTTTAGACCATGCCAGACAATTCAGGGTCATCACCTGGTTTGTCAGACGCTTTAAGCATTAGTCGGGCTCAGCGCCTTGTTGTTAGCCCACAGCGGAGTACAGAATGACACACCCCTTCGGCGGCATAGCGCTTAGCCTGACATTTTTCTTGCTGTTGAACGCCTGTAGCCCAGAGGGCGAGTCAGGGCGTGCGCCGAACGGCAACCAAGATGCCAGGATAGTCGCGCCTTACGGCAGCTGGGCTTCGCCTCTGGGGGCGGCCGACGTCTACGAGCAGAGCGATAACATAGCCGAATTGCAGAGCGTCGGCGGTGCCATCTGTTTTGCCGAGTCCGAAGGAACCAGTGGCGGCCGGGTGGGCATCAAGCGCCTCGAACCCGATGGCAGTGTGAGCCAAAGCATTCCGGCCGCATTCAATGTCGGCACCAAGGTGCATGAATATGGCGGGGCGGCATTTCTCGGCATAGGCCAGAGTCTGTTCGTCACCAAGAAAGAGGATCAGCTCTTCTATCGCTTCGCCCCCAACCAGCCCGAATTGGCGCTGACGCCCAACGGCACTCGCCATGCCGACTGTATCTCCTACCCCAAAGGGTCAAGGATCATCTGTGTGCGTGAGGATCATCGCGGCGCAGGCGAGGCCAAGGCCAGTCTGGTGACCATTAACCTGAATTTCCCCGGTGAAGGCGATACCCTGGTCAGCGGCCACGATTTTATTGCCGCGCCGACCCTGTCACAGGACAACAGCCAGCTGGCATGGCTGACCTGGGAGCATCCCGACATGCCCTGGGACAATACTGTGCTCTGGCTGGGCCAGCTGGATCGCAAGGGACAATTGCAAAATGTCCATCAGGTGTTCAAGGGCAAACGGGGGGCGCTGACTCAGCCGCTGTTCAGTCCGGATGGGACCCTCTATGTGGTGGCCGATTTTAACAACTGGTGGAACATCTACCGTATAGCCGCCGACGGCGCGGCGGAGAATATTCTGCCCAGAAAGGCCGAGTTTGCCGTGCCCGACTGGCGCCTGGGGCATCACAATTATGCCTTCGAGAGCCCTGGGGTGTTGATCGCCAGCTTCACCCGCCAGGGGGAAGCATTTCTGGCCAGGATCCATCTGGATACCGGAGTGGTCGAGCAATTGGCCGCCGATTTTGCCGAGATATCCCAGGTGATCAGCGGCGAGGATGCCGTCTACTTCGTGGGGGCCAAGACCACCCCGGAAAGGGGCATTTACAAGGTCACAGGCCGCGGGGTCGAACTCATGTATGCGCCTCAATTGCCCAGGCTCAAGCCTGAGTATGTCTCTAAGGCCAGGGCTATCACCTTTGCCACCGCAGGCAACAAATCGGCCTATGGTTATTTCTACGCCCCGGTAAATCCGCATTTTATCGGCCCACACGATTCGCGTCCGCCGCTGCTGGTCATGCTGCATGGCGGCCCGACCGCCAAGGCCAGCCTGGCCTATCGCAGCGACATCCAATTCTGGACCAGCAGGGGCTTTGCGGTACTGGATGTCAACTATCGCGGCAGCAGTGGCTTCGGCCGCAAGTTCCGCCAGAGTCTCTACGGTCTCTGGGGTAAGGCGGATGTTGAAGATGCCGTCTATGGTGCCCGTTACCTGGTTGACAGAGGCTGGGTCGATGGCGATAAGTTAGCCATCAGGGGAAGCAGCGCCGGTGGCCTGACGGCCCTGTCGTCGCTGGCATTCTATGATGTGTTCAAGGCCGGAGTCAGCTATGGCGGGATCAGCGACATGACTGTGCTGGCCAAGGAGACCCATAAGTTTGAAAGCCATTACCTGGAGAAGCTGGTCGGCCCCTATCCCGAGGCCAAGGCCTTGTACCAGGCCAGATCGCCCCTGCATCACTTGCAGGGACTCGACGAGCCTCTGCTGTTGGTCCAGGGGCTGGATGACAAGGTGGTGCCCCCCAGCCAGTCCATGAGTATCTTCAATGCCTTGAAGCGTAAGGGCGTACCCACTGCCTTTGTCGGCTTCGAGGGCGATGGCAGTGGTTTCTGGCGAACCGAAGACAGAACCTCGGCCCTGGAAGCCGAGTTGTCCTTCTATGGCCAGGTCTTCGGTTTCAGACCAGCGGGTGAATTGCCCGGCTTGCAGTTGGAAAATGCCGGCGCCCTGAAACATAAGTTGGCGGTGGTCGAGCCCTAGCCCGGGTGTATGGTCCTGGCCGCCACGGAGGCGGGACGCCCCAGGCATGGCACCTGTGTGGCACATGGGCAGCGAGGGCCGATACCGCCGGCTAAACTGGGTCTGTTGCCGGCATTTGGGTTGATAATTCGGGTCAAAATGCTATAGTGCCTCGCTTAATTTTTCCCCTCGGCATGCGGCCGTTTGGTATATGTCAGTTTGGTATGTCTTCAGGCATAGGCCAACACAACTCGATTTGGAATTTCATTTTGATCACTACAGCTAATATCACCATGCAGTTTGGCTCCAAGCCACTGTTTGAAAATATCTCAGTCAAATTCGGCGGCGGCAACAGATACGGTCTGATCGGCGCCAACGGCTGTGGTAAGTCCACCTTCATGAAAATTCTGGCCGGTGATCTGGAGCCAAGCTCGGGTAATGTGTCACTGGACGTCAACGAACGCCTGGGTAAGCTGAGCCAGAATCAGTTCGGCTACGAAGAATTCAATGTCGTCGATACGGTGATCATGGGTCATGCCGAATTGTGGCAGGTCAAACAAGAGCGGGACCGCATCTATTCTCTGGCGGAAATGAGCGAAGAAGATGGTATCAAGGTCGCCGAGCTGGAGATGGAATTTGCCGAGATGGACGGTTATACCGCCGAGTCCCGTGCCGGTGAATTGCTGATGGGCGTGGGTATTCCGGTCGAACAACATTTTGGCCTGATGAGCGAAATCGCGCCCGGCTTCAAGTTGAGGGTGTTATTGGCCCAGGCCCTGTTCTCGGATCCCGATGTGTTGCTGCTCGACGAACCCACCAACAACCTGGACATAGACACCATACGTTGGTTGCAGGACATGCTGGCACAGCGCAGCTCCACCATGATCATCATTTCCCATGATAGGTACTTCCTCAACTCTGTCTGTACCCATATGGCCGACATGGACTATGGTGAACTGCGGGTCTACCCGGGCAACTATGACGAGTACATGATGGCGGCGACCCAGGCGCGTGAGCGCCTCATGTCGGACAATGCCAAGAAGAAAGTGCAGATCGCCGAGCTGCAGGGCTTCGTGGCGCGCTTCTCGGCCAACGCCTCCAAGGCCAAGCAGGCGACTTCCCGCGCCAAGCAGTTGGACAAGATCAAGCTGGAAGAAGTCAAGGCTTCCAGCCGGGTGAATCCTTTCATCCGCTTCGAGCAGGAAAAGAAATTGTTCCGTAACGCTCTGGTGGTAGAGGACTTGTCCAAAGGCTTCGACCATGCGTTATTCTCCAAACTGGATCTCATGGTGGAAGTGGGCGAGCGCATCGCCGTCCTGGGTGAGAACGGTATAGGTAAGACCACGTTGCTGCGGACTCTGGTACACGATCTGCCTCAGGATACGGGCACCATCCAATGGTCCGAAAATGCGGCCATAGGCTACTATGCCCAGGATCATGAGGCAGATTTTGCCAACGACATGACCTTATTCGAGTGGATGAGTCAATGGCGTAAACCCAATGACGACGATCAGACGGTGCGCGGCATACTTGGACGCATGCTGTTTGGCTCGGACGACATCAAGAAGTCTGTGACAGTCTTGTCCGGTGGTGAGAAGGGCCGCATGTATTTCGGTAAGCTCATAATGCAGAAGCCCAACATACTGCTGCTCGATGAGCCGACCAACCACATGGATATGGAGTCCATCGAGTCGCTCAACAACGCGCTGGAAATGTACGAAGGCACGCTGATTTTCGTCAGCCACGACAGGGCCTTCGTGTCCTCGCTGGCGACCCGTATCCTGGAGATCACCGCCGATGGCGTCAACGATTTCAAGGGCAGCTATGATGAATTCCTGCGCAGCAAGGGCATAGACGCCTAAGCCAATGCACGGCGAGAAAGCCCGGGCCTAGGTCCGGGCTTTTTTTTTGCGTGTTTGCATGTTGCGTGAGCGCATGGCGCCGCGGGCGAGTGCAGGCAGGCCAATTCAGCCCCGGCCTTGGATGCCTGGGTTTCCCCCAAGGCCAGGCAAAAATAATCGGTAACAAAAAAGTGGTGGTTGCCTGGAGTTGTCGGTTCGGCGCCCTGGGCTCATGTTGGCGAAAGTGGATCGTGAAACACGCTAAAAATCAATTTGTTAATTTAAATATACCATTGAGCACTATGGCATAGTGACAAGCGTCAAAATTGTTCTGGTCGAGTCTGCTCCAACCGCCTTGCTGGCATCTAGAGTTAGCAGCAGGTGAGCTTAGTGGAGCAGTTACAGATGTCTTATCAGCATATCCTGGCGGTGGTGGATAATCTTTCCCCCAGCGGCCATACCCTGAAAAAAGCCGCAATCCTCGCCAGCAAGAGCCATGCCAGGCTCACTCTGCTCAAGGTGGAACTGAGCTCCAGGTTGGGGCGTTGGTTGCCGGCGTTCGCGAATCCCGCCAAAGACACAGAGTTCCGGCATGAGTTGGATCAACTTGGGCATGATTATGCCGCCAGGCCGCTGGAGGTCGAAGTGAAGTACCGCCGAGCGCAGCGGCTTTACCGTGCCGTGTTGGACGAGTTGCAGCAGGCAGACTATGATCTGGTGTTGCTGCATCATAGGCATAGACATCCGTTGTTGAATGAGTTTATCGGCAGTGATGAGTTGCACCTGCTCAGGGAGAGCAAGGCGAAGTTGATGTTTGCCGGCGACTCAGCCTGGCAATCCGATGGCCACATGCTGATTGCGCTGCAGATGGACGAGCATGACAGCAGGCATCAGGCATTCAATCGCTATCTGCTGGATGAAGCCCAGCAATTGGCACAGTTGCTGAATGTGGATATTCATTTGCTCAACTGCTATCTGGACGACAACTTCGGCATGTCATGCCGGAGCGAAAAGACTCAGGAAGCGGCGGATCAACAGGGGCGCCATTGGCAAGCGCTGTTGCAGTCGGCGAAGCCTTATCACCTGGCGCCCGAACAATTGCACCTGGCATCCGGTCTGGCCGATTTTCTCATTCCCGATATGGCCGAACGCTGCGGTGCCAGTCTGGTGGTCATGGGCGTCGAGCATAGCGGCCTATTCAGCCACCTGAAGGGCCACACCTCGGAGCAGGTGCTCAACCAGCTCAACTGCGATCTGCTGGCCATCAAACCCGGCGCCGAGCATAGCCAGAGCCGAGCATAGCCAGAGCCGAGCCAGAGCCGTCTATGAACCTTGTGCGCCTGGATTCGGCTGCTCTGGATGATATCCAAGTTGTTCATACCCCTGTTCATACCCCAGTTCATACCCGGGTCAGCAGCGAGGCGGCGACATACAGCCCCAGACCGAAGGAGGTGTGGGCCATCAGGCTGCGGCGGCGTGCCACCTTGGGAGCCGGGGTTTTGCTGGCCGCTATTCCGGCGCCCATGCCGGGTTGCATGATGAAAAAGGGGGCTGTTACTGTCACTATGCCGAACAACAACGCCGGCAGCAGGGTCGGCGTGTATGCCCACTGCAGACCACAGAGTGTCAGCAGCAAGGCGGCAAACCCTATGCCTATGCCATAGTGGGCGCCCCAGCCGAGCCATGACTCGTAGCCTATGGGTGCCGCCCGGGCTATGTTGTCATGGATGAAGCGCCCGCTGGGCATATGCCCCAGCCAGCGACCGACCAGGGCATAGTTGAGCGCGGGGATCTTGAAGAGGCGCAGCATCAGCACCGCCCACAGATCCATGAATGCCGTGGCGCCTATGCCAATGACGGCGGCGTGTTTCAGCCATTCCAGCGTTTCCTGCATATCTTGATACCTCCTTGTTTGCCGTGATTCATGTCGGTGCCAGGTCAAGTTTACCGGGAAACCTGAGCCGCGTCGTGGCACTCATTTGCCTGCATATGATACTCATACCTGTCCTCGCCGGTAATGGCGAAGCCCAAGTCTTGGTAAAGCCGCAGCGCCGGATTGTCTTTCAGCACTGTCAGGTTAACCGCCTTACCCTGAGCCGCGGCCAGCAAATGCTTTATCACCCGGGTGCCCAGGCCACGCCCTTGCAAATTGGGCTCGATTTGCAGCTGCATGATTTCGAGATATGTGTCCGTTTCCCGATACTTCAGGGTTCCGACTCTTTCATGGTCGAAGATGATCAGATGGGAATGGGAGTAACCCTCATTGAGTCTGAACATATGCTCCGCGTCGGAGAGAAATTGCCCCGATTTTTCAAGATGCGCCACCATGGTGCTTTTCCTCAGTGCCAGCAGGTAGGCTCTATCTGCCTCTGACGCCGGGATAAATTGCAATGTCAATCTACGCCTCCTTCAGTCGCCAGGCCCCACAAGCCGGGCGCCTCAATATCTGCCAATGGCCAAGGTATCCGGGTCATTGGGCTGTTGGCTATATCAGCACGGATAAGCAATGCTGTGTTCCGTTGGCTGAGGTGTAATGGTCATGACGTTAACCCCTTTTGGCATTTGCTATCCCCCATGGAAAATGGCGCTGGCAGCCGGGATGGTTAAGCGTTCAGAACTGACAGTGCCTGTGAACAAGAGCAAGTCTTTACAGTCACTTATTGGATTTAGACCGAGTCATAATACTCAGTTGATACTGTTGCAAGCAAGCGGCAAAACTAACGCAATTTGCCGGCACTGCTTCCTTGCTGTCGACAGCCCGGATTGTTTCTGGCTTTGCTGTAGGGCTATCTTATTTCCCCTGACTGGTGCCTAATGGCCATCTATGTCAGTGGCCTATATGATCTCAATGGCGTATGTGACGTCAGTTATGCCCATTACCTTAGGAAGGAATCGTTTTTATGACCCATGAGCTCATGGTGAGCAGTCTGCAGCGACTCGGTTGCCGCACCAATTTCACCATCAAGAATGTCACCGAATACATGCTGCCAGAGTCGAAGGAGGCCGTGTATCTGCATCAGGAGCTGCTGATCATACGCCCGGCGTTTGAGGTGTTTGCCGGCGAGTTTGCCGCCATCCAGGGAGTGCATGCCAGATACGACTATCATCACAATGCCCAGATGACACGTTTTCCCAAACGCCTGCACAAGAGCCTGACCGAGACCCATTATGGTCTGGCCTTCGGCTTCGATGATGAACAGGCACTGGAGCAGTTTATCGAACGCTTGGCGGCGATAGTCAAAGGCGCATAAGGGGCATCCAGGCTCATCGACAGGGTCGACGAGCCTGTTTCATGGCTACTTGTGACATTCGGCCAGGAGTCTGGCGAAAAAGGCTCCGCCTTTGCGGCGACTGAAGGCGATGTTGCGCTCTGGGATAGACTCGGGATCCTCATAGTCGGCCAGCGCCTGTTCCATGCTGGCTTCACGGATCAGGTGCAGCGTCGGGTAGGGGGATCTGTTGGTGTAATTGGCCGCGTCATCCTGGGGCTCACCGTCGAAACAATAGTCGGGGTGAAAGCTGGCGAGCTGATACTGGCCCTCGTAGCCCTGTTCGACCAGCATATCTTCGGCCGCATCCACCAGATCCAGGTAGGGGTAGAAGCCCTCAAATCCCCGGGGGACGATGAAGAGGGTCGTTTCTGTATCCGGGTGTTGATCCAGGAAGCGGCATTCGGCCAACAGGTCTTTCAGCACCGCAGCTGGCTTATGCGCCTCGCTCACAATATAACGTATGCTGCCCCTGTCCAATTCGCGCCTGGCGAAGGGGCAGATGTTGTATTTGACTATCACATCCCTGACCCAGTGGGTGGTGCTGGAAATGTATTCTTGCTCTGACATGGGAACTTCTCTTCGCTGCTGTGGCTGTTGGCTTAACGCCTTGGGCTAGGGGGCGATCATAGGAACGATGGAGGCCAGGAGCAAGAGCGCCATGCAGATATTGAAGATTTTCTGTTGCCGCGGCCGTTTCAACAGGCGTTGCAGCGCCACCCCGAAGCCGAGCCAGACGATGGCACAGGGTAAGGCCACACAGAAGAACACCGCGGCTATGGTCAGCACCTGGGGCGTGAGTGCCTGCTGCACCGAGGTGAAGGTGGCGACGGCGCCCACCGCCATGATCCAGCCCTTGGGGTTGACCCATTGGAAGGCGGCGGCCTGGAAGAAGCTGAAGGGATTGGCGCTGCGCTTGCCTTCCAGCTTGCTGTGACTGTTGGCTATGAGCCAGGCCAGATACAGCAAATAGCCTATGCCCGCCACTTTGATCACCTGATGCAGCACAGGGTAGGCCTGAAACAAGCTGCTCAAGCCCAGGCCTATGGCCAGCACCATCAACGGAAAGCCGAAACTTATGCCCAACAGATGGGGCAGGCTGCGGCGCACGCCGAAGTTCACCCCGGATGTCATCAGCATGATGTTGTTGGGCCCCGGGGTGATGCCGGAGGAAAAGGCAAACAAGGCGATGGCAAACACGAGTTCCATTGGGCTCTCTATGCGGATTAAGGGATGGCTATTGTAGCCGCATTTTTGCTCCGCTCCGAGTCTATTTTTGCCCGCCTGAACGGCCTGTTTGCAACGGCAGTTCGCCGGCAAGATGTCGGTATTTGTTGGTGTTTGTCGGTAGATGGCGGCAGTTTCGCGGATTATGGCTGTATTTTCACTGCTTTTCACCTGTAGATCCTGGAGTGTGGCCCAATAATTCCGGATGGGCCAGGAATACCCTGAGGCGTTTCATTTCATTGTTGCTGAAATGCGCGGCCAGGTAAGCCTCAAGCTTGGCCTGTGGCAGCTCCTGCTGCAATTGCAGGTATTGTTCGACCCGGGTGTGCCATGCCTGCTCACTTGCCCGGGTTTGTTCGACCCGCTCCTGTATCTCCGGCGCCAGGGCCGCTGCCGCCGTCTCCTGGCCCTGGAGCTGGGCGGCAATCTGCTGCGCCTCCAGGGTCGGCATCAGCACCCGCCTATCTTGTTCATCGAGCTGACTTATCTGGTGTGCCAACAATGTTTGTTTTTGTGCCGGCGCCAGACTGCTGTCTTGCCTTATGCCGACCCTGACCAGTGCCTGGCTGTCGTAGGCATTGTCTCTGGCGAAGAAGGCTTCGATTTCCGCCTGGGTGAAATAGTCAAACTGCAGCCGATACACCTGGTCGAGAAAGTCATAGGTCTCTGTCATGTCTATCGCTTCGGTCGCTTGAGGTCCCAGTGCCTTGAGCTCGGCCAAGGCCAACTGGTAATCCCGGTAGCGGTAGAACAGCTCGCTCAGCTCAGTGGTCGCGGTTGGTGTGAGCCTGTGTTGCTCCGCCAACCTGTTGAGCTGGGCGCTCAGGGGCGTGCCCGTCTGTTGATAGTCGAGGATGATGTCATCGAATTGCCAGCGCAATGCCTGCTCCAACACCAAGAGCTCACCCGCCGGGCCTCCGGCTGCCTGGGCCACAATGGCGGCTTGCGGGCCTGGGGTGAGCACCCCTGAGGTGAGCGCTGGCGTTGAAGCCGGAGCAGGGGGGAGAGCAAGAGCAGGAGCGGGCAGCCGCCCCGAGCCAGTCTCGACCCAGAGCAGCAACAGCAGGCCGAGTCCTGTGAGCAGCGCGGCCGGTGCCTTGTTATCCAGCCTGAGCCTGGGTGGCTTCAAGTTACAGCCCCAACTGTTGCAAACGCTTGAGATGTTGGCGGTATAAGGTCACAGGATTGGTTTCAAACCAGCTGACCAGGCCAAAGGTTTGATTCACTTCATCCAGATGGTTCATCTGGTAGCTGTCGTTGATCACCTTGCCCAGATGTGAGCTGCAACTCGAGACCAGGCCATCGTTGGCCTCATTGAACGCCAGTCCGGTTAGGCTCAGGGGATAGTCGGAGGCGTCGAGTGCATGGGTCAGGTTAGCGGCGCCGGACCAGGAAAAATAGTAGACCCCATTGGCCGCGACTTCGGCGCCCTGACCGCAATAGTCCAGGGGCATGCCTTCGCCATAGCTTTGGTTAAACAAGAGTGAGCCGCGGGTGGTGAGGGCTTCCATGGCCGCCAGGCTGTCGCTTGGCAGTTCGCCACTGCCGGAAACGCCGGCGATGACTCCGGCCAGCAAGTCGGCGCCCTGCCTGATGAGCCATTCGGTCGCGCTATCCGCTGGCACGGCGGAGCGGGTGAAATCGGCGAAACGACTGCCCCAGTTGACCCCGCCTATGGAGGTCACCGAAGCCACCATCTCAGGGCTGACGCTGGCGACATAGCGGGCCGTCGGTCCGCCATGACTGTGGCCAATCAGGTTGACCTTTTCCGCCCCCGTCTGCGCCAGCACGGCCTGGACGAAGGTACGCAGTTGCTCACCTCGAACTTCGGTGGCATTGGCGGGCGAGACACTGGCTATGTACACCTTGGCCCCTTGTTGCTCCAGTGCCTGGGGGATGCGATAGAAGTAGTCTATGCCCCAGATATCATTGAAGCCGAAGAGGCCGTGAACCATGACTATGGGGTAGCGGGTTGCCTGTGTATCCTCGGCCTGGGCCGGGTTGAATAGACTCAGGATGATGACTAGTGAAGTGCAGATCCATGCTTTCATTGTGACTCCCTGTAAACTGATGCTGTTAACTGCTCCTGTTAAGGGCCCTTGTTAACAGATTAATTTGCCCGGCTCGCTCGAAACGGGATTTGTAACTTTATTGTTAACGGAAATCAATTGGCGGTGCAATGGTTATTTCTCACACAAATACAGCATGTTATCTGGTATTTTTTCGTTTAAAACTGGCGCTTGTCGACTTTTGTCGGCCGGGCCTAGGCTGATGGCGGTCGTTTAATACAGGGCCGGCTTCTGCCTGAGTGCGGCTATTGTTGCAAAATCATTGCCGCAAAATCATTGCCGCAAAATCATTGTCGTAAAATCATTGCAGCAAAAGCCCATTGCCCTAAAAGTTCATCGCAGTGAAAGCGCATAGCCGTGCGCTTGGGATAGGAAAGAGGGACCAGGCTTACGCCTGGTCCCTCTCTTTCGTGAGTCTGGGCGGGCAGCCTGACTCAGTAGCTTACCTGGACTTCATAGGAGGAGAATTTGCGGATGTTGATCACCCCGGTATCGAACAGCAAGTATTGCCCTTTGATGCCCAGCAAGACGCCGCTTACCACGGCTTCCTTGTCGAAGTTATGGGATTTGATCTTCTTGGGGAATTCGGTCACTGGGTAGTGGATCGCCTGCACTGCCTCGTCCAGTCTCTCTATGCTGTAATCGCCTTTCTGCATGCCTATCTCATGCAGCTTATCTTCTATCAGCGGCAGCAATTCTATGGCGCTTTGCTTGAGATCTATATCCTCGGCATTGCCCTTGAGCATCGCCTGCCAGTTGGTCTTGTCGTTGATGAGTTTGGCCAGCTCGACTTCCACCAGGCCGGAGATCTGCCGGGTGGCGACCTTGAAAATCGGCAGTCCCTGGGTCGCCCCCTGATCTATCCAGCGGGTTGGCAGCTGAGTGTGGCGGGTAATGCCGACCTTGACCCCTGAAGTATTGGACAGGTAGACATAATGGGGCACGAAACAATGGCTCTGGGCCCAATCCGGCTCGCGGCAGGTGCCTTGGTCGAAGTGGCAGGTTTCCGGCTTCATGATACAGAGATCGCAGCTGGCCAGTTTCTGCATACAGACGAAACAATGGCCCTGGGAGTAGCTCTTCTTGGTCTTCTTGCCACAGTTGCAACAGAAGATATTGCCCGTGTGAGTCAGGGTCAATGCCTGACCTATCAGGGGATTGAGCTCGAGTGACTGCTCACCCACGGGTAACCGGTATTGCACCAGCTGAGCCTCATTCAGGGTCGCGCGCATTTTGGATAAGGTGCCTAACATACATTACTCATTCTTCGCTATTTGCCTTAGTCTATCAGCTTATCCGGCCGCTTCCCGACAGCTTTTTTCGCTTGCGGCCTCAGTTGTATATTATCCGATCCAAATTTGTTGCAATCAGTGCTAATCTAGGCAGCTATTTTCTCCGGGAGATTATTATCTTGCCTGCTAACTTCATCCTCTTGCTTGCCGCCGCCATCTGGGGCTTTGGTTTTGTCGCCCAGGTGTTCGGCATGGATCACCTGTCGCCCTTCGCCTTCAATGGCGTGCGTTTCCTGATCGGCGCCCTGAGCCTGTTGCCCCTGGTGTGGTATTTCAAGCGCAAAGGCAAGTTATACGTCAGCCAGGGCAGGGACCTGCTCTGGGGCAGCCTCATGGTGGGCAGCCTGTTGTTTGCCGGCGCCTCGCTGCAGCAGGTCGGACTCCTGTATACCACGGCCGCCAACGCAGGCTTCATCACCGGCCTCTACATAGTCCTGGTGCCGGTATTGGGGCTGGCGCTGAAACACAGCACAGGGCTCAATACCTGGCTCGGCTGCGGCATCGCCGTCCTGGGGCTATTCTTCCTCAGCGTGAAGGATGACTTCAGCATAGGCTATGGCGATCTGTTGCAGCTGCTGGGGGCTTGCTTCTGGGCCATGCACATCCTGGCGGTGGACCACTTCGCCAAGCGGGTGTCGCCTGTGATCCTGGCGCAGATGCAATTTCTTGTGTGTGGTGTGCTCAGCCTGCTGATCTCGGCGGGATTCGAGACCACAGAGTTTGGAAATGTCACCGCCGCCTGGGCGTCCCTGGCCTATTCGGGACTCATCTCGGTTGGCATAGGTTATACCCTGCAGGTGATGGCACAGAAACATGCCCACCCGGCCCATGCGGCCATCATTCTCAGCCTGGAAACCGTATTCGCCGCCATTGGGGGGATCTTGCTGCTGGACGAGAGTCTGAGCGTGCGGGAGTTGACGGGCTGTGGCTTGATGCTATTTGGCATGCTGGTGTCCCAGGTGCCGCTGCGTTATCTGGTGAAATCCCAACAGGAGAGCCTGAACTGAGGCGGCCTGGATAGGCGTCATGGCGTGATGACGCCATGACGCGCTTCATTTCAGCGGCTGAGTTTATCCAGCACCACATCATCGCCTATGGCATAGAGGGCTTCCGTGAGTCGCTCTTCCTGTGACTCGTCCGTCAGCCCCAAGCTTATGGTGGCGCGGAATAGGGCTATGCCGGTATGACCCGCGGTCTCGTATTGGCTGCTGAATTGTTCTATATTGATACCCAGCGCATTGATCTTGTTTGAAATATCCAATACCAAGCCGGGTCTGTCGTAGGCGACCAGGTTAAAGCTCAGGCGCAGCAGGGGGCTTTTCTTGTGGCTTGTCTTGGAGAAGGTCAGCGTCAGGCCGTCGATGCATTCCAGGGATTCGAGCAGTTCATCCCATTGTTGCGAAGGGACTTCCAGCAGGAGTATGGCGGCAAAGATACCGTCGATATGGCGGAGTTCCGAGTCGAGCCAGTTGCCGCCATGACGGCTGACAGCTTGGGCAATTTGTTCGACTAATCCTTTTCTGTCAGGAACTTGCAGGGTTAACAGGTAACGTAACATGCCATTCTTCTCCGAGTTCTAGTGATTGAAATAGAAGTGCAACCGATAGCAAAAAATGCGTTGTGAGAACGCCCATGTAACACAACTGTCATCTTTGCGTCATACAATGCCAGCCCATCAGAATAGGGTTATGTCTTGGCTGTGTTCGATGCGAGTATTGTTAGCATAGCAGGCGATACAATCCCAGCGCACATTCGCTGGCTATTAATAATAGAGGTTCTTAATGGAAAGTCAGGTCATTCAACCTGGTTCTGCAACACATAAGTTGTTGATCGGTGGTCGAACCAACCGCAGAGCAGTTAAGGATAAGGCGGCTCAGATAGGCGTCACCATTGGCGGAACCTTAGTGTTTGTCGCCCTTTTGTTGATCTTCTTCTATCTCTTGTACGTCATTAAGCCCATCTTCGATGGTGCCGATGTCACCCCTGTCACCAATGTCAGCTACCAGAATGCCGACATTCCGACCCTGATGGTGGGCAGTGACGAGCAAAATGAAGTCCTCTACCGGGTAGCACGCAACGGCCAGGTGGACTTTTATTCCGCCCTGAACCAGCAACGGGTCGACAGCTTCAAGCCAGAGCTGGCGGCCGGTGTGACAGTCAGCAGCAGCGCCGTGTCCGCGCCCAGCGAGCAGCGTTTCGCCCTGGGGCTGAGCAACGGCCAGGTGCTGATCACCGACATCGCCTTTGGCCTGACCTATCCGGATAATAAGCGCCTCATCACCCCTGAACTGCGTTACCCCGTCGGCAAGACGCCTCTGGCGCTGACGGACGGCGGCGCCATCCACAACCTGGTGTTTGCTTTCAGCAGCGATAAAATGAGTTTCGCCTTCCAGGACGATAACGGTACCTGGCAGGTCAATCGCTTCGAAGGCGAAGAGAACATGATGACCGAAGAGGTCGAATGGCAACCTGCGAACGTCACCCTGGGCGATGCCCCGATCAAGGTGGCGCACCAGCTGATGACCCCGGATCAGCGCCAGCTGATACTGCAGACGGGTAACAAGATCTACATCTATGATATTCGTTATCTGGATGACGTCAGCTTGTTGCAGGTGCTGGATGTTGAAAGCGCGAATGGAAAAGTCAGCAACATCAGCCTGCTGGCCGGCGCCAGTTCTATCTTGGTCGCCTATGACTCGGGCAAGGTGGCCCAGTATTTCCAGGTCAACAGTGACAAGGGTCGTCTGTACCAGGAAATTCGCGAGTTCGATGATCTGGCTCCCTCGGCCGCCCTGGCATCTGAGTTTTATCGCAAGAGTTTTGCCACCGTCAGTGCCGAAGGCGAGCTGTCGCTGCTGTATACCACGAGTCAGCGTCAGTTGTTCGATGAAACCTTCGATCTGAAAAATCCCGGCGTCATGGGCTTCAGCCCAAGATCCAACGGCCTGGTGGTCGAAGCCGACCACAAGCTGCACCTGTTCAAGGTCGCCAATGAACACCCTGAGGTGTCCTGGAGTGCCCTATGGGACAAGGTCTGGTACGAAGGTTATCCCGAGCCTGAATATGTATGGCAGTCGACCTCGGGTTCGGATGATTTCGAGGCCAAGCTGAGTCTGATGCCCTTGGCATTCGGTACCATGAAGGCGGCCTTCTACGCCATGTTGTTCGCCGTGCCGCTGGCGCTTGCCGGCGCCATCTATACCGCCTACTTCATGTCGCCCAAGGTGCGCGGCATAGTCAAGCCGACCATCGAGATCATGGAAGCCTTGCCGACTGTGATCTTGGGCTTCCTCGCCGGTCTTTGGCTGGCGCCGCTTATCGAAGATCACCTGCCGGGGATCATGATCTTGCTGGTGCTGTTGCCTGTGTCCATCCTGTTGTCGGCCTTCACCTGGAGTAAGTTACCCGGTCGCTGGAAACAGAGACTGCCGGAAGTGTACCAGGAGCTGATGCTGATACCCGTGATCTGTTTCGTTGGCTGGGCCTCGTTCGCCATCAGCCCCATGATAGAAATCGCTCTGTTTGGCGGCGATACCCGTCAGTTCATCACCAACCAGCTGGGGATCACCTTCGACCAACGTAACGCCCTGGTAGTGGGCATAGCCATGGGCTTCGCCGTCATCCCGACGATTTTCTCCATCGCCGAAGACGCCATCTTCTCTGTGCCGCGCCACCTGTCCAACGGCAGCCTGGCCTTGGGGGCAACCCCATGGCAGACACTGACCCGTGTGGTGCTCTTGACCGCCAGCCCGGGGATTTTCTCGGCCGTGATGATGGGCCTGGGCCGCGCCGTCGGTGAGACCATGATAGTGCTGATGGCCACAGGCAACACGGCCATCATGGAATGGAGCGTGTTCCAGGGCATGCGTACCCTGGCGGCCAACATAGCAGTGGAAATGCCCGAGTCCGCCATCGGCAGCTCGCATTACCGGGTGCTCTTCCTGGCGGCCTTCGTGCTGTTCATCTTCACCTTCTTCTTTAACACCATTGCCGAAGTGGTGCGTCAACGTCTGCGTGAACGCTACAGTTCACTCTGATGCGGCAAAGAATGGAGAATAAGATAATGTATTTTAATGAATTTTCGCCTATGACCTTGAGAGGTTCGTGCAATGGGTAAGTGGTTTAAATCGGGTTCGCCGTGGATCTGGATGACAGGCGGCGCCGTGAGTATCAGTTTGATTGCGGTATTGGGGCTGCTGTTGCTTATCGCCTGGCGCGGCCTGAGCTATTTCTGGCCGGCCGACATCTATCAATGGCAGTTGCAGGACAACCAGGGCAAACGTTCGACCCTGATAGGTGAGATCTACGATGTGGAAGAAGTGCCGACCGAACGTTTGATTTCTGCCGGCCATAAGTTTACCCAAGATCCCGGCGAGTTTGTCACCCGCTATCTGGTGAAGACGGGTAACCGCGAATTTGTCGGTTTGGACTTTCGCTGGATCTTGGCGACAGACATACTGGAACGTTCGACGCCTGTCGATGTGGCCATGCTCGAGCGCGCCAAGAACGGTAACTTCTACGGTTATCCCGTGGCCGTGATCGAAAAGGGTCAGCGCCTGCCGCTCGAGGATGTGAAAGGCGAGCTCGAGCAGCATATTGCCCGCGCTGTGGCCTTGTCCGACGAAGCCGTCAGTTTGCAGAAAAAGGACATAGGTGCAATCAACTATAAGTTGGAGAAGTTGCGCCTGAAAGAGCGCCGTTTCGAACTCGACGGTGAACTGACGGCCGAGCGCAAGCAGCAGCTGGCGACCCAGGCCAACGCCCTGCATCAAGCATACTTAGTGCTGGAGAAGCAGCTGTTCGCCCTGCGTGATGAGGCGGGCAGGGATGCGGTGGTAGTGCGCGACATGCGCGGCGAAGAAGTGACCCTGCCGCTCGACAGCGTACTGGATGTGACCTACGTCAATGATCTGGGATTGCTGGGCAAGATAGGCCACTGGTTTGTTGGCCTGGGGCGCTTCGTCAGCGACGATCCCCGTGAAGCCAACACCGAGGGTGGGGTATTCCCGGCGATCTTCGGCACTGTGTTCATGGTGCTGCTGATGGCGGTGATAGTCACGCCATTCGGGGTGATCGCGGCCATCTACCTGCATGAATATGCCCAGAAGGGCGCCATCACCAAGATGATCCGCATCGCGGTGATCAACCTCGCCGGCGTGCCGTCCATCGTCTATGGGGTATTCGGCCTGGGCTTCTTCGTCTATATGCTGGGTGGCTCCCTGGATCAGCTCTTCTATCCCGAGGCCTTGCCGTCACCGACCTTCGGCTCCCCCGGGGTCATCTGGTCGGCCCTAACCCTGGCCATCCTGACCTTGCCCGTGGTGATAGTGTCCACCGAGGAAGGCCTGAGCCGTATTCCCAGTGCCGTACGTCAGGGCAGCCTGGCGCTCGGTGCCACCAAGGCCGAGACCCTGTGGCGCATCGTCATCCCCATGGCGAGCCCGGCCATCATGACGGGGCTTATCCTGGCCGTGGCCCGCGCCGCCGGTGAGGTCGCTCCGCTGATGCTGGTGGGGGTGGTGAAATTGGCACCGACCCTGCCGATAGACATGAATTTCCCCTTCGTGCACTTGGAACGTAAGTTCATGCACCTGGGTTTCCATATTTACGATGTAGGTTTCCAGAGTCCAAACGTTGAAGCGGCACGTCCTCTGGTGTATGCGACCTCCTTCCTGTTGGTGTCTGTGATAGTGGCACTCAACCTGACGGCCATCAGCGTGCGTAACCACCTGCGTGAAAAATTCCGTTCGCTAGAGCATTAATTGGCGATTATCCTGAAGTGATAGGACAGAACATGATTTCTATAGACTCATCAGTAATGAATACAGAACAGTTTGACTTGGAAAACCTGAGCCAGGAAAACACAGCGCTGCAGATCCGCAACCTGGATCTGCGCTATGGCGAGAAGCAGGCCCTGTTTGACGTGTCGATGAAGATCCCCAAGAAGCAGGTCACCGCCTTCATCGGCCCCAGCGGCTGCGGTAAGTCGACCCTGCTGCGCTGCATCAACCGCATGAACGATCTGGTGGATAACTGCCACATCGACGGCGAAATCCTGCTGCATGGCCAGAACATCTACGACAAGCAAGTGGATGTGGCGGCGCTGCGCCGCAACGTCGGCATGGTATTTCAACGGCCGAACCCTTTCCCCAAGTCCATCTATGAGAACGTGGTCTATGGCCTGAGGCTGCAGGGGATCAACAACCGCCGCGAACTCGACGAGGCGGCCGAGCGCTCGCTGCGCGGCGCGGCGATTTGGGATGAAGTCAAAGACAGGCTGCACGACAACGCCTTCGGCCTGTCCGGTGGTCAGCAGCAACGTCTGGTGATCGCCCGTGCCATCGCCATCGAGCCGGAGGTCCTGCTGCTCGATGAGCCTACCTCGGCGCTGGATCCCATCTCCACCCTGACCATCGAAGAGCTGATCACCGAGCTGAAATCCAAATATACTGTGGTGATAGTGACCCATAACATGCAACAGGCGGCACGGGTCTCGGATCAGACGGCCTTCATGTACATGGGCGAACTGGTGGAATACGCCGACACCAACACCATCTTCACTACGCCCAAGAAGCGCAAGACGGAAGACTATATCACTGGGCGTTACGGTTAATCGCGCCCGCGCTACCCGACACGGCTTTTTGGCACAGTTTGAATAAAAGGTTTTAAATCCAATGGAAAAGATGAATCTGAGCAAACACATTTCCGGTCAGTTCAACGCCGAACTGGACGACATACGCAACCGGGTGCTGGCCATGGGCGGCTTGGTGGAGCGCCAGCTGGAGCAGGCCCTGGATGCCCTGGGGGCCCTGGATGCCGAACTGGCCCAGCAGGTGATAGAAGGGGATCACAAGGTCAATGGCATGGAAGTGTCCATCGACGAAGAATGTACCCGCATCATAGCCAAACGCCAGCCGGCGGCCAGCGACCTGCGTCTCATCATCGCCATCTCCAAGAGCATCACAGATCTGGAGCGCATAGGCGATGCCTGTGTGCGTATCGCCAAGGCGGCGCTCGACAAACGCCTCAACAACCAGCAGCCACTCCTGGTCAGCATAGAGAGCATGGGGCGCCACGCCACCCGTCTGCTGCATGCCACCCTGGATGCGCTGGCGCGTATGGATGCCGACACGGCGCTGGAGCTGCACAAGGAAGATGCCAAGCTGGATAAGGAATACGAAGGCATAATTCGCCAGCTGATGACCTATATGATGGAAGATCCCCGCTCCATCCCCGGGGTGCTGGACGTGTTATGGGCCGCGCGCGCCGTCGAGCGGGTCGGTGACAGATGCAAGAATATCTGCGAATACATCATCTACTATGTCAAAGGCAAGGACGTGCGTCATACCTCCTACGAAGACATGGAAAAAGACCTCAAACTTTAAGCGAGTAAAGTTTGAGTTTGCTGTGAAGCAGATACTTGATAAAAACGCCGGCTAAGCCGGCGTTTTTGTTGGGGGGAAGGGGGGATAGAGACTCTTTCTATTTTCTCCTCCACATAAATCAACGGCTTGTTGGTTTTATATGCTTGAATTCAGATAATGAGTCTATAGGTGATCTCCCCATTTTTAACTGCAATCAAAAGTAGGGACTGAGGCCATTAGCGCCAGTTTTTGCTGAAAGCGAGCTGGGGTTATTTCTATATTCTTATCCTCTCGTCCTCTCAATATCGGCTTTGCAGCGGCCTTGCGGCCGAGAAAGTCGTGGGCTTCCAGCCCACACCCGGCCAAGAGGGGATCAACAGCAATCCCCTCTTGGATCTCCTGTGCCGTCCCCACGAAGTCGTTTTCCCTCAAACTTATGAAGAAATTTGCTAGCGCCTCATATTCGCCATCCCTGGCTCACCTGAGGCTAGCTCGGCCAAATCCATCCTTGGATAAAGGCCAGCTCACCATCCATGGTTCGCGCTCATGAGCTGGCTCGTCGTAGCCGAGCATTCGCCTTGTCTTTCTCACGCAATTTCTCCAACGTTTTTCGGCAACTTCGAAGGGGAATATGTGTCATCCGCAGCAGCGCTTGTAGCTGGAACATTTGTCGTCTTGATGCTTGTTAACTTTGAAGCCTTAGGGGAACACCAGAGACGGCACTGTTGCACCGGCGGCCTTCGGTGAAAGGGACTTCGCCGCAGAGCATCCAGGGATGCTTCCTGTGAGATCAAGTGCCTGCGTGCCGCAGGGGTAACAGTGTGAAGGCCCACTGCTGGTGATGGGCTGCCAACCAAGTTGGCCCAAACTGCGTCGTTATGCGTGTTAAGCAAAATACACTTTAACTGTTTATTTATACAGTTGTTGAGTGTATCCTTCGAATGCAATCAAAAGGAGTGGTGCAGCATGAAAATGACATACGAAGAAAACGTCCCTAGTCCGAAAGAATTCTGCGAAATGCGCGTGAAAGCAGGCTTGTCACCAAAGTCTCTTAAGGCTGCCACAATTGCATTGCCAAACAGCCTGTATGGGATCTCAATACGACATGGTGAGGCTTTGGCTGCGATGGGTCGTGTCGTTGGTGATGGTGCGTGTAACTTTGAGGTGGTGGATGTTGCCGTTGATCCAACTTACCAAGGGAAAGGGCTGGGACGAAAGGTCATGGAGTATATAGACAACTATTTGTCGTCAGTGGCCTTAGAAGGTTCGTATGTTTCAATGATTGCGGATGAACCAGTATTTTACGAAAAGTTGGGATACAAACTTGTTTCTCCATCTTGCCAAGGAATGACAAAAAAGTTTAAACCGCACGCCTAATAAGTGACTGTGGTGTTCAGTCACTTGTTATACGCCTATTTCAGCACACCCTTTTCTACTGCTTCATTTAGCCGGGACTCAACTTCTTGCCAAAGGATATTGCTTCCTCTAGAGATACGTTCACTGTTGAAAGCAAACACTTTTTCTTTAGATATATTATGCTTTTTCCAACTATGCCCTTCGCCATAAATATTGTGTAGCAAAGGAGGAACTCGATCGATAGCCTTAGCAAATCTAGCTTCGGGACTGCTACCCTCTTCAAATTCTTCCCATAGGTTACTGTATTCATCTCGGCTAGCTTGAGGTAAAAGCTGGAACAATTGCTGAACACCTGACCTTTCTACTTGTTTATTTTCGTCAGTTTCACTCGAATAAATGACCGTGTCACCTGCTTCAATTTCACCTAAATCATGGATAAGGAGCATTTTCATAACACGCGTAATATCAACCTGCTCATTGGCAAAGTCTTTCAGCATCAGTGCACTCAAACACACATGCCAACTATGCTCCGCAGAGTTTTCGTAGCGATTCAACCCTACAGGTTTGGTTTGTCTCTCGATAGCTTTTAGTTTCTCGACTTCAACCATAAAGTCGATTATTCCTTTAATTTCTTCCACATTAACTCCTTTTGATGTTTCGATTTTTGATTGGCGTATAACGCCCAAATTTAGCTCGGAAAGCCGCGCAGCGAGCGTTTTTTGCTGACGATGAAGTTTGCTTGTTATGTGAATTATTCACTGTACCGACGAATAATAGAGACTTTGCCATTTTCAAGTTCAAGTACATCCAGAGCAATTTTGCTGTAGCTGAACTCTGAACCATCCGCTCGCTTACCTTTTGCAGAGAACTTGTGTTTGATAGAAACAGCATTGTAACCATACTGATAGTCGATGATTTCCGCCTTATATTCGGTGTGAACACCAAGGTAGCGGCCCATACCTTTTCGCATCATGGCTTTACCATCTGGTTCACGAGAGTCATCAGGTGCATTTGGGAAATGTTGGTTGCCAACGTCATCAGTCAGAAAGGATAAATAGTACTCAAGGTCGTCCTCAGTCGCATTTGGCTGCTGAGTCATGACCTGAGCATTGAAATAGGCTTTCACAAACGCATCATAGTCAAAATCATCAGCCAAAATACTTGTACTGAAGAGCGCGAAACCTGCCAAACAAATAAATAGTTTTTTCACGAAAACTCCTTTTTCAAAGATTCACATAACATTTGCATAACACGCATGCATGTTTATCAGCTCGGACCAGCGCAAAGCGTGCTGGCACTCCTTGTTTTTATTAAATGGCTGCGAGCTGCGCCTGTTATCTTTCATGACCTTGCATCTAAGCTACTGGTATCTCTGGATTTCAGCAAGCGCTTTGTCTGCAAAGCGCGCGGGTTTCGGTGGCAAAACGTGCCTGAGCGCTCTATCGGGTCTGGTTTAGCCTTTTGCCCCATCTCCCATCCCCATCTAAGTTGCCGCAGGACAAATAAACAGGAAGATTGCAGACATCCTAAACTTTCATGTAGCTTCGAGGCGAAAGTGGAACACCAGAGAGGGCACTGTTGCACCGGCGGCCTTCGGTGAAAGGGACTTCGCCGCAGAGCATCCTGGGATGCTTCCTGTGAGATCAAGTGCCTGCGTGTCACTGCTGCCTCTGTAATAAGAGCAGTGCGAAAGCCCACGGCTGGTGATTGGCTGCCAACCAAGTTGGCCGAAACCGCGAGGCCCAGTGGGTGACTCGAAAGAAGCTAGGATACGCGAGATCCCGCATTCCCAGTAAAGAAGTGCAAACGCGCATGCGCGTTTTGCCTGAGGGTTTAGAGCCAGTGCGATACGGAATGTTTTATACAACAGTGGCTTGTGCTAATCTTGAAGTCATTGTAAAAAAGCACATATGCGCAAGCGCACTATACAGCTGTTAGCATTACGAATAAAACGGGATAGTTTTAATGAACAATCTACAAAAAATCGCAGGCGTTTCAGCTATTTTTGAAGCGTTGATTTATATCGTTACCTTTGTTTACTTTGGCACTTTTTGGGCATATCCCTCCGAAGGTACTGCATCAGAAAAAATGGTATATTTGGCGGAAAATCAGTTTGTATTTTCAATGATTTATTTTCTGATGTATGCAGTGTTCGGAATTTTTCTAGCTGTTCTTGTTGTTGGCTTATATGAAAAACTAAGATCAGCAAATAATCCAATTGTTAAAGTGGGTTCTGTCTTCGGCATTGTTTGGGTTGTTCTGGTCATTGCAAGTGGTATGCTGGCAAATATTGGGCTTTCACATGCAATTAACCTGATGGACTTATCCTCCGAGAAAGCTTTTGATATGTGGCGAATGATTTCGGTGCTAATCGAAAGCCTTGGTGGAGGAAACGAGCTGGTTGGTGGACTTTGGGTACTGTTGGTTAGTATAGCTGCTTTAAAAGCAGAAGAATTTCCGCGAGGACTTAATTACCTTGGTATAGTTGTAGGGATTTTTGGTATTGCAACAATATATCCGGATGAAGTCATCACCGAAATTTTTGGTATCATTCAGATTATTTGGTTTGTCTGGCTTGGTATATCCATGTTAGGCCAAAGCAATGCTAACAAGTCAATTCAGCCGACCGCTAACGCGTCGGCTGATTGAGGCGTTATGTGCAATGGGCGACATCATCATAAGGATTATGTAGTAAATGAGAGTTGTAATAGTTACAGATATCTTTGGGTTGTGTGAGTCGACAGATGATCTAATCAAATATTTGGCTCAACGCGTGACCGATGTTGTAATTGTTGAACCCTATAAGGGTGAGCGTCATGACTTCCAAAAAGAACAAGAGGCTTACAATACTTTCATTAAAGAATGTGGTCACGATAAATATTTAGCCTTGGTGCTTAAGTCTCTTTCTGAAGTAAATCCGGAATTGTTGATTGGATTTAGTGCTGGGGCCAGTGCGGTATGGAGAGCTTCAGGTTTAGATAATGTTGAATGTAAAAAGACAATTTGTTTTTATCCGGCACAGATACGCAGTCATCTAGATATCATTCCAAAGATATCGACCAGCGTTATCTTCCCACATAAAGAAAATACATTTGATGTAATAAGTCTTAGTAAACATATCTCAGCCTGTACAAAGGTTGACTCTGAAATTACCCCTTATGAACATGGGTTTATGAATAGATGCTCTAAGGCATACGATCCAGTGGGGGAGGAATATGGCTTTAAATGCATAGAAAATCACCTGGTGTTCAGGGACGTTGAGCAAAGTTGTATATGACAAATGTTTAAGCGTGATTCACAACGCTTGGTATGTCCAGTTCAAGGTTGGGCTCCGTGTTTATGGTGCAATGGTTTATATCCAGTGGTAGCCTTGCTCACACCTCAATACGGCGTTAAGTGTACTCAAGGAAAATGATGGATTTAATTAAAAAGAACTTTCAAGGCAAAACTCCTTTATGGCAAGTCTTTTGGATTCAGAATGTCTTGATTGGAGGGGGACTGCAGTTTGGAGTGGACAAAATTGGACCATCTTTATCTACTGCTCCACTGTATATATTGATAACGTTTAACGTAATCTATGGAATTTGGGTTTTTGCTGGTCTGTGGCAATGTGCCTTTAATGCAGAGTGGAGAGGCTGGGGGTATATTATTCGTGGAGTTTATGTATTAGTTATTGGTTTAGTAATAATTTCATTGTTAAGAGGCATTTAGCACCTGACAAGCCTCTAAACTGAGATTTGAACTTCACCCGTTTTAGGGACACCCAAATGAGTCATTGAGGTGTTCCCATGCAGCCATACAAAACCGGACTCAGCAGGATACGCTTGGGTTCAGGATAAAAGCCGGGGCCCGGTCATATTGTTCCCATGGTTCAGTCAAGGATGTTGCCGCAGCGGCGGACATATATATATGGACATCCCAGTATGTGCGCAGCAGTAACAGGGCCACCCTTGTGGCTCAGGTGACAGTGCTTGTCAGGCTTAGCTGTCCGAGTATCTCTTTGATGACGGGCGCGACGGATAATACCAGTAACCCCGACATTGTATAGTTGAAGACCCTTCTCTTGCGCTCGTTCTGCAGCAGATTTTTAAGCATGGAACCAAACAGCAGCCAAACGCCGACACAGGGAAAAGACACGATGAAAAAGGTCAGGGCGATCGTCAGGTTTTGGCTGTAAAAACCTGCCCCAACCGTGGTGAAGGCGGCTATGGCACCGGTTGCCACTACCCAGGCCTTGGCATTCACCCATTGAAACAGCGCACCTTTCATGAAGCTGAAGGGCTTGGCCTGGGAGGCCGAGCTCAGGGTGCCTGCCGATCTTGCAATCAGGTATGCCAGGTACAATAAATAGCCTGTCCCTATGCATTTAATGACGAAGTGCAGCTGGGGGAACACCTGGAATAATTGAGCAAACCCCAAGCCGACCAACAAGAGCATCAGGGTAAAACCGACACAAATTCCCGTCAGTAAAGGCAAACTCTTCTTGATACCGAAGTTGACGCCGGATGTCATCACCATGATGTTGTTTGGCCCCGGGGTTACAGATGATGAAACGGCGAAGAGCATCACAGCCAGTAAATATTCCATTTAGCTATTCCTATTGTGCATTCCTATTCAACAGAGATTGGGGCCGGTGACGCGTTAATCAAGAGCCATGTTTAAAGCCAACATTTTCATATTGGCCTACGGGGATGCAGCCTCATGCCGCTAAGGCTGCGCCAACTCATGTCTCGTACCGCCTATCTCTTGAACTGCCAGGGACTCGGCAGTGGCTCAAGGCGCCTATGTCTGCTCCCTCGGCTGCCTCGCCTTCAAGTGTTCCACATGTTCTATCAGGGCGTCGACGGTTTCCTTCAACAGATCCAATTCTTCCAGGGTCAGATCCGTCAACTGTTCCAGGTTATATTCTATGGTGTCTATGATCTGCTTATGGGGCCGCTGCAGGGGGCGCATGAAATAGCCGGTCACAGTGGCGACTATGGCGCCGAAGAAGAGGGTTGAGCCCAGCACTATCCACAGCCCCCCTATGAGTTTGGCCATGCCTGAGATAGGGGTATCGGCTATGCCTGCGGTAGAAAAGGCGGCAATGCCCCAATACAGGGCGTCCGGGTAGGAATGCAGCGTGGTGCCGTTCATGTCCCTGTCTGCCAGATACAGGCCGGCGGAGAATATCAGCCAGAGCAAGACCAAGATCAGCACCAGCCTGACGAAGGGGGTGTGCAGGGAGATGTCCTGGATGAATTTTCCGAACCTAGAATAATGTGCTTTGTTTTTCATCATAGTCACCCGGCGCTCACCATAGCTGGCCTAGACAGGTGGGGCTGTCCCTGGTCCATGGCTCCTGTAAACATAAGTTTAGCCATAAAGCTCTGGGAAGGTCCCGGAAAGCCCAGAAGATTCGGAACGCCCGGCTATCCAGGACTGCGACAGCCGGGCCCGCCTTGGCTGGCCCTGGCGGCATCGGTTCGAAACTTGCCGATATGTTAACTAAGCTGTTAATTGCTATTGGCAAATATTGGTGTCCGGCCCAGGCTATTGCCGGGCGGATGCCGCAATGAATACCAGCGGGGGATGAGATGAATGTATTGGAGGCCTGTGCCGGGTTCAGGCTGACGGGCAAGCTGTTGCTCACGGCCGTGCTATCACTCAGTGGCGTGTCGGTGGGGGCCGATACCCTTATTTCCGATGCCAAAGCCGTTGCCCTGGTGCAGGGGGCATTGGATCAATGGCGCGGCATGAGCTCCTACGCCGAAGTCTCCATGACCATACATCGTCCCGAATGGCAAAGAAGCATGAGCCTGAACAGCTGGACCCGCGGTGACAAGGATGCCCTGATCCGCTTCACCGCCCCGCCGAAGGAGGCGGGGAATGCCACCTTGAAACTCAACAACGACATGTGGATCTTCGCCCCCAAGCTGAATCAGGTGATCAAGTTACCCACCAGCATGATGACCCAGTCCTGGATGGGCAGCGACTTTTCCTACAATGATCTCGCCAAATCGGATCACTTGTTGACCGAATTCACCCTGCAGCTGCTGGGCAGTGAGCCCATGGGGGAGCATGTGCAGCACTTCATCAAGGCGACCCCCAGGCCAGATGCGCCCGTGGTATGGGGTAAGGAAGTGCTGGCGATCCGTGAGGATCATATCTTGCTGTACGAGCAGTTTTATGACCAGGAGATGCAACTGGTGAAGGAGATGAAGACCCTGGAGATAGCCCCCTTGGGGGGACGGCAATATCCTGTGCGGATGCGCATGGTCAACTATGCCGAGCCTGGGCATTGGACCGAGATAGCCACCCGGCAGGCTTTCTTCGATTTGGCGTTACCTGGTTTCATGTTTACCCAGTCCAATCTGCGCAATCCCCGCCCCTGGAGACCCGACTGAGATGTTGCTGGCATTGGCGTGGCGCAACATATGGCGGCAACCGCGGCGTACCTGGCTCAGCGCCGCGGCGGTGGCCTCGACCTGCGCCATCGTCATCTTCCTGCCGGCCATGCAGCTGGGCAGCTATAGGGCCATGGTTAACGGCAGCATAGGCATATTGGATGGCGCCGCCCAGATCCAGCGGCAGGCATATTTGGCCGAACCCGTCATGGCGGCCAGCTTCGAGCTTAACCCCGCGCTGCAGCGTGAGCTTAAGCTGTATCTTCCCCATGCCATTCTGGCCCGCCGTGCCAACGGCTTCGCCTTGCTGTCATCCGGGCAGCGCAGTTTCGGCGCCCAACTCACAGGGGTGGAGGCCGACAAGGAGCCGCTGTTTTCCTCACTGCCGGCCAATATCAGGCAGGGGCGTTACCTGAGTCCCGACGCCTCGGCGGCGACCGACGAGATAGTCTTGGGGGAAGGGCTGGCGAAGAATTTACGGCTTAACCCGGGCGACCGGCTGACGCTGCTGGGGGCCGGTAGGGAAGGGGCGCTGGCGGTGGACTCCCTCAGGGTGGTGGGCATTTTCGCCAGCGGCCTGAAGCCGCTTGACCGGCAATTGGCGCAGATGCCATTGGCGCGCTTCGAACAGACCTTCTCCATGGAAGGGGGGATCCATGCCTTGGTCGTCGCCGGGGGGGAAATCGAGTTATTACCTGCTTATCCGGCGGCCCTTAGGCGCTACCTGGCGAGCCGGGATCTGGCGCTGCGGGATTGGCAGGAAATGCAGCCGGCACTGTTCAAGGCGATCAAGCTGGACATAAGTTCGGCAATGGCCATGTACCTGGTGCTGATCCTGGTGATAGTCCTATCCCTGCTCAACACAGCCCTGATGACTGTGATGGAGAGAACCCGGGAGTTCGGCATGATGATGGCGCTCGGCGTCGGTCCTGGCTTGCTCGGCAGGCTGGTATGGCTGGAGTCCCTATTGGTGATGTCCCTGGGTATCGTCGCCGGCCTGGCGATAGGGGCGGTGGTGAGTTACTACTATCAGCAGACGGGGATCCGCTTCGAAGAGGCCGAGGCCGTGTTCAAGCAGTTCGGCCTGGATGCCACCTTATACCCTAGCTTGACCTGGGCTACCCTCCTGCTGGGACCCGGCTGCATCGTCCTGTGTCTGGCGCTTGCCGGGCTCTATCCCGTGTTCAGGATCCGCAGGCTGGAAATAGTCAGCGCCATGAGGGCCGTCTGATGGGGAGCTTGAGCCTGATCTTTCCCCTGGCCTGGCGCAATCTGTGGCGCAACAGGCGCCGCAGCTTATTGACCATGCTGGCCATTTTCGTGGCCGTGTACTCCATGGTGACCATGGGGGCATTCATGCGGGCCTGGTCACGGGCCGCAGTGGTGGAGACGATCAACAACCTCACGGGCCATGGGCAGATCCACGCCCCCGGGTATCTTGACGATCCCAATGTCGACCATAGGATCTCGCATCTGCCGTCCGGCGTGGCCGGGATCTTGACCCGGCCGCCCGTCAGCCACTTTGCCAGACGGGTCAGGGTCCCGGCCATGATACGCACCGAGCGCGAAAGCGCGCCGGTCGAGCTGCTGGGGATTGAGCCCGAGCGCGAGCAGGGGCTGTCTTTCATTCCCCATGCCGTGGTTGACGGGCATTACTTTGTCTCCGCCGACGAGCGGGGGATCCTGCTCGGCGAACAGCTGGCCAAGCGGCTGCAAACCCGCCTGGGCCGGCGCCTGGTGCTGATGAGCCAGGGGGCCGACGGCGGCATAAAGGAGCGGGGGCTGAAGATTATCGGGATTTTTTCCTCACAGCCGGATATTGAAAAATACAGTGTCTTCATAACCTTACCTCAGGCGCAGGCGCTGCTGCAGATAGGCGACGACTTTTCCGAGCTGGTGTATCGGCTCGCCGACGATCAGGACTCCGGCGTGACTGCGGCCCGTTTGGCGCAGCAGGCCGGCGGGCTGGAAGTCAGGGCCTGGGATGAATTGCAGCCCTTCACCAAGGCGCTGATGGAAATGAGTGAGGGCAGCATCTGGATATGGATCTTGGTGTCTTTCGCCCTGGTGTCTTTCGGCTTGATCAACACCCTGCTGGTGGCCGTGTTTGAACGCATGCGGGAGTTTGGCCTGCTGCAGGCCCTGGGGATGAAGCCCAGATGGCTGTTGCTGCAACTCTTGATCGAGTCGGGGCTGATGTTGGGGCTGGCAACCCTGTGTGGTTTGCTGGCGGGGATGGCGACAGTGCAGGGTTTCGACGACGGCCTCTATCTCGGCGTCGGCGCCAGCTACTTTGGGGCGGCGCAAGTTGTGTATCCTCGGCTGGATTGGGCCGAGTTGCGGCTCATAGGCATCAGCGTCATGCTGATGGGGCTGCTGGCGAGCCTCTATCCGGCGTTCAAGGCGGCCCGGCAGGTGCCGGTCGAGGTATTGGCGCGGGCCACCAATTAGCAGGAACTGTGCTCTTTGGCTGCAAACAGGCGGCAAGCACAGAGTCGCAATGGCGCCGGATGAGGTAAATCCAGGTGACGGAATAAAGGGGCGGGAACGGCTATGGAAGCAGGGGGTCAGGATTCGGCCATCGTCAGGTGCGATGCGGTGGTGAAAACCTATCAGCAAGGGGCAATCCAGGTGCCGGCATTGCGGGGGATATCTCTGTCCATCGCCCGCGGGGAATTTGTCTCCCTCGCCGGCGCCTCGGGCTCGGGCAAGACCACGCTGTTGAACATGATTGGCGGCCTGGACAGGTTCGGCTCGGGAGAGGTGTGGGTCGAGGGGGCGCCGCTGTCGCGGATGAATAACAGTGAACTTGCCGATTTGCGGCTAAGCAAGATAGGTTTCGTGTTTCAGGCCTACAATCTGATCCCTGTGCTGAGCGCCCGTGAAAATGTCGAATTCATCATGCAGTTGCAGGGGGTCGCCCAGGCCGAGCGCAGGGACTTATCCAGGCAAATATTGGCAAGGGTCGGCCTGGCGGGGATGGAGCAGCGCCTGCCGGCGGAATTGTCCGGCGGCCAGCAGCAGAGGGTCGCAGTGGCCCGGGCCCTGGTCAGCCACCCGGCCATCATACTGGCCGATGAACCCACGGCCAATCTGGACAGCAAGAATTCCCTGGAGCTGTTGACCATGATGGCGGAATTGAACCTGGAGTCGGGAACCACCCTCATAGTGGCGACCCATGATCCTCAGGTCATAGATTTTACCCGCCGCAAACTGGTGATCAAAGATGGCACTGTGGCTGAAGATTATTAGTCTGATCGCCCTGTTGGCACATGGGAGTGCCGTGGCGGTGGACCTGGCCCATGAGGCCAAGCTGCAATACCTGTATGTCGATTCGAGTGCCGGCCCAAGCATGAATACAGGCATGAGCACTGACATGGGCCCAGGCATGAGCACTGACACGAGCACTGACATGGGGGCAGAGGACTATTCGCTGCTGCAGGGCAATTATCGTTTCAAATTAACCCAAGATGTCGGGGCCTGGTCACTGGACTTGCATTATGTACTCGGGGCGGCTGCCAGTGATGCTTCGGCCGGCCTGGAACAGGATGCCGGCGCCCCCAGCTGGTTTGACTGGCGGGCCGACATAAGGCGTTCAGACACTCAGGTGGTGACCCATTTCATCGACAGGGCCAGCCTGAAGTACAGCGGCGCCCGCTGGGTTGCCAAGCTGGGGCGTCAGGCCATCACCTGGGGCAATGGCAATGTCTTCCAGGTGCTGGACTTGTTTAACCCCTTCGCGCCGGCGGCCATGGATACCAGTTATAAACCCGGGGTCGACCTCTTGTACCTGCAGCGTTTGTTCGACTCGGGCGCCGAGCTGCAAGGGCTGTGGGTGCCCCATAAGTGTGGCGCCGAGACCGAAGCAACCGGCTGCCGGGATTCGCTGGCGCTCAAGTATCTGGGTTATTGGCAGAGCTTGCAGTTCGAACTCATGTTGGCCCAGAATTACGGGGACAAGCAGCTGGGGCTCGGCCTGGTGCTGCCCCTGGGGACGGCGCTTGCCAAGCTGGATCTGCTCGCCAGTGAGCTGGTTTTGCCGCCGGCGGCCGCAAGGCAAACTCTCTATTCGGCGGTGCTCAATCTGCAACATAGCTGGCAGTGGCGGGAACGGCCCCTGAATGGGTTTATCGAATATTACCTGAACGGCTTCGCCGACGACGTCAGAAGCTTGGATGAGCTGGCGCCCGGGGTCAGGGCGAGGCTGCAGCGGGGACAACTCTTCTCCCTGGGGCGGGATCAGTTTGCCATAGGTTTGCAACTGCAATATTCCCCCCTGCTGACCCTGGCGCCGACCTGGATTTACCAGGCCAACGACGGCAGCAGCCTGAGCTTGCTCACCGTCAATTACAACAGCTCCCAGTCGTCTAATCTGGTGTTTGGGGCCCAGTTCGCCAGGGGCGAGCCAGGCAGTCAATACGGTGGCCTGTTTGTCGATGCCAGCCGCAGGCAGCGGCTGCCATCCGGCGACAGGTTTTTTTTGCGTTACGAGTATTATTTTTAGCCCTGTCTCTTGTACAGGGCCGGCGCATGCGCCTTAGACGCGGTATTCGGACAATTCCAGCAGGTTGCCGTCGGGATCCCGGATATAGAGGGAGTTGAGCATGCCTGTGGCCCCGGTGCGCTGCACAGGCCCCAGCTCGATAGGCACCTGCAGGGCATTGAGATGATCTATCACTATCGCCAGAGGTTCGTTGACTATGAAACAGAGATCGGCGCTGCCCGGGGCAGCGACCCTGGCCTTGGGTTCGAATTCGCCGCCGGCGGTATGCAAGTTGATTTTCTGGTCGCCGAAATTGAGCGCTATGCGATCGCCGGCAAAGAGCTGGGGTTTCATCCCGAGTACACGCTGGTAAAAGTCTGTGGTGATATCCAGGTTTGCGACTGTCAGCACCAAATGATCCATTCTGGTTACTCGCATACACTTTTCCTCTGTTGGCTTTGTTATTGTCTGGTTGTGGCCCTGTTACCTTACATGAGTTAACGGCGGGCGGGGACGACTGTGGTAACATTTATGCCCGTCCAGGGCGTAACATTATCTTGCCTGGGCTTATCCTGTGCTTACTTTGACTATTTAACTTATGAGGGTGTCATGAAACGAACTTTGGCCCGTGGTTTGATGAATGTGTTACCTATGGCGATCAGCCTCTGGTTGTTCTGGTCCCTGTTCGTGTCCCTGGATGGCCTGGGCGTCCTGCTGCTGGAGTTGCTGGGCATAGACACACATGTCAGGGGCGAAGGTTTCATCCTGGTGGGGCTGTTGGTCTTCGTGGTCGGATTGGCCTTCTCCGTCAGCCCCATAGCCTGGCTCTATGCCTGGCTCGAGCGCCAGTTGATGCGCTTCCCGCTGTTCAAGTCTGTCTATGGCAGTATCAGGGACATAGCCTCGCTGATGAACCGCGACGGCAAACCCAAGCAACAAAAGACTGTGCTGGTCAAACAGGCCAACGGCGGTTTCGTGGTGGGCTTCATCATGACGGATAAGCCGCCCCGGCCGCTGCTCGATGCACTGCCAGAGGGCGACTGGGTGCCTGTGCTGTTTCAGCTCAGTTATCAGATGGCGGGGGTGACCAGCCTGGTCAAACGTGAGGATCTTATCCCGGTCGACTGGTCATTCGAAGAGGCGATGCGTTTCAATCTCACCGCCGGCATTTCCCAGACCCCGCAACGACAGGAGTGATCCCGGGCCGCTCGAGGCCAAAATGGGCGACAAGAAGGGCAACTGCGGCCAAGGCGCAGCCTAAGGCCGTGGTTTGTATGCTATTATGCCTGCATGGCTCAGAGAGTATTCTCTCCTGGGTGCATCTTCTTGCCTTGTCATTGCTGCTTGGCCCCTATTGGAGGCGCGAGTTGGCTGTGTAGCGAGGCGGCTCAAATTCAAGCTGAAATCGGGAGTAATAATGTCGATTAAATCGAGTATTAACCCGCCGGTGTTTTATCCATCGGTATTCCTCATCGCACTGATGGCGTTAATAGGTGCGCTCTGGCCGGAGCAGGCCAATGTGTTCTTCAAATCAGTACAATCCTGGGTCGAACTGAAAGCCGGTTGGGTTTACATCCTAGGTGTAGCTATCTTCCTGATTTTCATCATCTTCGTCATGGTCAGCCGTTTCGGCGACATCAAGCTGGGGCCGGATCATTCGGTGCCCGACTACAGCTACAAGAGCTGGATCGCCATGCTGTTTTCCGCCGGCATGGGCATAGGCCTGATGTTCTTCGGGGTGGCCGAACCTGTGATGCACTATCTGGCGCCACCCGATGCCAGCCCTGAAACCATACAGGCGGCCAAGGATGCCCTGAAGATCACCTTCTTCCACTGGGGCATACATGCCTGGGCCATCTATGCCGTGGTGGCACTGAGCCTGGCCTACTTTGCTTACCGTCACAAGTTGCCGCTGTTGCCGCGCAGCGCCCTGTATCCCTTGATAGGCGAGCGCATCATGGGGCCCATAGGTCATACAGTGGACACCTTCGCCGTGCTGGGTACCATGTTCGGGGTGGCCACCTCCCTGGGATTCGGGGTGTTGCAGGTCAACTCGGGCCTGAGTTATTTGTTCCCCTCGCTGCCCAACAATGTCACAGTGCAGATAGTGCTGATCATAGGCATTACCCTGTTGGCGACCCTGTCGGTATTTTCCGGCCTGGATAAGGGCGTCAAACGTCTGAGCGAGCTCAACCTGGGATTGGCCTTCCTGTTGCTGGCCGCCGTGCTCTTGCTCGGGCCGACCGTATCTTTGCTGCAGGCCTTCGTCCAAAATACCGGCAGTTACCTGAGTGACCTGGTCGGCAAGACCTTCAACCTCTATGCCTATCAGAAGAAGGAAGACTGGATCGGCGGCTGGACCTTGCTCTATTGGGGCTGGTGGATCTCCTGGTCTCCTTTCGTCGGCACCTTCATCGCCAGGGTCAGTCGCGGCCGTACCATTCGCGAATTCCTGATCGGCGTGCTGTTCGTGCCCAGCGCCATCACCTTCCTGTGGATGACGGTATTCGGTAACTCGGCCATCGACGCCATCATGAACCATGGCGCGACCTATCTGGCGGACGCTGTGTCGACGGATGTGTCTGTGGCCCTGTTCAAGTTCTTCGAACACATGCCTTTCTCGACCTTGCTGTCGTCGGTGGCCGTTTGCCTTGTGGTGACCTTCTTCGTGACCTCATCGGACTCGGGCTCACTGGTGATAGATAACCTGACCTCGGGCGGGGATAACGATGCGCCCGTGTGGCAGAAGATCTTCTGGGCGCTGCTGCAGGGTGTGGTTGCCGCCGTGCTCCTGTTTGCCGGCGGTCTGCAGGCGTTGCAGACCGCGGCCATTGCCAGCGCCATGCCGTTTTTGTTGGTGATGTTGCTGATGTGCTTCGGTCTGTTTAAGGCGTTGCAGGATGATTGGCTGAAACTCAACAGTGTCCAGTCCCATAACACCAGCGTGCAATACGCCAAGACCAACATGAGCTGGGAGGAACGCATCGAAGTGCTGGTGTCCCAACCCAGTCTGAAGGAGGCCTTGGCATTTCTCGAACAGGTGGCCACTCCTGGCCTGACCAAGGTGTGCCGGAGCTTTACCGACAAAGGGATCCCCGCCGAGTTGGTATTCCTGAATGGCAGGGTACGGCTTATCGTCAGTCAGGCAAGCCACCAGGAGTTTATCTATGCGCTGCGGATCCGCGCCTTCACCCAAGCCGGCAATGCCGAGGGACCGCAGGACATGGGCAGCGGTGAGTATTATCGGGTCGAAGTCTTCCTGGAGCACGGGGGCCAGCATTACGATGTGATGGGCTATACCGAGGAGCAGTTGACTGCCGATATCGTCTCCCAGTATGAGCGTTACCTGCATTATCTGCACCTGAGTCATGCCGAGCCGGCGGCGGAATGAGTCCCGGCAGAATGCGCGCCCGGGCATTGCCCCGGGCGCCGACTGGGATTATCCTTGGGGCAGAGAACCTGGATATTTTCTGGGTTGGTTATTTTTCATCCTGGATTGACGCTCATGACTGTGCAAGCTGGACAAAGTAAATTAGACAAGGTGCTGGCCGATGCCAGAGACTACAAGGCCAAACGCGAGAAAGGTTACCGGGAGCAGGCGCTCAAGCTCTACCCCTGGGTCTGCGGTCGCTGCACCCGTGAGTTCACCCACAAGAACCTGAGTGAACTGACAGTGCATCACAGGGATCATAATCACGACAACAATCCCCCGGACGGCTCCAACTGGGAACTCTTGTGTCTCTATTGCCACGACAATGAGCATTCGCGTTTCGAAGAGCTGATCCGTTACGGCAGCACCACAGAGACCAAGGTCGAGGCGGCGACCTACAATCCCTTCGCCGATCTCAAGGCCATGCTGAAGAAATAGGCCAGCGGCGCCGGCAGAAATAAAAAAGCACCCATTGGGTGCTTTTTTGTTGTTTATGGCGGGATCAGTCCGGCTCTTGGGTCGCCAGCCTGGCCTCGGCCTCGAGCCACTTCTGCCGGCTCAGCGTCTGACACTTGTCGCCGCCGGCCAGCCGCGCCTTGCGCTCGGCGAGCCCGGCCAAAATCTCGGCCTTGCGCGCATCGCTGGCGCTGCCCCAGGCGACGATTTCGTCTATATGTCTGAAGCAGCCCATGCAATAGTCGTTGTCATCCAAGCCGCAGCGGGCGACACAGGGGGAATGCATACTGAGGCTCCTCTAATTGGGGTTCTTGGGGGTTCTGTAATGGGCCCGAATTGGGCGAGCCGACATATTAGCATCTCTGACCGGCTTGTCCCAGTCGCGGCTTTCGCACCCGGCCGGGTGTAGCCTGCGGCCGAAGCGGGTATAATCCGCGCCTATGTCGTTTTCGCGGGTTGCAGCAACCCGGAACCATGAACAGAAATCATGAACAGAAATCATGAACAGGAACCTTAAATGAGTCATCTCGGTCAGTTTCGCCGCCTGGACAGCCTCTTGTTGGCCAGTCGCAGCCTATGGCAGCTCAGGGCCTTCGACTGCCATGACTTGCCTTGGCAAGGGGAGTTTCCCCGCTTGGCGGCCGAGGTATTGGCGCTGAATGATGATGAGTTGGAGCCGCTCGACCGGGATCACAGCCTGCTGGTAAGGCGTCTGACCCCGGCCCTGAGTCTGGACTTGGCCGCGGCCGGGCTGGAGTGGCCGCTGGGACTGCTCGATAGTCGTCTGCCCGCCTTTGCCAATGGAGTAGGCAGTGCCTCTGAGTTTAAGACCTCTGGGGTGAATGCCTCTGGGCCAACCGCCTCCGGGGCATCGGCTTGTGGGCTGAGCGCCGCCGACGAGCCCCACTTCAGCGCCCACATCAAGGGCCGCAAGTGGCAGCAGATAGGCGCCTTCGTCGAGTGTCTGCCACATCTGGGGTTGCCCGTGCTCGAATGGTGTGCCGGCAAGGGCCACCTGGGGCGCCTGCTCGCCAAGGCCCGCGGCTGCGAAGTGTTGAGTCTGGAGTGGCAGCCCGGCTTGTGCGAGCAGGGCAGGGAATTTGCCCGGAAATGGCAGCTGCCACAGCAGTTCGTCTGTGCCGATGCCTTCGCGCCGCAGATCTGCCTGCCCGGGGCCAGTCCCCTGCAACCGCGGCAACAGGCGCTGGCGCTGCATGCCTGCGGCGATCTGCATGTGCGCTTGCTGGAGTTGGCCGCCGCCGCCGGCACCCAGGCGGTCGCGATTTCGCCTTGCTGTTACCATCTTATCCACGCCAGCCACTATGTGCCCATGTCGGCAGCGGCCAAGGCCAGCGAGCTGCGACTCAGTCGCCACGATCTGCAATTGCCGCTGCAGCAGAGCGTGATTGCCGGGGCCAAACAGCAGGCGCTGCGCTTGCAGGAAATCGCCTGGCGCCTGGGATTCGACAGCCTGCAGCGTGAGCTGCGGCAGGTTAATGAGTACTTACCCGTGCCGGCCATCAAACAGAGCCAGCTGAGCGGCAGCTTTGGCGAGTTTTGCCATTGGGCCGCGACGGCCAAGGGGCTGGTGCTGCCCTATGGCCTGGCGTTCGAGGAGTATCGGCGTCAGGGGCTGCGGCGCCAACGTCTGACCCGGCGCTTGGATCTTGTGGCTCACCTGTTCCGTGCTGTGGTCGAACATTGGCTGTTGTTGGACAGGGTCTGTTTCCTCGAAGGGCAGGGCTACCGGGTGTCGCTGGGGGAATTTTGTGCAAACAGTGTGACCCCGAGAAATGCCATGATCCAGGCGTTCAAAATAGCCGGCTGAGATATCGGGATAAAAATACGGATTAACGTTCTGTTTTTAATGGGTTGTTTTTTGGGTGGTCGATTAAATTCGAACGAGACCCGGCCTGGCTCAGGCTGAGTCCGACCCGGACGGCGGAACAAAAGGCGGGTTTCTATTGAATCAAGGGGCTTTTCTTGCTCAAATGTCGCCTCAATGAGATCCAATAACTTAGTCATGGTCATGTGTTGGCCATTTTAGTGAGCGATTAAAACAGTTTCATGAAATATTCCCGCGTGTACATCAATAGCCTGGCCTATGAACTGGCACCCGAAGTGGTTTCCAGTTCAGAGCTGGAAAGCCGCCTGGCCCCGCTTTACCAGAAGTTTCGCATTCCCATGGGCCAGCTTGCCGCACTCACAGGGATCAGCGAGCGCCGCTGGTGGCCCAAGGGGCATCAGTTATCCGATGGCGCCATAAAGGCGGCCCGCAAGGCCGTGGCCGAAACCGGGATAGAGGTCGCAGATCTGGGAGCCCTGGTCTATACCGGGGTGTGCCGCGATCAGCATGAGCCGGCCACGGCTTGCCGCATCGCCGCCGAGCTGGGGGTGTCCAAGGACACGGCCATCTATGACATAAGCAACGCCTGCCTCGGGGTATTATCCGGCATACTGGATATCGCCAATCGCATCGAACTGGGGCAGATAAAGGCGGGCATGGTGGTGTCCTGCGAGTCCGCCAGGGACATAGTGGATGTCACCATAGAGAACATGCTGGCGGAACCTACCATGCAGAACTTTGCCCAGTCGCTGGCGACCCTGACCGGGGGCTCGGGCGCCGTTGCCGTGATCCTCACAGATGGCAGCCTGCCGCTGCTCACGGCGCGCCAACATCAGCTGCTGGGGGCCTCGCATCTGTCGGCGCCGGAGCACCACAGGTTATGCCAGTGGGGGCTGCAGGAAGCCGGGCAGCATCTGTATCGCGAATTCATGCGTACCGATGCCGTGACCCTGCTCAAGGAAGGGGTCGAGCTGGCGAAGCATACCTGGGAGCACTTCCTCGAGCAGCGCGACTGGCTGGTGGAGCAGGTCGACAAGGTGATCTGCCATCAGGTGGGCGCCGCCAACCGTAAGCAAGTACTCACGGCCCTCAATATCCCGGCGGAAAAAGAATTCCCCACCTACCAGCAGCTGGGCAACATGGGCACAGTGTCCTTGCCGGTTTCCGCGGCCATGGCGCACGATCAGGGCTTCTTGCAAGTCGGCGATCAGGTGAGTTTTCTCGGCATAGGCAGCGGCCTCAATTGCATGATGCTCGGCGTCAAATGGTAGTGCCGCCGGCCCGGGGGGGAGTTCGGGCCGGCGCTCATTCAAGCCTGCATACAGGCATAAACACCCATCGGCACAGACAATAAAAACGACCATAAAAATCTATGATAGGAAGCCCCATGCTCGACACTCTCTTGCCTTTTACACGCCACTTTTTCAGTCGTAACGGCCATAAACTTCATTATGTGAACGAGGGCCGGGGCGAGCCTGTGGTCATGGTGCATGGCAACCCCAGCTGGTCCTTCTATTACCGCAACCTGGTCGCTGCCCTGAAGCAAGATCACCAATGCATAGTGCCGGATCACATAGGTTGCGGCCTGTCGGATAAGCCAGGCGACGCCGCCTATGATTACACCCTCAAGCAGCGTATCGACGATCTCGAAGCCCTGCTGGCGCATCTTGGGGTGCAGGAGCAGATCACCCTGGTGGTGCATGACTGGGGCGGCATGATAGGCATGGGCTATGCCGCGCGTCACCCGGAGCGCATCAAGCGCCTGGTGATCCTGAATACCGGCGCCTTCCATCTGCCCAAGAGCAAGCCTTTCCCCTGGCCTTTGTGGATCTGTCGCAACACCCTGCTGGGCACTGTGTTGGTGCGCGGCTTCAATGCCTTCTCGGCCATCGCCTCCCATGTCGGCGTCAAGCGTAACCCCATGCCCAAGGCGATACGCCAGGCCTATGTGGCGCCATTCAACTCCTGGGCCAATCGCATCTCTACTTTGAGGTTCGTGCAGGACATACCGCTGCGTCCGGGCGACAGAAACTATGAGCTGGTGTCCGACATAGCCGCCAGCCTGGAAAAGTTTACCCGGGTGCCGGCCCTCATTTGTTGGGGCCTGAAAGATTTCGTGTTCGACAAGCACTTCCTCGCCGAGTGGCGCCGGCGTTTGCCCCTGGCCCAGGTGCATGAGTTTGCCGATTGTGGGCATTACATACTCGAAGATGCCGGCGAACAAGTGATAGCTCAGATCCAGGCGTTCCTCGCCGCCGAGCCTGCAGCAGAGCCAAGCGCAGAGCCGGCAGCAGAACAGGAAACCGGGCAAGACGTGGCTCAGGAAACCCGCTGATGACCGCCGCCCAAGTGGCTATGGCCAACCTCTGTCGCCACCTGAGCCTGGCGGCACGGGCGACGCCCACCCAGCTGGCGGTGGCGGTGCAGCAGAGTCGGGGCGGCAAGCTGGTCTACGCCGAGATAGATTTTGCCGAGCTGGATAAGCGCAGCGATGCCATCGCCTTCGCCCTCAACCATGCCGGCATAGGCAAAGGCCGGAAGGCGGTGCTCATGGTGACCCCCAGCCTGGATTTTTTCGCCTTCACCTTCGCTCTGTTCAAGGCCGGCATCATTCCTATCCTGGTGGACCCGGGCATGGGGATCCGCAACCTCAAGCAGTGTTTCGCCGAGGCCGAGCCGGACGTATTCATCGGCATCCCCAAGGCCCATGTTGCCCGGCGGCTGTTTGCCTGGGGTAAACCCAGCGTCAGGCATTGCATCCATGTCGGTGGCAACCGGCTGAGCCGGAGTTTAACGGGCGCCATCGGCCTGGATAGCCTGCTCGCGCAAGCGCCGGAGACGAGCGAGCCTTACCCCATGGTGATGCTGCCGCAGGACGAGATGGCGGCGATCCTCTTCACCAGTGGCAGCACAGGCACGCCCAAGGGGGTGGTCTACAGCCATGGCATGTTCGAGGCGCAGATCCAGGTGCTGAAAACAGATTACGGCATCCGCCCCGGCGAGCGCGACTTGGCGACCTTTCCGCTGTTTTCCCTGTTCGGTCCGGCGCTGGGCATGGCCGCGATAGTGCCTGAGATGGACGCCAGCAAGCCGATCACCGCCAATCCCGAGTTCATCTTCGCCGCCATAGAAAAGTATCAGTGCACCAATCTGTTTGTGAATCCTGCCCTGGTTGAGCGCCTGGGCCAGGCCTTGGTGGTCGGGGATGACGCAGCCGCACCAGCCCGCAAGCTGCCGAGCCTCAGGCGGGTGATCTCCGCCGGCGCCCCGGCAACTATTGCCTCCATCGCCCGCTTCGCCAACCTGCTCGGCGCCCGAGTGCCGCTGCTCAACTCCTACGGCGCCACCGAGTCTTTGCCGATCAGCATGATAGCCAGCCAGGAGCTGCTGACGACCTCGGCCATCACGGATGCCGGCGGCGGCATCTGTGTCGGTACGCCTGTCTCGGGCGTCGATATCAAGATCATTGGCATCACAGAGGATGTCATAGGCCACTGGGACGAGGCGCGTGTGCTGGCCGCCGGGGAAATAGGCGAGATAGTGGTGCGCGGCCCCATGGTCAGCCAGGGGTATTATCGCAGAGACGGCGCCAGCGCCGCGGCAAAAATAGCCGACACGGGCGGCAGGCTGCGCCACCGCATGGGCGATCTGGGGTACCTGGATCAGGAGGGCAAGCTGTGGATGTGTGGCCGCAAGGCCCACAGGGTCGATGCCGGCCGCGACGGCCGGTTAAGCAAACGCTATTTCTCCATTCCCTGCGAGCGGATCTTCAATACCCATGGCGCCGTCAAGCGCTCGGCCCTGGTCGGGGTCAAGCTCGCCGGGGAGGTGACGCCGCTGGTATGCCTGGAGTTGGCACAGGGTCTGGCCTGCAACAAGGGCGGCGCCCTCTATGCCGAACTGAGGGCGCTTGCCGAGCAATATCCCCACACCCGAGGGATCAGCCGCTTCCTGATCCATCCCGAGTTTCCGGTCGACATACGCCATAATGCCAAGATTTTCCGCGAGAAGCTGGCCCTGTGGGCTCAGTCGCAGCTAAAGGAATGAGCTGGGCTATGGATTCGGGCAATCTTTCTCGGGCAAGGGCTTGAGCAACAGATTTGAGTCATGGGCTCGAGCAAGAGCCGCAACGTCAGGTGCGAATTATGAATGATAGCTCCACAGCAGATTCCCCCACAGCCCATACCCCCACAGCCGATAGCGCCGCATTGGCGCAGCTGCACCCCGCCGAGCGGGCGGCGCTGCAACAACTGGCCGCCGGCGTAAGCCGGGTGTTGGTCACGGGCGCCGGCGGTTTTCTCGGCAAGGCCATCTGCCGGCGCCTGCTGGCGGCGGGGATCCGGGTCACAGGCTTTGCCCGCGGTCATTATCCCGAACTCAGTGCCATGGGCGTCGACATGGTGCGCGGCGATATCGCCGACGGGGCAGGGGTGCAGGCGGCGCTGCAGGCGTTCGGCCGCTGTGAGCTGGTGTTCCATGTGGCCTCCAAGGCCGGTGTCTGGGGCAGCAGGGCCAGCTATTTCTCCCCCAACGTCAAGGGTGCCGCCAATGTCGTTGCCGCCTGCCGGGCATTGAATATTCCCGCCCTCGTCTACACCAGCACCCCCAGCGTGACCTTTGCCGGCAAAGATGAGGCCGGCATAGACGAATCTGCCCCCTATGCCGCGCGCTTCCTCAATCATTACGCCGAGTCCAAGGCGCTGGCAGAGCGGCTGATGCTGGGCGCCAACGGCAGTTCATGCGCCGATGGCACCCGCCTCAGGACGGTGGCGCTGCGCCCGCACCTCATCTGGGGGCCGGGGGATCCCCATCTGGTGCCCAGGGTTCTGGCCCGCGGCCGCAGTGGCAGGCTCAAGCTGGTGGGCCGTGAAGACAAGCTGGTAGATACCATCTATGTGGATAACGCCGCCCATGGCCACATATTGGCGGCGCTGGATTTATGCGCCGGCGCGCCTCAGTCTGCCGGCAAGGCCTATTTTCTCAGCAACGATGAACCCATCACCATGGCGGCCATGCTCAACAGGATCTTGGCCTGTGACGGCCTGGCTCCCGTGAGCCAGAGGGTGCCGACGGCGCTGGCCTATGGCGTCGGCGCCTTGCTGGAAGGCGCCTATCGCCTGCTCGGCAAACAGCAGGAGCCGATAATGACCCGTTTCGTTGCCCGTCAGTTATCGACCAGCCACTACTTCGATATCACTGCCGCCAAGCGGGATCTCGGCTACCGGCCGCTGGTGAGCCTGGATGAAGGCATGGCGAGGTTGAAGGCGTCGCTGTAAGCCTTGAGTGTCACTCGTGCCGCCGGGGCCTTTTTCCCGGCAACCTCAGGCATTAAGGAAGACAGTTCAGGCTCCTGAGTGTGGTGGCTATGGCTTCTTCCAGCGGCGTCTGCGGCTCCTGACCCAGCACCGCCTTCAGCTTGCTATTGTCCATTTGCAGCGGCCGTTGCCATAGGTAGCGCATTTCCAACAGTTCCCTCAGCGTCGCCTTGAAGGGCGCCAGCAGCCTTATTAACCACCAGGGAAAGGCGCCGATCTCGGGGACGCAATTGCCATGGCCATGGCTGCCGTTATGGCGGGCGACGACACTGAGGATCGCCCGGGCCATCTCTGTGCCGTCGGCATCCCAATGACCGGCCATATGGAAGCGGGCGAACGGCTCCAGGGTGTCGCGTCGCTCAAGCAAGAGCAGCATGGTGCGGGCCACGTCGGGCAGGTAGGCCCATTGGTGGCCGACTCCGGCCATGCCAGGGTTGGAGATCTTGGTGACGGCGCGGTTGGGTCTTATCAGTCCCTGTGAGAACCAGCTGTTGCGGGCATTAGGGCCGAAGAAATCGCCGGCGCGCACTATCAGTACCCGGCCGCCATGGCGGGCGTAGTCGCGTAGCCGCAGTTCCAGCTCGACCCTGATGGCCCCCTTGCGGGTATGGGGCTCCTGGGGTGAGTCTTCACTCAGGAGTGCAAAGGCATCCGGCCCGTAATTGTAGACAGTGCCCGGCAGTACCAGGGTCGCGCCGTTCCGCTTCGCCGCCGCGAGGCTATTGTCCAGCATGGGCAGCACCAGCTTGGCCCAGTTGCGGTAACCCGGAGGATTGACCGCGTGGACTATGACGGCGCAGCCTTCGGTCGCCGCTTCAACATCCCGGCGCTCGAGGGCATCGCCATGGCACCAGTCTATGCCGTCCGCTGTTGCAGTCGCCATACCGGGGCGCGCGCCGCCCCGGCGTTTCATGGCTCGCACTTTCCAGCCGGCTCGTTGCAGTTGCCGGGCGAGCTCGCCACCTATGCCGCCGGTCGCGCCCAGCACCAATACCGTGTTATCTGTGTTAGCTGTGTTCATCTGTGTCTCCTTGTGTCTTTGAGGGGAGTTTACGTTTGTCTCCGGATAAACTAAATTGACTAAAATGAACGTACGGCTATACATTTTTGTATGAATAAAGAGATAGGTTGGGAGTTTTACCGCTCATTTCTCGGGGTCCTGCAGGAGGGCTCGCTGTCGGCTGCGGCGCGCGCCTTGGGCGTGACTCAACCCACGGTAGGGCGTCATATTGCCGCGCTCGAAAAAGGGCTCAAGCTGACCCTCTTCACCCGCTCTCAGGGGGGGCTGTTGCCGACGGCGGCGGCGCAGGCATTGCGCCCGCATGCCGAAGCCATGGCCAGTACGGCAGCGGCGCTGGAGCGGGCGGCATTCAGCCAAAATGACGGCATGCACGGCGTGGTGCGCATCACCGCCAGCGAAGTGATAGGGGTGGAGGTGCTGCCTTCTATCATCAAGGGGCTGCGGCAGTCATATCCCGCACTCAAGGTGGAGCTGCTGGTGTCCAACCAGGTGCAAGATCTGTTGCATAGGGAGGCCGACATAGCTGTGCGTATGGTGCGGCCACGACAGACACAATTGCTCGCCCGTCGGCTGGGGCAGGTGATGATGGGGCTGCATGCCAGCCAGGACTATATCGACCGGCATGGTTGCCCCGACAACCCGGAGGAGCTTGGGCGCCATAGCCTGATAGGCTTCGATCGCCCCAATGCCTTCGTCCGCCAACTGGCCAAGGATTTGCCTGGAATGGAGCGGGAGCAGTTTGCACTGCGCTCGGATAACGATCTCGCCACCTTGGCCCTGATCCGGGCCGGTGCCGGCATCGGCTTTTGCCAGCTGCCATTGGCCAAACGCGATGCCAACTTGGTGCAGGTGCTGCCGCAGCAGTTTGGCTTGGCCCTGGATGTCTGGGTGACCATGCACGAGGACTTGAGACACAATCCCCCATGCAGGACGGCATTCGACGCTTTGGTGGCAGGGCTGCAAGGGTACCTGGCCTGAGACCGACGCGTCGTTTGTGGCGCATGGCCTGGGATGCATAGCCGGGCTCATCTGCGTCGGCAATGGGGGCAGATGGTGCCTGAAACGGGAATTTGTCAGCATCGGAGAACCCGGATTCAAGCGACATCTTCATGTGATAAGCTCAAGCGATACACTCAGGGAACAGGCGCTCATGGAACACATAGATACCTTGGTGATAGGTGCCGGCGTGGTAGGTCTTGCCATCGCCGCCAGATTGAGTCACAGCCGCAGTGTCTTGGTTATCGAAAAGGAACGCCATTTCGGCGAGCATAGCAGCAGCCGCAACAGCGAAGTGATCCATGCCGGCCTCTATTACCCGACAGACAGCCTCAAGGCCAGACTCTGCGTTCGCGGCCAGGCCCTGTTCTATGAGCATTGCGAACAATTCAAGGTGCCCCACAGGCGCATTGGCAAACTCCTGCTGGCGCAAAATGCCGACGAAGCGCAGCAACTGGACGCCATAGCCAGGCAGGCCAGGTGCAACGGCGTGGAGGACCTCAGCTTTTTAAGCCGCTCCCAAATTGCCCTGAGAGCGCCATCCCTTACCGCCGGGTATGGCCTCTGGTCGCCCTCGACCGGGATAGTCGACAGCCAGCAGTTTCTCTTGTCTTTGCTTTATATACTCGAACTCAATGGCGGCAATTATGTGCCCAACACTGAGTTCATTGCCGCCAGGGCCGATGCCCGGGGCTTTGTCGTCACCTTGAATTGTGGCGGTCTGAATAGTGACGGCGAGCGCTTGCAACTGCATTGTGAGCAGTTGATCAATGCCGGCGGCCTGTTCGCCCAGAAGAGCGCCAAGGGCATCGAGGGTCTGGCAGAGGAACTTATTCCCGAGCTCCACTTTTGCCGTGGCCAGTATTTCAGTTACCAGGGCCAGCATGGCTTCAAACACCTGATCTACCCTGTGCCCGAGCAGCATGGACTCGGCATACATGCCACCCTGGACCTGGCCGGCGGGCTGAAATTCGGCCCGGACATCAAGTTTATCCCTGCCCTGGATTACGCCACGGACGCCAGCGCCAAGGGCGAGTTTGTTAAGGCCATCAGACGTTATTGGCCGGCCCTAGACGAAACCCGGCTGCAGCCCGACTATGCGGGCATCCGCCCCAAGCTGCAGCGACACGGAGTGCAAGACTTCGTGATCCAGGATGCGACCCGCCACGGCATCGAGGGCCTCATCAACCTGTTCGGGATAGAATCGCCAGGGCTGACCGCGAGCTTGGCGATCGCCGAGTATGTCGAACTGCAGCTGAGCTAGTGTGGTTTCCGGCCCGAGGCACGGGTGAATGCCTTGGCTCGAGTTCAGTCTTTCTCGTGCATCATTCTCTTCATCAGCGGGGCCAGGACCAGGAAGACAGCGGCGACGACTATGCCTATCTGGGCAGAGAAGATGAATAGCTGCTCGTACAGGGACATGGCACCGGCGATATCGCTGATGACGCCCCCCTGGGTGTCTATGGCGGCGAGCTTGTTCAGTTCGGCGGCGAGGATCTCCGAGTAGGAGGTGCCGAGGAACCAGGCACCCATCATCAGGCTGACCACGCGTTTGACCGACAGTTGAGTCACGGCCGACAGGCCTATGGGAGACAGCAACAGCTCGCCGATTTCCAGTACGAAATAGGCGCCGATAAGGAACCAGATGCTGACCAGGCCTGAAGCCAGCGGCAGTTGGATCCCCAGCACAAGTATCATGAACGACAGGCCGGCGAACATCAGCCCCAGGGCCATCTTCACCGGCTTGCTTGGATCCCAATTCCTCTGCGCCAGCGCCGGCCAGAGCCAGGCAAACAGCGGCGACAGGGTGATGACGAAGAAGGCGCCGAGGAAGGTCAGCTGGCCGGCGCTCCACTGCAAGCCGAACAGGCTGCGATCCATGACCCGGTCGGAGAAGGCCACCCAGGAGCCGTAGGTCTGCTCATACAGCCCGAAGAACATCAGGCCGGCGATGATGAAGAGGATCAGGGTCAGCATCTGCTGACGCTCCACCGAGTTGCAATGTTTGATCATGAACCAGCCAATCCCCAGCGTCAGCACCAGGGTGATGGAATGCAGGAACCACAATACCGGGCTCACCGCCGGCAGCAGGCTGTTGACTGCTATCAGTATTGAGTGGGTCTGCACCAGGCCCCACACCAGGAAGATGCTGCCCAGGCCACCCAGATAGATCCAATACTCTGTGCGTATGCCGGCGGTCTTTTTCAGTAATTTTTGCGGCTCTCTGGGCTCGGCATGGCCCTGGAGGTATTTCTGGCCACGGATGAAGACGAGCAGGCCGGTCAGCATGCCTATGCCTGCCAGGCCGAAGCCGTATTTCCAGCCATAGGTCTCACCCAGATAGGCGCAGATCAGCGGGGCTATGGTGGCGCCCAGGTTGATGCCGGCATAGAAGATGGTGAAACCCGAGTCGCGTCTGGGATCCTGTGGCGGATAGAGTTGGCCGACTATGGTGGAGATGTTGGGCTTGAGGAAACCGACCCCGACTATGATGAGTGACAGGGAGAAATAGAACACCTGCAGGGCCTGTTCGTCCCGCACTACCTCTCCAGCGACCAGCATGGCCTGGTGCCCCTCGAATGCCATCCCCAGATGGCCCAGCACCAAGAGAATGCCGCCGAACACCACGGCCTTGCGCATGCCCAGATATCGGTCGGCCAACAGGCCTCCTATGACAGGCATGGCATAGACCAGGGCGCCGTAGGCCCCTATGACGTTATAGCCGTACTCGTCGCTGAACAGGTGGTACTTGATCAGGTACAGGAACAGCAGGGCCTTCATGCCATAGAAGGAAAATCTCTCCCACATCTCGGTGAAGAAGCAGACGAACAGCCCCTTGGGATGCCCCAGGACCAAGTCTTGGGGAAAATGCTCATTGAGTTCGGCAGACACGTAAATTCTCCATCTGGGCCAGTTAATGGCTCTAAGTGTTATTTTTGTTGTTTTGCCCGCTTATCCTTATGCGGCGAACCGAGCATGTTGCAGTAAATCATACAATTGAGTGAATGAACAAGGTGTTGCTATTAAATACGCCATACGGCCTGGAGAACCGTAAATCGCCGTCGCAGCGGCTTTCAACCGGGAGCGGCTTTTTTATATTTGCTGTTTCACTACTTTTATTGGCCGTATCTACTACATTTACACGGGATTAAAAAATCCTCAGCAAAACTAATGACTTCCAAAGTCAGTGTTCGACCCTAACTGAGAGGATGGAACCGGGTTTTACCGTACGGCTCGTATTAGGCTCGTCCAAGGGAGTGGATATTCAATCATTGAAGGAACAATAATCTATGAAAGCCAGTATTAAAACCGCTTTGTTATCTTTGGCACCGCTGATGGTGCTGACTCAGGTGCAGGCGAAAGATCTGTGGATCACCGCAGACAGCGATACCCTCAATACCCTGAAACAAGTCCAGGCCGTGATCCCTGAGCAGGTGAATGCCCTGATGCCACAGCAGCGGCTCATCGCCCGCATCCCAGAGCAGGCCATCTTGAAACTCAGCACCCTGATGCATGAGCAGCATAACCGCTGCGGCGGTTTCACCGTGCATGAGTCGCAGCAGCAGGCGCTGTTGGCGAGTCAACTGCCCATCAGTTTGGCGCAGTTCAATCCACCTGAGATAGGTCAGCAGCAGAAGGTGACCACGGCGATCGCCGCCGTGTCCGGTGACAATATCATCACCACCATAGGCACCATGTCGGACTTCACCAACAGGTACTACACCAGCAGCCATGGCCAGAATGCGGCCATCTGGCTGGCGGACGAGTGGACCTCCATGGTCCAAGGCTATAGCTGGGCCTCTGTGAGTCGTTATGATCACCCGGCCTGGGGCCAGGACTCAGTGGTGCTGACCCTGCAGGGCAGCAGCCAGGCGCAGGAGATAGTGGTGCTGGGCGGGCATCTGGATTCGATCAATGGCGGTAACACTGGCGAGTCGGCTCTGGCCCCAGGGGCCGATGACAACGCCTCGGGGATCGCGACCCTGACAGAGATCTTGCGGGTCTTCATGGCCCAGGGCAACCAACCCAGGCGTACCATTAAGTTCATAGGTTACGCCGCCGAAGAAGTGGGTCTCAGGGGGAGTCAGGCGATAGCCAACGAGGCGGCGAGCAATAATCAGCAAGTCCTCGCCGTGATGCAGCTGGATATGACGGCCTATGCCGGCAGCATCGAAGACATAGTCTTCATGGACGACTACACGGACAGCAAACTCAATCAATACATGACCCAGTTGCTGGATGCCTATCTGCCGAGCGTCAATTACAGTTACAGCACTTGTGGTTACGGCTGCTCGGATCATGCCTCATGGCATAACGCCGGTTTCTCGGCCACCATGCCGTTCGAATCCACCATGGACTCCCACAACAATGCCATCCACACGGCCAACGATACCCTGGCACAGTTCAATTACAGTGCCGACCATGCGCTGAATTTTGCCAAGCTCGGCGCCGCCTTCGCCCTGGAGTTGGGGTTCGGCGAGGCCTTGCCGCTGCCGACGGCGACGCCTCTGGAGAATCAAATCCCGATTTCGGATATCGCCGGCGCCACGGGAAGTGAAAACTTCTATGTGATGACAGTGCCGGCCAATGTCAGCCAGCTGACCATAGCCAGCTCGGGTGGCAGCGGTGATGCGGATCTCTATGTCAGGCAAGGACAGTTGCCGACATCGGCCAGCTATGATTGCCGTCCCTACAAGGGGGGCAACGATGAGCAATGCAGTTTCGCCTCGCCGGTGGCGGGCGATTACTATGTGATGCTGCAGGGTTACAGCAGTTATGCGGGGTTGACCTTAAGCGGCAGCTATAACACTGGCTCGGGCGGTGACTCTGGGGTGCTGACGGATCTCAGCGCATCCTCTGAGTGGCTGTATCACACTGTGACAGTGCCGAGCGGCATGAGCTCGCTGACTGTGACCATCAGCGGCGGCACAGGCGATGCCGACTTATACCTCAAGGCCGGCAGCCAACCTACGGGTTCCAGCTATGCCTGTCGCCCCTATAAGAGTGGCAATGAAGAAAGCTGCACCATCAATAATCCTCAGGCCGGCGAGTGGTACATAGGGATCAACCCCTATTCTGCCTTCAGCGGCGTGACCCTGAACTGGCAGTATCAGTGAGGTGTCGTGATGAAGCAGCGTGCGGCTGAGGGTTAACAGGCCAAACCTTAACAGCGCCGCTGCCCCGGGCAGCGGCGCTTTTTTTTTAGCCTGGTAGCAGTCGTGGCCGCGACTGTGCTGCCGACGGCGGCATTTGCCTGCCGAATCGAAAATGAATGCTTTTCATCGAGTGAGTTAGCTCGTTTAATAGGGCAAGATCATCAGCTTGCGAAATAAGAGGATACCAGGATGCAAAGACATGCCGGCTGCAGCTGCGGCCAATTGACGCTCATTGCCAAAGGGGAACCCGTCCGGGTTTCTGTGTGTCATTGCAGCGCTTGCCAAATCCGCACCGGCAGCGCGTTCGGCGTACAGGTGCGCTTCCCCCTGGCCCAGGTGCAAGTCTCGGGTGTCAGCAAGGGCTACCGGCGCCGGGGTGACAGCGGCGGCCTGGTCGATTTCCACTTCTGCCCGGATTGTGGCGCCACCCTCTATTTCTTCGTGGATAGCCAGCCCAAGCTGATCGCCATCCCAGCGGGTAATTTCGCCCGTGACAGGGGGGATGACAGTGCCTCTGCCTTTGTCGCCACCTCAGTTGCCAAGCCGCACGGCTCGCCCTTGCCGCCGCCCACAGTGTCAGTGTATGACTGCCGCCGCGCGCCTTGGGTCCGGCTCGAAGGGATCGACGACGTTTATGATTGAAGGTTCGAATCTCGCTTGGCACAGACGCTTGGACCTCAGTTTCCGGCAGCACTCTTTCCAAAAGCACGCTTTCCAACGGCACTCTTTCCAACGGCACTCTTTCCAACGGCACCTTTCCAACGGCACCTTTCCAACGGCACTTTCCCAAAGCACTCTTTCCAAAAGTACTCTTTCCAAAAGTACTCTGCGACAGCGCGACAGCTGGCTGCAACACAGAGGCCGAGATCCAACCCGGCCTTTTTTGTCGTTCCACAGGGATTCATCTATATTAAGTTGAACGGTCATTGATTAACACATGGTCAGTTTCCGTCCTGGGTCATGGATGCCAACGTATGGGTGTAATAGAGTTAAGTGATTAATAAAGATGGAAAATACATAACTGCTTAGCCGTCGTTGTTCAGCCGCTAAACGGGTCGGTTTGAGGCGAGCGAGCCAGAAATCCAATGGCATGGGAGATACAAGAATGTCTATGGTAAGTGCGAAGGAATTTGCTAATTGGCTATACAAACGCTTCGAAGAGGTCGAGCAGGGTGTGAGTCTCACCCGCGAAGACATAAATCAACTCACGGGCCGGCAAAATTTTTCCCTGGTGTTCGTGCATGATATTCACTATGAGCTGATGCAGAGCGGCATGGCGTTCGTCACCGATACCTCGAGGGAGAATTTCTTTTTGGTGCGCGTGTGTGATAAGCCCTGGCGTGAGCAGCTGGAACATCAGCAGCAGAAAGATCAGGAGTCGGTCCTGAATGTGGTGTCGATAAATCTATCGCGTTAACCGGGCCTTGCCGCCGCAGAGGCCCGCACATGAGTCCGGGGCCTTACTGCATATTCCTCTTCCCTGTGGTGCCGATCGAGTCGCGGCCTCGAGGGCGCCTCGGCCTATGCCTGTTCATCCCTGGCGCTCGGGTAATTAATGCAAATTCGCTTGTTCTCTGCCAGAGTTTTTCTTAATGTGACTCAAGCTTAGGTTGAACGAGGTGCTCAATGAATACCCATCTGCAATTACAGTTGAAGCATTGGCTGGAAAAAGATCCCGACCCCCATACCCGGGCCCAGCTGCAAGCGCTGATCCAGGCGCAGGATGAGGCTGAGCTCGCCGCCCGTTTCGCCGGTCGGCTGGAGTTTGGCACCGCCGGGCTGCGCGGCGTGGTTGGCCCTGGCCCCATGGGCATGAATCGCTTGGTGATATGCCAGACGTCGGCTGGGCTGGGCAACTATCTGCTGCAGCAGGTGAAAGACGCGGCGGTGCGCGGGGTGGTGATAGGTTTCGATGGCCGCCATGATTCCCGTCAGTTCGCCCACGACGCCGCCAGCGTCTTGACCGCCATGGGTATCAGGGTCCGTTTGACCGCCAGGGTGGCGCCGACGCCGCTGGTGGCTTTCGGGGTGAAACACTTCGACGCCGTGGCCGGGATAGTGGTGACCGCAAGTCACAATCCTCCCGAGTACAACGGCTATAAAGTCTACTGGGAGAATGGTGCCCAGATCATCCCGCCCCATGACAAAGGTATCGCCGCCTGTATCGAACAGGCGGCCACCCGGGACATTCCCTTCCTGGATCAGAGCCAGGCGACCAAGTTGGGCAAGCTCAGTTGGTTGCAGGATGACTTCTATCAGCTATACCGCCGCGGCATAATGCACGCCGAGGTATTGCAGAGCGCCATTCCGCCCGAGGGCGTGAGCCTGGCCTACACAGCCATGCATGGGGTCGGCGCCGAGATGGCCGAGACTGTGCTCGCCGATGCGGGGTTCAATTTGGTGTATTCGGTGGCGGCCCAGCGTGAGCCGGACGGTGATTTTCCTACGGTCAACTTTCCCAACCCTGAAGAGCCGGGAGCCATGGATCTGGTGATCGCCGAGGCCAGAAAGCATGGCGCCATGCTGGCCTGTGCCAACGACCCGGATGCCGATCGCTTCGCCGTGGCGGTGCGTCGGGACGACGGTGACTATCGGATGCTGACCGGCGATCAGGTCGGCGCCTTGCTGGGGCATTACCTCCTGGGTCACGCCGCCCTCGACCATAGACTGACGGGCACCACCTTAGTGTCTTCCAGCCTGCTGTCCAAGATCGCCGCCAGTTTCAACAGCCAGACTTATACCACTCTGACAGGGTTCAAATGGCTGATGAATGTCGCCATCGCCAAATCGAAACCCGAGAACCGTTTTCTGTTCGCCTATGAAGAAGCCCTGGGCTATACAGTGGGGGACATGGTGTGGGACAAGGACGGCATCTCGGCGTTACTGGCCTTTGCCCAGCTGACTGCCGAATTAACCGCCCAGGGGCTGACGCTCTGGGACAGGCTGGAGCAGATTTACCGCCGGCATGGTCTGCATCTCAACGCCCAGGTGAGCATAGCGCTCAAGCCGGGTACCCCGGACATAGGCGCCTACTTGCGTGAACATCCGCCCGAGGCCATCGCCGGTTTCCGGGTGCTGGAGACTGAAGATCTCAAAAGCAGCCTGCGCCGCTTCGCCGATGGCCGCAGCGAGGCCATAGAGTTGCCCGCCAGCGATGTGTTGCTCTACCGCCTGGAGGGGGGAGCCAGGGTGATAGTGCGGCCGTCCGGCACAGAGCCCAAGATCAAGTGTTATTACGAGCTGGTGGAACCCCTTAACCCCGACGACAGCCTGGACAGTGCCAACGGCCGTGCCGACAAGGCCATGGCGAATTTCATCCGGGCCCATCAGGCCAGTCTGCCAAAGTAACTTTTTTTTCATCTGCGCCAAGCCTACTGACACTATGCTGTCAGTAGGTGCGCCTTATGCTTCTTCCTGTCGGCCAAATTGCGTAGTTTCAATCCGTTGGCCACTGAAATTTATATGGATTTTCAACAAGGAGAGCATCAATATGTTACCAATAGCACCTCTGGTCTGGGGCGAAATCCCAGTGACAGATATGGACAGGGCCATCGCATTTTATCAGCACCATTTCACTCTGGCGTTCAAAAATGAAACCATGGGGGACATGGAATATGCTGTGCTGCTGACAGAGCAGTCGGATGCCGCCAGCATAGGGCTGATCAAGCACAAGGGCGCAGAGCCTTCACTGCAGGGATCTGTGGTCTACCTGCATCTGAGTGCTAAACTGCAGCCCTTGCTGGATAAGCTGGCGTCGGCCGGTGTCGAGATCCTCATGCCGGCAACGGGTATTAAGGACGGCGAATGCGGTTATTGCGCCCAGTTTGCCGACAGCGAAGGCAACAGGGTAGGCTTGTGGGCGAAAGATTTGGCCTAAGCGAGCGTCGAAGGACAGGGAACAGGAGTCGAAATTGAAGTTGATACACTTGGATGACAAGCAGATACATGGGCTCAAGGTACGCACCAATAATGCGGCCGAGATGCAGCCGGCGTCGGGCAAGATAGGGCCCCTATGGCAGCAATTCCATGCCAAGTACAGGAGTCGCCTCAATGCCGGCACACCAGTGTATGGGGTCTACCATGAATATCAATCCGATATGCATGCCGACTTCAGTGTCCTGGCCGGTACAACGGCAGACTCTCTGGCGCTCGCCTCGGCGGATAACGCCATGGCCGAGGTCACTCTGGTGGCCGGAGACTACCTGCAGTTCAGCGCCGAGGGAGAGATGCCAGGGAGCGTGATTGCTCTCTGGGGCCGGGTGTGGGCCTATTTCGCCTCGGCCGATTGCCCATACCGCCGTCGCTATCTGACCGACTTCGAATGTTATCCCAATGACAATCGGGTCGAGATCTACATAGGGGTAGCAGGCTAAAGAAGTGATGAGCAAGCAGATGACTGGGGTTTGAATGCCAGTGGTCTGAGTGGCAGTGGCCTGAAGGCGTAGGCCCGCCGGCCACTGCATAGCCAAGCCAGACCTGCATGCAGGTCTGGCTTTTGCATGGGGCGACTCTTGCAATGCAATAGCGCAACAGGGCCAACAAGCTAAGTGTCAAAGGGAGAACAGAGACGGGATGCGCCGCGCCGACAGATTATTTCAATTGGTTCAGATCCTGCGTCACCGACGCCTGACCACGGCCGCCGAACTGGCCGAGCGGCTCGAGGTCTCGACCCGTACCATCTACCGTGACGTGCAGGACCTCTGCCTGAGTGGTATTCCCATAGAGGGCGAGGCCGGGGTGGGCTACCTGCTGCGCCACGAAGTCAATGTGCCGCCACTCATGTTCACCGAGGCCGAGCTCGAGGCGATACAGGTGGGCATGCGCATGGTGCAGACCTGGGGCGGCAAGGAGCTGGGCAGCGCCGCCAAACAGGCGATGATCAAGGTCGAAGCCGTGTTGCCCGCCAGGTTGCAGCGTAACCAGTCACTGATGTTTTCCCCGGACTTTTATCTGGATTCGGATGAGTTCCAGTTTTTGGATCCCTTGCGCAATGCCGCCAGCGCCCGCGAATATGTGAAGCTCTGCTATCAGGATGCCAACCGGGTGCAGACCGAGCGGGAAGTACGTCCGCTGGCCATCTACTTCTGGCGCGGCACCTGGACTCTGCTGACCTGGTGTGAGCTTAGAGCAGATTTTCGTAACTTCAGGGTGGATCGCATAGTGGCGCTGGATAAATTGGGGCGCTTTTTCCCTGTGAGCCCGGGTCAGGAGCGGGACGACTTCATGCGCTTGATGGCGGCTGCCGAAGCCGACAGGCATGAGACAGGCAGGCATGTGACAGACAAGAAGCCGCCGGCAAAGGTCAGGGACACAGGACGCGCCGGCTGACCCTCATAGGCCCGTTATGGGCCGATTCCCTTGACTCCCGGCTCTCCAATAGGCCCGGTTGCAAGTGGCAGCCGACCGACGTCGGCCGCCTGCATAGCTCAATTTTTCCGCAGATCTTCCAGCCAGACCCCAGCCTCTCTGGCCTCTGTTTCGTGTTCCTCGTCGCGCCAGGGTTCGGCCAGCGCCGCCTCATACCAGGCCTGCATGCCGGGCAGTGCCAACAGGTGTTGCACATAGGCCTGAGCGCTGGCAGACAGGGGCGGGGCGTAACTCTGGGCCCGAAAGGCCAGTGGGGCGAAGAAGGCATCGACGGCGCTGAAGTGCTCGCCCGCCAGAAAGGGACCGCCGAAGCGCGTGAGCCCCTGTTGCCATAGGCTGTCTATTCGGTGCCATTCCGCCTTCAGAGAGTCGGGCCATTGATGCAGCCTTACCCTCAGGCCGCAGTTCATGGTGCAGCCGTTGCGTATGGCGCCGAAACCTGAATGCATCTCGGCGGCGGCGCAGCGTGCCCAGGCGCGGGCGACGCGATCGGCGGGCCAGATCTCCGGCACCTGCTCGGCCAGATATTCTATGATCGCCAGTGAATCCCACACCAGGATCTCGCCATCCTGCAGGCAGGGTACCTTGGCTGTCGGTGAAAAGCTGCTGAAGCGACTCGTGTTTTCCCGGCCGCCGAAGGGCACCAGTTTTTCGTCGAATGTCAGCCCCAATTGGGTCATGAGGATCCAGGGGCGCAGCGACCAGGACGAGTAGTTTTTATTGGCGATATAGAGAGTAAGCAAGATAGGGCTCCGGTGAGTCACGGCAGAAGCAAATGCACAATTGCACAATCAAGAGTGGCTTGCTCGGCCAGAATGGACTCAGTCTAAATCCCGGCGTGCTTGGGGAGAAGTCATTTTATTGGAAATGTGTTTTTCTTCAAGGGAATGGATGACTCAGGTTAGCCTAGGGATGATCTGTCGCCAATCCCCGGCCAAGCTTAAAAACAGCAGCGTTTGGATGTAATAAACCCCGACGCGAGCGTCGGGGTTTAACGTCGGGGCTTCATCCGTCCAGGCTATGAAGATCTCCGACTCCAGTGGTTACGACACTGGGATGAAGATAACTCAGTTGTTCAACATCATATCGCTTGGCTGGGTAACGCTGAGGTTGTCGATGAGCCCCTCGTAGTCGTTGTTTTCTATGTCTCCGACCACTATCTCAATATTGTTGTTATTGAATCCGAAACTTTGGGTTTGGACCCCGGGGCGGTTGGCCATGTCTTCATCTGTCAGCGGAATAGCCGCACCTGCATCTATATAGAATTGGCTCGAGTCTATGGTCGTGAACTTGCCGGAAATAGGCGCGCCATGTTTTCTCGCCAAATTAGCCAGATGCCATTCGAACCAACTCTTATTCGTTGAGGAGGTCACGGCCGCCGGCCAATCCCAGACACCATAACCATAAATATCCTGATGCAGATATTGATCTATTATCGACTCAGGTCCGCTCAGGTTATTGGCATTGACGCCCCCGAAGGTATAAGGGAAATTGGGTCTGTCTGTAGGATGATCTATATGGGCGTTGCCTCCCCAACGCAGGAAGTTTTCATATTTAACGTCATACATCATGAACATATTTGAGCTGTAGGGAATATCTGCCTTCTGTTTGAATAAGGTTATCGAGACATAACGTTTGCTGCGCGGCGGCATAGTCGCGTTATATTGTGCCTGGGCAGAGATACTTGTGCTGTCGCCATTGGTTTCGCTCCAGCCTTGGCTGGCAGAAAATTCGGCACTGATCTCCGAACTCGCTCCCCCCAACCCTGGGATCCCAACCTCATATTTATTGGTCACCCCGATTTTTTCGGAAAATGAAAAGTTATCGGTTTTTGCCCAGCTGGTGGTGCGATTGTAATTCAGGGTTGCCAGGCCGGTATCTTCGCTGTCTCCCCAGTTATAGACAACAAAGGGGACAGTATAAAGGGCTTCGCGCTCATATATCTGCGGCGTACCCAGCGTGAGATCTTGCGGGTTGGTCACGAAGTGTATGTTCTTCAGATTGACTTTCAGGCGTTCGCTGGACCAGTAGCCGCCGGCATAGGGGTCATTGCTGTTGTAACGGGCATTGAGGCTATACTCGGTAGCAGATTCCCTTTTCACTGCTATGTCTTGACCCACATATTGGGATGCGGTGCCGCCGGCCCAGGCATAACCCAGGTGATGACCCAGGTAGAAGAGGGAGCCGATGAATGAAGGGTCATTAATCACATTATTTTTCAGCGAATCAAGATCCGGTGAAGCGTGCTCTACCATAGAGAGTTTGGGGATAGTATTTGGGATCGCAGCTTCGACCAAGCTGGAAACCGTCATAAATGCCGTTAAACAGGATAGTGTTATTATATTTAAACCAGATGTTATCTTCATTATTATTCCTTTACTTTAATAATTCCATTGTACAGTTGCGTGCCTATGGGAATTATATGTACAGCTCCTTTATCATATAAGTATCATTACATCGTGGCACTTATTTAAGCTAGCATTTTTAAATTTACCGGGTCAATTTAAAAAATAAATAAATCTCAAACTGTTTAAATTGTGTTAAATTTGTTTGATTATTGATCTGTGTTAGTTTTTTTAATAACTCGTATTAAATTGAATTAAATAAGCGCTTTAACTTATTTTTATGTTGGGGTATTCGGTAATTTACTGCTTGTTGGATTTGTATTTAATGAGATGTCATTCCTTAACTTCAATAAGGATTAAATAGCATGGCGTGTTTAAACTTCATGGGTAACAATAATGTTGAAGGAGTAATTTAAGGTTCCGGCTAATACTTTAGTCTATGTCGGTATCCATGTTTATCTACGGGTTTATCTTCTAATTACCTGAGTATGTAAAAGCATGATGAAGAAGCAGGAAAATGAAGAAGAAAAAAGTGAAGAAGAAAAATGAAGAAGCAGCAAGCCGAACTGCTTCTTCATCATAGGCTGCTGTCTATGAGTTAACGTGATGGCAGGGTACCGTCGAATCGGCGGATTTTTATGTTGTTTTTCAGTTTATCTTGGTCTTGTTGCCACTCTTGCCATTGCGTCAGGCTGATGCTGAGCTGCAGCGAAAAGTCGGTCGAGATCCATTGCTTCTGCCCTTGGGCATAATCGGGCGCGGGGACAATGTCTTTCGGTCCGCTGAAAGAGCTGGAGCACATGAAAGATTTGAAATACACCTGATCTATGGCCAAGTCGAAATCGCTCGGCGAGGTCATGCATTGACCGCTGCCCTTCTTCTGATAGGAGGCGAACTGGTACATGATGGCGGGGGTATTGTTGTCGCTGTCGGGCACAGAAGCCGTTTGATGGCAGGAGAGACAACTGCTCTGGGCATTGTCGGCCGGACCATTGAGTCGGCTGTCACAGCCCAGATGGCCTGCATTTGTCTGGGCATTCAGTCTGCCGGCGACGTCCTGAAATATGGCGCTGTCTTTCAGGCCCGTCACAGGATTTTGAGGATAGGCGGCGGCCCCGCTGCCAAGCGGCGGCGTGTCGTTGCCCCACATCAAGCCCAGGGGGGAAATGCGATCCCATGGATTTTTTTCACTTGCCTTGAACTGACCGTCGGCGACGAAAGTGCCATAGGCCCAACCTACGGGGGAGCGACTATCCCGCACCGCTATGTCGAACTGCAGCAGATACACATTGGCGACGGAACGCGGGCATTGCTCGGTTTCCTGCTGAAAGCTGCATGCCTGGCCATCTGTGCCTGTACAGCTGCAAAATTCACTGGCACTGATGTTGGCTTGCCATACGGGAACATTCGTGAGGAAGGGGTAATTATTAGGGGTGGCCGTGGTAAATAATAACTTGCCTATGACACTGCCTTCATTGAATTGAAAATTCTGCTGGGGCAATTCAGGCGCCGGTGCCCCCGTCCACACTGTCCCTATACTGCTGCCCGCGGCCGGGTTATAAAAGCCCACGGCCCACATGGTGGTCTTCAGATCTCCTTGACCTGCGATGGTCATGGTGACTGGGGCTTCCCGGGTCAAACCATGGATGAATTCGCGGCCGCTGAGGGGGTCATAGGTTTGGTAGGGTATGTGATACCAGGAGCGCACCTGGTTGTTGCAGAGGTCCCAATCTGTATCTATATCACCACTGCCTATGTTGCCTTCCTGGATATAGTGCATCACGGCCCATAAATAGCCTCTGGCTTGGGCATGCCTGTCACTCTCGCTCAGACTCTTGTCGAAGGGGTTGAAGGCCCGCCAGGGCGCCGCCTGATCCGCCTTGGCGCCGGTATAGGCATCACTCAGGCGAAAAATGGGGCCTTTCCAGCCAGGATAGGCTTGGTTGATGATCACTTGGTTGTCCCACATGCCAGTGTCGTTGAAGGCTGGATCCTGGAAGTAGCTGGGGTAAGCGCCGGTGCAGGTCGATGCCGCTGGCATGTCGGAAGGTTGCGAGGCCAAGCTTGGGAAGGCACAGGCAGAAAGCAGAAGTAATGCGGCTGATTTATGTTTCATAATGTCATCCTTGATGAGTTATTCATCCAAAAATTGCTTTATAAGCATAGTGTTAATTTCAGGCTATGGCGAATCATGCCCCAGAGGAGTGTCAAAGCACGCCGGCCGGCAAGATTGCGGCTATGGGGATGCAGCAGGGTAGGGACAAAGCCGGGCTGAGTTGGCAAGAGGCCCTGGCTTGGAGCCTGACTCGGTGGCACTCTGGCTAATGGCTAATGGCTAATGGCTAATGGCTAATGGCTAATGGCTAATGGCTAGTGGATCAGGAAGAAGAGCCCCATGCTCAGGACTGTGGTCAGCAGGGTGTTGCGGGTCAGCAGCGCCAGCGCGGTCGCCACCAGGGCACACACCAGATAGCTATTATCCAGCCCCAGAGCCAGCCGGCCGTCGCGAACGAACACCAGGGGGGCGAAGATGGCTGTGAGTACCGCAGGCGCCGAGTAGCCGAGAAAGCTTTGAGTGCGTTTGCTCAGCCGCAGCGGTAGCTTAGGTTCGAGCAACAGATGACGGCTGATGAAAACCACGGCCGCCATGCTAAGGATTATCAACCACATCATGCGTCATGCTCCTCATGTGCAGCGCCCGCCTCTGGGGACCTGTCAGCCTGGGTTCCAGGCATGTCACTTTCCCCCGTCAGCCTGGCGTACACTACCCCGGACGTCATACCGCAGAGTGCGGCGATCAGCAGCCCGGCTTGCACTTCAAACAGGGCGCAGACCACGGCCAGGGTCAGGGACACCAGCACGCACACGAGTATCGAAGGTTTTTTCACCGTGGGGATCACCAAGGCGATGAAGGTGGCGGCGATGGCGAAATCCAGCCCCAGCTCCCCTAAGTTGTCGATGGACCTGCCTGCCACTATGCCGAGCAAGGTCGCCAGATTCCAGCCCAGGTAGAAGCTCAGGCCGCCGCCCAAGGCATACCAGGGATCGAACTTATGTTGTTTGCCCTGATTGGCGATGGCGAACAGTTCATCTGTCAGCAAGAAGCCCAGACCCAGACGCCAACCCAGGGGCAGTGGGCTTATCTGGCTGCGCATCGCCATGGCATACAGCAAGTGGCGCGAGGTGATGAGCAGGGTAGTGACGAGTATGCTGCCAAGGCCTATGCCGGCTTTGATCATCCCCAGGGCGACCAACTGGGCGCTGCCGGCGAAGATGATCGCCGACATGGCCTGGCTTTCGAGCGGCGTCAGTCCCACCTCCAAGGCAAATGAGCCCGCCAGTATGCCCCAGGGCACCACGGCCAGGGTGAGCGGCAGCACGGCCAGGGTCCCCCTCAGGAAGGCGCCGGCCTTTTGCTGGGGGCTCGATTGTGGCTCAACAGAATTCATGGAAGGCACTCAGGCTCCTGGGTTCGTCATGGCTTGCTTCATGGCTGTCAATTGGCAGGCCCATCTCTTGGCATCCCCGTCACTGCTTAACGGCGCTTCCTGTGTTTATACCTTGAAAACCGGCCTGGCCGCAATGGCGCACCCAGGTGACTGCGCCAAAGGAGTCAGTCGGCTGCTAGTTGACTGCTATGTTGCCATGCCGGGCTTGTTGGTAGAGGGTATAAGGCAATGCCAGGGTATCTGCAGCGGCGGAAAAAACCGTGTCTATGACAAAAAATGGCACGCCGTTGAGACTGCTGCCCAAATCCGTCGTTTGGCTGGGCTCGCCTTTGACCAGGCAGACATTGTAGGCCACACCACTGTATATTCTGGGTATTTCATCGCAATAGCTCTTCCTGCCATGGTAGGCAATGTCTATATGCTCCTGCTCCGGGCTCAGGGTGTTAATTGTCGAGCAGGCATTGAGCAACATCAGGGGGGCAAGGGACAGCAGCTGTTTCAGGGTCATAAAACTTTCCATGTTTTGACTTTCAAGGTTGAAGGTTCGACCAGATTAGCGGATGTCTAAGCTAAATGCTTGTTATTTGTCGCACCTTTGGCCGGCTCGGGCAGAACTTTTCCCACCCGGGTGCCTTGGGACTAAAGCAGCGCCATGAGCTTAGGTAAAAACTCCTTATCCAGTGCGGCTATCTGTGTCTGCTCGACAAGCACGGCATCGAGGATCTCCCTGCTGGTCAGGGGATTGGCCAGTACCACCCGGAACACCACCGTATGTTGGCGGAAATAGCGCGCCGGTTGGATGCGGGTGCGCGACACGAAGGACTTGCCCTGCTCGCGTTGATGCTTCTGGATAAACTTGGTCAAGCCGTCGAGCAGTTCGTTGAACTGTGCCAGCCTGGCGATGTCGCCGGCGGCGCACGCCTGTGTCATGGCGCGCTGCACCTGTGCCGGCACATAGCGGTAGGTCAACAGGCATAGCTCGGGGGCCGTGACCAACTCGAAGTCTGGCTGTTGGCTTATCTTATCGGCGAAGTAGCGCGCCTTTTCCAGGCTATTGTTGATCAGGATTTCATAGCCCTCACGGCCTATGATCTGCAAACAGGCGTGTACCAGCATGGCCATCCCTGGGCGTGAGCCTTCCAGGGTTTGGCTGCCAAGATCTTTGGAGCCGCGGCGCAGTATGTATTCGGCGTGGTGGGCTATGGCATGGGCAAATTCGGGATCTTTGAAGATCACCATGCCGGCACCCATGGGAACGTACATCTGTTTGTGAGCATCTATGGTGACAGAGTCGGCCAGTTCAATGCCGGCGAGCAGATGGCGGTATTTGTTGGATAATAAACTGGCACCGCCCCAGGCGGCATCCACATGGAAATGGCAACCCAGCTCGGCGGCCAGTGCGGCCAGCTCAGGCAGGGGGTCGACATTGCCCGTCTCCGTGGTGCCAGCCACCCCTATGATGGCCATCACCTTGACCTTCTTGGCCGCCAGTGCCAGGGCGGTGGCACGCATCTGCTCGACATCGACCTTGTTGTCCGGCCCCGTCGCTATGCTGATGATGTTGTCGCGTCCCAGCCCCAACAGATCGGCGGCCTTACCCAGGGAATAGTGACCGCGTTCGGACACCAGGATGGCAAGATCTTCAAAACCATAGTGGCGTAGCCCACGTAACAGGCCTTCGCGGGCAATCCCCTTGAAGTCACCGTCGGCCTTGAGCACCTGATTACGGGCTATCCACAGCGCCGTGATGTTGGCGATGGTGCCGCCGGAGCAGAAGGCGCCGAGGGAATGATTGGCGCTATGCATCCAGCTTTGGTAAAAATCCCCATCACGGGCATAGATCAGATGGTGCATCATGCCGAGCACTTGGCGCTCCAGCGGGGTGAAGGCCTTGGAGGTCTCTATCTTCACCAGGTTCTGATTCAGGCCTATCATCATTTTCGACAGAGGCAAGACGAAATAAGGCAGGGCCGAGGTCATGTGGCCTATGAAACTGGGCGCCGCAGTGTGCACAGAGTGCGCCACCAAGCTATGCATTATCTCGTCCGTATAGTCGGACACAAACCTTGGGGTACTGGGAATGTCGAAGGCCTGGAAGTCGGTTTCGATTTCCGCCAAGGGTTTTTCCAGTGCGGCTATGCTCTCGCCCAGAAAGCCCGCCAAATCCGCCGACAATTTCTGCTCTATGATGCTGAGGGTGGAATCCGCCGCCTCGGGCACGGTAAATATGCGCATCAGGCTGTCTTCGGATGCTGTCGCTTGGCGGGGATGCTGAGTTTTCATAGGGCGTGCCGTCTGTTTATTCGTCTTGCGTAACCGCATGGCGCGCGTGAGCAAATTGCCATGATGCGGAGTCTTGAAAAAGGGAGCTCACTTTACTGCAAGCCTCATAGCGCATCAAGGGATAAAACCAAAGTCTTGTGGCCCGACTCTGGGTTAGCCGCTATTGGCATTGGGTTAGTCGCCATTGGTATTGGGTTAGTCGCCATCGGTATTGGGTTAGCCGCCATCGGCATGAGATTAGTCGCTATCTGCATGGCTTGGCTAACTTCATGCCCAATCCTAGGGTCGCGGCTATGTTGCGGGCCGTATGGCTCAGATTGGCTTCGGCATGGCGCAACAGGGTATCTTCCGAGCAGAGGGCCGGGATGATGGGAAAGACCGCCGTCATGCCGGCGTCGAGCAGCGCCTCGGCGCCATCGCCCAGGCTGCCGGCTATGCCTATTACTTGGACCTTCTGCGCCAGGGCTAACTTCAGCACCCCAAATGGCGCCTTGCCGGCCAGTGTTTGTTTATCCAGGCAACCTTCACCGGTGATCAGCAGATCCGCTTCCCGCAGGGCCTCGGCCAGCCCTGTGTATCCGAGCACAAGTTCTATCCCGGATTTTACCTCGGCATTGAGTACCGCCATGGCCGCCAGTCCCATGCCGCCCGCCGCGCCGGCGCCCGGCATGTCACGCATGTCGGCAAAGCCGCCGGCGACCAGGCATTGGGCAAAATGCGCCAAGGCCTTATCCAGCTCCTGTACCATGGCCTTAGTGGCACCTTTCTGTGGTCCGAATACCGCGGAGGCGCCGCGCTCGCCGCATAGGGGATTGTCCACATCGCAGGCCAATTCGAAGCGACATAGCGCCAGCAGCGGATGCAGTTCAGTCGTCTCTATTCGCGCAAGCTTTGCCAGTGCCGCGCCGCCGGGGGCAAGCTCCTGTCCCCTGGCATTGAGCAGTCGCAGCCCTAAGGCCTGTAACATGCCGGCACCGGCATCGTTGCAGGCGCTGCCGCCGAGGCCGAGAATGATGTGCCTGCATCCTCGCTCAAGCGCATCCATGATCAGCTCGCCCGTGCCACGGCTGCCAGTGAGTCTGGGATCTCGCTCATTCTTGGCGACAAGTTGCAGGCCGGAGGCGGCGGCCATTTCAATCACGGCAGTGCCATCTTTGCCCAGGATGCCGTACCTGGCCATGAGTCTGTCACCCAGCGGCCCAGTGACCTCTTTGGAGATGAACCTGCCGCGGGTGGCATCGACCATGACCTGCACAGTGCCTTCGCCGCCATCGGCCACCGGCAGCAGTTGCAGTTCTGCAGAGGGCAATGCCTGTCGCAGCCCTTGGGCTATCGCGGCCGCGGCTTGGGCCGAGCTCAGGCTCTCCTTAAAGGAATCCGGCGCTATGACTATCTTCATTGGCTCTCTTCATTAGCTTTCCCTGTCGCGGCTGTACCCAGCCTGCCAGCGGATTGGCATACTTTAATGCATGGCGTTCGTGCAGATTTATTTACGTTTATTTTACAATCTATTTACATTTGTTGTTGCGGCAACATATAAATTGTGACAATTTGTTTTGGCGAAAAAACGCTCTATCAAATAATAAATCTGACCTCAAATGGAGATCCTACAATGACAAACAAGGTTTTCGTACCCTCAGCCCTGGCGTTATGTGTGCTGGCTGCGCTGCCGGCGCAAGCGATGGAAGTCACTGCATCGGCCAAACATGGCCTACAGCAGGCGTTAGGTTTAAGCCAGTCCCACTCTTTTACCCAAGTTAAGCAAATAAATACCGCCCAAGGACATGCCAAGACCAAGCAGCAACAGGCTTTCAAGGGAGTACGTGTCTATGGCCAGCACCTGGTGGTCGAGTCCGATGGTCAGCAACAACTTATCAATGGCCAGTTCGCCGCTATCGCTGATGATTTTTCGGTTTCCCCGGCAATGACCCATGGTCAGGCCATTGCCGCCTTGAATAAAGTCTATGCCGGTTCCGCCGCTTCAGGCAAAAAAGAGGTTGAATTGGTTATCCTGATGGAGGAAGGCACTCCGCGCCTGGCCTATAGGGTGTCTTATCTGAGTGAACAGGCCGATGCCATTTCGCGTCCCGCCGGCCTGGTCGATGCCAACAGCGGTGAAGTGATACGTCATTGGAACGAGTTGATGACGGCCAAGCAAGGCAAAGGCAAGCCTGGTGGTGGCACTGGCGGTGGCACAGGCACCCCCTTCGATGCCACGGGTCCCGGCGGTAATGCCAAAATTGGCCAATATTACTATGGCAGCGACTTCGGCCCCTTGAGCGTGCTCGAGTCCGGTGGCACTTGTACCATGAGCAACACCAACGTCAAGACCATAGACATGGGTAACAGCACCCGCGGCGGCACGACTTACTCCTTCGCCTGTCCTGAAAATACCTACAAGGAAGTCAATGGTGCCTATTCGCCGCTCAACGACGCCCACTACTTCGGCGGCGTGATCTTCAACATGTACAAGGATTGGTACAACACCGCACCTCTGTCGTTCCAGTTACAAATGAAGGTCCATTATGGCCGTAATTATGAAAATGCCTTCTGGGATGGCACCGCCATGTCTTTCGGTGATGGCGCCAGCTACTTCTATCCGTTGGTGAGCCTGGATGTGTCGGCGCACGAAGTCAGCCATGGCTTCACCGAGCAAAATTCCGGCCTGGAATACAGTGCGCAATCCGGCGGTATCAACGAAGCCTTCTCCGACATAGCAGGTGAAGCCGCCGAGTTCTACATGCGCGGCAGCAACGACTGGAAAGTGGGTTATGACATAGTCAAGGGCAACGGCGCGCTGCGTTACATGGACGATCCGACCAAAGATGGTCGCTCCATAGGCGATGCGGCCGATTATACCTCGGGTTTGGACGTGCACTATTCATCGGGCGTGTATAACAAGGCCTTCTATCTGTTGGCGAAGAAGAATGGTTGGGATACCCATAAGGCCTTCGACGTGTTCGTGCTGGCCAACCAGATGTACTGGACACCTACGTCAGATTATAACCAGGCTGCCTGTGGGGTTGAAAGCGCCGCTGCCGATCGCGGCTACTCGGTCGCCGACGTAACTGCCGCATTCAGTTCCGTGGGCGTGACCTGTCAGTAAGCCTTTGGCTTAGCGAATGAGCCTGCACACATGTGCAGGCTTTTTTTTTTTTATCTTATCGTTCGAGCAGGGCAGCAATGTGTGCACGCAACCTGGGCAGTAGTTCGGTTTCGAATTGCGGATGGCGCTTGAGCCAGAGGTTGTTGCGTGGGCTGGGGTGGGGCAACACCATCTTTTCCGGCCAATAGGCTTGCCAGTTGGCCACCGCCTGGCCGACGCTGAGCTTGCCCTTGACACCTGCACCGGCGCCGCCGAGATGATAGTCTATGGCATATTGTCCCAAGACCAGAGTCAGCTCTATGTTAGGCAATGCCGCCAGGAGCCGTTCATGCCAGGTTTGGGCACATTCTGGCCTGGGAGCCTTATCACCGCGTTTCTTGCCTTCGCTGGTATGACTCCCAGGGAAACAGAATCCCATGGGCACTATGGCAAACAAGTGCTCATCATAGAACTGAGTCCTGTCTACCCCCAGCCATTGCCTCAGCCTGTCCCCACTGGGATCGTCGAAGGGACGGCCGAGCGTATGGGCCTTGAGGCCTGGCGCCTGACCGGCGATGAGGATTCTCGCCGCCGGGTGGGCCTGCAATATGGGCTTGGGCGGCAGCGGCAAGGCCCGGGCGCATAGCTGGCAGGCGTGGATCTGCTGCATCAGCAGGTTGAACTCATTTTCCGGTATCACGGCAAAGCTTGGCATCGGCTCAAAACATAGGGCTACTATTGCGCTTAGTGCCTTTGGGAACAAGTGCTGGCGGGGTATTTTTTGTGATGCAGTCGGCACTTGAGCCGGCATTTCGGCTTTATTTCGTTGCGGCTGTTTATTCATTGCCGAATTTATCCCATAATACCCAACACAATTGAAAACTATTCTCGTTAGCAGTTAGAATACTCCGCCATCGAGAGATGCTCACCTCCCAATCGGCGAATTCGACTGATGCCAAAAACACGACCTGTTGCAGGCTGGAGTAAGTAATGAAGTTAAGTGAACTGAGCCCTGGCGATGTCGCGGTGATTTCCGCGGTGGGCCAGTGGGACCTCCCCCTGACCGTGAAGCGCAAGTTGCTTTCCATGGGGATCACCCCAAATACCCGCTTCTCCTTGATAAGACGCGCCCCCATGGGCTCAGGCGTCGAGCTGGATATTCGTGGCAGTAAGCTGTGCATGCGTCGGGATCTGGCCGACATAATCGAGGTGGTAAAGTCGAATGGCTAAACAGTTTCATTGCGTCACTGTAGGTAACCCCAATGCGGGCAAGTCGACCCTGTTTAATGCCCTGACCGGCGCCAACCAGCAGGTCGGCAACTGGGCCGGCGTCACGGTCGAGAAAAAAACCGGCCATTTCAGTTTGCAGGGGACAGATGTCTATCTGACCGATTTACCCGGTATCTATGACTTGTTGCCTGCGACCGACAGCTGTGATTGTTCCCTGGACGAGCAGATAGCCCAGACCTTTCTCGACGAGCAACAGGTCGACGGTATCATCAATTTGGTCGATGCCACCAATATAGAGCGTCACCTGTATCTGACGGTACAGCTGCGGGAACTTGGCATCCCCATGGTGGTGGTGCTCAATAAGATAGATGCCGCGACTAAGCGCGGTATCCGGGTCGATTTGGCCAGTATGAGTGACACCTTGGGCTGCCCTGTGGTGGGAGTCTGTTCGCGGGATCAGGCCGATGTGCTCAAGGTTCAGGCCCAGGTGCTGGATTTACTCCAGGGTAAAGTCAGTGAGGCGCCGCTGCTGCTGGATTATGGCATGGAGACAGAGGCCGAAATTGCGGCGCTGCAAGCTGCCAATCCGGCATTGAGCCGGGCCCATGCCATAGCCTCGTTGGCTAACACCGCATCCGCTTGCCATGGCAAAGGGGCCCCCGGGGCGGCGGGCGATCTGGATGTGACCATCGCCGGTTGCAGATTCAATTTCGTCGAGACAGTCTTCGGCTCTGCCGTGCATAGCGGCAGCTTCCTCACCTTGAGCGATAAGCTGGACAAACTCAGCCTGCACCCAGTGCTGGGGATCCCGGTATTCCTCCTGGTGATGTATCTGATGTTTATGTTCAGCATCAATGTCGGCAGCGCCTTCATCGATTTCTTCGATATCACCGCCGGTGCCCTGTTCGTGGACCATCTTGGGGCCTGGCTGACGGGAATAGGCACTCCCGAGTGGTTGGTGACCCTGCTCGCCGGTGGCATAGGCCAGGGGGTGCAAACCGTCGCCACCTTCATCCCTGTGATCGCCGCCCTGTTCCTGGCCCTGTCGACCCTGGAAAGTTCCGGCTATATGGCCAGGGCCGCCTTCGTGGTCGATGGTTTGATGCGCCGCATAGGCCTGCCGGGTAAGGCTTTCGTGCCCATGATAGTCGGCTTCGGCTGCTCCGTGCCGGCTATCATGGCAACCAGGACCCTGGGCAGTGAACGTGAACGCATAGTCACAGGCATGATGGCCCCCTTCATGTCCTGCGGTGCCCGCCTGCCGGTGTACGCCTTGTTTGCGGCGGCGTTTTTCCCCGAGTCGGGCCAGAATCTGGTGTTCTTGTTGTACCTGATAGGCATAGTCGCCGCCATAGGCACTGGCGTCCTGCTGCGCAAGACCTTGCTGCCGGGCAACAGCAGCGCCGTGGTGATGGAGTTGCCCAGCTACGAGCTGCCTAAACTCAAGGTGGTATTGACCCGGACGGGCAAGCGCACCAAGAGCTTCATCCTCGGGGCCGGCAAGACCATAGTGCTGGTGGTGACCCTGCTCAATTTCGTCAATGCCATAGGCGTGGATGGCAGCTTCGGCCATGAAAACAGCAAAGCGTCGCTGCTGAGTGTCGCCAGCCAGAAGGTGACACCCTTGTTCACCCCCATGGGAATTGCCCAGGATAACTGGCCGGCAACGGTTGGGATCATCACAGGGATCTTTGCCAAAGAGGCAGTGGTAGGCACATTGAACAGCCTGTACAGCACCACAACCGTGGATGATAAAGGCGTGAAGCCCTTGGTCCAGAGCCTGAACGAGGCGCTGGCAACCATTCCGGCCAACCTGTTCGGCATCGCCCTGGAAGATCCCCTGTCCCTGTCTGTGGGGCATGTGGATGACCTGGCGTTGGCGGCGGAAGAGCAGAGCGTGGATCGCAGCACCTTCGGCGCCTTGCAGGCCGGTTTCAGCGGTCAGCTGGCGGCCTTCTCCTATCTGTTGTTTATCCTGCTTTATACGCCTTGCGTGGCCGCCATGGGCGCATTGGTGCATGAGTTTGGTTCGCGTTGGGCCACATTCGCCGCGACCTGGACCTTCGCCTTGGCCTATGGCTCGGCGACCGTGGTATACCAGGGCGCCACCTTCAGCCAGCATCCACTGCAATCGAGTCTCTGGATAGGCTTCTTCGCCTTCGCCCTGAGCGGTTTCTATTTCTGGCTCAAGCGCAAGGGGCGCAGAACCCAGCAGATCATCCCAGGGATCCGCATCATCACAGGCTAATGCCGGCGGCATTCGCCTTACACAACAGCGGCCTGGCGGCCGCTGTTGTTGTTTCTATCCGCCTTGTCGACTTACACTCTTAATAGGGGTTTTTATTCGGAGGGCATTGTAACTGGTGATGATCTGTAGGATCATGTTCGTTTTCGCATATTACCTTAGTTCGCCAAGAGGAATTCCATGAGTCATGTGGACACTGAAGTACGTCCGAGTAACTTCATTCGTAATATCATAGATGAAGATCTTCAGAGCGGGAAACACACCAGCGTGCATACGCGGTTTCCGCCCGAGCCTAATGGCTATCTTCATATCGGCCATGCCAAGTCTATCTGTTTAAACTTCGGGATCGCCAAGGACTACCAGGGTCAGTGTAACTTACGTTTTGATGATACCAATCCTGAAAAAGAAGACATGGATTACGTTAATTCGATTCAGGAAGACGTGCGTTGGCTGGGATTCCAGTGGAGCGGTGAGGTACGTTATTCGTCGAATTATTTCGACCAGCTGCATCAATACGCGGTTGAGCTCATCAACAAGGGCTTGGCCTATGTGTGTTTCCTCAATAGCGAACAGACCCGCGAATACCGTGGTACCCTGAAGGCGCCGGGAAAAAACAGCCCCTATCGCGACACCCCGGTAGCCGAAAACCTGGCGCTGTTTGAGAAGATGCGTAAGGGCGAGTTCAAGGAAGGCGAGTGTGCCCTGCGCGCCAAGATAGACATGGCGTCGCCCTTCATGTGCATGCGCGATCCCGTGATCTACCGTATCCGTTTCGCCCATCATCACCAGACTGGCGACAAGTGGTGCATATACCCTATGTACGACTTTACCCACTGCATTTCCGATGCGCTGGAGAATATCAGCCACTCACTCTGCACCCTGGAGTTCCAGGACAATCGTCGTCTGTACGATTGGGTGTTGGATCACCTGGATGATTTTCAGGCGCCGAACCGCACCCGTCAGTATGAGTTTTCCAGGCTGAACCTGGAATACACCCTGATGTCCAAGCGCAAGCTGAACGATCTCGTGGTGCGCAAATTGGTTTCCGGCTGGGACGACCCGCGGATGCCGACGATTGCCGGCCTGCGTCGCCGTGGTTATACCCCTGCGTCGATCCGTGAATTCTGCGATCGTATCGGTGTGACCAAGCAAGACAATATGATCGAAGTCGGCATGTTGGATGCCTGTATCCGCGAAGAGCTCAATGAGCATGCGCCGCGTGCCATGGCCGTGCTCAGACCTGTGAAAGTGGTTATCGAGAATTACCCTGAGGGTGAACTCGAATACATCAAGGCCGCCGTTCATCCGAACGATGAGTCCATGGGCGTGCGTGAGCTGGCCTTCGGGCGTGAAATCTTCATCGATGCCGAAGATTTTAAAGAAGAAGCCAACAAGCACTACAAACGTCTGGTGCTGGGTAAGGAAGTGCGGCTGCGCAATGCCTATGTGATCAAGGCCGAGCGTTGCGATAAAGACAGCGAAGGCAATGTCACTGCCATTTATTGCAGCTATGACCCTGAGACCTTGGGCAAGAATCCGGCCGACGGCCGTAAAGTCAAAGGCGTGATCCACTGGGTCGAGGCGACGAGCGCCAAACCGGCCGAGTTCCGCTTGTATGATCGCCTGTTCACCGACGCCAATCCTGCGGCGGCGGAGACGGTCGATGAAGTGCTTAACCCCAACTCCCTGGTGGTCGTTCACGGGGTAGTGGAAGCAGGTTTGGTCAATGCCCCGGCGGAGAAGGCCTATCAGTTTGAGCGCGAAGGTTACTTCTGCGCCGATAACAAGGATTCCAGCGCCGAGCACTTGGTCTTCAACCTGACGGTAGCCCTGAGAGACTCATTCGCCTGAGTCTGGTGAGCCACTCAGCATAAAAAAGAAGGCCATTGGCCTTCTTTTTTTATGCTTGTCTTGCCTGTTGCCAAATGCCGCTTAGGCTGACGTTTGGGGTTGCGCCGGTACCGTGCCGACTTGAAGTGGCTACTGATACATGGGGCCGAAGCCCAGGCTCCAGAGGATCACGCTGCTGGCCATCAGGCCAACCAGGAGAACCAGGCCCGCGGTTACCATGGAACTGGCATAGATGAAGCCTTTCTCCTCGGGGATGTTCATTATGATGGGCACGCCGGCGTAGAGCAGGTACACAGAATAGGTCAAGCCGACCAGCCCGACCAACATCACGAACCAAAGGGTCGGATAGAGGGCCGCCAGGCCCACCATGAACAGAGGGGTGGCCGTGTATGAGGCCAGCTCCAGCGCTTGGGTATAAGTGGGATTGGCATCGAAGGTCTTGGCCATCCAGTAGGCCAGATAGGCGAGGGCGAAGACCCCGGCGATCAAGCCAAAATACATGCCGGTCGACATGAAGAGCGCGCTCTTTTGGGTGAGAAACAGGGGATCGCCTACTCCTGGGTTCCAGCCTATATAGACACTGGAGATGAAGCTGCAGACTGCGGGAATGAGTGCGATCAGCAATACATGGCTCAGACTGCTTTTCAACGCCTCGTGATTTTTTTCTATCGTATGCCACTCTTGCTTAGGATGAGTGTATAGCCCCATTAAGTGATTCAGTATCATTCTAATTATCCTTTCTCAGCATTGATCTTATGCTCGGCGGACATCTGACGAGCCTGTGACAGCTTTTATAGCAATCGTCTTAATCAAGCGTGTTCTAATTAGGTTATCTAAGCCGACTGATATGGTTTATTTATTGAACAAAAACATCGGCGCGTCAAGCGAAGAAATGGCAAAAGCTATAGAATCCCTTGGGGTTAGGATAAAATGGCCGCAGTAATGCTTTCGCCTCAGAGTAATATAATGCAGCAGTTGTTAGCCCCCATAAGTGCCTTTTTGCAGTGTGATACCCCGGATGCCTGGATCGCGGCGGCTGCCAGGCCGGAAAACCTGAGCGCTTTGTTGATAGATCATTGTAATTGCGAGCTAAAAGCGGCGCAGACGGCGATGTTTTTACTGCGTAAATATGCCCTGGATAAGCCCAGCGGCGAGGCCTTATTGGCGTGGGCCAAGCCCTATGAGGAGTTTGTCTATCACAAGGACAGGGATTTGACGGCCTTTCTGGCCAGGGATAGCAAGAAGAATGAAGCGATAGCCGTCTTGGTTCCCCGTGAGCAGCTGGCGATGACAGTGGATATCATAGGCCCCATGGTGCGGCTGATCAAAGAAGAGTTTCATCACTTCGAGCAGGTGCTGGAGCTGATGCAGCGCCGTGACATAGGCTATCAGAACGTCAGGGCCGCCCGTTACGCCAAGGGCCTGATGGGGCAAGTGCGCACCCACGAACCCGCGACCCTGGTGGATAAGTTGATCGTCGGCGCCTACATAGAGGCCCGCTCCTGTGAGCGTTTCGCGAAATTGGCGCCGCATCTGGATGATGAACTGAAGCGTTTCTATGTGTCGCTGCTGCGCTCCGAGGCGCGCCACTTTCGCGACTACCTCAGCCTGGCCCAGGCGATTGCCGGGGAGGACATAGGCGAGCGGGTGGCCCACTTCGGCCGGCTCGAGGCCGAACTCATCCAGGCAAGCGACACTGAGTTCCATTTCCACAGCGGCGCGCCTGCCCAGGGGTGAGCCGGGCGCCTTCTAAGGGTTTGGGTTGTCTAAGGACAAGCGCCGTCGAAGGGCAGCACGTCCAGGGATACCGAGTCGGGCGTGATGCTGAGCACACTGCCTTGCTGATACCAGTCTCCCACCACCAAGCGGCGGCGGTCATGGGCCAGTTCATGAATGGCCGGCCTGTGGGTATGGCCATGGATCATCAGCTCGGCGCCTGTCTGTTGCATCAACTCGTCGACCGACTCGGGCGCCACATCCATTATGCTGTAACTCTTATTCTGGTTGCTCTGCTTGCTCTTGTTGCGGAGCTTATCCGCTATGCCTTGCCGCGTCTGCCGTGGCAGCTGGCAATAGAGCCAGCGCACCCAGCTCAGGCTGCGAAATTTCCTGAATCTCTGATAGGCCCGGTCCAGGGTGCAGAGGCTGTCGCCATGCAGTATCACCACCGCCTTGCCATAGAGGCTCAGCCTATGGACCTCGGGCAGCAAGATCATCCCGGCACTGGCGGCGAAGTGTTTGCCGAGCAAAAAGTCGCGGTTACCGTGAATAAAGTACACGGGGAGGCGCGTCGAAACATGCTTGAGTTTGGCGGCCAAGGCGATGGCGAAGGGTTCGGCGATATCGTCACCGACCCAGACCTCGAACAGATCGCCGAGTATGTAGAGGGCTTGGGTGTTGTCCAGTTGGGTATCGAGGAAGCGATAGAAAGCTTGGGTGATGTCTGGCCGATCTGCACTCAGGTGCAGATCGGCGATAAAGAGTGTGCGCATCTAGTGGGCTTAGGCTGCGACAGTCACTTTTTCGATAATCACGGCATCCAGAGGCACATCCTGGTGCATGCCACGATTGCCTGTGCTGACGGCCTTGATCTTTTCGACCACGTCCATGCCTTCGCTGACTTCACCGAAGACGCAATAGCCCCAGCCCTGAGACGACTCGGACTTGAAGTCGAGGAAGGTGTTGTCATTGACGTTGATGAAGAACTGCGCCGTTGCCGAGTGTGGATCTGAGGTCCTGGCCATGGCTATGGTGCCGGTACGGTTGGATAAACCGTTGTTGGCTTCATTCTTGACCGGCTCGTGACAACGTTTCTGGCTCATGTCTTCGCTGAAACCGCCGCCTTGCACCATGAAACCATCGATCACCCGGTGAAATATGGTGCCATCGAAGAAACCTTCGTTGGCGTAACGCAGGAAGTTGTCGACCGTCAGGGGCGCCTTATCCGCATGCAGTTGCAGTTTGATGTCGCCAAAATTAGTGTGCAATGTAATCATTTTTTCATACTCATTGGAAATCCTGCAGAGATTCTAACTGATCTGAGCTAAGCCATAAAGCGCAGTATTCAAAACCCGGGCTGTCATGCTAGACTGAGCGCCTGATTTTGCTCCCGAATGTCCCTTTGAAGAGAATGTCGATGTTAAAGATTTACAATAGTATCAGCCGCCAAAAACAGGAATTTAAGCCAATTCAGCCCGGAAAAGTCGGGATGTACGTGTGTGGGGTAACCATATACGACCTGTGTCACATTGGTCATGGGCGTACTTTTGTTTCTTTCGACATGATAGTGCGCTACCTGCGTTACTCTGGCTATGAGGTGAATTATCAACGCAACATCACAGATGTCGACGATAAGATCATCAAGCGCGCCAATGAGAACAACGAGAGCTGTGAATCCCTGACCGAGCGTCTGACGGGCGAGATGTACCGTGACTTCGATGCGCTCAACATGATGCGCCCGGATTTTGAGCCCAAGGCGACCCTGCACATGGCCGAGATCATAGATATGGTGCAGCGCCTGCTCGATCGCGGTCATGCCTATGTGGCGCCCGATGGCGATGTCTTGTTCAGCGTGGCCTCTTATCCTGCCTATGGGCAGTTATCCGGCCAGAACCTGGAACAGCTGCAAGCCGGCGCCCGGGTCGAAGTGGATGAAAACAAACAAGATCCCATGGACTTTGTGTTGTGGAAGATGTCCAAGCCGGGTGAGCCTACCTGGGAATCGCCCTGGGGCCCAGGGCGTCCCGGCTGGCACATAGAATGCTCGGCGATGAACAGCAAACACCTTGGGCTGCATTTCGATATTCACGGCGGCGGTTCGGATCTCAAGTTCCCCCACCATGAGAATGAAATTGCCCAGTCCTGCTGTGCCCACGATACACCTTATGTGAATTACTGGATGCATACGGGCATGGTGATGATAGACAAGGAGAAGATGTCCAAGTCGTTGGATAACTTCTTCACCATTCGCGATGTCCTGGCCCATTATGATCCCGAGACAGTGCGTTATTTCCTGCTCTCTGGCCATTACCGCAGCCAGCTGAATTACTCAGAGGATAACCTCAAGCAGGCCCGCGCGGCGTTGGAACGCCTGTATACCGCGCTCAAGGGCCTGGATTTGACTGTCGCCGCCGCGCCCGCCGACGAATTTGTGGCCAAGTTCAAGACGGCCATGGACGATGACTTCAACACCCCGGAAGCCTATTCTGTGTTGTTCGACATGGTGCGTGAAATCAACCGCCTGAAGACGAGCGACATGGCGCAGGCGTCGGCCCTGGGCGTCAGCCTGAAACAACTGGCTTCGGTGCTGGGACTGCTGGAACAGGATGCCGATGCCTTCTTCCAGGGGACGGGTGGCGATGATGAAGTGGCGGAGATCGAGGCCTTGATCGTCGAGCGCAATCGCGCCCGCAGCGAGAAAGACTGGGCCGCGGCCGATGTGGCCCGTGACAGGCTGAATGCCTTGGGGGTCGAGCTGGAAGACGGTCCCGCCGGTACCACTTGGCGCAAGAAATAGTTGGCGCAAGAAATAGCCGGCGCACGCAGACGCCTGAAGCAAGCATAAAAAAACGCCAGCATCCGCTGGCGTTTTTGTTGTTGTGCGTTGCAACCTCAGTGGGCGGCCGGGCCGTCACTGGTCGTGATATTGCTCGGCGGCGTATAGGGTATTCTCCAGCAGGCTGGCGATGGTCATGGGGCCGACTCCGCCGGGGACTGGGGTGATGAAGCTGGCGTGTTCGGCGGCGACATCGTATTGCACGTCGCCCACCAGAGTGCCGTTATCCAGACGGTTGATGCCTACGTCTATCACTATGGCGCCGGGTTTAATCCAGTCTCCGGGAATGAAGCCGGCCTTGCCGACGGCAACTATCACCAGATCCGCCTGCCTGACTTTCTGTTCGAGATTCTTGGTAAACCTGTGGCAGGTGGTGGTAGTGCAGCCGGCCAACAAGAGTTCCAGCGTCATGGGGCGCCCGACTATGTTGGAAGCACCAACCACGACGGCATCCAGGCCATAGGTATCTATGCCGGTGGATTTGATCAGGGTCATTATGCCCATGGGGGTGCAAGAGCGCAGCACGGGAATGCGTTGGGCCAGGCGGCCGACATTGTAGGGATGGAAACCGTCGACGTCTTTGTCCGGGCGTATGCGTTCTATGACTTTGGAATCTTGGATATGCGCCGGCAGCGGCAGCTGTACCAGGATACCGTCTATGGTCGGATCGTTGTTCAGCTTGTCTATCAGTTCCAGCAACTCGGTTTCCGAGGTGGAAGCGTCCAGATCGTATGAGCGCGAGATGAAACCGACTTCGTCGCAGGCTTTGCGCTTACTGCCGACATACACCTGGGAGGCGGGGTCGGAACCAACGAGTACGACGGCTAAACCAGGAACTCTCTGTCCAGCCTCTTTGCGGGCTAGTACTTTTTGGCTTAATTGAGTGCGAATGGATTGAGCGATCGCTTTGCCATCGATTATTTGGGCTGTCATGGGTGTAGGATATCCTTTATATGGCGCGATAGTTGAACGACACTGCACTTGAGCTGTGCACTGCGTTAAAATCGGCGTTATTTTAACAGGGCGGGGCTGAGGTGTCATGAACAATGCCGCCGGATGCAGGATAAAAAATCGACTTTAGCCGGTTAATTCAGCAGCCGCTCCCGATAGGCAAAAAAATCGTTGACTGGCCTAAAGTGAGGGGATAAGATGCGCTCCGTTCTCGGGGTGATACTCATGCAGTATCAAGTAATAACCTCGACGACGTGCAAGTTCTCGGTGATTAGCGCAGCCCGGTAGCGCATCTGGTTTGGGACCAGAGGGTCAGAGGTTCGAATCCTCTATCACCGACCACATTAAAGACATTGGCTGGTTTTTATCGGCGAATGTGAGACGAATGACAAGCTCATTCTCTCAACCTGTTAGGATACAGAGTAAACTGTAGACCATGCGCCCGTAGCTCAGTTGGATAGAGCACCCGCCTTCTAAGCGGGTGGTCGCAGGTTCGAATCCTGCCGGGCGTACCATTTCAGTGGTGATTGTAGCTCAGTTGGTAGAGTCCCGGATTGTGATTCCGGTTGTCGTGGGTTCGAGCCCCATCAGTCACCCCATTTTTCTGTGTTAGAAATAAAAAAAGCGACCTTGGGTCGCTTTTTTTATGCCCGTAATCCGCCTTATCAGGCTCGACTCTGCCGAAAACGGTGGCTATAATGTCGCGTCTTGATAAATATCAACTATAGCGACCGGTGCCGGAATTCAGTAGTGATGGGCATTCTAGTCAAATTTAATGATCAAGAAACGAATACCTGAATAGTTGAAAACTCGACTATTACAAAGGACGTTAGACACATTTCGAGGTAAAACAATGCAAGTTTCTGTTGAAACAACTCAAGGCCTAGAGCGTCGCCTGACCATTTCTGTTCCTGCTGAACAAATTGAAAAGCTGGTTAAAGACAGCTTGCAACGTGAAGCTAAGCGTGCCCGTATCCCAGGTTTCCGTCCTGGTAAAGTCCCAGTCACAGTGATCAACAAGCGTTATGGTGCGGCGATCCGTCAAGACATCATGGGCGAAGTCATGCAGCGCAACTTTATCGAAGCCATCATAGCCGAGAAGTTGAACCCTGCCGGCGCGCCAACCTTCGTGCCTGGTGCCAGCGATGGTGAGAAGTTTGAGTTTGTAGCGACTTTTGAAGTTTATCCTGAAGTCGAGTTGAAAGGCCTGGATGCCATCGAAGTTGAGCAGCCTAAAGCCGAAGTCAAAGACGCAGATGTCGATGCCATGATCGAAACCCTGCGCAAGCAACATGCGACGTTCGCCGCCGTTGACCGTGCCGCTACCGATGGCGACAAAGTGAAAATGAACTTCGTAGGTTCAATCGACGGTGAAGAGTTTGACGGCGGCAAAGCCGATGACTTCGAACTGCAACTGGGCAGCGGCCGCATGATCCCTGGCTTCGAAGCCGGCATCGACGGTCACAAGGCAGGCGAGTCTTTCGATATCGAAGTGACTTTCCCCGAAGATTACCACGCCGAAAACCTGAAAGGGAAAGCGGCCAAGTTTGCCATCACACTGACCGAAGTACTGGCGGCTAACCTGCCTGAAGTCAACGATGAGTTTGCCTCTCTGTTCGGTATCGCCGACGGTGGCCTGGAAGCACTGAAAGCCGAGATCCGTAAGAACATGGGTCGTGAGCTGGAACAAGCCTTGAAAGCCAACGTGAAAGAGCAAGTCATAGCGGGTCTGTTGGCCAACAACGAGATCACTCTGCCTAAGGCGCTGATCGACGGTGAAGTGGATGTACTGCGCAAGCAAGCCATGCAACGCTTCGGCGAGCAATCTGCCAACATGCCTGAGCTGCCGGCCGATCTGTTCACTGAGCAAGCGGAACGTCGCGTTAAGGTCGGTCTGTTATTGGGCGAAGTCATCAAGACCAACGAGCTGAAAGCCGAAGACGATCGCGTTCAGGCTCTGATCGCTTCCATGGCTTCTGCTTACGAAGATCCAAAAGAAGTGGTTGACTACTACAACGGCAATAAAGAGCTGATGCAGAACATGCGCAACGTGGCTCTGGAAGAGCAAGCGGTTGAAGCCCTGCTGAAAACAGCCAAAGTGACAGAGAAAGAAGTCGCTTTCGAAGAATTTATGAACAAGGCTACAGGTCGCGCATAAGCTAAGCTTGACTTGATTAGCTGTTCGCCATTTATAATGGCTCGTATGAGGCTCCTCATGCGAGCCATTTTTATTTAGGGAAGTGAAGAATGCATAATGCGCCAGAAGCAATACAAAACGCACTCGTGCCCATGGTGGTCGAACAGACGGCCAAAGGCGAACGCTCATATGATATCTATTCTCGTCTGTTAAAAGAGCGGGTGATCTTTCTGGTTGGCCAGGTCGAAGAACATATGGCCAACCTCATTGTGGCGCAATTACTGTTTTTAGAGTCCGAAAGCCCGGATAAAGATATTTACCTGTACATCAATTCGCCCGGTGGCTCAGTCACAGCCGGGATGGCGATTTATGATACCATGCAGTTCATCAAGCCCAACGTCAGCACTGTCTGCATAGGTCAGGCCGCGAGCATGGGTGCCTTCCTGTTGGCCGGTGGCGAAAAGGGCAAGCGTCATTGTTTGCCTAATTCGCGGGTGATGATCCATCAGCCGTTGGGTGGTTTCCAGGGTCAGGCATCGGATATCGCCATTCACGCCCAGGAAATTCTGGGTATCAAGAATAAGTTGAATCACATGCTGGCAGAGCATACAGGTCAGCCCCTGGAAGTGGTTGAGCGTGACACAGACCGTGACAATTTTATGAGTGCAACTCAGGCAGTTGAATATGGCTTAGTCGATTCGGTGCTGACGAAACGAGGCTGATTTTTGCTTTTTACTGGGCTATGCTCAATAAATAGTGAGACGATTTGACCAAGCAGTAGAGCAGACTGCAAATGAGGTAGAGTAATGGGCGATAACAGAAGTAACGGTGACAGCGGTAAATTGCTGTACTGCTCTTTTTGCGGAAAGAGCCAGCATGAGGTGCGTAAGCTCATCGCTGGCCCGTCTGTATACGTATGTGACGAATGTGTCGAATTATGTAACGACATCATTCGTGAAGAGATCAAAGAGATTTCACCTAAGCGGGATCAAGATAAGCTGCCGACCCCGCATGAATTGCGCGCACATCTGGACGATTATGTCATAGGTCAGGACAGGGCGAAAAAAGTGCTCTCGGTGGCCGTATATAACCACTACAAGCGTCTGAAGCATGCATCGCCCAAAGACAATGTCGAACTGGGCAAGAGTAATATTCTGCTGATAGGCCCTACGGGCAGCGGTAAGACGCTGCTGGCCGAGACCTTGGCGCGTTCATTGAATGTGCCCTTCACCATGGCCGATGCCACCACGCTCACCGAAGCGGGTTATGTCGGTGAAGACGTCGAGAATATCATCCAGAAGTTGCTGCAGAAGTGCGACTATGATGTGGAAAAGGCCCAGCGTGGCATAGTCTATATAGATGAAATAGATAAAATTAGCCGCAAGTCGGATAACCCTTCTATCACCCGTGACGTCTCGGGTGAGGGCGTGCAGCAGGCGCTGCTGAAGCTCATCGAAGGCACAGTGGCCGCCGTGCCGCCTCAGGGTGGACGTAAGCACCCACAGCAGGAATTCTTGCAGGTAGACACCTCCAAGATCCTCTTCATCTGTGGTGGTGCCTTTGCCGGACTGGAAAAGGTGATCGAGCAGCGCGCCCACACAGGCACAGGCATAGGTTTCGGTGCCCAGGTGAAAGGCGAGCAGGACAAAGCCACGATTTCCGAGGTCCTGACTCAGGTCGAGCCTGGCGACTTGGTTAAGTACGGTCTGATCCCCGAGTTCATAGGCCGTCTGCCGGTAGTGGCGACGCTGACCGAGCTGGATGAGGATGCCTTGGTGCAAATCTTGTCCCTGCCGAAGAATGCCCTGACCAAACAGTATGGCGCCTTATTCGAAATGGAAAACGTGGAGCTGGAGTTCCGTGACGATGCGCTTAAAGCCATTGCCCAGAAAGCCATGTCCCGCAAGACAGGCGCCCGTGGCCTGCGTTCCATAGTCGAGGGCATACTGCTGGATACCATGTACGATCTGCCTTCTGCCGAGGGTGTGGTCAAGGCCGTCATCGATGAGTCTGTGGTAAAGGGGGAGTCTGCTCCTATACTCATGTATGAGACCAACGAGTCCCAAGTTGCCTCCGGCGAGCAATAAACAAACAGCCGGTCAATAAACCGAAAAACAAGGAGCCTCAGGGCTCCTTTTTTCGTATCGGGCATTGAAACTCATTAAAGCGTCCCAATATACTCATTATTAATCTCTTTCATTAAACGGAATCGAGCTATGACCTTAGAGCGTGAAGCGCATATCGAACTCCCCGTGCTGCCCCTGCGAGATGTGGTGGTCTATCCCCATATGGTAATTCCGTTATTCGTCGGACGGGAGAAATCCATTCGTTGTCTCGAAACGGCGATGGAGCAAGATAAACAGATCATTTTGGTCGCCCAGCGTGATGCAGATCTCGACGAACCCGGCAGCGATGACATTTTCGATGTCGGAACCGTCGCCTCTATTTTACAGTTGCTCAAGCTGCCCGACGGCACAGTCAAGGTGCTGGTCGAGGGCGGACGTCGCGCCAAGATAGAACGCTATACCCAAGAAGAAGAATTTTTCGTAGCCACGGCGCATTATCTGGAATCTGAGCCGCTGGAAGACAAGGAAGAAGAGGTGCTGGTACGCAGCGCCTTAGGTCAGTTCGAAGGCTATATCAAGCTCAATAAGAAGATCCCGCCGGAAGTCCTGACGTCCCTGTCTGGCATAGACGATGCCGCCCGCCTGGCCGATACCATGGCGGCGCATATGCCACTCAAGCTCGAAGATAAACAGTCCGTGCTCGAGATGGTCGATGTGGGTGAGCGCCTCGAATATCTGATGGCCATGATGGAGTCGGAAATCGATCTGCTGCAGGTCGAGAAACGCATTCGTACCAGAGTCAAGAAACAGATGGAGAAGAGCCAGCGCGAGTACTATCTGAATGAGCAGATGAAGGCGATTCAGAAGGAGCTTGGGGATCTGGAAGAGGGCCACGACGAGTTCGAAGGTCTGGGCCGCAAGATAGAAGAAGCCGGCATGCCGGCAGAGGCGAAGGAGAAGGCGATCGCCGAGCTGAATAAGCTCAAGATGATGTCGCCCATGTCGGCCGAAGCCACTGTGGTGCGCAGCTATGTCGATTGGATGACTTCAGTGCCTTGGAAGCAGCGCTCCAAAATCAAGCGGGATCTGGGCAAGGCGCAGGAAGTCCTGGATGCGGACCACCATGGTCTGGAGAAAGTCAAAGAGCGCATCCTGGAGTATTTGGCGGTGCAGAGCCGTGTCAGACAGCTGCGGGGGCCTATCCTGTGTCTGGTGGGGCCACCGGGGGTGGGCAAGACCTCTCTGGGGCAATCCATTGCCAAGGCGACCGGGCGCAAGTATGTGCGGGTGGCGCTCGGTGGCGTGCGTGATGAGGCCGAGATCCGCGGTCATAGACGTACCTATATAGGCTCTATGCCGGGCAAGATCATTCAGAAAATGGCCAAGGTAGGGGTGAAAAATCCCCTGTTCCTGCTCGATGAAATCGACAAGATGAGTTCGGATATGCGTGGCGATCCCGCCTCTGCTTTGCTTGAGGTGTTGGATCCTGAGCAGAATTCGACCTTCAGCGATCACTATCTGGAAGTCGATTACGATCTGTCGGATGTGATGTTTGTCGCCACCTCCAACTCCATGGATATCCCTGGGCCGCTGCTCGACAGGATGGAAGTGATCCGCTTGTCGGGTTACACGGAAGATGAAAAGCTCAACATAGCCAAACAACATTTGCTGACCAAGCAGATAGAGCGCAATGGTCTCAAGGCCTCTGAAATCCACATAGATGACAGTGCCATAGTGGGGATCATACGTTACTACACCCGCGAAGCCGGGGTGCGTTCACTGGAGCGGGAGCTCTCTAAGATCTGTCGTATGGTGGTGAAAACCATCTTGTTGGACAAGTCGATTAAAACGGTGGAAGTGAACCAGGACAATCTCAAGTCATTCCTTGGGGTGCAGCGTTACGACTATGGCAAGGCCGAGTCGAAAAACCAGATAGGTCAGGTCACAGGTCTGGCCTGGACCCAGGTGGGGGGCGATCTCTTGACCATAGAAGCCACCTCAGTGCCGGGAAAAGGCAAGCTGACCTTCACCGGCTCTCTCGGTGATGTGATGCAGGAGTCAATCCAGGCCGCCATGACAGTGGTACGTGCCCGCGCCGAATCATTGGGGATCAATGCCGACTTCTATGAAAAACGTGATATTCACGTGCATGTGCCTGAAGGCGCGACCCCCAAGGATGGTCCTTCCGCCGGTGCCGCCATGTGTACTGCCCTGGTCTCCAGCCTGACCGGCAATCCGGTGCGTGCCGATGTGGCCATGACGGGAGAAATCACCCTGCGCGGTGAAGTTCTGCCCATTGGCGGGCTGAAAGAGAAGCTGCTTGCGGCTCACAGAGGCGGTATCAAATTGGTGCTTATTCCCAAGGAAAATGAACGGGATTTGGAAGAAATTCCGGCTAATGTGATTGCCGATCTGGAAATTAAGCCGGTGAGATGGATAGATGAAGTGCTTAAATTGGCACTGGAACGACCGGTTGAAGGCTTTGAAATGGTTAAAAACTTAGGTTGAGACAAGTTTTTACACTATCACCTTAAAAAAAATGAAAAAAGGGCTTAACAAAGCCCTGACCTGTGGTAGCCTAGGTCTGTAGAGAGCCAGTTAGCTCCAAGCCCTTGGAGTGACTGGCTTTGAGCTTTATCCTGTTTTGTTTATTTGGTTTTCGAACTTAGCTTGAACTTTGAAATCAAGCTTGTTATAAAAGTCTCCGCAGACCGCTCTAAAGACGGAATTGGTTGCGGTGCAAAAAATTACATTCAAGGGGATGACATGAACAAATCTGAACTAATCGAGAAAATCGCATCTGGTGCTGACATTTCTAAAGCCGCTGCCGGCCGTGCACTGGATTCTTTTATCGCTGCCGTGACCGATGGTCTGAAAGATGGCGATAAGATTTCTCTTGTTGGTTTTGGTACTTTTGAAGTACGTGAACGCGCTGAACGTACTGGCCGTAACCCTCAGACGGGTAAAGAAATCAAAATCGCAGCAGCAAAAATCCCAGCATTCAAAGCGGGCAAAGCTCTGAAAGACGCTGTCAACTAAGACTTGATGACGCAGCCTTTGTAAGGCATTCGTAAATGTGAGCACTGTTAATCAGTGCTTTTTACGAATAAATCGGTGATGAGTTGAACGGCTTCGGGCCTGCAATCATCCCAGGGGTGTTGGATATTGCCTGTGGTAGCGTCTCGATACTCTCTATAAATTACAGAAAGGCGCATCCAACATGTGATGCGCCTTTTTATTATGTTAATCGCAACAAGCGAGAAATCTGATGTTAGAAAAGATCCGCGAAGGTTCACAGGGTGTGATTGCCAAAGGCATACTCGTGCTTGTGATACTTTCCTTTGCATTTGCAGGGGTAAGCAGCTATTTAGGCTCAAGGACTGAAACTCCGGCTGCGACAGTCAATGGTGATGACATCACCGCCGCGCAACTGGAGCAAGCCTACCAGAATGAACGTGGCCGCATGGAACAACAGTTGGGTGATATGTTTGAGGCATTGGCGGGCGATGAGCGCTATCTTGCCGGTATCAAACGCAGCGCTCTGGAGCGCTTGGTTGCCGAGAAGTTGATGGACCAAGCCGCCGCTGAGCTGGGCTTGCGAGTGTCCGACAGCCAAATTAAAGAAGCCATTCTGGCCGAACCCGCATTCCAGACTGATGGTCAGTTTGATAACGAACGTTACTTGGCCATCTTGCGTCAATTGGGCTATCAGCCAACGCAATTCAGAACCATGATGCGTGTCGATATGACGAGGCGTCAGCTGGCGTCTGCCTTGGTGGGAAGCGAGTTTGTCTTGGCCGGAGAGAGCAAGCAGTTGGCCGAAGTCCAAGGTCAAACCCGGGATATACGCTACCTGGTGGTTGACTCCAAGCCCTTCCTGGCAAGCAGCCAGGTCTCGGATGAAGAGATCAAGACTTACTATGATGCCAACTTGGTTCAGTTCATGAGCCCGGAGAAGGTGAGTCTGGAGTATGTCGAGTTGGATGCCGCTAAACTGGCAAAAGATGTGACTACCACGGATGAAGAGCTGCAAGCCTACTACGATGAGCATAAGAGCCAATATGTTACTGCCGAGAAGCGCCTGGCGGCACATATCCTGGTGGATTTTGGTGATGATGAGGCCGCTGCCAAAGCCAAAGCCGAAACCATACTCAAGCAGTTGAATGAGGGGGCGGACTTCGAGACCTTGGCCAAGGCCGACTCTGACGACAAATTCAGCGCCGAGCAGGGCGGTAAACTGGATTGGTTCGAGCCAGGGGTGATGGATCCTGCCTTCGATAAGGCCTTATTCTCAGTGAATAAGGGTGAGCATTCCGGAGTCGTGAAATCAAACTATGGTTTCCACATCATCAAGACGCTCGACATCCAGCCGGGTGCCGTGGTCGATTTTGCCCAGGTTAAAGACAAGATCCTGGCACAAGTGAATGAGAAGAAAGCCGTCGATGTCTTCTACAGCCTGCAGAGCAAACTGGCAGACACAAGTTATGAAGTGCCGGATACCTTGTCCGAGACGGCCAAAGCGGTTGGCGCCGAGGTGCAGACCACAGCATTGTTCTCCCGTGACACGGTTCCTGCGCTGTTGAACAAGCCTGAGCTGGTCAAGGCGGCGTTTTCTGAGCCAGTGCTGCAGGATGGCTTGAACAGTGATGTGATCGAACTCGAGCCTCATCACGTGGTTGTGGTGCGGATGAAAGAACACCAAAATGCCGGCACCAAGAGCCTGGAACAGGTCAAAGCCGGCATAGTCGAGCGCCTGCAACAAGACAAGGCCAATGAGGCCGCCAGAGCCAAGGCGCAGGAATATCTGGCGCAGGTGAAGGCAGGTGAGACAGACGGACTGCCGCTGATTGCCAAGGCTAAGCTGGCCCGTTCCGAACGTGGACTGGATTCCGCCTTGGTTGCCAAGGCCTTCCAAATGCCGCTGCTCAGCGACGCTCAGTCGGTGGATACCGTAGGTCTGGCAACGGGTTATGCCTTGGTACTGCTGGATAAGGTGAACCAAGCCGAAGCCGTCGATGCCGGCATGCTCAGCGCCCTCAAGCAGCGTCTGAATGCCCAATACAGCGAAGCCGACTATCGCGCCCTGATCGCCTTGCTTAAGGCCAAGGGCGAGGTGACTTACCCGGAAGTCGAATAACGACTCGAGTCGTTAAGCACCGAAAAGGCCAGTCTCAGACTGGCCTTTTTTTTGTGTGTATGGGGGGCCTCAGGTGGAAGCCCAGGCTGCAATGCTGCCGCGAAGTTGAGAGCACCTGGCTCAAGCCACTTAACTTAAGTACTTAGTTCAAGTCACTTAAGCATAAGTCACTTAAGCATAAGCCACTTAAGCTAAGCCATTTGGTTTAAGTCCAGTCTGTGCCGAGCCGGTCGCTGCGCCAAGTGTACTGCGAAGCGGATGGATAGAGGGGGGATAAAAAAAACGCCACTGCGAGAGTGGCGTTGCATGTTCAGCGACTAGCTATCATCAGAGTTCGATAACATCGAAGTCCACTAATGGACTGACGTCGGCCTCATAGTCGACACCATCGACGCCGAAGCCGAACAGCTTAAGGAATTCTTCCTTATACTCGCGGTAATCGGTCAGTTCAGCCAGGTTCTCTGTGGTGATCTGTGGCCATAAGTCGCGGCAATGCTGCTGGATATCTTCGCGCAATTCCCAATCGTCCAAACGCAGGCGATTCTCGCTGTCCACCTCGGGTTGGCTGCCGTCCATGCGATACAGGCGCTCGCTGAACAGACGATAAATCTGTTCCATACAGCCTTCGTGCAGGCCTTCCTGACGCATCTTCTTGAAGACCATGGCGATATAGAGTGGCATCACGGGGATGGCCGAGCTGGCTTGGGTGACAACGCTCTTGAGTACTGCGACATTGGCACTGCCGCCCTTGGCTGCCAATTGGGCATCCAAGGCGTGTGCGGCGCGATCCAGGTCCATCTTGGCCTTACCCAGGGCACCATGCCAGTAGATGGGCCAGGTCAGCTCTGTGCCTATGTAGCTGTAGGCCACAGTCTTGCAGCCATCCGCCAGTACACCGGCCTCGGATAAGGCTTGCATCCAGAGTTCCCAATCCTGACCGCCCATGACGGTCACAGTATCGGCAATTTCCTGCTCGGTTGCAGGTTCGACACTGGTGGTGATTATGGTGTCTTTATTGGTGTCTACCGCGGTGGCGGTATATGTTTCGCCGATAGGCTTCAGGGAGGAGCGGATAAGCTCACCGCTGTCCGGCATTTTGCGGACCGGGGATGCCAGTGAGTACACCAGCATATCTATCTGCCCCAGATCTTGTTTGATCAGCGCTATGGCTTGCTGCTTCGCCTCATGGCTGAAGGCATCGCCATTGATGCTCTTGGCGTACAAGCCTTCGGCTTTGGCAAATTTCTCGAAGGCGGCACTGTTATACCAGCCGGCTGTGCCTGGCTTAGTCTCTGTGCCTGGCTTTTCGAAGAACACCCCTATGGTAGCGGCATCGCTGCCGAAGGCGGCCGCGATCCGTGAAGACAGGCCATAACCGCTGGAGGAGCCGACGACCAAGACGCGTTTCGGGCCATTGGCTATCTTGCCTTTGGCCTTGGTCAGTGTGATTTGCTCCAGGACGTTGGCTTCACAGCCAACCGGGTGAGTGGTAGTACAAATAAATCCACGAATTTTGGGTTTGATAATCATGTTTATGCTTCTTCTATCAAAATGGCCATTAGGATAAATATTTCAGTCACTAAATGGCACTCATTTTTCGTAAAATACCCTGATATTGTCAGTGGTTGGAGCAGTTTAGCGCTTGTGCATGAACAGGCTCTGTTCCTGGATCAATCTCTGGGTATACTCGTGTTGTGGAGAATTAAACAGTTGTTCAGTAGGGGCTTTTTCTACCATCTGTCCCTTATGCAACACCATGATCTTATCGCTGACATGCCGTATGATGTTTAAATTATGTGATACGAAGATGTAGGACAAGCCCAGCTCTTTTTGCAACTTTAGCAGCAAGTTGAGGATTTGCGACCGTACCGACAGGTCCAGCGCCGTCAGGGCTTCATCTGCGATTATGACCTTGGGATTGAGCATCAGGGCTCTGGCCACTGCGACCCTTTGTTTCTGGCCTTCGGAAATCATGTGGGGGTAGAATTCGGCATGCTCAGGCAGCAACCCGACTTTGCGTAGGGTGTCTATGACCTGGATCTGACGCTCGGCGGCCGATAACTTGGTATTGAAACGCAGCGGCTCATCCAACAGTTCACCTATGGTTAACCTGGGGTTGAGCGAGGTGTTGGGATCCTGAAATATCATCCTGATCAGCCGGCAGCGTTGTTTCACGTTACGCGACTCGAGCGCTTCGCCTTCGAAGAAAATCTCCCCGCCACTGCGCTGCTCGGCCCCGACCAAGATCCGCGCGACAGTGCTCTTGCCCGACCCCGCTTCACCGACAATGGCCAGCGTTTCACCCTGGCCCAATTCGAAGGATATGGGTGACAGGGCATAGTTATACTGGCGACTGAACCCCTTATAACCCATGTCATAACGCTTACTCAGGTTAATCACTTTAAGCAGAGGTGTCGTCATTGCTGGGCTCGTTATGGTAAGGGAAATGACAGGCGAAGTAGCGATCTTTTTGATGGGCTAATCCGGGCTGATTCACACACTTCTTCTGCGCCGCCGGGCACCTGGGACCGAGTCGGCAGCCTATGGGGAGGTGCTGTAACGCCGGCGCCGAACCCGGCAGGGTCGGCATCAGGGTCTTATGGCCTCCCTTACCCGAATAGTCGGGTATATTATCCAGCAGGGCCTTGGTATAGGGATGATAGGGCTGGGTGGTGAGCTCACTGGTGGGACCGGATTCCATCACCTGGCCACAATAGAGCACAGTCAGGCGATCGCACCACTGAGCCAGGGTTTCCAATTCATGGCTTATCAGTAAGATGGACACGTTCTGCAATTGGTTGAGCTGTGACAAGAGGCGAAAAATTTGGGCCTGAGTGCTCAGTTCCATCGAACTCGTAGGTTCATCGGCGATCAACAGCCTGGGCTGATTGGCAACCGCCATGGCGATCATCAGTTTCTGGCATTCCCCCTCGGATAACTCCCAGGGGTAACTGGCCATCACCTTCCGCGGATCTTTGATGCCGACCTTATGCAACCATTTCTGTGCCGTTAACTGTCGATCTTTGCCGCGGCGCCAAAAGGCCACCTCGGGATTGGTGGGCATGGCTTCTATCAGCTGGCTGCCGACCGTCTTGGCCGGGTCCAGGCTGCCTGAAGGGTCCTGGAAGATCATCGCCATGTCTGAGCCCATGAGGCAACGTCGTTCCTTGGCAGACATCTCCATCAGGTTGCGCCCATCCCACATCATGCGATCCGCTTTGACTATCCAATTTGGACCTGGAATGCCCAAGATGGCGCGGGCGAACAGGCTGCGCCCCGAGCCGGATTCACCGACCAAGCCATGGACTTCACCGGCATTGAGGGTCAGACTGACCTTCTCCAGCGCCTTGACCCGGCCATGGGGAGTATCCAGTTCTATGGTGAGATTACGTACGTCGAGTAAAGGCATAGGTCATGTTCTGATGGGCGCCAGCGCCGATCTTAATCCATCGCCAACCAGGTTGATGGCTAACACACTGAAGAGAATCGCGACGCCGGGTATGGTGACTGTCCAGGGGGCGGTCAGCAGATTATCCAGCCCCTGAGACACCATGGCGCCCCATTCAGGGCTCGGTGCCTGGGCTCCAAGATTGAGGAAACCCAGGGCCGCGATATCCAGTATGGCCGCTGAGATGGCGAGTGTTGTCTGAATGATCACAGTTTCCCATACGTTAGGCATGATCACAAACCAGAATATCTGCAAACCGTTGGCACCATCGAGTTTGGCCGCCGTGACATATTCTTTCTGCAGCTCTTCGTGCACCGATTGATGGATGGCCCTGACAAATTGTGGCGTGAGGGCGATACCCACGGCCCAGAACACATTGTTCAGTCCAGGACCCATGACGGCAACCACCAGGATAGCCATCAAGAGTGAAGGGATGGACAGCAGGGCATCGAGCAGATGGCCCAAGATGCTGGATTTCAATCCATGCATCATGCCTGAGATTGAGCCTATGACAAAGCCCGTGGAGAGCGCAGTGGCAACGATAGACAGTGACATGCCGAAGGTCAGGCGCGCACCGTGCAGCAGACGGCTGAAGATGTCCCGTCCCAGATCGTCCGTGCCAAGGAAGTGTTCCACAGTGCCGGCAGGATCCCAGGAGGGCGGCAGCAATAAGGCGTGGGGGTCCTGGGCCTCGGGCGAAAATGGTGCTATATAAGTGCCGAACAGGGTTAGCAGCAGCAGGGTGCAGATGCCCCATAGACCGGCCAGTGCGAAGGGATTGGCGGAAAAAAGCATCCACAGACGCAGTGTGGGCGAGGGGATTTGATCTTCCTGGTAGATTTTAATTGGCCGCATAGAGTTCTTTCCTGCTGAGCGGATTGCTGACGGTATGCAGTACTTCAATCAAGATATTCAAGAAGATGATCAACAGGGAAACCGCGAGTATCCCCCCTTGGATGACAGTGTAGTCGCGCTGGTATATGCCGGAGATCAACCAGGAACCTACCCCTGGCCAGGCAAAAATCATCTCGACTATGATGGCATAACTGGCAAAGGGACCGAGCATGAGTCCCAGGTGCTTCAACACAGGGATCAGCGCATTGGGCAGGGCGTGGCGTACTATGATCTTGCTGGTTTTCAAGCCTCTGGCCTCGGCCGCCCGTATGAAGGTTTGGTTCATCACGTTCATCATGGCCGAACGCGTGATCCGCACCACCACTGTGAAGGGGAGCACCGCCAGGGTGATGGCCGGCAACAGCAGGTGCAGCAGCACATCCTTGAAGGCCGACCAGCGGTATTGGGAGTCGGAGAGCAAGGTATCTATCAACATGAAGCCGCTGACGGGCTTGATCTCATAGAGCAAGTTAATCTGCCCAGAGATAGGCAACCAGCCGAGCCTGACCCCGAACCAGAGCGACAGCAAGAGTCCGAGCCAGAATACCGGGATCGAATAGCCAGTGAGTGTGATGGCCATGATGCAGTGCTGGGTGAGCTTATGCTGGCTCTGGGAGGCCAGGACTCCCAGGGGGATCCCCAGTACCAGGGCGATGAGGCCGGCAACGACGGCCAATTCGAAGGAGGCCGGCAATACCGAGGCAAGTTCATTGACCACAGGCTGCTGCGAAGTCAGCGACAGTCCCAGATTACCCCCGAGGCGCTGTTGTACATAGGCAATAAACTGTGCCAATTCGCCTTGTTCCAATTGGTAATCTTCGATGATTTGTGTCTGTTGCTGCAGGCTTGGCACCCGGACTCCTGACAGGGCATAGCTGCGCTCGACCGGGAACAGGCTGGTCGCGTAGAAGAGTATCCCCAGCATCAGCAAGGCGGTCGCCAGGAATAAGTTCAGTCGGCGTAACAGGTAGCGTGCCATCAGTGGGCCTCTCCGTTCTCGTGGCCAATACCGCCAAAGGCGATGCCGCCAAAGGGCGTCAACTGAGTTTCAGTCACATTGTTTCTTTTCAGCACCATGCGTTTGGCGTGGGCCAGGCTCACCATGGGCAGCTGATCGGCCAGGATGGCTTCCGCCTGTTGGTATAGGTATCTGCGCTCCAGCCGCGAGGTGACTGTTCTGGCCTGGGTCAAGACGGCGTCCAAGCCGGGATGACACCAGCGGGCCCTGTTATTCTGGGTGTGTGCCGACGAGCAACTGAGCAGTGGGGTGAAGAAGTTATCGGGATCGCTGTTGTCGGCCGTCCAGCCGATCAGCACTGAGTCGTAATTGCTTTCACTCAACTTCTGGCTGAAGACGCTCCAATCATAGCTGATGATGTTGACCCTGACGCCTATGTTAGCCAGATCCGACTGAATGAGTTCGGCTGTCTTGAGGGCATTGGGATTATAGATGCGCGCGACCGGCATGGCCCAGATGTCGATGCTCAGGTTCTCTATGCCTGCCTCGTTCAACAGAGCCTTGGCTTTTTGCGGATCATAGGCGATGAGGCCGGCATTGTGTTCATAGGCCCAGGAAGCAGGCGGCAAAATGCCCGTGGCCTCGACGGCTGTGTCCTGATAAACGGCCCTGAGAATATTCTTCTTGTCTATCGCATGGGCGAGGGCGCGCCTGACCCTGACATCGTTGAAGGGGGCCTTCTGGGTGTTGAAGGCCCAGAAGGCGACGTTCAGCCCGGGTTGGGATTCGAGCATGATATCCGGATGTTGTTGCACCACGGATAGCTCACCCGCCTTGGGCAGGGCCGAGACGCTGCAGTCGCCGGTGATCAACTTGGCCAGCCTGACCGTGCTCTTGGAGGTAATATCGAATACCAACATGTCTATCTTGGGCATCTCGCCCCAATAGTCCGGGTGTTTACGGTAGCGTATGTACTCATTCTTGACGTATTGGACGAGTTTGAACGGCCCGGTTCCTATCGCATATTGATCCAGATCTTCGGGATGACCTGCGGCTAACAGCTGTTCGGCATATTCTGCCGAGAGTATGACGGCGAAGTCGGTGGCCAGATTCGACAGGAAGGAGGCATCTTTGTGATTGAGATGGAACACGAGTCGATCATCGCTGATTTTTTCTATGCTGTTTATCTGCTCGGCGAAGGAAATGCTCTGGAAAAACGGATAGCCGGTGCGCGATATCTTATGGTAGGGGTGCTGAGTGTCTATGATGCGATTGAAGGAAAACAGCACATCGTCGGCCGTCATGGGACGCGAAGGCATGAAGCGTGACGTATGATGGAATTGCACGTCGTGGCGCAAGGTAAAATAATAGCTCAGGCCGTCCTTCGACATATGCCAGCGGGTGGCCAGTGCCGGCACTATCTGCCCCGAGGCGGCATCATAATCGACCAGACGACTGTAGATCTGGTGTGAGGTCGCATCTATTGTGGTGCCTGAGGTGACCAACTGAGGATTAAAAGACTCAGGATTGCCTTCCGAGCAATATACCAGGCCCGAAGGCACGCGCTGCGGACCACAGGCAACCAGGATACACCCCATGCAGGCAACGGCGGTCGTCAGACACAGACGTTTAATTAGCACACTCATTTAAAAATCATTATTTTATCTGCGTTAAGAGGCTATTTTAGCAGTGCTATTCCGCCATGGGCAATCGGCTTATGCCTTATCGAGTAAATTGTACTTTTTCAGTATGCCCCTGAGCTGGTGATAGCTGAGGCCGAGCATCTCGGCAGTCTTCTTCTGGTTGAACTGGCTGGCGGCCAATGCCTGTTGGATAAGTTCGACCTCAAACTTTTCAGTTTGTTCTTTAAAATCAATTGGGAAGTCGAATGTTTCCGCTGGGCTGCCGTTCGTTTTAGCCGGCGCAGCCGGCTGGGAAACGGGTGCCGGGTCCGAGTCTGTCGCCGGGCTCGCATTGGCTTGCTGACGTGACACTGTCTTGACCCTGGTCGTCGGCCGGTAGGGGGAGGCGAAGGGATCCAGGACTATGTTTTCTATTTCTGTGGCCTCGCCACCATTGCGATAGACGCTGCGCTCTATCACGTTCTTGAGTTCCCGCACATTACCAGGCCAGGCATATTCCATCAGCTGTTCTATGGCACTCGGGGCAAAGCCACTGAAGAGTTCGAGCTTGAGCTGTCTGGCCATGCTGATGGCAAAATATTCTGCCATCGGCATTATGTCTTCCCGGCGACACCTGAGAGGTGGCAGGGTGATCACATCGAAGGCCAGGCGATCGAGCAAGTCGGCGCGAAACTCGCCTATCTCGGCCAGCGCCGGCAGGTCCTCGTTGGCGGCACAGATCAGGCGCACATCCGTTTGTACCGTCTTGCTGCCGCCGACCCGCTCAAACTCACCGTATTCTATCACCCTGAGCAGCTTCTCCTGGATCAGCCCAGAGGTATTGGCTAACTCATCGAGAAACAGGGTGCCGCCATCGGCGCGCTCGAAGCGTCCCTCATGTTTGCCCTTGGCGCCGGTAAAGGCACCCGACTCATGGCCAAACAACTCACTTTCGAGTAAATTTTCACTCAGGGATGAGCAATTTAACTTAATAAAACTTTGATCCCAGCGCTTGGACAGATAATGTAACCGTTCGGCAATGAGCTCCTTGCCCGTACCGCGTTCGCCTATGATGAGCACAGGCTTGGACAGGGGGGCGATTTGAGAGACATGCTCCAGGACTTCGAGCAGGGCGTTGGATTGGCCTATGAGATTGTCTTGCTGGAATTGATTGTCCACAGTAATTTTTAGTCTTTCACGCTATTATTTGGTGGAAATCATGATAGGTGGCTTGATATAGAAAATAAAGATAAAGTTAAATTTATGTTTAACATCATGTTTCATAGCGGTTTTTGAATGTTGGCACACTTAGTGTATTACCTTTTACGAAACCAACATTTATTGAGGATAGGATTATGGGAATTTTCTCTCGCTTTGCAGACATCATAAACTCCAATATCAGTGCCTTGCTGGACAAGGCCGAAGATCCGGAAAAAATGGTGCGCCTGATCATTCAGGAAATGGAAGACACGCTGGTTGAAGTGCGTTCCACCTCGGCCAAGGTACTGGCCGAGAAGAAAGAGCTGTTACGCCGCATCGCCAGGGTACAGGAACAGGTACAGGATTGGCAGGATAAGGCCGAGTTGGCCTTGTCCAAAGACAGGGAAGACCTCGCCAAGGCGGCTTTGGTCGAGAAGCAGAAGGCCGCCGGCCTCGCCGATACCCTGGGACAGGAACTGGATGTCATCGAAGAGCATATAGGTCGCCTGAAGGAAGAAGTGAGCCTGCTGCAGGAAAAACTCATCGATGCCAAGGCGCGCCAGAAAACCATCATAATGCGCACCCAGACAGCCTCTTCACGATTGGATGTGAAACGCCAGCTGGACTCGAGCAAGATAGACGATGCCATGCTCAAGTTCGAGCAGTATGAGCGCAGGGTCGAAGGCCTGGAGGCTCAGGTCGAGTCATACGATCTCGGCACCAAGAAGACATTGGCGGACGAGTTTGCGGCGCTGGAAGCGGAAGACTCAGTGAATGCCGAACTGGCGGCGCTTAAGGCCAAGGTTCAGGGAAAAGCAAAAGCTAAGTCGAAAGAATAACCTTCGAGAGGTGAGTTATGGATATGGACATATTGATGGCCCCAATTATTATCTTCATGGTAGTGGTGGCCCCCATATGGTTAGTGCTTCATTATCGCAGCAAGCGACAAGTGAGCCAGGGACTCACTGAGGAAGAGTTTGCCATGCTCAATGGTTTGATTGCCAAGGCCGAGAAAATGAGCCAGCGCATAGAAACATTGGAAGCGATTCTGGACACGGATTCTCCCGAATGGAGGAGTAAACATGAGCGAGCGTAATGGACGCACCTTATACCGTAACCCCCGTTCAGGGAAGATTGCCGGGGTGTGTGCCGGGATAGCCGAGTTCTTCAACATAGAGACCTGGCTGGTGAGAGTGGTGGCTATCTCCATCTTTCTGCTCGGCGGCACAGGGATAGTCCTGATCCTCTATGTCGCCCTGTGGATGATTTTGGACGTCGCCCCTGTCGCTCCCCATGACAAAGACAGCTACAGGGAAATAGAGCTGAAGAAGAAAGTCTGGCAGGCGGGGGAGCCGGCAAAACAAGCACTGAGTGATGTCAATCGCCAGTTTTGCGACTTGGAAGTCAGGTTGCAGCAGCTGGAAAAGTATGTCACCTCGGATCATTTCGACCTCAAGCGGCAAATTAACAGTCTTTAATTCTTCCAATGGGCGGCCTTCCGCCCTTGTTGGCTTTTTGCGGCAAGGAGTTTCATGGGCATCATCGCACGATCTTTGCATAAGGTGAGTCAAAAGGGTCAGGCACTGCTGCATCGCAGCGCCGACAGGCAGCTGAGGCTGGCCGTGACCGGCCTCGCAGGTGCAGGAAAGACGGCCTTCATCACGGGCCTGGTCAATCAGCTGCTCGAGGCCAAGGGCTCGGGTGGCAAGCACAATGGCCTCCCCCTATGGCAAGTCAGCAGTCAGGAAAGGTTGATTGGGGTCAAGCGCTGCATGCAGCCGGATCTCGGCATCGCCAGTTTCGACTATCAAGGCGCCATGGCCGAGCTGACAAGCTCCCCTGGCCACTGGCCGGCATCGACTCAAAACATCACAGAATTGCGGCTGGCGATCAAGTATCGGCCGCAGCGGGGACTGTTGGCCAAACTGGCCGACACTGCGACCCTCTATCTGGACATCATAGACTACCCAGGGGAGTGGCTGCTCGACTTGCCCATGTTGCGTCAGGACTTCAGCCACTGGTGCCGGGCACAATATGCCAGAAAGGCCAGCTTGAGCCGCTCGCCGCACTTTGCCGCCTTCGAGCAGGCGCTCGGCGCATTGCAACTGGACGCCGTCGCCGACGAGCAGGAGCTGCGGCGGATAGCCGCCTTATACCAAAATTTGCTCAAGGATTTGGTCGAAGTGCAGGGCTATTATCAGGCCCAGCCCGGGCGCATGTTACTGCCCGGCGAGTTTGCCGATACGCCGCTGCTGACCTTTTTCCCCCTGTTGACCGATGATGAGGCCAGATTTTCGGCGCTCGAGCTCAGTGGCAAAGACAGTGCCTATCGGGTGTTGAAGCGGCGCTACCATGAATATGTCGCTAAGGTGGTGCAGCCTTTCTATCGCGATCATTTTGCCGGTTTCGATCGCCAGTTGGTGTTGGTCGACTGCTTCAGTGCCCTCAACCATGGCAGGGCCCAGTTCGAGGATATGGGGGCGGCGCTCAACGCCATAATGGAGAGCTTTCAGTTCGGCAAATCCGGGCTGCTGCGCCGCCTGTTTGCCCCCAGAATAGATAAACTCCTGTTTGCCGCCAGCAAGGTCGACCATGTCACCCGGGATCAACAGGGACACGTGTTGTCGCTGCTCAGCGATATGCTCAGGCAGAGCCAGCATTTTGCCGGTTTCGAGGGCTGTGAAGTCGAGACCATGGCGATAAGTGCGATCAAGGCGACCCGCCATGGCATGGTGAACACGGATGAAGGCAGCATAGAAGTGGTCCAGGGGACCGGCCTGGATGGCCAGCCGCTGGTAATCTACCCTGGGGAAGTGCCAACACGCCTACCGGGCAAGGACTTCTGGCAACGGCAGGGATTTCAGTTTGTCGAGTTTGCCCCGCCGCCCGCCGCTCATCACTCCGCCGGGTTCGAGCACATACGCCTGGATCATTTGCTGCAGTTTCTACTGGCAGATAAGCTGAATTGATGGAAGATAAGATCTGTATGTCCGAACTCTCTGGCGAACACAACAAGATTGACTTGAAGCCCCAACGCCGCTTCGATGCCCGGCAGCAGGACGCCGCGGCGCAAGCCGGCCTCAAGGAGGCGCAGCAATTGGATCCCGCTGCCGAGCTGCTCGAGCTCGAACTGGCGCAGCATGAACAGGAATATGACGCCAAGGCCATGATGCCGGGGACGGGTAGCGGCTTTTCCCGGCTGGCACGTTTGTCCCTTGCGGCCATCCTGGTGCTGCTGGTCACTCAAACCCTGCTCGCCCTGCATGACGCCTGGCTCGACAGTCCCTGGTTGTTTGGCCTCTATGCCGGGGTGCTTGCCATCACCACAAGTTGGGCCGCCGCCGGGGTAGTGAGTGAGTGGCGCAAACTCAAACGCCTGAAACGGGTCGCGGATAGCCAGGCGAGCGGCCGCAGGTTGCAACAGAGCATGCAGATGGGGGAGGCCGAAGGCTTTATCGCGCCGCTGCTGAGCCAGTATCCACCCAGCCCAGGGCAGGAGAAGTTCAAGGCGGCATTGAGCGAAGAGCATAACGATGCCGAGTGCTTGCAGCTGTTCGATACCTTGGTCCTCTCCGAACGGGACAGGCTCGCCAAGAAAATTGTGCGCCGTTACGCCGCCCAGTCGGCGCTCTTGTTGGCGGCCAGTCCGCTGGCATTGCTGGATATGGCGATCATTCTCTGGCGCAATCAGAGCATGATACGTGATGTCGCCCGTTGCTACGGCATAGAGCTGGGTTATTGGAGCCGGATAAAACTCATCCGCAGCATAGTGATCAACATACTCTATGCCGGCACCAGTGAGCTGGTGACAGATCTCGGCACCCAGCTGTTGTCGGTGGAAATGACCGGCAAGCTGTCGGCCCGTTTGGCTCAGGGATTGGGCGGCGGCATATTGACCGCACGTTTGGGCTATCAGGCGATGGCCCTATGCCGGCCACTGGATTTCGGCGCCGACAACAAGCCGAAACTCACCAAGATCCACCGGGAGCTGTTAGCCGAGTTGACCTCCTTCTCCGGCCAGGTATTGAGCAAGGCGGCGAAGGGGAAATCCGAGCTTCGTAACAAAGATTTTACATCAACAGATTAGTTATTTGCGCCCTGAGTCTTGGCTGACGCCTAACTCCCTGTATGTTAATTCCTGGCATCACAAACACACCAACCTTCAATAAAATGCGTGGTGCAGGGGAGAAGTAAATGCAAGATCAAGAGCTATGGAAAAGCGCGACCCAAGTCATACATGCAGGACACCAGACCGAGGCTTTCGGCGCCCTGGTAACGCCCTTATATCAGAGTGCGACCTTCGTCTTCGATAATGCCGCCCAGGGTGGAGCGAGATTTGCCGGCGACGAAGCCGGCTATATCTATACCCGTTTGGGAAACCCGACGACGGCAGAGCTGGAGCGCAAGATGGCGGTGCTCGAAGGCGCCGAGGCCGCTGCCGCCACAGGATCTGGCATGGGGGCCGTCTCAGCAGCCTTACTGGCCAATCTGGAACAGGGCGATCATCTGTTGGCCTCCAAAACCGTCTATGGTTGCACCTATGCGCTGATGACGAGTCAATTTGTCCGTTTCGGCATAGAGGTGACCCTGGTCGACTTCAGCGATGAACAGGCGATACGTGCGGCCATCAGACCCAACACTAAGGTGCTCTTCTGTGAGACGCCGGTGAACCCGCACCTGCAGGTGTTCGATCTGCGCATGATGGCAGCCATAGCCAAAGAGCATGGGCTGGTGAGCATAGTAGACAACACCTTTATGACGCCGCTGCTGCAAAAACCCTTGGCCATGGGCATAGACATGGTGGTGCACAGTGCCACTAAGTACCTCAATGGTCATGGTGATGTGATCGCCGGCATAGTCTGTGGCACCAAGGCCATGTTGGACAAGGTCAAGTTCGAGATCCTCAAGGACATAGGCGCTGTGATGTCGCCCCATGATGCCTGGCTCATATTGAGGGGGCTGAAGACCCTGGATGTCAGGTTGCAGCGTCACTGTGATAACGCCGAGCGTTTAGCGACGTTTCTCGAGGGGCATGCCAGAGTCGCCCGTGTCTATTATCCGGGACTGGCATCCCATCCGGGACATGACTTCATCGGCACTCAGATGAAGCGTGCCGGTGGTGTGATCGCCTTCGAGTTGGATGCCAGCTTCGATGCCTCCATCGCCTTCGTCGACAGCTTGCAGTTGTTTACCATAGCCGTGAGCCTGGGGGATGCCGAGTCTTTGATCCAGCATCCGGCATCCATGACACATTCACCCTATACCCCAGAGGCACGCATCGAAGGCGGGATCAGTGACAGCCTGCTGCGGATCTCGGTCGGGCTGGAAGATGTGGACGACTTGATTGCCGACTTGCGTCAGGCGCTGGACGCCATCTAGGGAGCACCTAAGCTGTGCACAGGCTGCTCTTTTGGCCTGTGCTGCTCGGGAGGCGTTTGGCAATCTGTTGAGGCTGAACTACCTTTGATCTATGGCCAAGGAAATGGACTAAGGCCAATTTAATGAATCTAAGGAGAGTACAAGATGACATCCTATCTATTGCCCGGCTTAATCGCCGCGGCCCTGTTGGCTCTGCCGGTGGCAGCCGCCGACAAGCCGAGTCAAGCCGGCGCTCAACCCCAGGCTAAAGCACAGACGGAAACCAAGCTCAAAAACCAGGCTAAACCGCAGCCCGAGGCCATGGCGCATAGCGCCAAGGTGAATATCAATACCGCATCGGTCGACGAGCTGCAGGGCCTTAAAGGCATTGGCGAAGTCAAGGCCAAGGCGATCATCGCTTACCGTGAGAAGCATGGGAATTTCAAATCGGCACAGGAATTGGCGAATGTCTCAGGGATAGGTGCGAAACTCATAGAACAGAACATGGGCATGATACTCTTCTAGCAGCCTATGTCTGTGAGCATTCGTGGGCATAGGGGCTGGTCCCCCGCCCGAGCCAAGAAAAAGCCTGCAGCCGCAGGCTTTTGTATATAGATTGTCCAGTCAGTGATGTCCAGGCCCTATCTTGGGCATTAGCCCTTGATCCATTTCAGGCCTTGGGGGATAATCCACGCCGTCCTATGATATAGTCATATATAGGAAGTTATGGTGACCCTAGGGTCCCCCCGCAATGATAACTTGTGAACTCGGCCAGGCCCGGAAGGGAGCAACCGCAGCAAGCGACTCGTGTGCCGGGGTGTTGGCTCTAGGGGAACCTCCAATCTCAGCTCTTCGCGCTATTTCTTCTCTTTGGCTATTTCTTTCGTGCTGTGAGCCGGACGTTTTTACTCGTTAATATCCTTTTAGAATTAAGTGCTTGGATTGGTCCTTAAGAACTGGTGGGATTTTTCCAGCGCCGTCTGAATATGTTGGCGCATCTCATCCAGCTCGCCCTCTTCTTCGAAGAAGTAAGTATCGACCAAGTGTCTGATATACCTGACCGGCAGCTGATTCAGTGTCAGGCAGCAAAGATCGGCCAGATAGGCTTGGGGTAATTCATCCAGCAGTCCCTCATCAGACAGCATTTCCATCAGCAGCACTTCATAGTAATTGCGTATTTCCAGTTGCATAGCCAGCTCTCCATTTGCCCTTTAGTGTTCATTGCCCGCTTCGAATGCCCCAGGCCCCTTCACTATAGACTAGGGTCTTGAATCTTAGCCACAATTTCTGCAGTCACTGTAACTGTCACAGTCTCTAGCTATAGTCGCCTGTACTCATCTCCAGTCATAGACGGTTAACCGTATCGGGGCCGTCTTGTGCTCGACGATAATCTGGGGCTGGTGCTGGTGCTAACGAGCGGAGGAGGGGCGTTGGGACGGCAAGAGGTGGGTGGTTAGGGGTTGACCACACCCTCGGCGGCTGCCGAGGGTGTGGTCGAGTCGGGAGTTAGCCTCAGAGTTGCTGTATCGCCCAACCCATGAACTCTTTGCGAGTCTTTTCGTCGGCCTGTAACCACCAGTATTGCAGCATCTGTTGTGGCTGGTTAGCAGCCTCTGCTGCCTGGGGCGCATTTTGTTGGGCCATCGCCGCGGCGGCATGGGTTTGGCTCACAGGGGCATTTAACACCGGCTTATGTTGGCTCTGGGCTGCATCTGTCGCGGCGGCGGCAGCGGCTTCTATGTCTTGCACTTTGTTGCCACTGAAGAGTCTGGAAACAAAAGATTCCTCTTCTATGTCCGTCAGTGTGATCCGGTAATCTACCTTGCCCTTATCGCCGCGACTGATGAGGACTTTGGGGGCCTTGGCGAAGGCTTTGGGGCGCTTGATGACATCGCCGCCGGCCGGTTTGAGCCGATACTCTTGCTCGGCCTCGACCGTCAGGGTCAGGATGAAAGGCGCAGATTTGACGAAGCTTTGGCTGTCGCTGAATTCATCTTCAATCATGTCGCTGTAACGTATGGCTATCTTATGCACGCCCTGGCTCAGGGATAAATCCGATTTATGGTTGAACAGACTCGATTCTACCTTTTGACCATCGAGCGCCAGAAATTCGAATGCCATGGGGATGTTGAGATTAGCGGCAAATACAGACGAGGATCCAAGTAGCGCCAGCAGGGCGCCGATTGGCATGAATGATTTCATTGTGACTCCTTAACGATTGTTCCTTTGATGCGGACGCTCAAAGGTCTGAATACGATCTTCGATATAGCTGATAGCCTGTCGGCATTTACCTAGACGACGATGCATTAAAAGGATGTCATTTTGCAACTTGATTTTGTCAACACTATGACAGTTTTCAATATTTGCCTCCAATAACTCGATTTTTTGCGCGATTTTCTTTTCCCAATTCAGATGCTTATTCAGTTCTTCATAGAGCTGATGGCTATTTTGCATCACATTATTGGCAATCCAGCCAAAACCGCTGTCGGCGTGGGCGCTTTGTTGGCGTTTGGCGAAGCGGGCCCTGTTGCTGGCCTTATGTTGCTCGGCCGCCTTGAGATTGATGCCTGTGGTGAGCATGGCCCGTTTTACCGCGGTAAATCTGTCTTGGATGCGTTCGCAGCTGAGTTCCACCACATGGGGGGCCAGCCTGAGTTTGAGCTGTTTTTCCAGTTGGGCGATACTCTTGGCCAGCTGCTCGACGCAGGGTGCCAGTTGGGCCCCATGCTGGATGAAGAGTGCCTGGTTAAACCTTTCGGTATCCTGCATGATTTTGCGTTGTGCCGCCGGCAGCCGGCTGTCGTGTTGCAGTACTTCCTGCTCCAGGGCTTTCAGCTGTCGCTTGAGCATCTCGAGCAATTGCGTCGTATTCAAAACCAGGCACTCCAGATTAACTTGGCCGTGATCAGTATGACCATAAGCATGAACAGCGGCCGGATGAAAGGCAAACCGAATTTGATGGCCGTGTGGGCGCCTATGAAAGATCCTAACATCATGCAGAGCCCAAGCCAGAGGCCGATATGCAGCTGCACTTGCCCCAGGAGGCCGAAGATGATCAGCGCGCTCAGGTTGCTGGTGAAGGTCATGGCGCGGGCCAAGCCGCAGCTATGCAGCAGGGGCAGCCTATACAAACGGGCGGAGGAGACAGTCCAGAATGCCCCTATGCCTGGGCCGGCGAAGCCATCGTAGCCGCCCAAAGCCAGGCCCTGCAGCCATTGAGTCGGTTTAGCCCCGGGTTTGCTTGGCGCCAGGCTCTGGGCATTGCCCATGGCGGCGGGGTTGAGCAAGGTATAGAGGGCGATGGCTATGATGAGCAGCGGCAGGAGTTTTTCCAGCCACAGATTGTCGATCAGATACACCAGGCCGCTGCCGGCCACGGCGCCGATGAAGGTGGCGATGAAGGCGTGATACCAGAAGGCTGGGGTAAACAGCCGCTGGCGGTAATAGGTGAAGGCGGCCATGGAGGAGCCGAAACAGGCCGCCAACTTATTGGTGCCGAGCGCCAGATGGGGGGGCAGCCCCAAGGTCAAGAGCGCCGGAATGGATAACAAGCCACCGCCACCTACGACTGCGTCGATAAATCCCGCTATGAGGCCCAACCCGGCCAATAAGGCCCAATCGCCGGGCGTGAGTAATAGCTCCAAGGCGTTTCCTATTCAATTACCCGTCGAAAGGGCGGCAATGCATCGAGCAAGGATTTGCCGTAGCGTTTGGAGACCAGGCGCCGGTCCAGTATGGTAACCCGGCCATAGTCCTGTTCCTTACGTAATAATCTACCACAACTCTGTATCAGCTTGCGCGAGGCATCGGGAATGGTCAATTGCAGGAAGGGATTACCGCCCTTTACCTTGATGTATTCGGCATGGGCCTGCTCGACCGGCGAGGTGGGCACGGCAAAGGGCAACTTGGTGACGATCAGGTTGGTCAAATAATCGCCTGGCAAGTCCAGACCTTCGGAGAAGCTGCCGGTACCGAAGATGATACTGGGCTCACCCTTGTCGCAGCGGGCCTTATGGGTCTCGAGCAACTGCTGCCGCGGGGCATTGCCCTGTATCAGCAACTCCGTGGTTATCTTGCCATCGAGCAAGTCGACGACCTTCTCCATTTGCCAATAGGAAGCGAACAGCACCAGGGTCGCCATCTCGCCGTCGACCAGCGTTAAAATTTGTTCGGCAAGCTCCGGGGTATAGGCGTCTTCCGTCGGCTCGGTGCGCATCCTGGGCAGATAGAGGGTGGCATTATTCTCGTAATCGAATGGCGACTGCAGCGCCAGATAGCGGCTGCCATCCTTGACCGACAGTCCCACCTGGTGGGTGAAATGATCGAAACTGTTCAGCGCCCTCAGGGTGGCGCTGCATAACACCACGCCGGCGGCCTTCTGCCACAGCATGGACTCGAGCATGAAGCCGACTTCGATGGGCGAGGCGCTGAACAGGTAATCTATCTGCTTACCGCTGAGCAACTCTACCCAGCGCGCCATGGGGGCGCCTTTATGCTTGTCTTCCTTGGCCATCATCTTCCACAGCTTATGCAGATTTTCCAGCCGTTGCAGCATGAAGCCGGTTTCCGATAGCAGGGCTTCGGCCTGATGTTTGGGGATCTCGCCGTCCTTGATGGCTTCGCTCAGCAGGGTCGACATCTTGTTGAATTGTTTCAGCGCCGAGCCCGAGGCGGTGGCCAGGTTCTCGGCTTGGATCAACAGGGCAGGTGGCAGCTTGCCATGCTCGAAGCGCAAGCGATTTTCCGGATTGTCGAACAACTTGGTCTGGGTATCGCAATAGTGCGCCACTTGGTTGAGCAGGCCGATGAGATCCTGCAAGTGATCCTGCATCGCCTGTGCCGGCGCTATTATGTTATTGCTCTTGATTTGATTCTGTAATTTAGTCGTTAGCTTAGCGATTTTTTCCAGCCAGTCGCAGGCGCCCCTGAGTGTCGCCTGTGCGCTGGAGAAGTCGCGGGCGACTATGGGAAGGTGGTGCGCTTCGTCTATGACGTAGAACATCTCCTCGGGATCCGGCAGTATCACGCCGCCACCCAGCTCAAGATCGGCAAACAGCAGGCTGTGGTTGGCGATCAACACATCCCAGGTATCCACGTCCTCACGGGCCTTATGAAAAGGGCAATTTCTGTGACTGGCAACCTGGCGATGACAGCTGTGCTTGTCGCAGGCGATCTGCTGCCATAAATGGTCCGGAAGCGGTGTTGTCAGGGTGTCGAGCTCGCCGTTCCACCGGCCTTCATGGTAGTCCTTATGCAAGCTGTGCAACATGGCAACCTGGCTCTGATCCGGTTTGGTCTGCCACATGGCCATCTGGGTGCCGTTGTCCGCCCCTATCAGCAGTTCCAGCTTGGCGAGGCAGACATACCGCTGGCGGCCCTTGACCAGACCGAAACGAAAATTCAGCCCAGATTGCTGCAGGAAGAAGGGTAGGTCCTTATGCAACAACTGCTCCTGCAGTGCGACCGTCGCTGTGGCGATACAGACCTTCTTCTTGCTCGTCAGGGCGAGCGGGATACTGCCAAGAATGTAGGACAAGGACTTGCCTATGCCTGTGCCTGCCTCGACGACGATAATGCGTCTATGCTTGTCATATTCACCGGCAAGTGTCTTAGATATTTCAGCCACCATATAGTTTTGCTCGCGCCTGGAGCGAAAATTAGGCAGGGCTGCGGCTATGTCTTTATAGATGCCGCGGATCTGAGTTTTTACTTTGTCCGGTAACATGGGTCGGCCAGTGAATAATTAATGCTGTACATAATAACAGTGTTCTCTTAGCCTAAGAACCTTTTCCGGCCTAGATTTGCATTTTTATTGGAACCCGTCGCCATGAGTACAGCCACAAGCGCACCAACCCGCCTGAAGGGGCGGGTGCTGACGCGCCATGCCATTCATCGCCATGGCGCGCTGGTGTTGCAATATTTCCTCGCAACCGAGTCCGGCCCCGTGCTGGTGGAAGTGGAGCGGGTCGAGCACCTGAGCTTCTGTCACCAGACGGACGCCGCCAGGCTGCTGGCCGGGATTGGACGCTCGGACGTCAGGAGCCAACCTCTGGCCCTGAAGAGCTTCGCACACCAGAGCGTCAGCGGGTTATACGCCAGGACAGCCCAGGCACACAGGCAAGTCATCAGGGTTGCCAAGGACGCGGATGTGCCCCTGTTCGAGGCAGATATCAAGGCCGAGAACCGCTTCCTCATAGAGCGCTTCATCGCCCTGGACGCCGAATTTCAGGGGGTGATGGCGCCCGCTCAAACGGCGCAGCAGCACGAGGCCGAGTCTTCAGCCGGGCTGCGCGCCTGTCTTGGGGCCGAAATACCCCTGTTCAAGGCACAAAGAGCCAGGCGCACCGAGCTGAGCCAAGGGCTCAAGCTTATCTCACTGGATTTTGAATGCAGTGCCGAGGGCGAACTCTATTCGGTCGGCCTCTATGGCAAGGACTATCAGAAAGTCATCATGGTCGGCGCCGAGCAGGCGCATAGCGCAGCTTATCTCGAATGGGTGGCCGATGAAGCGGCCTTGATCCTGCGCCTCATTCACTGGTTTGCCGACTATGATCCCGATGTGATCATCGGCTGGGCCGTGGTGACTTTCGACTTGGCATTGTTATCGCGCCGCGCCGGTTTGCATGGCATTGAGCTGACGCTCGGCAGAGCCGCTACGCCACTCGGCTGGAAGGTCGAGGGCAAGTATCGCCCCGAAACCCTGTCTCTGCCCGGGCGTGTGGTGCTCGATGGCATAGATTGGCTCAAGGCCGCCTTCTACCGTTTCGACAGCTTCTCCCTGGAAAACGTCGCCCAGGCATTGCTGGGGGAGGGGAAGGCCATTCACGATGTCGATAATAGGCTGGAGGAAATAGCGCTGCTTTTTCGCCAGGATAAACCTGCGCTGGCGCACTATAACCTGAACGACAGCCGCCTGGTGTGGGAGATATTCGCCAAGACCCAGCTGCTGGACTTCGCCATTGAGAGGGCCAGGCTCACAGGGCTGGAGTTTGGCCGGGTCGGTGCCTCTGTGGCCGCCTTCAACAACTTGTACCTGCCGTACCTGCACCGTGCCGGCTTTGTGGCGCCGGCGCTGGCGGCCAGTGACGGCCTGGAAAGCCCCGGCGGTTATGTGATGGACTCCATTCCCGGCCTCTACCGGCACATCTTGGTGCTGGATTTCAAGAGCCTGTATCCATCCATCATCCGAACCTTCCTCATAGATCCTAAGGGATTGATCGAAGGGGAGGCCTTGGCCGATGAGCTGTGTGTTGCCGGCTTTCTCGGCGCCCGCTTCAGTCGCAACGCCCCCATATTGCCTAAGTTGATCGGCACCCTGGCGGCGCAGCGGGAAAAGGCCAAGGCAGACAAGAATGCGCCGCTGTCACAGGCGATAAAAATCATCATGAATTCCCTCTACGGTGTGCTTGGGTCCAGGGGATGCGTGTTCCATGATGCCCGCTTGGCCAGCTCCATTACCCTCAGGGGCCATGAAATCATGAAACAAACCCGGGCCTGGATCGAAGCCATGGGTTACAGAGTCATCTACGGGGACACAGATTCCACCTTCGTCTGGTTGGGAGAAGCGCCCCAGGTGACTGATATAGATGCCTTGGGGCGGGAGTTGGCAGATAAGATCACTCAGCTTTGGCAGCAACGTCTCAAGGAAACATTTGCCCTTGAGAGCTTTCTGGAACTCGAGTTCGAATGTCATTACGAGCAATTCTTCATGCCGACCCTAAGGGGCTCGGACGAAGGCAGCAAGAAGCGTTATGTGGGTGCCAGCAGAAATGCTGCCGGTGAATTGGTGTTGGTCTTCAAGGGCATGGAGCAGGTTCGTAGCGATTGGAGTCCGTTGGCGCGACGGGTACAGTTCGATCTCTATCAGCGCATGTTCAATCGTCTCGACATAGTCGATTACCTGAAATCCGTGATTGAGGAATTGCACCAGGGGAAGTTGGATGCAGAGCTGGTATTCAGCAAGCGCCTGCGCCGTAACATCGAAGACTATACCGCCAAGTCATCACCTCACGTCAAGGCGGCGCAGTTGTTATGCACCCATACCCAAGATCCGGGGTTTGGCCGCCGAGGCGCTCAGATTGATTATCTGATCACCCTCAACGGGCCCGAGCCGAGCCGTTTCAGGCAATCTCAAATTGATTATCAATACTATCTGGATAAGCAGATCAAGCCGATAGCTGAACCTGTATTTACCATAATGAAGGAAAATTACAGTTCGCTGGCATCCAATCAGCTCATGTTAATTTAGTGTTCATCCTGTATCCAGCTGAGGGTGTGGTGTTGCAATAAGGTTTTCATGCCTTGTTGCATAAGTTATTTTGGTGTTTTTAAATGAAAAAGTCCTGCCTTTTGCCCCTTCCTGCTTCACTTCTCCATAGCGCCTTGTGTTAATCTTCGCAATAACTCAATAGAAATAAAGCAACGAAATGTTGTAAACAAAAATGTAAGGTCAAACCTAAAATGAACAAGACTCTAGTGGCAGCCGCATTGACAACTGTATTAATGGTCCCGTCGGTATCGGCAATCGAAATTTACAAGGATGACAAGCACGCCGTGTCAATCGGTGGCTTCATCGACGCCAGGGTGATCGCGACCCAAGGCAAGACGGAAGTGGTCAACGGCGCATCCCGGATAAACTTCGGCTTCGATCGTAAGTTGAGTGATGGCTGGAGTGCCTTCGCTAAGCTGGAATGGGGCGTCAACCCTGTCGGCAGCAGCGATATTGTCTACAGCAATCGCTTCGAGTCGGTACAAGATGAATTCTTTTACAACCGCTTGGGTTACGCCGGCCTTTCCCACGACAAGTACGGCAGCATCAGCATAGGCAAGCAATGGGGCGCCTGGTATGACGTGGTTTATGGTACCAACTATAGCTTCGTATGGGATGGCAATACTGCCGGTGTTTATACCTATAACAAAGACGATGGTGCGGTAAACGGCGTCGGTCGTGGTGACAAGCTGGTTCAATATCGCAATGCCTTCGGTGACCTTAGCTTTACCCTGCAGGCGCAACTCAAAAACAATGCCTTCTACACTTGTGATACCGAAGTCAACCAAGACAGATGTCAAGCCCAGTGGGAAGGCGGGGCGGCAGATGCGCAACAAGTCGAATTCAACCAGACCTATGGTGGTTCTGTGACCTATAAGGCCACTGACATGCTGACGCTGACCGCGGGTGTCAACCGTGGCGAGTTCGATGTGAGTTACGGTACAGGGGCCCAGATCACCGCAGTCGATCTCATCTATGGCGCAGGCGTTACCTGGGGCGGGTTCGATAACGATGGACTCTATTTTTCCGCCAACTTCAACAAGAATGAAAACCACGACACGGATAACATAGGCCGCCTGATCAGGGACGCCTATGGCATAGAGTCTCTGGTTTCATATAAATTTGAAAATGGTTTCCGCCCATTCGTCGCTTATAACATCCTGGATGCCGGCAAGGATTACGTTATTCAGCCTAACAATACAGACAAGAATGACGTCTTTAAGCGTCAATTCCTGGTAGTAGGTCTTCACTATGTTTGGGATCTGGACACCGTCTTATATGTCGAAGCGCGAAGAGACCTGAGTGATTTCACCAGTGCCGATAAAGAACAGGAAGCCAGAATGTCTCTCTCCGAAGATGACGGCATAGCGATAGGGATCCGTTACAGCTTATAATGTCCATCTTATTTTTACCGTACAAAGCACTCATAAGAGTGCTTTGTTTTTCTAGTCTCTAAATAGTTCCCCTGACATCTCATCGTTAGCATCCATTTACAGCCAACAACATCTGTAAATAGCCGAGTTATTGAAGCTTGTTATTACTCTTTGCATGCCGGCCATGCCGCTTTGCGCTCCGGTCAACGTGTTATGTCAACCTGCTAAGTACTGCTTCTTTCTGAGATTAATGTTCATCATTATTCTCTCTGCAGCCTATCCCCACTCCAACGGTATATAACATATTATTACAAATTAGCAACTGACGGGTTGTTCTGTGTCCCACCCTTGCTCTATCATTTTTTGTTCTGCATATCATTGTTTTTATTTGTATTTTTTTGATTTATTTCTTGTCAAGGGAACATTGGGATCATACTGAAGCTTTTATGCCTAACATAAACACTTTATATTTATTGAGTTGGCTTGTATCACATGTTGATTAAGTGTTTCAAATGTGATTTCATTGGCTCGAAATTGTTTTAATAGTGGCGAAGTTTGCCGCTTTTGACAAAGCTACCATCTCAAAGACTTTAAAGATGGCTTAATAAGAAGATATTCATGTCCAGGGAGATTGACAATGTATAAGAACAGTTTGTTAGCCAAGTCAGTGCATTTTGCGTTGATGAGTGGCGCAGCCGTGGCTGCGCTGAGTGCTTCAACTGCGTTTGCCGCTGAAGAAGAAGGGGCAAAAGTCGAGCGTATCGAAGTAACAGGCTCACGTATTAAACGTACCGATATGGAAACTACGGTACCTATTACAGTATTATCTCGGGAAGATATTGCGCAAACTGGTGCAATTAACGTTGCAGATATCCTCAACTCTTCACCTGTTACCATCGCAGGCTCGGATCAATCCAACAGTGCTTTCTCTACAACCACAGTCGGTCTGAACACTACTTCACTACGTAATTTGGGTGAATCACGTACCCTGGTATTGGTGAATGGTCGTCGCTTCGTTTCAGGTGTCGACCCTTCAACTGGCTATGCCGTGGATTTGAACGCCATTCCAACCTCCATGATCGACCGTATTGAAATTCTGAAAAGCGCTTCTTCGGCAATCTACGGTTCAGATGCGGTCGCAGGTGTGGTCAACATCATCACCCGTAAAGATTTCGATGGTGTTGAAATTGCTGCGCAAGCCGGTGTGTCTGGTGAAAGTGATCGCGAGACCAGGACTATCAGCGTAACCTCAGGTAAGAACTGGTCGGGTGGTAACGCTTGGATTTCTCTGGGTTATGATGACGATAAAGGCATTAAAGGCACCGACAGAGACTTCTCCAAGCAAGATTTGGCGGTATTCCTGGACGACAATGGCAATGAAGTCGCCGATATCCTCAATTCGTCCTACCCTCCCCAAGGCCGTATCGGTGGTTACAATGGTGATGGTAGCGAGTATGGCGGTGGTGTAGCCGACGGTTTCAACCGCGCTTCATATCGTCAGCTGGTGACACCACTGGAACGTAAATATGCTGCTGCCGGCCTGACCTTAGAGCTGGCCGATAATGTGTCTATGTGGAACGAACTGAACTGGAACACCACCAAGACTAACGATTCTACTATCGAACCGACGCCACTGGATATCGTCAACGACGTGTGGAAGAAGAGCCGTAATGGTAAGGGTGGCATGGATGTTAATTCACCATTGATCCCCGATGCGTTGCGTGCAGCTTTAGTCGCTGATGGCATCACTAATTTGAACGAGACGACCTTCGTACGTCGTATGGTCGAATTCGGTGCTCGCTCGACCGATCTCGAGCGGAATACGATTCGCGTGGCAACGGGCATGGACTGGGCTATTAACGATACTTGGACCTCTTCAACTTATCTGACCTGGGGTCGTACCGACCAACAGCAAGATAACGGTGGTCAGGTCAACGTAGAACGTGCAGCCTTGGCGCTGGACGTGATTGAAGATGCGAATGGCAATCTGGTGTGTGCCAACGAGCTTGCTCGTCTACAGGGTTGTGTGCCGTTAGACATGTTTGGTGCCGGCACTATATCTGACGATGCAGTAAAATATGTTAAGTCACCAGCCAAGGCCGTTGGCCAGGCTGAGCAGTTTGTGTTGGGGACCAGTGTGACGGGTGAGTTACCGCTGGAACTGGCCGGTGGTAACATTGGTGTGGCAATGGGCTTGGAATACCGTGAAGAACGCGGTACTTACAGCCCCGGTGATTTGGCGCAGACAGGTGCTTCGAGCACCAACCAATCGGATCCAACCGACGGTAAGCTTTACACCAAAGATGTTTACGCGGAAGCGATTTTGCCAGTTATGGATGGCCTTGAGCTGGACCTGGCGGCACGTTATGCGGACCATTCTATTACAGGTGGCGACTGGACCTGGAATGCGGGTGTAGAGTATACACCTATCGATTCCCTGAAGCTGCGTGCTTCAGCTGCAACCGCGATTCGCACTCCTAACATTGCCGATCTGTTCGGTGGCAAAGGCGAAACCTTCTCCCGCGTTACGGATCCCTGTGACGGTATCACGGCAACTACAGCTGGTGATGTGGCAGCGAATTGCCGCTCTATCCCACAGATCAGCGCCCGTATTGCCGCCGATCCCAATGGTGAGTTTGTCCTGACCCAGGCAGAACGTCAGGGCACAGGTGGTACTGTGGGTGGTAATGTCGACGTTAAAGCCGAGACTGCCGATACTTGGAGTGCCGGGTTCGTATGGCAGATCATGGACGAGTTATCTTTTACCGTTGACTATTATGACATTTCGGTTAAAGATGCTATCGACACAACTGATCGTTCCGTCGTTCTTACTCGCTGTTTCGAAGTTGCGCCTAGTGCCTTCTCTCAGAACTGTAATGGCGCGACCTTGCGTGATGCCAACGGCGCCCTGATCGATGTTAACTCTGGTACTTCGAACGAGAACAACATAGATACCTCGGGTATCGATGCCGAAGTAAACTATACTGTCGATATCGGTCCTGGTAGCTTCAAAGCACAGCTGGTATGGAATTACACCAACGAGTACGTCACTACCGGTATTCTTGATGGTGACGCGATCGATTATGTTGGAGAGGTGTTGTACCCAGAGCACAGGGCTAACCTGAACCTGTCTTATTTGATCGACGATTTCAGCTTCGCATGGCGCATGCGATACTGGGATTCGGTTGTCGACTCGGTTAATGGGGACAATGGTAACTTCACCGATGGTGAATCTCTGACTACATTTAACGAAATTGACGCCGTGGTTTATCACGATATCAATGCCCGTTATAACTTCAGCAACGGCGTTGAGGCGACAGTGGGTATTCGTAATCTGTTCGACAAGCAGCCACCATTATTACCGCAAGGCACTAACTCAGGCGGTACCGGTATCAATACAGCTTCAGAAGCTTACGATGTAACTGGTCGTTATTTCTACGCAGGTGTTACCGTTAAGTTCTAAGCGGCTCGACAATCGAGGCGGCTAAGTTAGTTTGGTTGCCAAGGCAAGAGACTGTTAGTCTATCTAATCCGGGACCAGTAATGGTCCCGGATTTTTTTCCTTCCCAATTCTAAGATCTTATCTTTCCCACTCGGAGCATTTTATGCTGTCTGGTATCGGGGGGCGTCAAAGGCGATTGCAATATGACGTTTTCGGAACCGTTGTAATCTTCAGATTGTACCTGCATATCAACTTGTTCGTTATTTCGCCATTCAGTTTCTATTTACCTGCAAATGTTGATTAAATGTTTCCAATGTGATTTTATGTGTTGGCTCACGTGTCCGTATGGTTATTTAGAACGTCGGCATCACCTCCTGTAAAGTGGAGGTTAATTATAAAAAAAGCGATATATATAGGGAGTTAGACAATGTATAAGAACAATCTGTTAGCTAAATCGGTGCGTTTCGCGCTGATTGGCGGTGTTGCTACCGCAGCTTTGGGTGCTTCAACCGCATTTGCTGCCGATGACGGTGCAAAAGTTGAACGTATCGAAGTGACTGGCTCGCGCATTAAGCGTGCCGACATGGAAACCGCCAGCCCAGTTAGTGTTATCGATGCCTCAGCGATTTTGGCCACAGGGGCAACCTCAATCGATGGTATTTTACAAAGCATGACCGCCGCCGGCGGTGCCATGACCAACCCAGGTATCAACAATGGTTCAGGCGGTAACGCTCGCGTGAATATGCGTGGTTTGGGCTTTGAACGTACTCTGGTGCTGGTCAACGGCCGTCGAATGATTGCCTCCGGTACCGGTGCCGCGTCATCGGTTGACTTGAACACTATTCCTGTATCCATGATCCAGCGCATCGAAGTGCTGAAAGATGGCGCCTCAGCTATCTATGGTACAGATGCTATTGCCGGCGTGGTTAACATCATCCTTAAGCGTGATTTTGAAGGCTTCGAAGTCAATGTTCAAACCGGGATTTCCGGTGAAGGCGATGGTGATGAGTCAAGCATAGATATCACACTGGGAACAAACTTCGATAAAGGCAATGTTGTTGTCAACATGCAGTACACAGATCGCGGCGATGCCAGTCAGGCCGATCGCGATTTTTCTAACTGCCCGCTTTCAGAATCAGGTAAAACTGGTGCCAAAGAGCTTTACTGCGGTGGTAGTGTATATTCTCAAGGCGGTCATGTCTGGGGTAACATGAATCACGGTATTACTCCTACCGGACCAGACGGTGCCTATGCCATAGGTGACTCGGGCTTTTACGGCCAGTACGTTGCTGGAGTCGATGATGAAGGAAACACAGTTCCTGAGTTTGAATATTTCGACGGTATGAGCGAAGCCGATGTCAGTGGCCGTGGCGACAGCTACCACAATTATGTTAACTCTGGTGACAACAACGACAAGTACAACTATGCCAAGGACAGCTACCTGTCGACGCCAATGCAGCGTCTGAACTTATCTCTTGCCGGTACTTATGAATTGTCTGACAGCGTTCGTTTCTTCACCGAAGCCATGTACACCAAACGCTGGTCAAATCAGCAGATGGCGCCTCAGCCGATCTGGAATAACGATTCTTGGGTGTACAACCCAAAAAGCGGTGGCGGTGTTAATGGTGTTGCCGGTTGGATGACCGATGAGTTACTGCCATTCGCCCAAGTTGGTGAAAAGCTGGATTACGGTCGCCGCATGGTTGAGTCGGGCACCCGTGACTTCAACCAGGTTGTGGATACTATCCGTATCGTGGTTGGTTTGGAAGGTGAATTCGACAACGGCTGGACCTGGGATGCGTCTTACAACAAAGGTAAGAACGATTCGGTTGACACGCTGGCTAACCTGCACAACATAGGCTCGATCAACGCCGCAGTGCTTGCCGGCGACTTCGATCCTTTCCTGCAGTCTTCATGGATGGGCGACAGCATCAAGCCATTCATCTACACCGAAGTGAACAGCGGTGGCAGCGAGATGGATATTTTCAACGCATCACTTTCAGGTGAAGTCGTAGAGTTACCCGCCGGTTTCCTTGGTTTTGCTGCCGGTATCGAGCATCGTGAAGAAGCGGCACATTTCACGCCTGATTCCCTGACTGCACAGGGTCTGGCGAACGATCCTCGCGTTGAGCCAACAGCAGGTTCATTCAACGTCAACGAAGCCTATGTGGAATTGGCTGTGCCACTGCTGAATGATTTGCCATTTGCTGAGCAAGTCGACCTGAGTGCCGCCATGCGTTACTTCGACTACAGCACCTTCGGTGACGATACCACCTGGAAACTGGGTCTGACCTGGAGAATGAATGATCAGATCATGATCCGCGGTGGCCGTTCTACTGCGTTCCGTGCACCTACTGTCGATGAGCTCTTCGGTGGTAAGTCACCATCATTCGAACAGGTTCAGCATCCGGCATCACAGCAAGATCAGGCTGAAGTGACAGTTGGTGGTAACCCACTGTTGACACCTGAACAAGCCGATATCACGACTATCGGTCTGGTGCTCGAGCCAAGTTTCATCGAAGGTCTGTCGATGACTGTCGATTACTATAATATTGACATCAGCAATGCGATCAACACAGTCGATGACTCATATGTTGCGGCTCAGTGCTTAGGCGCTAATGGCCAAACAATCAATACAGGTACTGCTCTGTGTCAGGCATCACACATAGCTATCGATGGTACGGGCCGTATCACCTTCGATAATGGTCTGCAGAACTTAGGTGGTCAAAAGACTGCTGGTTACGATATCAATGTGGCATACGTGTTCGATGCCGCGGGTCTGAGCTGGCGTGCAGCCCTGGATACTTCAATACTGGACAAATTTGAAGAATCGGATCAAGACGGAAATGTTACCAACTTCAAAGGCTTCATTACAGCTGGTGATGGTGCTTATGCCGAGTTTAAATCTAATCTGAACATTTCTGCTCGTGGCGATGATTGGGGTTTGACCTATGAAATGCGCTACATCGATGGCATGACCTCCTTCCTGGGTAAGTGTACTGCTAATCCAGCCGATTGTTATGCGCCTACCGTGGACAGCATTGTTTACCACGATCTGTCAGGCTTCTATGATGTCATGGAAAATGTGACTCTGTCGGCTGGTGTAAACAATCTGCTCGATGAAGAACCACCTTACTTCACAGGTAACAACGATTCAAATACCGATCCATACACTTATGACGTGATGGGCCGTTACTTCTTCGTTAGAGCCAACCTGAGATTCTAAGTCATACTTAGAGCCCATGTGGTTTAACAGGCAAATGCCGCTCATAGCAATATGAGCGGCATTTTTTTGCCCTCCTGACCAGAATGTATATCTCCCCCTATCTTAATTAGGTTAATCGCTTTCGACCTGTCCCCTCAAACCCATTCCTCAGCTTTTTGGTTCATATATGGCTAGCGATATGTGATGTCCGCGAATCTGTGTAGCCGTCAACAAGTGAAGCACACTTGTATTTGATTTGTACTGTGGCTCTTGCGTGAATCTGAGTTCAGGAGTTATGACGATGAATGTCAATTCGATAATGCTGCCAACACGGTGACTTATGTCTAAGATGAAATTAAGGTGGCACAAGATGCTTTCTTGCATAATTCATTGTTTTTATTGGTTACTTTATCTGTAGGCTAGGTGTTTTTAGCGTGTTGGCAGGTAGAAATATTGACCAGGTGCGGCCCTCGTATGACTGTTTGTTTCCTGAAAGCGTCGTGCTTCGTTAGGTTATTGAATCAACTTAAAACTGCTTAAAATTAAATCGATAGTTTGCTTTCCAAGTGGCTGCGTGAATGCTCTCCAGGTAATGATGTCAGGCATAGATGGTACCAAGTTTCAAGAGCACTATACGGAATTAGCGTTGCGACTCCAATTTTTGGTTGAGGTTGGTCGGACATGATTGATCCATTAGTACCATGATATTTTATCGACAGTTTAGGTGCTGCTGGATTGCTGCGGTTAAGGCGACTAGGTTGCAGTTAAGTTGCTCATAGGTCCGTGCGTATCGCTTGGCGGGGCTCTTAGGCTCAGTAGGGGAGAGGGTGATGGGCCAGTCTGTTCGAAAAATCAGCTTTTACTATCAATGAACTTCGCAACTCCTCTTGCCACTGGTTTTACCCGTTTCCAAATGTTGACACAGGTCAACATTTTGTGAAATGATGCCAGCGGGTCTATGCCTGAAAGGGCATAGAAAAGGGAAGGTACAAACTAACAATCACAAGAGAAAGATGGACTTACTGTGTTGGGTTTTCGGGTTAATCTAACCTTGAGACCTGTTGCTGGTAAGTTAAGCCTTTTTAATTCACTTCAAATTGGTTGGGAACTATGTCCAAGGTAAGCAATAGAACAAAAATCGCTACTGCACTTGTTGGCGCGCTGGCGTTAGCCGGCAGCAACTTAGTGATGGCGGATCCTCTTACCGACGCGCAGAAAGCGGATAGTAAGATCCATGCTGATGCTGCAGCGTCGCAGAAGAAAGTCGATAAGTATTTTGATCAGGCACAAGACATGCTCTTCGAGTATGGTTCAGTTGCCGATGAGCGCGAGTCGCTGAAATCATACAACGACTATGTCGCTAAGTTGGTTGCAGACCAAGAGTCGTCAATGAAGTCAATTCAAGACGATATCAACGGTGTCGATAAGCTGCGTCAGGGCGTTGTGCCTTTGATGTTCAAGATGGTAGATACGCTTGAACAGTTCGTTAAGCTGGATCTGCCGTTTAACACTCAGGTGCGTACTGAACGTGTCGAGAATCTGAAGAATCTGCTCAATACCGCCGAAGTCACTTTGGCCGAAAAATACCGTCTAATCTTGGATGCTTACAGCATAGAACGTGAATACGGTAACTTCGTTGCAGTTAATACGGGTAAACTTAACCTGGATGGTAAAGAAGTGTTGGTTGACTTCTTTAACTTAGGCCGTGTTGCCTTATACGCACAGAGTCTGGATCAGAAGACTGCCTGGATGTACAACACAGAAACTAAAGGTTGGGATGAGCTGGACAGTAGCTATCTGCGTGACATCACCAAGGGTATTCGTATAGCCCGTAAACAGGGTGCTCTTGATCTATTCGCGTTACCAATTCCTGCTGCGGAGACTGCACAATAATGAAGAAGTTAATCACTACAGCTGTGTTGGCTGCAAGTTTCTCTTTAACTGCCGGTATGGCGAGTGCGGCCGATGCGCCCAAGTCTATTGACCAGTTGCTACAGCAAGTTAAAGTCGATCGTGCTAACGATAGCAAGACTAATGCAAAGCGTGAACGCGAGTTCCAGAATGAGCGTGGCGATAAAGCCGCTCTGCTGCAAAAGGAAAAGAATGCCTTGGCTGCCGAAAAGCAGCGCGGTAAAGATCTGAACCAGGCTTTCTTGGATAACGAACGTAAGATTGCTCAGTTGGAAGAAGATCTGAAAACGGCTCAAGGTGACTTGGGTGAGATGTTTGGTGTGGTTAAAGGTGAAGCCGGTGACTTTGCCGGCAAACTGTACGCTTCAAACATCAGTGCTCAATACCCTGGCCGTGACAAGTTCATCGCTGATTTGGGCGCGCGTAAGCAGTTACCCAAGATTGATGAACTGGAACGTTTTTGGCAGGAGCAGCTGTTCGAAATGGCTGAGTCTGGCAAAGTGGTTAAATTTGAAGGTTCTGTTACCGACATAAATGGTAATGTGGTCAACACTACTATCCATCGTATAGGTACGTTCAACTTGACTGCCGATGGCAAGTACGTTGTCTATAACGCTGATTTAGGCTTAGTGCAACAATTGTCACAACAGCCAGACGGTTATCAGGTCAGTGCGGTTGGCGATTGGGAAGATACTACTTCAGGTACTGCAAAATTTTATGTTGACCCTGCCCGTGGTGTGTTGCTGAACATCTTCACCAACAAAGCCAGCTTCGAAGAACGTCTGGAAGCCGGTGGCACTATTGGTTATATCATCATTGCATTGCTTGCTTTGGGTGCCCTGATTGCCCTCGAGCGCCTGGTTACTCTGACTCTGATCGGTGGCAAGGTTAACAGCCAACGTAAGAATATCAATAATCCAGGTAACAACGCCTTGGGTCGTATTCTGAAAGTTTACCAAGACAACAAAGATGTCGATGTTGAAACCTTAGAGCTGAAACTTGACGAAGCAATTCTGAAAGAAACGCCAGCGCTGGAATCACGTATCTCTATCATCAAAGTACTGGCAGCAATTGCGCCTATGATGGGTCTGCTGGGTACGGTAACAGGTATGATTGCTACCTTCCAATCAATTCAATTGTTCGGTACAGGCGACCCTAAACTGATGGCCGGCGGTATCTCTATGGCACTGATCACTACAGTTCAAGGTTTGGTTGCGGCACTGCCATTGATGTTGCTTCATGCTATCGTTGTGGCGCGCAGCAAGTCTATTGTCCAAGTATTGGAAGAGCAGAGCGCGGGTATCATAGCCGCTCATGCTGAGAAGAGGGCTAACTAATGATGCTATTCCTGATGGATGTTTGGGATTCCGTCAGGGGCTTCATGGCCTCCGGAGGCGATGTCCTCTGGCTTGTCGCGGCAGTGCTGTTTCTTATGTGGGTGTTGATGCTTGAGCGCTACTGGTATCTGAATTGGATATCACCAAAGCAACATCAAGCAATCATATCCGAGTGGGAAACCAGAGAGGATACAACCTCTTGGTATGCACACCGCATCCGTGAAGCTTGGCTGTCCCAAGCTAAACAAGATTTGAATGCACGTATGCTGATCATTAAGACCTTAGTGGCAATTTGCCCCATGATAGGTCTGTTGGGTACCGTAACAGGTATGATTACAGTATTCGATGTGATGGCAGTTCAGGGGACGAGTAATGCTCGTTTGATGGCGGCTGGTATTTCAATGGCAACCATGCCCACTATGGCGGGAATGGTTGCAGCGTTATCCGGAGTATTTTTCAGTACTCGTTTGGATGCGAAAATGAAGATCAGTTTAGAAAAGCTAAAAGACAGCATGCCGCACCACTAGAGAGAGATTGAACATGGCACGTAAAAAGCATTCCAGTGTAGACGAGGAAGCGCAAATTGATATGACTCCGATGCTCGACATCGTGTTTATCATGCTGATCTTCTTCATTGTAACGACATCCTTTGTTAAGCCATCGGGTTTGGACTATAACAAACCTAAGGCTTCACAAGCGACGTCAAAACCATCGGCAAACATCTTTATTGGCGTGAGCAAGACAGGCGTCATCATGATGGAAAATCGCCAGGTTGATATCGAGCGTGTAACAGCAAACGTCGAACGTATGTTGGCTGAAGCACCTGAAGCGGCAGTTTTGATCCAGGCAGACAAAGAAGCCCTCCACGGCTTAGTTGTTAAGGTGCTGGATCAGGTTAAAGCTGCAGGTATCGATAAGATTTCGGTTTCAGCGGGGAACGACTAATATGCCAAGAGCACTAGTATCTATCATTATTGGTGCTGCTGTGACTTTTGGTCTGTTCTGGTTTATGGCATTTTTGGTTGGAGGTGGCGCACAACGTGGCGACACCTCAACCGAAACGCCAACGATAGAAATAACCATGGACAGACAGGATTCAAAAGCACAGAACAAGCCACGAGTAGTGCCTAAGCCACCACCACCACCGGAGCAACCGCCTAAGCCTGATACGACACCTCCAGATACGTCGTCCAGTATCGACACTGGCATGTCGTTTAACATGGGTGGTGTGCAAGCTGGCGGTGTGAGCACAGGCTTCAAGCTGGGTAGCATGATGACGCGTGACGGTGATGCAACGCCTATCGTTCGTATCGAGCCTCAGTATCCAATTGCTGCAGCACGTGATGGTAAAGAAGGTTATGTACAGTTGCGCTTCACCATCAACGAAATGGGTGGGGTCGATGACGTAGAAGTCATTAAGGCCGAACCTAAGCGGATATTCGATAGGGAAGCCATTCGTGCCCTCAAGAAGTGGAAGTACAAGCCAAAGATCGTTGATGGCAAGCCACTGAAGCAACCTGGTATGACTGTTCAACTGGACTTCACCTTAGACAAAGGAGGCAGATAAAGATGCGTAAAGTTAATCATATCGCAACGGCATTATTGCTCTCCATCTGTGGTGGCGCATTGGTAGCGGTTTCCGCTGCCAATGCGGCAGAAAAATGTCCGATCGATCAGCGCCAATCCAAGGCTGTGGGTGAGAGTGCGGCTAAGAAAGTGCAGAAGGCTTTCGCAGCCTACACAGAAGGGCAGCTGGACGAGGCGATAGCCATTTTGCTTGAAGCCAATCCCAGAAATGACTTCGACAAGGCGTATATTGCCCGTATGTTGGGTAATTTCTATGCCGAAAAGGGTCAGATGGGGACGGCTGTTAAGTATCTCAAGCAAGCTGTCGATGCCGATATCTTAGGTGGCACAGATCATGGTGCGACACTTCGTTTGTACGCAGATTTATTGCTGCAGGATAAGAAGTTTAAGGAAGCTATTCCTTATTATTACAAGTGGATGGAATTCACTTGTAAGTCGGATGCGCAGATCTTTCGCCGCATAGGTATTGCTTATACTGAGCTGAAACAGTGGGATAAAGTCCTGGAAGTGGCCAATAAAGGTATTTCTTTGGCCGAGTCTCCTGATAAGGGCCTGTACCAGATGAAGCTGACTGCTTACTTCAATCAGAAGAAGTATAAAGATGCAGTTAAAGTGCTTGAAGTCATGGTGCCGTTATTCCAGGACGATAAACGTCTCTGGGTACAGTTGGCTCAGTTCTATCTGATGACAGAAGACTATGACAAGTCACTGGCGACCTATGACTTGGCTTATAAGAATGGTTTCTTGGAAACTGGAGCAAACATCACACGTTTATCTCAGTTATTGGCTCAGAAAGGTTCACCTTACAAGGCCGCCAAGATCTATGAAAAGCATATGAAGTCTGGCTTGATCAAAGAAGATGCCAAGAGTTTCGAAATACTTGCTGGTTTTTATCATAATGCCAAAGAGTTGAAAGAAGCTGCCGAGTATTACGGTAAGGCTGCCGAAATTAATAACGACGGTAAGCTGTACTTGAAGCAAGGGCGTTTGTTGGCCCTGGATCAAAAATACTCTGCCGCCATTCCAGTATTGGAAAAGGCGTTAAAAGCAGGATTGGAACATCCAGGTGAAGCGCATTTCGAACTGGCATTGGCTTATCTGAGTCTGAAACAGTATAAGTCTGCTTATCATAGTGCGAAACAAGCGGCCGATGATAGCAAGACTGCACGTAGTGCTAAGAGCTATATCTCTTATATTAAAGAGAAAGCTCGGATTCACAATGTGACCCTTTGAGTCATGCTCTTCGATTAAAAGCCCCGTAAGGGGCTTTTTTTTTACTTAAATTTTTCTGCTTTGTATCCAATCTTGTACTTGACTGGCTTGGCGCACTGTTTGTACTTCATCAAAAAATGCAACCGCATGTGTTTTGCTGTTTCCTGAATAGGGGCTGGCGGATACAATACCGCTCAGCATCGGTTATTGGGTATCTTGGCAGCTCAGAGGTTTGTTCTTAATCTTGAGTGTGCTGCGAATGCTTGAGGAGGGTGGCTTTCAAACATTGAGATCTGAACTCAAACCGACAATCGAGATAGCATAGTGATGATCACACACTGTCAGCACCGGAACGGAGAATTAAAATAATGAAGATAGGCTTATTGGCTGGAACCTTGACCTTGATATTAGGGCTGCAGGGCTGCTCTAAAACCGACACCAATACACAGGTTCGCCATGAGGATGCAGCTGCAGCTGAGAGTTCAGTGGCCCAGCAGCCGTCGGCCGAGCAAGCTTATCTGACGCTGGTCGATGACTATTTCAAGGATTATTTGAAACTTGAGCCCCTGTATGCCACCTTCGTCGGGGTGAATGATTATAACGATCAATTCGGCGGTGATTTAACCGAGGCCTATCTCAAGGCTCGCCACGAGCTGAATCAGCACTATTTCGATCAAGTGAGAAAGATAGATTACCGCCAGCTGCCTGAAGCCTTGCAGTTAAGCTACGATATGTTCAGCTATGACAGGGACATGGCGCTAATCGATGAGACCTATCCTGCGCGCTTTATGCCCATGAACCAGTTCTACAGCACAGTGATCACCATGATACAACTGGGTAGTGGCGAAAGTGCCCAGCCGTTCAAGACAGTGACGGATTATTATAACTGGGAATCACGGGTCGACGGCTTTATCGGATGGATTGCCTTATCTCAACAAAGGATGAATGAAGGCATTGCCAGTAAAGTGGTGTTGCCTCGGGTGTTGGTCGAACGCATCATCCCTCAGTTGGAGGCCCAGTTGGTGGCAACACCGACAGAAAGCATTTTTTATTCTCCCATCAAGGCCTTTCCCGAGGACTTTTCCGAGCAAGATAAGCAAACGCTAACCAGCCAGTATCAAAAGATGATCGCTGAGCGTCTCCTTCCCGCGTTGACGCAGTTGAGGGATTACTTCAAGAATACCTACTTAGCCGAAGCGCGTGCCACAGATGGCTGGTCCGGTTTGCCCAATGGCAAGGCTTGGTATCAGCAGCTGGCCAACTCCCATACCACCACGAAGATGCCGGTCGATGAAATACATCAGATCGGTCTGGGTGAAGTGTCCCGTATTCGGAGTGAAATGGATAAGGTCCGTCAGCGAGTCGGGTTTCAAGGTGATTTGAAGGCATTTTTCGCTTCATTGTCATCCGAACCACAATATTTCTTTGCTGACCGTCAAGGCTTGATCGATGGCTACATGCAGCTTAAAGACAAGATTAATCGCGTTCTGCCTAAGTATTTCAACGCGATGCCGAAAGCCGATTACGTGGTTAAACCGGTCGAGAGTTTCCGCGAGCAGTCTGCCGCTGGGGCATCGTATGAATCGCCGGCGGTGGACGGTTCACGTCCGGGTGTCTTCTATATCAATACTTATAACTTAAAGGCACAGCCCAAGTGGGGCATGACCACCCTGTCACTGCATGAAGCGGCGCCCGGACATCACTTCCAGATAGCCATCAAGCAAGAGCTCACAGGGGTGCCTGAGTTCCAGCGTTTCAGTGGTTATACCGCGTTTGAGGAAGGCTGGGCCCTCTACTCCGAGTATCTGGGCATCGAAATGGGATTGTTCAGCGATCCATACCAGTATTTTGGTAAGTTATCCGATGAGATGCTGCGGGCGATGCGTCTGGTAGTGGACACAGGTTTGCATGCCAAGGGCTGGAGCCGCGAGCAGGCGATCCAGTATATGAAAGACAACTCTCCCATGGCCGAGAGTGACATCATAGCCGAGGTTGAGCGCTACATGGCGATACCCGGCCAGGCGCTCTCGTACAAGGTAGGGCAGTTGAAGATATTGGCGTTGCGTGCCAGAGCCGAAGCGGCCCTGGGGGACAAGTTTGATATTAAGGCATTCCACGACGAGATCTTAACTTCAGGCTCTCTGCCTTTGGCTGTGATGGAGAAGAAGATCGACCGTTGGATTGCCAAGACCCAAGTCTAGTCTTTATGTAACCGCCAGCATTGGCGGTTTTTTTGACTTTGTTATTTAATGAATTCTTTTTATACTCGTAACTCGTTAATCCAAGAGTCTTTGGCTGTGGATTAATACTTAAGGAAACGAGTCCGGGTTAATACAGGAGTAATACCATGGTTCAGGCAACCGCAAGACATTTGTTAGTGAGCACTCAGGAACAATGTGAAGAGTTAAAGTTGCAGATAGCCGATGGCGCTGATTTTGCGCAACTTGCAAAGGCACACTCATCGTGTCCATCCGGTGCCCAGGGCGGCGAATTAGGCTCTTTCGGCCCAGGGATGATGGTGAAGGAATTTGACGAAGTGGTGTTCAGTGCACCTCTGAATCAGGTTCAGGGACCGGTGAAGACCCAGTTTGGTTATCACTTGCTGGAAGTGACCAGCCGGGACTGAGTTGACTCAGTATGATGACACGGCGGCCTAGGCTGCCGTTTTTCTTTGAAGGGGGAGTGCAGGAGGCGTCATGATCGAACTCTACAGTGACAGATTAAGACTCAGGTGTTTGCGGGATGAGGATTGGCCGGCGTTTCTCTATGTCCACCAAGATCCGGACATCAATCGTTATGTGCGTCAACCGGATACCGGCGCCAACATCAGGAGCAAGTTCGAGCAGCGCAGTCAACCTTGGGTTTATGGGGCCGGTGAATGGTTAACCCTGGTGATTGAAGAGATCGACTCGCAGCAAACAATAGGTTTCACAGGACTATACTGCCAGGACTTCGCCCTGGCTCATGCCGAAGTTGGCTACCTGTTACTGCCACAGGCCTATGGCAAGGGCTATGCGACCGAGAGTCTCAGGGCCGTGATAGATTGGGCTTGTCTGTCGTTCGATGTGCATAAGTTTATCGGTCATTGTGCCCAAGACAATAAGGCGTCGGCGCGGGTGCTGGAGAAATGCGGTTTTCAACTGGAAGGTATTCTGAGGCATAACTTCAAGATAGGTGATGTCTGGATAGACGATTGCGCCTACGGTCTGCTGGCCGAGGAAAGGTTGCTCTGAAACTATTTATCTTCCTCATGCAGACAAACTTACTGGTATAATGGCCGGAGTTTTCTTTAACAGGCGTTGAACCAGTGACCACTCAAGCGACAAAGCAAGTTCCGTTATTTCCCCTGCATGCCGGGGACGAATATGTAGAGTTATACAAAGTATTGAAAGTGCAGGGCATGAGTAACGGTGGCGGTGAGGCTAAACATGTGATTGCCGAAGGTTTGGTCACAGTCAATGGCGAAGTCGAAACCCGTAAGCGCAAGAAACTTATCCCAGGCGATCTGGTTGCCTTCAATGGCGAGTCAGTGCAAATAGTAGCGGCTGAATAAGCCAGAGTATATGGAGCAAACAATGCAATTCCCAGATGATGATAACGGTCAAATGCTGGCGGCCATGGCCGATGCGGGTATCGATCTCAGCCAGGCACTGGATGTCGATTTCTTTTTGGTGTTCGATGATCAGCGCGATGCCGAATCGGCCCTCGAAGCCCTGTCAGGCTCTGAGCCTGAGGGTGAGCTGGAAATCAACTTCAGTGAGGAACTCAGCAAGTGGGAACTGATCGTCAGCCTGAACATGGTGCCAGAGTATGCTGCCATTGTGGCCGAGGAGACCCGCCTGAATGATTTTGCCGCCGAATTTGATGGCATGACAGATGGTTGGGGCGTGATGCAACATCAAGAAGGTGATGACGAGTTCGCCGACCACGAACATGGCGAAGATTGCGACGACAGCTGCCAGCACTGATAGCCATTGGCTTAAAACCACCCCAGGGTGGTTTTTTTATGTTGGCGCCAAGTTAGTAGCTCTCAACCCAGGTCGTGCAGCTCCTTGCCAATAGCCGGCGATGGGTCGCATCAGCCGGCTTAAGTCATATTTTAGAAACACTTGTAGGCTTCAGGTCTTTGCAATTGAGTGGCAAAGAGCGTTTAATGCCGTTACTCGTTACCCTTGAAAATAATCCTATGCTATTTGAACTCACACTACAGCTTGCGCTGATCCTCTTCGCTGTTGCCCTGGTGGCGGGATTTATCGATGCCATCGCCGGCGGCGGTGGTCTCTTGACCATACCCGCCCTCATGTGGGCAGGGCTGACCCCCACTGCGGCACTTGGGACCAATAAGTTACAGGCCTGTGGCGGCAGTTTCTTCGCCAGCCTCTATTTTGTCCGCAAGGGATTGGTGGATCTCAAGCAGATAAAACTGGCCTTGAGCTGCGCTTTCCTCGGAGCGGCCCTCGGCACTGTGCTGGTACAGTTGATAGATGTGAAGGTGCTGGAATTCCTGCTGCCCTTTCTCATATTGGCCATAGGCTGCTACTTCCTGTTCTCGAAGAAAATCAGTGAGGAAGACCGTCACAGGGTGCTCACGCCCGGGGTATTTGCCTTCACTGCCGCCTTGGGGGTTGGTTTCTACGATGGCTTCTTCGGTCCGGGCACCGGCAGTTTCTTCGCCCTGGCCTTCGTCTCGCTGGCCGGATTTGGTTTGGCCAAGGCCACTGCGCATGCCAAGTTACTGAATTTTTCGACCAACATTGCCTCGCTGGTCTTCTTCGCCCTCGGCGGCAAAGTGGTGTGGTTGCTGGGATTGTTGATGCTGGCAGGTCAGGCCATAGGAGCCACCTTAGGCTCCAGGTTAGTGATCACCAAGGGGACTAAGATCATCAAGCCCCTGGTGGTTATCATGTCGCTGTCCATGAGTGTCAAGTTGCTCTCGAGTCAGTACGATCTCTGGTTTTGGTTGCCCTAGTGCAGTCGCATTCTCTCTAACTAAGATGAGTCACGATGAAATTTATCCACACTTCGGATTGGCATATAGGTCGCCAGCTGCATAACCAGAGTCTGCTCGATGATCAGGCCCATGTCCTGGGGCAGCTGGTCGATTTGACCGCCGAACATGAGGTCGATGCGGTGATCATCGCCGGTGATATTTACGATCGCTCCATTCCGCCAGCCAGTGCCGTCGCCTTGCTCGATGAGGTGATTCATCGTCTGGTGCATGACTTGGGGGTGACGGTGATCATGATTGCCGGCAACCATGACGGCCACGAAAGGCTGGCGTTCGCTGCGCGGCAGATGGCGGATAGCGGGCTGCACATCATAGGGCCGCTGGTCAGGGATATAGCCCCGATACGACTCGATGGCAAGCGAGGCGGCGCCGTTTTCTATGGGCTGCCCTATGCAGATCCCGCGACCGTGAGGCAGGTATTCGACGCAGATGTCGGCAGCCATGAAGAGGCGATGGGCGTGTTGCTGGCGGCTGTGACTGCCCATGACAGCCAAGGCCTACCCAAGGTGGTCATCAGTCATTGTTTCCTCGATGGCGGCAGCGAGTCTGAGTCTGAGCGGCCGTTGAGCATAGGCGGAGCAGACAAGATTTCACCTCAGCTATTTGCCGGCTTCGACTATGTGGCCCTGGGGCATTTACATGGCCCCCAGTACAAGGGGGCGGAGCATATCAGGTATTCAGGCTCCATTCTCAAATACTCTTTCAGCGAACAACTGCAGAAGAAATCCGTTACCCTTGTCGAGTTTGATGCCCAGAACCGGCCTCAAATCAGCCTGTTGCCGCTGTCGTCGCTGCATGATGTACGCATCCTAGAAGGCGAACTCGAGTCCTTGCTGGCCGCGGGGAAAAGCGACCCCCACAATGAGGATTATCTCATGGTGAGATTGCTGGATCGGCATGCCATCCTCGATGCCATGGGTAAGCTGCGCGCCGTCTATCCTAACGTGCTGCATCTGGAGCGCACCGGCCTGATGGCAGACAAGCCCTACCTTGAATTGAGCCGCGAGCATATCAAGAAGGGGGAGCTGGACATGTTCAGCGACTTTTTCTCCCAGGTATCCGGTGAACCCATGAGTCAGGCGCAGCGTGAGTCAATGGTGGGTTTCATCGATGAATTGCATAAGGGAGAGCAAGTATGAGACCGCTATCTCTGTCCATGTCGGCCTTCGGCCCCTTCGCCGGTACCCAGGTTACCGACTTCTCGGCGCTGGGAAGCAACCCGCTATTTTTGATTAATGGTCCCACGGGAGCCGGCAAGACGAGCCTGCTCGATGCCATTTGTTTTGCCTTGTATGGCAAAACCACGGGGGATGAAAGGGAAGGCAGCCAGATGCGCTGCGATCTTGCCGATGATGCCTTGCTGACGGAAGTCAGCTTCAGCTTCGCATTGGGCACCAGCAGCTATAGGATCCGGCGGGTGCCAGAGCAAGCGAGGCTGAAGAAGAGCGGCGATGGCTACACTGTGCACAAGCCTGAGGCCCAGCTGTATAAGATCGACAGCGAGGGGACAGAGACACTGTTAGTCGCCAGCAAGGTCTCCGAAGCCACGGCCGAAATCGAACAACTCACAGGGCTGGATGCAGATCAATTCAGACAGGTCATGGTCTTGCCCCAGGGAAAATTCCGTGAACTCTTGATGGCTGACTCTAAAGACAGAGAAAAAATATTCAGCCAGTTATTCCAAACCCAGATCTACCGCAGGATAGAAGACAAGCTCAAGTTTCAGGCCGCGGAGATCCGCACTCAGGTCAGGGAGCAGCGCAGCCGCCGCGATGGTATCTTGCAGAGCGCTGAGTTAACGTCCGCCGAAGAGCTGCTCACTCAGCTCGCCACCGTCGAATCCGAACTCTTGTTGGCCCATGGCGCCAAGGAACAGGCGACCGAGGCGCTGCAAGCTGTCGCTAAGGCCGTTGATGCCGCGCAGCAGCTGATGCTGGAATTCGAGCAGCTGGCCAAGCTGGAGCTAGAGGCTCAGAGTTTGGCGGCGCAGCAAACGCACATCACAGCCAAGTCACAGCAACTCGCATTGGCCACTCAGGCGCAGCGTCTCAAGCCGCTTTGGGAGTTATTCCTCACTCGGGAAACTGAATTCAGGGCCGCCGCAGACAAGCTGCGCCAATGCCGGGATTCACTGGAAAAGGCCCGGGTGCAGAAGCAGGAAGCCGATACCCGGGCCCAACATTTGCCGGTACTAGAGCAAGAGCTGTTACAGCATGAGCAGCAAAAACAGTCCTTGAATGCCTTGGTGTCAGAACTCGCCGAGTTCACCAAGCTCAAGCAAGGGCTGGTTTCGGCGCAAGGCGAGTTGGACCAGGCCAAGGCGCAGGGGATGGCGGGTAAGGCCGAACTGGAAAAACTTCAGCTGCAGCGAGGTGAGCATGAAACCTTACTGCCTCAACTGCAGCAACAAAGCGACACCCGGCTGCATTTGCAGCAAGCCCTGAGTCAGCAGCAACAGCTGATCGCGCGTTATCAGCAATGGCAGCAAGTCTCGGCGAAAGTCGAGCAAACCCAGGCGCAATTAACCCAGGCGGGCGGCGAGGGCAAAACCCTCGCCGCCCAGCATCAGCAAGCACAGGCAGGCTATAAAGCGCTGCAGCTGGCTTGGCACCAAGGCCAGGCGGCGATTTTGGCGCGTGAATTGCGCTCCGCAGAGCCATGTCCCGTCTGTGGCAGCGAACTGCATCCGCAGCCGGCCACATGGCATGAGGCCTTGCCGACCGAGGAGGCGTTGCAGGCGGCCGAACAGGCCCAAAGCCATGCCCAAGAAGCCCTGGGTAAAGCCAGAGCCGATTACAAGGGCTTGCAGAAACAGCTTGAGACCTTGCAACAACAGGCGGATGAGTTGGCCCAGTCATTGGGTGAGGTGCTGCATCTTGGATTAGCCGAACTCAGCCATGAGGCCGAGCGGCTGCAGCAAGCGCTGCAAGCGGCCGAGCAGGCGAGTCGCAGCTTGCAACAGTTGCAAAATCAAATCAAAGCCTTGCAGCAGCAAGAGACAGGGCTGAGTGAAAGCCTGGAGCGAGATCGCGAGCAATACCAACAGTTACATTCCCGGGTAGACACGCTGCTGGGCCAGCTGGCACAGAAGGAAAAAGCTGTACCGCCCGAGTTTCGTACCCGCGAAGCCCTGGAATTGGCAATAGCCGAAAACCGGCAAGGGCTCGAGACCCTGAAGCAGCAAATAGCACAGACCAGAGCCGGGCAGCTGCAGGCGAGTCAGCACTTTGTCGCCACCGAGGCGGCGACGGGCGCGGCGGAGCAAGCGCGTGATGCGGCCGATGAACAGCAAACCCAGGCGCAACAAACCTTGGCCGCCCGGCTGACTGAGGCGGGATTCACAGATCAACAGGCCCTGTACTCTGCCATGCTGGATGACGCCGGGATGCAGGCATTGACGGGCGAGATTGACGCTTACCAGCAGCAGAGTGCACTCAATGGGGCACAGATGGCCCAGTTAACGGCCAAACTCGGTGAGCGAGTGATGCCGGACGTGGCGCAATTGGAACTCGGGCTCGAGCAGAGTCGGCTGCACTTGGCGCAGATGGAGCAGGCCTGGCAAGCACTGCATACCCGCAACAGCCTACTCAAGCAAACCCAGACTCAACTGCATATCGCCGATGGCAAGGTCAGAATCCTGGAAGATCAATATGGCGTCATAGGCACGTTGGCGGATGTCGCCAATGGCAACACGGGCAATAAGATCAGTTTGCAGCGTTTCGTGCTCAGCGTCCTGCTCGACGATGTCTTGCTCGAAGCCAGCCATAGATTGCAGCTGATGAGCAAGGGCCGTTATCGTTTATTGCGCAAGGAGGACAGGGCCAAGGGGAATAAGGCTTCGGGGCTTGAGTTGGAGGTCGAGGATGCCTACACCTCCAAGGTGCGGCCGGTGGCGACCCTGAGCGGTGGCGAAAGTTTCATGGCGGCACTGTCGATGGCATTGGGCTTATCCGAGGTGGTGCAGGCCTATGCCGGCGGCATAAAACTCGATACCCTGTTCATCGATGAAGGCTTCGGCAGTCTGGATCAGGACTCCCTGGACTTGGCCATTCGCACCCTGATGGATCTGCAGTCGTCCGGGCGTATGATTGGGGTCATTTCCCATGTTTCTGAGATGAAGGAACAGATAGCGACTCGGATTGACATACATAAGACCTCTCTGGGCAGTGAGATAAGCCTGGTGTTGCCTTGAGCCGAATCTGAATAAAATTAAGCGATTACAGCCGAATATGCTGGAGATTGGCCCTGAGTGCCGGATCCCGCCGGCTCTGTGCATTAATGTTAACTTTCTTAAACAAGATTAATCTTGTTTGTGATTGTAAATTTATTTGTTATAACTTGGCGCTGGGCCAGATTTGAGAGGGCTGTCTGGACAGTATTGGCTTAGCGCCGGGCGGATAGGTTATTTTTTTGAGATAAGGGTGCAAGGCTTGCAAACGAGTAAAATTTCACGCTTCGACATGCCGCAGAGAATGTCGCTATCCGCTCTACAGAACTTGCCCCTGGTCCATAGAAAGCTCCTGTTGATGACTGTTTTTCTGGTAGCTGCCGCACTCTTATGGCCATCCCCCAGGGAAATGAAACCGCAACGCATTCCAGTCCCCCTGGATATTGACAGCCTGTTACCTCAGTCGTCGGCACAAGCCGAACCCATTAGCGCGGAAACGAGACCGCATCTGGATCATCTGATAGTCGGCGGTGATACCTTGAGCGGGCTCTTTGAGAAGGCCGGGGTAGATCAGCAGACCATGTACCGGGTGCTCGAGGCGGATCTGAACGTGCTGGCATTGGATACCCTGCAACCCGGCAACCGCATCACCTTCTGGCTGGACCCTCAGGGGCAGCTGCAGCAGCTGAAACTGTATTTCAATGCCGCCAGACAAGTAGTTTTCAGCCGCTTCGACGATGGCAGCTTCAACGTCGAGGAGCGCAATGTCGATGGCGTATGGCAGAACCGGATCGTCAGCGGCGAGATCCGGGGATCATTTTACCTCTCGGCGCAAAAGATGGGCCTGAGTGCCGCCGAAATCCAACGTATCGAAGGCCTGCTCAAGGAGAAGCTGAACTTTTCCCGGGATCTGCGTGCCGGTGACAGGTTTTCCGTGTTGGTTAACGATCAGTATGTCGAGGGCGAATCGACAGGTAACAGCCAGATCTTGGGCGTAGAAATTCATAATGGCCGTCGCGATATCACGGCATTCCAGTACACGGATGGTAACTTCTACGACGAGCTGGGCCAGAGCCTGGCCAGGGCATTCCAGCGCACGCCGTTGGCGAAGCAATATCGTCTGAGTTCGCGTTATAACCCCTATCGCAAACACCCGGTCACGGGACGAACTTCACCCCATAACGGCACAGATTTCGCTACTCCCATAGGCACCAAGGTGGTTGCGCCGGGCGATGGCGTAGTGGTACTGGTCACAGATCATCCCTATGCGGGTAAGTATATCGTCATAGAGCATGGCAATAAGTACCGCACCCGTTATCTGCATTTGTCCAAGAGCCTGGTGCGCAAGGGCCAGAGGGTGACTCGGGGCCAAGTTATCGCCCTGAGCGGCAACACGGGGCGCACGACCGGACCCCATCTGCATTATGAATTCCATATCAACGGCAGACCTGTAGATCCAATGAAGGCCAATATCCCCATGGCGAGCCAATTATCCAGGCTGGAACTGGCTGAGTTTAGGTCTCAGATCCGCAGCCGACGCATGATGATGGATCTTGGCTGAGCCGAGTGCCCGGGACAGACTAAAAAGGCCTTTAAGCTAAGCTTAAAGGCCTTTTTAGTTTCGATTGCGCATGGATCAGCTCGTCCTGGCGCTGGCCGCAGCCTTGAGGGCACACTTGCATAAGCCGCCACTGAGCGCCGGGCAAGCACCACAGGGGGAGGCCTTCAACGGCAGCAGGGCAAAACTGCGGCTATTATGCCTGGGCTTCAGGGTGGCGACCCGGACCTCCAGTCTCGGGTCCGCCTGGCGCTTCAGCAGCGTTTTGGCCAAGGCTTTCAGCCTCTGCTTGAGTCGCTTTTTCTTGCCAAGCTCATGCCGGTTAAGGCCAATGGGGTCGTTGGCCAGAGCCGTCAGCATAGCCGCAGAAAGCCCCTTGATCCCCTGCTTGCTGTCTTGCTTGATTGCTTGTTTATGTTTCGATTTGACGCCATCTTGCATCTGAGAGTGGTGTTTTTTCCACTGACGAACCCATGCCTTTCTGGCGTGTTTACGGCATAGCTGCTGCAGACGTTTCTCGGGCTTGGCCATAGCCGACTTCTCGTGCTGGGATGGGAATGGTCGATATTCTAAATGAAAACCATTATCAGTCAAGTGTCTTGCCGGCTTGACGACAGAGGGAAGGGGATGTTGGTTCAGGCCTGTCTGTGCGGCAAAGGTGTGGGCCTCAGGCCATGGCTTGATAGGGACACTGACCCGCGTCGACACAGGTGAGATAGAGACGCAAGTCAAACTCGAGTTGATGATAGTCCGGCAGCATATGAGTGCAGAGCTGGTAGAACGCCTTATTATGTTCCTTCTCTCTGAGGTGCGCCAATTCATGCACTACCACCATCTTCAGCAACGGCTCAGGCACACGTTTCAACTTGGATGAGATGCGGATTTCATTCTTGGCCTTGAGCTTGCGCCCCTGAATTCTGGCGACATAGGAGTGCAACCCCAATGCCTGGTGACTCAGGCTGATCTTGTCATCGAAAATCACCTTGGATACAGGTTGTGACTGGCGCAGGTAACTCTGTTTTAGCGCCTGGCTGTAGTCGTAGAGCGCCTTGTCCGAGCGAATGTTGTGCAGGTTGGGATAGCGTCGCAGCAGCACTTGTCCCAGGGTGCCGGCATCGACCAGGCTCTGGACTTGTTGCACTATATCGCTACTGTAGCCTGCCAAATATTTGAGTTGTTGCATTGAGTCCGGACGTGAGTTGGGGGCTTGAATTGTATGTTGGGTTGCTGTCTTCGACCCGGCGCCTTGGCTCGTGGGGCATGAGCCATTAACCGGGAAGCCAAGCACCCGAGGCGAACCTCGGGTGCCACCGGCTCATGCTTTGCCGAAGATACGGCGATTATGATGGGCGTAGGCGGCGTCGAAGGCGGCTTGCTGGACTTTCTTCAAGTCCAGGCTGTCGAAATCGACCTGAGGCGGGTTGCGCTTCAGTTGCTCTTTAATCACCACGGGTGAGAGCAATGCCACCGGCAGCTCGGTGAGTTGAATGGCGGCTTCGAGTTTGAAGCTGGTGGCGCTGCCGGCCAGCTTACCTTTTTGCTCACGCTCTATGATGACGATTTCATCGACCTTGTAGTCTTGCATCAGCTTATGAAAGGCGAAATGGAATTCGCGCATCGCTTCCGTCGTGGCAGACTGGGAAACGCTGAAGGACACCTTACGGCACTCGGGCACGTTGAAGGTCTCACCTTCGTAGCTCAACAAGCTGATGATGGCTTCGCCACCTTTCAATTCAACACCACAGACTCTCATGTTACACCTTAAAAATATCGATAATGGCGCTATTGTAGCGGGAAAAACATTGAGGAACAGTGTTTCCCTGCTTAGCGGTTAAATTAATTTCATCTCGGCCCCGGGCTGCAGCAGCCACAGGACGCGACGCTACTCGGCGTCGTTTTCCTGTCCTTCTCCGGCTTGAAAAGCCTGTTGGGCCTTGGCCTTTTTGCGCATTGGGGCATCACCCACATCGACCCCTGTGATGAAGCGTCTATCCCGTGAGGGCGCGGCTTTATTGGCTTGGGCCGCAGCCTTGGCCTGCTTGAGCGGCTTATGGGTCTTAGGCGTGTTTTTCGCGTTAGCGGATTTTTTCTCTTTCAAGCCGCTGAACTTGGCCTTCAATCCTTCCAAGACGCTGAACTCGAAGGTCTTGCGCAAGAAGACTTGTACCTTCTTGAAGTTGTCCCAATCTTTAGGGCCGACCAGTGAGATGGCATCGCCCTTGGCGCCGGCGCGACCTGTGCGGCCAATCCTGTGGACATATTCTTCGGCAAACTTGGGCATGTCGAAGTTGACGACCAGAGACACATTGAGCAGGTCCAGTCCCCTGGATGCCACGTCCGTGGTGACCAGGATCTGTTGTTGGCCCCGGCTGAACTGATCCATGATCTGGTTGCGGGCCGTCTGTTTCAAATCGCCGCTCAATGCGGCAGTCACAAAGCCCTGGCTCGACAGTTTAGCCGCCAGCCGCTCGGTATCGGCGCGGGTCGCGGTGAAGATGATTACCTGCTTCTGTTGTTCATCGCTCAGTATCCTGCTGAGGATGGCTTCCTTGTGATCCAGGTGATCGCAGAGGAAGATCCGCTGATGAATATCCAGATGTTCGGCGTGGGAGGCACCAATGGCAACATGGACCGGATTTTTCAGCAGGGTGGCGGCGATATCGTTGATTTCTTCATGATCCAAGGTGGCCGAGAACATCAGGGTCTGGCGGCGTTTATGATCAGCAGCTTCGCTTATGGCCTTCAACTGCGGCGCGAAGCCCAGATCCAGCATACGGTCCGCTTCGTCAAGGACTAACAGTTCCAACCCATTGAGGAACAAGTGTTTCTGCTGCAAATGATCTGCGATGCGTCCGGGGGTAGCGACGATGAAGTGCGGTTCCCTGGCCAAGGCCTTGGCCTGATCGTTGAAGTTCTCACCGCCCAATACACTGATGGCCTTGTATTGGGTGTTGGCGACCAAGAGGCGTAATTGGCTGTAGACCTGATGGGCGAGTTCCCGGGTAGGCAGCAAGATCAATACCCTGGGATCTCTCTTGCTCAAGGCGCGGGTCGAAATCACTCTTTGCATTGCCGGCAACAAAAACGCCAGGGTCTTACCCGAGCCCGTCTTGGACGAGGCCATCAAGTCTTTACCTGCCAATGCGACGGGCAGTGCCTGTTGCTGGATCTCTGTCGGGGCAGTGATCCCCATGTGCTTAAGGCTCTGTAACAGACGAGTGTCCAGCGAAAATTCGGTAAATTGCAAAGAGAGTGCTCCTGGATAAAATGGACCGCCATTATAGCGCGCTTTTGGCCGGCGGCCATGCATTGGGTGGCTGGGAGGGCAACTTTTGCTGCAGAATGGACTCAAGTGGGCCAATAAGCCGTCTGTCGCGGCCATATTTTGGGTGATGGCCTCAAGGAGATGGCATGGGGAGTCAAGCCATGTCGGGCACCAGGGGGAGCTTTTATAGTATATTTAACTGAAATGGCACTTTGGATGTTATTAAGGTATTGATTACTACCGGGTGCGGCGGCGAGCCATGGGGAGGTACCTGGGTGTATTTATACCAGGAACGGGCAAGAACCCCAGATTGCAGCCAAGACGAGTATCGTTTGAAAGGGGATTAAGAGAATGAATAAGAAGGCTTCCCCGAGTGTCGGGATCGCGCTGGGCAGTGGTGCCGCCAAAGGCTGGGCGCATATTGGGGTGCTAAATGGCTTGGCAGAGCTGGGCATCAAGCCGGATAAAGTGGCGGGTTGCAGCATAGGCGCCTTAGTGGGCGCCGCCTATGCCAACGACCAGCTGGCGGATTTGGAGCTATGGGTGCGCGGTTTTTCCAGTTGGGACGTGCTGGGGATGATGGATCTCAGTTGGCGCAAGGGGGGGCTCATTGGCGGTGACAGAGTCTTCGATATGCTGCAGGAGCGCATGGGGGAAATGTCCATCGAACAGATGAAGAAGCCATTCACCGCAGTGGCGACAGATCTGTATTCGGGTCAGGAGATTTGGTTCCAGCGTGGCGATCTGCGCCAGGCCGTCAGGGCCTCCTGTTCCATGCCGGGCATCTTGTCACCCGTGACACTGGGCGGGCGTTGGTTGGTCGATGGCGCCGTCGTCAATCCTATTCCTGTTTCTGTCTGCCGGGCGATGGAGGTCGATATCGTCATCGCAGTGGATCTTAACGGCCAGCGTCGTGGCCGCCTGCAGGTGTTGCCGGTAGACATGACCAGCAGCAAGCCCTCGAAGGAGGAGGAAGTGCTGGCTAAGGCGCAGCAGGATTTGGGCTTCATGGATCTGCTGGCCCGCGGCCGGGACTATCTATCCAACCTGAGCTACAAGTTCTCCTTGGGCACCAAGTCGAACCCGGGCATGCTGGCCGTGATGTCGCAATCCATGGAGATTTTGGAGCAACGCCATAAACGCGCGCGTCTGATGGGCGATCCGCCGGACATCTTCATATTGCCGGACCTGGGCGACATAGGCACCATGGAGTTCCACCGTGCCGGTGAGGCGATTGACGCGGGGAAGAAGGCGGTCAAGGAAGTGGCTCATCTGTTGGCTGCGGCCTTGGAATGATCACCTGGCGACTTGCAGGTCGATTCAAGTCGGGCCCAGCAGTTGGCTAGAGGTGCAGGCTGCAGCTTGGAACACTTGCTATCCAGGTCAGGGTTCTTGCGACAGATCATTCATTATCTTGAGGAAAAGCGGTAACGAGGATCGCACACTTGCTGCTATAATCTCTGACCTTGACACAGAGTTTCAGGCCAAGTGCCGAATAATGACTGTGGCTGACATAGGTAATTTAAGGTAACAGCATGAATTTAAAGCAGGAGCTGCAACAGCTCAATGACAAATTAGATAAGTTTCGTCGCAAATTGGCTGCGGCAGAGCTGCGGGGCGATGCGGCCATCATAGCGCAGTTTAAGCGGGAAATTGCCGCCGTCACCAAGCAGATTGCCAGCGTGAAAGGCCAGCATACCCGGGTATTGAGCAAGCAGGGCACAGAAGTGAAGGCCTTGGCTTTCCACCGGGCCCTGACCAAAGCCGAGCAGGCCGACATGGGCAAGTTGAAAAAGTCGGTCAAAGGTCTGATAGTGGTCCATCCCATGACGGCATTGGGACGTGAAATGGGTGTGACTGTGGTGACCGGCTACGCCCCGAGCGCCTTCTGATATTTGTTATACGAGTTTGATATGAGTCCGGTGCCAGCCCTGCGGGGTACAATACCGGCATCATAGTGGCCGACCGCGGCAGCAGCTGCCTCGGCCATGCTTGAAACGAGAGCGAGTAACCTACCGAGTCCGGGCCATGGCGCGCATCCCAGCTCAAGCCGATGCACCTTATCCCGATAGCTTTGGCGTCCGAAGAGATTGGGAGCCTATGTTGTACTCGCTTGTTGTATACGTGAATTTCATTCGCCTCAGGGATATGGGGCACGTTGTTAAGGTTGATTCATGTCGATTAACTATATAGCTTCTTCGAAACTGCCTACGCCCTGGGGCGTGTTCAACATGCATGGTTTTGAAGATGTTCAGACGGGCAAAGAACATGTGGCATTAACCTTCGGTACCCTGAGTGCCGATAGCCCCATGCTTGGCCGTATTCATTCCGAATGTTTAACGGGTGATGCCCTGTTCAGTCTGCGTTGTGACTGTGGTTTCCAGCTGCAGACGGCGATGCAGCATATTGCCGAGCATGGTCAGGGCTTTATCTTGTATTTGCGTCAGGAAGGACGCGGCATAGGCTTGCTCAACAAGATCCGCGCCTATGAGTTGCAGGACAGGGGCGCCAACACGGTCGAAGCCAACGAACAGCTGGGTTTCGCCGCCGACATGCGTAAATACGACATGATAGCCCCCATGTTGGAGAAAATTGGTGTCACCCAAGTCAGGTTGATGACCAACAATCCGCGCAAAGTGAAGGCCATGCAAGAGTTTGGCATCGAAGTTGTCGAGCGGGTACCGCTGCAGGTAGGCAAGAATCGTTATAACGAGGCCTACTTGAAGACCAAATCGACCGAGTTGGGACATATGATGTCTGAGCATCATTTCTCCGATGACGACCAATAGAAAGCAGAGAAAGTAATAGGGCCCGGCATATGCCGAGCCCTTGCTGTATCTACGCAGTATCTATGCTGTATCTATGCTGTATCCAGGTTCGCGCTGTTGCTGCCACTCCCCGCCCGGATAACTCCCGCCAAGCTTGATTATTCTTTAGCGCCCCAGACATGGGCGTTGACTTGGGTACCGCTTGCCTGGCTCGGGCCGGCCGTTTTGGCCGCGGCCTTTTCATTGGCATGGCCGGCAGGTTTGGGCAACGGCAGCTTATTGGCCTTCAAATACAGGTATTCGACCTTATCCCTCGCCCAGGGCGTCTTGCGCAAAAATTTCAGACTGGATTTGACGCTGGGATCCTGGGTGAAGCAGCGAATGTTGATGCGCACGCCCAGCTCTTCCCAGCCATAGCGTTCGACCAAGTCGTTGATGATGGCTTCGAGCTTGATGCCGTGCAGGGGATTGTTTGCTTGAGTCATAACTCTGGATAGAAAATAAGATTTGTGGCAAGTATAACAGCTGCGGCCTGGGTGATAACAGCAGTGATGACAGGAGTAACGTACCTTGGGTCAGCGCCCCGGCATTTGGAATAAAAAAACGCCGCCCGTGTCATTGACCCGGCGGCGTTTTTTAGCTGTGACCTGACGGTGCTAGGCCTGTTCGCTCACCCCGACATCGCCTTCACCCTTGCCCCTACTCTTGATGATCACCAAGGCAGTGATGATGCCGGTCGAGATCACGCCTGCCAGGGTCGAGATGGTCATGGGCAAGCCGGCACCCAGGGTCGCCGAGTTCAGCAGGAAGCTGATGACGACCGCCGTCATGAACATGGCCGGCAGGGTACAAATCCAGTGCAGCTTATTATGGCGCAGCAGGTAGGCCGAGGCGGTCCAGAGCATCAATACCGCAGTGGTTTGGTTGGCGACGCCGAAGTAGCGCCAGATCACCCCGAAATCGACCTGAGTCAGAATAGCCCCCAAGATAAACAAGGGGATGGCCAACAGCAGACGTTTCGGTAAGGAGATCTGTGGCATGTCGAAGAATTCGGCCAAGATCAGTCGCGCCGATCTGAAGGCGGTATCCCCCGAGGTGATGGGCAGGATGATCACTCCGAGAATGGCCATGAAGCCGCCCACAGCCCCCAGGAGGCCCGTCGATGCTTGATACACGACATTGGCCGGGTTACCCGCCATGCCCTGGTTCAACCCCTCAACGCCCCCGAAGAAAGACAGGGCGATGGCGCACCAGATGAGGGCTATGATGCCTTCACCTATCATGGCACCGAAAAATACGAAACGGCCATTGCTCTCGTTCTCGACGCAGCGCGCCATCAGCGGCGACTGAGTCGCATGAAAACCCGATACCGCGCCGCAGGCTATGGTGATGAACAGCGCCGGCCACAGCGGCATGTCGTTCGGATTCAGGTTATGGAAGAAGTCGCCGACTTCGACGCCGGGCAACAGGCTGTACTCGCTGGAAACCGCCAACGCCAGGGTCAGGCCGACAGACATGAACAGCAGCAAGGCACCGAAGAAAGGGTACAGGCGACCTATGACCTTGTCGACAGGCACGACAGTGGCTATCAGGTAGTAGACGAAGATGATGCCGACGAAGATGCTGACATCCCAGCCCGTGAGTTTACCCAGCAAACCCGCAGGGGCCGAGATGAAGACCACCCCGACCAAGAGCAACAGGACTATGGCAAACAGATTCATGAAATGCTTGGCACTCTTGCCCAGGTATTTACCCGCAAGGTTGGGGACCGACTGGCCCCTGTTGCGAATGGACAGCATGCCGGAAAAATAGTCATGCACTGCGCCGGCGAAGATACAGCCGATGACTATCCACAGCATGGCCGCCGGGCCATAGAGAGCGCCGAGTATGGGGCCGAAGATGGGCCCGACACCTGCTATGTTAAGCAGTTGGATCAGGTAGACCTTGCCCTTGGACATGGGCACGAAATCGACCCCGTCGGTCTGGGCGAATGCCGGTGTTTGTCTTTGTTTGTTGATGCCGAAAATCTTCTCGACGAAGGCACCATAGATTAGGTATCCGCCGATTAACAGGCCGACACAGAGCAGGAACCAGATCATTATTATTATCTCCCCAGTTTGAGTGTGCGCCAGTGTAGGCCGAAAGATGTCAAAGGATCCCGCGCATTTGTCTCAGAGGTAGATATCGAATGTTAAGCGGTTGTATGGCGGCATGAGCGGTCAGGCATAGCTGCCGAATGCCCGGCTGCAATGCCCGGCGGGGCGCGGGCGAGACTATTGAAACCCCAGCAGCGTCTTGAGGCTCTTGAGGTAGCGTCTGGATACCGGCACTCGATCGCCGGAATGCATTGTGGCTTCGGCGCCTGTGTCCAGTATTTCAATCTCGGCTATGGCGCCGGGCGACAACAGATACTGCCTGTGGCAGCGCACCAGCGGGGTCTTCTCTTCCAACAGCTTGAGGGTTAACTGGGTGTGGGCCTTGCCCTTGCTGCTTGCCACATGTATGCCGCTGAGATCGCTGAACACATATTCGACCTCCTTGGTGGCAATCACCTTGAGTTTGCTGCCGGAATAACAGGGCAGGTGTTCCAGCTGGCTAGGGGTAATGGCCGCCATCGCCTGAGGCCGCAGATCTTTACGTACCTTGTTCAAGGTTTGCGTTAGGCGCTGCTCGTCTATGGGTTTGAGCAAATAATCGAAGGCATTATGCTCGAAGGCCTTGAGCGCAAACTCATCGAAGGCGGTAACGAAGACGATGCGTGGCATCTGCTCGGGATCCAGCATGGCGATGAGTTCCATTCCCGAGATCTTCGGCATCTGGATGTCGAGAAACACCAGCTGAGGCTTCTCCCTGTTGATGCATTGCATGGCCTCTATGGCATTGCCTGCCTGGGCGATAACCTCAACGTCGGCGAGCGGCTTGAGCAAATCTGCCAGTTGCTCGCGGGCAAACGGCTCGTCATCGACTATTAGACAGGTGATCATCTTAGCTTTCCTTCATGTTTGCCGTTGCCGGCAGGCGAATGCTGACAAGGGTGAATTCATCGGCCCGACAGTCGACGCTCAGGCCATAGGGACTGCCGAACAGATTCTGGATACGCTTATGCACCAGGTTCATCCCAAGGCCTTCTGAGCCGGCGAGTGGCGGGCGATAGAGACCGGCATTGTCTTGCACCTGCAACAACAATTCCTCCCCCTGCAACTCGCCCGTCACCCGGATCCGACCCGCCTCCAGCAGGTGGGAAGTGCCGTGTTTCACCGCATTTTCTATTATGGGTTGCAGGGTAAAGGCCGGCACCCTGAGCCCATGCAGTGCGCTGGGGATGAGGAGCTCCACCTCGAGGCGGTCGATGAATCTGGCCTTCTCTATGGCCAGATAGGCTGCTATATGGTCCAGCTCCTCGCCGAGGCTGATGAGGCCTGTGGTGCGTTTGAGGTTGATGCGCAGAAATTGCGCCAATTGCTGCAGCAGGCGCCTGGACATCTGGGGATCACGCTTGATGATGGCCCCTATGGTGTTGAGGGCATTGAACAGGAAGTGTGGATTGACCTGGGCCTGCAACAGCTTGAGTTCGGCCTGGGTCAAGAGGTTCTGCTGTTGTTCGAATCTGCCGTGGAGGATCTGGTTGGACAGCAATCTGGCGATGCCTTCACCCAGGGTGCGGTTGATATTGAGGAATAACTTGTTCTTCGGCTCATAGAGCTTGATGGTGCCTATGACTTCGTTGTCACTGCGCAGCGGGATCACCAGGCTGGAGCCCAAGCGGCATTGACCGGCGATGGAGCAGGCGTAGGGGGTCTCTACGCCATCGGCGAACATCACCCGGTTCTGGGCTATGGCCTCCAGGGTAATGCGCGAAGAGATTTGGGTGCCGGGAATATGATGATCGTCTCCTATGCCGATGAAAGCCAACAGTTTCTCCCTGTCGGTGATCGCCACAGCGCCCACCTTGGTTTCTTCTATGATGATCCTGGCGACCTCACTGCTGCTCTGTTGATTGAAGCCAGTGGATAAGAGGCCGACGCTGCGCTCGGCTATCTTGAGCGCCTTGGTCGAAAAACTGGAAGATAACTTGTCGAACATGGTCTTCTGATCGCGGATCATGCTCATGAACAGTGCGGCCCCTATGGAGTTGACCAGCAGCATGGGCGGCGCAATTTGCCGTACCAGGGACCAGGCCTCGTCCCAGGGGCGCGCCACCAGGAGTATGATGCTCATCTGCAACACTTCGGCGCAGAAGGTGATCAGGCAGACCAGCAGCGGGTTGAAAATGAGCTCGCTCTTGCCGGCTCTGCGCAGCAGATAACTTATGATCCCCGCCGACACGCCTTCGAGTGTGGTCGATATGGCGCAGGCAAGATCGGTAAAGCCCCCCATGCTGTACCTATGCAACCCGCCGGTCAGGCCGACGAAGAAACCTGTGACCGGGCCGCCGAGCAAACCGCCCAGCACCGCGCCCATGGCCCGGGTGTTGGCGATCGCGTCGTTGGTGTGCTCACCGAAGTCGGTGGCCATGATGCAGAAGCCGGAAAAAATCAGGTAGATGAAAATCTTATGGGGCAGGCGGGCCGAAGCCTCGGCAAAGATCTTGAACAGCGCCGTCTTGCTCAGGAGATAGACTATCACCAGGTAAAGGGACATCTGTTGTGTTAAGAGCAAGATCAAGGACATAGGGGCAAACGGTTGGCTGAGAGAGAGTGACTCCCATTCTGCCAGAGCCTGGGATGAATATCTGCCCCGCAGCGATAATTTACAGCAGCCCTGTGCAGGCCGTAACGGCCCTGGGCTTTAAATCAGGGTTTCGGAATCAGGGCGTTGCAACCAGGGCTTGGAGGCCAAGGCTTTAGTCTGCGCTCGGCTGTCAGTGTTCTGTGGTTTTTCTCGCCGTCAAATCCAGGAGTTCATGGGTGATGGCGCGGATCTCGGCGGCCGCCTTGCTCTTGGGGGCCGTCTCGACAACGGCAGCGCCTCGCCCCTCGCTGGCATCATAGATACGGCGGCTGAAGCTGACACTGTCGAGCACAGGCAGCCCGCAGGCACGCACCCGCGCCTTGGCGGACACTATGTGTTTGTACTGGGTCGCTGCCGTAGGACACTGAGCCAAGATGACGGCAGACACCATACGGGGATTGACCATGCTGCAGATGCCGAGCATGTCTCCCAGTCGATGCAGGCTGTCGAGATCCCCTGGCTTGGGACGCAGCGGAATAGCGACCAGACTGGCCACCGACATGGCGGCCTGCAGAGCCAGCTTGTCGTGACCGCCACCGTCGACAATCACATAAGCGAACCTGTCTTCGAGGCCGAGTAAGTCATGACGTATCTTGCCTGCGAGTTGGATGCAATGTATGGCGCTCAGTTGCGGTGCGGTATTGCGGGTCTGGGCCCAGTCCGAGGTGCTGCCTTGGGGATCACAATCGACCATGAGCACGTCGCCGTTGAGACTCTGGCGGATCTGTACCGCAAGATTCTGGGCGAGACAGCTCTTGCCGCTGCCGTCTCTCTCGCCGCCAACGAGCAATATCATATCCGGTCCCCGCATAACCACACCCCTGAGATTAAGTGTAGGCCAGGCGGCTTGAGCCCGCAGCCCATCCGGGCTTCGAACTTAAAAGAGTTGCAGCGCTATCCGGAAGTGACAGCTACCTTCGGCGCTGCAGCGACCGACCTGACCCCTGAGGTTATTCTCTCTTTCAGTATGTGGCGACAGGCTAATGTACACCAGCTGCCCCAGGGGGAGGGGGTGTTGCATGCAGAGGAGCATGCCCCGACGGCCGATATTCAGACATAGCCCCTCACTGGCATGGGCTTGCTCGTTCGCATCCAACCAGTTGAGCCGTACCGGCTCGGCTTCCATGTCGAGCCGCAGGGAGCGGCGCTGCTCGTCAAAGCTGGCTGAGTCGTCATCCGTCATTCACTCTTCCCCAACTGAATAGCCTGATAACACTACTATAGTAGAGCGGGTTTGCTCCTGTGAAGCGAACAAGGCCATGCCGGGGATGGGCGCATTGGGGTCAAGAGGAAAAGCCTGGGAGGGCAAGAGAGGCATAAAAAAACCGCCCTCTGCAGTCAGAGGGCGGTTTTCAGTCGGGTCTGCGGCGAATTAACGCTTCAGGCCTTCGTTCAGCAGTGGGCGCATGGTCTTGACGATTTCAGAGGTGACCTTAGGAGCACCGGCCACTATGTTGCCCGATGCCAGGTAGTTATGATTACCTGTGAAGTCGGTCACTGTGCCACCGGCTTCGCGACAGATGAGATCACCTGCGGCTATGTCCCATGGCTTGAGACCGATTTCGAAGAAGCCGTCCAAGCGACCGGCGGCAACATAGGCCAGATCCAGGGCGGCAGAGCCGGCGCGGCGCAGATCGGCACACTGATTGAAGACTTCAGCGAAAATTTTCAGATAAGATTCTGTGTGCTGACGGGCCTTGAACGGGAAGCCTGTGCCTATCACGCAAGGGCTCAAATCGTTGACATTGCTGACACGGACACGGAAATCATTGAGTTTGGCGCCTTTACCGCGTACAGCAGTAAACAGCTCTTCACGGACAGGGTCATAGACGACGGCGACTTCTGTCTTGCCTTTGTATTGCATGGCAATAGAAACGGCGAAATGTGGGATGCCCCGAACGAAGTTGTTGGTGCCATCCAGAGGATCTACTATCCAGATATAGTCTTTGTTATCGCCGCGGTTTTCGCCTTTCTCTTCCCCGACTATGGTGTGGTCAGGATAAGACTTACGGATCTGGTATGTGATAGCTGCTTCCGCTTCCTTGTCTACACTGGTAACAAAATCATTGATTCCCTTGGCACTCACCTCAATACGGTCGAGTTCAGTATAGGCACGCATAATAGTTTGGCCTGCGGCGCGGGCGGCGCGCACGGCAATAGTCAGCATCGGATGCATTGCAATCCCCTGGATGTTAAAGAACGGATAAAATAGCGAGCCGCATTATACCCGTTTTGCCGGTTATATCAAATGCGGATTTTCATATAAGCATTCCCACTCGGCTGTGATAATATCTTTGCCATGTTTTTTGAATTAAATTAAGTGGTTTCATGCTCAGTAATATTCGTGTCGTGTTAGTCGGAACATCCCATCCAGGTAATATAGGTTCTACCGCCAGGGCCATGAAAACCATGGGGTTATCAAACCTGTATCTGGCTGAGCCCAGGGTTGAACCCGACGGCCATTCGATTGCACTCGCCGCCGGCGCATCGGATATTCTCAAGGATCTGGTGCGGGTCGACTCCCTGGCCGAAGCCATCGCAGATTGTAGCCTGGTGATCGCCACCAGTGCCCGCAGCCGCACCCTGGACTGGCCCATGCTGGAGCCGAGAGAGGCGGGGCAGAAGCTGGCAACCGAGAGCCTCAATGGGCCCGTGGCTATCGTCTTCGGTCGCGAGAACCATGGCCTGAGCAACGAAGAGCTGCAGCAATGTACCTATCATGTGGCTATCCCTGCCAACCCCGAGTACAGCTCACTCAATTTGGCACAAGCTGTGCAGATCATCTGCTATGAGACCCGGGTCGCCCATCTGGCATTGGCCGCCGAGCCCCAGGCGCTCGAGAGCGAGTATCCTTTGGCGGCGGATCAGGAAAGGTTCTTCGACCATCTGGAGAAGACCCTGCTGAGTACAGGCTTTATCATCAAAAATCATCCTGGGCAGGTGATGACCAAGCTGCGCCGTCTGTTCAGTCGTGCCAGAATTGAAGCACAGGAGATGAATATCCTGCGTGGCATCTTGACCTCTATAGACAAACAGGTTGAACCTAAACAGAAGTAAGGTGGGATAAGACATGGCTGTGATAGCTAGGCTAAAAGAAGACATTGAATCTATTTATCACCGAGATCCTGCGGCGCGCAGTGCGATTGAAATACTGCTTACCTACCCGGGGATGCATGCCATCTGGCTGCATAGGATCAGTCATAAATTCTGGAAGCGAAATTGTCGCCTGACGGCCCGTTGTCTGTCGACTTTCTCCCGCTGGCTGACGGGGATCGAAATTCATCCCGGCGCCACCATAGGACGACGTTTCTTCATCGACCATGGCATGGGGGTAGTGATAGGGGAAACCGCCGAAATAGGTGACGATTGCACCCTCTATCATGGGGTCACCCTGGGCGGCACGACCTGGCAGGCGGGCAAGCGTCACCCCACCCTGGAGAACAATGTGGTGGTGGGCGCCGGGGCCAAGATCCTCGGCCCTATTACCATGCATGAAGGGGCGCGGGTGGGATCTAACTCTGTGGTGGTCAAAGACATAGAGAAGGACACCACGGTAGTAGGTATTCCCGGGCGTGTGGTGGCCAAGCCCACCATGCACTCGAAAGAGAAAACCGAGCGCCGCAGTGCCATGGCCAAGAAATACGGTTTCGACGCCTATGCCGTGTCACCGGACAATCCGGATCCCGTCGCCAATGCCATAGGCCAGATGTTGGATCATATGCACCTGATGGACTCCAAGGTGCAGGAGCTATGCCAGGCCGTTCAATCCATGGGCGGCAGTGTCTGCACCGAGAAATTGCCCGAGTTGGATGTGGGTGAGTTTATCGATGCCGAACATGCGGCGGCAGAGAAGCGCCAGAGTACCCTGGATGAATTCGATCCCATCATATAAATCGCCACTTATTTGCCGAAACGCCGATTAATTGCCCTCGCGGCATTGAATCCTGAGCCGGAAAAAGGTTAAATACCCCCGCCAGATTGGTGGGAGTATTCAGGCGGTTTTCGCCGCTAATACTTGAGTGTTTTACTCGGTTTTATACTTGACTAAATTACTCGGGTATGGTGAAATTCCCCCATACCTGTTTGGGAGCAGTGGTCGATATGAAACTTACATCTAAAGGTCGTTATGCGGTAACAGCAATGCTGGATGTTGCTATTCATTCTGCATCCGGACCTGTTCCCTTAGCGGATATCTCTGAAAGACAAGGGATTTCGCTTTCCTATCTAGAACAACTCTTCGCAAAATTAAGAAAGCACGGCCTGGTTGCCAGCGTGCGCGGTCCCGGCGGTGGATATCGCTTGGGACTGGAGGCCAATGAAATCTCCGTGGGAATGGTGGTGCATGCGGTCGATGAGTCCGTGGAGGCGACCCGTTGCAACGGACAGGCAAATTGCCAGAGTGGCACTCGTTGTTTAACTCACTCTTTGTGGGGCGATCTGAGTAAGCAGATTTCAGATTTTTTAAATAGTATCAGTCTTGCCGGTTTAATGCAGAAACGAGACGTGCAGTTTATCTCACTCAAGCAAGACAAAATACAGAAGGAACAAAGGATTAGCGCCTAGCTCTTGAGCTGTAATTCTTTGTTAATATTATAAAATTATTTATGTACCTTGTATGTAGCCTCGGTAGAGACTGCTCAGTACGGAGTGTGTTATGAAGCTTCCTATCTATTTAGATTATGCCGCAACTACGCCAGTCGACCCCAGGGTCGCTGAGAAGATGTTCCAATGTATGACAATGGACGGCATTTTTGGCAATCCGGCATCCCGTTCACACAGGTACGGCTGGCAGGCTGAAGAAGCTGTCGATATCGCCCGTAACCAGGTGGCCGAGTTGATCAACGCCGATCCCAGGGAGATTGTCTTTACCTCGGGTGCAACCGAGTCGGATAACCTGGCGATCAAGGGCGTTGCGCATTTCTACAATAAGAAAGGCAAGCACATCATCACCAGCAAGACGGAACATAAGGCGGTATTGGATACCTGTCGTCAGCTGGAGCGTGAAGGCTTCGAAGTGACTTATCTCGAGCCGGCGGCCAATGGCATCATTCCTTTGGATAAGCTGGAAGCGGCGATGCGCCCCGACACCATATTGCTCAGCCTGATGCACGTTAACAACGAAATAGGTGTCATTCATGATATCGATGCCATAGGTGAGCTGTGCCGTGCCAAGGGGGTCATATTCCATGTGGATGCGGCTCAGAGCGCCGGTAAGTTGCCGATCGATGTGCAGGCGACCAAGGTGGATCTTATGTCCATTTCCGGTCATAAGATGTATGGCCCCAAGGGCATAGGCGCCCTGTATGTGCGTCGCAAGCCGCGTATCCGTCTCGAGGCGCAGATGCATGGCGGTGGCCATGAGCGCGGTATGCGCAGCGGCACCCTGGCGACCCATCAGATAGTCGGTCTGGGCGAAGCGGCGGCGATAGCCAAGGCAGACATGCAAGCCGATAACGAACGCATCCGTCGCCTATGTGACAAGCTGTGGAATGGCATCAAGAACATAGAAGAAACCTACATCAATGGGGATGCCGAGCAACGTTATTGCGGCAACCTCAACGTCAGCTTCAACTTTGTCGAAGGTGAGTCGCTGATGATGGCACTCAAAGACCTGGCGGTTTCTTCGGGATCTGCCTGTACCTCGGCCAGTCTCGAACCCAGCTATGTGCTGCGGGCGCTGGGCTTGAACGACGAGATGGCTCACAGCTCTATCCGCTTCTCCATCGGCCGTTTCACTACCGATGAAGAGATAGATCACGCGATTGAAACTATTAATCAATCTATTGGTAAATTGAGAGAAATGTCTCCCCTGTGGGAAATGTTTAAAGATGGGGTCGACCTTAACCAGGTGCAATGGGCCCATCACTAATACCTAACTCAAGACCGATAGCGCATTTTGGAGCAGTATCATGGCTTACAGTGAAAAAGTAATAGACCACTATGAAAACCCGCGTAACGTTGGGTCTTTCGACAAAAACGATCCTTCAGTGGTGACCGGCATGGTGGGTGCGCCCGCCTGTGGTGACGTGATGAAGTTGCAGCTGAAGATAGGTGCCGACGGTATCATAGAAGACGCCAAGTTCAAGACCTATGGTTGCGGCAGCGCCATCGCCTCCAGCTCACTGGTAACAGAATGGGTGAAGGGCAAGACGGTAGAACAAGCGGCCTCGATTAAAAATACCGACATAGCCGAAGAATTAGCCTTGCCGCCGGTAAAAATTCACTGCTCTATTCTGGCCGAAGACGCCATTAAAGCGGCATTGGACGAGTACAAATCCAAGCAAGCTCAGTAATCCCTGGAGTTAAGATGGCAATCACAATGACCCCAGCCGCCGTTGACAGAGTCAAATCTTTCATGGCGAACCGTGGTAAGGGACTCGGCCTGCGTTTGGGGCTGAGAACCTCTGGCTGCTCGGGTATGGCCTATGTGCTTGAGTTCGTTGACACCCTCAACGACGACGATGAAGTTTATGAAGTCGAAGGGGTGAATATCATCATAGATGCCAAGAGCTTCATCTATCTGCAGGGCATAGAACTGGATTTCGTCAAGGAAGGTCTCAACGAAGGCTTCCAGTTCAACAACCCCAATGCCAAGGGTGAGTGCGGTTGTGGTGAGAGTTTCACCGTCTAATGGCCTGAGTAACCCATGAATTATTTCGAGCTGTTCAGGTTCACGCCTGCCTTCACCATCGACACCGCCCTGCTTGCCGAGCGTTACCGTGAGCTGCAAAGGGCGGTGCACCCAGATAAGTTTGCCAACGACACTGAGCAGCAAAAGCTGCTGTCTGTGCAACGCACCGCCCAAATCAACGATGGTTTTCAAACCCTCAAAGATCCTATCCGCCGCGCCGAACACATGTTGGCGCTCAGGGGGATAGACTTGAGTCATGAGACCACCACGGTCAAAGATACGCAGTTTCTGATGCAGCAGATGGAATGGCGGGAAGCCCTGGAAGACATAAGTCACAGCCAGGCGCCTGAGCCAATGATCGACGAGTTGTACCAGTCTTTCGCCGCCTATCAGACCGAGCTGACCCAACTGCTGGCCGCTTTGCTCGACAGCGAACTGCATACTGACTGGTTGCTGGCGGCGGATCAGGTGCGCAAACTTAAATTTATGGCAAAATTGCATAACGAGCTGACCCGGGCCGAAGATGCCCTGTTCGACTGAGGCAATTTTGTCCGGTAATTCGCCGGCTTGAGTAGTAAGCCGGCTCTTGATCAAGTTGGAACCCTATGGCCCTTTTGCAGATAGCCGAGCCCGGTCAAAGTGCCGCGCCACATCAACACAGACTCGCGGTGGGAATAGATCTCGGCACCACAAATTCCCTGGTGGCCACAGTTCGCAGTGGTGAGACAGCGACCCTGGCCGATGAGCAGGGCAGGCATTCACTGCCTTCCATAGTGCGCTATACCCCAGATGCGGTCGAAGTGGGTTATCAGGCCGCCTTGAGCTCGGCTCAAGACCCCCATAACACCATAGTCTCGGTGAAGCGTTTCATGGGCCGTAGTCTGGAGGATATTCAGTCCGGTCCCCAGAGCTTCGCTTATGAGTTTGCTGCCAGTGATAACGGCTTACCCCTGTTTGTCACGGCCCAGGGCAGAGTGAATCCTGTGCAGGTCTCGGCCGAAATCCTGCGACCCTTGGTCCAGCGCGCCGAGCAAACCCTGGGCGGCGAACTCCAGGGGGTGGTGATTACCGTGCCTGCCTATTTCGATGACGCCCAGCGTCAAGGCACCAAGGACGCGGCGGCGCTGCTCGGGGTGAAGGTATTGCGCCTGCTCAACGAGCCCACGGCGGCGGCCATCGCCTACGGCCTGGATTCCAAGCAGGAAGGGGTTATCGCCATCTATGATCTGGGCGGCGGCACCTTCGACATCTCGATACTGCGCCTCAATCGCGGCGTGTTCGAAGTGTTGGCGACCGGGGGGGATTCGGCCCTGGGAGGCGATGATTTCGATCATCTGCTGCAGAACCATCTGCAGCAAGCCTGGCAATTACCCGGCCTGAGTCCACAGCTGGGGCGTCAGTTACTGATAGAGGCGCGCCGGGTGAAAGAGGCCCTGACGCAAGAGGCGAGTGTGCTCGCCAGCCTGACCCTGGCCGATGGCAGCCTGTTGCAGCATACAGTGACCAAGGCGGATTTCGAGGCCCTGATCGCCTCTCTGGTGAAGAAGACCATAGGCAGTTGCCGGCGCGCGCTGCGCGATGCCGGCGTCACGGCCGATGAAGTGCTGGAGACAGTGCTGGTGGGCGGCTCGACCCGGGTGCCCTTGGTGCGCGAGCAAGTCGAGCACTTCTTCGGCAAGCCGCCTCTGACCTCGATCGATCCCGACAAGGTGGTCGCCATAGGCGCCGCCATTCAGGCCGACATTCTGGTGGGCAACAAGCCCGAATCCGATCTGTTGCTGCTGGACGTGATCCCCTTATCCCTCGGCATAGAGACCATGGGGGGCCTGGTGGAAAAGGTAGTGTCGCGCAACACCACCATTCCGGTCGCCAGGGCCCAGGAGTTTACCACCTTCAAGGATGGGCAAACGGCCATGGCCTTCCATGTGGTGCAGGGCGAGCGTGAGCTGGTAGCGGACTGCCGCTCCCTGGCGCGTTTTACCCTCAAGGGTATACCGCCGCTGGCGGCCGGGGCGGCGCATATCCGAGTGACCTTCCAGGTGGATGCCGACGGCTTGCTGAGCGTCACCGCCATGGAGAAATCCACCGGGGTGCAGGCCAGCATTCAGGTCAAGCCATCGTTCGGTTTATCCGACACGGAAATTGCCCTCATGCTGAAAGATTCGATGCAACATGCCAAGGACGACATCGCCAGGCGCATGCTGGCCGAACAGCAAGTCGAGGCCGCCAGGGTGCTGGAGTCGCTCAATGCGGCGCTGCATAAAGACGGGGATTTGCTCGATGCCGCCGAACGTGAGGCGATCGATGCGGCCATGACCCAATTGGTGCTGGTCGCAGGGCAGGACGATACGGATGCTATCACCAAGGCCATAGAGGCCTTGGATGCACAGACCCAGGAGTTTGCCTCCAAACGTATGGACAATTCTATTCGAGCCGCGCTAAAAGGGCAGTCGGTCGACAATATATAGGTGAATCAAGTATGCCACAATTAGTCTTTCTTCCCCATGCAGAGCTATGTCCGGATGGCGCCGTCATCGAAGCCAAGGTAGGGGAGACCATACTGGATGTCGCCCTGCGCAGCGGTATCAACATAGAACATGCCTGCGAGAAGTCCTGCGCCTGCACTACCTGCCATGTGATAGTGCGTGAGGGTTTCGATGAACTGGAGCCCAGCGAAGAGCTCGAAGACGACATGCTGGACAAGGCCTGGGGCCTGGAGCCTGAGAGTCGCCTGTCTTGCCAGGCCAAGGTGGTCGACAGCGACATGGTGATCGACATTCCCAAGTACACCATCAACATGGTCTCTGAAAACAACTAGTCGGCTTGGCTGAAATCAAGTTAAAAAAGGGTAATAACAAACTGATGTTATTACCCTTTTTTTATGGTCAACACCTCTGAAAGCCTATTCTGGGTTGGCTGTGAAAAGTAAAAAGGTCACTGACAATATTCCCTTTGGCATTTTAGCTGCGTGATTTCCAGCCAAAATGCCTTTAACCCAGTTTCTATGGCTAAGTTTCTATAACTAAGTCCCTATAAATAAGTCTCTAGTTAGCCTTAGCCTCGCTGCATGTCGACCAGACGGCGAGTCTGCTCGGCGATTCGGTAGTACTGCGAGTCGGGTTTAAGTTTTTGTTGCAGCAAAGGCGCTGCTTCTGCGGTTATTTCGCGGGCTTTGCGTGTGTCTCCCTGATGCCATAGCGCCTGCGCATCTTTGAGGCGGATCAACTGGCCCTCGACCGACCCCGGAGGGTGGTATTTTTCGGCCAGCTGCCAAGCCCGGCCAAGCACCCTATGGGCCTGTTGCCACTGCTGCGTTGCCAGGTAGTAATCGCCCTCGATGCGCAGCAGAGTGACATGGGCCACATGCTCAGGCGGGAAATGGGCATCGAATATGGCTTTGGCGCTTTGCAGCTTGCGGTCTGCTTTTGCCAGGTCGTGATTATTGAGGGCGACTGCACCCTGCAGCAGTGCAACCAGCCCCAGGTTGTAATCGCCTTTTTGGAACTGCTGTTCGGCCTGGGCATAGAGCTCGTCAAGCGCTTGATCGCCAATGGCGGCTTCACCGAGAAACGAGCGGCTGTAGGCCAGGAATAAACGGGCAGGGAAGGTCTCCAAAGTTGAGTCCGCGTAATGCGGGCTGAGCAGCGCCAACGCTTGCTCAAAATCGTCCTTGCTGGCTTGAAAGTTGCCCAGTTCCAGATGGGCCTGGCCCCGGTCCGAGTGATAATTGCCTATGGTTGTCTGATTGGTCAGATCGCCGGCCAGTTCTTGGTTGAGGATATCAATTTCTTCCTGGTAACGTCCCTGGTCGGTGAGCAGATAGGCATAAGACTGGGTCACGGTTTGATTGAGCTGGGCGTTAGGGTCGAGGATTCTGTGCGCCAGCTGATAGGCGCGCACTATGGCCGCCTCGGCTTTGTCATAATCGCCGAGGTGACGATAGGTATTGGACAACATCCGCAGGGTATTCAAATTCTGCGGATGGTTGGCGCCGAATAACCGCTCCGTATCGATCAACAGGGCGGTCAAAACGTCTATGGCCTGGGTATATTCCTGGGCATAGTAGTGCATATAGGCGATGTGAAAGCGGATTTCCAGCGGTGTTGTGTCCTGTTCGTCAGGGTGTTGCTGCCAGTAGGCATCGGCCTTGAGATAATAGTCCTGCGCCTGTGCGAACTGGCTTTGCTTTTCAAAGTACAGCCCCAGATCATAATTCACCAGCGCCCTGTCTTTCTCGCTGGCACCGGGTGCCTGTGCCATTTGCTCGCCCTGGCGCAGGTAGCTGAGCGCTTCGTCAAATTGACCGGCACTGGTATAGGTACTGCCGAGCTCGGCGACATCGACCAGGGTCGGCTGTCTGCCGTCTTGTTGTTTCAGCTTAAAGGCTTCTTCCATCAGGGCGACGGCCTGTTGATCCTGGCCCAAACTGTTCTGTACCCTGGACAAGACGCCGAGCAGCCGGGATTTGACGTCCGGCTGTTGCGACAAGGTGTTGCGGGTTTTGGTCACCGCGGAATTGACCAGCTTGTCGATGCTGATCGCTTCACCCTGGGCATTTGCCGGCGAGGCGGCGTCGAACATGTCGGTCAACAGCTCTATGACTTTTCCCGCCGTATGGGTTTGCTGCAGCAGACTGGCCTGGGTGGTGATCAGCGTATCTCGTTGCTCGGTCAGCGAGCGATTGAGCTGATTGGTGGCCACCAGGCCTGTGGTCATGGCGACCGCGAGCGCAGAAGCCAAGGACGAGGCCACAGGATGGCGTTTGAGCAGCTTAGCGAATCGATAGCCTGCCGTGGTCGGGGTGGCGGATACCGTCTGTCCTTTCAGGAAACGTTTGATGTCCCAGGCCAGCTCGCTGACCGACGGGTATCTGTCTTCGGGCAGCTTTTGCAATGCCTTGAGGGCGATATTGTCCAGGTCTTTGGCGATTCGTTTGTCGTGATTGCCGGGTGGGAGCGGCATGTCGCGGCAGATGGCGTCGAGAGTTGCCGCCATGTTGTTGCGATCTACTGCATTGGCCGACTTACCGGTCAGCAGTTGATAGAGCAGGGCACCCAGGCCGTAGACATCGGTCGCCGTCGTGGTCGGTTCGCCGAGCACCTGCTCCGGGCTGGCGCAGCTCAGGGTCATCGCCAGCATGCGGGCGGCGCCTTGCTCCTCTTGCCCCTGCTGAAGCAGGCGGCTGGTGCCGAAGTCGAGCAGCTTGACTACGCCATCCTGGTTGACCAATAGGTTTTCCGGTTTGAGATCGCAGTGAATGATCAGCCGGTTGTGGGCGTAGCCGACCGCGTCGCAGACGTTGAGAAAGAGTTCGAGTCTTTGTGCCAGCGACAGTGAGTTGGCGACACAATAGTCCTGCAGGTTCTCGCCCTCGACATATTCCATGACCAGATAGGGACGTTTATCGTCGGTCAGACCGCCGTCGAGCAGCATGGCTATGTGTGGGTGCTGAAGATTGGCCAACAGCTGACGCTCGGCGGCAAAATGCTGGTGATCATCCGGCCCTGAAAATGAGGGGGCGAGTTTGATTGCCACCTTTTGCTGATATTGGCCGTCGGCCCGTTCGGCAAGCAATACCACGCCCATCCCGCCGACGCCGATTTCTTCGAGGATGCGATACTGGCCGAGCAGTTGGCCTGGCTGGAACTGCAGGCTTAATTCGCGCATATGCTGGCCTATCACCCGCTGCGCGTGGCCGGCGATGTGGACGGTTTTGCTGGCGCTCAGGTGATCGAGCAGCCGCATCACCTCACTGCGTTCGGCCTCGGTACAGTTGCTTTGTTCGACATAGAGGCTTTGTTCTTGCGGGGGAAGGTCCAGACAGGCGTCGAACAGTTCTTTAACGCGTTTGAGATCAGACATGGGCCGCGTTGTCTCCTTTATGCAGGCGATCGTATAAAAATGTTCGGGCAAAGGTCAGTTCCCGTTCCACAGTACGCAGGCTGAGCTGCAGGGTGTCGGCCACCTTCTGTTGGGGGAAACCGGCAAAGTAGTGCAGTTCGACTATGGCCTCCATTCTGTCGCCCAGACTGCTCATCTGTTGAATGCATTGCTCGACGGCGATCAGTCCCTCGTTCTCACAGTCCTCGCTGAGCAGTTCGTCGAGCCATTGGGTTTTTATCGCGTTATTGCCGCGCTTGTCGGCCGATTTTGTCCGGGCGTAATCGATCAGCAGATGGCGCATCGCCTTGGCAGCGGTACGGTAGAGGTGTTCCTTACTTTGATATTTGCCTTCCGATTCGATTAATTTAACGCAGGCCTCATGCACCACTTCCGTCGTTTGCAAGGTCAGGTTGTTGGCATATTGTGCCAGGATGCGGCCGGCGCAACGTTTCAATTCGCGGTAAAGCGTATCGCTGATCATCAGGTCGGCCGCTGTCAGCTGGGCAGTGATAAAACTTGGCTCTGTCGCGGGTAACTGCATAAGGGGACCTTTTCCAACAAGGGTGAGTGTGTACGTACCGGATCCGAAGCGCATTGTATCGTTATTTGTGCTTATAGAGACTCGCAATAGGTACCGGGCCAACGGAGCTGAACTACTGGTCTTGTGTGGTTTTCATTTGCAGCAATTCGTCCATTAAGTGTTCGAATTCTTGAAATTTCGCATCCAGTCGGGCAAAGGCTTGATCCTTGTTATCGTACATCTCGTCCTGTATCGCTTCGACATAGAGTTTGATGACCGACAGTGGGGTACGTAATTCGTGTGCCAGGGCGGCCAAAAACGCCGCCTTTCCGGCCTGACACTCGGCGCCGCTCAAGGGGGTGTCGTCATCCTCGGCGGCCGGCAAGGTTAGGGCCGCCGCCGACCGTGGCTGGAAAGGCTGTTTCATCGTTTCTCTGTCACCATTGCAAAACCTGTTGCTGAAGAGTAGAACAGCAAATTATGCAGTGAGTGTGCAGAAATCAATTGAACTGAGTATCGACTCAAAGGTTCAGCAGAGGGCTTCGTACTTGTAACCTGCGCCGTAGATGGAGCGGATCAACTCCTGTTCCATGCCCATGGCCGCCAGTTTCTTGCGCACGTTGCGAATATGACTGTCTACCGTGCGGTCGGACACACAGCGATAGTCCTGGTAGACAAGATCCATTATCTGTGCCCGGGAGTAGATGCGGTTGGCATTCGAGTACAAGAGGTGAAACAACTTGAATTCAATGGCTGTGAGTTCCACCGACTTCCCGGAAAAGTACAGATGAAAACTGGCCGCATCCACCCTTAAACCGTTGTCGTCTGCCTGACTGCGATGCATTCGCCGCAGCTGTACCTTGACCCGTGCCACCAATTCCTTGACCGAAAAGGGTTTGCAGAGGTAATCGTCGGCACCTATTTCCAGGCCCAGCAGGCGATCCACTTCCTCCACCTTCGCCGTGGTCATTATGATGGGCAACTCGGAAAAGGCGCGGATCTCCCGGCACACCTCCAGCCCCTGCTTGTTGGGCAGGTCGAGATCCAGCAGTACCACAGCCGGGGTATGGTGTTTTACCCAGGCGGCCACACCGACACCATCATCGAAGTGCCGGGTGTTCAGCCCAGCGGCGTGCAGGTACATGAGGACGATTTCGGCAATTTCCAGGTCGTCTTCGACCAGGACGATAGTATCTGTCATAGGATCCCGAAGTTTAAAGCGGCAGCCGTATTGTAATAGCCAAACCACCCAAGACGGAAGCTCCTGCCGAGATTTCTCCGTCATGGGCCTCGGTAATGGACTTGCAGATCCATAGCCCCAGTCCGGAGCCGGACTGGCTCTTGCTTCGGGTGGATTTTGCGCGGTAAAGTCGTTCAAACACTTTCCCCAACTCCTCGTCGCTGATCGAAGGTTTACTGTCTTCGACCCTGATTGTCACTCTGGCGCTGTCTTGAGTCAGCGTCACTCGGACCTGGCCGTGTTCATCCGTGTAGCGGAAACTGTTCTTCATCAGGTTGTTCAGTACCTGTGTAATACGGCCTTCGTCGATCAGCAACTCGACGGGATGCGGCGTGTCGTCGTGCCATGTAAGCCGTAGGTCTTTTTGTTGCATCATGGGTCTGAAGGCATCGACAGTCGAGGCCAGCAGTGCGTTGATTGGGGTAGTTTGTCTATGCAGAGTCAGCGCGCCGGATTCCATCAGGGATAACTGGTAGATATCTCCCACCAAATGGTTCAGCCCTGTGATACGCTGTTGCAGCGTTTCGTAGGATTTTTCACTCGGCTGCAGTACGCCGTCCTGCAGGGCTTCGAGCTGCAGCTTGACCATGGCGAGCGGGGTGCGCAGATCATGGGTCACTTCGGCGAGCATCTGGTTTTTCTGCTCCATCAGCTCTGTCATCATCTCCGCCTTGCGCAGCGCTTCGCGTTTCTCAAAGATTTCCTTCTGTTTGCTCTTGGCCACCGCCAGGCGCCAGCGGAACAACCAGTACAGCAGCAAGGCGAGCAGCAGCAGAGCCAGGAGACGGAACCACTGGGTCTGGAAAAATTTGGGCTCAATATCCACTGCCAATATCAATGGCGCGCCGCTCCAGTCGCCTTCGCGATTGCTGCCTTCGACAAAGAGTCGATAGTGGCCCGGCGGCAGGGCAGTGTAATTGGCCTGACGCACATCGGCCGGGGTGGTGATCCATTCGGGATCATAACCGTCCAGTTTGTAACGATATTGATTTGCCCTGGGCTCGGAGAAGTCGAGCGCGGCAAAGCGCAGTGAAAATTGGTTGGCCGAGCTGGGCACCCGAATACTGGGTGTCGTGTCATCAAAATTCACCTCTTGGTTGCCGATCATAAGCTCGGTCACCACCAGGGGGGCGCGATAGTGCCCCCTTATCCCGGCATCCTGGTCAATCAGCACCAAGGCATCACGGGAGGCGTGCAGCAGCTGGCTGTGGTTCAGGCGCAGGAAATTTTTGCCTTGGCCCGTGTCCAGGGCGCCATCGGTCTCGGTCAGGGCCTGCAGCAACCTGCCGTCCTCGTCCAACAGGAAATGGCTGCCGAGCCAGTATTGGCCGTTTTCCAGTTGCAGCAGGGTCTCTTCATTTTCGAGCTTGTCCGTCACTTCTGTGGCAAAGGGAGCAAAGCGCATAGTGTCATCTTGCCTGGACACAAGTTTGTCTATGCCGCCCTTGTGGTACACCAGGACTTCTCCGCGCCGGTTCTGCAGAAACTGCACTATGGTGTTGTGCCTCAGGGTGCCGGCCGTGCCCTGTTCCCTGGAGTAAAACTGCACCCGGGTCTGGCCACTGTCTACCAGGCCCAAGCCACTGGTTGAGCCCACCCATAACCGGTTGCTGTCATCGACCATCAGCCTGCGCACATAGGTTATGAAGGGACTGCCATCGCTGTGCTTGGGGAAGCTGAAACTGCGGCTGTGCAGATCCAGCTTGAGCAGGCCGCGATCCGAGCCGACCCAAAGTTCCCCCTGTTTGCCGAGCGCCAGGTGACGCACATACACCCCCTCTGTCTTGGTCAGTGGCAGGCGGAATTCTTCCGCCGTGCGTTGGCTGCGGTCCACCCTGAAGATGTTGCCATTGCCGCCTCCGAGCCAATAGATGTCATCCGTTTCCCTGATCCCTGAGAAAAACGACTGCTTGGCCAGGCTAGGCTCCTTGAGCAGGGGGGCGGTTTTCCCTGTGGTCAGGTCGAGCTCTATGGGTTGGTGCTGATTGAAGATGATGAGTTTCGACTCACTGACCTTCAACAGGTTGGCCAGGTAGGAACCGAAGGTGTTCGCCAGTTGGGGAGAGAAGCGATCAAAATAGTGGAAGCGGCGGGTCTGGGGGTTAAAGAATTGCAGGCCAAAGTTGGAGACGCCAATCCATATCAGTCCATCTTTCGATTTGAGCAAAGGGTAGGCGACATCACCGCGCAGGCCGTATTTGTCGAGCAGATTTCCCCTCAGTTCCTTCTGCAGCCGCCCGGTCACAGCGTCGCGGATCTCCAATCCCAGGGAGCCAGACAGCCACATCTGGCCATCGTCTGTCTCGACAATGGCGGTATTGGCGGCATCGGCACGGGAGGCGGGGGACTCCAGCTTTATGGCCGTTTGGCTATCTCTATTCAGGATAAAGGTGCCCTGCTTTTGGGTGGCCAGCCAGATGCGCCCATCTTTGGCCAGATGGATGCGCCTTATTACCACCTCTGCCAGCAGGGCGGGTTCCCTGATCAAGGCAAATTGCTGCGCCCCTGGGGCCAGTTTCGCCAGCCCCTTGGCAGTGGACAGCCATAGGCTGCCGTCGCTGTCCGCTTCCAGATCCAGCAGGTAATTGAAGTACCTGTCTTTGGTATCATCGGCGGAAACGAAATGGCGAAATGTCTGAGTCGCTGGATCCAGCCGGTCCAGGCCAAAGCTGTGTGCCAGCCACAACTTGCCCTGGGCATCCTTCTTGATGGCGTTGACCTGGTTACCGCCCAGGGAGACGGGATTGTCTTGATCTTTGCTGAATTGGCTGAATTGGTAAGTGCGCAGATCGAGTCGCAGCAGGCCGCTCGACAGTGTCCCTATCCAGAGGACATCGCCATCGGCGAGCAAGGAGCGCACATAGATGGCTGACACATCGAAGGGCATGCCTTCCGAGGTCATCTTGCGGTTTTCATAGCCATCGAAGCGAAACAGGCCCCTCTGGGTACCAACCCAGATAAAGCCCCTGTCGTCCTGGGCCAGCTTCAAAATTTCCTTATTGGCAAGTCGGCCGTCGGCCTCGGCCGTGAACAGGGTCGGGGAAAACAGCCCGGGGTCATACTGGTCGTCAGCATGACACAGGCAACAAAATGCCAGGAGAAAACCAATGCTTATCTTGGTACAGAAGGCGGGCATGTCAGTTCTTATAATATTTGTTATTGGGGAAATTTTGTCATACTGGCACTGGGAGTGCCAGCGTTAAACTTCTGCTCCGAGCACAGCAAGGTTCACTATCCCTGCGGTTGCACTTCAGTTTTCAGCCGTCTTTCGCTCTCACCCTGTATCTGCACATTCACTCATATTTCCCTGTTTCAATCCCCGCAAATGGCATTTTGTGCCGCTGAAATTAACCCGTAAAAAATGTATCGATTTTTGGCGGTTTTTCGGCGGGGATACGTATTTCTTGTTATTGGTCCGAATTATCGGTACGGCGGTGCCATGGTGCTATGCCGGTCGTGTGAATGAATTTACTTTGGAGGCGCACGGTGCGTTTGAATCTCAACGCCGGATCCCTTCCCTATATGGGATTTGGTTTCGGTAGAAAAGCTGTGGCCGGTCTGCTGGCTGTTATCCTGTCGATGTTTTCCTGTTCTGTGCTGGCGGCAGACACAGACGGCGACGGCTTTGACGACAGTTACGAGCAGACCAACGGCACGGACCCCAATGATCCGAACAACTTCCCGCTGGATTTGGCAATCAAGCCGGTCAACGTCTGGACCACTTCCTTTTACACAGGTGGCGGCGGTGAATTCCGCGGCCGCCCCTATTCGCTGATCAGCGGCACTGGCCTGAATTCTGCGACCGAGCCCTTGACCAAACGCCAGTTCCACGAAGCAGGGGATCTCAACGTCTGGTCCGTGGGCTGGGGCGACGGTGGCCTGGGCGGCCCCATAGGCGTTGCCCCGCCGGTCGACCAGCAGGCGGCCGTGGTGGATTTGGGCGAGCCCATGGATGTGCGTGGCGCCTATATTTGGAACCTCTCAGGTGCCAACAATACTTATGCGGCCCGTGGCATCAAGAGCATCAATATTTTGGTGTCCGCCGATACCAACCCGAAAACCGCCAACTACACAGATCTCGGCGAGTTCACCGTCAACCAGAACGGCGGTTATTGGAACGTCCGTGCCCCCGCACAGGAGCTGAGCTTCTCCGCCGATGGCGTGCGCCTGGTCAAGGTGAAGATCAACAGCAACTGGTCTACAGAGTCCGTGGTCGGCTTTGCCGAAATCCGCCTCATAGGCACCAACAACGACGGCGACTCCCTGCCGGACCACAGGGACCCGGACGACGACAACGACGGTTATCTGGATACGGACGAGAAGGCCAACGGCTCGGATCATCTGAGTGCCGCCAGCGTGCCCACCAACGACTTTGATCACGACTTCATCTCGGACCTGAATGATCCGGACGACGATAACGACGGCTACACGGATGCCGATGAAAACGCCAACGGCACAGATCCTTTCAACGCCGCCAGCATTCCGGCGGACAACGACGGCGACCACATCTCAGATCTCAACGACCCGGACGACGATAACGATGGTTATTCAGATGCGGTCGAATTGACCGAAGGCTCGGATCCCATGAGTGCCGCCAGCATTCCCAACGACTGGGACGGGGATCTGATCTCCAACTCGGACGACCCGGACGACGACAACGACGGCGTGCCCGACGGCGTCGATATGTGCCCGCTTGGCACAGTCGGCACGGGGAATGGCCCGGCCCATGCCGACCCCGACGGCGACGGTTGTGACTCCCCCACCGAAGACAATGACGATGACAACGACGGCATGTTGGATGCGGCGGGGGATATGTGTATCACCCTAGACGGCAACCTGAGCGCCGACCGGGATAACGACGGCTGCGACGATGCCGACGAAGATCTCGACGACGACAACGACGGTTATACGGACAGCGACGAGATTGCCAACGGCACGGATCCCCTGAACAGTGCCAGCGTACCTGTGGATTACGACGGCGACCATATCTCCGATCTCAACGATACCGACAGGGACAATGACGGCGTCGCCAACGGCGCCGACCGCTGCCCTATGGGCACCATAGGTCGCGGCTGGGGCCCGGCCAACAACGACGCCGACGGCGACGGCTGTGACTCTGCCACCGAAGATCTGGACGACGATAACGACGGCTTCAGCGACGTGACCGAAGCGGGCCAGGGCACGGACCCCCTGAATGCCCAAAATACCCCCTATGAGCGGGCGCTGACCCCGGTGGCGGTGTGGACCTCGTCCTATCGCGCGGATTCGACCGAGACCCAGAAAGACAACCTGATGTCCAATGTCGGTTTGGTTACCTCCGGCGGCAGCGGTGCCTATATGCTGCAACCGGGCAAACCGTTTTGGGTGACCTACAGCACGGACGGTGGTCTCGGCGGGCCATTGAGTTTCCCGGGCAACATCCCCCACGTGTCGACTCAGAAAATCGTGGTCGATCTCGGCGGCACTTACGACTTGTCCAAGGCCTTTATCTGGGATCCCAATAATACCTCCTACTCATACAACGCGGTGAAGGACTTCATTCTCTACGTCTCCTCCGACAGCGATCCGCTGACCGCCAACTACCGTGAGGTCGGTCGCTACAGCATGCCGTCGATTGTGGTGGACAGGTGGACCAATCAGGCGCCGGCGCTGTTCGACTTTGCCGCGGAAAACGTGCGCCTGGTGAAGATCCAGATTTTGAGCCAGATGAACGGCGATCAGTATTACTACGTATCTCTCGGCCGCATCAAGCTGCAACACGCGGACACGGACAATGACGGCCAGACCAACGATGTGGATACGGACGACGATAACGACGGCGTCGCCGACGAACTCGACGCCTGCCGCACAGGCACGGTCGGCATAGCCGCCAGCGACTACGACGGCGACGGCTGTAACGACGACTTTGAGGATCTCGACGACGACAACGACGGCACCCCGGATGCCGGCGACGCCTTCCCCCGCGATGCTTCCGAGACCCTGGATACAGACAAGGACGGCATAGGCAACAATGCCGACAGCGACGACGATAACGACGGCGTACTCGACGCCGCCGATGCCTGTCCGCTGGCGGGCTTTGTGTATGATGCCAACGGCGACGGTTGCCAGGACAAGGACATCACAGCCCCCGTTATCAGCCTCAGTGGTGCCAATCCGTTGCTGTTGACCTACGGCGCCGATTTTGTCGAGCCCGGCGTCGGTGCCAGCGATGACCTGGACGGTAATATTTCCGCGGCCGTGGTCATCGACAGCAGCGCCATCCGCAATACAGTGCCCGGCGATTATCAGGTCAGCTATAACGTCAGCGACGCCGCCGGCAATGCCGCCCAGCCCCAATTCCGGGTGGTGCGGGTGCTGCAGGAGACCATACCCCCTGTCATCAGCCTGATTGGCGCCAATCCGCAGGTGGTTGAGCGCGGCACTGCCTATGTGGAGCAGGGCGCGAGCGCCAGCGACAACGTGGATGGCAATCTGAGCGCCGCGGTGCGCATAGACAACAGCGCGGTCAACACCCAGATATCGGGCAATTACAGTGTCTATTACGATGTCACAGATGCCGCCGGCAACCAGGCGCTGCAACAGGTGCGCACAGTGCAGGTGCAGGACACAATAGCGCCCGAACTCAGCATCGGTGCCCCCAGTGTGGCGCAGAGCCAGAGCGGCCCTGTCAGCTTTATCCTCGGCTACTCGGGTGCCGATGTCATCAGTCTGTCTGCCGCCGATATCGGCCTTGTCCGCACTGGTGATGCCAGTGCCGACATCAGCCTGTCCGGCAGCGGTAGCAGCCGCCTGGTGACCCTGAGCAACTTCTCCGGCAGCGGCTCTCTGGCAATCAGCATAGCCGCCAACACGGCGCGGGATCTCGCCGGCAACCAGGCCGCATCGCAAAGCTCCTTGGCTTTCATGGTGGAAAAGCGCGACCAGCAGATAAGCTTCGCGCCCCTTGCCGACAAGACCTTAGGTGATGCTGCCTTTGCCCTCAGTGCCAGCGCCGATTCCGACCTGACCGTGAGTTTCAGCTCAAGCACAGAAGCCGTCTGCAGCCTGTCCGGCAATGTTCTGACCCTGAAAGGGGCGGGCAGCTGTACCATCACCGCCAGCCAGCTGGGCGATGCCAACTTCAAGGCGGCCCAGGAGGTGGTGCACAGTTTCAACGTGGCCCAAAACAGCCAGGAAATCAGCTTTGCAGCCCTGCCGAACAAGACCTTCGGTGACGGTGCCTTCTCCCTGAGGGCCACGTCCAGCTCGGGCCTGGCGGTATCCTTTGCCTCGACCACCCCAAGCGTCTGTATGGTGTATGGCAACGTGGCAAACCTGTACGGCGCCGGTACCTGCTCTGTCACCGCCTCTCAGGCGGGCAACGGCAACTATCTGGCGGCGGCCGAGGTGGTGCAGAGCTTCGAGATTGCCAAGGCGGCCCAGGCCATCAACTTCGGCACCCTGGCCGATAAAACTTTTGGCGATGACGCCTTCGAGCTCAATGCCGGCGCCGACTCGGGCCTGGCGGTTGCCCTGGTATCCCAGACGCCCGAGATCTGTACCCTCAATGGCACTGTCAATGGCACTGTCAATGGCACTGTCAATGGCACTATCCTGACCCTGGTGGCGGCCGGCAGCTGCAGCATTTCGGCCTCCCAGGCCGGTGATGGCAATTACCAGGCTGCGCCGGAGGTGGTGCAGAGCTTCACAGTTGCCAAGGCAGCCCAGGCCATCAACTTTGCCGCCCTGGCCGACAAAACCTACGGCGATGGGACCTTTGATCTGAGCGCCGGTGCAGATTCGGGCCTTGTCGTGAGCTTTGCTTCAACGACCGTATCTGTCTGTACCGTATCCGGCAGCTTGGTGTCTCTTGTCGGCGCAGGCCGCTGTTCTATCGTTGCGAGCCAAGTGGGCGACAGCAACTATCAGGCCGCCCGGTATGTCATGCAAAGCTTCAATGTTGCCAAGGCGACCCAAAGCATCGGTTTCGTAGCACCAGCGAACAAAACCTTCGGCGATGCGCCGTTTGCCTTGAATGCGATTGCGACCTCCGCCCTGGCGGTCAGCTTTGTCTCAGACACCCCCAATGTCTGTACTGTTGCAGGCAATACTGTGACTTTAGTGGCCAACGGTATCTGTTCTGTGATCGCCAGTCAGGCGGGCAACGCCGACTACCTGGCGGCCGCCGATGTGGTACAAAGCGTCAGCGTCGCGATGGCTAGCCAGAGCATCAGCTTCGGTGTGGTGAGCGACAAAACCTACGGCGACGCTGACTTTGACCTGAGCGCCATGGCGACATCAAACCTGACGGTGAGCTTTGCCTCGACCACGCCTGCTGTGTGCAGCGTGTCCGGCAATCGGCTGTCTCTGCTTGGCGCCGGCAGCTGTTCTATCACTGCGTTCCAATCGGGCGGCTCGGGATATCAGAAGGCGTCGGATCAGACGCAAAGCTTTACCATCCACAAGGCGGCCCAAAGCATCAGCTTCGCGGCGCTTGCGGATAAAACCTACGGCGATGCGAGCTTTACTGTCAGTGCAACCTCGAATGCGGGTCTTGTCGTCGCCTTTGCTTCGATCTCGCCGTCTGTCTGTGCCGTGTCCGGCGATAGGCTGTCTCTGCTCGGCGGGGGGCTCTGCTCCGTCGTCGCAATGCAATCCGGTGATGCCAACTATTCGGCGGCAAGCGATCTGGTGCAAAGCTTTACCGTCAACAAGAAGGTGCAGGTGATCAGCTTCAACGCCCCGGCGAACCGCAACTTTGCCGACGGCGGTTTTGCCCTGGCGGCAAGCAGCGATTCGGGCCTGACCGTGGCGTTTACGTCCGTGACGCCGTCCGTGTGTCGTGTCAGCGGCGTCAACGTCAGTCTGACCGGTGCCGGCACTTGTACCTTGGTTGCCGGCCAGGCGGGCGACGACCGCTACGCGGCGGCAAGCGAGGTGACGCAAAGCTTTATTGTGTCGGATGCCACCGCGCCCGTGCTGAACGTCCCTGCGAACATTCGAGTGGCTGCGTTTGATGCCAACGGCACCGCCAAATCGGCGAGTGACGTGAGCATGTTCCTGAATGCGGCGACTGCCAACGATGGGGTGGACGGCGTCTTGAGCGTCACCAACGATGCGCCGGATGTGCTGCCGCTCGGCGAGAACACTGTCACCTTCAGCGCGGTCGATGCCAGCGGCAATACCACCACAGGTACCGCCCTGTTGACAGTTGCAGACCTGACCAAACCCGTGCTGGCCTTGCTCGGCGGCGGTTCGCTCACGCTCAGTCACGGCGACAGCTATGTAGAACCCGGTGTATCAGGTACGGATAATGTCGACGGGGATATCTCGCAAGCCGTTGTGATAAGCGGAGCGGTCGATACCGGCTCGGTGGGAATTTACACCTTGACCTATAGCTTGGTTGATGCGGCGGGCAATACAGCAACTGCGACCCGCAGCGTTTCGGTACAGGATGCCGGCGCCCCTGTGGTGACCGCGCCGACGAATATTGAGGTAGCGGCGGTGGATGCCAGCGGTACTGCGGCGACGGAGGCGACCATCGCTGCTTTTCTGAATGGCGCCACAGCCCTGGATGCGGTGGACGGCGACCTGAGGGCGCAAATCAGCAACGACGCACCTGAGATGTTCCCGCTCGGAGAGACTCAGGTGACCTTCAGCGTCACGGATACGGCGGGCAATAGGGGCATGGCGCAGGCCATAGTGACAGTTGCCGACCAGACCAAGCCGGAATTGAGCCTGGCGGGCGGCAACGCTATGACTCTGGAGGTCGGCCAGGCCTTTGTTGAACCTGGATTCAGCGCACGCGATAACGTCGACGGCGATATCAGTGCCGGAGTCGAGCGAAGCGGCGTGGTCGATGTCGCGACCAGAGGGGCCTATGTCCTGACCTATAGGGTTGCCGATGCGGCGGGCAACAGTATGACCCTGACGCGCAGCGTGACGGTACAGGATTCTACTGCGCCTGTGGTGACGCCTCCCGCCGATATTGGCGTGGCGGCGCAGGATGCGGACGGCACCGCCGACAGCAACCCCGCCATTGCGGCCTTCCTGAGCGGCGCAACTGCGCTCGACGGTGTCGAGGGCAGTCTGACAGTGACCCACGATGCGCCGCAGGTGTTTCCGCTTGGGGTGACTCTGGTGACCTTCTCGGCGACGGATCTCAGCGGCAACAAGGGGATCTCGCGGGCGAGCGTGACTGTGTCGGATCTGGGCGCGCCAGTGATCGCCTTGACCGGCGACAATACGCTCAGCGTTCAAGTGAACGAAGGATACGTAGAGCCTGGCTATAGGGCAAGCGACAATGTCGACGGCGATTTGACGGCCAAGGTGAGTGTGAGCGGCAGCGTGAATTCACCGGCGCTCGGCGTTTACACTTTGACCTACAGCGTCAGCGATGCGGCGGGCAACGCCACGTCTGTGACGCGGACTGTCACTGTGGAGGATACCTTAGCCCCTGTGTTGGCACTCAACGGCGCTTCTGAACTGACGTTGCCCTTCGGCGGCAGCTATGTCGAGCCTGGCTATACGGCGGTAGACAATGTTGACGGTGACATCTCGGGTCAAGTGACGGTAAGCGGCAGCGTGGACAGTAGTGCGCTTGGCAACTATGTCCTGAGTTACAGGGTGTCGGATGCGGCGGGCAACCGCAGCACGGCGACGCGGACGGTAACTGTTGTGGATATCATTGCACCTGTGATGAGTGCGCCTGCGGACATACTGGTTGCAGCGACGAACGCCGGCGGCACGCCGGCTTCGAACGGCGCGATTGCCGCATTCCTGAAGGGTGCCAGTGCATCGGACAGCATAGACGCCACAGTGACTGTATCCAACGATGCGCCTGCGGTATTCCCGCTCGGTGCGACGACTGTGACCTTCAGCGCGGCGGACGCTTCCGGTAACCTGGGTACGGCGAGCGCGACAGTGACGGTTGCGGACATGACGGCACCTGAGCTGAGCGTCCCTGCGAACATCAGCGTGACGTCGGCTGACGGCAATGCGGTCGGTGCCGACAAGGCGACGATTGCTGCATTTCTGGCGGGCGCGAGGGCGACGGACAATGTCGACGGAACGCCGACGGTCAGCAATGATGCCCCTGCGAGTTTTGCCGCAGGTGTGACCAGGGTAACCTTTACCGCAACAGACAGGGCGGGTAACACGACCGGCAAGAGTGCAACTGTGACCGTCATGCTTGCAGTCGATAGCGAGGCGCCGGTATTCGGCGGCGCCCTGCCGGCGGTTACAGCTGAAGCGACGGACAAGCTGACGCTGGTTGCGCTGGCGACGCCTGTGGTAACCGACAACAGCGGCCAGTTCGTACTGGCGGCGGACCATACAGGTCCTTATCCGCTCGGCCAGACGCTGGTGACCTGGACTGCCGTGGATGCCTCGGGCAACAGTGCGAGCGCGACCCAGGTGGTGCGGCTGGTGGATACCACTGCGCCTGTCATCAGTGGTGTTGCGGACCTCGTCATCGATGCCCGCGGTACCCTGACGGACATAGGCAAGGACCTCAGCTTAAGCGCAAGCGATCTGGTTGACGGCGAGGTAAGCGCCGTCTTGGAAGGCGACAGCAAGCTGCGCTCAGGTACGCATTCCGTGCTGGTGAGTGCCACGGACGCCAGCGGCAACCGCGCAGAGGCGAGCCTGATCGCGAGCATACGTCCGCTGGTGAACTTGGGGATAGATCAGGTTGCCGAGCGCGGCAGCACGGCACGCATTGCGGTGCAGCTGAGCGGCGATGCGCCAAGTTACCCTGTGACCGTGTTCTTTGATGTGACGGCAAGCGGCACAACAACGAGCGACAGCGTGATCCTTGAGAGCGGCACCAAGGCGGTTATCCTGATCGCGGTTCCGGCCGAGCTTGTCAACGGCGATGTGGTTGACGTGAGCCTTACCGGCGCCGACAACGCGGTACCGGGCGGCGACGTGGCGGCTAAGGTGAATGTGATTAGCAGCAACAAGGCGCCGACGCTGGCGCTCAGGGTCGGGCAGGGCAGCAAAACTGTCTCGCTGATCGATCCTGCCGGCGGTGTTGTGACCATCAGTGCCCTGGTGAGCGACGTCAACGTCAACGACAACCACAGCATAGGCTACAGCAGCACTGTGCTGGGCAATCTGGGTTCGGGGAACAGCATCACGCTGGACCCGGCGAACCTGAGTGCCGGCTTCTACAGCATAGACGTGACGGCGACCGAGACCAACACAGAGTCTGCACTCAGCACACAGGCCAGCATCGGCTTCCGGGTGCTGGAGGCTGCACCTGTACTGTCGCAGACGGAGGACAGTGACGGCGACGGTATCCTTGATGCTCTCGAAGGGTTCGGCGACAGCGACGGTGACGGCATTGCCGACTACCTGGACGCAGATGTGGACAGGGCACGCCTGCCGCTGTCAAATAACGGTGATATGCTGCAGGTGCCTGCGGGCCTGGCCATGCGTCTTGGCAACACAGTGCAGCAGCAAGGCGCAGGTTCGGCGGATGCGAGCCTGACTCAGGATGAACTTGTGGCGATCTTGGGTGAGATCGCCCGTGACAAGGGTCACCAGGGGGTGGGTTACCTGGTGGATTTCCAGGTCACGGGTCTGCAGGCCGGTGATGCTGTGCCTGTGGTGATGCCGCTGCCGGCAGGGCAGAGCATTCCGAGCGATGCGGCGTACCGCAAGTACAGTCAGGCGCGCGGCTGGTTCGAATTTGTCGACGACGGTGCGAACCGCTTGCTGTCGGCTCCTAAAGACGCGGACGGCAATTGTCCGGCGGCGGGCTCACAAGCGTACAGCACGGGCCTCAATACAGGTGATGCCTGTATGCTGGTGGTGATTGTCGACGGCGGTGAATACGACAACGACGGCCTGGTGAACGGCAGGGTTGCCGACCCTGGGATGTTGACTGTGTCGCGCATCAACACGGCGCCGCTGGCGAAGGTTGCAAGCGAGACTGTGACGGCGAACGAGCAGACGCGGGTTTCCCTGGATGCGTCAGGCAGCAGAGATGCGGACGGTGACAGCCTGAGCTACAGTTGGCAGCAGACTTCGGGTACCAGGGTCGCGCTCGAAAATGCGAACGCAGCAGTGGCGAGCTTTATGGCGCCGGACATCCGGGCGGACACGCCGTTGACCTTCAGTGTGACTGTGAGCGACGGCATAGCAGCGAGCGTGCAGGACGTGACCGTCAATCTGACCATGGTCAATCGGCTGCCGGTGCTGAGCACGGATGCGATCGCGACGGTCGAGTCGGGTAACAGTCTACGCCTTCGGGCGAGTGCCACGGATGCCGACGGCCATGCCCTCACATATCGCTGGCGCCAGCTCGACGGCGTTGCTGTGACGCTCGAGAACGCGAACGGCGCGACCGTGATAGTCAGCGCGCCGCAGGTGAAGACGGACCAGGATGTCACCCTTTTGGTGGGCGTCAGCGACGGCTTTGATACTGTGACCCAGCAGGTCAAACTGACGGTCAAGGTGGCACAGGTGACGTCTGAGGCACAACCCGAGGGCAAGAACTCCGGCGGTTCAATGCCGCCTTGGTCACTGTTGCTGGCGTTCCTGCCTGCATTGCGCAGACGCCGGAAAAAATAAAGACTTCATCTCCTGAAACACCATAAAGAGCGGCCACTGCCGCTCTTTTTATTTTTCTGTCCTGGCAATGCGATGTTGTGCGTCTGCATCTTCACTGCATATTTCCCTGTTTCAATCCCCGCAAATGACATTTTGTGCCGCTGAAACTCACGCCGCCCAAAAAATTATTTTTTGTGGCGGGTTTGCCGGATGTTTTTCGTAACTAGATAAAGTGCCGAATTGCGAATGGGCAACGAGCGGGCAAATAGCGAACGCCGCTTGGCAGCGCAGGGCGTTTGAATGAACAAAATAACTGGCGAGTCGGGGTCACTATGACTTTTGGGAAGAGCCCCAGGATCGGGTAAGTATCTAATGCAGAGGAGAAGGCTTGATGAGCAAGCAGTTGAAAATCAATAAATTGGCAGGTTTAATTACCGCGGCCGTGTTGGGCACGCTAAGCAGCAGTGCGGCATTGGCGAGTATCCATCTCGATACCACCATGGGTGAGGCGGCGTCGGTTAAAATCGTGTCGCTCGATGGCGGTGCCGGTGCGTTTGACAGCACGTTCGACGCGCCCGACCGGGTCGCGGTCGATGCCATGGGCCGGGTGCTGATGGTCGGCAACATATCGCCGGGCGTCGAACTCAACAATGAGATCTATATCGAACGACGTTCAGGCGATAACAGCCTGGATACCAGCTTCGGCAGCGGCGGCAAAGTAAAAATCAGCGACGCTAATTATCCGCTCTACGGTTCGGTCGTCACCCTCGACAACCAGGGCCGCATTCTGGTCGCCGGCTATGTCGGCACAAACTCCCAGGGCAATAGCCTAAACGAGATGCGCCTGTATCGCCTGCTGGCGGACGGCAGTATTGATACCAGTTTCGGCGAGGGTGGTGAGACCCGATTTACCGTCAATAACAAGGCCCCGCAATTGACCAGCATCCTCAGCGATGCCCAGGGCCGAGTTTATGTCGGCGGACGGGTTTTTCAATCTGAAACGGGCAACGATGCGTTTGTCGCTCGCTTTGGCGCCGACGGCTACCTGGACACCAGCTTCAACACCAGCGGTTATCAGACCATGGGCGCTGTCGGTGACGATTGGATCAATGCGCTGGCCTTTGCCGGCGACGGGGTCCTGCTTGCGTCCGGCCATCTCGACTACAAGCCGACCTTGTTCCGCTTTAACGAAGACGGCACCCTCGATGCCAACTTCGGCGGCAGCGGTCAGCTGGACGTCAGCCGAACGACGCAGTCTAGCCAGGCGTACGATCTGGGCGTTGACGCCAGCGGCAAAATTCTGCTCACGACCTCCGATCGGGTCAGTGACTCGGATACCACGGAAATTTTCAACCTGTATCGCTATAACGCCGACGGCACCCTGGATACCAGCTTTGCCGACAACGGTTGGTTCGGCTTGGATGTCAACGGACAGGGAACCGGCGGCAGCAATACTTCGACCCAGATCAAAATCGACAGCCAGGGCCGTATTTTGCTCGGTGGTAAGATCTATACCGGCAACAGCACTTCCCATATGGCGGTATTGCGCCTGAGCAATAGCGGCGTGCTGGACACCAGCTTCGGCACAAACGGCATCGGCAGTTATTACCTGGAGCAGGGCGACGCCAACAACTATCCGGTGCTGATCCACGAGGACGCAACCGGCAACCTGGATATTTTCTCTCACCAGAGCGGCGCTGAGGGCGACGATCTCGGCTGGGCCAGGGTCGACGGCGACGGCCATGCCACCCGGCCATTCGCCAAAGACGGCACGGCGATGGAAGGCACTGCCGACCTGACCCTGCCGTTTGACGATTATGAATATTACTACCAGGTGCGCGTCGACGCCGAAGGTCGCACCCTGGTGGCGGGCAATGCCACGGACAGCAGCAAAACTACGGGCGACGATATAATTCTGCGCCGCTATAACGCGGACGGCAGCCTGGATACCAGTTTTGCCAGCAATGGCACTTATCAGCTCAACGTCGGCAGCGGCGACTATCCGAAGGACCTGCAGATAGACGCCAACGGCAATATCTGGCTGCTCGGTAGCGAAGTGTATAGCGCCACAGGTTTTTACCTGATGAAGTTGAATTCGAGCGGTCAGCCGGACACGAGTTTTGGCACGGGCGGCCTGCTTAATATGCCGGATACCGTGAAACCTCTGGCACTGATCTTACACGCAGACGGCAGCATGTTCGTTGCCGGCGACAAATATAATCTGGCGCGCCTCAATGCCGACGGCACGCTGGACACAGCGTTCGGCAACAACGGCATCTTCGCCGCCACAGGCCTTGGCAGCAACGACCATTCGTGGGGCGCGGGCGAAGACAGCCAGGGTCGTATCCTGCTGGCGGGTAGCGTGAACTATCAAAGCAACAGTATGGCGATGCGGGTCAATGCCGACGGCACCCTGGACACTACATACGGCACCAACGGCGTTACAACCTACGTCCTGCCAGCAGATAATTACGGTGCCTTTCAAAAAGCCATGGTTGAGGGCGATAACCTGTGGCTAGTGGTTACTGGCCACAGTACCAACACAGAGTATTTCAACTATTTGGTACACATTGATGCTACGGGTGCGGTCGACAGCAGCTTTAACGGCGGTAATCCGCTGCAGTTCGGTGCCGGCAAGAAGTACACTGTCAGCAATATGCAAAAAGATAGTGCCGGGCGTTTCCTGTTCGCCGGTTATGAGGGCACCAGCCACTACGATCTGGCCTATGTACAGCGCCTCAATGCCGACGGCTCGCCGGACGAGACGTTCGCTCCCGGCGGCTTGCAGACCTTTGACTTAGACGGCGGCGTCGACCTGGAATCCCTGGCCGTCAAGTCAAACGGGGAGCTGGTTGCGGCGGGCTATTACAGCTTAAATAACGACCGCGCCATTCTGGTGCACCTGACCGAAAATTCGCCGCCGACCATTTCCGGCGCGCCTGCGAGCGCGGTTAACCAGGGCGCGGCCTACAGCTTTATCCCCACGGCCGCAGATCCTGAAAATGACAACCTCAGCTTCAGCATCCAGAACAAGCCCGCCTGGGCCAGCTTTGACACCAGTACCGGCGCCCTCACCGGCACCCCGGGTTATGCGGATGTCGGCAACTTTAGCGGCATAGTGATTTCGGTCAGCGACGGCAAGCTCAGCGCCAGCCTGGCGGCCTTCGATCTCTCTGTGGCCAACGTCAACGATGCGCCGACGGGCGAAGTGACCATTGCAGCCAGTACGCCCAATGGCCAGACCCTGATTGCCAGCAACACCCTGGCCGACCTCGATGGCATGGGAGCCGTGAGCTACACCTGGCTGCGGGCCGGTCAGGCCATAGCCACAGGCAGCGAGTACAGCCTGGTACTGGCCGACAAGGATCAGGACATCAGCGTTCGCGCCGACTACACCGATGGTTATGGCACCGCCGAGTCAGTGTCCAGCAGCGTTACCACGGCCACAGCAGACTTTTTCAATGCCGACGCCGATGGCGATAACCTCAGCAACGCCGAAGAACTGGCCCTGGGCACAGACTACACCAAGGCCGACAGTGACGCCGACGGCGTCAACGACGATATCGACGCCTTCCCGCTGGATATCAATGAATCTGTCGACACCGACCAGGACGGCACAGGCAACAATGCCGATTTGGATGACGACAACGACGGCGTGCTCGACGTCAACGACGCCTTCCCGCTGGATGCGGCAGAAAGTGTCGATACAGACAACGACGGCATAGGCAACAATGCCGATACCGACGACGACAACGACGGTATCCCGGACGTGGATGACAGCGCGCCGCTGGATCCCAAGGTAGGTGACAGCCAGGCCCCTGTATTCGGCGAACTCTTGCCGTTAACCTTTGAGGCGACCGGGCCGACTACTAGTGTGGCTTTGCCTCAGCCACAAGTCACTGACAACAGTGCCACAGCACCGACCCTAGTGTCGGATCTTCAAGGGGCATTGGCACTGGGCGAGCATATTGTTACCTGGACAGCCACCGATCTGGCCGGTAATGCGACCAAGGCGCAGCAGAAAGTGACTGTTGTCGATACCACGGCTCCTGTGTTTGCCGAACTGGTCCCCGTCAACATTAACGCCACAGGCCGCCTGACGGATCTCCTCTCTGTCGTTCAGGTAGCGGCGACAGATTTGGTCGACGGCGATATCGCGGCCGTCTTGAACGGTGACAATCGTTACGTCTCGGGGCTGCACTCGGTTGAATTCAAGGCTTCGGACAGCGCAGGCAATGCGGCAACCACTCAGCTTGAGGTGGCTATCTTGCCGGCGCTTAGTGTTGCGTCAAAGCTGGTGGTCGAGGTTGGCGGTGAATACGCTTTGCCTGTCAGTCTCAGCGGACAGGCGCCTGCTTATCCTGTGGCTATAGGTTATACAGTGAGGCTCAATGGCAATCAGATAGGTCAAGGCAGTACCAGCATAGCGGCAGGTACCCAGGGGCAGCTAATCTTGATAGTGCCTGATAACGTGCTTGCCAGTGACACTTTGACCGTTGGGCTCGAGAGAGTCAGCAACGCTTTCGTCTCAGAGTCATCCCAGGCACAACTGATTGTGGTTGAACAGAATCTGACGCCGACTCTGGATGTGAGTGTCATGCAACAAACTCAAACCGGCAACCTGATTGACCCGCTCAAGGGTAAGGTCGTCATCAGCGCCGTGGTGAAGGATGCCAACCTCAATGACAGTCATGAGGTGAGCTGGTCGGTGGCGAATAACGCCTTCGAAGGTACAGTCGGCAGCGCATCGGGCAGCGATGCCACGCACAAGAGCAGTTTCGAATTTGACCCCAGCGGTCTGGCTAAGGGGGTTTATACTGTCGATGTCACAGTGACTGAGACCAGCACGGCCGAGCGCCTGAGCAGCAGTCGCCGGCTACAACTCCTGGTTGGGCAATTAGCCGCTCTGAGTGCAGCGACCGACACAGATCAGGATGGCATAGTCGACAGTCAGGAAGGGTATGGCGATACGGATGGCGATGGCATTGCCGATTACCTGGACAACGACAGCAATACCACGCGTCTGCCGGCGGGGAGCGACAGTGAGCCGCTGCAAACCTCGACAGGGATCAGCATGTCCTTGGGGACCCTGGTGCAGGCCTTGAATGGCAGCACAGGTGCCAATGCCAGTCTGACTGCGGCGGATCTAGCCACTGTCCTTGCCGGCGATGCCGCTGCAGCCGATACCCATGACAGCCACTTCACTGCGGCCACACCGCTGGTGGATTTCACCCTCAGCGGCCTGGCACAGACAGGGGATTCGGTTGCCGTGGTGATCCCCCTGGCGAGCGGTGTCACTCTGCCCGAAGGGGCCGTGTACCGCAAGTACAACACCACCCAGGGCTGGTTCAGCTTCGTTGAGGATAGCAGCAACAGCGTCAGTTCGGCTTCTGCCGATGCCGGGGGGCAGTGCCCGGCACCGAATGCGGCGGCTTATGTCGCTGGCCTGACGGCCGGTGACAACTGTGTGCAACTGCTCATCCAGGATGGAGGCCCGAATGACGCCGACTTCATTGCCAACGGCGCGATAGCCGATCCCGGTGCCATAGTGGTCGAGAAGCCAAACCAGGCACCCGTCATCAGCATGTCACTGGCTTACAATGTCGATGAAGGCATGGCCGTGAGCCTGGATGCCGCTGCGACCACGGACGCCGAGGGCGATGCCTTGAGCTTCAGTTGGCAGCAAATCTCGGGTATCCCAGTGACCCTGAGTGCCGCCAATCAGCCGAGTCTGAGTTTTGTGGCGCCCGAGGTCAGCATGGATGAAACCCTGACGTTCGAGCTCTCTGTCGACGATGGTGTCAACAACAGCAAGGCCACAGTGACTGTGGTGGTGCAACAGGTCAACCAGGCACCGACCGTCAGCATAGACGGGCATGAAGCCAGCTATGAAGAAGGTGAGTTGGTCACACTCAAGGCCCTGGCCGCAGATGTGGACGGCAATGCCCTGAGCTATCAGTGGACGCAAGTGTCTGGTCCGACGCTGGAGTTCGATGCCGGCGCCGCCGAGGTGAGCCTGCTGCTGCCTTATGTTACGCATGAAGAGACGGTCGTCATGCAAGTCACAGTCACGGACGGCGAGCTGTCGACCGGCACCAGCACAAGTTTCATCATTCGCAATGATAATCATGGCGGTGCCATGGGCTGGTTGAGCCTGTTGCTGCTCGCCGGACTGGCAAGGGCCAGACGCGCCCTGGGCGTGCGTTAGGGCGCAGGGCCTGGCGTCGAGAGGCGAGTGTGTGTTGGGGAAGGAGCCCCTCGCCGCTGGCCTGTTTCTTAGCTCGGAGAAAGCCAGTCACAGAGACTGGTTTTTTTTTGCCTTGCCGCCAATTATCTGCGCCGGGACGGATTGATTTCTGTTGCCGCAGGCGTATTATGCGCTCAAATTTAATGGGTGCCGGAGACCTGAATGAGAATCGCGATCCTATCGCAAGGGCCTGAGCTGTATTCGACGAAACGTTTGGTGGCAGCGGCCGAGTTGCGCGGTCATCAAGTGCAGGTGATCAACCCGCTCGAATGTTACATGAATATCAACATGCGCCAATCCAGCATTCACAGTGGCGGTGTGGAGTTGCCGCAGTTCGATGCGGTGATCCCGCGCATCGGCGCGTCTATTACCTTCTATGGTTCGGCCGTGCTGCGGCAGTTCGAGATGATGGGCGTCTATGCCCTCAACGACTCTGTGGGGATCTCCCGTTCACGGGATAAGCTGCGCTCCATGCAACTTATGTCGCGCCGCGGCATAGGCCTGCCCATCACAGGTTTTGCCAACAAGCCCAGCGATATTCCGGATCTGATCGAGATGGTCGGCGGCGCCCCCCTGGTGATTAAGCTGTTGGAAGGCACCCAGGGCATAGGTGTGGTGCTGGCGGAAACCCGCAAGGCGGCGGAAAGCGTCATCGAAGCCTTCATGGGACTCAAGGCCAACATCATGGTGCAGGAATATATCAAGGAAGCCAACGGCGCCGACATCCGCTGTTTCGTGCTCGGCGACAAGGTGGTCGCGGCGATGAAACGCCAGGCGATGCCGGGCGAGTTCCGCTCCAACCTGCACCGTGGCGGCAGCGCCAGCCTGGTGAAGTTGTCACCGGAAGAGCGTTCGGTCGCCATTCGTGCGGCCAAGACCATGGGGCTGAATGTCGCCGGGGTCGATCTGCTGCGCTCCAATCACGGCCCAGTGGTCATGGAAGTTAACTCTTCTCCCGGGCTGGAAGGCATAGAAGGTGCCACCACCAAGGACGTGGCCGGTGCCATCATAGAATTTGTCGAGAAAAATGCCGCCAAAATGAAAAAGCCTGCCCTGGCTCAGGGTTGAGACTAAACTGGGATAGATTGGCAAGCTTTATGTTGCATCTGCTTGCCTGTAACCCAAAGGCCTGAGCTGCGCCCGCGGCTTGCCTGGCCAAGATCCGAGGACAGATTATGGGACTCAAGTGGATAGATTCGTTGGATGTGGCACTGGAGTTGCTCGAAAAACATCCCGAGGTAGATCCCCAAAAGGTGTTGTTTGTCGATCTGCGAGACTGGGTGCTTGAACTGGAGGATTTCGATGACGATCCGGCGCACTGCGGCGAACGGGTGTTGGAAGCCATACAGCAATGTTGGATAGCGGAGAAGTAGCCTGCGCCTGTCTGTCGGCGTCAGCGGCCGGCGTTCCAGGGAAGCCGAGTCATCACCCAGCTGCAGCTTTTCATGTCATCTGCCTGTCATATTCATGATAAACAATGGCTTAACACTATTCCTTTCTGCCTGAAGATGAGTCAATGGCTGCGAACTTAGCCTGTCGTCCCATGGTGTCTGTGGTTATGGCGCCGGACTCCCGGCTTCGGGTCGGTTAAGTTTGTTTAAAAGATAGGATTTGTGGTTTAAATCTCGTATAATCCGCGCGAATTTTTTCAAACTTGCTGACAAAGGAAGCTAGTTATGGCGATCGAACGCACTTTTTCTATTATCAAACCTGATGCTGTTGCAAAAAACCACATCGGTGCTATCTACAATCGTTTTGAAACTGCCGGTCTGAAGATCGTTGCAGCTAAAATGCTTCACCTGACCAAAGAACAAGCCGAAGGTTTCTACGCTGAGCACAGCGAGCGCGGTTTCTTCGGTGCCCTGGTTGAATTCATGACTTCAGGTCCTATCATGGTTCAAGTGTTGGAAGGCGAAAACGCCGTTCTGGCTCACCGTGAGATCCTGGGTGCGACCAACCCAGCGGATGCGGCTCCTGGTACTATCCGTGCCGATTTCGCCGAAAGCATCGACGAAAACGCCGCTCACGGTTCAGATGCGGTTGAATCTGCTGCCCGTGAAATCGCTTACTTCTTCAGCGCCGATGAGCTGTGCCCACGCACTCGCTAATCCAGACGACTGAATAAGTTGATGAAAAAAGGAGCCTAGGCTCCTTTTTTGTTTTTCAAACCCGCATCCCACGGCCGGTGATATCAGTGGTCCAGTCTGAGTTCTTGCCTATGCTGCTGTTGATAGCGGGCATTGCAGCGCTCGCACCTCTGCTCCGTCGGATCGGCGCCGAGCCGTTCGGCTTCAATCTCGGCTTCACAGTCGGCGCAGAGGCCATAGAGCCCCAACTCCAGTTGACATAAGGCAGCATCCAGCCTGGCGAGCCTGGCATACAAGTCATGGTGGCTGAGTTGCAGCGTCAACAGCAGTTCAATGAGTTCAGACAGTGTCTTGTGAGTCAGCTCACTGCTTTGTTCCTGCAACTGGAGCAGGCTGGCCAGCTCCTGCCTCAGCCGGCTATCGAGCGAGGATAATGCCTGTTCTATATGGGTTCTTTCTCTGCTCACGGGATCCGCCTGTGTTTATGCTCCTAGAGTATAAGGATGCCATCGACAGGCGGGAGGCGGTGTTGATGAAGATCAATTCAGGGTGAGATTGTGATTAAATTGGCTGCTGCGTCCCGGGCCTGGCTCAGTTCATCGCCAATCTGGCCTGCTCCAGCGCCCTGACTATGTCCTGGGTGGTCTTATGCACCCTCAGGCTTCTGAATAACTCGTCGGCCTCCGGATATTGACGGTTGAGGTAACTGAACCATTGCTTGATCCGTGCCGGATAATAATCGCTCTTGCGGCCGCTGAGTTCTCTCTGGGTATAGCCGAGCATCAGGTCCAGGGTTTGTAGCCAAGTGTAAGGCGTGGCGCCGGTTTTTATGGTATCGGCCAGATTCGGCAAGGATATGGCGCCGCGGCCTATCATCAGGCTGTCGCAACCTGTGACCGCCATGCAACGCTCTGCGTCTTCACTGTTCCAGATCTCCCCGTTGGCGATAACCGGGATCGGCAGCCGCTGCCTCACTTCCGTTATGTATTCCCAGTAGGCAGGTGGGCGATAGCCGTCTGTCTTGCTGCGGGCATGTATGGCCAGCTCGCTGGCGCCGGCTTCATACACGGCCAGGGCATTCTCCATAAACAGCGACTTATCTTCGTATCCCAGGCGGATCTTGGCGGTGACCGGCTGGTTTTCCGGGACGGCCTGGCGCATGGCCCTGACTATGTCGTGTATGCTGTCTGGGTACTGGAGCAGGACGGCGCCGCCCTTGCTGCGGTTGACTGTTTTGGCCGGACAGCCGAAGTTGGCGTCGACGCCATGGGAGCCCAGCTCTATGGCACGCATGGCATTTTCCGCCATCCAGCCGGGTTCTTGCCCCAGCAGTTGGACTCTGACCGGGGTACCCGAAGGGGTGTTCCCCTGATTGAGCAGCTCGGGGCAGAGGCGATGAAACACCTTTTCCGGCAGGAGTTGGTCGACCACACGGACAAATTCGGTGACCAGGAGATCGAACGGATTGATCTCGGATAAGATGTCACGCATTAAATCGTCAACCACGCCCTCCATAGGGGCCAGAATGATACGCACTGAGAACTACCTGAACAGCTAAATAAAGGGCGAGCATTCTACCCCATGGGGCCGCAGTTACAAAATCGCCCTCTGGCGGCCGAGTGCCAGGGGGTATCAGCACTATGCCAATTTAATAGTTTGATTTTCATTGCAAAAATAGGCTAATTTGCTGGGGTGTGACCTGAGGGTATGGGTTTGAGGTGCACAAGAATATTTTGGCTGAAATAAAATCTCTTATCTCAGGGTCTCTTAAGGCAAGCCAGCACTCACACATCATGTTGGCGGGTGTCTGTCATACAATAACAAATAGATGAAGGAAATCATTATGAGTTCAGTGAAAAAAACCGCAGTAGCCGTCGCCTTGGGCGCAGTCGTCGTTGGTTCAGCCTTTGCCGCCGAGGCGCAGGCAAACCCATTTGGCTTCGAGAAAATGAACGCAGGCTACCAACTGGACGGCGGTGAAGGCCACTGCGGTGCCGGCAAGAAAGCCGAGGAAGGCAAGTGTGGCGCCGATAAGAAGGCCGAAGAAGGCAAGTGTGGGGCCGACAGCAAAGCCGCTGAAGCCAAGTGCGGCGCCGATAAGCAGAAAACGGCCGCCATGGGGAAGGCCAAAGAAGGCAAGTGCGGTGAAGCCAAGTGCGGCGCCGATATGAAGAAAACGGCCGCCATGGCCAAGGCCAAAGAAGGCAAGTGCGGTGAAGCCAAGTGTGGCGCCGAGATGAAGAAAACGGCCGCCATGGCCAAGGCCAAAGAAGGCAAATGCGGTGAAGCCAAGTGTGGCGCCGACATGAAGCAAGCCCATGAGGGTGAAACGGCCAAGAAAGGTAAGTAACCCATACCGCCGTTAGCCTGGGGCGCGCATGGCCCCAGGTTCGGCAGTCGTAGTTTTGGCCAGCCTCTGCTGGCCTTTGTGTATGGCGGCGCCGAGAGAGGCGCTAAAGCGTAAGGGCGGGGGGATACATGGCTGGAGGAAACATGGCTGGAGCCGATATGGCGGCCAACGCCAGGGTGGGGTTGGGGCTGCGGCGTGAGATGCTCGATGGCTTCATGGCGCACATTCCCGAGAGCATAGATTTCTTCGAGGTCGCACCCGAGAATTGGATGACTCTGGGCGGCAGTTATGGCAACAAGTTCGCGGCCCTGGTCGAGCGTCGGCCCTTCTTCTGCCATGGTTTGTCCTTGTCTATCGGTAGCCCGGCGCCGCTGGATGTCGAGTTCGTCAAGCGTATCAAAACCTTTCTCGACAGCCATAAGATAACGACCTATTCGGAACACCTGAGTTACTGTTCGGGGGAGGGCCATATGTATGACTTGATGCCTATCCCTTTCACCGAGGAAGCTGTGCGTTATGTGGCCGAGAGGATCAAGCGGGTGGAGGACATACTGGAGCGCAGCTTCATCCTGGAGAATGTGTCTTTCTATGCCGCCCCTGGGGCACAGATGTCGGAGCAAGAGTTTGTCACCGCCGTGCTCGCCGAGGCAGATTGCCGTTTGTTGCTGGATGTGAACAACATCTATGTCAATTCGGTGAACCATGGCTACGATGCGCAGGCATTCTTGCGTGCCATGCCGACCGAGCGTATCGCTTATCTGCACATAGCAGGACATCATAGGGAAGCGGACGATCTGTTGATCGACACCCATGGCGCCGAGATCGTAGATCCAGTATGGCAGTTGCTGCGCGAATGCTACGCTGTGCATGGAGTATTTCCCACTCTGTTGGAGCGGGACTTCAATATTCCCGCCACCCAGGACTTGTTGCGGGAGATAACCAGGATCCATAGCTTTCAGGATGTCGCGGCCACCAGTAGCGGCAGGAGTGCCTGATGTCATTTACCGAATTACAAACCGCCTTCATGAACTATGTCCGCGATCCTGCCAATCCCTTGCCACAGGGGACGGACAGCAGGCGCATGGGGGTCTACCGCGAGTTGTTGTTCAATAACATCCAGGGGTTTATCGCCAGTGCCTTTCCCGTGCTCAAGAGCCTGTATGCCGAGGCGTCTTGGTTGGCATTGGTGCAGAACTTCTTCGCCCATCATGACTGCCGGACGCCGATTTTCGTCAACATTGCCCAAGAGTTCCTGGATTTTCTGCAGCAGGAGTATGTGCCCAAGGGCCAGGATGCGCCCTTCATGCTGGAGCTGGCCCATTACGAATGGCTGGAATTGGCCGTGGCCATAGCCCAGGAGGACCCGGCACAGGTTTGGCTGAGTGACGCCGAGGTGACATGCCGGCCCTTGAGCCTGGCGGCGACCGCCAGGGTGGCGCAATATACTTATGAGGTGCAGCGCATCAGTCAGGATTACCGCCCCGCAGCGCCGGCCGCCAGTCCCTTATTTTTCTGTGTCTATCGTGACAGGGAAGATGAAGTGGCCTTCCTACAACTCAATCCCCTGAGTGCCCAGGTGTTGGCTTATATGGCGCAGCGAGGGGAGGTGGCGCTGACGGAGATAGTCGCCTGGTTGGAACGACTCTATCCGCAGATGGCGACCGAGGCCATCAGTCAGGGGAGTTTGGAGTTATTGCGGCAGTTGGCGGCGCTGGGAATAATACGCAGCCCAGCCGAATAACCCTAAAAAAAAGTTGGTTTTTATTGGCAAGGCAAACCGTTACAATGACGGCCATTTATGATCTGACTCACTGAACCTTACTGAGAATCCATAGGAGCCGTAATGAGCGCGCCGTTTAAAGACCCATTTAATGTATTGTATTTTATTGGCTTTATTTTAGTTCTACTCTTACCTACCTTGCCGACTACTATGACATGGTTAAAGATTGCCGGCTTGATCTAGGACAAGGTTCAGTCACTTTCAAGCCACTCTTCTGGGTGGCTTTTGTGTTAAAGGGGCTTGGATGAGATTAAAACGCGGCTTCTTTCTCTTCTGTGGGCTATGCAGTTTAGCGCTGGGCCTGGTTGGGATCTTCCTGCCACTGCTGCCCACTGTGCCCTTTGTTCTGTTGGCGCTCTTTTGTTTCGCGCGCTCGAGCAAGAAACTGCATCTTTGGCTGCGCTACCATCCCTGGTTTGTCGACAGCCTGGATCATTGGGAGCATCATAGGGCAATGCGGCGCAGCTTGAAGCGCAGGGCCTTGTGGTTGACCGGGCTCAGTTTCTGCGTCAGCTTGATCTTGGTGCCCCTCTGGTGGCTCAAGGCTGTCGTCTTTGGGATAGCCTGCGGGGTATTGCTGTTTATACAGAGCATCCCAGAAATCGATGACTAGCATCCAAGCCGAAGGCGAGCGGTTTCACATCCTGGCGATGGCCGTCTTGCAACCGGATTTAAAGCGGCTTAAGCTTGAGCCTGATTTTGCAGAGGTCCACTTCGGGTGGACTTTTTTGTTGTATAAGTCCTGGCGTTGGCCCGGCATATCCAGACATTTGAGATCTCATTTATTATGACAATGAACACAGCACGCTTATCCTTGATTAAGCAGAGCATCAAAGCCATTCCCGATTACCCCAAGGCGGGCATTTTGTTTCGTGATGTCACCAGCTTGCTCGAGAGCCACGAGGCTTATCAGGCGACCATAGATCTGCTGGCAGAACATTACCTGGGTCGCGGCTTCACCAAAGTTGTCGGCACCGAGGCCCGTGGCTTCTTCTTCGGCGCCCCTCTGGCACTCAGGTTAGGCGTAGGTTTTGTGCCGGTGCGCAAACCGGGCAAGCTGCCGCGGGCGACACTGAGCCAAAGCTATGCGCTGGAGTACGGTGAAGATGTGCTGGAGATCCATACCGACGCCATTGGCGCCGGCGACAAGGTGCTGGTGGTCGACGATCTGCTGGCAACGGGCGGTACCATAGAAGCCACGGTCAAACTGATCCGCCAGCTGGGCGGTGAAGTGAAAGATGCCGCCTTCGTCATTTCCTTGCCCGATTTGGGCGGAGAGGTGCGTTTGACTCAGTTAGGCCTTGAGTTGGTTAAACTTTGTGAGTTTGAAGGCGAATAAAACGCCACCCCGGGAAGCGCCCTGGCGGCCAATATAGCCAGTGTCGGCATTGCATGTTATTGTGCCAAAAATCCCGGGATTAACCCGCTTCAGATAACAGCTACTTTGGGGAGTTCCATGTCTTATCAGGTGTTGGCCAGAAAGTGGCGTCCTGCCAAATTCGAGCAGATGGTAGGACAGTCTCATGTGTTGCAGGCCTTGACCAATGCCTTGAGCCAGCAGCGTTTGCATCATGCCTATCTGTTTACCGGCACCCGGGGTGTGGGCAAGACCAGCCTGGCACGCCTGTTCGCCAAGGGACTCAATTGTGATCTCGGGGTGACCGCCAGTCCCTGTGGCCTGTGTGCCAGTTGCGTCGAGATTGCCGAGGGCCGCTTCGTCGATCTCATCGAAGTGGATGCGGCATCCCGCACCAAGGTAGATGACACCCGTGAGCTGCTGGACAATGTGCAGTACCGGCCGACCCGCGGCCGCTTCAAGGTCTATCTGATAGACGAAGTGCATATGCTGTCCCGCAGCAGTTTCAATGCCTTGCTCAAGACGCTGGAAGAGCCGCCCGAGCATGTGAAATTCTTGCTGGCGACCACAGATCCGCAAAAACTCCCGGTGACCGTCCTGTCCCGCTGTCTGCAGTTCAACTTGAAGAGCCTGAGCCAGAGTGAAATCTGCGCCCAGCTGACACATGTGTTGACCCAGGAGCAACTGAGCTTCGAGCCTCAGGCGCTGACGCTGTTGGCCAAGGCCGCCAATGGCAGCATGCGCGATGCCCTCAGCCTGACGGATCAGGCGATAGCCTTCGGTGGCGGCAAGGTGTTGCTGACCCAGGTGCAGACCATGCTGGGCAGCATAGATGAACAGCAGGTGTTGGCGTTGCTGCAGGCGCTGACCTCGGGCGATATTGCCAACTTGATGCAGACCACGGCCCAGGTGCTCGCCTATGGCGCCGATGCCGACCAGGTGCTGCGCAGTCTGCTGGAGTTGCTGCATCAGATAACCCTGACCCAATTTGCCAGCGCGGCGGCGCAGCAGTCGCGCTACAGCCCCCAGATAACGGCCTTTGCCGAGCAATTGAGTGCCGAGCAGGTACAGCTCTACTACCAAATCTTACTCACTGGCCGCAAAGATCTGCCCCATGCGCCGGATCCCAAGTCCGGCCTGGAAATGGCATTGCTGCGGGCGGTGGCCTTCGTGCCTGAGAAACCCGTGCAGCGTTGGACTGTCGACGCCAAGGCGTCTGTCTCCTTGCCCGAAGTGAAACCCGCTGCGCCCCAGACCGGAGAGCAGGCAGGGGAGCAGACAGGGGAGCAGACAGGCCCGACAGCGCAGGCGCAAGCGAGCCCAGAGGTAGTGCCTCGCGTAACGCCAGGACAGCAGGCGGTAGCAGATGAAGATGAGGATGAGGCGCCAGACAGCGCCCTGTTGGCCGAGCAGTCACTGATCCTCAGTCAGGCTCAGAGCCAGGGTTTCGCGCCCCAGCCTGAGCCTCAGCTCGAATCCAAGCCCCAGTCAGAGCCCGCCGCCGTAGCTGCGGATGCCGGGCAAGCAGCAGCGCCAACCGAGGCTGAAACAGGGCTCCTGCCAGAAACCCCAATTGAGAGCCAAACTGAGAGCCAAACCGAGAGCCAAATTGAGACAGGAGCCGCGCCAGAAACCGTCAGCAGCAGCGTCTCGGCGCCGGTACAGCCAGCTGCGCCCGGCGCCCTGGAAGAGGCACCCTATGCCGACTATCCGCAGGCCATGGCGGCACAGGCCGACCCGGACGATGGCGGCTATTATCCGGGCGATGCCGCCTATGCCATGGACTATTCCGACAACCTTGCCGCGCCCGAGCAGAGCTACGATGAGAGCTATGCTCAGCATTATGCTCAAAGTCATGACCAGACGGCCGGGCAGGGCGGCGAGGCAGCCGCAGAGGCTTCCCTGTTTGACGACGATATTCTCGACGCTGTATTGGCCGCGAGGAATTCACTGCTGTCGGACATAGACGCCTTGGCCGCTAAGGACGGTGAAGCAAAAAAGCCCCAGCTGGCGCCCAAATTGGCTCCGCAGCCAAGAGGCCAGCAGGCGGCAGATAAGCCTGAGCCTGTGGCCCAGGAGCTTGTCCAAGTGCCAGAGCAAGAGTCTGAGCAAGTCCCTGAGCAAGAGCCTGTTCAAATGCCAGCTCAAGTGCCGGCCAAGGCCGAAAGAGATACTGGAGTCGCGCCCGGGATGGAGCCTCGGGCCACGGCCGCGGCAGATGACGACAGGCCGCCCTGGGAGGCTCCTGCCGAGGCAGAGTCTCGGGCGCCTGAACCTGCCGCCGCGGCTGCGCCAGAGCCAGAGGCAGAGCCAGAGCCCGAGGCGCTAACTATGGCTTCGACTATGACGCCGGCCGTGGCACCGACTAAGGCACAGACTGTCGCACCGGCTATGGCACCAACCAGGGCACTGGCCGCGCCAAGCACGGCGATCAGCGGCCATCCGCTCGATCTGCACTGGTATAAGCTGATGGCCAGTTTGGAGATAGGTGGCCGGGTCAGGCAGCTGGCGGTCAATTCCGTGTGCCAGCGACTCGAGTCGCCTCTGCCTCTGTTGCTGAAGCCGGATCAGAAACACCTGGCGGCGGACATCGCCATAGAGCAGTTACAGCAGGCCCTGAGCCAGGCCCTGGGTGAGCCGCAGCAGGTGACCATTCTCGTCGGTCAGGATGGCGAGCGGGAGACCCCGTTGGAACTGCGCAAGCGTTTTCACCGCGAGTTGTTGCAAGAGGCCCAGGCCGCCTTGCTCGGCGATGACAAGATCCAGTGGCTGATGACTAAGCTGGGGGCCCAATTGGACCCGGATAGCCTGAGTTATCCGCCGGAACACCTGAGTCAGCGCAGCCAGGCGATTGCCTCGCTGACCCATGACAGGGTGCCGGCCGCGAGTTAATCTGCCGCAGGCTGATGTTCGAGTCAGCCTGGGTTAGCTTACCCGTGTTAAACGATACATGTGAAATAAGCCTGGATGGCGGCAGTCGTTGCCAATCCATTTTTTTTAAGTAAGATTAGCCAACTTTGACCGGTTGCTAACAACCCTAATTGAAGAGATATGACTATGTTTGGAAAAGGCGGAATGGGCAATCTGATGAAGCAAGCCCAAATGATGCAAGATAAAATGGCCAAGGTGCAGGAAGAAATCGCTCGCATGGAAATGACGGGCGAATCCGGTGCCGGCCTGGTGAAAGTGACCATGACCGGCGCCCACACAGTGCGTAAGGTCGAAATCGATCCCAGCCTGATGGAAGATGACAAGGAAATGCTGGAAGACCTGATCGCCGCCGCCTGTAACGATGCCACGCGCCGTATCGAAGAAAACCAGAAGGCCAAGATGGCCGAAGTGACCGGCGGCATGCAGTTGCCACCCGGCATGAAAATGCCTTTCTAATCGAGGCTGTCCATGAAATTCAGCCCCCTGGTCGACGAGCTCATTCAATCGTTGCGTTGTTTGCCCGGCGTCGGCCCCAAGTCGGCGCAGCGCATGGCCTTCCAGCTGTTGGAGCGGGACAGACGTGCCGGGCTCAAGCTGGCTACGGCCCTGGGCAATGCCATGAGTGATGTGGGTCATTGCCAGTCCTGCCGCACTTTCACCGAAGAAAGCCTGTGTCCCATCTGTGCCAGCGCCAAGCGCGGCCAGGCCGGCGTCATCTGCGTGGTCGAGACCCCGGCGGATGTGCTGGCGATAGAAGCCGGCGGCCATTTCAACGGCCGTTACTTCGTGCTGCTGGGGCACCTGTCGCCCCTGGATGGGGTCGGTCCGGAGGAACTTGGGTTGGCACGGCTGGAGCAACACCTGGCCGAGGGGGAGGTGACTGAACTTATTTTGGCCACCAACCCTACGGTCGAAGGCGATGCCACGGCCCACTTCATCGCAGATATCGCCAGACGCTATGAGGTCAGCATCAGCCGCATCGCCCATGGGGTGCCTGTGGGTGGCGAGTTGGAGTATGTCGACAGCACCACCCTGGCGCTGTCTTTCAACGGCCGTCTGCCACTCTGAGCCGACTGCGGCTGCGCCGAGTCATGCGTGACTTCCAAGCCCGGGTAATACCGGGCTTTTTGTTGCCTTTTTAGTCAGTTGGGCAGAGATTCATTTTCTCCCCTTGAAAAAGCCATTTTGAGCCCCATTTCTGTAACATCGGCGACTGATTTACGGCGCTTGGGTAATACTTATTTTGGTAACAACAAGGGAAAATTTCATGTCACATCAAGAAACTCATGGTTTTCAAACTGAAGTCAAACAGCTGTTACAGTTGATGATCCACTCTTTGTATTCCAACAAAGAAATTTTCTTGCGTGAACTCGTGTCCAATGCTGCCGATGCGGCGGACAAGTTGCGTTATCTGGCTCTGACCAATGATGCTTTATACGAAGGCGAAGGCGAGCTGAGAGTCAGGATCAGCACAGACAAGGACAAGGGCACAGTCACCATAGAAGACAACGGCGTCGGCATGACACGTGATGCCGTGATCGAGCACTTGGGTACCATAGCCAAGTCGGGCACCGCCGAGTTCTTCAAGAACCTCTCGGGCGAAGCCTCCAAGGATTCCCAGCTGATAGGTCAATTCGGTGTCGGTTTCTATTCCGCCTTTATCGTAGCCAAGAAAGTCTCTGTGCGTACCCGTGCGGCCGGACACGACGCCGACGAAGGCGTGTTGTGGGAATCCGAAGGCGAGGGCAACTTCACGGTCGAGACCATCACCAAGGCGAGCCGCGGCACCGAAATCACCCTGTACCTGCGCGACGAAGAAAAAGAATTTGCCGATGATTGGCGCCTGCGCTCCATCATCACCAAGTACTCGGATCACATCTCTGTGCCTGTCGAGATGTTCCAGCCCGGCACCCCGGAGCGCGAGGGTGAGGATGGCGAGAAGATCCCGGCCACCGAAGGTGAGTGGCAGGTGATGAACAAGGCTACCGCCCTGTGGACCCGCAGCAAGTCCGACATCAGCGACGAAGAATACCGGGAGTTTTACAAGCATATCTCCCATGACTTCACAGATCCCCTGCTGTGGAGCCACAACAGGGTCGAAGGCAAGCAGGAATACACCAGCATGTTGTACATTCCTGCCAAGGCGCCCTGGGACATGTGGAACCGGGATCGCAAACATGGGCTGAAACTCTTCGTCCAGCGGGTATTCATCATGGATGACGCCGAGCAGTTCATGCCATCTTACCTGAGATTCGTCCACGGCCTGATAGACTCCAACGATCTGCCGCTGAACGTGTCGCGGGAAATCCTCCAGGACAACCAGGTGACCAAGGCGATGCGGGTCGGTATCACCAAGCGGGTGCTGGGCATGCTGGAGAAGCTGGCCAAAGACGATGCCGACAAGTACCAGCAATTCTGGGCCGAGTTTGGCCAGGTACTGAAAGAAGGTCCGGCGGAAGACTTCGCCAACCGTGAGCGCATCTCGGGTCTGCTGCGTTTCGCCTCGACCCATACGGATTCTGCGGCCACCACGGTGTCGCTGGACGACTATATCGGCCGCATGAAGGAAGGCCAGGACAAGATCTACTACATAGTCGCCGACAGTTATGAAGCCGCCGCCAACAGCCCGCATCTGGAGCTGCTGCGCAAGAAAGGCATAGAAGTGCTGTTGATGTCCGAGCGTATCGACGAGTGGTTGATCAACCACCTGACCGAATACAAGGAGAAGAAACTCCACTCGGTCACCCGAGGCGATCTGGAACTGGGCGAGCTGGAAGATGCGGCCGAGAAAGAAGCGGCCGAGAAGCTGGCGAGCGAGTCTGCTTCCCTGGTCGAGCGTTTGAAGACGGCGCTGGCCGACAAGGTGGCCGACGTCAAGGTCACAAGTCGCCTGACCGACACGCCGGCCTGTGTGGTTGCAGGTGAGGGCGAGATGTCGACCCAGATGATCAAGCTGATGCAGGCCGCGGGTCAAGCCGTGCCCGAGGTCAAGCCTACCTTCGAGATCAACCCGAGCCATCCTCTGATGGCGCATCTGGATGGGCAGCAGGACGAAAGCCTGTTCAAAGACTGGGCCGAACTCATGCTGCAGCAGGCACAATTGTCTGAAAAGGGCAGCCTGGCGGATCCTTCTGCCTTCATCAAGCTGATGAATCAGATGTTGTTGGCTAGCATTAAGTAACAGGGCATGGAGGCGCTTGGCCTCCTGCCCGGGGATCAACATGGCGGTACCTGTTACCGCCATTCTTTTTAGGAAAGGCTATGGAAAACGTCCTTAATCTCACCAAAGACAACATACAGCAAGTCGTCGATGCCTCGATGCAGCAAGTGGTAGTGCTGGTGTTTTGGGCCGAACAACAAGCCGACAGCCTGGCCATGGCCCACAGACTGGAAGCCCTGGCGCAGCAGCATGCCGGACGTTTCCTGCTGGCGAAGGTCGACTGCGAAGCGGAAATGGAGATCGCCAGCTACTTCCGTATTCAGAGTCTGCCAACGACCCTGGTACTGGACAAGGGCCAGCCGGTAGACGGTTTCGCCGGGCTGCAGGACGAGCAGCAGATAGGCATAATGCTGGACAAGTATCTGCCGCCGATATGGCAATTGCAGCTGGACGAGGCCAAGGCCCTGTTGGCGCAGCCCCAGGTCAGCGACGAGATGCTGTCGACGGCACAGGTGCTGCTCAAGGAGGCCCAGAGCCAGTCGGCGACCGCCGAAATCAGCCTGGTGCTCGCCGATGTGTACCTGCAGCAGGAAGATTACACCGCCGCCACGGCCTTGCTCGACAGGATAGGCCTGGCGGATCAGGACGGCTACTATCAGAGCCTGAAGGCCAAGCTGGCTTTGGCACTGGAGGCGGCCGATACGCCGGAAATCCGCGAGCTGCAACAGAAGCTGGCGCAGGCACCGGACGATTTGACGCTCTTGATCGCATTGGCGCGGGCGCTGCATCAGGCCCATAGGGACGATGAGGCGCTGGGTTCTCTGCTGGCCGTGCTCAGGCAGGACATGTCGGCACTCAATGGCGATGTTAAACAAGTGTTTATGGAAATCCTGACCGCCCTGGGTCAGGGCCATGGCGTCGCCAATCAGTATCGGCGTCAGTTCTACAGCTTGCTTTATTGAGGCTCCGCCATGCCCGCCGAGGGTGGGCTGGCTCTCATCCTCGAGCTAAAGTCGGGCTCATCCCCTTCTAAATGGCGGCCAATTGTGCGAAGATCGCCGCCCTAAGAAGAATATCAATGCGAAAAGAGGACTCTTGAAATGCGCATTATCCTATTGGGCGCCCCAGGTGCCGGTAAAGGTACCCAGGCTCAATTCATCATGGAACAGTACGGCATTCCACAAATTTCTACCGGCGATATGTTGCGCGCCGCCGTTAAAGCCGGCACGCCGCTGGGATTGGAAGCCAAGAAAGTCATGGATGCCGGACAGTTGGTGTCCGACGAATTGATCATTGGCCTGGTGAAAGAGCGTATTACTCAGGACGACTGTGCCAAGGGCTTCCTGCTCGATGGTTTCCCGCGCACCATTCCCCAGGCGGATGCGATGGCGGCAAATGGCATCAGCATAGATCATGTGATCGAAATCGATGTGCCGGACGAGGAAATCGTCAAGCGCATGAGCGGTCGCCGGGTGCACCCGGGTTCGGGCCGTGTCTACCATGTGGTATTTAATCCGCCTAAAGTGGCAGACAAGGATGACGTCACGGGCGAAGACCTGGCTATCCGTCCCGATGACGAAGAAAGCACGGTGCGCAAGCGCCTGGCGATCTACCACGAGCAGACCAAGCCGTTGGTGGATTACTATGGCAAGGTGGCCGCCGCAGGTCAGACCCAATACAGCAAGTTCGACGGTACCCAGGCCGTGGCCGCCGTGAGCGAGCAGATAGAGGCGGCGCTGAGCTAAGCGCCCCGCTGATAAGCTGTCGAAAAGCCTGCCTCAGTTGCAGGCTTTTTTATGGGCGCTCGTTTCGCCTGGCACTCGCCACCCGGGTAGGCGGTGCCCGCTTGGCCGCCACTCTGCCCGAATAAGCCTGAATAATAAACGCTGGCTCACACTCGGGTATAATAGCCGTGGATAATTGCCGCCAAGGCCTGGGTTAGTCTGGCGCCGACGGATTTTTGTGATAGAATCTGCCGCCATTCGACCGGCCGCAGTGGTTACAGCGTTTGGTCTACAATCACAATTATCAGGGACTTCGAGGCTGTGCTTGCCTGTTCGGAGTCCGGTTTGCATGGATGCCAGCGAGAGAGAACCCAGTATGAAGTTTCCCGGTCAGCGTAAGTCCAAGCATTACTTTCCCGTCAAAACCCGTGATCCCTTGCTTGAGCAATTGACCCAGCAACCCCAGGCCTTCTCCGCCTATGTCTGTGGCATAGATCAGACGCTGGTGGATATCGAAGCCAAGGTCGAAGACGAGCTGCTGGCTCGCTATGGCTTGCCCAAGGGCAACTCGACCCTGATAGATGACGAACAAGCCCATGCGCTCTACCAGGAACTCAAGCGTCAGGAGCTGATCAGCGATGAGTTTGCCGGCGGCACCATAGGCAACACGGTACACAACTACTCGATACTGGCCGACGACAAGTCAGTGCTGTTCGGGGTGATGAGCCAGAATATCGAAGTGGGCAGCTACGCCTATCGCTACCTGTGCCATACCTCATCCAAGGTAGATCTCAACTATCTGCAGCCCGTCGATGGCCCCATAGGGCGTTGTTTCACCCTGATCTCTGCCTGTGGCGAACGCACCTTCGCCATCAGCAAGGGCGCCATGGATAAACTGACCCCCGAGTACATCGACGAGGCCGTGGTCAAAGGCAGCTCGGCCCTGGTACTGACAGCCTACCTGATGCGTGCCAGTGGTGGCGATCGCATCACAGAGGCGGCCATGTGTGCCATAGAATACGCCAAGCAAGCCGAGGTGCCCGTGGTACTGACCCTGGGCACACGTTTTCTCATCGAAGAAGATCCCAAGTGGTGGCAGAATTTCATCAAGGAAAATGTCACAGTGCTGGCGATGAACGAAGATGAAGGCGAGGCCCTGACCGGCTTCAGCGATCCCCTGTTGGCCAGCGAAGCCGCGCTCGAGTGGTGCGACATGGTGCTGACGACTGCCGGCCCCATAGGCCTGTATACCGCGGGTTACACCGAAGAGTCGGAAAAGCGCAGCACCAGCCATACCCTGTTGCCGGGCGCCATCCCTGAATTTAACCGTTACGAGTTCTCGCGCCCGCAATTGAAGCAGGACTGCCAGACGCCGCTCAAGGTGTACGCCCATATTTCGCCTTACATGGGTGGCCCAGAGCAGATCCGCAACACCAACGGCGCCGGCGATGGTGCCCTGTCTGCCTTGCTGCATGATTTGGCCGCCAACACCTTCCACAAGACCAATGTGCCCGGCTCGAGCAAGCATAAGCGCGACGGCCTGTGCTATTCCTCCTTCTCCCAGATCTGCAAATATGCCAACCGGGTCGCCTACGAAGTGCTGGCCCAGCATAGCCCCAGGTTATCCCGCGGCCTGCCCGAGCGGGAAGACAGCCTGGAAGAGGCATACTGGGAAAGATAGCAGCCGCCGCTAGCCCAGCACCTGAGACAGAGACGATCCTTGATGATCGTCTTTTTTATTTGTCGTTCCCCGGCAGGCAATTAGCAGTTCAGGCCCGGGCAAATAAATGCTAAATTTGGAGCATTCGAGACGGCAGACAGGAATGGCCCGCGGCCCGATCCAGTTGCCGGTAAAACAGACAGAACAAACCTAGTGGAGTGGCTCGTGAAAGGACAAATCCTGAAAGAAATGAAGGTGCTCAAGGCGATCGATGCCGAGTATGAAGTGCAGAGGCGTGTCGACTTCATCAAGGCCAAGCTGCAGGCATCCCATACCCATACTCTGGTGCTGGGGATCAGCGGCGGTGTCGATTCCTCACTGGCCGGCCGCCTGTGTCAGTTGGCGGTGACGTCCCTGAACCAGGCGCTGGCGACCGACGAATACCAATTCATCGCCGTCAGATTGCCTTACCGGGAACAGAAGGATGAAGACGAGGCCCAGATGGCCTGCCGCTTCATCCAGCCATCCAGGCTGGTGACCGTCAATGTGCATCAGGGGGTCGACAGCATCCACGAATCTACCCTGTTGGCGCTCAGGGAGGCCGCCGTCGGCTTGCCCGGGACCGAGAAGATAGATTTCGTCAAAGGCAACGTCAAGGCCAGGATGCGCATGGTGGCCCAGTATGAAATCGCCGGCCTCCTGGGTGGACTGGTGGTGGGCACGGATCACAGCGCCGAGAATCTCACCGGGTTTTATACCAAGTGGGGCGATGGCGCCTGCGACTTGGCGCCCCTGTTCGGTCTCAACAAACGTCAGGTACGTCAGCTCGCCAAGTTCCTCGGCGCTCCCGACATCCTGGTGCATAAGGCACCGACGGCGGATCTGGAATGTGACAGGCCGCAGCTGGAAGACGAAGTCGCGCTGGGGCTGAGTTATGATCAGATAGACGATTTCCTTGAAGGCAAGGAAGTGGACAAGGCGGTCGAGGACAAGCTGATCGGCATCTACCGGGCGACCCAACATAAACGTCAGCCCATTCCTACCTTGTATGACTAAGGCTTTTGCCATAGACAGCGAGGCGCCCGGCAGTCATACCCGGCGCCTTTTTTATTGGCCGGTTTTCAGAGCTGCGCCCTGAGCCAGTCACGACTCTTGGCTAGCAGCAGATTGGGATATTGGCGGTAGTCCGGGTAGGGGCTCAGCAGCACTCGTTGCCCTTCCTGGGTGTCGATTCGCAGCAGCTTGCCTGCGTCATCCAGGGCTTGCCCCCGGGTGCCATGGAGCCCCAGCGCCTGACTGGCGACGCCGCCGCATACCAGGTGGCGCTCGGCATCGACCAGGGTCCCGGCCCCTATGCGAATTTGCTCATCTTGCTTCAGCAGTTGGGTGTCGCGATAGGCGCGCCAATCGTCATCCGGGGCACAGATTTTCGCCATTATGGTGAGGATCTTGCGCCAGTGATTGCCGTTGAGGGCGATGAGGCGTGGCACGGCATCCGCAGCCGTATGCTGCCAGCCAGGGTCCAGCAGCGGCGGATTGGGCAGGTAGAAGGCGACCTTGGCCGCCGGCCTGCCAAGCCATGCCGGTTCAGGGGAGGCTGGGGGCCTTGGTGATGGTTTTGAATGGGAGTCCGCTGATGGCATTTGGGTGACTTTAGGTTGAGGCAATGGCTGCAGTATAAATCAGATCTGCTCCTGGGTGCCGGTTTCCGTCACCTGCGTCAGCATGCTGAGGCTGATCCTGTTACGGCCGGCATGTTTGGCCCGGTAGAGATGGATATCCGCCTGACGCACCCAGTCTTCCAGGTGCTCGCTGAAGCAGGCGTTGGCGACTATGGCGCCAATACTGGTGGTGATGCTGAAGCTGCGTTGCCCCTGGGGACAGGTGATGACCAATTGGGTCAGTTTTATCCTGAACCTTTCCAGGTGTTCCTCGATGTTCAAGACATTGCATTGGGGCAATATCAGGATGAATTCTTCGCCCCCGTATCTGGCGATTATGTCTATGTCACGGCAAAAATGATGCCTGAGCAGCTCGGCCACCGCCCGCAGGCATTCATCGCCGCCCTCATGACCGTAGTTGTCGTTGACTTGCTTGAACAGGTCCAAGTCCAGGATGGCGATGGCTATGGGTTGATCGTTACGTTCACAAAAGTCCTGGATCCCGCCGAAGCGTTGCTCGGCATAGCGGCGATTATACAGGCCTGTGAGCGAGTCCTTCTCGGCCAGCTGCTTGAGCTTGGCGTTGGCCTGCTCCAGCTCGTGGGTCCTGATGGCGACCTTTTCTTCCAATTCGAGTTGATGGCGAAGCAATTGGCGTTTGCTGTCGACCAGCTTCTGGTACAGGCGAAAGACCTCCAAGGGCGAGCTATCATCCAGCAATTGCTCCTGGATCTCTTCCCGATTCAGATCATTGAACTTGCTGGCGATGACTTCCAGTGGCCCTGTGAGCAGCTTACTCACCACCTTGGTGGCGTAGAAGGCGAGCAACAGGGAAACAATCAGGATCAGAAAGGTATTCAGATAGAGTCGCTGTGCCAGTTGCAGCAGGGGTGAGAAGGGCTCAAGCACATAGAGCTGCCAGCCATTGTCGAGCCTATGGCGGGAAAAAATATACTCGGGGCTGTCTCTACTCAGGTCTTCAAGATTCAACATGTCCAGCTTGGTCTGATAAGACTTGCCACTCAGGGCATAGTTAAACTCGCTCAGGGGGGCGAGTTTCAGTGGCTTGGACGCATAGATGACCTTGTGCTTGTCGTCGACGAGCACTATGGATTGCTGTTGATGATCGATATTCTGTTTCTCTATCGAGATAAAATGGCTCACATCCAGCGAGCCTTCTAGGATCCCCGCCGCTTGCTGCTCGTCCCCGAGATAGAAGGGGGCGCTGATGGCGACTATGGGATCGCTGCCGAACCCCCGGCCGAGAAATACCGACGACAGATAGGTTTTCCTGTTGTACAGGGCCTCGGTGAAATAGGGCCTGTCCTGAATCGAATACTGCTTGTCCCGCACCGAGACATCCAGCATGCGCGACTCAGGGCTGGCGGCCACTAATTGTCCTTGCCTGTTGGCGATCAGCATGGTGATGAAACTGGGATACCTGTCATGCAGGCTGGACAGGAGTTGTTGTCTCAGCGCCTCATCCGCGCCTATCTGGCTGAGCCAGTGAGCGGCATTGGCAATCACTGTTTGGTGGTTATCCAAATAGTTCTGGGTGGCCTGCCCCAGATGATTCGCCGAATCCTGCAGGTTTTGTTTGAGTAAGACTTGTTGTTTATCCAGGAAAAAATGATTGGAGACCAAGATGGAAATCAGCAGGCTCGAGGTGACCAGCAGGGTGAAGATATAGGTCAGCTGGGTGCTGAAGTTACGCCTGCGCTTCTCCTTGAGCCTGCCCTTGAAATGCCAGAACCCGGGCACCAGGAGTATGGCAACGGCCCCCAGGCTGATGTAGATGAGGCCGTTGACGCCCTGTTTGATGACGGCAAACAGCATATGCTCCCTGGGCAGATCGGTAAACTGGCTGATATAGAGGTAGGTCAGTGGCATCCCAAGCAGCAACCAGTAACAGATACCTGCATACAGGGCATAGATATCCCGGCGTTTGGCAAAGCCCAGCCACAGGGCTTCGGCGATAAAGATGGGGTAAACGTGCGGGCTCGACCAGGAAAGCATCAGCCCAGTGGCACATAACAGGGCCGAGACCAAGCCATACCAGGGACCCAACAGCACAGCCACTATGACATAAGCCATGTTGCCCAGTATGAGCTGGACATTGGCAAACAGCGGCAGGGGATAGAGATTGGCCAGCAGCCCCAAGGCGCCCAGCAACAGGGCAAAACCCAGTTTATGAACCTCGACCGAGGCTGAGTTGAATGGCAATGCCTTCAAAATATCGACCCATGGGTGTGATTATCTTTAGCCATGCTATTAGCTAACCTGCTTATATTCAATGTTTTATACATTTATTTAACCTGACGCCAGCCAGGCTCGTTGCCGAAGGTAACAGGCGAGTGTTTTTTAAGTAAAGCACGCCGCAGTGGGCTTGTCTGCTTCCCCAAGTCGGGTATGAGCGAATGGCAGATTCTTGTTCCAGCAACTACCTTATTTAAACCAGCAGCTTATTAAGGGTCATTCATGAGTGAAGCCGCAGCGGGCGGATGGCATAACGCCCTGGCCGTCAGTTATGAACAACTGCTCGGCTATCTTGTTGCCTATGTGCCGCAAGTCGTCGGTGCCTTGTTCTTGCTGCTGTTGGGCTGGCTCATCGCCTGGGGGCTCTCCAGGCTGACGACGTCCCTGCTGCTGTTGTTGCATAAGTTCCTCGATGGCTTCCTGACCAAGCTCATCCCGGCGAAGAGCCTGGACATCAAGCCAAGGCAGATTCGGATCATGGGGAAAAGCGTGTTTTGGGTAGTGATGCTGTTCTTCTTCGCGGCGGCGACCTCTAGCCTGGGAATGGATTTCATCGCGACCTGGCTGCAGCTGCTACTCGGTTATTTACCCCGTTTGTTGGCGGCGGGGATCATCATCATCAGTGGCTATTTCATCGGCAGCATGGCCGGGACCATGGCGATGGCAAACGCCGGGCCCAGCGGATTCAGACAGACCTATCGTATCGGCACCGTCATCAAGATTGTCATAGTGTCCATCGCCATAGTGGTCGGCATAGAACAGCTGGGGATCAACATCCAGTTTTTCACTACCTTGGTGTTGGTGCTGCTGTCGACCCTGAGCGCCGGCATCGCCCTGGCCTATGGCTTAGGCTGTGCCGAACTGGTGAAGAACCTGGTGGGCGCCAAGCAGGCCAGGAAACATTTTCGTCTGGGGGAATGCATCGCCATCGCCGGCATCCGCGGCGAGTTGGTCGAGATCTCCGCCACCATGTTGATCCTGGATACCAGCCAGGGACGGGCAGTGGTGCCGGCCAAGCTGTGTCTGGAGGCCCAGGCCAGCATAGTGCCTGACGAGGAGACTCAATAGTGGCGCCGCCATGTGGTCAGTTCCCGGCCATGGCCTTTGTGGGCGAGGCCTTTGCGGGCTCGGGGACGGCGCTGGAGCAGCCGTACGGGAGGCAAGATGAACTCTGCAAATCTTAGGCTCAGCATTCATTATATGACGATCGAACCCCAGGCCGCCGCCCGGCAACTGGAGCTGTTGCCCGCAGGGCAAGGGGGCTTGCTGTTGCAACAGGCCCCGACCGGAGTTGCGGCCAGAGTGCTGCAAGCCATGCTGCCCGATTTTGCGGCAAAAATACTGCCGCAATTGACAGATGGACAAAACAGCAAACTGATACAGGAGCTTAGCTTGGCAGATGTGGCCGCTATCTTCAGGTATTTGTCCGGGGATGACAGGCGGCATCTGCTGCCATTCCTGCCCCAGGGCAAGCAGGCCCTCTGCAAGATGCTGCTCAATTACCCTGAATATACGGTGGGGGCCCTGGTGGAAACCGACGTGCTGGTGCTCGACAGCAAGATGAGCATAGCCGAGGCCCTGCTGCGGCTGAAGCGGCGCAACTACGCCTTCCTCCAGTGGCTGTATCTGGTCAATGCCTCCAGGCGACTGGAGGGCAGGGTCGGCATAGGCGAATTGTTCCGCCATCCGCCTGTGACCCTCATCGCCGGCATCATGTCCAAGCCGGGCCCCAGGCTCAACGCCGCGACCGAACTGCAGACCGCCCTGGCGCTGGATATCTGGCAAGGCCAGGATACTGTGGCGGTGATCAACCGCAGACAGGAGTTTATCGGCGTCTTACATCACCACCATTTGCGTAACCTGGTCCGCCGCCAACAGCGGGCCGACACCCGGCCCGAGGCCATCCCGGCCGAATTGCTCGAGCTGTACGGCGATACCCTGGTATCCCTGGCCGAGCTGTTTTCATCACCCAAGACACGGGAGTCGCTCAACTGAGGCGAGTCTTACCCTGTCACCCGGGTGGCAACACAGATAGCGAATGCCGAGGCGTGTATGTCAATCGAACAACAACTGGCTGAAACCTCACTCAGCCTGAACCAGGACTTCTTCACCCGCTACCCCGTCAGGAGCGCCCGGCATCTGGCGCGCATTCCGGCCACCGAAGGAGCCGAATTGTTGCAGAGCCAGGCGCCCGGGGTGGTCGTGGCCCTGTGGCGCTTCCTGCCTGCGGGGACGGCGGACAGCATCTTCGTGCATTTCCCGCTCGATTTCGCCCTGACCCTCATCACCCGGCTCGATACCCATATCGCCATCGCCTTGCTCAGCCGTTTGCCCATGGACACCCAAACCGCCCTGATGGCCCGCCTGGCCCAGTCCGAGCCGGGATTGGCCCAGGAATTTACCGAGCTGCTAAGTTACCCGGAGGACACGGCGGCGCGGCTGATGACCACCAGGGTCAACGTCTTCTACGATGAACTGAGCGTCGCCGATGCCCTCAGGCAGCTCAGGCAGCGTAAATTGCCGGGCCAGGAGGTCATCTATGTGCAAGACAGCAACCTGGCGCTGGTGGGGGAGATAAGCCTGGCGCAGCTGCTCGCCGCCGATGCCGGCGAACAGCTGGCGGTCATAGCCGAGCCGCTCAAGGCGGTGCTGAGCGCACTCGACAGCAAGGAGCGGGTGATAGAAGTGTTTGAAGGCCATAGATGCAGCGCCATTCCTGTGCTGGATCTCCATGAGCAGATCTTGGGGGTGATACATTTCTTCGATGTCTATCAAAGCACCAAGGAAGATCTGACCAGCGACATGCAAACCATGGTGGGTGCCAGCAAGGAGGAACGGGCCCTGTCCAGCAGTTGGTTTGCGGTGCGCAAGCGCCAGCCCTGGTTACAGATCAACCTCCTGACCGCCTTCGCCGCCGCCGCTGTCGTCGGCTCCTTCGAAGGACTCATATCGCAAATCACCGCCCTGGCCATATTGCTGCCGGTGGCGGCGGGGCAGTCGGGCAATGCCGGTGCCCAGGCCCTGGCGGTCACCATGCGTGGCCTGACCCTGAGGGAGATAAGCACCCGCCACTGGCTCAGGGTCTTGCTCAAGGAGTTGTTTGCCGGGCTGTTGAATGGACTCGCCATCGCCGTCACCTGCTCGATAGCCGTGTATTTCTGGAGCCATTCCTTCGGCCTGGCGTTGGTGATCGCCATCGCCATGGTGTTGTCTCTGGCCATCGCCTGCAGCGCCGGCGCCATAGTGCCCATCATGCTGAAGAAGTTTGGCCTGGATCCGGCGCAGTCATCAACCATTGTCTTGACTACTATTACAGATATCGCCGGTTTTCTGTCGTTCCTTGGTATCGCCTTGTTATTGTCCGACATGTTGCCGCGCGGCTAGTGGCCTGAGGCATAGCAGGCCCAGGCCCATCAACCAGGACTAACAAGATGAAGATTGCTATTCTTTCCCGCAACAAAAACCTCTATTCCACCTCGCGCCTCCTGCAGGCGGGTAAGGAGCGGGGACACGAGATAGAGGTTATCAATACCCTGCACTGTGATATAGACATCGCCAGCAGCCACCCGGCGCTGCGGTATAAGGGCAAGGATCTGGAGCGCTACGATGCGGTGATCCCGCGCATAGGCGCCTCCGTCACTTTCTACGGCACGGCCGTGGTGCGCCAGTTCGAGATGATGGGCACTTACAGCATCAACGAATCCGTGGCCATCAGCCGTTCCCGGGATAAGTTGCGCTCCCTGCAGTTGCTGTCGCGCAAGGGCATAGGCTTGCCGCGAACCGGTTTCGCCAATCGCCCGGATAACATCCGCGAACTGATAGACACTGTGGGCGGCGCGCCTGTGGTGATCAAGCTGCTGGAAGGCACCCAGGGGATAGGGGTGGTGCTGGGGGAAACCATCAAGGCGGCCGAGAGCGTGATCGAGGCTTTCATGGGGCTCAATGCCAACATTCTGGTGCAGCAATACATAAAGGAAGCCGGCGGCGCCGACATACGCTGCCTGGTGGTGGGGGACAGGGTGGTGGCGGCGATGAAACGCCAGGCCCAGAAAGGCGAGTTCAGATCCAACCTGCACCGCGGCGGTTCGGCCGAGATAGTCAAGTTGACCCCGGTGGAGCGGGCCACCGCAGTGGCGGCGGCCAACATCATGGGGCTCAACATGTGTGGCGTCGACTTGCTGCGCTCAAACACGGGCCCTGTGGTGATGGAAGTCAATTCCTCCCCCGGGCTGCAGGGCATAGAAACCGCCACCGGCAAGGACGTGGCGCAGATGATCATCGCCTTCATAGAGAAGAATGCCAGGCCCAACCGCAACCGCACCCAAGGCAAGGGCTAGGGCGAACGCCGGTCCCTGCTTATCAGCTGCACTCTCAGGGGATATCCGCCCTGAATTTGGTAAGTTGATAAAATACAATGAACTAGCTATGCTCATTTTTGCTGTCTTCATGAAGTAACAACGCAGGCGTACCATAAAACCATGCGTGCCATAAAGCCAGGCGTACCAAGACGAAACATGAGCGGATGAGGAGCGAATATGAGCCATACAGGACGTTGTCATTGCGGAAAGATTAGCTTTGAAGTAGAGGGAGACTTTGAGTCTGTGCTGGAGTGCAATTGTTCTCACTGCAGCAGCAAAGGCTATCTATTGTGGTTTGTCCCCCGAGCCGATGTTTCTGTCAAAGCGGAAGACAATTCATTGTCTACCTATACCTTCAATAAACACCAAATCAAGCACCATTTCTGTTCCACATGCGGCAGCGCGCCATTTGGATTTGCAACGAATAAAGGGGTCGAGATGGCGGCAATCAATGTCAGGTGTCTCCAGGATATCGACCTGTCTGCGATCAAGCGGGACTTTGTCGATGGCCGCGCTTTCTAACCCGTGACTAAACCGTCATAATCTACCGCCATAATTTGTCATCTTGGGCCGGGCGCCGGGTGGCAGATGATGGCGTGTCGGGATTTTTGTCGGAGTGGGTGGGTAAACATGCTTTCAAGGTATCAAACAGCGAGATTAAGGGTGCTGGAAATCGCCCGCGATGCAGAACCCTTTGAGCTGAATGCACTTCTGCTGCGGGTGGCTGAGCTGCTGACGCCTGCCGTGGTCGAAAATCTGCCGCCATATTTTCAGGGTATCGAATCGCTTGCCGATGCCGAACGCTGGCTTGAACTCATGCTGTCCGAGAGCCGTTTATTTGCCGTCCAGGATAAGGACAACGGCTCCATTCTTGGTTTCTTATTCATCTACATTGAAGATGCACATGATGCCCACATAGGTTACCTCCTGGGTGAAGCCTATTGGGGCCAAGGTTTAGCCAGCGAGCTGATAAGGGGGCTAATAGCACTGGCGATTGAAGCGCAAGAGTGGAGCAAGTTGATCGGCGGTGTCGACAAAACGAATCAGGCCTCCTCCAACTTGCTGCGTAAACTGGGGTTTGTTGAGCTGCCAGCCGCCGAGCCGTCAGCCACCGAGCCGTCAGCTATAGAGCCGTCAGCTATAGAGCCGTCAGCTATAGATGACCAAGTCGCATTCTACGAGTATCACCTCTCCCGGCCATAAGAGTGTCAGCCATAGCAGGGATGGCGTTGTACGTCCTTGTCTTGTGCATTAGGTTAAGGTGCAGGCACTCCCTTGGCACGGTGAATTGAAATCATGGATTTCAGAGTTTATGAACGAGAGTCACTGATGACGAACTGGCATTTAGCCAGGGATGGCGTTCGAGCACTTCCTTGTCTTGTGCATTAGGTTATAAGGTGCAGGCACTCCCTTGGCACGGTGAATTGAAATCATGGATTTCAGAGTTCATGAACGTGAGTCACTGATGACGAACTGGCATTTAGCCAGGGACGGCGTTACGAGCACTTCCTTGTCTTGTGCATTAGGTTAAGGTGCAGGCACTCCCTTGGCACGCCACGAGCACTTCCTTGTGGGCTCTACGAAAACATCCATGTTGTCGAAGGCCAAGATCGTGCCCACACCTTATGTCTTGAATGTCCCAAGATTTGCACCTGATCAGCAGGGGAATGATGAGTAAATATTTGTGTATAGAGCGGAGCGATGTCATCAGGGAGAGGCGTTTACAGCCGCACTTGGCGCGGGTTAAGGGTACCTTCGCGAGACTATGTCTCACCGGGCGGCGCATTGGCCAGATCATCGCCTAGCAGCGGGTGGCGTGCGGCGTTCGTGGCCAAGAAGCAGCGGAGATTGTTTTGAGGATAAAATGGTTGTAATTTAAAACTTGAACAAATTACAGGGATTACAGATGGCTAAGGAATACGGCAGACCTCTCAGTTCACCAGATCTTGCAAGCAAATTCCTCATCAATGTTTTAGAGTTTGAGTCACGAGATGCTAACAAGTATAAAGTGCGGTTAAGTAAAGCTGATGCCGCATTGGAGGCCCAAAAAGTGGAAGGTACTTTATCGTCAGTGAAGTATCGAGACCCGGCCTATAAAAAAGATGATAAACGTGATGAGCTGAGGAATAAGATTTTTGAAGAATTATTTCGCCATCAACGCCTTGCCAATGATGAGAATATAGCCCTAGGGCAAGGAGGGGCAATGCCCCTCACTGATGTTGTCTCGGACAAAATAGCCTATATTTTAATAGGATCTCCTGCATCAGGAAAATCAACGATAGCAACAAAAATCGCCGATGCTACAGGCTCGTATATTGTAGATAGTGACTATGCCAAGAGAAAATTTCCTGAGTTTAGCTCGGACATTGGGGCAAGTCTGGTGCATGAAGAATCGGCCTTGGTTACTTTCGGGGAAAATGAACAAGACTCCGATCAAGTAAATTTAAAAGAAGCCCTCACTTTTTTTGGCATTAATATGGTCGTCGCCAAAGTAGGTTCTGATGTAGGAAGGCTAAGGGAACTTAGGGATGACTTGATTAAGGAAGGTTACATTGTACATTTGATTCTTGTTAGTCTCGATCGGCAAGAGTCTTGTAGACGCGCATTTTATCGATTTCTTAGAACGGATCGCTATGTTAATCTTGGCCTGATATTTGATGTTTACAGTAATGAACCGATACTTACATACTATCGTTGCATGAATGATCCCAGTTGGGAGAGTGTAAGCAAAGTTTGCACTCTTGAGCTTAAAGAGAGTGGACCAAAGCTCAAGAGTACTAACTTGAACGATGATAGTGTTTTGCATCAAATAATTGGAGGTTGGGATGTCAACCAAGGTTAACGTGCGGGTTCTACCAGACGGATCTAATGTCAAAGAAGAAACTATCCATTTGCGTAACGGAAAGCGTGTAACGATTCAGGTCTGCTTGGACTCAAAGTATGACCGTAATGTGTCGTCTCATGTGAAAGATAGCCTGAAAAATCTCAAGACTAGGCTTAAGAAAAACGAAAATTATCAGCATAACCTAGCCTTACAAACTGAAGCTTCTCATGTGAAGCCTAACATTCAGAAAAATAAGAAAAAAACACAAGAAGAACTACAAGAGAAATACCAAAAATTTTCTAATACTTAATTTGAAAAACATCTACTTCGAGCCACTGCAAAACACAGCCCTGCCTAGCTTCGGGACAGCGGTGTCTGTGTACTGTGAGCTAAATCGATGGCAATAACATGATAATTTAACTCCTAAATTATTTTTCAAGGAGTGAAATATGTCAGACAGTTCTCTTATCACTGCCCCTGTTACTCCCCATCAGCGTTATCGGTGTATTTCGGTTTCTCGGTACAAGAATCGCCCTTCTGGGCATGGTGTTGGCGTTGGCCCTGTTTTTCAAACTGGCGCTGGTGCCGGACCAAGGCTTTGGTACGGGAGCGGGCAGTACACTTGATTTGAGCTAGACTCTGTACAGCGCCGCGCTGCTGGGAAGTATCTTCTGGTGGGCCTGCGTCAGAGTGATAGCAACCATGGCCTACCATCTGCAGGTCTTGGCAAGTAAATTAACGAGCTAAATAAGGAAATGAAATGCAGAAGGTAACGTTAAACCATGCTATTCAAGCATATCAACAAATTCGCGCCAGTAATGCAACATTGAAAGAAATGTTCACAGTCTGGCTCAGAGATAACAAAATAGGGGAGCCATGTGTTGACCCATCATACCCAGATGTATTCGAGATATTAGGGAAAAAAATTCAAATAACTCTTACTCCTTGTGCTTCCGATAGGCTGCTGGGAAAGGTGGCTTTCAACTTGTTTGAGCTTGAACCTGACTCAGGAGCTATCTCCAGGCAGTTGCTGTTCGAACTTTATCTGGATTCATTTGAGCAGTTGGCACTGAAAATGAGCCAAGTTAGTCATTATGAGCCTGATTACCTATTAACGGATGAATACAGTTTAAAGAAGTATCTATTTGCAGATGTTCTGAAAGCATTTTTTGCCCATTATGGCGTTGAAACCATAACTTAAGCCAATCCCGAAACCTTTCCAATCCGTTAGTACTGTCTGGCCCCGTATCATGGGACCATGAAGACACATTCCCATACTGCCATTTACGACATTAACCCAAACTCAAGGCCTTGCAGCCCTGCAGACACAGTTTCGGATTGGCATTGTTGCACCAGTGACCGTTGGCGGCAGGGTGAGCATCGCGTAGCGATATGCAGCGAACGGGAGCCAGGGAAGGCGAGCTGGCTTTTGTGCATGGAGGCATGTTGCCGTCGTCGAGCCCTCAGGGACGACTTATTTGAGATCAAGAGCTGGCGTGTCATTGCTGCGCTTTACATGAAGACGGTGCAAGTCACACTTCAGGCCAATCATTTATTGTCTGTCGCTTTTGCATAGCGATATGCGGCGAACGGGGGCCAGGGTCGCTCTCGGGTGTGCTGCTCTGTGCGGCATTGAGACTCTTGTCTGGCAGAAGGCGTATTTAAGGCAATTAAAGAAAGGGGATATAACCCCAGCAGCGAAGAAGGAGTCGGCTGGTTTGGGAAATCCAAAACTTCCCATATCTGGCGGCGCGAATTACCAAACCGCACGGCGCGCTACACTCAAGCCGTTCACCCGAAGGATTTGCAGATACAAAAAAGCCCGTAAGTCACTAAGAACTACGGGCTTTCTCGTTTAATTTGGTCGGTATGAGAGGATTCGAACCTCCGACCCCTGACACCCCATGACAGTGCGCTACCGGGCTGCGCTACATACCGAAATTGTTTTGGTCAATACAGCGCTTAGACTGGGATTAACCTGTATCGAGACACTCATGTGGGGTATGTCTCAACGAGGCAGAACTTTATCAAGCCCTCGGGGCTTCTGCAAGCGATATGTCATCACTTTGCGTTTAACTGCCTAGTTTCTAATCTGATTTTGTTGGCTTCCCCTGAGTCGCGCCTGTGGGGAAGCCTGGGCTCATACTTTTTCATACTCACTCATGCTCAAAGCCTGGGCTCATGCTTATGCTCAAGCTGGAGCTGAAAAATCGGCCCCGCGTCTGCTGCCCACCTTAACGCCCATTAATGGTTGTAGAGCCTGCGGCCTTCACGCATCACCTGGATAAGCTCGGGGGCACTCATCTTCTTATGCAGGTGTTTCTCATAGTGTTCATCGAAGATACGGTACTTGCCATGCCTGTCTATCACGGTAATTTCATTTTCCTGATAGATGGCGAAGATGCGGCTGTCGCCTATGTAGACCCAGTTTTCCTTGCTGGGTTGCAGCAGGCTGCGGCCGGCGCTGTAGTCCGTGCTCTGGTTGGTGCAGCCCAACACCTGGCTCATCAGGGTAGGCACCAGGCCGTAATGACTGGTGCGGTACTTCACCTTGTTGCCGCTGCCCATGTTGGGCCAGTGGATTATCATGGGCACTCTGACGCTGGCGGGGGACATGTCCCGGCTGGCTTCGTTCAGGTTGCTGGTGAATAGCTTGCCGCTGACCCCAGTGATGATCACCAGAGTGTCGGGTGACACGCCGGCGAGGGTGGCTTGCAGCTGCTGGTCGATGAAGTTGAGCGACTGGCGATACTGGTTAAACAGGACTTTTTCGGCCGGCTTGAGCGTGCTCGCCGCCCTGACGGTTTCTATGCCGAGGAAACCGACCGGGGTGTCATAGTTGTCCGGCGCCTTGAGGTTGAGCAGGGCGAACCAAGGCGCAGACTGGGCCGCATGCCATGCCTGAAAATGCTGTACCGACTGGATATCTGCCTCGGCACTGCCGTTGGTCTCGCTGGCCGTTTCTATGCTGAAGTCCTTGAAGGTGGCCTTGGGGCTCACCTGCTCCAGATTCGTCTGGGTGCTGAAGAGGCCAAGCCGGTAGCCCTGGGCGGCCAGGGTCTGGGTCAGCACCGGGCTGGTTTCACTCAGGCCCACGGCATCGCCATAGCTGCCCTGCAAACCGTAGAGCAGGGAGAAGATGCCTGTCTTGAACTGGTTGCCGCCGCTGTAGTGCTGGCCGAAGGACAGGTTTTGGGCGCTGTACCGGCTCAGAAATGGCATTGTCTTGGCGTCGAGCATGTCCGCCCTCAGGCTGTCTATGCTGATGAGCAGGACATTGGGCAGGTTGTCGCTCTGGCATTGCAGCGGCTGGGCCGGATAATTGAGCGTGCTCCTGAGGGCGGCTTTGGAGCGGCGCGGCCCTGTGCCTTCTATGCCATGGCTTTCCATGAAGGAGCGTGCCGTGGCCGGGTAGGACAGGGGATATGTCTCGTCGAAGCCGGTGATCTCTGTGATGTCGGCGGCATCGGCCCAGATATGCACCAGGTGGCTGCTGATGAAGCAGACGCCGATGAAGGCGACCACCTTATTGCCCAGGTGGTATTTTTGGAGTTTTTCTATGCGCTTCCACAGGGCATTGGCCAGCGTCAGTTCCAGGGTGATGATCGCCAGCGGCGTGACTATGTAAGACGTGCTCTGCAGCAGGGCATTGAGATCGGCCCAGGCCAGATCGAAGGCGAAGGGGCTCAGGTGCAGGCCATAGTCGTCATAGACTATGGTGTCATACAGGAGCAGACATAGCCCAAGGGTCGCGACCAGGGCGGCAAAGCCGCGCAAAATCTTGGAATAGGGCAAGAGCAAGGTAATGGGGAATAAGCACACAAGGTAGACCATGAAGGCCAGGAAACTGAACTGACCTATGGTGCTGATGGCGAGGTAGCCCCAGCCTATCCAGGTCTCCGGGTAGCCGACGCTGCCCAGGTAGCGGCTGCCCACTATCATGGCCAGCAGCCCATTGAAGAAGGCAAACCAATGACCCCAGTTGACCAGGCGTGAAACCTTGTCCCGTCCCATCTGCTTTTTGCGCTCGACCATATGGATCCGTTTATTCCTGAAAGACTTAGGTATCTTAAGTGCTTTTTTGCAATATACCAATGCCGCTGCACATGCCGCGGCGGATTAATGCGTCAATATCGCCCCGTTGCTTGATCTTGACCGAGTTACTTGGCCTTAACCGATTGCGCCAGCGCCTTGGCAAACTGTTCGGCGACCGCCTGACGCGAGGCATCCGGTACCTTGGTCTGCAACAGGTGGGAAATGCAGTTGCCCAATACCATGAGGCTGAGATCGGTCGGTGCCTGATGTTTTTCCAGTACCGCCAGCAATTCGGCGATCAGGGATTCTACTTGGGTATTAGAGTATTTGGATTGGATAGCCATGATCAAAAAATGTTTCACTTTGGAATGGATTAGCGGCATATAATAGCGGATTTATTCCAGTATCACTATCAGGGCTTATGAGTATTAACATCGAACAAGCAATTATTCACGAGATTTCCCAGGACAGCCAAGGCCAGCTGCGCTGCCGTTTGCGTCCTCAACCTCTGCTGAACAGTCAGGCTGTCGAGACCATGCTCGAAGAGCTGCACCAGACCTATACCGGCAAGGCGGGCAAGGGCTTCGGTTATTTCGGCATTGCCGGTGACGATGGCGAAGCCAACCCGGCGTTTGCCGATGCCCTGGGGCAGTACCGTGAGGGTGAGCTGGGGTTCGTCGAATTTTCCGGCCGCGCCAGCAAGCTGCTGCAGGATGAGCTGGCGAAATACGACTTCAGCCAGGGCGGATTCCTGCTGATGTCCTGCTATACCTCCATGACCAGCGATTATCTGTTCGTGGCGCTGCTGAACGCCAAATCGTCGATGACGGTACTGGACGACATGGAGCTGTCGCAGAATAACCATCTGGATCTCAACAACATCCAGCTGGCGGCGCGTATCGATCTGACCGAATGGCAGGCCGATAAGGACTCGCGCAAGTACATTTCCTTCATCCGTGGCCGCGCCGGTCGCAAGGTCGCCGATTTCTTCCTCGACTTCATGGGCTGCGTCGAAGGGGTCAACACCAAGGCACAGAACAAGACACTGATGAATGCGGTGGAAGACTTCGTCGCCGGCAGCGAGCTGACCAAGGACGAGCGTCAGCAATGCCGTGACAAGGTCTTCGAGTATTGCAGCGAGCGTTTCGACAGCGGCGCCGACATAGAAATCAAAGATCTGGCCGACGAGCTGGCGGATCAGGGCATGGAGTCCTTCTATGACTTCGCCCGCGGCGGCGCCTACGAGCTGGACGAAGAGTTTCCCGCCGACAAGTCGACCCTGAGGCAGTTGAAGAAGTTCTCCGGCACGGGCGGCGGCGTGACCCTGAGTTTCGACGGCGGCCATCTGGGCCAGCGGGTGATCTATGATCCTGTGTCCGACACCATAATGATCAAGGGCGTGCCGGCCAACCTCAAGGATCAGCTCGACCGTCGCCTCAAGGGCGAATAGCCCTCAGGCCCAGTTGGCTAACAACCCGCAGGCAAAAAAAAAAGCGCTATAAGCGCTTTTTTTGTGTGTGGGTGTGCGAGTTGTACCTGTCAGCTCAGCAGGACTCAGGTACCGGCTCAGGCCTTGTCTTTAGCGGCACAGGCCTGTCAGCACTTGGGCGTTGCTGTTTTCAGGCCGGCTTGCACTTCTTTGCATGCATCCTCAACCTTGTTGCCCAATTCGGTCGCCGCCGCATCCAGCTTATCGCCCATCTCTTCTAGGGCCTGATCGCTCAATTCCAGCGTCTTGTTCGGCTTGTCATCCACCTCTGTGGCGACGTCATCCATGGTCTTGTCCATGGCTTGCATCTCGGCACTGGTCTTTATGACACCCGTCTCTTCGGCCTGCTTGTCGTTGCAGGCGGTGAGAGTACAGATGAGCAGGAGTGCTGCGATGCCTGTGGGTATGATTTTCATGTTACTTCCTCTAAATATTGGAGTCGAAATGAGTTCCGCCATTCGGTGCCTCGGAACAAAGAGCGGGAAGGCTGAGGCACTGACGGAACGACTTAAAAAGTGCAATGGGTTTGGGTTCACCCTTGCGACAGCGGAAACCGCAATCGGGCAGAGACTAATACAGTCGCCATCCGGCTGGCAATGGCTCGCCAGTTGACGCAGCAAATAAAGGCCGGTTCGGGGGCCGGGGCACCCAGGCATGCAACAAGGGCGTTGCAGCGTGGCGACTTTGTTCACCCCGTCTTAACCCTGGTTTACCTCGAGCTAGCAAAGCTGTCGCCAAGCTGAATGGCATAAGCTCATGTTCGGCAACTAAACCGGCTGGCGGCCCGTGGTGTTCGATGCCGGCTCTGTGACGCTGCAACTCAATGACGTGGCCAAGATGATGGCAGGCCAGCCCCATAGGCTCGCGAGCTTCGGCGAAGCGTTGGGGTGCAAAGGGGGGGCGAGGCGAGCCTGGGGCTCAAGCCGGACACAGGCGCACAGGATTGAATGCGTTGAAGTGCCCGGGTTGGCCATCCCGGCCGGGGCTAATGGACTATAATCAGGAATGTCTTTGACCGTCGCAGGGGGTGAAGGTGTTTCAGCAATATATCCGCCAATGCAGCCAGGAAGTGCACAAGAGCCTGAATGTCGCCATCGCCGAACTGGCCAGCGCCCACCAGAATGTGCTGACCCCGGAACATCTGCTGCTGGGCCTGCTCTCCTTGCCGGACTCGGAAGCCGTGCAGATGTTGCAGCAAGTGCTGGACAATCCCCAGCAAGCCCTGAGGGATCTCACCCAGGACATCTATCTTTCCCTCGAGCAGCTGCCGCTGCAACAACAGGCCAACCAGGTCGTCGCCTCTCCCGAGGTCGAAGAAGTCTTTCGTATCGCACTGAAAGAGGCCAAAAAACTCGGCGATGCCTTCACGGGCACAGGCGCCCTGCTGCTGGGACTCTGTCACGAGCGTGCCGGCGCCGTCGCCATCCACCTGAGCAATCATGGCATTAAGGCAGAACCGCTGCGCAAGGTGTTGATCCAGCTGAGAAACGGTAAGACGCTCGACGCCCAGGATGCCGAGGGGCGCAAGGATCCGCTGGATGAATATACCCAAGATCTGACCAAGATGGCACGCAGCGGCGAGTTGGATCCCGTCATAGGCAGGGAAGATGAAATCGCCAGGGTGATCCAGACCCTGTCGCGGCGCAAGAAAAACAACCCTGTGCTGATAGGCGAACCCGGGGTCGGCAAGACAGTGATAGTCGAGGGACTGGCCCAGCGCATCGCCGAGGCCAGGGTGCCAGACATCCTCAGGGGTAAGCGTGTGCTGTCGCTGGATCTGGCGGAAATCATCGCGGGTGCCAGCATGCGCGGCGAGTTCGAGGAGCGCATCAAGGGGGTGCGCGATGCCGTCATAGCCTCACAGGGGCAGATCATCCTCTTCATCGACGAGTTGCATACAGTGGTTGGCGCAGGTGCAGGTGCCGGCGGCCTGGATGCACCTGCGCTGCTCAAGAGTGCCTTGGCTCAAGGGGCACTGCAGGTCATAGGGGCCGACACCCTGGAGGAGTATCACAGGTATGTCGAGGCCGATAAGGCGCTGGAGCGGCGCTTTCAGCCCATAATGGTGCGCGAACCCAGCGTCGAGGAAACCATCGCCATCCTCGAGGGCCTGGCCCCCAAGTTTGAGGGTCACCATGATATCCATTATCGGCCCCAGGCGCTGGAGGCCGCCGCCAGGTTGTCGGAGCGCTACATTACCGACCGCCACTTGCCGGACAAGGCGGTGGATCTGATGGATGAGGCGGGGGCCGACCGCAGGCTGCACCTGTTGGCCCTGTCCAGGCCGATGCAGGAATTGGAGCGGCAACGTCAGTCATTGTTGGCCGATAAGCAAGATGCCTTCAATGCACAGGAGTTTGAGCGGGTCGCCGCGCTGCAGACGCAGATCATCAATCTGGAGCAGCAGCTGGATGCGGAGCGCAATCAGCTGCTGAACGACAGGAGCACCGAAGACAGGTGGGTGACGGCCGAAGACATAGCGCGGGTGGTTTCCCGCCTGACGGGGATCCCCGTCGCCCGGCTGGCGGAGTCCGAGAGCGACAAGCTGTCCCATATGGAAGACAAGCTGCATCAGCGCATCGTCGGGCAGCAAGATGCAGTGTCGGCGGTGGCCAATGCCATACGCCGCAATCGCACCGGCATAGATCGTGGCCATAGGCCCATAGGCTCCTTCCTGTTTCTCGGCCCCACGGGCGTAGGCAAGACAGAGCTGGCCAAGGCCTTGGCGGAATTCATGCTCGATGACGAGAGCAAGATCATCCGCCTGGACATGTCCGAATACATGGAGCGCCATGAGGTGTCCAAGATGATAGGCGCCCCGCCGGGTTATGTGGGTTACGGTGAGGGCGGCCAGCTGACGGAGAAGGTGCGCCGCAATCCCTACAGCATTATTTTGCTGGACGAACTGGAGAAGGCCCATCCGGATGTGTTCAACATACTGCTGCAAATCCTCGAGGACGGGCGTCTGACCGATGCCCAGGGCCGCACCGTGTCCTTTCGCAACACCTTGCTGATAGGCACCTCCAACCTGGGGTCGGAGGCGCTGATCACCGACAAGCCGCCGGTGGGCTTCATCTTCAGCAAAGATCCTGATTATGAGACGGCACGCCACTCGGTGATGCAGGAGGTGAAGAAGTTTTTCAAACCCGAATTTCTCAACCGCCTCGACGACATCATAGTGTTCCATTACCTGACCCGGGAGGACGTACAGCAGATAGCCAGGCTCTTGCTCAAGACCCTGTGTCAGCAGATGCAGGCCATAGGCATACGCCTGGTGATCGCCGATGCCGTCATCGCCAAACTGGCCAAGGACGGTTTCGAGCCAGCCTACGGTGCCCGGCCACTGAGGCGCGAGATAGAAAGGCAGCTGGAGAACCCCATAGCCGCCATGATAGTCGGCAACCAGTGTGGCCCTGGCAGCGTGATCTACATAGAGCTGACGGCAGAGGATCAGCCGATAAGCCTGAGAGTGGCCGCGGACACTCAGGCGCCGAAGCAAGCGCCCGCCGGCTAGCGGGCGGGGAGTGAGAGGTTAGTGAGTAACAGGCCGCCGGCTCATGCGCCCTGGGCCTGCAAGCGATAGCGGCGGCGCATCTCATCCACCAACCTATGTCGGGAGCTGCGCTGTCGTTCGTGTGGCGCAAATCCGGCGCTGACTTCATCCAGCAGGTTCACTGCCCTGGTCAGCTTAAGCCGCTGCTGTTCATCCAGTTCACTATCCAGTTCATCTGCTGTGGTTATGGCGTTGATGGCCGAGATGGCGAGTTCCTTGGCCGCGATATCTTCCGGCAGGCCGGACCTGGTGCAGAGGCCATAGGTTCCCGCCAGGAAATGCGCCCATTCCCGCTCAATATGTGCATCCAGCGTCGGGCCCGAGGTCAAATTGTGGCATAACTGGCCATGGGCCTGCAGCCGTTCCATGGCATCGAGGTAACGCCGATAAAATATCGGGTAACCTTTTGCGCCAGCCGCGCCTCTGCTTGCCTTCGGCGGGTGAGTCTCAAGCGAGTGCAGCAGTGCCAGCCAGGCGGCGTAGCCCCTGGCGTAGTACTCTATCTCATCTTGTTCCCTGTGGGGGCCGAAGAAGGAATCGCAGCCGATATCCAGCCGCAGCCGGTAGGAGCATAGCGGCATGGCGTCCTGGTTTTGGTAACGTCGCAGCGCCTGCTCCGAGACCTGGGTGAGCTCCAGCAGTTGCTGTAGGGTGTAAAAATGGCGATTGAGGTAGTCGAGCAGTTCCATGTCAGCGGCTCCATGTGTCGGGAAATGGTATCAGGAAAAGGTGTCAGCAAATGCTGTCTGGGCATGATGCGGGCAAGGATTGCGGCGCCTGCACCCGGTCAAACATGCCGTAATCACGGACCACTTCTGCGACCCTCAGCCGATAGTCGGCGAAGATGTGTTCGCGGCCCTGGGTCTGGGCATGGCGATGGCATAGTTGCTCGCGCCAGGCGCGCACCGCGGCCTCATCCTCCCAGAATGACAGCGACAGCAGGCGTTTTGGATCCGCCAGGCTCTGAAACCTCTCTATGGAGATGAAGCCGGGCATCTCCACCAGGGTCGTCTTCAACTCGGTCGCGAGCGCCAGGTACGCCTCCTTAGTGGTACTCTTGGGTGTCACTTCAAAGATAACCGCTAGCATCATGCCTCCTGCGCCGGGCGTTGATAGGTATTGGGGACCGGGGTCAGAAAGCTGCGCTTCTCCGAGACGATGAACTCCCCCTGTTTGGCCAGCATGAAGTTAGCCTTGCCGGCCTCGGTCGTTTGCAACCTGTGGCGATATGCTTCATAAGCGGCCAGGCTGTCGAAACTGATCAGGCCAAATGCCCTGTCATTGGTGCCCTCATGGGGCAGGAAGTAGCCGAGCAGCTCGCCGCCGCAGGCGGGAATGAGTTCGCCCCAGTTTTCGGCATACTCCCGAAACTGCTCGATCTTAAAGGGGTTGAGTTGGTACTCGATAAAACAGGTGATCTTCATCTCGCAGGTCTCCATTGCTTGTATTCATTGGCTTGTATTCATTGACGCCTTTAGGTAGCTTTTAGGCATAGTAACGGCCGGAAAAACCTATGCTTCGACGGCCATCGAACCGTAGCGGATGCAGGCGTAAGCCCGTAAAGCAAGCCGCCCCAGGATAGAAGACAACCCATGGAACCCAACATCGCCTTTATCGCCGCCCTTATCGGCGACACCGCCCGCTCCCGCATCTTGGTCGCCCTGCTGGGAGGCCAGGCGCTGACGGCGACAGAACTGGCAGTGGAAGCCGATGTCACGGCGCAAACCGCCAGCAGTCACCTGAGCAAGCTGGTGGAGGGCGAGCTGCTGCGGGTCCGCAAGCAGGGGCGGCATAAGTATTTTCAGTTGCAGAGCCCGCAAGTCGCCGAGCTGTTGGAAAGCTTGCTCAATATCAGCGCCGGCAGCCTTAATCCCAAGAGTGTCCATGGGCCGGCGGACCCAGGGCTCAGACGGGCACGGGTCTGTTACGACCATTTGGCCGGCGAACTTGGGGTGGCGCTCTATGATGCCTTGGGGGCGCAACAGCTGCTCACCCGGGAGCAGGATGAAACTCGCTTGACGGCCGAGGGCAGGGCATTTTTCGCCGCCTTGGGGCTGGATCTCGAGGAACTCAAGGGGCGCCAGGACAGGCGTCGGCGCCCGCTGTGCAAGTCATGCCTGGATTGGAGCGAGAGGCGCAGCCATCTCGCCGGGGCCTTGGGCAATTGGATCCTCGAGGATATTCTGGCGAAGGGCTGGGCAGAGAGAGCACTCGACTCCAGGGCCATGCTATTTACCGCCAGTGGCCTGCAGGCCTTCAGTAAGAGCTATGGCCTGGCTGAGGGCTAACGAAAACTTAGGCTTTGGGAAATTCGAAGCCATAGGGGCTTGAGGTTATAGAGGACAGGATAAGCCTGGGCCTGCAACCCCGGGGCGTGAAGTGTCTATTTTGGCCTTATCTCTTTGCCTGCTCCCTTTGACTTATCTCTTTGCCTGCTCCCTTTGACTTATCTCTTTGACTGGTACCGTTGCCATGGGTCATGACGCTGATCTATGCTTTCCGGCCACGGACAGGGATGCGGCTGTCACTTGGCTCACTCACACAACTATCAGCTCACTTGCACGGCCAGGCAATAGCCGCTATTTTTGGCCCCAATCTGAATCAATAATGACAAAAGGCAGACTCATGCAAAGTTCAAATTCTTATCCCATAGGCACCCCAGGCGAACCTTGGGGAGACGTAGAGAAGGCGACCTGGCTGGCGAGAGCCGGCATCAAACGCTCCTACCGGGAAGAAGTGCTCGACAAGCTTGAATCGCTCGGGACGCGCTTCGAGCGCTTGCAATACGGCGCTCTGTCCTATGATGCCGCGCGCTATCCGCTGCTGGCGCTGAAAACCCTGGGATGGGACAGCAACAAGCCCTGCATACTGATCACCGGCGGGGTGCATGGCTATGAGACCAGCGGGGTGCAGGGGGCGATCAAGTTCCTCGATACCCAGGCCGAAAATTACGCTGAACACTTCAACATCCTGGTGGCCCCCTGCGTCAGCCCCTGGGGTTATGAAACCATCAACCGCTGGAACCCCAATGCCGTGGATCCCAATCGCTCCTTCTACGCCCAGAGTCCGGCCGAAGAGTCGGCTGCCTTGATGCGTCTGGTCGCCTCCCTGGAGTGTGACATCCTGGCGCACATAGATCTGCATGAAACCACAGATTCGGACGAGCAGGAGTTCAGACCGGCACTGGCGGCCCGTGACGGTCGGGACTATGTGGCAGACACAGTGCCGGACGGCTTCTACCTGGTGGGGGACAGTGAAAATCCGCAGCCGGCATTCCAGGAAGCCATCATAGCCGCCGTGAGCGCAGTGACCCACATAGCCCCGGCCGACGCCGACGGCAAGATCATCGGCGAACCCCTGGCGCAACCTGGGGTGATCAACTATCCGGTGAAGACACTGGGACTCTGCAGCAGCCTGACCCATTGCACCTATGGCACCACCACAGAGGTGTACCCGGATAGCCCAAGGGCGAGCGAGCGCGAATGCAACGACGCCCAGGTGGCCGCCATCAAAGGGGCGCTGGATTACATCCTGAGCCAAGCGTAACAGCATGAGCGCTAGGACTAAGCACCGGGCATGAGCACCGGGCCTAAGCCGCAGGTCTGGGCCACCGTCTTGAGCTGCCAAGCGCATCCTAGGATGCGCTTTTTGTTTCTTGGGCCGCGGCGCCGAGCCGATAAAACCAGCGGAATAATGGCCATGGACGAATCATTCCTCGCCGATATGGGCACAATTGATTAGAATGTCCGACACTACATGAGTATCCGTGCTTACGGGCATCAGGGTTCCACCGGCCACTGCCGGCAGGAACCATTTTGGGTCAAGAGGTGGACTGTTTTTCCGCCTGGGAGTTTACATGCAACTGTTTGTCAAAGATTTAACCGTATTGGACTTTTCCTACCTGTGTCCGCAGCGCGGCATGGTAGGGGAAAGTTGGATAATAGATGTGTTGCTCGATGGTGGTCTGGACGAGCAGAATATGGTGCTCGATTTCGCCAAGGTGAAACGCACCATAAAGCAAACCATAGATGCGGTGGCCGATCACCGTTTATTGGTGCCCACTGCCTGTAACCAGGTGCGCTGGCAGCAGCAGGGTGACAGAGTCTGGATGGATTTCGACAGCGAGCAGGGGGGGATCCACCTGGCCTGTCCGGCCCAGGCCTTCGCCCTGGTGCCGAGTGAAGTGATAGACTTTGTCAGCGTGAATCTGTTCCTGCAACAGGCGCTGCGTGAGGCCCTGCCCGCCAATGTCGAAGGCATCTACCTGACCCTGCGCAACGAACAGCTGGATACCCCCTATTACCATTACAGCCACGGGCTGCGTAAACATGACGGCAATTGTCAGCGCATCGCCCATGGGCATCGCAGCCCTGTGACTGTGTTTGAAAACGGCGAGGCGGCCCCCTTCTGGGATGAGTACTGGGCCAGACGCTGGCAGGATATTTATCTGGGCAGTGAGGAAGATCTTGTGTCTGTCACCGAGCTGACCCTGTCGCCCCAGACCCAGATCAGCGATGACAGCCACTACGGCTTCCACTACCAGGCGCCCCAGGGGGATTTTCAGCTCGCCATGCCCAAGGGCAACTGTGATCTCATTCCCCACGACACTACGGTCGAATTGCTGGCCGACTTCATGGCCAGCACCCTGGCGGCCAAAGTGCCCGGCAGCCACTTCAAGGTGATTGCCTTCGAGGGTGTCGGCAAGGGAGCCATCGCCAGTCATGGCTAGCACCAGTATTCAGGCCTGAGCATAGCTCAGGCTTTTTGTTAATGAGCTTGAAGGAGGCAAATGTGCGGCATTTGTTGAGTTGGATCCCACTGGCAACCGGACTGCTGAGTGCCGTTACCGCCGTGGATGTGATGGCCGAGGTGAGTTTTCAGGGCGAGTTTCGCCAGGGCGCTTTGATCCGGGCGGCGGCGCCGGCGGGGACCCGGGTCAGCCTCAACGGCGAGCCACTCAGGGTGACACCCGGGGGGCAGTTTGCCTTCGGTTTCGATCGCGATGCCGGGGCGGAGCAGAGCCTTAGCCTGGTGTACCCGGACGGGCTGACCGAGATTAAACCCCTCAAAGTCGCCAAGCGGCAGTACGATATTCAGCAGGTGAAAGGGATCAGCAAGCAGATAATGCAGCCGGACCCAAAGGCATTGGCGCGGGCAGCCAAAGACAGCGCCGCGGTCAAGGCCGCCAGGGCCACAGACTCGGCGCAGACGGGATTCTTGAGTGACTTCATCTGGCCACTGACGGGCAGAGTCTCCGGGGTCTACGGCAGCCAGAGAGTCTATAATGGCGTCCCCGGCAATCCGCACTTCGGCGTCGATGTGGCGGCCAAGACAGGCACTGTGGTGGTGGCGCCCGCCGATGGGGTGATAAGCCTGGCGGTGCCCGACATGTTTTACTCGGGTGGCACAGTGATCATAGATCATGGTTATGGGGTGAGCTCCAGCTTCCTGCATCTGAGCAAGCTGTACCTCAAGGTGGGTGACGCTGTTAAACAAGGTCAGGCGGTGGCCGAAGTGGGCTCCACCGGCCGGGCCACAGGCCCCCACCTGGATTGGCGCATTAACTGGTATCAGATGCGCCTCGATGCCAGCAGCCTGGTGCCTGCCATGGACCAGGTACTGGCCGCCAAGCGGCGCAAGGCCAGCGCCAAGGCTGGCCGCTGACTGGCGACGCTAATCGTTCAGCAGAGGGTGTTCGGCCGGCAATTGCCGACTGATCCAGAGTATGAGCTTATGTTTCATGTTGGGGCCGTCTTCCTTGTCTTTGGCCAGAGGCTGGATCAAGTTGTCGTTGACCAATAAGCGGTAGATACATTCGACCTTGTCTTTCGGTGACACCCCCTTGTCGAAGTCGGCGAAACCGCGTTTCTTGGCGTAACCTACACCTATTTCCAGTGCCAATTTCAGCAGCTGCGGCTCATGCTTCATCTGTTTCATCGCTGACCTCTCCCTAATCCTGTGTTACTTAAGCCTATTTATCGCCCGAAAAAGCCGAATGGGCAAGCCCATTCGGTCGCAGGCATGGGAGATACGGGATGGTGACGTCTGCCGAAGGCGCTCGGGCGAGCGCCTCTGCTGTTTAGTTAGCCTGGCCTATGCTGCTGTGTCTGGGCTTCGCTGGCGACTATGGCCTGGATTGAGTGGGGGTGCAGCTTGATACACAGGGGCCCGGCCTTGAAGGCGATGGTCGGGTTGGCGAGGCGCTCGCCATCCCCCTTGGGGGAACTGAGCTTAACTTCTATGTCCGTGTCGCCGGCGAGCACAGGGGCCAAAGCGGGCACGCGTGCGAGCAGTTCGGCGGCCAGGGCCTGGCAGTCCCTGGCCTGTGATGGCAACACCAGCTCTATGTGTTCCCAGCCTTCCTGAGGGTAGTGTTTGTCACCCGGGTAGGGCAGCTCTATGCACTCGACAGCCATGGGGCCCAGCTGCAATGGCTCATCCAGCTTAATGATCAATATGGGCCTGCCGTTGATCTTGGCCTCGGAAATCACCTGTCCCCGGCGGCTAAAGGCGAGGCGCAGGGCATCGGCGGCGGCGACACTATTGACCCTGAGGGCCGCGTGATCGCATTCCAGCTGCAACCGGGTCAGTCCCAAACGGGTGATGAATTCCTGTATGGCCTGAACGAATGCCGGCCAGCCGGCATCCAGGGCGTCACTGCTGAGGGGGAGTGCTGTCATTGTGTGCTCGTTAATCATGTTTGTGCTAATGCTTGTGCCAACGCTGCTAGTGCTTATGTTGCTAGTGCCCATGCGGGCGAGCGGCTCAGGGCCAGATCTCTATCGGGGTGCCTGCGTCTATGGCCTGCCAGATCTCATCCATTTCCTTGTTGGTGACCGCGATACAGCCATTGGTCCAGTTGTATCTCTGTGCTTCTTCCGCCGGCAGGGAAGATCTGGGATTCTGGCCATGGATCATTATCATGCCGCCTGGGCTTAACCCCAGTGCCTGGGCCCGCAGCTTGTCTTCTTCATTGGGATAGGAGATGTGGATGGATTTATAAAAGGCGCTGTCGGACTTTTTGTAGTCTAATAGGTAGCGCCCCTGGGGAGTGCGTTGATCGCCTTCCTTGAGCTTATGGCCGGCTGGGGTGTCCCCCATGGCGATGTGATATTTTTTGACTATCTCCCCATTGCGCAACAATACCAGGCTATTCTCGGATTTGGTGACCACCACCAGGTCGACTTTCACTGCGGCGGGGGACGATGAGGCTTGCAGTGGCAAAGACAATAGCTGGCTCAGCAAGACGGCGGCCGATAACAAAGTAAAACGCATAATTCCCTCAAACAGTCGGCAAGTGGTTTAAGCAGTGATTCAAGCATATAGATGCGCATGGGCGACGCGCCATGTTGCCGGGATGATACCCGAAATTATAGGCCTTGTTGACTAGATTATTTTTGAGCCGGGTGCCAATGCGTGGCAGACTGGCACCCTGACGACTGCCAGCCAGTGGTCCCGTGAATGCTTGATAATGGAAGTTAGCAGATATATGTCCAAAGAAAACAATGATGACCATGGCCTTAGGCATAGGCTCAGGGTAGTGATATTCGGCACAGATACCCCGGCCGGGCGCTATTTCGATTTAGCCCTCATCCTATGTATCGTCTTGAGTGTCGCCCTGGTGTTTCTCGATACCATACGCAGCATCAATCAGGAGTATAGCCAGCTGATCCGCGGGCTCGAGTGGGTGTTCACCGTCATCTTTACCCTGGAATATGGCCTGCGCCTCTATAGCTCGACCAAGCCGCTGGCGTATGCCCGCAGTTTCTATGGGGTGGTGGATCTCTTGTCCATATTGCCCAGCTACCTGGCGATCTTTATTCCCGGCGCCAACGTCACCCTGGTCATCAGGGTATTGCGTTTATTCCGTATCTTCCGGGTGCTCAAGTTGTTGCGCTACCTGAGCGAAGGCAATGTCCTGCTCAAGGCGATATTGCAGTCGGGGCGTAAGGTGTTCATCTTCTTCTTTTCCGTCAGCCTGATCATCATGGTGCTCGGTGCCATCATGTATGTGGTCGAAGGACCAGTGAATGGCTTCAGCTCCATCCCCAAGTCTATCTACTGGACTGTGGTGACCATCACCACAGTAGGTTATGGCGATATCACCCCCAAGACCAATCTGGGGCAGGCGATCGCCGCCTTTACCATGTTGCTCGGCTATTCCATCATAGCCATCCCCACAGGGATATTGACGGTGGAAATTTCCCAGGAAATGAATCGCAGCCGCGACCTGCGACGTTGCAGTAATTGTTTGAAGATAGGCCATGAAAACAATGCGTTATACTGTGACCATTGTGGCAGCAAACTCGAGTCGGATGCCTGAGAAGACGATGGCCACTTAGCCAGAATCTCATCTGAAAACTCATTTGGAAACAAGGATAACAATGACCAAGGCTAAATTTGTACAGGGACCCATACTGAACCATATCCTGGTGATGAGTTCGACGGCCGCCGTCGGCATCTCGGCGCTGTTTGTGGTCGATCTGCTGGATATCTTCTTCCTCAGTCTATTGGGGGAGCAGGAGTTGGCGGCGGCGGTGGGCTATGCCGGCAGCATCTCCTTTTTCACCACTTCGATAGGCATAGGTCTGTCCATCGCCTTGGGCGCCCTGGTTTCCCGCGCCATAGGGGCCAAAGATCTCAAGCTCGCCAGGCGGTTGCTGCTCAACAGCGCCGTGGTGACCCTGGTGGTCAGCTTGCTGGTTGCGACCCTGGTGACCAGCTTCATTCCCGAATTGGTCTCCCTGGTCGGGGCGACGGGTCATACGGCCGAGCTTGCGGGCGATTATCTCTACATACTGGTGCCCTCCTTGCCTCTGATCTGCCTGGCAATGGCGCTGGGCGGGGCGCTGCGGGCCGTCGGCGATGCCAAGTTATCCATGTTCTCGACCCTGACGGGGGGCGGAGTCAATGCTATCTTCGATCCCATCTTAATCTTCATGTTTGCCATGGGGATCGAAGGCGCGGCGCTGGCGTCCGTGCTGGCGCGACTGGCTGTGTTGCTGGTGGCCGGGCGGGGGATCATCTTCAAACATAAGTTGTTCGGCCGCTTCGATTGGCCGGCGTTCAAGCAAGATCTCCGGCCGATATTTGCCATTGCCGCGCCGGCCATGCTGACCAATGTCGCGACTCCCATAGGCAATGCCGTGGTGACCCGCGCCATCGCCGACTTCGGCGACGCCTATGTGGCGGGCTGGGCCGTGCTTGGCCGCCTCATTCCCGTCTGTTTCGGGATGATATTCGCCTTATCCGGTGCCATAGGCCCCATAGTGGGGCAGAACTATGGCGCCGGAGAATATGCCAGGGTGCGCGAGAGCCTGACCCGGGCCATCCAGTTCTGCACTTTTTATGTCTTGCTGGTGTCCCTGTTGTTGTTCGCCCTCAAGTCTCAAGTCATTCGGGTATTCGATCTTAAGGGAGACAGTGCCGAGCTGGTGTTGTTTTTCTGCAGCTACATAGCGGTATTCTTCATCTTTTCCGGCATCCTGTTCGTCGCCAACGCTTCCTTCAATAACCTGGGCAAGGCGAAGTATTCCAGTTTCTTCAATGTGGGCAAGGCGACGCTGGGGACCATGCCATTCGTGTATTTCGGTGCGCTATGGGGCGGGGTCCACGGGGTCTTGATCGGCCAGGTGCTGGGATCAGTGCTGTTCGGCGTCTTCGCCGTGATGATGGCCTATCGCTTGGTTGAGCGGGTCAGTTCGTTTGCCCCCGGCGTCATGCACGGCTCAGAGCCTGGCGGGGTCGAGGCGGAAGCCGAGATGAGTCCGATAAGCCCCAATCCCCTGTCTTCGTCATGCACTCAGATGGCGCAGTTGGCGGAGGAGGCCCTGGATGATTCAGTCCCCGAACTGGTCGGCTTCAGCCGGCCGCAGGAGCCTGAGAAATAGCGGAGCGGCGAACTTTGATGCTGAGAGCGCTATCGCAAGCACTAGCGAGAGCGTTCTGGGCATGATGAGCATAAGGGGATAAATAAGACTGAACCCGGACAGGGCCGGGTTCAACTTGGCAAACACTCCGGGACTCGGAGCGGGAAAATCAGGCTTGGCTGTCGCCTGTGGCAGTTGCCGGAACGGCATCTGTGCCCTGGGTTGCCGCTGCTTCGGCTTCAGGGGCATTGGCTTCAGGAGCAGTGGTTTCAGGGGCATTGGCTTCTGCAGCGTCGACCTGCGCGGCTAAACGCGCCCGCTCGGCCTTGGAGATGTAGCGCTCTTTGCCTGAGACACCGACACTGGTGACCTCGACCTTGTTCTGTCTGGCTTTGGCGCGCTTCGCCAGTTTCTTGATGATCTTTTGTTTCTTGTTCATTCTGTCTCTTACATACTTTGGCGACGATAGGGGAACCGTCGCTGTGGCCGGCGGCGCAATCAGGGGCGAATTCTAACGTAAACCGAGGCGGCTGACCATGTTTTGCTTCGATCCCATCTATTGAGTAAGCTTAGGTCTGGATGAAACCGGAATATCTGCATAGACCCTAAGGAGCTGGCGCATGACTCGACCCCTAAAGCAAATGACTTTTTATCATAGATTTGAAAAGGATATTCTCAGTGGCGCCAAGACTATCACCATCAGGAATCATGCCGAGGCGGATCTCCTGCCCGGCGAGATAGTGAGTGTTTCGACCTTCGAAACCGGCCGCTGGTTTTGCAATATTCAGATCTTGTCCGTGACCCCGCTCGAGGTAGACGACATAGATGAACGGCATGCGTTGCAGGAAAACATGCCGCTGGATGAGCTGCAGGCGGTGATTAGCCGCATCTATCCGGATGAGAAGTCCCTGTATATGATCTGTTTCAAGCTATGTTGAGGCCGAGGCCGGCGACCCCTATTTGGGCTCGGCTGCGCCTCTGTCCTTTGCTCATTGCAGGGTAAATTTTTGCCTGTCGCCGGCATCTGCCCCTTCCTTGCACTCGCCGTGAATTTCACCCCGACCATAGGCTATCGAGCGATAGAGCTCTATGTAACCCTGACGGCAATAGCCTGTCATCTCCAGGGTTTTCCCTAACCCAAGTTCTATTTGGGCCGCCCAGTCTGCCAATGCCTGCGCTTGGTGCGCCGCGGCCTGCTGCCTATCTTTGGGGCTCATACCTCCGCCAGCGCGCAGCGGCCGCGCCCCGGCATCTCCCGAGTCAGGCGTCGGGGCGTCGACCTGCCTGGCGCTGTAGGTAAAGAGTTTCAGGCCATTTTCCTTGATGTCGGTGGCGAGCCTGTCCTTGAGCTTGCCGGCATACTCGCCAGGATCCTGGGTGTTGCTGCAGCCACACAAGAGGCCGCAAGTGAGCAAGATTATCCGGGTAAAGTGCTGATTCATCCGAGGTCCATTAAAAACGTCATGATCTTAGTCAAGCAGATTACCTTAAAATAAGGTGTAATATCAGCTGATGAGGTTTTTAATCTACACAGGGATGTAAAGGGGATAGCTTTGATTGACTATTGGTCACATCTGTTCGCCGACATAGATTGGCAGTTCACCCAGGCCGATGCCATAGCGCTGGGGCTGTTGCTCCTGTGGCTGAAGCTCATTTGGCCGGCAGAAGATATCAAGTCGCTGTTGGCGGATAAGTCGCAGCAGTCGCGGTTGTTGTTGACCCTGGTTGGCATCAATGGCTTATGGTTGCTTAACGCCAGCATCATGCCTGGCCTGGATGCACATTTTCTCGGGCTGGTCACTTGCATGCTGATGTTCGGCTGGCGGCTGAGCTGTGTCGCCTTGTTGCTGCCTGTGGCATTTTTCAGCCTCTTGCTGTTCAAGCAACCCGCGGCAATGGGGGCCTATGCCCTGTTCGGTGTGTGTCTGCCTCTGGGGCTCAGCTTCGCGTTCTACAGCTGGAGTTACCATAAGTTGCCGCGCAATCTGTTCGTGTTTATTTTCTGCGGTGCTTTCATCAACGCCGGCCTCTCCATGGTGACTCATGAGCTGGGCTGGGCGCTCTGGCTCTTGCTGGCCACAGACTATGATTGGCCGACCCTGGTGGATAATTACCTGCTCCTGATCCCGCTGCTGGGTTTCCCCGAGGCGCTGCTCAATGGCATGGCGGTGACTCTGTTGGTGGTATATAGGCCGCTCTGGCTGTATGACTATTCGGACAGGGCCTATTTCTGGCGCCAGTGATCTTGGCCTCTCAGCCTGAGTTTGGCGGAAAGCAATGTGCCCACGGGCGTGGGCACATTAGGGTTCTCTGTCATGAGACGTCATGAGCCTCTGCCATGACGCGCTACCATGAGATGCCTTTATGAGAGCCTGGACCAGGCCAGCTCTGGGCTAGGCAAATCAGGGCTAGGCAAATTTGAGTTCTAGGTAGTCTATGATCTCGGATGACTCATACAGCCATTTTACCTGGCCATCGGTCTCGATCCTCAGGCAAGGCACCTGAAGTTTGCCGCCCTGGCTGACCAAGGTGTCTTTGTTGGCGGCTTGTTTGGCATCGATAGTCGCTATGTTCAACCCTTGACGGCGAACGGCACGGCGCACCTTGACGCAAAAGGGACAGGCAGGATACTGATACAGGGACAGGCCTTGGGTCTGGGCATCGAGCGCCGCTTGCTCCGCCTGCGGACGTCGGGGTTTCTTGGGGGCGAAGATAAAGTTAAGGGTTAAAATAATCCGGCCCAAGATCCAGCGAATAATAAACATAGGTTACCTTTAATCCAATCTGTGCTGTGTTGAAAGTCGCAGAGTGTAACCCAAGGGGATTGGGCTTAAAAGGGCAAAGGCAGAAAAGCAAAGGGCGGGGATCCGGCGAACAGGGCCCGCCGGCAAGCCATAAGGGCTGCCGGCGGGTCCTGGCTCATTCCGCGCCTAAGGTCAGTTGGGCTTCCTGGGCATTCTGACTGAGATTGATGCGACTCTCCAGCAGGAATACACGTTCGGGAGCCACGCCCAGGGTGTCGACCAGGTAGGCTTTGACCGCCTTGGATCTCGCCTGGGCCAAATCGCCCAAGTCGTCTTCGCCGGGCTTGATGGCGTTGCGACATAGGTTATAGAGTGCCAGGTGCCAACGGGTCAGCAGCGTCTCTTCGGTCAGTTTCTGCTCGCCGGCCTCGGCGAGGATCTTGGCCTTGATGTCCGCCGGATCCGTCTGCAGCAGGCGCTGATACAGTTGCTGCAATGCCGCGGACAGGGGCCCCTGGGTGGGGAAGTGACTGGCGCTGAGCTTGGCCGGCAACGCCTCGACGTCTATGGCGGCGATTTCTGCCAGTTGGCGTTTTATTTGTGCTTCGGCCAAGGCTTGGCTGTCGTTTTTGGCATCGACTCCCGCCATTATGCTGACGGTGAGCTTGGGACGATCCGCCAGCGCCTTGGCCAGGGTGGCCAGTTTCTCGCCTTCGCTGGCCTCCAGCGTCGCCATGCCTGCGGCAAAGTGGATCTTGTCCAGGGCTTCTTCCGAGCCGAACAAGCCGGCCAACAGGGAGAAGGGGGCGGTCACAGCCTTGGTGATCACATTGGTGAAGGCGGTCAGCACTATGCCACCTATGCTGAAATCCGGTGAATCGAGATCGCCAGAGACTTCCATCCCGAGATCTATGACCCCATTCCTGTCCTGCAGCAGCGCCACCGCCAGGGTGACCGGCAGGCTGGTCGCCAGATCGCTGTCGCTGGGTTTTCCCAGCTCCAGCTGATCTATAACCAGGTGGTTCTTGCCCTTGAGTTGGTTGTTTTCCAGCTGGTAATTGAGTGCCAGGGACAACTGCCCCTTGTCTATGTAATATCCCGCATAGGTGCCCGAATAGGGATTGACCGAGGTCAGCTCGACGTTCTTAAAGTCGAGATCGAGATCCAGGAAGGGCTGCTCCAGCAGGGGGTTGATGTCGCCCTTAAGGGTCACAGGGGCATACTTGTCTATCTTGCCCCGGATATCCACTGAGGCCTTGGTGCCTGGGGTGGAGGACAAGGCGCTTATTTGGCCTTCCAGGCTTTCTATGCTGGCGGCGAAATTGGGGCTGATGCTGTTGTCGGCGAAGAAGGCCGAGCCATTGGCGAAGCTTATCTGATTGATAGTGATGCTGAAATCTTCAGCGGTTGGCGCATCTTTGGTGGATGTTTCCCCCGACTCGGCTTGAGCCGTCACTTCGCTTGCCGTTTCGGCGGCTGGCGGCTGCGCCGCTTGGGCGACCACCAGGTTGCCTATGTTGGTGCTCCTGTCTTCGGCTATGATGACCTTGGCATAGGGCTCGGCGAAGGCGAGCTTGTCAATCGTCAGTTGCCGGGCGCCGGCATCGAACGCCAGCTGCTCGACGGCCAAAGACTGCCATTGCAGCAAGGGCGCCTTAAGCTGCTTATCTTTTATCAGCAGCTCATCGACCCGGGCCGATCCTTTATAGATGGCCTTGCCGGCGGCATCGGCACGCAACTCGCCCTGGGTGCTGAGCGAGCCTGAGTCTATGTCTATGCTGAGGAAAGGCCTGATATAGGGCTCAAATTGCGCCAATGCCAGCTGGGTCAGTGCTATCTTGGTGTCCAGGGTTTGTTGCTGCAGATCGGCCCGGCCCTGGGCCTGCAGTTTGCCCTGTTGGTTGAGCTCCAGCGACAGCTCATAGTCGACAGCCTGACTCAAGTCACTGCGGATCTCACCCGTACTCAAGTTCAGCGGATAGATGCGCCATTGCACCTGCGTCTGGGCGAGCCCTTGCTCGCTGATGTTGATGTCATAGTCCTGCAGGGTGAAGCCGCCTAAGGTCACCAGCCAATTGGCCTCGGCAGCGGTTTTGGCTGTGATGTCGCCGGTCGCGGCGTCTGACGCTATCGCGGTTTGCGCTTCTGCCTGTGGCGCTGGCTTCACCTGCGCGGCTTCTGGTGACTCTTGTTGAGAGAGGGCCAAAAACTTGGGCATGAACAGCGGCAGCAGATCCACCCCGTCCTTGTCTATGGCGGCCTTGAGCATCAGCCCTTGGGTGCGGCTGTCGGCTATGGTAACCCGCTTGGCGGCAAGATCCACTGCTATGCCGTCCAGCGCAAATTCAGGCAGCGCCAGGAGTGTCTGCTCCCTGTGGCTGAACTCGAGCCGCTCCAGGCTCAAGTGTCCCTGGTCGCTTTGCAGTTGCAGCTGTTGGTCCTTATCTTGGCTCAGCTGGTAGTGGCTCTTCAGCCCCAGTTGGCCACTGTCTAGCCTGGCGGCGAATTCGGCGGCGACAAAGGGCCAGAAACGCGTGAGTTGCAGCCGCGCCAGCTGCAGCTCGCCCATGACCCGCAGCGGTTGCAATTGAAATTGCCCCTGCAGCCCTATCCTGGCTTCATCCTGATCATCGATTTGCAGGGCATAGCTGTTGATCGCCTCGGCATCTGCCTCTGCCAGCAAGCCCCGGCTGTCGAATTGCGTCAGCTGCAGGTTGATATCCGGATAGACGAGTTTACCGCCCGTGACCTTGTCTTCGAGTCGCAGTGTGGCGCCCGTCAGCTCAAAGTCGGCTATCTTGACCGGCATTAATGCCGCCGTCTCGGCCGCGGGAGTTGCCGGCGGCGCCTCGCTCTGGAAACGGGTGAGTAGGTCGCTGAAATTGAAACTGGCTTGTGGCGCATCGCTCAGTCTGGCCAGGTTGGCAGACAAGCCTGCTATCTGCAGCCTGTCGAGATCCAGGGCCTGCTGGAAAACGGAGCGCCAAAAATTGACCTCGACGCTGAGGCGCTCTATGGCGGCAAAGTCGGCGTGATCCACTGCATCGACTCTGAACTGACGTATCTCGGCATTGAGCAGGAAGGGATTGATCTTTATCTCGGCTATGCTGACGGGGCGACCCAGCAACTCGCTCAGTTTGGCCGGCGCCTGGGTCTTGAGCAGGTAAGGCGTCAACAGCCCCAACAGGGCGGCATAGAGTAAATAGCCTAACAGGCAGTAACTGGCGACGCGCATAGCGCGCGGCAGGCGGGAAAATCTTTGGGTGAACGATGAGAGTTTAATGCGCATAACCTATGTCAGTATCCGAAAAGTTTGAATGACTTAACAAGTGCCGATTACCGGGGAATTGTCGCTATTCTAACGAATATCATGGGCAGAAAATATGCTTTAGCAGCAGAAATACCGAAAGAGTGCGCCTGCTGTGCTTAAATATAGCTCAGGGGGCAACTCAGACTAAGTTAATATTTAACCTTTTATTGACAATGAGTTAAATCGATTACATCTTAAAGGGTCACAGGGATTGGGGCTCTACTGCGGGTCCTGTAATGGATATAAAGGCAATGACATTATTTTACTGGAATGATGAGGCTTATACCGCCAAGCCAGGGGAAACTGTGTTGGATGCCTTGGTACGCCAGGGGCTGCCGATGAAGTTTTCCTGTAAGAAGGGGCGTTGTCGCAGTTGTTTGGTGCGTCATCTGGAAGGGGATATTTCGTTCGGCGCCCAGCGGGGGTTGAGTGAAGAGTTAACCCAGGCGGGTTATATCTATGCCTGCCAATGTTATCCGAGTGATTATCTAAAATTGGCATCTCCCGCCATCGATGAGTTGTTTGTGCCGGCGCATCTGGTGGACAAACAGCTGATGTCAGACACCATAGTCAAACTCATCATCAAGCCAACTGCCGCTGTGGCTTTCCGTGCCGGTCAGTGTATTAACCTTCGCCGCAGTGATGGCCTGGTGCGCAGCTATGCCATCGCCAGCCTGCCCGATACCGGCACCTTCGAGTTGCATATACGTCATAAACATCCGGGTCTGATGAGCGAATGGCTCTATCACGAGGTCAGGGTAGGCGAGACCCTCGGAGTCCAGGGGCCTTGGGGGGAATGTTGCTATCGGCCCGAATATGGGGACGATAGCCTGCTGCTGGTGGCGGCCGGTGCCGGCCTTGGGCCGGCGCTCGGGATAGTGCGTGAGGCGATAGCGCTCGGGCATAGGGGGCCTATTTATCTGTACCACAGCGGCAGGTATTGCGACGATCTCTACTGGCATAGGGAACTGCTCAAGCTGATGCTGGCGCAAACCAACTTTCATTATCAGGGCTGTGTCACTGCGCCGGCCGAGCAGGCCAAGGTGGATGGGCATAGGATAGTGCTGGGAGATGTCCTGGAGCTGGTTGCCGCCCGCCATAGGGTGACCCGGGAACACCGCATTTATCTCTGTGGAGAACCTCAGCAGGTTGCCAAGGGGCAGGAGTGGGCGTTTCTCAATGGTGTCGCCTTCGACAAGATCCACCTGCTGGCGTTCGATTATCAGGACCTGCGCAAGTACCCCAGGGGCTAACCTCGGATGCCCCAGGCCCTATGTCATGGCTCGGCCGGGTTCTCAGCCCAGGCGGCAGAGATTAGCTGTGTTTAATCCCCTATGAAGTTGATAATATACGTCGGTTTTCGTCGGCGACGCATTGAGCCGAGGATCTTGGTCGCGTGGTTTGGCCGGTTTTTAGCATGGGGATACAGAGATTGAATAAGAGTGTGACTACAAATCTTATCGCAGCCATCCTGGTTTTGGCTGGTTATGGATTGAACAATGTCTTGGTGCTGACTGTTGGGCTGTTTGCCTTGTCGGGAGCCGTGACCAACTGGTTGGCCGTGTACATGTTGTTCGAAAAAGTGCCTGGTCTCTATGGCTCGGGCGTGGTGCCATCGCGGTTCGAAGAGTTTAAGGCCGGGATCTCACACCTGATGATGAAGCAGTTTTTTACCGACGAGAATATCGACAGGTTCCTGTCGGAGAAAGAGTCCGGCGTGGGACAGCTGGATCTGACCCCTGTGATAGAGAAGGTCGATCTGGCACCGGCCTTCGATGCCTTGGTCAGTACCGTGGCCCAGTCTTCCTTCGGCGGCATGTTGGCCATGTTCGGTGGCACCGAGGCCTTGGTGCCACTCAAGGAGCCTTTCATCGCCAAGATGAAAGTGTCTCTGACCGAACTGGCCCAGAGTGAGGCTTTCTTCGAGTTGCTCAAAGAGGAGCTGGAGCAGCCGAATGTGCTGGCGGACATGCGTCATAAGGTAGAGAAAATCGTCAGTCAGCGCCTGGATGAGCTGACGCCGCAAATGGTTAAGCAGATAGTGCAGGAAATGATCAAGACACATCTGGGCTGGCTGGTGGTCTGGGGTGGGGTCTTCGGTGGCTTGATTGGCCTTGCCGCCGCCTTCATCCAGCACTAAGCTGATGACACTCGTGATGGGAGCCTGGGCTCCCGTTTTTACTGCTTACTTTCCAGCAAAGAGTTCAACATAAGGAGCGACGGATGAATCGTCATAACAGTATCAATTATCTCGAAATCCCGGTGAAAGATTTGCCTGGGACCAAGGCCTTCTTCGGCCGGGTGTTTGGCTGGCAGTTCCAGGACTATGGTCCCGAGTACAGCTGTTTCCTCGATGCGGGGATCACCGGTGGCTTTTATCAATCGCCCCTGAGTTTCAACCTGGCCCAGGGTTGCCCGCTGATCGTGCTCTACAGCGCGAAACTGGAGCAGACCCAACAGGACGTGCTCGATGCCGGCGGCACTCTGGTGAAAGGTATCTTCAGTTTTCCCGGTGGCCGCAGATTTCATTTCAGCGACATCAACGGCAACGAATATGCCGTCTGGTCGGAATAAGGTGTAGTAGATGCCACATTGTGTCATAGAGTATTCGGCGCCGCTGGCCGAGGTGCTGGCAATAGATGAGCTGGTGCGGTGCGTGCATCAGGGCGCGATCGCGTCGGCACTGTTCGAGCCGGCATCCATCAAGACCCGCGCCTTGCGTTGCGAACATTTTGCCGTCGGTGAGGCCGCCGGCAGTTTCATCCATATAGGTTTTGCCATCATGCCGGGCCGCAGTCAGGCGCAGAAACAACAGCTGACCCGGGCTGTATATGATCTTATAGCCCATCTTGTCGCCGAGGTGGATAGCCTGACCATGAATATCACCGAACTGGACGATGCCACTTATTTCAAACAAGTGAGCTGACAGTCACGGCCACATTAAATACCCATACGCCAGCTCATTTGAGCTGGCGTATTGGTATCAGGGAGCTTTCAATGTTGGTGGCCGTTACTCAGTAACTGCTGCTGTGTACCGAGCGCACGGCCCGGCCGGACGGATCTATGATGCCCTGCAGGCTGGCATCCCAGGCCAGTGCCTCCGGGGTGGAGCAGGCGACCGACTTGCCGCCGGGCACGGTTTCGGCGGCGCTCGGCAGCGGGAACTGTTCCTCGAAGAAGCAGCGGTAGAAATAGGCCTCCTTGGTTTCCGGGGTGTTGTAGGGGAACCTGAACTTGGCGTTGGCCAGTTGTAAGTCTTCCACCTGGGTCGCCGCATGTTCCTTCAGACCGTCTATCCAGGAGTAGCCCACGCCGTCACTGAATTGCTCCTTCTGACGCCAGGCCACTTCCTTGGGCAGCTTGTGTTCGAAGGCTTGTCTCAATATATGCTTCTCTATGCGACCGTCCTTGGACATCTTGGCCTCGGGGTTGATGCGCATGGCGACATCCATGAACTCCTTGTCGAGAAAAGGCACCCGTGCCTCCAGGCCCCAGGCCGCCATCGCCTTGTTGGCGCGCAGGCAGTCGAACAGGTGCAGCTTGTCGAGCTTGCGCACCAATTCCTCGTGGAAGGCCTGAGCGTTGGGCGCCTTGTGGAAATACAGGTAGCCGCCGAATAGCTCGTCGGCCCCTTCGCCCGACAGCACCATCTTGATGCCCATGGCCTTGATCTTGCGTGCCATCAGGTACATGGGGGTGGCGGCACGTATGGTGGTGACATCATAGGTTTCCAGGTGGTAGATGACCTCCTTGATGGCGTCCAGACCTTCCTGGAAGCTGAAGTTGATCTCATGATGGATAGTGCCTATGGCATCGGCGACTTTCTTGGCCGCGATCAGATCCGGCGCGCCAGTGAGACCGACGGCGAAGGAGTGCAGCTGTGGCCACCAGGCATCACTCTGGCTGTTGTCTTCGACGCGGTGCTTGGCATAGGTTTGGGTGATGGCGGAGATCACCGAAGAGTCCAGTCCACCCGACAGCAAGACGCCATAGGGCACATCCGACATCAGCTGGCGCTTGACCGCGGCTTCCAAGGCGCAGCGCAACTCTTCCTGACTGGCGCCGTTGTCTTTGACCGCCTCATAGTCACGCCAATCGCGGCTGTAATAAGTCACGGGCGCTGCGTCGGCTGAGTGCTGGTATTGCCCCGGCTGGAATTCGGCTACCGATTTGCATACAGGCATCAGCGCCTTCATTTCCGAGGCGACATACAGGTTGCCGGCGCTGTCGCGGCCGGTATAGAGGGGGATGATGCCCATGTGATCCCGACCTATCAGGTAGCTGTCCTTGGCCTTGTCATAGAGCACGAAGGCGAAGATGCCGTTGAGCATGTCGAGAAAATCCACCCCGTATTCTTGGTACAGTGCCAGAATGACTTCGCAGTCCGAGTTGGTCTGATAGCTGTACTTGTCGCCGAGCTGCGCCTTGAGCTCCTTATGGTTATAGATCTCGCCGTTGACCGCCAAGATCAGGCTCTCATCCTGGCTCAGCAGGGGCTGGGCACCGTGTTCTATGTCGACTATCGCCAGGCGTTCATGGGCCAGAATGGCTTTGTCATCGGCATAGATCCCCGACCAATCCGGCCCTCTGTGGCGCAGTAGCTTGGACATTTCCAGGGCGGTCTGGCGCAGCGCCTTGGCATCGGATTGAATATCCAGAATAGAAAAAATTGAACACATAAAGGGGCTCCCACTAAGCGCTGATGAAGATGATGGGTCTTACTCTGCCAGCATTTTTCCTGTGCGGCAAACGTTAATTTTAACTGAATGTCACAAAATAGGCTTATTTGATGTGGAACTTCTTTGTGTTTTGGTTCTTATTGTAAGCATTATTTAGTTAAATGTGGCTTTTGGTGATTATTGTTTATTTTAGCTTGTCGTTTGTTCCCGAGATTTAGCGATTCCGGAACCCGCAACGGAAACCGTATTTTGCAAACAGCAGCGATTAACTGATTAAGAAATGGGCAAAAAAAAGCCCGCAGCGGCGGGCTCATGTTTAGCTTTTTGCAGTTGCTGTGCAATAAATGCGCAGTAAATGTGCAGCTAGTGTGCGGCTTGCTTGCTGGCCGGACGCAGACTGTAGAATTCGGTATCAGGGTAGTACCCTGGCCATTGGTCTGAGTCGGCGAGCTTGGCGACGGCCTGGTAGTAGACTTGCATGTCCTGCAAGGCACCGCTCAGATCCCAGTCCTCACGGTATTCATCACAGGCATTATGGTAACAACCCTTCATCTTCGCCTCCATTTGCGTCTTATAGCTGGCGGTCGCAGGGTCCAGAGGCTCGCTGCCGCCACCGGCAAAGACGGCCGGCACGCCGAACTTGGCGAAGCTGAAATGATCCGAGCGGAAGAAACCGCCGGAGGCCGGATTCTTCTCTCCCAAGGCGATACGGTTCTGTCCCTTGGCGGCCTCGACCAGATAGTCTTCCAACTCAGATTTGCCTTTGCCCACTATGGTGAAATCCCGGGTGCGACCATAGACGTTGGTGCTGTCCAGGTTCAGTACCGCCACCGTCTTGGCCAGCGGATAGATGGGGTTGGCGGCGTAGTAACGGGAGCCCAGCAGGCCCTGCTCCTCACCTGTGGTGGCGATGAAGGTGAGCGAGCGCTGCAGGCCTTGGCCTTGTTTGGCCCGTTGGGCAAACTGGCGGGCGATTTCCAGTATGCCGGCCGTGCCCGAGGCATTGTCCAGAGCACCGTTGTAGATCTTGTCGCCTTCCTTGGTCTCATCCTTGCCCAGGTGATCCCAGTGGGCGGTGAAGAGTATCTGTTCATCGGCCTGGCTGTTGCCGGGCAGGGTTGCGACCAGATTGTAACTGGTGGCGTATTGCGCCTGGTTGGCGAATGTCATGTTGGCGGTCTGCTGAAGCCCTTGGTGTATTGGGCCATCGGCGGCGTGTGCCATCAGGCTCGGCAGCGACAGGCCGGCCTTGTCGAAGATGCGATTGGCGGCATCCAGCGTCAGCCAGCCTTCGACCTGCACCCGGCTGTCGCGCTCGGCCTTGCTGAGCACCAGATCCTGCTGGGGACCGGTCCAGCTGTTCTCCACCACAGACCAAGGGTAAGAGGCCGGAGCCGTGTCGTGAATGATCAAGGCGCCGAGTGCCCCCTGGCGGCTGGCTTCCTCGAACTTATAGCTCCAGCGGCCATAATAGGTCATGGCCTTGCCGTTGAACTTGCCCGAGTCCGGGCGAGCGAAGCCTGGGTCGTTCACCAGGATCACGGCTATCTTGCCCTTCATGTCGAGCCCCTGATAGTCATTCCACTGGTACTCGGGGGCATTGACGCCATAGCCGACAAACACCAGCGGCGCATGTGCTATATCTATGCCGCCGTTATCGTGGCGACTGCTGAGCACTATGTCCTTGCGGTACTGCAATGGCAGATCCGCGATGCGGATTGTCTGCTGCTCGCTGGCGGTGTAACTCACCATGGGCACGGGTTGCAGAAAGCTGCCCCGGTAGGCACCTTGGAGTCCCATGTCAGCGAAGGCCTTCGACAGGTAGTCCAGGGTAAGCTGCTCTCCCCGGGTCGTAGGCGCGCGGCCTTCGAATGCATCCGAAGATAAGGCCTGGATGTCGCTGCGAAAGCGCGCTTCGTCAAATTCGACCAAGGTGCTGCCGGCTTGAGCCTGACTGACTCTAACTGGACTGGCTTTGTTTGGATTGGCGGGAGTGATTGCGGATTCATTCGGGCTGCAGGCGCAGAGGAGGGCGGCAGCCCACAGAGGATAAAGACATCGCATAGGTTAATCCTATTGTAATTGTTGAGGTTCGGGTTAAAACATGGCGGCTATGATGAAACACGACGCCCGTGTTTGCCAGAGTTCCTGTGTGTAAAAGTGTTAGCTTATGTTGCCTTATGCCGCTGCTTGGGACTAACGCCGGCAGCTGCGGGGGCCTTGTAGCGACGGAGAAGCGGAAAGGCGCTCCGACAGACTGCGTTTGTTAAGTTTCATTTTTGCACTTCGTACAATATTTGCTCATAAACGCGAGGAATAAAAGTCCCCTTCGTCAAATTAATCATTGACTTAGTGGCAATAGAGTATTTCAACTCACCATCTTTTCCTTTCTTACAAAAGGCATTGAGTCCTGAGTATTTTTCCTTTACCAGTACTTCAAGGGCGTGTCCATTCATGAGTAAATATTCAGAATCGGTTAACAATTTCATACCAGAAATATATTCTATCTTTGAATTTCTTTCGTTTTTTCGGCCCAAAACATTGAGAATGAAACGATCGATTGACTCTTGGAGTAGATCGCTATCTTTGAGCCAATCAGTCCAGTGAATATCGGAGCCACATATATCAATCATTTTTAAATATTCGGGCTTTTCTATATGAAGCAGCAAAAGGATACAAATTGGATCAAGCGTTATATTTTCAATTGAGTAGGCGTAATCCTGAGCTAATACATACACCTTTCCCGATGGGCTATTGGTTGTATCCCAGTCAATAATACCCCGGACATAAGGGTTTTCATTTTCAACTAAAGACTCCACTTGCCCAACGACCTGAACGCAATTTCCAATTCCATTGAGCGCCTTAATAAAGTCAGTTAGTAGTGACATGTCACCTATACCAAGAATTTGCTTAGCTTTGTCAATAATCTGTTGTTTTGGAATTTTCGGGCCAGAGCTAACAAAACTTAGCGATATTTTAGGATCTATTATGGTGGAACAATGAACGAGCCTCGAATAAATGGATTGGTACACGTCAGCATCATACTGACTCTCAACAAAAACTTGCCTACGATTTTCAGGGGTAATAGAAATCTGTGTAACACCATCCAATAAATCAGCAATTCCTTCGTCTTTGCTAACAGGAGTAATTGAATTTTCACTAACAATATAAGTACTATTTTCAGGAGATAGTGCGACAGTTGTTGGTGAATGTGTTGTTATTAAAATACGTGAATTAAAGCTTTGTGAAAATTCAGCGAGGACGCGGAACATTTTAACGACCATCTGAGGGTGCAAAAATGCATCTGGTTCATCAAGTAATAGTAACTTCGGCACTTTTACAGCCATAGGGTCATAGTATTGACTGTTGAATAAAGTTAAAGCTAGCCAAAGTAAAGTCTTTTCGCCTGATGACAATCCATTTACGCCTACAGGACGGTTATTATCTTGCTGGATTAAAGCAGCATTGTAAGAGTAGCTTAGTGAGTTTACATCAGGTTCAGTGAACTTGAATTTATTATCAAATGTTGATTCAATAATTTTATTTATAATTTTCCATGGCTCGCTCCCGAACCTTTTTAAGAATTCATCTTCATTTAGAAACGAAACATTTTCGCCTTTTACCTCTGAACGATATTTATTGTATTCATTAAGATTTTTCCTCTGGATATATTGATTACATATGCTAGATATATTTTGAAATCCAATAATACTAGGTGTATAGTCTTCAAAATGTATCTTAATCTCATCGTGAGTTAACTCACTTGCTGGCTTATTGAGGTGATGAGCTACCGATGTACATAGATAGAAAAGATATTCATAAGGTAATGAGGGCTCCTGCATTATTCCTTGGCTTCTAGCGTTGTCAGGGTTAAAAGGAGAATCAAAATCGTTTTTAACTCGATCGAACAGTTGGAGTGAGGAAGTTATTTTTGCTTGAAACTGGCTATCGTTATAATTTCCACCAAAATTTGGAGTTAACTTGTTTTGATCTACAAGCATTACCTCTTGATTTGTTATTACCTGCCCATCTAAAAGCACCGAAGACATATTTTTTTGGATACTTTCCAAAAGACGTGTTTTACCACAGCCATTTCGCCCAGTGAGAACAACTAAGCTACCATTATGAACAAATGGTTCAGACAATATAAAACCATTATGCTCAGTTTGGCCTGATACTCTTATAGACAAAGATCTCCCCCTTGAAACTTAACATTTGTATAACGCGCATGCGCTTTTATCACCGCGTGGCAGGCCGGAGGCCTTTCGGCTTCAACTAACGGAATGAAGCAGTTCATTCCGTTGCCTTGGCGGCACGTTTCGCCCAGTAGGGGCCGTGGATTTGAGCAAAATGCCATGGCTACCGCACGGGGCGAAGTGGTGTGCTTCGTCCCTGAATTTTGATTTATCTCTTTGAATCAGCATCTTGGCAGAGATAGGTATCCCTGTGCAAGGGAAAATATCTTGCAATTGATAGTGTGAATCGAAGAGAAGTCCACGCTGACACTGCGGCGCCAGTACCCTTGCCACTCTTTGGTATCCTGCACGGCACCACGGCAAGTGATTGGCTAATACCAATCTAACCGTGGCACATCAGCGAATGAGCCACTGAGGGCAAGGCTGTGAGCTGCAATGTCAAAGTGAGACTTCGGAGGAAGCATTGTTGCGCCAATGACCTTCGACGAAAGGGACTTGGTCGTAGCGCATTCAGGGACGAACTTGCTGCGTGTCATTGGTGCAACAGTGCCGCAGGCTATGAAGTGCACCCCCCTGGCGACGAAGCCCGCCGCCTTATGGATCATGCCCCAGTTGTAGGAGCGGGTCTCGCCTATGATGCTGACTGAACAGAGGCTTGATATCTGTGGTGGAATTCTGGTTCACAGTCAGACATGAGATCTACACCACATCGATATCACCGGCGCAGGCGAAGATATGATTCGGCCTGAAGGGCTCCTTGTCTATGTCTTCGAGCTTACTGACGCCGCTGGTGACCAGTATGGTTTCCAGGCCTGCCTGGAAACCGGCGAGAATGTCGGTGCGCATGTTGTCGCCTATGATGACAGTGTCTTCAGAGTGACCGTCGATATGGTTGAGTGCCGAACGTATTATCCAGGAGCTGGGTTTGCCTATGTAGAAGGGCATGCGGCCTGTGATGCGCTCGATAGGCGTACATGAATGCACACAGGGCGCCACAGGCCGGGCTGTAGCCCGGACCATGGGTATCCGGGTTTCCCCCATGATGGCAGCCTGGGGGATGTCGGGAACGGCTAACCGGCTAAAATGCAGTAACAGATGCCAGCAAAAAAAAACGGATGTGTTTAGCCGGGGTTGGCGGGGCCGGATAAGCTTCTCTGAGTCTTGGGCAGGCGGATATTCGCCCAACGGGCCTGGATAAAAGTAAAGCTTTACATCTATACCAGGTCTATACCACGTCTATATCACCGGCGCAGGCGAAGATATGATTCGGTCTGAAGGGCTCCTTGTCTATGTCTTCGAGCTTACTGACGCCGCTGGTGACCAGTATGGTTTCCAGGCCTGCCTGGAAGCCGGCGAGAATGTCGGTGCGCATGTTGTCGCCTATGATGACAGTGTCTTCAGAGTGACCGTCGATATGGTTGAGTGCCGAACGTATTATCCAGGAGCTGGGTTTGCCTATGTAGAAGGGCATGCGGCCTGTGATGCGCTCGATAGGCGCACATAGGGCGCCACAGGCCGGGCTGTAGGCCGGACCATGGGTATCCGGGTTGGTGGCGATGAAGCGGGCACCGTTGGCGACGAAACCCGCCGCCTTGTGGATCATGTCCCAATTGTAGGAGCGGGTTTCACCTATGATGACGAAATCAGGGTTGATATCTGTGATGGTAAAGCCCGCCTTATAGAGCTCGTGGGTGAGGGCGCCTTCACCTATGACAAAGGCCTTGCTGCCTTGCTGGTGTTTTAAGAAATCGGCGGTGGCCATGGCCGAGGTGTAGAAACAGGCCTCGGGCACTTCTATCCCGGCGGCGTCGAGGCGGTTCTGCAAGTCCTTGCCGGTTTGCACCGGGTAATTGGTGAGCAGCACCAGGGGATTGCCTTGTGCGAGTATCCGGTGAATAAAGGTGTCGCTGCCGGGGATCAGCTTGTTATTGTGCAGTAACACGCCATCGATATCACAGATAATATTCTTCATCTCGTCATCCCTACCAAATCCATTGAGAACCTTAATGTATCTAAAGCCAAATCCTGGCTAAACACAATCCTAAGCTGAATTATTCTTGGGCGTTGGGTGTTAACTGGTGCAATGGGAGGAAGGGGGAAAACGAGCAATAAAAAAGAGGCCCAAGGGCCTCTTTGTCTACTTTGCAGGCAGAGCCTCAGTCAGGTGCGTAGCCGCTTGGACCTATCGGCTGGTCGTCCAGGTAGGCGACACCGTCTTGCATCCGCAGCCGGCCTTGGCTGAACCATTTAACCACCAAAGGATAGATGGCGTGTTCCTGTTCATGTACCCGCTCGGCGAGGAGCTCGACACTGTCACCTTCATAGACGGGCACCTTGGCCTGCAGGATCACAGGGCCGGCATCCAGCTCGGGGGTGACAAAGTGCACACTGGCGCCGTGTTCGCTGTCGCCGGCATTGATGGCTCTCTGGTGGGTATCCAGGCCCATGTACTTGGGCAACAGGGACGGATGTATGTTGATCATCCGCCCCTGATAGCGGGTGACCAAGTCTGCGCTCAGGATGCGCATGAAACCAGCCAGCACTATCAGATCCGGCCGATAATCATCTATGACGGCGCTCAGGCGGGCGTCATATTCGGCACGGCTCTCGCCCTTGGCGGCTATCACGCAACTGGTATCGACCTCGCTGTGATGGGCGCGCACCAGGCCATAGGCATCCGGCTTATTGCTGATGACACCAACGACGTCGGCCAGCAGGTTATCGTCACAGGCATCGAGAATCGCCTGCAGATTACTGCCATTGCCGGAGATCAATACCACAACGCGACAGCTGTTCGGCATTAGATGATCTCCACTTGCTCTTCGTCACCATTGCGGGCGGCAATGCTGCCTATGAGCCAGGCCTGCTCGCCTTCGGCGGCCAGCAACGCCAATGCGGCTTCGACCTTATCGGCTGGCAGGGCGACGACCATGCCGGCACCACAGTTGAAGGTGCGGTACATTTCGTACTCGGCTATGTTGCCGTTCTGCATCAACCAGTCGAATACCGCAGGCCACTGCCATGAATCGCCTTGGATAACGGCCTTGCACTGTTCCGGTAATACCCTTGGGATATTCTCCCAGAAACCGCCGCCGGTGATATGCACCATGGCATGAACGTCAGAGGCTTCAATCAGTTTCAATAAGGATTTCACGTAAATCTTGGTCGGTTCCAACAGGTGTTCGATCAATGGCTTGCCATTGAGATCTTGCTGCGGATCCGCCTGGCTCACTTCCAATACCTTGCGGATCAAAGAATAACCGTTGGAGTGAGGACCACTGGAGGCCAGGGCGATAAGGGCATCGCCGGCGGCGACTTTGGTGCCGTCTATGATATCGGCTTTTTCGACCACGCCGACGCAGAAACCGGCCAAATCGTAATCTTCGCCTTCATACATGCCAGGCATCTCGGCAGTCTCACCACCGACCAAGGCACAACCGGATTGGAAGCAACCCTCGCCTATGCCGTTGACCACGGAAGTCGCGGTGGCGACATCCAGCTTGCCGGTGGCGTAGTAGTCGAGGAAGAATAAGGGTTCGGCGCCCTGAACTATCAGGTCGTTGACACACATGGCGACCAGGTCGATACCGACTGTGTCATGTTTCTTATAGTCAATTGCCAGTCGTAGTTTAGTACCAACGCCGTCGGTACCTGATACCAGCACTGGGTGCTTGTATTTAGTAGGTAACTCACAGAGTGCACCAAAACCACCCAGGTTGCCCATGACTTCCGGGCGGCGGGTACGTTTTACTGCGGCTTTGATGTTACTTACCAGCGCATTGCCTGCATCTATATCAACGCCGGCATCTTTATAGCTCAGTGGGGTAGGAGTGCTCACGGAGGATCCTCTCGGGTACATCGTTATTGGATTTTATGCGGCGGTATTCTACCAGTTTGTACTGGGGCTCGGAAGCCATGATTTGGATTTATCCTGCTCGGGCCGGCATTTTTGGTGTTACATTTAAGCAATTGATGCGACTGAGTTCACGATTGGCCTGATAAGTAAAACTTTCTGTTTTATGGCGTGAACAAATCGACTAAGATCGTCAAAATTTGCCTAAAATATATCGAACGAAAGCAGGAGAGAGAAATGAAAGTTGTCGAGGTTAAGCATCCCTTAGTGCGCCATAAGATAGGTCTCATGCGTGAGGGTGACATCAGCACCAAACGTTTTCGCGAATTGGCCGCCGAAGTCGGCAGCCTGTTGACCTATGAAGCGACTGCCGACTTCGAAACCGAGACTGTCACCATAGAAGGCTGGAATGGCCCTGTGGCAGTGGATCAGATTAAAGGTAAGAAAGTCACAGTAGTGCCCATACTGCGTGCCGGCCTCGGCATGATGGATGGCGTGCTGGAACACATTCCCAGCGCCCGCATCTCTGTGGTTGGCGTCTATCGCGACGAAGAGACCCTGGAGCCTGTGCCCTATTTCGAGAAGCTGGCCAGCGATCTCAATGAGCGTATCGCCCTGGTGGTTGACCCTATGCTGGCGACCGGCGGTTCCATGATAGCCACTGTCGATCTGCTGAAGAAGCGTGGTTGCACGTCGATCAAAGCCCTGGTATTGGTGGCGGCGCCGGAAGGCATTGCCGCGCTGGAAAAGGCTCATCCGGATATCGAACTCTATACTGCCGCCATCGACAGATGCCTCAACGACAAGGGCTACATCCTGCCCGGCTTGGGTGATGCCGGCGACAAGATCTTCGGCACCAAGTAGTTTGTACCGAGCCATTCGGTACTGTACAGATATAAGAAAGGGAGCTTAGGCTCCCTTTCTTATATCTGGGTAAATGTTTTCTACAGCCCAGGTTGATTCTCATTCGTCGCCATACAGAGCCTTCATTGTCTTAAACCTTCTCCGGCGTTTTTGATGCCTTTATTCCAACTTATTAGGTCATCTGAACGCTACAGGCATGAATAGGCAGAGCAGGGGCCAAGACAAGTCCATTATTTATTCCCCTTAGGCATAGCTTGTATAATCCATGATTCTGAATGCTATTTAATTCATATCTTTAACATTGTATTAAAGATAAAAAGTCATTATAGTCAGCGCTCTACGCTATTGATGCGTAAATGCACATCCAAATGATGATCGAATACGGCTTTTTGTTGTGAAGTTGTTGGATTTTCGGCGCGGCATAATCCGCCACCGGAAAAATGTGTTGCAGCCGTAAAAGCATCGCATGGCAATCTACAGCTAACTTAAGCGGGCCGTCATAAAGATAATTCGTCATTGTCAGCCTATGGTCGTTGAAGGCTGATGATTATTGGCAACAGATATCATAAAACCCAGATAGCCATTTAGAATGGAGAAAGAGAAGTAATGATCAAGGATAGAAAGAAGCTGTATTTGGCTTGCATTATTGCAAGCAGCTTGTTGAGCGGTTGCGGCGGTTCGGGTGACTCGGGCACGACAGAGGCCCCTGCACCTGTTACACCCCCGCCGGTAACGCCACCTGTTACACCACCACCTGTTACCCCACCCGAGCCTGTCATGACTAACATAGGGGGTAAGGTGATCGATGGCTATGTCTCGGGCGCGACCGTTTGGCTGGACATCAATGGCAACGGTGTATTCGATGAGTCTGAGCCCAAAACGATTTCGGAAGCCGGTGGTGATTACAACCTGGAACTGTCGGAGGAGCTGAAAGAATGCATCTCTTACAGCAACCTCTACGTCGATGTGCCGGTCGGCGCACTGGATGAGGACACAGGCCTGGTTACCGAAGCCTATCAGATGATGTTGCCTGCGCGCCTGTCGCCACTGACAGATGAGGCCATTTTCAACATATCGCCGCTGACGACTGTGCTGGCGGATGTGATTAAGGCAGACTTGGCCAAGGAGAACAGCAACGCTGTATCTTGCAGCGCGCTGAAGGAAAATACTGAGCTAAGAAATAGCATTCAGTCCAAGTTGGATGAGGCCATCAGAAACCTAGTCGCCCATTATAATATTGCGGCCGATACCATCTTCGCGGATTTTATCCATGCCGAAGATGATGTCACCAAGCAATTGGCACTGAACATAGTCAAGGGGCTGAAGGCAAGTTATACCTTCATGACGACGGCCAAGGCCAAGTATCCTGACGCCAGCTATATCCGGGTGGAGTATTTCCAGGGCAGCGAATCGGACAGCAACAACGCCTACCCGGATGCCTGGTACCGTCAAACGGCAGCCTGGTTACCCGATGGCTTCGCGAGCGAACTGGTGAAGATGTCAGACGACCTGAGCCAGGAAGTCAGGCCCATCTATCTGCGCAAAGTTATTGATAAAGCCTGGGGTACCGGCAAGCTGAGTATTACCCATGATATCGCCAGCCAAGGCGGCGATGACAGTCCCTACACTTGCTCGAGCAGTGAAGCTGTATCGGTAACCAAAGATGGTGTCAATTATAAGCTCGACAATGGTTCGTCCGGCGGTCAGGCGGATACCATGGAAGATTGTGTGAATGACGGCCTTGTGCGCGATCCAAGAAGATATTTCTACGTCGACTATCAGGCACAGGGCATTGGCTACGATGCGCGCTTTGATGTCGGTGAGGCGCAGAGCGATTACTACGCCTTGCCGGACTGGACTCAACTTGAAGATAAGGCGCAACCACTCGATTTCAGCGAGTTGATCGCGCATTTCGAAACCTTGGAGTATAAGTTCGATACCCCTGTGGATAACTCCAGGTATGAAGCCTGGTCCAAGCGTTCGACCGATGATAGCCATGGAAACCGGGTCCAAATAGATAAATCTTCTACCGGTCAGTGGGAGCGCCTGAGTTATCATGATGACGGCACCTACCTCAAAGAGTGCAGTCAGGACGGCGTGACTTGGGGGACTTGTTCTTAGGTCCTAAACCTGAAGCTGTGAGACTCACCTAAATTAACCAGCGCCATATCCCAATTGGAATATGGCGCTTTCATTTTTAGAATCCTTGTATTTTCTTATCCTACCTATTTCCTCCTATCTGTTTCCTCTTGAGCCGGTAGCGGCCCAATAGCCGATGCCTGCTTAGCGTCCTTAGCGTCCTTAGCGTCTCCACCTAAGCTTCATCGTCTGTGGTTTGTCAGCTCCTGTGTCTTGCGGGGATTAGTCAGAAATCCGGGGAAGGCGTTTTTGCTGGATTATACTTTGATCTGGCGATGCCTATCGCCTGGGTTACTTACCTGTGTATCTATCCGCCAACCAACACAATAAACCTAGGATAAGCTGATGAAGACCATCATAAATTTTGAATTCCCGCTCGAACCTTTCAATACCTTGGTGCGTGAAGGCACCGCAGACGAGGTCATGAAATCTATCCTGGATGATATCAAGCCCGAGGCTGTGTACTTTTATGCCCCAAACGGTTGCCGGGGCGGCACCCTGGTTGTCGATCTCAAGGAAGCGGCTCAGATCCCTGCCATAGCCGAACCTTTGTTCCTCAAATTCAACGCCAAGTGTGAATTCCACACAGCCATGACGCCGGAGGACATGGCGATGGCGGGGCTGGAGGGGCTCGGAAAACGCTGGGGCTAGCGGCGTAGCTGATAGCCTGTCAGGCATACGAAGGCTCCCGAGGCTGCTTCGTATGCCTTACGTTGATTTTATTCTCTCGGTCGCTTGATAACAGCACTCGTGCTGCAGCATCGAGCTGAAGCCCCGAAAGCACCTAAGTTAAAGCATTTAGGCCAAAGCGTTTGAGTTATAAAACCATGGCCGCTATCCAGCCGAATACCAACAGCGGGATGTTGTAGTGGATGAAGGTGGGGATCACGCTGTCGCGTATATGGTCGTGCTGACCGTCGGCATTGAGTCCTGCGGTGGGGCCCAAGGTAGAATCCGACGCGGGTGAGCCGGCGTCCCCCAGTGCGGCGGCCGTGCCGACCAGGGCTATGGTCGCCGGCACAGAGAAGCCGAAACTCAGCGCCAGTGGTACATAGATGGTGGCTATGATGGGGATGGTGGAGAAGGATGAGCCTATGCCCATGGTGATCAGCAGCCCGACCAGCAGCATCAGAAAGGCCGCCAGCGCCTTGTTGTCGCCTATGAGCTCGCCAAGGGAGGTCACCAGGCTGGCAACCTGGCCCGTGTCTTTGACTACCGCGGCGAAGCCGGCGGCGGCGATCATGATGAAACCTATGTTGGCCATCATACGCACCCCCTGATTGAAGATATCTTCGCCGGCCACATGTTTGAGGGCGCCACCGAGACTGAAGATCATGAAGCCGACCAGGGCGCCGAAGATCATCGAATCTGTCTCCAGCTGCACCACCAAGGTGGCCACTATGGCGACGCCGGCTATGATGAGGTTGCGCCGGTTCAGGCTCTCCTCTGGTTCGGCACTGAGGATCTTTTCCTCATCGTAACTGCGTGGCGCTCTGTAACTGATAAATACTGCGATGAGCAGGCCGACCAACATGCCGAGGGCGGGGATCAACATGGCCTGCGGCACCTGCTCGCTGACGGCGTTGAGGCCATTGGTGTTGAGGTTGGCCAGCAGTATGTCGTTGAGGAAGATGCCGCCGAAACCGACCGGCAACACCATGTAAGTGGTCACCAGACCGAAGGTGAGCACACAGGCCACCAGGCGTCTGTCCAGGTTGAGCTTGGACATCACATGCAGCAGCGGCGGGATCAGTATGGGGATGAAGGCGATGTGGATAGGCAAAACGTTCTGCGATGCCACCGCCATCGCCAGCAATGCCAGCAACAGCAGATAACGTACCGCTCGGTTGCCGGCGGCATCGGGGGCGCGGCCCAAACGGCGGATGATGGCGTTGGAGATCAGGGTTGTCAGGCCTGAGTGCGACAGGGCCACGGCAAAGGCACCGAGCAGGGCGTAACTCAGGGCGATCTGCGCGCCGCCGCCCAGGCCCAGGTTGAAGGCGTCGATCGTTTGATGCAGGGATAGGCCTCCAATCAGACCGGCCACCAGGGCGCTGACGGTCAGGGCGATAACCACATTGACCCTGGCGATACTGAGGGCGAGCATTAAACAGACGGCAATCACGACGGCATTCATAAGCAAATTCTTATTCTATTTCACGAGGGCGCTATTCTTGCCGTTAATGCGGTTGCTTGTCCAGTTTGCCGGCGCAAGTGACGGAAAAAGTCCCTGGATAGGGTCGGCATCCGTCCATGGGGATGCAGATCATTTTATAGCACTTTAATTTGTGTGGTCTTGTTGGCGCTTCCTTGGCCAGCCGGTGCGGGAATGGCTTGAAAATAACGATATTAATCCTAAATAGGTTGTAAGGCTTAACACACCACTTATAATGCGTTGAGACTTCGAAGGCTAATGTCTTATCCTTAGTTCAATTCATAGATGGAGATATAAAATGAGCGTATTAGTAGGCCGTCAGGCACCTGATTTCAATGCAGCAGCGGTACTGGGTTCTGGCGAAATCGTCGACAGCTTCAACCTGTCTGCAGCGATCAAGGGAAAAACTGCGGTAGTCTTTTTCTATCCACTGGACTTCACTTTTGTTTGTCCATCAGAGTTGATTGCATTCGATCACCGCATGGAAGAGTTCACCAAGCGTGGTGTTGAAGTGATAGGTGTGTCTATCGATTCTCAGTTCACCCACAACGCATGGCGCAACACGCCGGTAGAGAAAGGCGGTATCGGCCAAGTTAAGTACACTCTGGTTGCCGACGTTAAGCATGAGATCTGCAAGGCATACGATGTTGAGCATCCAGAAGCAGGTGTGGCCTTCCGTGGTTCATTCCTGATCGACAAAGAAGGCATGGTTCGTCACCAAGTGGTTAACGATCTGCCACTGGGCCGTAACGTCGACGAAATGCTGCGTATGATAGATGCACTGCAATTCCACGAAGAGCACGGTGATGTTTGCCCTGCCGGTTGGGAAAAAGGCGACAAAGGCATGAGCGCTAATCCAGAAGGCGTTGCCGCTTACCTGGCTGAGAATGCTGCCGAGCTGTAAGTCGAGATTGCATAAAAAAAGCTGCCTCGGCAGCTTTTTTTATGGGCGCTTCATGGGAACTTTCCCATGAGAGCTTAGGCCTGGCGCTCAGGCGTTAGCTCGTTGTTTCAGAATTGACCCGTGTCTCTGAACCGGCGGTTTCCACCTCCTCGGCGCGCTCAGCCGCCTTGTCCGCCGTGCGGGTGGCCTTCTCATCCGAGTCGTCGGTACTCTCCACCGGCATGGGCCAGCCACCGAGCGCTTTCCAGCGATTGACTATGTAACAGAACAGCTCGGCGGTTCTTTCCGTATCGTATAGTGCCGAGTGGGCTTCGCTGTTGTTGAAGTCTATGCCGGCCATCTTGCATGCCTTAGCCAGAACCGTGTGGCCTATGGCGAGCCCTGCCAGGGTAGCTGTGTCGAAGGTGGCGAAGGGGTGGAAGGGCGAGCGTTTCAACTCACAGCGTTCTATGGCCTTGCTGACGAAGCCATGATCGAAGGCGGCATTGTGGGCCACTATGATGCTGCGATGGCAATCGGCGGCTTTTTGCGCCTTCTTGACCTGCTTGAAGATCTCTAAAAATGCCACTTTCTCGCTGACGGCGCCGCGCAAGGGGTTGGTGGGATCTATGCCGTTGAAGGCCAATGCCTCCGGTTCCAGGTTGGCGCCCTCGAAGGGCTCGATATGAAAGTGCAAGGTCTTGTCTATGGCAAGCACACCCTCATCGTCCATCTTCAGCATGGTGACAGCAATTTCCAGCAACGCATCGGTTTGAGAGTTGAAGCCTGCAGTTTCTACATCTATGACGACAGGAAAATAACCCCGAAATCTGTGTTTCATTTTGTTGGCGTCGCAAATATTGCTCATTAAAATACCCGAAAGAATTAGCAAGCGGCTATTATGCGCAAACTCCTTCCGGGTGTCATGTGCGATTGCGCGTTTAGTAGGCTAAAGGAATGAAAAAGATTGCCGATATAGCTTTGTGACCGATTTATTGAGAGTACTGCGTATGTGGCGAAAAGTATTACTGGTCTCGGCTCTATGCTTGCCGTTAACGGCGACGGCCGAGTTGAGACATTATGTGGCTTCCCTGGGGGAGTCCCAGTGGCGTATGAGCCAGAGTTCGCCCATTGCCTGCCGTCTGGAACATAATATTCCCGCCTACGGCAAGGCGGTATTCAGCAGTAGAGCCAGTAAAAACCTCGAGCTGAACTTCACCCTGGACATGTGGGTCAAACCCGATGCCGTTACCCGGGCGACGCTGATGAGCCGCGCCCCCAGTTGGCGCCCGGGAGTCGAGTCCAAAGAGATCACCCAACTCAAGTACCAGAGGTACTTCAATGGCGAGGTGCCCAAGAAGGCGGCCTGGTCCATGTTGGCCGAGCTGGAGCGGGGCATGGAGCCGACGTTCTACTATGCCGATTGGCATAATGAGGCCAACAAGATTGCCGTTGGCCTGTCGGCCGCCAATTTTGGCCGTACCTACCGTGAGTTCAAGTCCTGTCTGGCGAGCCTGTTACCCTACAGTTTCGATGATATCGCCTTTACCGTGCTCAACTACGAGGCGGGCGGTACCGAGCTGACGCCTTTCTCCAAACAACAGTTGTCGCGGGTGCAGGAGTATTTATCCTATGATCCCCAGGTGGAACTCGTCCTGGTCGATGCCTATACCGACAGCTTCGGCGGCCGCTCGGTGAACCAGAGAGTCTCGGAGGAAAGGGCACAGACGGTGAAAGGCTATTTCGTTGCCAAGGGCATTCCCCAGGAGCGGATCCACACGGAAGGGCATGGTGAACGCCGTCACGTCGCGTCCAATGGCGAAATTGATGAGCGCGCCCGCAACCGCAGAGTGGTGGTACGCATCAGCAAGCCTATGTGAGGCTGACTCGGGGCGCCCGCGACGACACACTGTGGCAGACACTTGACCCGGCATTCAATGATGGTGCCGGGTTTTTATTTGGTCGGCATAGGGTAAATTGGCTGGCAAAAAAAAAGCCCGCTTAGATAAGCGGGCCGCAAAAATATTGCATTGCAATCAACAAATTGAAGGAAGGAAGTCAAGCACAAGAACCAGGGAACACCTTGAGGTGATGGGATCACACCAAGGTTAAAGTTCTTTGTTTTCACCGTCTGCAAGCAGAGGTTTCTGAAAACAAGCTCATTCTAGTGTCTGGCAACGACAGAGACAAACTAGAAAAATTACCCTTTAGAATTAGTAAAACTAATCCATTGAGCCTAGCATTTCAGGCTGCAACGCCTGGTTTGACTGGTTATTGTCTAGTTAAGCATATTTTAAGCATAAAAATACACTTTATAAAATTCATGGTTGTTAGTCCTTTATTGCAAAATTGCTTAGATTAAGGCCTAAACAAATGTTTTTTGTGTTATTGCCTTGATTTTGTTTACTTGTATAGTATTCACCGACAAGCGGTATCGGCCAAAATAACGAAAAGGACAAGGCAATATGATAATGACAGGCACTATGGTCAAGCGAGGCTTGCTGACCCTGGGCTTAGGGCTCGTTCTGGCGGGATGTCAGGCGGGGCCCCAAGAGACACAAGATGCGGTAAAACAGTCACAGTACCCACAAGTGCGGCATTCTGAATTGGTGGAGACGCTTCACGGGGTGGCTGTCGCGGATCCCTATCGTCACCTGGAAGAAAATACCCAGGAGACGGATGCCTGGGTTAAAGCCCAGCAAGCCTTGGGTCGGGCCTATCTGGCCAAGATCCCCGGCAAACAAGCTGTGGTCGAACGCATCACCCAGTTATGGAACTATGAAAAAGTCTCGGCGCCGTTCGAACAGGGCAAACGCAGCTTCTATTACCGTAACGACGGCCTGCAGGCGCAATCTGTCTTGTATGTCAAAGGCGCGGATGGCGTGGAACATCAGTTGCTGGATCCTAATGCCTTGTCTGCCGACGGCACAGTGGCGCTGTCGGGCGTCTCCGTCAGCAACGATGGCAAGATATTGGCCTATGGGGTATCGGCCTCGGGTTCGGATTGGCAGCAATGGCATTTCACCGATATCGACACAGGCAAGCCGCTCAGGGATGAGTTGCAGTGGATCAAATTTTCCAGTGCCGTCTGGGATCATGACAACCAGGGGGTCTTCTATGCCAGATACGATGCCCCGGCAGGGGGGGACTTGCTGGCCGATGTCAACTTCAACCAGAAGGTCTATTACCATAAGTTAGGCACGCCACAAGCGCAGGACAGGCTCGTTTATGAACGTCCACAGAATAAAGACTGGGGCTTCGGCATAGAAGTGTCCGAGCAGGGCGACTACCTGCTGTTGTCTGTTTCCCAGGGCACGGACAGCAGCAACCGTTTCTTCTACCGCTCACTGACCCAAGCCAATTCCCCCGTGGTGGAGCTGATCGGCGATCTCGAAGCCGAGTATCAGTTTCTGGGCAACGACAAGACGGTATTTTATTTCAAGACCAACCTGGCGGCACCCAACGGCAAGATCATCGCCATCGACACCCGCAGGCCAGCTAAGGCCAATTGGCTGACACTGGTCCCAGAGTCGGAAGATCCCATCAGCTCAGTTGCCTTGATCAACGATCATCTGGTCGTCAGCTACCTGCATGATGTGCTGGGCAAGCTGAGCATCTACAGCATGGGCGGCGTGAAACGTCAGGATGTGACGCTGCCGGGCAAGGGGAAGATCGCCGGCCCCTACGGCAAGCGCAGCAAAGACTATTTCTACTATGTCTTCAACAGCTATGTGCAACCGGAAACCACCTACAGGTTCGACTTCAAGACGGGGGAGTCCAGCCTCTATGCCAAACCCAAGGTCGTCTTCAACCCGGATGACTATGTGTCTGAGCAGGTGTTCTACACCAGCAAGGACGGCACCCGGGTGCCCATGATGCTGTCATACAAGAAGGGCATGGTGCGCGATGGCAATAATCCCACCTTGTTGTACGCCTATGGTGGCTTCGGGATCTCCATCACCCCACGCTTCAGTCCGGCCAACATAGCCTGGCTGGACATGGGCGGTATCTATGCCGTGCCCAGTCTGAGGGGCGGCGCCGAATACGGTGAGGATTGGCACCAGGCGGGGATGTTCGATAAGAAGCAAAACGTGTTCGACGACTATTTTGCCGCCGCCGAGTACCTGATAGCAGAAAAATACACCAACAGCACTAAGCTGGGGGCCTATGGCCGCAGCAATGGCGGCCTCTTGATGGGGGCGGCCGTGACTCAAAGACCCGAGTTGTTTGCCGCAGTGCTGCCCGCCGTCGGGGTGCTGGATATGCTGAGATTCCACAAGTTCACCATAGGCTGGGCCTGGACCAGCGAATATGGCAGTGCCGACAATGCCGAGCAGTTCCCGGCCTTGCTGGCCTATTCGCCTTATCACAACATCAAGCCGCGCCACTATCCGGCGACCATGGTGATGACGGCGGATCATGACGATCGTGTGGTGCCTCTGCATAGCTTCAAGTTTGCGGCCCTGCTGCAGCAACAACAAAGGGGTGAGGCACCCGTCATCATGCGTATCGAATCCAACGCAGGTCATGGCGCGGGCAAGCCAACGGCGATGAAGATAGATGAGTTTGCCGATATCTACAGTTTCCTGTGGCATAACTTTCAACTGGCATTGCCCGAAAGTCTGGTTCAGTAGCGATACAGCTAGGCTTTTATAAGCTAATGAAGGGGCCAGGGGCCCCTTTATTTTTGGGCTTAGGGGGCTGTTAAAGTTGAAAGGCGGTGGTTTGTGACTATATCTGGGTGGGATCATTCACAAGTGCTGCTTGTCTAGGTATAGTAAGCCTCTATTCGATCATTCAAATCTGCTGTCCTCTTATTATGTTTCATTGGCCCATAACTGTTTATTACGAAGATACCGACGCGGGTGGCGTGGTATATCACGCCAACTACCTCAAGTTTTTTGAGCGTGCCAGAACCGAATGGCTCAAGGCCATGGGGGTGAGTCAGACGCTGTTGTTGGCCGACGATATCGCCTTCGTTGTCAGCCGCTCCGAGATAGATTTTCGCCGGGCAGCGAAATTTGAACAGAACCTTATCGTCGAGTCTAAGGTCATAGAGTTGAAAAAGGCGTCTTTGGTGTTCCAGCAGCGTCTGATCGATGACTCAGGGATCTGTTATTGCGAGGGCACAGTGTTGGTTGCCTGTGTCGCGCTCTCGCGTATGCGTCCCCGGGCCATTCCCCTCAATATTGTGCAGGAGTTTAACGGTGCAAGCTGAAATTTCGTTTATTGGATTATTTTTACAAGCCAGTCTGTTGGTGAAGTTCGTCATGCTGGCCTTGCTCAGCCTGTCCATCATGTCATGGGCCGTTATTTTACAGCGGCGTAAGTTGCTGACGGGGGCCAGAAGCAAGTCGCAGCGTTTCGAAGACAAGTTTTGGTCCGGCGTCGACCTTAACCGCCTCTACAAGGAATTGTCTGCCCGTCCCGAAGGCAATACCGGGCTCGAGTCCCTGTTTGTCACAGGTTTCAAGGAATACTCGCGCCTGACCAAGCTCAATGGCCGGGTACCGGATGCCGTGATGGATGGCACTTCGCGCGCCATGCGGGTGACTTTGTCGCGGGAAATGGAAAAGCTGGAGACCCATCTGCCGCTGTTGGCGACCATAGGCTCGACCAGCCCCTATATAGGCCTGTTCGGTACCGTATGGGGGATCATGAACTCCTTCATCGCCTTGGGCGCCGTCGAAAATGCCACTCTGGCCATGGTGGCCCCAGGGATCGCCGAGGCGCTGATCGCCACCGCCATGGGCCTGTTTGCCGCCATTCCTGCGGTGATCGGCTATAACCGTTTTTCGACCCAGGTCGACAAGTTGGAAATGGCCTATGCCAACTTCATGGAAGAGTTTTCCAGCATCTTGCATCGCCAGGCATATTCTGAAAGGGATGAAGCATGATGCAAGGATATCAGCGTAAACGTCGCCGTCCCGTTGCGGAAATCAATGTGGTGCCTTATATCGATGTGATGCTGGTGCTGCTGATTATCTTCATGGTGACGGCGCCGATAGTGACCCAGGGGGTCAAGGTCGACCTGCCGCAGGGCCGGGCCGAAAAATTGCCGGCAGACAGCAAGCCGCCTGTGGTGGCCTCTATCGATGCCGAAGGGGATTATTTTCTCAACATGGGCGGCGGCGCCAACAACGAAGTGTTGGATCTGGAAGCCATAGCGACGCGGGTCGCGGCGCTCATTCAGCTCGAACCCGAGCGTCCAGTGGTGGTCAAGGCCGACAGAAGCATAGCCTACGATAAAGTGATCCAGTTGATGGTGACATTACAAGGCGCAGGCGTGCCCTCGGTCGGCCTGATGACAGATTCCCCCAAGGAGAAGAAGTAGGTGGCCGATAACACAAGTTTTACCATCCCACTGACGATTTCTGCCGGCCTGCATCTGGGTGTGATAGTGATCTTGGCCTTGGGTATCGATTTTTCCGAGAAACCTGAGCCCACGCCACAGGCCAGTGCCCCCGCGGTTCAGGCCGTAATAGTAGATCAACAGAAGGTCGCCGAGCAGGTCGAAAGGCTCAAGCAGCAGAAGCTCGCCAGCGAGCGCAAGGAGCGGGAGCGTCAGGCCGAGCTGGAGCGCAAGGCTCAGCAGGCGAGAAAGGCCAGGGAGAGGGAGCAGGAACAGATCAAGCGGCTGGAAACCGAACGTAAGCTCAAGGAAGTCGAGACCCAGAAAGCCAATGCGGCGGCCAAGGCGGCGCAGCTGAAAGAGCAGCAGGAAAAGGAAAAGGCCCAACAAGCCGAGGCGGTACGCAAGCAGAAGGAACAGGAACGCCAGGCGGCCGAAGCGGCGGCGAAGAAGGCGGCCGAGAAACGTAAGGCCGAAGAGGCTGCTGTGGCCAAGGCCGCCGCGGAGCGTAAGCAGAAGGAAGAGGCAGAACGTAAGCGTAAAGCCGAGGCCGAAGCCAGGGCGCAGCAGGAACGTGAGATGGCCGAAGCCTTAGCCGCCGAGCAGGCGACACTGTCGCAGACCCGCAATAGACAAGTGCTGAGCGAAGTCAATAAGTATAAAGCGATGATCATGGCCACGATTCAACGTAACCTGTTGATCGATGAGTCGATGCGGGGCAAGAGTTGCCGGGTGTTCATTCGTTTGGCCCATGATGGGTTCGTGACGGCCAGTCAAACACTCGATGGCGATCCTGTGGTGTGCCGTGCCGCGAAAGCGGCGATCAACAAGGCGGGACGTTTACCTGTATCGAGCGATGCGAATGTGTATAGTCAACTCAAAGAAATCAATTTAACCGTATCACCGGAATTCAATTAAAGGAGTCCCATGAAAATCTTGGCAAGAGGGTTGGCACTGTTGTTAGTGTTGGGTGCCTGGTCGGCACAAGCGGCACTGGACATAGTTATCACCGAAGGGGTGGACGCGGCGCGTCCCATAGCAGTAGTGCCCTTCGTATGGCAGGGAACCGGCCCTGTGCCGCAACAGATCTCAGATGTGGTGATGTCGGATTTGGCCCGCAGCGGCAGCTTCAAGCCCGTGGACGAGCTGGCATTGCCACAGCGTGATGTTGGTGCCGTCAGCAGTTTATCGCCCAAGGCTTGGGCCGGTGTGACCGCCGAGGCCGCTGTGATGGGGGCGATCAAGCCCTATGGCCCGGATCAGTACCTGGTGACCTTCGATCTGGTCGACTTGGTTAAGATGCAACAGCAACTGGCGGCCGGCACCAAAATCCCCAGGGATTTTCTGCTCGACAGCCGGGAAACTGTGCTCAGCGCCGCGCAATTTCGCCAATACGGGCATAGGATCAGCGATATTGTTTACGAGAAACTGACGGGGATCCGTGGTGCCTTCCTGACCCGTATCGCCTATGTGGTGGTCAATCATGGTGACAAATCTCCCTACAAGTTGATGATCGCCGATTACGATGGCTACAACGAGCAGATGCTGCTGCGTTCACCCGAGCCTCTGATGTCTCCGACCTGGTCACCGGACGGCCGGAGCCTGGCCTACGTCAGTTTCGAGAACAGGAAAGCCGAGATTTTCATTCAGGATCTCTACACCCAGGCCAGAGTCAAGGTAAGCAGCTTTCCCGGTATCAACGGTGCGCCGGTATTTTCTCCCGACGGGAAAAAGTTGGCCGTGACCCTGTCCAAGGACGGTCAGCCGGAGATTTATGTGATCGACATAGCCACTAAGGCCATCAAGCGGGTGACCAATCACTACGCCATAGATACAGAGCCGGCCTGGTTCCCCGATGGTAAGTCTTTGTTATTCACGTCTGAGCGGGGTGGTAAACCTCAGTTATATCGCGTACATTTGGACACAGGCAAAGTGTCGCGTATGACATTTGAAGGTGAGTGGAATCTGGGTGGTTCGATAACCCCGGATGGCCGCAGCATCATCATGGTGAACCGTACCAATGGCAAGTTCAACATTGCCCGTATGGATTTGGAAAGCCGTTTCATGCAGGTGCTGACTTCGACCCGTTTGGATGAGTCGCCGAGTGTGGCCCCCAACGGTACCATGGTGATCTATGGTACTACGTATCAAGGCAAGCAGGTATTGGCCGCAGTTTCAATGGATGGTCGCTTCAAGGCAAGATTGCCAGTAGGTCAGGGCGAGGTGAAATCACCATCCTGGTCCCCATTTCTCTAACATTTATTAAGGAATACATAATGGATCTGAACAAGTTGTTAAAAGCTATGTTGGTAGCACTTCCAATTATGGCTATCAGTGCATGTAGCTCAACTTCTGAATCAGAAACAGATGCATCTGGCTCCATGAGTGGTACCTCCGGCACTGAATATGGCACGGGTGGTGTTGAAACCGGCGGTGTGGCGCCTGTGTTGTCACCTGCGGAGCAACAACGTCTGAAGTTACAGGAACTGAGAAGAGAGCACATCATCTACTTTGACTTCGACCGCAGTGAAGTACAAACCGAGTTTGCTGAAATTCTGGAAGCCCATGGCACCTATCTGGTCGAACATCCGAACGTACGGGTGTTGATCGAAGGGCATGCGGATGAGCGTGGCACCCCCGAGTACAACATAGCCCTGGGCGAGCGTCGTGCCAAGTCTGTCGCCAAGTATCTGCAAGGCATGGGCGTGCAACCCAGCCAGATGAGTATCGTCAGCTATGGTGAAGAGAAGCCACTGGACATGTCTCGTACCGATGAAGGTTTTGGTAAAAACCGTCGTGCAGTTTTAGTTTACTAAGATTGAATTTCGGAGAGTAACACAATGAAACATGCCGTTTTAATCGCGGCAATGTTCTTGGGAACGGGCGCTGCCATGGCAGCGCCCGCACCCGTTGAGGATATTGCCACAGGCGCGGATAACGACAGAGTCGCTAAGCTGGAACGCATCATTAAGGCCCGCCAGCAAGCAGACCTGGACATGCAGCGTCGTCTGGACACACTGCAGCAGGAAGTACTGGAGTTGCGGGGGCTGTCAGAGCAGCAGAACTACCAAATCACCCAAATGCAACAACGTCAGCGTCAGTTGTATGATGAGATTGCCAATCTTTCTGCCAAGTCTTCTGCCACATCTGTCACTGTCGATACAGGTAACGGTGCGGCGGCGAGTTCCAGTCTGGGTGAAACCGCCAGTTATGAACATGCGGTCAACCTGGTGCTGAAAGAGCGTCAGTATGATGAGGCTATTCCGGCATTCAGGGCCTTCATCAAGCAGTACCCGGATTCAGGCTATGCGGCCAACGCCAATTATTGGTTAGGGCAGCTGCTTTACAACAAGAGCGAATTTGCCGAAGCCAAGCAAGCCTTCAATACCGTGGTCGAGCGTTTCAGCGACTCCAATAAGCGGGGAGATAGCCTGGTTAAATTGGGTCTGATCGCTGAGAAAACCGGTGATATGGCGGCGGCTAAAAGTTATTACCGCAGAGTCGTCAAAGAGTATGCAAACAGCGCTGCAGCCCGCATTGCACAACAACAATTAGCTGCAATTAAAGGCTAATTAACTAAAAAACAGACGCTTAGTCTGTTTTTCATGCAAACGATAAAAAATCGGGAATTTGCGCTTGCATGAGAAGATGAAAAAGGTATTATAGGCGCCCTCAGAGCGGCATGGCCGTTCGGGGTGCGAAATCAGTGGGTCGTTAGCTCAGTCGCTTCTTGTAAGAACGAGGGCAGTTGGCTTTTAACCAGTCGGTAGATTGGTTGTAATCCGATACGAACCGCCACTTTGCTGAAAGTGAACACTCAGGTGTTGAAATCAGTGAGATATACCAGATGGGTCGTTAGCTCAGTCGGTAGAGCAGTTGGCTTTTAACCAATTGGTCGAAGGTTCGAATCCTTCACGACCCACCACTTTATCTTGCATCAGCTTAGATAAAGACAAATCGCAGTACCTAGATGGTCGTTGGCTCAGTCGCTTCTTGTAAGCGCGAGGGCAGTTGGCTTTTAACCAGTCGGTCGATTGGTTGTAATCCGATACGAACCACCACTCTCTTGTTATTTCCCTCATGTTTCCCTTTTTACCCCAGCTTTCTCGTCACATAGAATCGACCTCTATTTTCGCTAATGCCAGCTTTGGCTAATGTCTGCTTTGCTTCTGTGGCCATGTCGCGTTTATTCCACTTATTCTTCCGTCCTTATTCTCCTGTTCTGAATTGCGCGCCAATGAAAAAGGAGACTCAGGGTCTCCTCTTTACTGTCATCAATCAGCATTGGCTGGTTAGGCGAAAGCCAGCAGCTCATTCTCTCTGACATATTGTTCGAAATCGGTACAACCGCCAACATGTTTCTCATCGATGAAGATCTGCGGCACGGTTTCTACCGGCTTGCCAACTGTCTTCTCCAGATCTGCCTTAGTGATCCCTTCAGCATGGATGTCGACATACTTGAACTTGAAATCATCACGCTGTTCAACCAGTTGCTCAGATAGTTGTACCGCACGTACGCAGTAAGGGCAGCCAGGGCGACCAAAAATAACAACAAACATATTAGCTCCTTTGAAAAGTAACACAGGCTTTATACCATAGGCTCTGCGGAATTCATAATCATAGCGACAGGTTATTGGGTGTACGATAGCGTCCCTGGTAATCGAAAAATGTTTCCAGGAGATCCCAGCCCAGCTTGTGCTTCTTCAGTAACAGCAGATCCGGCTTCTTGAAGCTGGCGGCATCCTGCACTATCGCCTCAGGGGTTTGATAATTGGGTGATTTAATCCCTGGAGTCCGGCTATGGGGCAGCAAAAAGAGCGCATACAAGGCGCGGCGTTGCGCCTGGGTTTGCATCATGAAGCGGCGGACAAAATCGTTACCCTCATCATCCAGGTATTGCACCTTTAACTTGCCTTCTTCGGCGAAGAGCAGCATGTCCTGGCAGCGAAACAGGTGATGATGTTGTTGACCCAGGACTTGCCTGAGGCGGGTGTCCGGATCTATCAGGGTCGAGCTGCAGTGCCGGCAGATACGGGCGGCGATATCGTTCTCTTCGCCGCAATCCGGGCAGGCTTTGGCTCTGAAACGAAAATCGCACTGGTGTCTTTGTCCCCGTTCTTCAATCAGAGCCTGGCAGCGACGGCCGAAATGCTCGACGATATCGCCATCCTCATCCACCAGACCCCAGAAGATATTGGCAAAGTCGCACACAGGGCAGTGAACTTGCACTGGTACCGACTTGCTGTTGGGTTTGCTCTGGCCCACTTCGGGAAAATACAGATCATAGCCGTTGGCGGCGTAGTCAATCACCAGACACTCCGACTTGTTGGCGGCGATGCGCAGGCCCCGGCCTACCATCTGCTGAAACAGGCTGACGGAGGCGGTGGGGCGCAATATGGCGATGAGATCGACGTGGGGAGCATCGAAGCCTGTGGTCAGCACGGCGACATTGACCAGAAACTTGATTTGCCGCTGCTTGAACTGGTCTATGAGCTCATCCCGCTCCTTGTGGGGGGTATCCGCGGTGAGCAGTGCCGCCGACTCGGTTCCCAATAGGGTCATGATCTCCTGGGCATGCCTGACCGTCGCGGCGAAGATGATCACCCCCTGGCGCTGCTTGCCGAGTGCTATCAGCTGTTTGACTATCTCTGTGGTTGCCCGGCCATAATGCCCCAGAAGGCTGTTGACTTCGGCCTCGCGATATTCGCCGTTCTCGCCGGGTTTCAACTGGTTGAAATCATATTGGGCGCTGAGGCCATCGAATAACTTAGGCGGAGTCAGGAAACCTTGTTTTATCAGCGGCCTGAGCGGTAGCTCGAAGATGCAGTGCTCGAACACACTCTTGTCCATGTTGCCCACTCTGCCATGGTAGTGGAAACGATAGATCCACCCCAGGCCCAAGCGATAGGGGGTAGCGGTCAGGCCCAGGAGCCTGAGGCCCGGGTTTTGCTTGCGCAAGTGTTGCAGCAGCAGCTGATATTGGCTGTCTTTATCGCCACCGACCCTATGGCATTCGTCTATGATGACCAGCGAGAAGGGGCTGTCGAACTTCTGTGGCGAGCGCGCCGCCGATTGCACGCTGGCGACGACTGTCTTGCCCTTGGCCGATTTTTGGTTCAGCCCGGCGGAATAAATGCTGGCCTCGTCGGTTAACAAGCCGACTTTATCGGCATTCTGCGCGACCAGCTCTTTCACATGGGTGAGCACCAACACCCGCCCCTTGGCGATCCTGGCCAACTCGGCGATCACCAGGCTCTTGCCGGCGCCGGTCGGCAATACTATGACGGCCGAGTCTTGACTGGCTTTGAAATGCCGCACCGCGGCATCGACGGCGTCTCGTTGATAGTCTCTGAGCTTCACGCTGATGGAGTCGTTGCTGGTAAGAATTGGGTGGCGCTACTCTAGCACAGGCCTGCACTGGTGCAGAATAAAACCTGGCTGTCGAGAGTTGGAATGAAAAAAAGCCCCTCACGGGGAGGGGCCAAGCTTAGGGTGATAAACAAGGTTTAACTGCAGCGCTCCAGGCTATTCGCTGCGATTGAGGCGAGACTCGATCAGCGTATCTATCACTGCGGGATCCGCCAGGGTCGAGGCGTCGCCGAGATTGGTCACTTCGTTGGCGGCTATCTTGCGCAGGAAACGGCGCATTATCTTGCCCGAACGTGTCTTGGGCAGGCCGCTGGCCCACTGAATGAGATCCGGGGTCGCCAAGGCGCCTATTTCCTTGCGTACCCATTGACGCAACTCTTGACGCAGCTCTTCGGTTGGCTCTGTGTCGTGGATCAGGGTGACATAGGCGTAGATGCCTTGACCTTTAATATCATGGGGATAGCCAACGACAGCTGCCTCGGCGACCTTCTCATGGGCGACCAGGGCGCTCTCAACTTCCGCCGTGCCCAGCCTGTGACCCGAGACGTTGATCACATCATCCACCCGTCCCGTGATCCAGTAGTAACCGTCCTCGTCGCGCCGCGCCCCGTCGCCGGTAAAATACATGCCGCGGAAGGTCTTGAAGTAGGTCAACACGAATCTGTCGTGATCGCCATATATGGTGCGCATCTGCCCAGGCCAGGAGTCGAGCAGCACCAGGTTTCCTTCGTTGGCGCCTTCGAGTATGTTGCCCTGATTATCCACCAGTGCCGGCTTCACGCCGAAGAAGGGGAGGGTCGCAGAGCCCGGCTTGGTGTCTGTCGCGCCCGGCAGCGGGGTGATCAATATGCCGCCGGTTTCGGTTTGCCACCAGGTATCCACTATGGGGCAGTGTTCATGACCTATGACCTCGTGATACCAGCGCCAGGCCTCTGGGTTGATAGGCTCGCCGACCGAGCCCATGATGCGCAGCGAACTGCCGTCGTATTCTTCGAAATGCTCCTTGCCTTCGGCCATCAGGGCGCGCACCAGAGTCGGTGCCGTATAGAGTATGTTGACCTTATGCCTGTCGATCATCTCCCCCAAACGGGCCGGACCGGGGTAGTTGGGCACACCTTCGTGCATCAGCACAGTGGCGCCATTGGCAAAGGGGCCGTAGACCATGTAGGAATGGCCGGTGATCCAGCCCACATCTGCGGTGCACCAATAGACTTCGCCTGGCTTGTAATCGAACACATATTCGTGGCTCATGGCGGCATACACCAGATAACCGCCCGTGGTGTGCAACACGCCCTTGGGGTTACCGGTCGAGCCCGAGGTATAGAGCAGGAACAGGGGATCTTCGGCGCCCATCTCTTCCGGCGGACAATGCTCAGAGGCGAGTTCCATCAGGCTATGCCACCAGATATCCCTGCCTTCTACCCAGTAGATGTCGCTGCCGGTGCGTTTCAGCACTATGACTTTTTCGACGCACTGGACATCCGGGTGTTCCAGGGCCAGGTCGACGTTATGCTTGAGCGGAATGCTGCGACCGCCACGAACCCCTTCGTCGGCGGTGATGATCACCCTGGACTGGCCATCGTTGACCCGCGAGGCGATGGAATCGGGCGAGAAGCCGCCGAAGACCACAGAATGTATGGCGCCGATGCGGGCGCAGGCCAACATGGCGATGGCGGTCTCAGGCACCATGGGCATATAAATGGTGACGACATCACCTCGGCATACCCCTTGGCTGCGCAGCACATTGGCGAACCTGCATACCTGGTCATGCAGCTGCCCATAGGTGAGGGTGCGTTGATCCCTGGCGTCGTCGCCTTCCCAGATGATGGCGATTTTATCGCTGCCGTCGGCTAAGTGGCGGTCGAGGCAATTGGCCGAGGCGTTGAGTGTGCCGTCATAGAACCAGTTGATCGACAGGTCTTTGTCATCGAATGAGGTCTGCTTGATCTTGGTGTAGGGCTTGATCCAGTCGATGCGCTTGCCCTGCTCGCGCCAGAATCCATCGGGATTAACGATCGACTCCTGGTACATCTTTTTATATTGTTCGTTATTGATAAGTGCATTGGCAGCGATATCGCCGGGGACTTTATAGAGAGACTGCGTGCTCATAGGGCTTCCCAGTTAAGAAATTGCGTTATATGAGTATGGGGCGCCTGTTGCGGCCACTCCATTAGACCTTGGTCTAGTGTAAAAATATCCTTAGTATTTAACCTGTTGCACCCTATAATCTGGCAGGCTAGGATGCGGCTTTTAACACTTTAGCATCAACCGAGTATGCAGCGGCAATGAATTAACCAGAAAAGAGAATTAGATGAATTTAACCCTGATAGTGGCCATTATCGCCCTCTGTTATGTGTCGCTCTTATTCCTGCTGGCCTGGGGCGCCGAGCGCTGGTTCAGCGGCATCACCAGAAAGCTGCAGGTGTGGATCTATGGCCTGAGCCTGGCTGTCTATTGTTCCTCCTGGAGCTTTCTCGGCACGGTCGGCCAGTCGGCGCAGGATCTCTGGTCATTCCTGCCTATCTTTGTCGGCCCCATTCTGGTGTTCAGCCTGGGATTCGGCATGCTGCGCAAGATGGTGATCGTCTCCAAGGCGCAGAACATCACCTCAGTGGCCGACTTCATCGCCGCCCGTTATGGCAAGTCGCAGCTGCTGGCGGCGCTGGTCACGTTGATCGCCTTGTTTGGCATCATGCCCTACATAGCGCTGCAGCTGAAGGCCATGGTGTTCAGCCTCAACCTGTTTCAGCCCCAGGACGCGCCGCTCGACGGGGTGACAGTGCCGCTGATCATCACGGCGCTGCTGGCGATATTTGCCATTCTCTTCGGCACCCGCAAGCTGGATGCCACCGAACATAACCCAGGGATGATGCTGGCCATCGCCTTCGAGTCTGTGGTCAAGCTGGCGGCCTTTCTGCTGATAGGCTTGGTCATCAGCTTCGGGGTGTTCGATGGCTTCGGTGACATCTGGCAGCAGGCGAGCCGGCAAGCCATGCTCGACCATTCAGGGGTGAAGCTCAGCGCCTTGATGCCTGAGCTGTTGGTGGGCATGGCGGCCTTTCTCTGCATGCCGCGCCAGTTCCATGTGATGGTGGTCGAGTGTGCCGAAGAAGCCATGTTGACCAAGGCGAGGTGGATTTTCCCCTTGTATTTGCTGCTGTTCGGCCTGTTCGTGGCGCCATTGGCGCTGGCCGGCAAACTGCTGCTGGGCAACTCTGTGGCCGCCGATACCTATGTGATCAATCTGCCGCTGGCATTGGATCAACCCCTGTTGGCCGTGGTGGCGCTGCTCGGTACCTTGTCTGCCGCCACTGGCATGGTGTTGGTGGCGGTGGTGACCATAAGCGTGATGGTCAGCAACGAGTGGCTGGTGCCCATGCTGCTGCGTACCGGGCAGATACGGGAGCAGAACTTCAGCCAGTTTTCAGCCTTGCTGCTCAACGCCAGGCGCCTGGCGATCGTCATCATACTCGCCTTGGGCTATGGCAGTTATCTCAGCCTGGTGGACAGCGACTCGCTGTCGCACCTTGGCTTGCTGTCATTCGGCGCCTTTGCCCAGTTGGCGCCGGCATTGATCGGCGGCCTTTACTGGAAGCATGGCAACCGTGCCGGGGTATTTCTCGGCCTGGGCGCCGGCTTCGGGCTCTGGGGCTATATCTTGCTGCAGGGGCTGGATCACAATGCCGGCATGCTGTCCGGGGTGACGCTGCTCGACTCCATTACCCCCAATGTGCGCGATGCGCTGACGGCCCTGTTCGCCAATTTATCCTGTTATGTGCTCGGCTCCGTCTGGTTCAGGGCCGGGGTGGCCGAGCGCATCCAGGCCAGTGCCTTCGTCACCCCTGGCAGGCTGAAGAAGGACACGGACAAGCATAAGAAGCATGGTCCCATCTCCCAGCAAGATCTCCTGCTGTTGGCGAGTCGTTTCGTCAGCCCCAACCGCGCCTATGAGAGCTTCAACCGTTTCTCCCCCGAGGCGGTAAAGCCAGAGAGCGGCCATAGGGCGGCGTCGCCCGAGCTGGTCGCCCACACAGAACATATGTTGGCCGGGGTGCTCGGTGCGTCCAGTGCGGCGCTGGTGATGGACTCGGTATTGCGGGGCCGGGATCTGGCGCTGGATGAAGTCTTCAGCCTGGTGGACGAGGCCTCGTCCAAGATCATGCTCAGCCAGGACATGCTGCGCGGCGCCATAGAACACGCCTACGAAGGCATGAGCGTGATAGACAAAGATCTGAACCTGGTCGCCTGGAACTACAAATACGTCGAACTGTATCAATATCCTGAGCATTTCCTGCAGCAGGGCATGCCCATCAGCGAGGTGATACGTTTCAATGCCGCCCGTGGCTATTGCGGTGAGGGTGAGATAGAGGAGCAGGTGGCGACTCGGGTGCAACACATGCGCAACGGCACCCCCCATACCTCGGAGCGCCATCGCCGGGATGGCAAGGTGATCAAGATCCAGGGCAATCCCATGCCGGATGGCGGCTTCGTGATGACCTTCACAGATATCACCCAGTATCGGCAACAGGAAAAAGCCCTGCTGGAGGCCAACGAGACCCTGGAGAGCCGGGTCAGGGAACGCACCTATGAGCTGGCGCTGCTCAACAGCCGGCTGCTGGAGGCCAAGACCCAGGAGGAAATGGCCAACGCCTCCAAGAGCCGCTTCCTCGCCGCCGTGGGCCATGATCTGATGCAGCCGCTGAATGCGGCGCGACTCTTCACCGCGTCCCTGTCCCAATACGCCAACCTGGATCTGGAGGCCAGAACCACGCTGTCCCATGTCAACAGCTCATTGAAGATTGCCGGCGAGCTGCTGACCGACTTGCTGGATATCTCCAAGCTGGACTCGGGCATGGTGCAGGTCAACCGGCGGGATTTCGCCATCGCCGAGCTGCTCAACGGCCTGGCGGTGGAATTCGAGGCCATGGCCAAGGACAATCACATCGACTTTTGCATGATGGGCTCCGGCATGACGGTCAACTCGGATCCCTCCTTGCTAAGACGGGTACTGCAGAACTTCCTGACCAATGCCTATCGTTATGCCAGGGGCAGCAGGGTGTTGATGGGGTGTCGGCGCCGTGGCAGCGAGCTGGAAATTCAGGTACTGGACACGGGCTGCGGTATCGATGCCGGGGAAGTGCATGAAATCTTCAAGGAATTCAAACGGCTGAATAACCCCAAGAGCAACAGCGTCAGTGGCTTGGGGCTGGGGCTGGCGATTGCGGACAGGATCAGCAAGGTGCTGGAGCATAGCATAGGGGTGTCGTCCATCCTGGGGAAGGGGTCGGTATTCTGGATCCGGGTGCCGCTGCTGAGCGTGCCCATGGGGCAGGGCGTCAGCCAGGCTCAACCCAAGGCAGTGTCTTCCCTGTTGCAACCTCTGGCCGGGGTGAAGGTGCTCTGCATAGACAACGAGGAGACGATCCTCGCCGGGCTGGAGAGCCTGCTCAGCCGCTGGCAGTGTGAGGTGGTCTGTGCCAAAGATCTGGCCGATGCGCGCATCAAGCTGGGGCTCAAGGGGCTGGCGCCGGACATAGTGCTGGCGGATTATCATCTGGACGAAGATCAGAACGGCGTCGACGCCATGGACGGCATACGTGGCCTCTATGGCCAGCATCTGCCCGGTATTCTCATCACGGCCAATACCCGCAAGGAGCTCATCGAAGACGTGGAACGCCGCGGCTATCATTACATGGCCAAGATGATCAAGCCGGCGGCGCTGCGGGCACTGATCTCCAGCCTGGTGAAATAGCGCTGCCATTAGCTGGCGCAACTGTCTGGTAAAACAGCGTATTAGCCACTGAAAAGCACCAGCCATGGCTGGTGCTTTTTGCTTGGCGGCTAGCCGTGGCTGATAAACCCGGCGCCTTGCTCAGTGCTTTGCTCAGCGCCTTGCCCGGCGTTGGCCGTCAGCGCCTGGGCGACATGCTTCATTGCCGCAGTCAGTCGGCTCAGCTGCGCCTCCTCTATGACATAGGGCGGCATGATATAGATGAGGTTGGCGAAGGGGCGGATCCACACGCCGAGATCGACGAATTGCTGCTGCAATCGGGCGGTGTTTACCGCTTGGTGCATCTCCAGCACCCCCATGGCGCCCAGCACCCGCACTTGCTTCACTGCCGGATAGTCGGCGGCCTCGGCCAGCTCGGCCTTGAGCTGGGCCTCGATCCGGCTCACCTGCGCCTGCCATCGATTCGTGTTGATCAGCTCCAGGCTGGCGCAGGCGGCGGCGCAGGCCAGAGGATTGCCCATGAAGGTCGGGCCATGCATGAAGACCCCGGCGGGGGAGTCGCTTATGCCGGCCGCCACTTCGTCGCTGCACAGGGTCGCGGCCAGGCTGATATAACCGCCGGTCAGGGCCTTGCCAAGGCAGAGGAGATCCGGGGCTATGCCCGCGTGTTCATAGGCGAACAGCTTGCCGGTGCGGCCGAAGCCAGTGGCTATTTCATCCAGGACCAGGAGGATGTCGAATTCATCACACAGGGCCCGCAACTCGACCAGATACTCGGGCGCATAGCAGCGCATGCCGCCGGCACCCTGCAACACAGGTTCGAGGATCACCGCCGCTATGCTGTGATGCTGCCCGGCCATCAGGGCCCGCATGGCATGGAGATCATCGCTGCGCAGCGGCTCGCCGAACTGGGTCTGGGGCGCGGGGGCGAATAGCTGTTGGGTGACGGCCTGGCCGAACATGCCATGCATGCCGCCTTCGGGATCGCAGACACTCATGGCGGCGAAGGTATCGCCGTGGTAGCCATGTTTGACCGTCAGAATGCGCTGCTTTGCGGGTTGGCCGCGGCCCTGCCAGTATTGCAGCGCCATCTTGAGTGCCACTTCGACGGCGATCGAGCCAGAATCGCACAGGAATACCTTGGTGAGCGGCTCGCAGGTCATGGCGATGAGTTTCTTCGACAGTTCCACCGCCGGCTGGTGGGTGATGCCACCAAACATCACATGACTGAGGCGGGAAAGCTGGGCTTGCATGGCCGCCAGTATCTGCTCCTGGCCATAGCCGTGGACGCAGGCCCACCAGGAACTGGTGCCGTCAATCAGGGTGCGGCCATCCTCGAGCGTGAGCTCACACCCCTTGGCCGAACTCACGCCGAACACCGGCAGGGCCTGGGTCATGGAGGTATAGGGATGCCAGATATGCTGCCGATCGAAGTCGAAATCTATCTTGTCTTGGGGATGCTTGCTCACATTTCCGCCTAATTTTTAATCATTAGTAAAGGTGAAACACTGGTTGGCGTTGACAGTTTAAGGCCTCAAGGTATGCTAGCCAAGATAAAACAGAAAATTAAGGTAAACACCATGTCGTCATTGCAGGTTCGCCACGATTGGAAACGCGCTGAAATAGAAGCGTTATTTGCGTTGCCAATGAATGATCTTCTCTTTAAGGCACACAGCATCCACCGTGAGGTGTACGATCCCAACGAGGTGCAGATCAGCCGTTTGCTGTCGATCAAGACGGGTGCCTGTCCCGAGGATTGCAAGTATTGCCCCCAGAGCGCCAGATACGATACCGGCCTGGAAAAAGAACGTCTGCTGGCGATGGAAACCGTGTTGACCGAGGCCCGCAGCGCCAAGGCCGCCGGGGCGTCACGCTTCTGCATGGGCGCCGCCTGGCGTAACCCGAAAGAAAGAGACATGCCTTATCTCAAGCAGATGGTGCAGGAAGTCAAGGCGTTGGGCATGGAAACCTGCATGACCCTGGGCATGCTGTCACCCGAGCAGGCCAACGAGCTGGCCGGTGCCGGCCTGGACTATTACAACCACAACCTGGATACCTCGCCGGAATACTATGGCGATGTGATCACCACTCGTACCTATCAGAACCGCCTGGATACCCTGAGCAATGTGCGTGCCTCCGGCATGAAAGTCTGCTCCGGTGGCATAGTCGGCATGGGCGAGCAGGCCACCGACAGGGCGGGCTTGTTGCAACAGCTGGCCAACCTGCCACAACACCCGGACTCTGTGCCGATCAACATGCTGGTGAAGGTGGCTGGTACCCCGTTCGAGAAGCTCGACGATCTGGATCCATTGGAATTCGTCCGTACCATAGCCGTGGCCCGCATCCTGATGCCCAAGTCGCGGGTGCGCCTGTCGGCGGGGCGTGAAAGCATGAGCGATGAGCTGCAGGCCATGTGTTTCTTCGCCGGTGCCAACTCGATTTTCTACGGCTGCAAGTTGCTGACCACCCCCAACCCGGAAGAAAACGACGACATGAGCCTGTTCCGTCGCTTGGGCCTGCGTCCCGAGCAAGCCAGGAACAGCAATCCGGCGCTGGACAGCCTGGAAGCCGAAGAGGCGCTGCTGGCCAAGGCCGCCGCGCATCAGGACAAGGCCGAGGCGCAATTCTACGACGCCGCGGCGCTGTGATCTGCGTCCTATGTACGTCGCGATAGCCTGTTCAAGAGCCGGTCGATGAGCCCACTGACGGCAAAGATAGCCGCCCGCCAGCACGCCCTGGCCTCCCAGGGATTGCTGCGCCGCCGTCAGGCGTTGGCGGTATCGCCCCCGGCGCAGCCTCAGGCATGCGCCGGCCCGCGCTTCGTGCTCGAGGGCAAGTCCTTCCTCAACTTCAGCAGTAACGACTATCTCGGCTTGTCCCTGGAGCCGGCGCTGGCCGATGCCTTGCATCTGGCGGCCAAACGCTATGGCGTCGGCAGCGGCGCCTCGCCTTTGGTCACGGGTTACAGTGAGGCCCACCAGGCGCTGGAGCAACACTTGTGTGCGCTCACAGGCCATGAGGCGGCGCTGCTGTTTTGTTCGGGTTTCAGTGCCAACGGCGCCCTGATGAAGACACTGTTCGATGCCCAAGACATTGTACTGGCCGACAAGCTGGTGCATGCCTCGGTGATCGACGGCCTCAGGGACAGCGGCGCAACCCTGAAGCGCTTCCTGCATAATTCGACAGAGGGCGCCGGGCGCTTGCTGGCCCGGCATGGGGCGGCGGCGCTGATCACCGAAAGTGTGTTCAGCATGGATGGCGACATCGCCCCCTTGGCCGAGTTGTCTGCCCTGTGTCGGCAGCATGGCAGCTGGCTCATCGTCGATGACGCCCATGGTTTCGGCGTACTGGGCGAGCAGGGGCTGGGCGCGAACGCCTTATGCCAAGAGGCTGATGCCGCCGGGGTCGACGTGCAGGTGATCACCTTCGGCAAGGCCCTGGGCTGCCAGGGCGCGGCCGTGCTCGGCAGCCGGGAGCTGATCGATTTCCTGGTGAGCAATGCCCGTGAATACATATACTCCACCGCCCTGTCGCCCGCCAATGCGGCATTGGCGTTGGCGGCGAGCCGCTTTGCCCTGGATAATCCGCAGCTGCTGGCCGGACTCACGGAGAACATCCGCTGCTTCACCCGGCTATGCCGGGAGGCCAAGGTGCCGCTGCTGGCGTCGGCTACCGCCATCCAGCCGGTGATCATAGGGGATGCGGCCAAGACCATGGCTGTGGCCCAGGCGCTGCGCGAACTCGGCCTCTGGGTCGGCGCCATTCGTCCGCCGACTGTGCCGGCCGGCTCGGCGCGGCTGCGGCTGACCCTGAGTGCCCGCCATACCCGGGCGGATATCGAATTCTGTGTCGCGGCGCTGTCACAGGTGCTGACCCAGGCAGCCGGCCCCAAGCCATAGTCAGGGCACCAGCCCAACATTTTGCAGCAAGATATGAATCAAGGCATGAAGCAAGACACTAATTCACAAGATACAGGTTCACAGGGCACGAGTTCACAGGACACTTGTCAACAAAACCGGGGTTCAACGGATGGCGGCCTGGTGCAGGTCGGCGCGCGTTTTTCTGCCGCCGCCGGGCGCTACAAGCAACACGATGTGTTGCAGCGTCTCAGCGCCCGCTCGCTGTTGAGCCAGTTCAGCCCCAAGGGCAGATTGCTCGACATAGGCGCCGGCCCCGGCACGGATTTTCCGGGCAATGCCCGGGTCTTTGCCCTGGATATCGCCCAGGGCATGCTCGAAACCTTGGCGCTATCTTATCCGGATTACATAGCGGTAGCGGGCGATGCCCAGCGACTGCCCTTCCAGGATGCCAGCTTCGATTGCCTCTATTCCAACCTGGCGTTGCAATGGTGTGCGGATTTTCCCCAAGCGGTAGCGGAAGCGGCGCGGGTGCTGCGCCCCGATGGTGAGTTTCACCTGAGCCTGGTGGCGCAAGACAGTCTGTTCGAACTCAGTCAGCTCGGCTTGGCGGTCAATGGCTTCCGGTCACTGCCGGTGCTGCGCGGCGCCTTCGAGCGTGCGCCCGGCTCTGGCCCTGGTTGTGGCTCTGGCAATGGCACTGGCTCAGACTCTGGCTCAGAGAAGGCCGGGTGGCAAGTGCTCTCGGCCGAGTTGGTCCCCATGACAGTCTACTTCCCGGATCTGAGGAGCCTCTTGTATTCCATCAAGGGGGTAGGGGCCTCCATTCATGTGACGCCAACGCCGCCGGGCACAAGCGAGAGCATGAACTCCCAGACCAGACTCCCTACCGGCCCTGCGGGCAGTACAGCGACCGGCACAGCAAAAGGGCTGCGCGGCCGCCGGGACTGGCTCAGGCTGGTGGCTGCGGCAGAAGCGCTGCGCATCCCCCAAGGCTTGCCCTTGACCTATCAGATAGCGCAGATCCGCGCCCGGCGCTTGGAGCCTTAATATGATGTACTTCGTCGCAGGCACAGACACAGACAGCGGCAAGACCCTGGTGAGCTCGGCGCTCTTGTTGGCGGCGAAAGGGCTAATGTCCGGGGCGGGCCGGCCCATGTCGACCCTGGGGATCAAACCCATAGCCTCTGGCTGCATGTTAACGCCGGCCGGGCTGAGAAACAGCGATGCCTTGCAGCTGCTGGCGGCCTCGTCAGTCAAGCTGGCGTACCGGCAGATCAATCCCATAGCCTTCGAACCCGCCATAGCGCCGCATATAGCGGCGGCCAAGGTGGGGGTTTCCCTGAGTCCCGAGGCCGTGTTGGCGCAGCTGGATTTAGCCGCCTTCGCCGAGGCCGATTTCTGCCTGATAGAAGGCGCCGGCGGCTGGCGCCTGCCACTGGGGCAGGGACGTTACCTGTCGGAGCTGGTGCAGAGCCTGTCTATCCCTGTGATCTTGGTGGTCGGCATGAAGCTCGGTTGTCTCAACCATGCCTTGCTGACCCAGGAAGCGATACTGGCCGACGGCCTGGAGATCGCCGGCTGGGTCGCCAACTGTGTCGACCCTGAGATGAGCATGTTCGAGGAAAATCTCGACAGCCTGAAGGAGATCATGAGTGCACCCATGCTTGGCTGCATTCCCTTCCTGGAGGAAGCCAACGCGGCCAGGGCCGCCGAATTCCTCAGCCTGGAGGCGCTGGCAAAACACAGTTAGCCGCCCCCGAGCGTCAGCTTACCCGCTTCGGCTCCAGGTTATGGCAAGTGACCTTGCTGGAGCTTTGGCTGCAGTTGCACCTCGACGCCGGATAACGCTTTGCTGCGTCCGGCGCCGAAGGCGCACCTCAAATGATCTGCACCACTAAAAGTGGACACTGTTGCGTCACCGAGCCTAGAAAGACAAGGAGCTTGAAATCCAATGCCAACGCGATTGCCGGCAGGCATCTTCAACTAAACGTACCATGCGCTATGCGACAAGAATGGGCCGGGCTTGAACGTCACCATGAACATTTGAGCCGGACACTTGGCGGCGATTAAGCCGCCAGCCGGCTTGGGCGTGGTTATTTCGTCTTCAGCATGTGCGACAGATCACTGCCGACCGGAATGGGAATTTCCTGCTGTTGGCCGCAGAAGAGCACCCCTTCCTTGTCGCCTATGAGGGATAACTTATCGCCCTGGCGCCACAGGGCCGTGCCTTCCTGGATGCCGACCACGGGCGTGAGCGGATCCACCAGGGTGAATTCCAACAAGCGCTGGGCGCGGGTCTCGCCATTGTGTCCCGGCGGCTGGAAGTTGCTGTAATGGGGGTTCAGCTGGAAGGGCACCAGTCCCAAGGCGGTGAAGGACGGCGGCTCTATGATGGGCATGTCGTTGGTGGTGCGTATGCTCAGGCCGGCGATGTTCGAGCCTGCGCTCCAGCCTATGTAGGGCTTGCCGTTGGCGACCTGCTCACGGATCAGGTGCAGCAAATCGTAGCGATACAACTCATGCAACAGGTGGAAGGTGTTGCCGCCACCGACCAGTATGCCGTCGGCGTCCAGCAGTGCCTGACGCGGATCGGCATGCTGATGTATGCCCGAGATGTCCAGGCGCAGTTCGCTCAGGCCGCTCACCACCTTGGCCAGATAAGCGTCGTAGCTCATGCTGACACCTGCGTAGGGGATGAATACCCATTTCTGGGCCTTGGCGGTCAGGGGCTTGATAAAGGGGATGGCGTGGGCCAGGTAGGGGGTGTCGCCCACCCGGGAGCTGCTGATGAGTAAGGTGTTGATTGTCATTCTTATGTCCTGTAAGGGAGGTATCAGCTTATGCTAACAAAGATCCCAGTCAATCGACACAGGCTTAACACATCATTGTCCGGGTGGCGTTGGGGTAACCGATTTATCCCAGATGAACAAATATTTATCTTCTGCCTCTTGAATTTATTTGGTTCTGACATATTATGTCTTGCAAGAACATGTATTGGCATCTCGTTGCCGTTAAGGAGCTCGAATGAAGCGTATATTATTGTTGGTAGGGACCAACCTGGCGGTGTTGCTGGTGGCCTCTATTGTGATGTCCCTGCTCGGGGTGAATACTTCCAGCATGACGGGCCTGTTGGTGTTTGCGGCTATCTTCGGTTTCGGCGGCGCCTTCATCAGCCTGGCTATTTCCAAGTGGATGGCCAAGAAGACCATGGGCTGCGAGGTCATCACCAGCCCGAGGGACAATACCGAGCGTTGGTTGCTGGACACTGTGGCGCGTCAGGCCAAGCAGTCCGGCATCAAGATGCCGGAAGTGGCTGTGTATCAATCGCCCGAGATGAATGCTTTCGCCACAGGCCCAAGCAAAGACAATGCCTTGGTGGCCGTGAGCACAGGCTTGCTCTACGGCATGAACCAGGATGAAATTGAGGGTGTGTTGGCCCATGAAGTCAGCCACGTCGCCAACGGCGACATGGTGACCCTGACCCTGATCCAGGGCGTGGTCAATACCTTCGTGATCTTCGCCGCCCGTGTTGTTGCCGGCATAATCAACAACGTCGTCGCCAGCAACGATGAAGAAGGCGAGGGCCTGGGCATGTTCGCTTACATGGCAGTGGTGTTCGTGCTGGACATGCTGCTGGGGATCCTGGCGTCCATCATAGTGGCCTATTTCTCCAGGGTGCGTGAGTTCAAGGCCGATGCCGGTGCGGCGCGTCTGGCAGGCAAGAACAAGATGATAGCGGCGCTGGAGCGCCTGCGTCAGGGGCCAGAGAGCGGCGCCATGCCGGCGCAGATGGCGGCATTCGGCATCAACGGCAAACGCTCCATGGCCGAGATGCTGATGAGCCATCCGCCACTGGAGAAGCGCATCGCGGCGCTGAAGGCAAGCTAATAAGGTTAACCAGGTTTGAAGTGTGTTTGGGAGGCGAAAGCCTCCCTTTTTTATGTGTGCAGGAACGGGTTTACGGCATGGCGGCCATGCCGGGTCTGCTGATATGGCGCGCTGGTTAGCGTGTCAACCAGCGGGCGGCGAGTTCCGCCTGGGTGATGCTCAGTGACACTGTATCCAACGGCGCGGCCAGCAGCGGCAGTTCGCCTGTCATCAGCTCGTCGCGTCTGAACCAGTGCAGCGTCAGGGTCTCGCCTTCATGGTAGTTCTGCAGCAACTGCTCGAACTGGGCCGTCACCTGCAAGTTGTCGGCGGCGAGCAACAGGTCGCCGGCACTGAGTCCCGCCCGGTGGGCGGCGCCGCCCTGGCTCACGCTGATGAGTCTCAGCCCCATGGCTTCGGCCTTGAACTTGGCCCCCAGGCTCAGCTTGAGCCCAGTGGGGGGGCCGCCGCCAAGATCCTGTTGGCCGCTGCTGGCCCTGAGGTTGAGGGCCACCCCAAATTGCGCCAGCAAGGGGGCCAGGGGGATGTCGTCGGTGCGGCTGAGGAAGCTGAAGATATCGTCACAGTTGCGGCCGAGCAGGCGCTCGACTATGCGCTGGTGGCTGTCGTTGTCCGTGCCGCGGCCCGTCAGGCCGAACTCCTGCCACAGGGCCCGCATCAGGTGGTCCAGGTTGTATTGCCCCTGAGTCTCGAGACGCAGGGTCAAGTCCAGGTACAGGGCAAACAGGGCACCCTTGGTGTAATAGCTGATGATGGCGTTGTCGGCATTTTCATCTTGCTTGTAGAACTTGGTCCAGGCGTTGAAGCTCGAGTCCTTGAGGGTCTGGATGAAGCGGCCGCGGCTGCGCTGCACCCGGGTCATGGTCTGGCTGAGCATCTCCAGGTAGCTCGCCTCATCGACCAGCCCGGCCCTGAAGGTAAGGAAGTCGTCGTAATAGGAGGTGATGCCTTCGTAGGCCCAGAGCTGCTCCGTATAGCTCTCGCTGTCCAGTTTGTAGGGCACGAATGCCGCGGGTTTGATGCGCTTGACGTTCCAACTGTGGAAATATTCATGGCTGCATAGCGACAAATAAGTGCGATAGTCCTTGTTGACTTCTGCCGTCATGGACAGCGGCAGATCTTTGCGCGAGCACATGAGCGCTGTGGAGGCCCTATGCTCCAGGCCGCCGAAGCCATTGTCCAGCACCGTGGTCATGAAGAGGTAGCGCTCGAAGGGGGCAGGGGTGCCGAACAGGGCTATCTGATAGTCGCAGATGGCCTTGAGATCCTGGCATAGGCGTTCCATGCAGCATAGGTGGCGGCCGTTGAGCACCACGTCGTGGCGCACGCCGCCGGCCTCGAAACTGCCGAGGCTGAAGTCACCCATTTCCACCGGATGATCTATCAGTTCATCATAGCTTTCGGCAGTGAAGCTGCCGAAAGCGAAGTCGTCGCCCGAGGCACGCGTCATGGCGGTGGCCAGGCGCCAGGAGGTGAAGGGCTCGCCGTCGGGGGCGCAGATCTCCAGCTTATGCTCACTGGCCTCGAAGCCCTTGGCCGCCAGGAACACACTGCTGCCGTTGAAGAAACCATGGCGGCTGTCCAGGTGGGCGGTACGTACCGACAGGTCCCAGGCATACACCCTGTAACTCAGGTGCAGCTCGTGGCCGTTGCCCAGCACTGCCCAGGTCTGTTTATCCAACTGTTCCAGCGTCAGGCTGTTATCTTTCTCATCCTTTGCCTGCAGATCTATGATGTTTTTGGCAAAATCCCGCACCATATAGCTGCCGGGCAACCAGGCCGGCAGCGACAGCTGTTGTACCGGGTTGGGTTTAAGCAGGGTCATTTCGACCTGAAAGAGATGGGCGTTGGGGTCCAGCGGAATTATCCGGTAGTTAATCATCTGTTGTCCTGAGCGGCTATTGTTAGAATACGGCTTGAGCCAGTGGCCCACATGCTGCCAAAAATCGGCGTTGGCTGCAATTGGCGCGTCACAAAGTGTTGAATTACGAGTATACTAGCCAAGTTGCCCCAAGGAGGAATGACCCATGGCAGAAGAAACCATTTTCAGTAAAATTATTCGTCGTGAGATCCCGGCCGATATCCTGTACCAGGATGAATTGGTCACCGCATTTCGCGACATCTTCCCCAAAGCGCCGCTCCATATATTGATAGTCCCCAACCATTTGATCGCCACCGCCAACGATGTCAAGGCATCGGATGAACTGGCGCTGGGGCGCATGGTCACAGTGGCGGCCAAATTGGCCGCCGAGGCAGGCATAGCCGAGGATGGCTATCGGCTGATAATGAACTGCAACAGTCACGGTGGCCAGGAGGTGTATCACATTCACATGCACCTGCTCGGTGGCGCAGCGCTTGGCCCCATGCTGAGCCAGCGTCTATGAAGGTCAACCCGGACTTTTTCCCTCTGACCCAGTTGGCGGGGCGTTTCGTCAACCAGCTGGCCCAGTGCCGGCGTCTGGGGCTGACGGTGCATGAGGCCAGCGAGCATCATGTGCTGATCGAGCTGCCCTACAGTCAAGAGTTGATAGGTTACCCAGATACAGGGGTGATCCACGGTGGTGTGATTACCACCCTGATGGACACCGCCTGTGGCAGCGCCGTGGTGTGTGCCATCTTCGACAAGTTTGCCTCGCTGGAGATCTCGCCGACCCTGGACTTGCGGGTCGACTATATGAAACCGGCCGAGCCCAACAAGCCTGTCTATGCGTTCGCCGAATGCTATAAGCTGGCCTCCAGCATCGCCTTCACCCGGGCGATCGCCTACCAGGACAGCATAGACGATCCCATAGCCCATGCCGTGGGGTCCTTCATGCGCATCAGCCCTGAGATGGTCGGCGATGAGTTTCGCAAGGCCCTGATGGGCAAGGACGGCGACAAGGGCCAGGCCAACGAGGCCAGCGTGACCCAGTCCCATCCCGCCCTGGATGTGAAAGGCCCGCTGGATGTCAAGGGCATAGTCAAACGCGCCACAGAGCTGAACGATTTCGGTCACCTGCTGGAGCATGTGCCCTATGCCAAGTTTGTCGGCATGGCGGTGGAGCGTTTCGGTGATGAGCTGGTGTTTAAATTGCCGGCCAAGGACGACAACATAGGCAATCCCGTGTTGCCGGCGATCCACGGCGGGGTGATAGCCGGGTTCATGGAGATGTCGGCGATAGTCCAGCTGATGGTGTTCATGCAGACCTCCAAGGTGCCTAAGGTGGTGGATTTCTCCATCGACTACCTGAGGGCCGGCTATCATAAGGATACCTTCGCCGAATGCCGCATCACCCGTCAGGGACGCAGGGTCGCCAACGTCAACATCAATTGTTGGCAGACCAACCGCAAACAGTTGATCGCTACCGCCAGGGCTCACTTCCTGGTCGACTAGTGTATCGAGCAAGCTAAGCAAACAGGGAGAGTAGAGATGAAAGCGACATATCTGTTATTGGCGGCCATGGCGGCATCCGCCTTGGTTGGCTTAAGCGCCTGTGCCCCCCATACCGCCGGGGTCGCAGTGAATTCCGCCGGCGACGTCAGGGTAGACAATGCCGGCCTGGCCCGCCAGGTGGCGGTCGAGCATGCCGGCAGCAGGCTGCAGGCCGGACTGTTGCAAGGCTCGGCGGTCGTTGCCAGCAAGGTAGGCACAGATCTGCATTTGCAGTACAAGTTCACCTGGTTCGATGCCGGCGGTTATAGCCTGGAAGGGGAGGCCGGCAGCTGGAAGCCGCTCAAGCTGCATGGCAAGCAGCAGCTGCAGGTCAATGCGCTGGCACCCAATGCCAATGCGGTCGCCTTCGAAGTCTATGTCAGGGAAGCCATCTCCAACTGAGGCAGGCCCTGTCGTTGGTGGCCAACTGAAGATAAAAACGCCGCTTTGCCGGCGTTTTGTTTTTTGCCGCAATGAGTTCCACATCAAGGTGATACAAACCTGTCATCTTGTTGCCTAACTCGGGTATACTTGCCGGCGCCAAGGGGTGTTCTGTGCCAAGCACCGAACTGAGATGTCGAACGATGAACCCTTAGAACCTGATCCGGCTAATACCGGCGTAGGAATGGGCCTGTCAATTGCGCACTTCTGAATCGCTTACACTTTGCCGGATCTCAAACTGAATATTTGAGGTCCTATGTTTACCCTGAAACCCGAGTCTGTGCTGTCACTGGCTATCTTAGCCGCCTTGTCTCCGGCCGCACTGGCGCAAACCGCCACGCTCACCGAAACCCTTCCCGAAGAAAAAATGGACGTCATGGTTGTGACCGCCGACTTTCGTGCCACCTCCATCGAAGACGTACCTGCGAGTCTCAGCGTCCTGGATCGCCAGCGCTTGCTGGACGATGGCGGGCAAAACTTCCAGGATGTGCTCAATGCCATTCCCAACATGAACTGGTCCGGCGGCAGCTCCAGGGCCAGGTATTTCCAAATTCGCGGTGTCGGCGATCAGGAAGAATACCAGGGCGCGCCCAACTCTTCGGTCGGCTTCTTCATCGATGACATTGACTTGTCCGGCCTGGGCATGGCATCCAATCTGTTTGACATAGAGCAGGTGGAAGTGCTGCGTGGCCCACAGAGCACTTTGTTCGGGGGCAATGCATTGGCCGGGGCGATTTACCTCAAGAGTGCCGAGCCAACCGCAGTGACGGAAGCCGGCGCCGAGTTGACCCTGGGCACAGACGCTCTCTGGAGCGCCGGGGCTTATGCCAGCGGCGCCTTGAATGCCGACGAGACCTTGCTTGGGCGGGTGTCTGTTTCTTCCCATAAGGAAGATGGTTTCATGGACAACGCCTACCTGGGACGCGACGATACCAATGCCCGTGATGAGCTGTCGGCCAAGGCCAAGTTGCGTTGGTACGCTACGGATGCACTGCAGCTGGATTTCACCCTGTTGCAGGGCAATTTTGACAATGGCTATGATGCCTGGTCCCTGGACAGCAACGGCGACACTACCTACTCGGACAGACCCGGTGTCGATACCCAGGACACCACGGCCGCTGGCCTGAAAGTGACTTGGCAGGCCAATGACAATTGGTCACTTGAGTCGCGCACCAGCTTCGCCGACACCAAGCAGCGTCAGGCCTACGACGGCGACTGGGCCAACCCCGAATACTGGGCCAACCTGAGCTGTTATGGTGCGCCCTGTGTCTATGATTATTGGTGGGACAAGACCGCCGACAGGCAGAATTTCACCCAGGAGCTGAGATTGCTGTCCAGCCAGGCAGGGCGGATTTTCGCCGGCACCACAGACTGGTTGTTCGGCGGCTATTACAATCGCTTGTCCGAAGCCAATGCGTTACAGATAGAGCAGCGCTACAGTCCGGATCCCCTGGATGTGAGCAACCTCAACAGCGATTACAACGCCACCAAGCTGGCCGGCTTTGCCCAACTGGATACCTACCTGGGCCAGTGGCACTATTCCGCCGGTGTGCGTTTCGAGCATTGGCAGAGCGATTATCAGGATGATTCGAAGCAAGCCGACAACAGTTTCTCGCCCTCGGAAAACCTGTGGGGCGGCCATGTGTCTGTGAGCTATCAATTCGAATCGGATCAGATGCTCTACGCCAAGGTGTCCCGCGGTTATAAGTCGGGCGGCTTCAACATGGATCTGCCGGCGGCATTGAGCCAGTACCGCAACTTCGATTCCGAGACCTTGTACAATTACGAACTGGGCCACAGCGGCTCCTGGTTCGATGGCGCACTCGCCAGCCGGGTATCTGTGTTCTACATGGACAGACAAGATCAACAGGTCGATGCCTCGGTGCAAATTCCCAACAGCGGCGATTTCCAGTTGTACACGGCCAATGCCAGCAGCTCGACCAACTATGGTCTGGAAGCCGAAGCCACCTGGTATCTGAGCAGCAGTCTGGAGCTCTACGGCTCCCTTGGCTTGCTCAAGGCCAAATATGACCAATACAGCTATGACGATGGTTATGGCGGCCTGGTCGATCTGTCCGGGCGTGAGCTCGCCCATGCCCCCAACTATAATTACCAGTTGGGCGGCACCTGGCATAGCGACGCCGGCTGGTTCGCCAACCTGAACCTGACTGGGATGGACGCCTTCTACTATTCTGACAGCAATGACTCTGTCTCGAACGACTATAGGTTAGTCAATGCCCGCCTCGGATACCAAACGCCCAGCTGGTCCGTGTATCTCTGGGGCCGCAACCTGACGGATGAAGCCTACGGCGTGCGTGGTTTCTTCTTCGGCAACGAACCCAACCTGGACTGGGCATCGCAGCAATATATACGTTACGGTGATCCCAGGCAGTTGGGGATCAGCTTCAGATACGATTATCTGTAGGGCTGAAGGTCATCAGAGTTGGCGACAAGGGGCCTGTGCCGGTTCTGGCACAGGCCAAAGTAAAGCACGCAATCCGGAGATAGAGATGAAACTCACGGCAGAAATCAGCATGTACCCGCTGCAAGACAATTACCTGGACCCCATAAGGTGGTTCATCGCCCGGGTCGATGCCTACCCCAACATAGAGAGGGTCACCAACGCCATGGCGACCCAGGTGTGCGGCGACTACCCGGACGTCATGGCCATGCTTGCCAAAGAGATGGCGGCGGCACACCAGAAGTGGGGCAAGGCGGTATTTGTGTGTAAGTTTATCGGCGGTGAACTCGACTTGGCGCATAGCGAGTAGGTCGCTGTTGTGCTCAAGGCCAGCGACAAGCAAGCGACGAGTTAAGAGACAAACAAGCGACTAAGTAAGAAACAAATAAGCGAGAAGCAGAGAGACAGCATGACAGAATTCTGGTTAAGCCTGGTCGACACCCTGAGTTCGGCTTCGGCCGAGGTACAGCTGATGACCGCCTGGGAAGCGCTCGCCGTGGTATTGGCCTTGGCCTACCTCTTGCTGGCGATGAAGGCCAATGTCTGGTGCTGGGGAGCGGCCTTTGCCAGCACGGCCATCTACACAGTGCTTTTCTGGCGGGTGGCCCTGCTGATGGAGTCAGTGCTCAACATCTATTACATGCTGATGGCGGTCTACGGTTACTGGCTCTGGAGCCAGGGCGGCGAGCAGCATGCCGGGGTCGAGGTCAGCAGTTGGCCGCTGAAGACGCACCTGAGCCTGATTGCGGGAACCGCGCTGCTCTCCCTGGGCGTGGGCCACATGATGGCGACCTACACCCAGGCGGCCTTTCCCTATCTCGATGCGGCGACCAGCTGTTTCGCCGTGATGACCACCTATTTGGTGGCGAAAAAGGTACTGGAGAACTGGCTCTACTGGGTGGTGATAGATCTCGTCTCCATTTACCTCTACCTCAACAAGGGTCTGATGCTGACCTCCTTGCTATTCGTGTTCTATGTCGGCCTGGCTGTCGGGGGTTATTTCCTGTGGCGCGGTGCATTGCGGCAACGTCAGAGCCAGTCTCTGGCCGTACAGGGCCACTGAGCTTGCCCGTCTCCGGCTTACCGGCACAGGTGCTCGCCGCCTTGCCACGCTACTACCTGAGCCAGGTTAGCGGGGTTGAGGTGCTGAGCCAGGGACTGAGCAACAGCAACTACCTGCTGCAGACCAGGGCATTGAGCAACAAGGCACAGGGCATCAAAGCACCGGGCACCCAGGCCTGGGTGCTCAGGGTCAACAGCCGGGCATCCAGTTTCCTGTGTAACAGGGCCGAGGAAGTCGCCAACTGGCGACTGGCCGAGTCCGGGGGCCTGGCGCCGGCGCTCCTGTGGGTCAGCGACGACCATCAATATTACCTGAGTGAATATGTTCCGCAGGCCTCCCCCCCCTGGGAGGCCTTGGCGGCCGCCGTGCCTGCGAGCGGAGACGGTCGCAGCGAGCCGCTGCGGCCCGATGCCGCCGGCCAATTGCTCGGCTTGTTGCAGCGGCTGCAAGCGTTACCGCTGCCGGCCAACGACATGAGTGTCGCGGGCCAGTGGCAGGCATACCTGCATAAGCTGCAACGCCTGGCGGCAGGGGCCGCTGCCGCGGACTGGCTGACCCGTCACCGCCGGCTGCTGGCGCTGACGCCGCACCTTGATGCTTGGCTGGTACGACTCGACGCCTGCCTGTTGCGCCACCAGTATTGTCATAGGGATCTCAATCCCCATAATCTGCTGTTGCGCAACAATCAGTTGGTCTGCATCGACTTTGAATATGCCTGCGCCTCCCATCCTCTGTTCGAATTGGCTGGGGTGTTGGCCAGCCATGGGCTGTCAGTTGCACAGCGGGATTGGCTGACGGCCCACTACTTGACCGGACACCCTCATCTCACGCCCGCTGCCGGGGCTGCCCTGACGAGTGCCATAGACATATATTGGGTGTTTGCCGCCTGCTGGGCCCTGCTGCTGGCGGGACAGGAAGTCGATGCCAAGCAACGCCAGGCGTACCTGGGCTGGTTCGACAGCTTTTACTGTCTTGTTACAAAATAGTGTTTTTTTGTGCTCCACAGCTGGGCTAAGCTAGCCGACGTCTTATTGAATACCTGGATGGATCCCTGGTCGATGAAAAAACTTTTCCCCTTGCTGCTCGGTGTCCTGCTGCTCGTCGGCTGTTCGACTAAATTCAGCTACCACTTTCTCGACTGGGCCATAGAGTGGGAGGTGGAAGACTATGTCACCCTCAATGACGAGCAGGAAAAGGCGTTCGAGGCCTTGGTCGATAAGTTTGTCGTCTGGCATCAAAAAGAAGAGTTGGCCCGTTATGCGGCGCAACTTGAATCCCTGGCCACCGCCATCAATGACCACAGCCTGACACCTCAGATGTGGGCCCGGCATATTGCCCAGGCCAAGGCGCACTGGTTCAGGTTGTTTGAATATGCCCTGCCGGATCTCTTGCCCTTGGTGGCCTCCTTCAGCGACGCGCAGGTCGGGGAAATCATAGGCGTCCTCAGGAAAAACGAGCGGGAACTGGTTGGGGAATATGCCGGCAAGACCCAGCTTCAGCTGGTGGCAGATTCGGACGCGCGCCTGACAGAGCAGTTCGACGACTGGCTCGGCAGTGTCAGCGAGGCGCAGCAAGCGCTTATTCATCAATACAATAGCCAAAGATTGGCTACACTGGATATGTGGCTGGAGTACCGCCATGAATGGCTCAGGCAATTCGAACAGGCATTGGCACAGCGCCAGGACAGGGCGTTGTTATCCGAGCGCCTGACGCTGTTGATGACCCGGCCGGATGAACTCAAGTCCGAGGTATATAAGGTCAAGTTGCAGCAAAATACCGAAAACTTCGGTGCCATGCTGCTGGCCGTCAGTCAGACCCTCTCGGCGAAGCAGGCGAAACATTTCAATAAGAAATTGAATAAGCTGATTAAAGATCTAATCGAACTGAACCAGGAAGCCTTCTGAGTGCCCAGAACATGCCGGGATGAAAGATATCTCCCTGTCTGGGGGTCTTATCCGGCAACCCAAACGGCAACCCACACAAATGAAGAGGTCAGCATGCAACTAGCCCCCCTATATCAGACGTTTCTCAACATGATCCGCTGCATCGACGGCCTGGCCCCCTTGGCATTGAGGCTCTATCTGGCCCCCGTGTTGATGCAGGCAGGTTACCAAAAACTGACGCATTTCGAAGACACTGCGGCCTGGTTCGGTAATCCAGACTGGGGATTGGGCCTGCCCATGCCGGAAGTCATGGCGGGTCTGGCGGCCGGCACCGAGTTTTTCGGTTCCATCCTGCTCTTGCTCGGCTTGGCGACCCGGATCATCAGCATCCCGCTGATGATCACCATGCTGGTGGCGGCCTTTACCGTGCATTGGCCCAATGGCTGGTTGGCCATAGCAGATCCCGGCTCCTGGCTCGCCAATGACAGGGTGATGGGCTCGGTGGAGCGCTTGTCCAGAGCCAGGGAGATATTGGAGCAATACGGTAACTATGAGTGGTTGACCGGCTCGGGTAACTTCGTGGTGCTCAACAACGGCATAGAGTTTGCCGCCACTTATTTCATCATGCTGTTGGCGCTGCTGGTGCTGGGCGGTGGACGTTATACCAGCCTGGACCATGTCATCGCCAGACGTCATGGGATTGCCGGCTAGCGCTTAGATGCCAAGATCCCACCCTTGGCGGTGGGATTTTTATGTTTATTGGCCGGCAATTTGTTATTCTCGAACGCAATAAGATTTCTGTAAGGACAATAAGTTGAACGCACAAGAACTGCTGCTTACCCGCCAATCCACCCCCAGGTTAACGGCACCGGCGCCGGATGAACGCCAGCTTAAAATCATTCTCGATGCTGCGGCCAGGGTGCCGGACCACGGCGGTCTGACGCCATGGGAATTTATCATCGCCAGGGACGAAGGGCTGGAACGGCTGGCGGCCATTTATGTCGAGGCGGCACAGGCTAAGGGCGCGGATGAGGACTTGCTGCGCAAGGCCAGGGGCATGCCGTTTCGCGCGCCCATGGTGATCACTGTGGTGGCCAAGACTCAGGTCCACCCCAAGGTGCCGGTTATCGAGCAGGAGATAGCTGCCGGTTGTGCCACCATGGCGATGCAACAGGCGGCGTTTTCCCTCGGGCTGGGTGGCGTCTGGCGTACCGGGGACTTCGCCTTCGATCCCCTGGTGAAACAGCGACTCGGCCTGACCCCGGCAGATCAGATAGTGGGCTTCCTCTATCTGGGCACGCCTGCGGTCAAGGCGCCCATCAAGGCCACCAGGGATGGCTCGGCGTTCGCCCGCTATCTCTAAGTCAGCCTGGAAGACAGGATTTTTGAACAGGAGTGCAGTATGTTAATCGAAACCGAAAGGCTAGTGTTACGTCAACTGCAGCGCAGCGATGCCGCCTTCATGCTGGCGCTGCTCAACAGCCAGGGATTTTTGGACAATATCGGCGATCGCGGGGTACGCACCCTGGCGCAGGCGAGTGACCATATTGCCAATGGCCCCATGGCCAGCTATGCCGAGTTCGGCTTCGGTCTGTATCGGGTGGAGTTGAAACCCACAGGCGAGGTGATAGGTAGCTGTGGCCTGATAAAACGTCCGACCCTGGCCGATGTCGACATAGGCTATGCCTTCCTGCCTCAATATGCAGGCAAGGGCTATGCGCTGGAGGCGGCAAAGGCCACTCTGGATCACGCCAGGGCGCTTGGCCTCGCCAGGTTGGTGGCAATAGTCAACCCCCAGAATCTGGCCTCCAAGGCGATCCTGGCAAGGCTCGGGCTCGGCTTCGAGGGTTATTGGCGACACTCTCCGGAGGCTCCCGAGATAGAACTTCACTCTATATGTTTAACTTGTTGAAATAAAAAGATTTAATTTAGTTGTCTTTGGCGGGACTTTACCCTAAAATTCCGTCAGTTTTTTTACCGGGATAGATGACATTTATCCTTTAATGACGCCCCTCGAAAATCAGGCTCGGAATCTTCCCCTCGAGCCCTTGAGTACAGCAAAAGCGTAGTCTCTTTTTGGATGTAGCAATGATGGTTTCGCAATTGAGTGAAGCTGTGCTGGATGTGATTGCAGATGCGCTGGCCGATAAGGGCTACGTCTCTCTGGCCGATGCCATTCCCACATGTGTGACCCAGGCTCTGCTGGAAAAGATGCAGACAGCGGCACTGAATGAATTCAGGCCGGCCGCCATAGGACGCGGGGTTGAGCAGCAGCTTAACCCCGAGATACGTTCGGACGTGATCAGTTGGCTCGATGCCTCGCAGCAGCCGGACAGTGCCTATCTGGCGCTCATGGCTCAGCTCAAGGATGGCCTCAACCGGCGTTTGTTTATGGGTCTGTTCGATTATGAAAGCCATTATGCCGTCTATCGACCCGGTGCCTTCTACCGCAAGCATCTGGATGCGCTCAAGGGCAGCCAAAACCGCATTTTGAGTACTGTGTGTTTCCTCAATCCCCATTGGCAAGCCGAACATAAGGGCGAGTTGGTGCTGTTCGACGAGGCGGGTACAGAGCTGCAGAGGATAGCGCCCAGGATGGGAACGCTGGTGATCTTCCTCAGCGAGCAATTTCCCCACGAAGTCAGGGAAACCCTGGCGGTGCGCAACAGCATTGCCGGCTGGTTTAGGGTCAGTAACAGCGTGCATGGATTCTGAGCCATCCAGGCCATGGCCTGGTGAATCACAGAGAGCCACGGCTTCCGGCAGGCAAGGGTTCTCTTTTACCCCGTTGTTACATTTGACCGACCTCCTATCGCAATCCCATGAAAATAATGTTATTTTTTAATCAAAGTTTAATGTTAATCTGATACAAACAGACATCACTGTTTGAGGAGAGATAGCTTGACTGAGATTAATCTTCACGCCTGTTTGTCGGGTGAAAGGGTCGTGTTGGAGCCGTTGACGCTGGAACATACCGCGGCTCTGAGTCTGGCCGCCCGAGACGGCGCCTTGTGGGAACTCTGGTATACCAGCGTGCCGCATCCGGATGAGGTGGCGGCCTATATACAAGAGGCCATGAAATCCGAATCCCTGGGTGAGTCGCTGGCCTTCGCCGTGCGTGACAAGCTTTCGGGCCTGGTGGTCGGTTCGACCCGTATCTGTTCCTGGGATCAAGCCAATCGCCGTCTGGAGCTAGGTTATACCTGGTACGGCAAGAGCGCCCAGCGCAGCGGCATCAACACAGAAACCAAACTCCTGTTGCTCGGTTATGCATTCGAAACCTTGGGCGTCATCGCAGTGGAGTTTCGTACCCACTGGTTCAATCAGGCCTCAAGACAGGCCATAGCCCGCCTCGGCGCCAAGCAGGATGGGGTGCTGAGAAACCATAAGATACTCAAAGATGGCAGCCTCAGGGACACTGTGGTCTTCTCCATTCTGGACTCGGAGTGGCCGGCGGTGAAAGCCAATCTGCAGTTCAGATTGCTGCAACACAAGGAGTAATGTCTCTTACTCCACGACAGAGGGAAGCTTAGATTCATGGCATGGCATATAGCACAGGCAACACCCGGGGATGGCGAAGAGATCGCCGGCCTGTTCAACGAGTACCGCATCTTCTACGGCAAGGCGGACGAGCCGGCGAGGGCGCGGCAGTTCATTGAGATGCGGCTGCAGGAGGCTTCTTCTGTCATTTTCATCGCGACCGACAATCAGGGCTCGGGTTTGGGCTTCGCCCAGCTTTACCCCAGCTTTTCTTCCCTCAAACTCGCACCTATTCTGATCCTCAACGATCTATTCGTGGCTCAGCATGCCCGTTGTGTCGGCATCGGCAGGGCGCTGCTGCAGGCGGTGATCGCCTATGCCGGCCATCATGGGGTTGCCGGCATCATGCTGGAAACCGAGCAGCATAATCTGAGGGCCCAGGGCCTGTATGAGGCCCTGGGGTTTGCGCGCAACGACAAATATTTTGTCTATGAGCTTGATATCGCCTCTGAACTGGCTTAAGTTTTCCGACAATTTGAATCCAGGACATCTCACTATGTTAATACCCAATAAGTTGTCATCTCTCGCCAAGGCGCTGTTGGGCATCAGCGCCTTATTGAGCCTGAGTGTACAGGCGGCAAACGAAGCGGAAACCGCCTTCAGCAACGAATTGATCGAATGCGCCGCCTATTACCAGATCAGCTCAGAAGCCATAGCCGCCATGAATGCACCGCAGATGCAGGCGGTAGGAGAGAGGTTGAAAGCCTCGGCCGCCGATGCCGTTGCCCTGGCGAGCCAGTACCGGCCTGCGGCCGTGGTGACTCAGGCCGTGGCCGATGCCAAAGCGAAACAGATCCAAACCCTGGCAGGGTCCAGCAGCTTGGCCAGCCTCATGGGCCAATACAAAGACAGATGCAAGACAGTGCTTGGCAACCCGGAAAAGCGCCTGGACTACTGGAGCATGGCGACCATGTGATTGGCTTTTCAGCGCCAGTGGTTTCCATATAACTGGCTTTTAAGTGCCAGTGGTTTGAAATAGCAGCTTGAAAAAAGGAGCCCTGGGCTCCTTTTTTTGATTCTGGGTGTAACAAATGCGCCGTTGGCCCTGTCTCTTAGAAAGAGCCTGATGCCGGCCTGCCCCGGCGGGGTTAACAGCCGCTCTGCTGAGTCAAAAATAAGCCACGTCTGTCTCCTGAGGATGGCCAGAGGAAGTGAAATGATCAATGTCTATTTTATCTTGGCGGCCATACTGGCGACGCTGCTGAGCCTGTTGCAGTTGACCGTGGTGAAATCCCGTGTCCTGGCGCCGCTGTTGCAATCCCGGCTCCATGATACTGCCAAGCAGATGCTGCATTGCATGTATCACTGGATTTCGGTTCTGTTCCTCCTGTCGGCACTGGTGCTGTGGGCCTGTGGCCTGGCACTGGTCTCCAGTATGCATGCCTTCGCCTTGGTGCTGTTTCTGGCACTCATCTACGGCATCTTCGTCATCTGGCAGCTTTATCTGCTGCGCCTGAACCGTGCCGAAGACGCCTGGCTGGCCTGGTACCAAGGCATGAGCCTGCTGTTGATCTGCCTCTTGTGTCTTGCGGGTTTATTCATGAGGTAAATGCTGCCGGTTTTTCGGCATGGCAAGTTTGCATCCCAGCCGTAGATCCACTTTCTCCCTTGGCTGTGCTAGCCTGATATCTGGATGCTGATATCAGGGGCTGATAACAGCAACAATTGGCTTAATCTTGGACAGGGAAAGGCATTCTCTCCCTAGTGCTGCAAGGACGACAACCATGGGCAGGTTCATCTCTCATCTCTCACCTCTCATTCATGCATCTGTGCATCTATGGCAATGGCTGGAGCAGGGCAAGCTGCCGGCCGAGCATATCGACCGGGTGCTGGCACTGAGCATTCGACCGCAAACCTCTGCCGGTTGGCGCCGGGGGATCTCGGCCCTGCTGCTGTGGCTGGGAATGCTCTGCATCTGCAGTGCGCTGGTGTTCTTCTTCGCCTATAACTGGCATGCCATGGGGCGCTTCGCCAAGTTTGCCCTGGTGGAAGCCGCTCTCCTGGTGTGTGTCGCCTTGTTTGTCTGGCTGAGCCAGGCTGCCCGTTCCGCCCCTGCCGGGAGCAGCATAGGAACCCAGGGCGCCAAAGTGGCGCTGCTGGGCGCCGCCATACTGGTCGGTGCCTTATTGGCACTGGTGGGGCAAACCTATCAAACGGGGGCCGATCCCTGGCAATTGTTCGCCCTCTGGGCCCTGTGTTTATTGCCCTGGGCCTGGCTCGTCGGCCTGGATCTGCTGTGGTTGCTGATCGCGGCCCTAAGCAATCTGGCGCTGCTGCTCTATTACCATACCTTCGGTGGACTATTTGGCCTGGCGCTGAATGAAGAGCAGTTGCTGTGGGCGCTGACGCTGGTAAATGGCGCCATGCACTTGCTGTTTCTCATTGGTGCCCGCCTGGGGCAAGTGCGCTGCCGTGCGCCGTTAACCGAACGTCTGACGCTCTGCGCCGCCCTGGTGATGCTGAGCTGGCTATGCATCCACGCCTTGTTCCAGCCCCAGGGGCGGGAACTCAATATCCTAGTCTATGCCTTGGTCATAGGCCTGGGATTTGTCTGGTATCGCTTCAAGATTAAACACTTGTATCCTCTGGCCCTCGGCGGCTTCAGTCTGATCACTGTCATCACCGCCTTGCTGATGCGCCTCTTGTTCGAGGATTCGGAACCCGTTGGCGGCGGCTTGGTGCTGGCCATGGTGATGATAGGGGGCAGCACCCTGTTGACCCAATGGCTGAGAAGATTGCAACTTGAGTTCAGTGTGACATTAAGGGAGACGGACCATGACTGAGCCCCAAGCCGGTTACAGCGACAGGGAGAGCGCGGCGCGCCTGTGGCAGGAATTGCTGCAATTGGGCTGGGTCAAAGGGGATGAACCCGAGGTGGCGCCGGCATCTCCCTGGTACCTGGTGTTATTGCTGCTGATCGCCGCCTGGATGGCGGCCTCCTTCCTGCTGGGTTTCATGACCAGCTTGTTGCTCTTGGTGTTGGACGAGATAGACACGGGCGCCACCATCGGCATAGGAAGCTTCTATAGCCTGCTGGGCCTGTGGCTCTATCGCTCGCCCGTCAGCGCCGCGCGGGAATTTGCCTCTCAGCTGGCGTTCGCCATTAACCTGAGTGGTCTGATCGCCTTGGGATGGGGACTGTTCGAGCTGTTGGACATGCACTTGTCTGTGTCTTGGTACGGCGGCATGGCATTGGTTATGGCATTGCATTTTATGCTCATCTCCCACACGCCGCACCAGTTCATCACGGCGCTCGGCCTCTGCGCCTGCGGCACGGGTCTGTTGCAAGAGTACGGCGCGCTGGCATTGGCACCGGCGCTGACCGTCCTCTTGTTGGCCCTGGTGTGGTTAACCCTGAGCCACTGGGGGCTGCAGTACCGTCGGGGACGCGTCCTGGGGTATGGGCTGGCGCTGTGGGTGCTCTTCATCCAACTGCCTTACCTGTTCAATGGCCAAGGGGTAAGCGAGCAGCATGCCCAGGGCATGGATTGGTCGCTGTTGGCGCCGCTGTTGCACCATGACTGGCAGTGGTATTTATCCCTGCTGCTGAGCCTTGGGGTGATCTTGCTGCTGGGCCTCAAGGCCCTGGCGCAACAGGGATTGGGGCTCGGCAGCCGTCAAGGGGCCCTGGTTCTGATGGCCGTTGCCGGGGTGGGGCTACTGTCTGTGCCCATGGCTGGGTTAGCGGCGGCCGTCTGTGTCTTCATCCTTGGGCTCTATTTCAAGGAGAGGGGGCTCATCTGCCTGGCTGTGCTCAGTTGCCTGCTGTTTATCGGCGGCTATTACTACTCGCTGCGGGTCGACTTGATGGAAAAATCCCTCTACCTGGCCGGCTTCGGGGCGGCATTGCTCGGCGCCCGCGGCCTGATGCAGTGGAGCCTGGCCCACAAGACGCCGGGAGGCAACCATGATTGAGCTGGCAGCTTTGAGTGCGGCCGCGGCGAAACGCCTGGGTCTATGGATGTGTGTCAGCACGTTGTTGGTCCTCGCCTCGGTGAACTGGGGCATATACCAGAAGGAGAGGCTGCTGGCCGAAGGTCTGGACGTCAGGTTCGAGCTGGCGCCGGTCGATCCCCGCTCCCTGATGCAGGGCGATTATATGGCGCTCAACTATGCCATGGCCGGCGAGGTCGCTGCCCGGTTGGCCGAGGGGCAGACGGACGGTGTGCTCTTGGTGCGGCTCGATGCCGACGGGGTAGGCCAGTTCGACGGCTTGTACCTGGGCCAGCCGCTGCAACCGGCTCAACTCAAGGTGCAGTTCAGGTTGCGTCATGGCCTGATAAAACTGGCATCCAACGCCTTCTTTTTCGAAGAGGGCCAGGGCAGTCATTTTGCCGTTGCCAAGTTCGGTGAGTTCAAGCTTAAACGGAACGGCGAACTGTTACTCGTCAGTTTGTTGGATGAAAATTTCGTCAAGCTGTGATCTTGTACTTAGACTTGGCGTGCTTTTGGCGGATCATGCTTAAGTTAACAATTGAAACCTATTTGTAACCTCTTTACCCTATAGTGTCGGCTGGTTTTTGGATGAACCAGTGATTAACCAGAGGCAAGTACTTCTGGTTAAAGTAAAAATAATACAATAACGATACTATTTAGGGGTTTTTATGTTAACCAAAGCGAGTCTACTCGTCTTGGCCATGGGTGGCGCGTCCACCCTGGCCCAGGCGGCCGATAATCTGATCATTTCCGAATATGTCGAAGGCAGCAGCAATAACAAGGCCATCGAACTCTACAATCCTACCTCGGCCAGCATAGATCTGAGCCAATACCAGTTGAGCTTCTACTTCAACGGCAACACCCAGGCCGGCAGCAGCATTAGTCTCAGCGGCGTACTGGCGGCCGGCGCCACCTTTGTCATCGCCGACAACGATGCCAGTGCCGACATCCTGGCTGTGGCCGACATGGTCAGCAACGCCAGCTTCTTCAACGGCGACGATGCCATAGTGCTCAGCTCCGGAACCCAGGTCATAGACAGCCTGGGCCGCATAGGGGAAGATCCCGGCAGCGAGTGGGGCGCCGGCGACCTATCTACCCAGGACAACACCCTGCGCCGGAACCCGGCACTCTTGGTGGCCGACACCCAGACAGACGACGAAGTGACCCTCGGCAGCTGGCAGGGCTTCGCCAAGGATGACATCTCAGATCTGGGCAAATTCAGCGCAGACAACACAGATCCAACCGACCCGGACCCAACGCCGGGAACCTTGGTGTGCGGCGAGACTTCGACCCCGATCCACGCCATCCAGGGGGCGACGGATCTCAGCCCGCTCAATGGCCAGACAGTGATTGTCGAAGCCATAGTGGTCAGCAACCAGGAAGCCGGTCTCAAGGGCTTATTCCTGCAGATGGCCGATGCCGAGACAGACGCGGACGCGCACACCTCGGAAGGGGTATTCGTCTACACGGGCAACGCCGCCACCGGCTATCAGCCGGGTGACAGAATACGGCTGCAGGCCAAGGTCACCGAATACCAGGGCCTGACCGAGCTGACCTCTGTGACCGAGCATAGTTTATGCGCCGCCAACCAGGCGCTGCCGACGCCGGCACAGGTTAGCCTGCCGTTTGCCGCGTCCTCCGAGCTCGAGGCTTTCGAAGGCATGGGCGTCAGCTTCAGCCAACCTCTGGTGGTGAACGAAGTCTATAACCTGGGGCGTTACGGTGAAATCAGCCTCGGCAGCCAGCGTCACTTCATGGGGACTCAGGTCGCCAGCCCGGGTGCCGCGGCCCTGGCCGTCAGCGCCGCCAACGCCAGTGACAGCATTCTGCTCGACGATGGCCTGACCGCCCAGAATCCGGATCCTATACGTTATCCGGCACCTGGCCTGAGCGCCGCCAACACTGTGCGTGTCGGTGACAAGATCACAGGTCTTGACGCAGTGATGCACTATGGTTTCGGCAAGTATCGTGTGATGCCGACCGAGACGGTCAACTTCGTCACCGCCAATGCGCGCACCACAGAGCCTGTCATCACAGAGGGCGATCTCAAGGTGGCCAGCTTCAACGTGTTGAATTACTTCAATGGTGATGGCCAGGGAGCGGGTTTCCCGACCGACCGCGGTGCCGATACCCTGAGTGAGTTCAATCGTCAGAAGGCGAAAATTGTCAGTGCCATGGTTGGCATAGGTGCCGATGTCTTCGGCCTGATGGAAATCGAAAATGATGGCTTCGGCGCCAATTCGGCGATTGCCGATCTCGTCGCCGGCCTCAATGCCGTCATAGGCGAAGCGCGTTACAGCTATATAGATCCGGGTGTCGCCGCCATAGGCACGGATGCCATCAGCGTGGGCATCATCTACCGGGCCGACAAAGTCACCCCCAATGGCGCCGCCGCCATCCTCTCCAGCGCCAACTCGCCGCTGGATGAAACCGGCAAGCCCTTGTTTGACGACGGCAAGAACCGTCCGACCCTGACCCAGGCCTTCAGCGTGGCCGGTTCCGAGGAAAGCCTGGTACTGGCGGTCAATCACCTCAAGTCCAAGGGCAGCGACTGCGCCGCACTCGGGGATCCGGATGTCAACGACGGTCAGGGCAACTGTAACCAGACCCGTAGCCGCGCCGCCAAGGCCGCCGGGATCTGGTTGGCAGAGCAGTATCCAGAGCAGGGCGTGCTGATCATCGGCGATCTCAACTCCTACGCCAAGGAAGATCCGCTGACCGCCTTCAAACAGGCGGGCTTCACCGAACTGTTCGAGCACCTGAATAAGGTCGATGCCTATTCCTACGTGTTCTCCGGCGAATCGGGCCAGTTGGATCACGCCCTTGCCAGCGGTGACTTGGTGGACAAGATAGTCGATGTCACCGAATGGCATATCAACACCGACGAGCCACGCATCCTGGATTACAACGAGGAGTTCAAGTCGGCGCAGCAGTTGACAGACTTGTACGCTACCGATGCGTATCGCTCATCGGATCACGACCCTGTGGTGATCTCCCTGGCACTGGCGCCCGCCAAAGTGGCACCCGTGGCTAGCTTCAGCCTGACGCAGGAAGGGGGAACCGTCACTCTGGCATCGACCTCTAGCGACGCCGATGGCGAGCTGGTCGACTTCCTCTGGGACCTGGGTGACGGCACTGTCGCCACGACGCCGACCCTGAGCCATAGCTACGCCGCCTCCGGTGACTATCAGCTGACCCTGACGGTGACGGACAACGATGGCCTGAGCCATAGCGTGTCCCAGAGCATCAGCGTGGAGGTCGCGCCGCAGCAGCAGGCCCCAGTGGCGCAAATCCAGCACATCAACCTCTGGCTGGTCGACATGTTCATCTCGACCAGCTATGACGAAGATGGCTACCTCAAGAAACAAAAATGGACCTTCAACGACGGTCGCCGTGCCAACGGCGCTATCGTGTGGCGCTTCGCCAAGCGCGGCCTGAACCGGGTCGAGCTGATGGTCAAAGATAACGACGGCCTGACAGACACGGCAGAACTCAGCTTCCGCTAGTCGCCCCGTGTCGGCGCGCTAAGCTGCGTCCGACAGTCATGGATTAAAAAAGCCCGCTATGCGGGCTTTTTCATTGCCGCCATGGGCTTGATTGGGGAGTCCTGTATCCAGAGGTCATGGAACTCGTTTACTGCCGAGCATGACGGCCTGGCATGGCGCGCAGATATTTGGCCTCGAGTCTTATTTTTTATCTCAGTGCTTGAGAAGACAATTAAATACCAGTAGCTTAGGGCGAACAATCCGGGCCGTTCAGTTCGAGCTATGGCGACCGGGCAGGTGAGGCAGTGAGCCCATAGGCACAATCATAAAGGAAAGAGAATGACCATTACACGCATCAATGAATTTGTCGCCGCCGAGGGTAAAGCGGAAGAACTCTTTGCTTTTCTCAAGTCACTCATCCCTCATATCTCTTCCTCCGAGGGCTGTGAACTGTGTGAAGTGTTGCAAAGCGCCGACGATAAAAACCGCTTTGTGGTGCTAGAGAAATGGCTTTCCGTCGAGTCCCACACGCAATCCGTGGCAAACTTTCCCAAGGAACAGATGCAAGCCGCCATGCCGCTCTTCGGTGCACCACCCAAGGGATGTTTCTACCAGGGATGACAGGCTTTAAGCGGCTGGGATTGCCTCAGTGCGTGATATTTACGTTGCCGGGTATTGGGTATCGAGGAAAGCCAGTGAAAAATTATCTGTTGGTGAAGCAGCTGTATCTGGTGTTCTGGCTGGCGCTGTTGCTTGTGGTTGCCTTGTATCATTTTGGCCTGGATACCAAGGCTTTTTCTGCCAGTTATCTCTTCTTGCTGTGCGGCCTGGGCCTGGTGTTATTGGCCGCCAATATTAAATTGCATAGGCAGGCGCTGGCGTCTGGCCTGGCGGTGAATACCATGGGAGTCAAGGCTACCCTGCTTTCCTGTTTATTCCTGACACCGCTGGAGGCGGTCATCGTCTTACCGGCCATTAATTTGCTGAGATTGAAGGGTAAATTTTCTGTTGAACCTCTGCTTGCTGCTCGCCGTACCCCAGCGAAGGCAACTTAGGGCGGTTTAGCATTCGTGAGCCTTGGGGATGAATAATTCCCTACAGGTCCTCCTTATGCTGCCATAGCCATTAGAGTCCATTGTATCGGGCCCCATGCTGTCAATCCTTCCCCAGAAACCCCTATATTGTGTGGCTGCAATAATGTCTTGTGCATCTTGTCGGGCTTAAGCAGAGCAGGGTCGCCATCTGAAGCTACCCCGGGCCCATACCCATGACGCCTGCCGCTGCTACACTCCTTGTAACTGAGGCAAGAATTGGCCAAGGCATGAGTGACAAGGAAGGATTCAAATCCCTGCTCTATGCGGCGCGTTTTACCGTGCTGGCCCGCATGGGCGGCCGGCTGGCGCTGCTACTTGCCTGGCTGTGCCTGCCACCGCTGCTGGTGGCGCTGTGGTTCGCCGAATATGCCTATCTGCCGACGTTTGCGGCCGTTATCCTGTTGTTATTGTTGTTGGCATGGCTGTCGAGGCGCTTGCCCGATCCGAGACAGTTTATGCGCAGCGAAGGTTTTGTTCTCACCAGTGCGGCGTTTGTGCTGACTCCCTTGCTGATGACGCTGGCGCTTTGGCCCAGTGGCCTGGAGTGGCAGGATCTTATTCTGGAAACCGTGTCTGCAGTCACGACCACTGGCCTGAGCACGCTGCAGTCAGTGGCCGAGGCGGACAGGACGTTTTTGTTCACCCGCGCCTGGATGCAATGGTATGGCGGGCTGGGCATAGTGGTGCTGTCTGTGGTGTTTCTGATGCCGCGCACCGTGGCGGCGTATCAGTTGCTCGAGGTGCCGGAAGGCCAGGACATGGTGCTGACGGTCAAGGTGTATGCCCGCCGCATCTTGCACATCTATCTGTTGCTGACCCTGGTGGCCATACTGGTCTGCTGGCTGTGTTTCGGGGATTTATTCAACGGGCTGCTGCATGGCCTCAGCGCGATCTCCACCGGCGGTTTTTCTTCCCGGGACGACAGCCTGGCCGGTCTGGCCTTCAGCGGCCAGTTGGGCGTGATGCTGATGGGGATGAGCGGCGCGGTTTCGCTGGCCATTTACCTGCGCATACAACAGCGTGCCTGGCATGCCATAGGACAGAATCAGGAATTGCGCCTGTTTCTGTGGCTGACGCTGCTGGTTTGCGCTGTCTTGGTGTGGCTGGAGCTTGCCGGTCCCTCGTCCGGCCAGCCTGGCGACTGGCGACACGGAGTGATCCTGGGGCTGTCGGCATTGAGCACCACGGGTTTCAGCAACACTGAGGTGGCGAGCCTGGGGGAGGCAGGTAAACTTGTACTGATCTTTGCCATGTTTCTCGGCGGCTGCCTGGGATCCACCGCCGGCGGTTGCAAGATGTTCCGCCTGCTGCTGTTATGGCGTTTGCTGCTGACCAGTTTGCGGCGGACCTGCGCCGCCCCCCATGCTGTGATTGAGCCTCGGCTACAGGGCAAGGTACTGAACCAGGAGCAGTTGCAGCAGGCCATGCTCAGCATAGGCCTGCTTGCCGTCCTGTGCCTGCCGAGCTGGCTGGCCTTTCTCTGTTACGGTTATGAGCCGCTCGATGCGCTGTTCGAGGTCGTCTCCGCCGTGGGCACAGTGGGCTTATCGACCGGCATCACGGCCTCGCAACTGCCCTGGCTGCTCAAGGCCGTGCTCTGTGTCGATATGATTGCCGGCCGGCTGGAAGTGCTGGCATTGCTGTGCCTGTTTTATCCGGGAGTGTGGCTGGGGCGCAGGTATGCACTCGATTGACGCTGTAGAACTGGAGTCCTGTTTATGAGAATCGTCTTCATAGGCGCATCCCGCCTGACCATGCACACCGCCCGCCAGCTGCTGAGCCTGGAGCATGATGTGGTGATCATCGAAAGAGACAAGGACATGGTCGAGAACGTGCTCGAGTCACTGGGCTGCGGTGTTATCCACGGTGATGGCAGCAAGCCGCAGATCCTGCAGGAGGCCGGCCCGGATGTCGCAGACTACCTGTTTTGTGTCACCAACAACGATCAAACCAACATCATCGCCAGTCTGGTAGGCCGCTCCATAGGCTTTCGCCAGGTGGTGACCCGCATCGACGATCCCGAGTTCGAACACATCTGCATCGAGCTGGGACTGGAAAATACCATCATCCCCAGCCGCACCATCAGCCGCTATCTGGCCGCGATAGTGCAGGGGCAAAAACCCATATCCATGTCGGCTCTGCTCAAGAATGACGCCGCCTTGTTCTCCTTTGTGGTGAGCGCCCAGGACGCTGTGCCGGTCAAGGGGCTGAAATTGCCCGACGGTTGTCGGCTGATGTTTTTGTATCGGCGAGACAAGTTTATTCTCGTCGATGAGGAGACTCAGCTCAAAGAAGATGATGAGGCGGTGATAGTGTGTCATAGCAACAGGTTGGGTCAGCTGCGCAGCCGCTGGTTGCATACGGATCTGGGTAAGGATGCCTTGCGGCTCAATGGGGTTGAGCCTGGGGACTGATGGGGCCTTCCCAGGCGCCTATGCCGCCTGTGGTGGCTCAGTGGCGGCCTGCGGGGAAAAATTTTCATGACCCGTGTTTATGTGATTATGCTTAAAGGAGCATTTTCCCAAGGAATGAATCATGCCGGTGATAGCGGAGGAGCAAACGGCCATAGGCCATATAGATGCCATCCACGGCCCTGTGGTGGATGTGTTGACGGCCTATCTGCCACCCATCAATCAGGCTTTGCTGGTCAAAACCGATGGCGAGGGGGTGATGCTGGAGGTCTACCAGCATCTGGATCCGCACAGGATCCGCACCATAGCCCTGCACAGCAGCGCCGGTCTGGCCAGGGGAATGCCAGTCATGGACTGCGGCGCGCCGCTGCATGTGCCTGTGGCACCCGAGTGTCTGGGGCGGATGCTGAATGTGTTTGGCGCGCCACTGGATGCCTTGCCGCCGTTTGAGCCGCAGCAATATTGCAATATTCTCACCCCGCCGCCGCCACTGAAAGACACAGTGGCGGCCAAGGACATATTGACCACGGGCATCAAGGTGATCGATCTCTTGTGTCCCTTCGTCAAGGGCGGCAAGACTGGCCTGTTTGGCGGTGCCGGGGTCGGCAAGACTGTGCTGATGATGGAGTTCATGCATGCGGTGAGCGCGCTGCACCAGGGCGTATCCGTGTTTGCCGGGGTTGGGGAACGCATCCGCGAGGGACACGAGCTCTGGCATGAGATGAAAGATGCCGGGGTATTGTCCCGTACTTTGATGGTCTATGGCCAGATGGATGAATCCCCAGGGGTGCGTTTTCATGTCGGCTTTACCGCCCTGAGCTATGCCGAGTATCTGCGCGATTCGCTGCACCGGGAAGTGTTGTTCCTGATGGACAACATGTTTCGCTTCGTCCAGGCGGGCAGTGAGATCTCGGGTCTGCTGGGCAGGATGCCGGCCACAGTCGGTTATCAGCCGACACTGGTGTCCGAAGTAGCGGCGTTGGAGGAGCGGATCCTGTCGACCCGCGCCGGCTCCATCACTTCGGTGCAGGCCGTCTATGTACCGGCGGATGACATGTCTGATCCCGCCGTCAGCACCATAATGAATCATCTGGACACCAGTGTGATCCTGTCCCGCAGTCAAGCCGTCAAGGGGATCTACCCGTCGGTGGACCCCTTGAAGTCCAGCAGTCGCATGCTGGATAAACAGCTGCTGGGCGAGCGCCACTATCGTATCGCCATGGCGGTGCGCGAGCATCTGGCCCGCTATCAGGAGCTGGAGGACATCATTACCATATTGGGGATTGAGGAGTTATCGACCCAGGATCGCAACATAGTCGATCGGGCACGCAAGCTGCAGCGCTACCTGACCCAACCTTTTGCCGTGGTGGCCGAACACACGGGCATCGCCGGGGTCAGTGTGCCGGTGGAGCAGATGCTCGGCGATTGTGAAGGCTTTCTGGAGGGACGGTTCGACAGTCTGAGCGAAGCCGACTGTTACATGCGCGGGAGCATGGCAGGATGAAGGCCTTTCAGTTGCGGCTTGAGGGACCGACCCAGGGCTATGGGAATGACAGCGTCGGCAGCTTTGTCGGCCATGACGCCAGCGGCAGCTTCTGTGTTTACGCCCACCACGAGACCCTGGTGACTTGTCTGCGTCCCGGCATCGCCCGCTTTTGTGATGTCGGCGGCAAGTGGCATTACCTGGCTCAGCCGGGAGCCGTGCTGTTGATGACACAGAACTGCCTGCGGCTGTGTTGCAGCCAGTTCGTGCTGGCCGACAGCCGTGAACAGCTGCTGCCATACCTGGATGCCCAGTGGCAGGCGGCCGAGCAGGATCTGCTTCAGGCCAGGCGCAGCATAGCTCAAGTCGAGCAGGCCTTGGCACGCAAGCTATTGGCCATCAACCAGCGGCATGAAGCATTATGATGAAACACCAGGACTACCGCCAATCGGTACAGAAGGACAATGACAGACACGAACGGGCCAAACGACAGAAGAACGGTTTATTTGGCCTGCTGCTGTACGGTGGCACCCTGGGTTTGCTGCTGGTGGTGCCCATGGTGGCCGGCGCCTATCTGGGCCGCTGGCTCGATGCCATGAGTCCGGTTTTCCAAACCCGCTGGACCGTCAGCCTGATCCTGCTCGGCATCGCACTTGGGGTGTGGAATGTGATCTGGTATTTGAGGCAGCACCCATGAACGAGCAGTCTGTGCATTTGTTGCCTTGGCTGGCAATCCAGGGGGCTGTGCTCACCACTTGGGGACTGATGCTGCTGTTGCTGCTGCTGAGCCTGTTTCTGCGCCATAAGCTGCAGCAGGGGGACAATCCCTGGCGCACCCTGTGCGAGACTGTCTATCAGATGATGGAGAATACGGTAAGGGACATAAGCCCGGATAGCTATCGGCAGATCACCCCCTTCATAGCGTCATTATGGGTCTTTCTTATTCTTGCCAACCTGACTGGGCTGATCCCGGGCCTGCATTCACCCACCGCCGACCTGTCGGTGACCGCGGCACTGGCCATGCTGGTATTTGGCTCGGTGCATTGGTTCGGCATTCGCCGCCTTGGCCTGAGCGCCTATCTGCGCCATTACCTGTCCCCCAGTCCGATACTGCTGCCTTTTCATCTGCTCAGCGAGGTGACCCGCACCCTGGCACTGGCGCTCAGGTTATTCGGCAACATCATGAGCATGGAGATGGCGGCATTGCTGGTGCTGGTGGTGGCGGGGTTTCTCGCGCCTATTCCCCTGCTGATGCTGCACATCATAGAGGCCTTGGTGCAGGCATATATCTTCGGTTTGCTGGCGTTGCTGTACATAGGCAGCGGTCTGCAGGGGCAAGGGTCTGCCGTGGCGGCCGACCACAAGCAAGAGCCATGAATACAGAGGGAGTCTCAGTATGACAGACATGCATTTATTCAGTGTTGTTTCCACCCTGGTGGCGGCGTTGGCGATAGCCCTTGGGGTGATGTTGCCGGCATTGGCCATGGGCAGGGCCATCAGCAGTGCCCTGGATGCCCTGGCCAGACAGCCGGAAGCGGAGAAGAGCATCAATAGGACGCTGTTTATCGGTTTGGCGATGATCGAGTCGCTGGCTATCTATGTGCTGGTGGTGGTGCTGATCATCCTGTTCCGCAATCCACTGCTCGAATACATGCAACACTGAGACCCATAGCTATGTCATTGGATCCCATTACCTTTGGCCTCGAGGTGCTCAATTTCCTGGTGTTGCTGTGGATCTTGCACCATTTCCTCTATCGGCCAATTCAGGCCGCGATCGCCAAACGTCAGCAGCAGCTGACCCAGGCGCAGCAGGCGGCGACCTTGCGCGAGCAACAGGCCGCCGCCTTGGTGCAGCAATACCGGCAGCAGCTGCAACTGTGGGACAGCGAACAGGCCGAGCGCCGCTCTGCGCTGCAACAGGCACTGCAACAGGAGAAGCAGCTGGCCATGACCCAGGTGCAACAGGCCGCAGACACAGAGCGGACAAGGCTCCAGACGCTGATGCAGCAAGACAGCGCCAAGCTCAGAAAGACACTCGAGCAGCAGGGGGCCCAGGCCGCGCTGGCCCTGTGTGCCGAACTGCTGCAGCGTCTGGCAGGCAGTGCGCTGGACCAGGCCTTGCTTGACATGCTGCTGGCGGATTTGCACCAGTTGCCTGCGGCCGAGCAACAGGCGCTGCGCACTGCATTCGGGCAACTGCAGGGACCTGTCGCTGTCAGTTGTGCCCATACGCTGACGCCGGCGCAGCAGCAATCACTGACCCAGGCGCTGACGGCGCTGCTGGGGCAGGCGTGCACGCCTGAACTCCATATCGATGCCGGCTTGATTGGCGGTTTTCGCATCGACATAGGGGCCCAGGTGCTGCATGCCAACCTCAGGGATGAACTGGCTTTCTTTCGCTCAGGACTGAGTCATGTCGGCCACTAGTCCGCCCCTGTTTCGCCTCGGTCCGGGTTACCGGCTGCACACCCGTGTCAGCGAGCAGGGCACAGTGATAAGTGTCGGTGACGGCATCGTCTGGATCCGCGGATTACCCTCGGCGATGATGGACGAGGTGCTGCATCTGGAAGACGGCAGCACGGCACTGGTATTCATGCTCGAGCCCCAGCGTCTGGGGGCCGTACTGCTGATGCAGGCCTCGGGACTGGCCTCGGGCACCTTGGCTCACCGTTCGGGTCGCAGGCTGGAAATCAGTGTCGGCGATGGCGTGCTGGGGCGGATACTCGATCCCCTGGGACAGCCGCTCGATGGCGAGCCGCCAGCCGAGATCTGGCACTACCGGCGGCTGGAGGCGCCTTCGCCGCCGATCATGGCGAGGGATTTTGTCAATCAGCCTCTCTATACCGGCAACAGGGTCATAGACAGCCTGATCCCCATAGGCAAGGGCCAGCGGCAGTTGCTGATAGGCGACAGCAGTGTCGGCAAGAGTTCGCTGGCCATAGACGCCATCTTGCGTCAGCGGGGGGAAGGGGTCCGCTGTATCTATGTTGCCATAGGCCAGACCCGCAGCAGCGTGGCCAGCGTGGCTGACATCCTCAGGCGTGAGGGCGCGCTGGCGTACAGCTGCCTGATGGTGGCCGAGGCCAACGCCTTGCCCGGTTGCCGCTACCTGGCGCCCTTCGCCGGCTGTGCGATCGCCGAGGGCTGGATGGCCCAGGGGCTGGACACGCTGATCATTTACGACGACCTCAGTCAGCACGCCCAGTCCTACCGTGAACTGTCGCTGCTGCTGCACCGGCCACCGGGGCGAGAGGCGTATCCCGGGGATATTTTCTATTTGCATTCCAGGTTGCTGGAACGCTCGGCCGTGTTGTCGGCGCAAGGGGGCGGCGGCTCCATGACGGCGCTGCCCATCATCACCACCAAGCAAGGGGAGATTGCCTCCTATATTCCCACCAACCTGATTTCCATCACGGATGGGCAGATCTATCTGGATCAGAAACTGTTCGCCGCCGGTGTGCTGCCGCCCATAGATGTGACCCGCTCCGTGTCACGCATCGGCGGCAAAGCCCAGCACCCGGCCATCAAGACTGAAGCCGGCCGCATTCGCCTGGATTACCTGCAATTTCTGGAATTGGAAGCCTTCACCCGTTTTGGCACCAAGCTGGAGCCGGCCATGGAGCAAAAGCTGGCCCGTGGCCGGCTGCTGCGGGCGATCTTTTCCCAGGACAGGCTGAGTCCAGTGTCGGCCGAGGCCCAGTTGTGCTGGTTGATAGCCTACAATGAGCAGCTGCTGGATGTCAGTCGGCTGCCGGCGCAGTTGGCGCTGTTGACCCAGCAGAGTCTGGCCTGTGGCCTGACGCTCGCCGACGAGCGTCGGCTATGGCTGCAGCGGCTCAAACAATGGTTGAATGCCGATGAGCCAACAGAGTGAGCTGCGCTACCGCCTGGGGTTATACCGGGAGCTGGATGACATAGTCGGCAGCATGCGCAACCTGGCCAGAATGGAGCTTATCCGTCTCAAGAAGGCGGTGAATCATCAACAACAGGTCTATGAAGCCTGCCTGCAGGCGTTGTCGCTGGTGGCGCATTTTCACCCAGGACTGGCCGCCGGCACCCATGGCACAGTTCTCAACAGCCGCGATACACAGAGTATCGAGCCGGGCGCAGTCGGCCGGCCTGTGCTGCTGATCCTGGGTTCTGAGCGGGGCTTTTGTGCCGGTTTCAACGAACAGCTGGTGCGGGCCTATGAGACAGAGGCAGTGAGTGACTGGCGGATCTGCACTGTTGGAAGCCGATTGGGGCGGCGTCTTGGCGGCACCGAGCCCGGACTGGTGCTGGCGGGGCCAGGCACGCTCGATGAGGTGGCAGACTGTGCCCAGCAGGTGCTGACAAGCCTGTTGGCTGCGCCCAGACCTGCGGCAATAAGCCTGTTGTGCCAGAGCCAGCAAGGAATAGGGCGGCAACGGCTTTACCCTGTGCAGCCGCAAATGCTGCCACGGCCACCGGCATCGCTGCAACTGCAGCTGCCTGCCGGCGACTTGTACCGAGAGTTGCAATGGCATTGCCTGCAGCAGGGCATGGTGCAGCATATGCTGACTTCCCTGCTGATGGAGAACCATCAGCGGCTGGAGCAGATGGAGCGGGCCAAGTCCCATCTGGAAGAACTCAGCCAGGGCATGCAGTTGGATCTCAACCGCTTGCGGCAACAGGAAATCATCGAGGAAATTGAGGTGCTGTTTGCCGAACCCGGGATTGGCCTCGACTGGCCGCCAACCGACTGAGGACAGCCATGAATAACCCGCAGCTGCGGGTTTCAGGTTATAGGTAATATCTGGGTCAGCGTTTTATCCACTTGCCGCTGGCATCCTGGACATAATTGCCCTTGCCACTGGCGTTGATGGCTTTCTCGCCGGCCAGTCTGGCGACATCGTCGATTGAGATCTTGTTCTTCTTGGCGATGATCTCGTAGTGGGCCCGGCGTTTGGCGTTGACCTCGTCCATCACAGCCTTGGCTTCACTGTTGGCCTGGACCAGGCCGAGGTAACCGTTGAGCTGCTCACCCAGATAGCCCATGGCCTTGGCTTCCTGCAGTGACATGGCGAAGGCATTCAGGCTCAGCAACAAACCCGCAGCGAGTAATAATAATCTTGATTTCATCTGTGACTCCTCAATCCGATACCTGTATCAAAAAAGTTGCTCGTTGCTCAGTAACTCGTCGAGTTCTTTATCTACCTTGATCTTTATCTCGTGCTCAATCTTGACGTTCAGGTTGATCACTATCGGTTTGTCCGGTGGCTCGAGTTTGACCGTAGGCGTGCAGCCGGGCAGGAGCGAGAGGGCGAACAGGGCACCCAGACTGAGGCGTTGAAATGGCATTGTCTTCACTGACGTTTCCTTTTACTTCACGGATTGTTCGATTCTGTCCTGCAGATCGTTGCCTATTTGCAGGCTTCTGAATAGTTGCAACATATTCTCTTCCTGAGAGTAGTTCAAGTGGATGGGACGTTCAATACCCAGGCTGTGACCTTTCACTTCAACCTTGATGGTCGCATCGCTGGCGGGGGTCATATCGAAACTGCCGCTCAACTGACTGTAGTTGAGGTGTTCCAAGGCCGAGAAGGCAAAATCCAGATAGGGTTGCGACAGGCGCATCTGCTCTATGGCGGGATTATCCTTGATGGCGATGAGGCCGCCCGGTGGCCTGGCGGCCAGTCGGCCGCCGCTGACGCTGACTCTGCCATCGATCAGGTCGACCGGCAGCACACCGTCGAAGATGCCGTCGGCATGTACCCCCTGCTGGGGCAAGAGGGTGAGCAGTTCCTCCAGGCTCAGTCCCTGCAACATCAGGTAGGCGTGGGATCTCTCTTGCAACTGCAGCTTGAACGTCGGCAGCAGAAATTGGCCGCCGAGCAGGTCACCGCCGGCGGTGAGTTTGAGGTCGACATCGCTCAGGCCTGTGAGGCGCTTGAGCCAATTGTCTGCGACCTTGGCTGGATCTTTGCTGAGCGACATGCCGGCATGCAGCGCCAGGTTGGTGACGGGTACGCCGAGATCCAGGTTGCCTATGGTCAAATTCATGTCGGCACAGTCCAAGCGGCTGTTGGCATTGCCGGCATCGGCTGCCGTTGGCCGTTCATGCCTGGCTTCCAGCCGGTATTCGCAGCTGGCCTCGGCATCGCCATCATGCAGCAGTATCTGCCCCAGGTTGCCGTAGACTTGCTGGAGCTTAGGCTGGAATTGGATGGCGAACAGGGTGTCTTCACTGCCGTGGCGCAGCTGGACATCGGCGCTGAGCCGGCTCTGGCCGCTGAACTCCAGCTCGGCAGGCAGTGGCGCAATCCGGCGGTAGAGCGCCAACAAGTCGGCAAGCTTGCTGTCCATTTGCCAGTGGCCCGAGAGCTCGAAGTCGCTATCGGCCGTCGGCATCAGCGTCAGGGTATGGCGACTGTCGAGCTTGAGGTCATCCAGTTGCCAATGTTCCTTGCCGCGTAACTCTTTGCCTTGCCATTGCAACTGCTGTTGCAGGCTAAGGTGCGCCAGTCTGAACAACCTCTGTTGTTTCAGCCTCAGTTTAAGTTGCTGCTGCTTGTCCGAGGTTATCTCGTTCAGGCTCAGTGTCAGTTCATTTTGCCATGGCTGCGCGAGCAGGGCGTCGACGCCGGCCACCCTGGTATCCAAGCTGAGCCTGAGCGGCCGGGCCAATGCCAGCCTGGCCTCGGCCAAGTTGGCTGTGATGCCTTCTTTCATGCCGTCGGTCAGCCAGGGACTATGCTCCTGAGCCTGCGCCCGGGGTTGCACCTGAGCTTGAACTTGAACCTGAGCCTGGGCCGCGGCAAAGACTTGTTGCTTGAAGGCGATGTCCGTCAAGGTCAGTTGTGGCGGCGCTGCGTGCAAATTCAGTCGCTTATCTGCCCAGGTTAAGTTCGATGGGCCCAGTTTCAGCCTGGCGCTTGCTAGGTTCAGACTCTGCTGCGTCACAGTCGAGCCTGTTGTCGTTGTCGTTGTCGTTGCCGTCCGCTCGCCTTGGCGGCGCACCTCTATATCCTCCAGCGCCAGCTGGCCCTCGGTGAGTGACAGGCTGGCTTGCTGCGCCGTCAATGCCAGTTCGCCACCGGCCTGCAGATGGCCGCCGCCAAGGCTGAGCCGCATGGCGGCCGGTGGGGGGAATAAGTCCGTCAGCGCCAGGTGCTTGGCCCGCGCCAGCTCCAGGGCCCAATGGCCGCTCAGGCCCTGCTGGGCCGAGTAACTCAGTTCGGACATCTCCAGCTTGGTCTGGATGCGGCTGTTGAGCAACTCGAGGGAGAGCCGCTCCAAGAGCAGTGGTGCCGCTGCTCCCATGTTGGCCAGTGGTGCCGCTGCTCCCATGTTGGCCAGTGGCAGTTGCACCCGGGTAGGCAGTGTGACTCTGAGGCCCAGGTCGGCTGCAGTCGACAGTCCTGTGTCGCCCTTGGCACGCTCGGACTCAGACGCCTCGGCTCCGCTGCTGAGAGCGTGCAGCAGCGAGTCCAGCTTATTTCCCTCTATCTCTGGGGCCAGCAAGGCCAGCAGGGCTCTGCGTCCTGCCCGACTCGGTCTCAGGGCCATGGCGACGGGCTCGAGCGTCAGTTGCAGTGCACCCAAACGCCCGGAAATGGCCAGTGCCAGCTCGGGTTCGGGGGCCAGCCTGAGGTGGTCGAATTGCCCCAGGGTCAGGGCGCCGGCCATCAGCCTGTGGTGACTGCTCAGCTCGGCCGTCTTGAGTGTCAGCGCCAGCCGGGAAACCAGCTGGCCTTCGAGCCTGATGTCATGGGACTCGAGCACTGCGACGGCGGCGGCTAGCCTGTCGGTCAAGGGGCTCTTCAGTGCCAGGGCGTCGGTGGCGAGGGCGAGCCGGTATAGTGTGTCCGTGTCCAGGCGGGTATCGAGCCGCCACAACTCCTCATCCAGCTGGGCGTGCAATTGCAGCAATGGCCGGTCGTCGAACTTCAATGCCGTGGTCAGCTGCCGCGCCCGGTTGAGGCGCAGGCTTTCCATCTCCAGGCTGAAGTCCTCTGGCGCTACGCCTGCCAGGCTGAAGCGAGTCCGGCCCAGGTGGATTTGTGGCAAGCTGTCGAGATCCAGGGCCAATGCCGGTCCCTGTTCATCCAAGGCCTGGCCCCTGTCCTGAAACAGTGTCTGGCCCAGTAACACCCGCATGGGGCCCGAGCTTATGCGCTTGAGCTGACGAGTGCCGAACTGCGGCAAGGCGAAAGGCAGTGCCGCCAGGGGGGAGGTATCCAGGCTGATGCGCAGATCCTGCAGCTCGATGCGATTGTCCTTGATGCTGAATTTCAGCCGGGGGAAGTGCCACTCCTCCAGACTGTCGAACTTCAGCTCCAGTTCATCCAGGTGAATATCATAATCGGCCAGTAAGTGATTGGCGGCGGTGAGCGCCAGCCATTGATAATTGGCCACCAGGGCCCAGACAGACAGGGAGAGCAGCAGGGCCAGCGGCAGCAGGGTTTTAATGGCGAAAGACTTGAACTTGGCAGCAGGCATCGAGTGTATGTCCTTGAATCGATATTCGAAGCTTATCATGCCAGCCGGGGATAGCCTATGCAGAGGAGGGTAACTTATCGGGGCACTGCGGGACAAAAAGCACCGGCGGCCGTCCTGGGCATGCCGCCGGGCATTGGCTCATGCCTGTAAGCCTAGTCGCTTTCCCACCAGCGGATGTGGGTGATGAGACTGTGGCTTTCGCCGGGTGCCAGGGTGAGGCCGTCGTCGAGCACATTGGCGGCTTCGAGGCAGACCATACTCAGGTAGTCATCCGGATTGAAGCGGCTCAGACGTTGTGACTTGGCTATCCAGGGATTCCACAGCACGGCCGAGTGGCTATGCTCCCTGGCCACTTCTATGGTGCCATTTGGGGTATGCAGCCACTGCACTTCGCCCAAGTCTGTGTAGACCCTGTCGGTTTCCCGCTCGAAGGTCACAGTGTCATCCTCCTGGGGGTAGGGGCCGGCACCAAATTCTATGTATTTGGCGCCGCTGAAGCCGCTGGCGCGCAACTGGTGGATGTCGCCTATGGGAAAGTAACTGTGGAGTGCCTGGGTCAGGCTGATGGGGCGGCTGCCCGTGTTGTGATTGTTCAGGCTGACGCTGAGGCTGTCTCCCAGACTGAAGAGCACTGAGACGCGGCTGTCATGGGGCCAGAAGCGCTTGTCCTGCTCGTCGAGGGTCAGTTCGAAGCGCAACTCCAGCTGTTGCGCCCGCATCTCTATCGACGCCAATGACCAGATGCGGGTACGGGCTATGCCGTGCTGGGGAAAATCCGGGTTTGGGTGCATGCCGAACCAGGGCCAGCAGATGGGGATGCCGCCGCGGATGCCATTGCCCGGTTGGTAGTCATCGGCGCCCGATACCCAGAGCAGCGGCGGCTTGCCCTTGGGTTGGAAATAGTCGATTTGTGCGCCTTGCAGAAAAATGCGCGCCTTGCATAAATCCGTCTCTATATCGAGATAATCCAAGCCGTTGGTGTGTTTTTTATTTGTGATAGCAAGCATATATGGCCCTCAAGCCTGGCAGATCCCTGGCGCCTAGCTTACAAAGTTTCCCCGGCCGAGATAAGAGGCAGCTGCATGAAATTTTCGATTGGCGTCGCGGCAAGCGCCCGGCGGCTCAATGGGCGGCGACTCACCAGCGGCCGCTGAACATGATGCCGTAGCTGCCGTCGGCGGCATAGGGGGTGATCTTGACCCCTTCATATGGCTCGGTGAAATAGAAGCTGCTCGCTATGCCTATCACAGCGCCGGCGACAACGTCCCGGGTGTAGTGCTTGTCGGCGTCGACCCTGGTATAGCCGACATAGGCGGCGCCCAGATAAGCGGGAACCGCGTACTCCCAGCCGTAGCGCCTGTGAATGAAGGCCGCTCCCATGAAGGCGGTCGAGGTGTGGCCGGAAGGGAAGGAATTACAGCAATTGCCATTGGGCCGGCGGGCATCTATCGCCTGCTTGAGCAGATAAGTGGTGAGTTCATTGGTGGCCAGGGATTCGAAGAATTGCAGGCTGCCATCGTAACCTTCCTCGTAGAAGAGGGTGGCGCCCAGGGCGATCGCCGGGATCACCAGCTGCAATGTCTCTCCCTGTTGCTCGGTCGAACTCTTGGCCTGGGCCGCCAGCGGCACACAAGCAGCGAGTATCGCCGATTGCAGCAAGCAAGCTCTGAGCATCTTAGCTGTGAACATATTCTTATTCCTTGTGTCAGGGAGTATGCCAACGAGCCGCTCTCCACTGCCGCAAGCTCTGAAAACCGACCGGGACGGGACTCCTAGATTAAGGTTTAGCACAAGCAGGAAAGATCCACTCAATCGGCCTGGCGCTTTTATCGTCGGCGTTCGGTCATGAGTGAGCTAGAGGGGCTCCGGCCCGTGCAACCTTAGGCGCAGGGCTGGCTATACTTGATCTCTATGGCTGCTCTGTCCCTGTGTGCTGGGGAGTGCATGCCGCCAGCGTCAGTCCCGGGACTGGCCCATTTTAGTCAGAGGCAGCCCGCGCCCGGGCAGATGCGCCATCAAACCGGGCCTAGGGTGAGTCGAGGAGAGCAGAGTCATGACCAACATGCCAGAGTTGAAATCCAAGCTCCGCCACTGGACCTTGGTGCTGGGGGTGATCCAGGTAACATTCGGCTGCATGGTCGGCTTCATTCCGCCGGACGCAGTGCAATGGTTTCGCGGCATAGTCATGGCCCATATGGAGTTCACCGCAAACGGGGTCTTGATGATAGTCCTGGGACTGTTGGTCAAAGAACTCGGCCTGGGCGCCATGGCCCTGAAGCTCTGGTTCGTCACGCTGCAGCTGGGCACCTGGACCAATGGCCTGGCCGGATTGGTCGGGGCCTTCATGGGCTACTCATCGAAACTCATGCCGACCCTGAGTGAAAAATTCCCGCCGCCCCATGGGATGGATCACCCGCTCGTCACCGGCATACTGCAACTGTGTGGCGTCACCATAATGCTGGCGCTGTTACTGACGATTTTCGGTTTGTTGACAGCCAGGGCTGCGACCGGGGATGGCCGCTAGCACCGGTACCGGGTTTCATACGGACAGCAAGCTTTCAGCTTGCCATTCTGATGCGTTTATTTTAGGCTAACTCATTAATAACATTGTTGTATTTATGTTAAAGCTGCTCTGTTGTCAGCAGATCTACGTTGGCGCTCCATCGTGGCTTTGATGGCCAGTACAGCAGTTATTGAAACAGCGTCCCATGCCCGGTCCTCCGACAAAAGGATTTCTAATGATAAGCGTCGCCATTGTTATATTCGATGAGTTTACCGACCTGGATTTTTTCTTGATGTGGGACATTTTGGGAAGGAATAAGACCGACTGGCAGGTCAAAGTGCTTGGCACCAAGAGTGACCATGTCTCCACCTTGGGCATGCAGGTCAAGACCCATGGCCATGTTTCTGAGGCTAACGATGCGGATGTGGTGTTATTCACCAGTGGTTATCTAGGCGTGCCGGCCGCAATTGAAGATAAGGAGTTCATCAATGCGTTTCACTTGAACCCTGACACCCAGCTGATAGGTTCAATCTGTGCCGGTTCATTTATCCTGGCAAAACTGGGGTTGCTGGAGGCGATATCGGCGACGACACATCCAGACGCCAAAGCCGGGCTGCTGTCTATGGGCGTAGCTGTCCAGGATAAACCGCTTGTCGTTCATGGGAATATCGCAACGGCGGGAGGCTGTCTGTCTTCTGTGTACCTGATAGGTTGGTTGGCAGAACGCTTATTTGATGAAGCCAAGCGTAAAGAGGTACTCAGGCAGCTTATTCCTGCGGGGCAGCAGGAGATTTACGAAGAGCTTATCGGTTCATCCATTAAATCCGCTTATGTGAACTAAGCGCCAACCACAGATGAGCCGCAGCCAAGCCAAGCTACCAAGGTGACACTCGGGGAAATACCAGCCATGAAAGGTAAAGCCCATAAACCTGAGCATAGCTGCTGCCGGTAGGCAATACCTTTGCCTGTCCGGCATGGGCTTATCTTGGCGAGCCGGCAACCTGGAGCATGGAGGCGGGATCCAGCAGGGCTTCGAGCCGCTCCTGGCTCAACAAGCCGCAGTGCAATACCAGTTCTACGACGGACTTGTTTTCGGCCATCGCCTGTTTAGCTATGGCCGAGGCATTGCCATAACCTATCTCAGGCACCAAGGCGGTAATAGTGCCTATGCTGTCCGTGACCAGTTGCCGACAGCGGCTGCGATTGGCCGTGATCCCCCGGACGCAGCGGCTGGCGAGCATGTCGCAACTTGATACCAATATCTTCATTGAATTCAAAATGTTGTAAATGATCAGCGGTTCCATGGCATTGAGCTGCAATTGCCCTGCCTCGGCGGCAAGCGTGACGGCCAGATCGTTGGCTATCACTTGATAGGCGCTCTGGTTGACGGCTTCAGGAATGACAGGGTTGATTTTGCCCGGCATTATGCTCGACCCTGGCTGCATGGCCGGCAGGGTGATTTCACCCAAGCCGGTTCTGGGGCCGCTCGACAGCAAACGCAGATCGTTGCTTATCTTCCCCAGCTTAACCGCCAGCCGCTTCAGGACCCCGGAGTAATACACAAAGTCGCCCATGTCCGAGGTGGCAGCAATCAGGTTGCGCGCCTGCACCAGGGGTTTGTCGGCTAGCCTGGCCAGGCTGTCGATGGCGGCCTGGGCGTAATCACTGTGGCTGTTGATGCCCGTGCCTATTGCCGTGCCCCCCAGGTTGACGTGACAGAGTAATGTGTTGGCCTGGCGTATCCGGGCTATCTCGTCATCCAAATTGATGGCGAAGGCCATAAATTCCTGCCCCAGGCTCATGGGCACCGCATCCTGAAGTTGCGTGCGGCCCATCTTTATCACATCGAAGAAGGCATCGGCTTTGGCTTCGAATTCTTGCTTCAACCCGGTGATCGCCGTTATCAACTTATCGCCGGCTAGCTGGATAGCTATGCGCGCCGCCGTGGGATAGGCATCATTGGTTGACTGGCAACGATTGACGTCGTCGTTGGGATGCAACAGGTGATAAGCGCCTTTCTCATGGCCCAGCTTGGCCAGGGCCAGGTTGGCGATCACCTCATTGGCGTTCATGTTGGTTGAGGTGCCGGCCCCGCCCTGAATGACATCCACCACAAACTGCTCGTGATACTTACCCTCGATGATCTCTTGGCTGGCGGCTTTGATGGCCTCGGCCTTGTCTTTGGTTAAATAGCCCACTCTCAGGTTCGCATCGGCGGCGGCCGCCTTGACCATGGCCAGCGCAGTCACCAATTCGGGAAACTCGCCTATCCGGGTGCCGCTAATGGCAAAATTATCCAATGCGCGTTGGGTTTGAATGCCGTACCAGGCATTGTTATCGAGCGCCATCTCGCCGAGTAAGTCTTGTTCTATACGTGTTGTCATGCTTGGATTTCCACCTCAGGTTGCAATCTGGCCGCGCCATGGCATGGGCGCCGGCCGCCGGCTTGGTGCCATGGGCTATTGAAGCAGATCCTCTGGGGAAACAACATTTGCTGACAGGCATACATCTGATGCGGATTTTGCCAATGCCTGGTGCATTTTGACGCTGTTATGGCATCAAATAGGGTCGGGCGTTCGATTGAGTTGCCCGGGGGAATTGCTTAATATGGGCGACCCGTCGTGAGGAAGCCCTATGTCTCAAACTACCGATTTTGCCAGCAACCTGAAGCTGCTGTGCAGCTACCACAAGTCCATTGCCGAGGTCTGTCGCCGTCTGGAACTCAACAGGGCCCAGTTCAATCGCTACCTCAGTGGCCAGCATAAACCCGGTGCCAATACCATGCTGCGGATCTGCAATTTTTTCGGTATCGAAGAATTTGAAGCCCTGCTTCCCCACAATCAATTCAAGTTATTGGTGCAGGTCAAACCGCGGGAACAGCAGCCGCAGGCCGCGCCGTTGCCTGAGTTATCCCATATGCAGAGATTGCAAGCCGCCGGCACCCGTGAGCTGGAAAGGTATCTGGGGTTTTACTTTGAATATTATCTCTCCATGGCGCACCCGGGGAAATTGTTGCGAACCTTGGTCTGCTTCGAAAAGCAGGCACAGCAGATCTACTATCAGCGCATGGAGAGGATGATCGAATTTCCCCATAAGAAGGTGTATCACTGTCGCTACCTGGGCATGGCTCACTTTCTGGTCGACCGTATTTTCATGCTGGATTACGAGTCCCTGACCGGGCATGAGATTTCGCAAACGATCTTATTCCCGACCTTCAAGAACAGAATATCTCAGCTCAAGGGGCTGAAAATCGGGGTGAGCGGCAGTGGTGAGCGTATGCCCATCTGTGCCAGGGTGGTGTATGAATACCTTGGGCGTTCCATCAATATGCGCAAGGCATTTTCCCTGTGTGGACTCTATGACATAGACTCGCCGCAAATTGACGCTTCCATCCGGCAAGCGGTGAGAAATGAGGTCGCCGAGGGGGAATGGCACTTCAGGGCGAGGTATTAGCCGGCATGGGCCCGGCTGAAGTGCAACAGGCGGTTGTTGGCCGGCATGGTCAGATCTTGCACCAACCCCAGCCCCTGGGCCGCGGCCAGGTCGGTGATCCATTCTATGTCCCGAATGCCGCTGTCAGGATTGTTGCGTTTCAACCAGAGATCGAAGTCGGCGTTGCTGGCGCTGGTGAATTTCCCCTGGTAGTTGAAGGGGCCGTAGACGAGCAGTTGCAGCGCGACCGAGGGCAGGTAATTGCCTATGCCGGCAAAAAAGGCCTCGACCATGGTTTCACTCATGATATGCAGGGTATTGGCGCTGAAGACGGCGTCTATGGGCTCGGCGAGGGCGGCGACAGGCCAGGGAGCCAGGACATCCAATTGCAGCGGCGGCGCGACATTGCTGGTCGCTTCCCGGCGCAATCTGGCGCTGAGCCCCTGGAGGTACTGGAGTTGATCGCTAGGTTGCCAACGCAGCCCGGGCAGATGCCTGGCGAAATACACTGCGTGTTGTCCCGTGCCACTGCCGATTTCCAGTACATGGCGACTGTCGGCGAGCAGGGGTGTCAAGGCGGATAAAATCGGCGCCTTGTTGTTTTCACAGGCTTGGGAAAAGGGTAACTCTGTCATGGCTTGTCCTTGTTGGCTTGGTCTTGGCCTCATTGGGCCTGTTGCGGCGCGTTCGGCCTGGCAGCATCCTGTTCGGCCAGTCGCTGGGCCAGAAAATCCACCAGCAAACGTACCTTGGGCGACAGGTGACGGTTCTGCGGATACAGGGCCCAGATGCCTTCCCTGGCCTCGCGATAGCCGTTGAGCACGGACACCAGGCGGCCGGCTTGTAAGTCTGCATCCACATAATAGTCCGGCAACTGCACCAGGCCTATGGCTTTGATGGCGGCATCCCTCAGGGCATAGCCGCTGTTGCAGGCGAGGCGGCCGCGCACCTTGATGTTGCGCTCCTTGCCAGCGTCGATGAAGCGCCAGTAATTGTGATTCCCGATCAGGCAATTGTGCCGGCCCAGTTCGGACAGTGAATGGGGCTCGCCATAGGTCGCCAGGTAGGCGGGGGCGGCGCACACATAATGGGTCCTGGCGCTCAGGGGCTTGGCGACCAGGCTGGAATCGGCCAGCTTGCCCAGGCGGATCGCCAGATCGTAGCCTGCCTCCACCAGATCGACAGTACGGTTGGTCAGATCCACGCTCAGCTCTATGCTGGGGTAACGCACCATGAAGTCGCTGAGCAGCGGCATTATGTACTTCTCGCCGTAGGCCACGGGGGCCGTCAACTTGACCAGCCCCTGGGGGGTACCGCTCAAGCTGGTGATGGCACGCTCGGCCTCTTCCAGCCCCGTCTGTAACTGACGGCAATGGCGATAGTAGAGGCCGCCTTCCTCTGTGAGCGATACCTTGCGGGTGGTGCGGTAGAAGAGCTTGGTGCCGAGACGATTCTCCAGCGCCGCGACCTGGCGGCTGACATGGGCGGTGGAGATATCCAGGTGCCTGGCCGCCAGGGTGAAGCTCTCGTTTTCGGCGACGGCGACAAATTCGCTTATGCCTTCCCAGAGGTACATTGTTACCACTCAGTAAAAATAAATTGCCTTCTGGCTAGATTATCAATCTATGGGAAGTAAATACAATAGGGGCATCGGATCTCTGCCGCCTGGCTTGCAGCCGGTGCTATGCCCGAGAGATTTCTCAACAAGGAGAGAGTGCGCAATGACAGCTCAATTTATTAAATCCAGAGCCGCAGTGGCCTGGGGCCCGGGTCAACCCCTGAAGATAGAAGAAGTGGACGTGATGCTGCCCAAGGCGGGCGAAGTCCTGGTGCGCATAGTGGCCAGCGGCGTGTGCCATACGGATGCCTTCACCCTGAGCGGTGACGATCCCGAAGGTGTATTCCCGGCCATTTTGGGCCACGAGGGCGGCGGCATAGTGGAGCAGGTAGGCGAGGGGGTCACCAGCGTGCAGGTGGGCGATCATGTGATCCCTCTCTATACCCCGGAATGCGGCGAGTGCAAGTTCTGCCTCTCGGGCAAGACCAATCTATGCCAGAAGATCCGTGCCACTCAGGGGCAGGGGCTGATGCCGGATGGCACCACACGTTTCTACAAAGACGGCCAGCCGATCTTCCACTACATGGGCTGCTCGACCTTCTCCGAATACACGGTATTGCCGGAAATTTCCCTGGCCAAGGTGAATAAGGCCGCTCCGCTGGAAGAAATTTGCCTGCTGGGCTGCGGCGTGACCACAGGCATGGGCGCTGTGATGAACACAGCCAAGGTGGAAGCCGGCGCCACTGTGGCCATCTTCGGCCTGGGCGGCATAGGCCTCTCGGCGGTGATAGGGGCGACCATGGCCAAGGCGAGCCGCATCCTGGTCATAGACATCAACGAGTCTAAGTTCGAACTGGCGCAAAAACTCGGGGCGACCGATTGCATCAACCCCAAAAACTTCGACAAGCCGATCCAGGAGGTTATCGTCGACATGACAGACGGCGGCGTCGACTATTCCTTCGAGTGCATAGGCAATGTCGATGTGATGCGCTCGGCGCTGGAATGTTGTCACAAGGGCTGGGGCCAGTCGGTGATCATAGGCGTCGCGGGTGCCGGGCAGGAGATCTCCACCCGGCCCTTTCAGCTGGTCACAGGACGGGTGTGGAAGGGCACGGCCTTCGGCGGCGTCAAGGGCCGCTCCGAATTGCCGCACATAGTCGAGCGATATCTTGCCGGCGAGTTCAAGCTGGATGACTTCATCACCCATACCATGGGCTTGGAGCAGGTGAACGAGGCGTTCGACTTGATGCATCAGGGCAAGAGCATTCGCAGCGTGATCCACTTCGATAAGTAAGCCGAAAAGATCCATGGGCCCAAGGGCCCGGAAGGAGAGCAGATGACCATAGAAAACATCAGCTGTAACAAGAGCTTCGGCGGTTGGCATAAGCAGTATAAGCACCAATCCAGGGTGCTCGACTGTGAGATGCGCTTCGCCATCTTCCTGCCGCCCCAGGCCGCCGAGAAACCCGTGCCCGTGCTCTATTGGCTGTCGGGCCTGACCTGCACGGATGAGAACTTCATGCAGAAGGCCGGCGCCCAGCGCATGGCCGCGGAACTGGGCATGGCCATAGTCGCCCCGGATACCAGCCCACGTGGCGATGGGGTGCCGGATGACGCCGACAAGGCCTATGATCTCGGCCTGGGGGCGGGATTCTACCTCAATGCCACCCGTGCCCCCTGGAACCGTCATTACCATATGTTCGATTATGTGGTGGATGAGTTGCCGGCGCTGATCGAGGCCCATTTCCCGGTGACAGGGCAAAGGGCGATAAGCGGCCATTCCATGGGCGGCCACGGCGCCCTGGTGATAGGCTTGAGCCATCCCCACAGGTACAGTTCTATTTCGGCCTTCAGCCCCATAGCCAATCCCATGGCCTGCCCCTGGGGTGAGAAGGCCTTCGCCGCTTATCTGGGGGAGAATCGCGAGCATTGGCGGCAATACGATGCCTGCGAATTGCTGAAATTGGCGGTGAGCGAGGTGCCGATATTGATAGATCAAGGCGATGCGGACACCTTCCTGGAGCAGCAGCTCAGGCCCCAACAGCTGGTGGAGATTGCCGGGCATAAGGGCTATCCGCTGGATTTCAGGCTGCAGCCTGGGTACGACCACAGCTATTACTTCATCGCCAGCTTCATAGAGCAGCATCTGACATTCCACAGCCTGTATTTCTAGTCAAGAGCCAGGCCGGCATGAGCCGCGGAATAGAAAAAAGGCAGCCAATGGCTGCCTTTTTTACGTTGGCTGGTTAATGTCAGCTCAGCTCGCGCTTATCCATTTCCAATTGCTGCAGCGCGATCACCGCCTGGGTGCGGTTGCGTACCCCGAGTTTACGGAATATCGCCGTGGCATGGGCCTTGATGGTGGCTTCGGATACCCCGAGATCGTAGGCGATTTGTTTGTTGAGCAGGCCTTCGGCAAACATCTGCAGCACCTTGTATTGCTGCGGGGTCAGGTCCGACAACTTGCTCGCCATCTGATCCACAGCATCATCTTCTATGGGGATGATGTTTGTTCCCGGCGGCAGCCAGATATCGCCACTGAGTACGGCGGTCAGTGCCGCTTCCAGGGTGTCCATCGAGGCCGACTTGGGGATGAAGGCGGCGCCGCCATAATGTATGGCGCGGCTGATGGTGTTGATGTCTTCGTGGGCCGAGATCACCACCACGGGCAAGTCGGGGTAATGGGATCTCAGGTGGATCAGGGTCGAGTAACCATGGGAGCCCGGCATCTGCAGATCCAGCAGGATAAGGTCGCAAGCAGCGGTTTGGTCCAGCACGGCTTGCAGGGCTTCGGCACTGTCGGCCTCGAACCATAGGGTGTCGCTGAAGGCCATGCCGAGCGCCTGGCGCAGGGCATTTCTGAACAGAGGGTGGTCGTCTGCGATGATAATAGTCAGGTTTTCAAACTTCATGGCTTTATATAATTTAGGTTAGTGGCGCGTGAAGATGAAACAATGTAACAGAAAAGTAATTGCCGAGCCTATCGCTTTATTTATGTACTTGGCGATTTCTTTTTTTATATAAAGAACGGCTTATATCGAGAAGGGTTTATACCAAGAGCGGCTCATATCAAGGCGTCTCATGTGAGTCGGGCTTGGCGGCCGCAGCGAGTGCCGCGACCCAGCCTGCCGCCGGTTTCGGGGTATACGGGCTAAGAGCCTCGCTATTCCTGAGTCCATACCTTGGTAGGATTGCGGTCTTCGTCCACGGCCACGAAGGTGAATACCCCGCGGATGGCGTGTTCCCTGTGATCCTGATACATGTCTTCGACGAAGATATTCACTTCGACCTTGAGTGAGGTGTTGCCCACATAGATCACCCGGGCGATCAGTTCCGCCAGGCTGCCCGCCGGGATCGGCTTCTTGAAGTCTATCCTGTCCGAGCTGACGGTAACCAGGGTCTTGCGGCAGAAACGTGTCGCCGCGATGAAGGCGGTTTCGTCCATCCAGGCCAGGGCCTCGCCACCGAAGAGGGTGTTGTGGTGGTTGGTGATCGAAGGGAACACGGCTTTGATCACCCTGGCTTCCGAGTCTTCGATGCGTTGACTCACTGCGTCGGAATAGTGGCTTGGGGTTTCTGTGAAGGACATACGGCAACCTGAGGTTATGCGGCTAAACAAGGGCGCGTATTGTACGCAGTTTGGCGCCATTATGATAGTCATGACGCGGCGCGTGCCGCATCCGGGTTGCCGGCCTCGGGCTCGGCGTACGCCTTAGGTGTGACCCGGACCCATTATGGCGCCCGTTCATCCTTTTGTTATAAGCATTCACTTAAAAATATATCCTGGCTATTAACAAATTTTAAACATGAGCGTAAGTTGTTAGGGTCGTCACTGGCCTTATTCACTGGCATTAGTCACAGGTCTTAGTCGCTGCCGGAGCCCGTCTCCGGCACAGGGAATTGGCGGCATTAACTTCAATATCAGAAAAGGAATTTACTCATGAGTGATATGAAAGCCAATGCCGGGTGGCGCTCGCCGCTCGCGACGGCCCTCGGGCTGGCCTTGTTGGCCGCTGGGCCGAATGCCCATGCCGCCGCAGTCGACTGCAGCGGCGCCGCGCCCTGGTCGGCGGCACAAGTCTATGCCGTTCCGACGGCCGTGACTTACCTGGACACCTTGTATCGGAACCAATGGTGGACCACAAATGAAAATCCGGCCCAAACCGGCCAGTGGGGCGTGTGGCAGACGCTGGGGGAATGCGGCGGCGGGTCAAACTTGCCGCCTGTGACTATCATTGTTTCACCGCAAAATGACAGCGCTGTCTTGGTGGGTGGTGAGGTGACCGTAATGGCATCGGCGAGCGATCCGGATGCGGGCGACACCCTGGTGAAGCTCGAGTTGTGGGTCAACGACCAGCTGGTGGCGACCGATAACAGTGCCCCCTTCAGCTTCAATTGGCAGGCGGCCAGTGCCGGCGTGTATCTGTTGCAGACCAAGGCCTATGACAGCCACGAGGCCAGCGGCGTGTCCCAACCCATCAAGCTCACGGCAAACATAGGCAATCAGGCGCCGAGGGTCAGCCTGACGGCGCCTGCGGATAACTTTGTCCTGGCGTTGAACACGCCACTGGCATTGACGGCCGAGGCCAGCGATCCCGAGGGTGAACTTGCCAACGTGCGTTTCTGGGTCAATGGTGAACTGATAGGCGAAGATGCCAGTGCCCCCTACAGCGCCAGTTACACAGCGCCGAGTGCCGGGCCGCTGCGGCTGCAGGCCGAGGCGGTGGATAGCCAGGGGGCCAGCAGTCTGTCGACGGCACTGACGGGATTTGCCGGAACCCCTACCAGTGACGATGAAGCCTGTCGTCCCGAAGGCCTGCTCGGCAACTCGCGCTATTGCCTGGTGTATGACGAGTCCGGCCGCGAGAAGATGGGCGCGGATCATGCGCGGCGCATCATAGGTTACTTCACCTCCTGGCGCACAGGGAAAAACCATCAGGCGGCCTACCTGGCCAAGGACATACCCTGGAACAAGATCACCCATATTAACTACGCCTTCGCCCACATAGATGCGAACAATCACATCTCAGTCGGCGATCCCGCCAGTCAGGACAATGCCGCCACCGGCATGACCTGGGACGGGGTCGCGGGCGCCGAGATGGACCCGGCCTACGCCTATAAGGGCCATTTCAACCTGCTGAACAAGTACAAGAAACTGCATCCGCACGTCAAGACACTGATCTCCATCGGTGGCTGGGCCGAAACCGGCGGCTATTTCGATGACACTGGGGCCAGGGTGGCCAGTGGCGGCTTCTATGAGATGACCAAGACCCAGCAGGGCATGGACACCTTCGCCGATTCTGTGGTTGCCTTCCTGCGCACCTATGGCTTCGATGGTGCCGACATAGACTATGAATATGCGACTTCCATGGCCAAGTCGGGCAATCCCGACGATTTCGCCGTGTCCGAGCCCCTGCGTGCCAGTCTGTTCAAGCAATACGATGCGCTGATGCAGACACTGCGCGAGAGGCTCGACGCCGCAGGCTTGGCCGACGGCAGGCACTATATGCTGACGGTCGCCGCGCCGGCCTCGGGTTACCTGCTGCGGGGGATGGAGGCGTACCAGATGACGCGTTACCTGGATTACGTCAACATCATGAGCTATGACCTGCACGGTGCCTGGAACGACTTCGTCGGCCATAATGCCGCCCTGTTCGACACAGGCAGCGATGCCGAGTTGGCCTTCTGGGATGTGTACAGCACAGTGCAGTACAGGGGGATAGGTTATCTCAACACCGACTGGGCCTACCATTATTTCCGCGGGGCCATGCCCGCAGGCAGGATCAACATAGGCATTCCCTACTACACCCGGGGTTGGCAGAATGTCAGCGGTGGCACCAACGGCTTATGGGGACTGGCGGCTTACCCGGATCAGACGGCCTGCCCTACGGGGACCGGGGATGGCACCTCAAACTGTGGTTATGGTGCCCAGGGGATAGACAACCTGTGGCACGATCTCGATATTCATGGCGCCGAGATGTTCGCCGGCTCCAACCCCATGTGGCATGCCAAGAACCTGGAGCAGGGGATCAGCGGCAGTTACCTGGCCGACTATGGTCTGGATCCCAGCTTGCCGGCGGACAGGCTGACAGGTACCTATGAGCGCCATTACGATGCAGTGGCCGAGTCGTCCTGGTTATGGAATCCGCTCAAGAAGGTATTCCTGTCGACCGAAGATGAACAAGCCATGGGCCGCAAGGTGCAGTATGTGCTGGACAAGGGCATAGGCGGGGTGATGTTCTGGGAATTGGCCGGTGATTTCGCCTGGTACCCGAACCGCAACGCCGGCCAGGGCGAATTCTACATAGGGGATACCATGACCAGCATCGCCTATAACGCCTTCGTCGCCGCTACGCCTTACGGCAACCGGCTGAGCAATCAACCCAAGCCGCAGCAGGCGCTGGACTTGAGTGCCAGCCTCTCGGGCTTCAAGCTGGGTGACAGTAACTATCCCATCACGCCGACACTGACCATAAGCAATCACAGTCAAATGACCATTCCGGGCGGCGCCGAGATAGCGTTCGACATCGCCACCGCCACTTCGGCGGTGATAAGCGATGAGTCCGGCATGGGGCTGACTCTGGTTACCGATGGCTCGAACGCCGCCGGCAACAACATAGGCGGGCTGGAAAAGGACTTCCACAGGGTCAAGTTTACCCTGCCGAGCTGGAAGAGCCTGGCGCCCGGGGCGAGTTTTGCCGGCAGCATCAAGTATTACCTGCCGGTGGCCATGCCGTCGAACTTCACTGTGAGTTTCAACGGTGAGACCTATGGTTTCGGCAGCGAGGGGGCCGGCCCGCAATTGCCACCGCCCGGCTGTGATACCGAGCCTGCGGTCTGCCCGCCACCCGAGGATGGCTGTGCGGCGGCCGGTATAGATGCGAGTCTGATCCCCGCCTATCCGGATTTTCCCCAGAAAGACTGGCAGGGCAATCCAAGTCATGCGGCCACGGGCGATCGGATGAAAAATGCCAGCGCCGTGTTCGAGGCCCTGTGGTGGACCCAGGACAGTCCGGGCAGCAGTGGCAGTTGGCGTTTCCTCTGTAACTTGCCCTAGGGGCGCTTTAGTGTGCGGCGAATGAGCCGGCTTCCCTGGCGCAAGTCATTCGCCGTATGAGGATAAAAAAGGCTTCCCGAAGGAAGCCTTTTTTATATATAAAGAGCCATGCTGCAGCGGCACAGGGCCGCAATAGGGTGCCGCAATAGGATTATTTTGCGAGCAAGGCGCGGCGCGCTCTCGATGCCGCGGCCAGGTCCCGCAACAGTTTCTCCGAGTCGTCCCAGTGCAGGCAGGCGTCTGTGATGCTCTTGCCGTAGCAGAGGGGCTCACCGGCAACCACCTTCTGATTGCCTTCCTGAATAAAGCTTTCCGCCATGATGCCGGCGATGGCTGTGCTGCCGCTGCGCATCTGCGCCATGATGTCTGCGGCGACGTCCAATTGCTTCTTATGATTTTTTTCGCTGTTGCCGTGGCTGAAATCCACCACCATGCGCTGGGAGATCCCCGCGGCTTCCAGCTGTACCCTGGCTTTTTCTATGTCGGCGGCAAAATAGTTGGGCGTCTTGCCGCCACGCAATATGATGTGGCCGAAGGGGTTGCCATGGGTGCGATACACAGCCATGGCGCCGTCTTTGTCCGGCGAATAGAAAATGTGCGGCACCTTGGCGGCACGCACTGCATCCACAGCGATATTGATATTGCCGTCGGTGCCATTCTTGAAGCCGACCGGGCAGGAGAGGGCCGAGGCCATCTCGCGGTGAATTTGGCTCTCAGTGGTGCGGGCGCCGATGGCGCCCCAGGTGACTAAGTCGGCAATATACTGACCGTTGACCATGTCGAGAAACTCTGTGGCTATCGGCAGTTTTAGTTCGGTAATTTGCTGCAGCAGCTGGCGCGCCAGACGCAGGCCCTTGTTGGGGCTGAAGCTGCCATCGAGATCCGGATCCGAGATCAAGCCCTTCCAACCTACTATGGTGCGTGGCTTCTCGAAGTAGACCCGCATCAGGATGCAGAGATCCTCTTTGAGTTCCTGGTGCAGCTTGGCCAGGCGGCCGGCATACTCCAGCGCCGCCTTGGTATCGTGGATGGAGCAGGGGCCTATGATCACCAACAGCCGCTGATCTTCACCCGCTATGATGGCTTCGACTTCGCGACGTTGTTGCACCAGATAATCGGCGGCATCCTGAGTTAAGGGGTACTCAGATGCCAGTTGGGCAGGTGAGATGACTTTCGCCAATAAGGTCGTACGGAGTTCGTCTGTTTTAATGGTCATTCATAATACCGGGCATGCGTGCGGCGTTTTTCGCCAGATTGGTAAGATTATAACGAATCGCGCCGCGCTGCACAGTGCCTATCGTCGCAATTCTAGCCAAGTGGGCAATGAATTTGCTTCAGCTTAGATAAATATCAGCGAAAGAGCGCTGATCCCAAACGGAAATTGGCATGGTTCAGCCTCAAAACATGTGCCTTTCCATGCCTGTGACATCGAGGATCTTGGTGGCAATTTCTTCTACCGAGTGGTTGGTGGTGTCTATATAGGGAATGCGCTCGCGTTTGAACATCATCTCCACTTCCTTGACTTCCAGCCGGCATTGGCGCAGTGAAGAGTAACGGCTGTTCTCCATGCGGCTCTGGCGAATTTCATGCAGGCGCACGGGATCTATGGTCAAACCGAAGAGTTTGCTCTTGTTGCGCTTGAGGGCGTCGGGCAACTTGAGGTTATCCATGTCATCTTCGGTAAAGGGATAATTGGCCGCCTTGATGCCGAACTGCATCGACAGATAGAGGCTGGAGGGGGTCTTGCCGCAACGGGACACGCCCAGGAGCACAAGATCTGCGTGATCCATGTGCTTCATGGTCTGGCCATCGTCATTTTCCATGGCGAAGTTGATGGCGTCTATGCGGGTTTCGTAGCTGTGATTGGCCTTGCCATGGGTACGGTGCAGCACCGGCATGGCCGACACCCCAAGATGTTGCTCCAGTGGCGCCACGAAGGTGTTCAAAAAGTCATAATCCAGGCCTTCGCTGGAGTAGATGATGTCACGAATTTCCGCTTTGACTATCGAATGGAACACCAATGGCCGTTCGCCTGTTGTAATAAAACTATCATTGATTTGGCGTTTAACCGCTTCTGCCTTGGAAATTGTTTCGACAAATGGGATTGTAAGCTGTTCAAATTCTAACGGAAATTGAGAGAGTACCGCATGTCCAAAAACCTCGGCCGTGATCGCCGTGCCGTCTGAGATGTAGAATACTTTTGGTGCCATACTGACCTCTTGTAGTAATAAAATTACAAATAAAATTATAGATTTACGCTGCTTGTGCTGGAGTGTAAAATGCCGCTGCCCTCGTGTGAAGGGGCCACTGAAATAAACTTGCGGAGATAGAACTGTGCAGCAATACGTACTCTGGTATCAGGAATTAGGCATGGGTGACGTCAACTTGGTTGGCGGTAAGAATGCTTCTCTTGGCGAGATGATCAGCAATCTGTCCAATGCTGGTGTTCAAGTGCCTGGCGGATTTGCGACAACTTCCCATGCGTTCAACGAGTTTCTTGAGCAAAGTGGAGTAAACCAGAAGATTCATGACATTCTCGATTCACTGGATGTGGACGATGTCAACGCACTGGCCAAAGCGGGTGCACAGATCAGACAATGGGTGATAGATACCCCTTTCCAACCCGAATTAGAGCAAGCCATCCGTGAGTCTTATGACAAACTGGCTGCCGAAACCCAGGACGCCTCGTTCGCTGTGCGTTCCTCCGCTACCGCCGAAGACATGCCCGATGCCTCTTTCGCCGGTCAGCAAGAAACGTTTCTCAATGTGAAAGGTTTCGAATCAGTGCTGGTGGCTATCAAGCACGTATACGCCTCTCTGTTCAACGACCGCGCCATATCTTACCGCGTTCACCAGGGGTATGACCACAGGGGCGTTGCCCTGTCTGCCGGTGTGCAGCGCATGGTGCGCTCGGACAAGGCGTCTTCCGGTGTGATGTTCACCATGGACACGGAATCTGGCAACAACGACGTGGTCTTCATCACTTCCTCTTTCGGTCTGGGTGAAATGGTGGTGCAGGGCGCAGTTAACCCAGACGAGTTTTACGTGCATAAGCCGACGCTGGTCGCAGGTCACAAGGCCGTGGTGCGCCGCAATATCGGCAGCAAGCTGATCCAGATGGTGTACTCAGACGATGCCGCCCACGGTAAGCAAGTCAAGATTGAAGATGTTGATGCCGCCCAGCGCCGTCAGTTCTCAATCAACGATGCCGAAGTGATGGAACTGGCCAAACAGGCCATGGTCATAGAGAAGCATTATGGCCGTGCCATGGATATCGAATGGGCCAAAGACGGTAACGACGGTAAGCTCTACATAGTCCAGGCCCGTCCCGAGACTGTCCGCAGCCGTGAAGACGTACAATTGATCGAGCGCTATCACCTGAAAACCCGTGGCGATGTCATCTGCGAGGGCCGCGCCATAGGTCATAAGATTGGCAGCGGTGTGGCTAAGGTATTGAACTCAATCGCCGACATGGATCAAATTCAGCCGGGTGATGTGTTGGTCACCGACATGACAGATCCTGACTGGGAACCCATCATGAAGCGCGCCAGCGCCATCGTCACCAACCGTGGCGGCCGTACCTGTCACGCGGCCATCATCGCCCGTGAACTGGGCGTGCCTGCGGTAGTAGGTTGTGGCGACGTGACCGAGCGCATCAAGAATGGTCAGTTGGTGACCGTCTCTTGTGCCGAAGGTGACACGGGCCTCATCTACGAAGGCCAGCAAGAATTCGACGTGGTAACCAATCGCGTCGATGCGTTGCCTGAATTGCCGATGAAAATCATGATGAACGTGGGTAACCCCGACAGGGCCTTCGATTTTGCCCGCCTGCCTAACGAAGGTGTCGGCCTGGCCCGTCTGGAATTCATCATCAACCGCATGATAGGCATTCACCCCAAGGCTTTGCTGGAATTCAACCAGCAGTCTGCCGAGCTGCAAACCGAAATCAATGAGATGATCGCCGGTTACGACTCGCCGGTCGAGTTCTACATAGCGCGCCTGGTCGAAGGTATCGCCACCATAGCCTCGGCATTCCACCCGAAGAAAGTCATAGTACGTATGTCTGACTTCAAGTCGAACGAGTACGCTAACCTGGTTGGCGGTGACAAGTACGAGCCGGAAGAAGAAAACCCTATGCTGGGCTTCCGTGGTGCCAGCCGTTACATCTCCGAGTCATTCCGTGACTGTTTCGCCCTCGAGTGCGAAGCCATCAAGCGGGTACGCAACGAGATGGGCCTGAAGAACGTCGAAGTGATGATCCCCTTCGTGCGTACCGTCAGCGAAGCCGCGCAAGTGATAGAGCTGCTGAAAGAGCAAGGCCTGGAGCGGGGTAAAGACGGTCTGCGTGTCATCATGATGTGTGAATTGCCATCCAACGCCCTGTTGGCGGATCAATTCCTCGAGCACTTCGATGGTTTCTCCATCGGCTCGAACGATTTGACTCAGCTGACCTTGGGTCTGGACCGTGACTCAGGCATCATCAGCCACCTGTTCGATGAGCGTAACGACGCGGTGAAAGCCCTGTTGTCCATGGCCATCAAAGCCGCCAAGGCCAAGGGTGCCTACGTGGGTATCTGTGGTCAGGGACCTTCGGATCACGCGGATTTCGCCGCCTGGTTGGTCGAGCAGGGCATAGATACAGTGTCGCTGAATCCAGATACAGTGATCGATACCTGGTTGTATTTGGCCGAAGCACACGCTTAAGCTGCCAATTTATCAACTTGTTAAGAAAAGCCGCTTTTTAGCGGCTTTTTTTTGTTTATAATGAGCCAATAACGATAATTGACAGAAGCCATTCATGTTACCCCTGCTAACGCATCAACAAACTTTAGAACCCATTTATTTGGCCTATCTGGACGCCCTGGCACTGACTGAGTTTGCCGGCGACATAGATAAACGCTATAGCGCGCGTCTGGCCCAGGCGACGGATAATTCCGTCTATCAATTTCTTCCCCAGGCGGTCATTTACCCTAAGAGCCAGGCAGATGTGCAAATTGCGCTCAGGCTGGCCGCAACGGATGAGTTCAACAAGGTGACCTTCAGCGCCCGTGGCGGCGGCACAGGTACCAACGGTCAGTCGCTGACCCATGGACTGATCCTCGATGTGTCGCGTTACATGAACCGGGTGCTGGAAATCAACGCCGAGGAAGGCTGGGCCAGGGTCGAGGCGGGTGTGGTCAAGGATGCGCTCAACGATGCGCTGCGGCCCCACGGCTTCTTCTTCAGTCCCGACTTATCGACCTCGAACCGCGCCACAGTCGGCGGCATGATCAACACGGACGCCTCGGGCGCCGGCTCCTTGGTGTATGGCAAGACTTCGGATCATGTGCTGGAGCTGAGCAGTGTCCTCATAGATGGCAGTGTGCTCGATACCCGCCCAGTGGATGCCGGGCAGTTGCACACGCCGGCGCAGCTCACCGACAACGCCATGGGCCAGCGACTGCTGACCGAGATAAGCCGGGTATGCCGCGAGCAACGTGAACTGGTCAAGACGCGCTTTCCCAGGCTCAACCGCTTCCTGACCGGCTATGATCTCGAGCATGTGTGGAACGATGAGCTGAGCAGGTTCGATCTGTCCCGTATCTTAACCGGCTCGGAAGGCACGCTGGCGGTGATCACCGAGGCCAAGCTCAATTTGACGCCGCTGCCGACCCGCCGCGCCATGGTCAATATCAAGTACGACTCCTTCGAGTCGGCGCTGCGTCATGCCCCGGCTTTGGTGGCGGCGCGGGCGACAGTGGTGGAAACCGTCGATTCCAAGGTATTGAATCTGGCCAGAGAAGACATAGTCTGGCATTCGGTCAAAGATCTTATCCAGGAAGTCCCTGGCAAGGTCATAGAAGGCCTGAACATGGTCGAATTTGCCGGTGATGACGAGGAAGTACAACAGAAGCTCGCCAGCCTGGAGGCGGTGTTAGCCACACAAATCGCCAACGGCGAGTGTGGCGTGCTCGGCTATCAGTCTACCCAGGACAAGCCCAGCATAGAAAAGATCTACGGCATGCGTAAGAAGGCCGTAGGCCTCCTGGGCGCCACCAAAGGCAGACGCAAGCCCATAGCCTTCGCCGAAGACACGGCCGTGCCGCCGGAGAAACTCGCCGATTTCATCATGGAATTCAGGGCTTTGCTCGATGGTCATCAACTGCAATATGGCATGTTCGGCCATGTGGATGCCGGGGTGCTGCATGTACGTCCGGCGCTGGACATGTGTGATGTCGAAGACGAGGCATTGCTGAAAACCATCTCGGATCAGGTGGCGGCGCTGACGCTCAAATACGGCGGCCTGATGTGGGGCGAGCATGGCAAGGGGGTGCGGGGCGAATACGGCCCGGCGGTCTTCGGCGACGAACTCTACGGCGTGCTGCAGCACATCAAGGGCCTGTTCGACCCGGATAACAGGCTCAATCCCGGCAAGCTGGTGGCCCCAAAAGACAGCGGCCCCTTGCGCTACAATGTTGACAGCGCCAAGCGTGGCAGCTTCGACAGGCAAATTCCCGTGCAGGTGCGCGATGCCTTCCCGGATGTGATGAACTGTAACGGCAACGGCCTGTGTTTCAACTACAGCACTTACTCGCCCATGTGTCCCTCCTTTAAGGTCACGGGTGACAGGATACATTCGCCCAAGGGCCGCAGCAGTTTGATGCGGGAATGGCTCAGGCTGCTGGAGGCCGAAGGGGTGGATGTCAATGAGCTGGCCAGGGCCAAGCCATTCGGCTGGTTGCAAAGGGTGCAGAATAGCCTCAATGCCAAGCGCGACTATGACTATTCCCATGAGGTGATGGAATCCTTGCAGGGCTGCCTGGCCTGTAAGGCATGCTCCAGCCAGTGTCCTGTGAAGGTGGATGTCCCCAAGTTCAGGGCGCAATTTTTTAACATCTATTACCAGCGCTATCTGCGCCCGGCGAAAGACTATCTGGTGGCCGGCATAGAAGACGGCCTGCCGCTGATGGCCAAGGCGCCCAGACTGGTCAACCTGGCGGCACAGAACCGTTTCAGCCAGTGGTTGCTCGAGAAGACGCTCGGTTATGTCGACGCCCCGGCCCTGTCGGTGCCGACCCTGAAACAGCGACTGGACGGCCATGCCTGTCGCGGCTATGACTTAGGGGCGTTGCAGCGCTTGTCCCCGGAGGAGCGCCGCCGCCATGTGCTCCTGGTGCAGGATCCCTTCAACAGCTTCTATGATGCCGGACTTGTCCTGCGCTTCATTCAGCTGATTGAAAAACTGGGCTTCAAGCCGGTGTTGCTGCCCTTCAAACCCAATGGCAAACCGGCACATATCAAGGGCTTCCTGGACAAGTTTGCCAAGATGGCCAAGACAAGTGCCGATTTCCTCAACCAGCTGCATGCACTGGAGATGCCCATGGTTGGCATAGATCCCGCCCTGGTCCTGTGCTATCGGGATGAATATAAAGAAATCTTGGGGCAAGCACGGGGCAACTTCGAGGTGCAGCTGGTCAACGAATGGCTGCTGCCCCTGCTCGACACCTTGCCTGCACCTGCATCGACAACCGAGGGGACCAGACCCGAGTTTACCTTCTTCAGCCATTGCACCGAGTCGACCGCCAGGCCCAACACGGGCAATGAATGGCAACGTATCTTCAACCACTATGGTGCCGATTTGAAGACGGTGAACCTGGGTTGTTGCGGCATGTCCGGCACCTATGGGCATGAGACGCAGAATGTGCAGCGCTCCCGGGAGCTGTTCGCCATGTCATGGCAACCGACCCTGGCGCAGACAGCAGCTGAGCGCGTCTTGGTCTCAGGTTACTCCTGTCGAAGCCAGGTCAAACGCTTTGCCGGCTTACAGCCGCAACACCCATTGGAAGCCTTGCTGACACTGGTGTGAGTCGCAGCAGTCTGTATTATGAGGTGAGCTAAAGGATGAGCCAGCGTAATGCTGGCTCTCATTTCTGCAGGAAACACGCAATGAAGCAAGATACTACCCATGCCGAGCAGGCCCTGAGCCATTGGCTGCAACAGACGGACTGCAGCCGGGAAGTCCTCTTCGACATAGATGCCGCCGGGGATTGGTCTTACCGTCATGAACCTCTGCCGGAAAAATACGCCAGACTCTTTGCCTCTGTCCTGCACTGCATCGAGGGACGGCATTTCCTGCTCACCCCGGCGGAGCGGCTCGAGGTGAGCGTCAGGGAACAAGCCTTGGTCATAGTGGATTACCGCCCACAGGAGAATGGCGGCTTAGTGTTACGCAGCAGCATAGGCACCGAGCACCCACTGGCCGATGTGCGGCAGTGTCAAGTGCAACAGCAGGGGATCTATGTAGTGTTGGAGCGGGGTTTAACGGCCCGGCTGGGGCGCGCCTGTTACTATCGTTTCGTCGACGAATTTCTGTTGCCCGGGGAGGGATCTGCCGCGGACTGAAATACAAAGCTGACTTTGCCTGTCTTTATTAGTGCTATACCTGCCTGTATTAAGCTGACTAAAACATTCACACACTCTTTATAACCATTAGTGCTATAGCTGTCTGGATTAAGCACTAGTTTCCTGCAGGTTAAGTGATAGTATAAAACTAGCCCGGGCGCTGGCGTGAGTATGCCGGTCCGGGGCCTTGAACAGACGAGTGGGGTTTGGAGGTAAGGTTTGAAGTATTATGAAAGCTTGGGTTATCTGGTATCGCATCTTAACCTTGAGCTGCAAAATGAATTGGATCGCCAACTTAAGCGTTATCATCTCGATATCAAGCTTTGGCCTGTGCTGTTTTCCCTCTGGCAGGAGGAGGGGCTAAGCCAGACCGAGCTCTCCAAACGCTGTGATGTGGCGAACTACACCATGACCCGGTTGTTGGATCAGCTGCAGTCGCTGGGCTTTATCAGCCGCCATCAGGAAGCCGATAACCGTCGTACCTTTCAAATTTTCCTCACAGACGAGGCCAAGGCGCTGGAACAAGATCTTATTTGTGAAGCCGAACGGGTCAACCAGAAATTTCTCGCCAACCTCACGGGCGAGGAACAGCAAGACTTCATGGCGTTATTGAATAAGATAAATGCCTTGAAGGATTAGCCTGGCATCTTCTCGGCTGCCAGACTCAGACATTCAACCACATGAGATACAGTATGGCGACACAGGCGAAAGACAGGCTATGTTGCAGGTAGCGCTGGGTTCTCAGCAGATGTTCTTTGCCTTGTTTGAGGCTGGTGACCAATAATTCCCTTCGATAGATGCGGCATGTCAGTTCCTGGGTCTGGGGATCCAACAGGAGTTGAAAGCGATAGCTATGGCCGTCCTTATACTTTATGAGATGCTCGCTCCTGGGGCCGAAATTCAGCTTGCGTGATACCAGGCTTCCATTGATGAACACTCGCTCCAAACCATTCCAGTCACTGGCTTGTACTTCGACCAAATCCGAGTTGAGATTGTAGGTAAAGCTGACCATAGTGCTGTCCTTTGCCCAGAAATCAGCCTCTAATTTAAGTCGACAACGGGGGAATTCGCCAGCATAGAAAGATGAATTTTGTGTTTCAGCAGGGAGGGCTGGAAGAGAAGGGGAGGCTATACAGGAAAAGGAGCAGCCGGGGGCTGCTCCTTCAATCTTATCTACAATGTTGCAGAGTTACTTCTTGGCGGCGTCTATGATGGTCTTGGCCATCTCGTCGGCAACCGCACCCGTGGTGCGGTTCTGTGCTTCGGCCTGAGTGAAGATCTTCAGCAGGGTGTTGTAAATTTCTTCTACCTTGGCGGTCGACTTGGCGGCGTCATAGTCTTTTTCGAACGAGACGTTGATGATGCCACCTGCGTTGATCACATAGTCAGGGGCGTAGAGTATGCCCATGTCCTTGAGCATTTCACCGTGACGGACTTCGGCCAGCTGGTTGTTGGCACAACCGGCAACGATAGTCGCCTTGAGCAGCGGCAGGGTAGTGTCGTTCAGTGTGGCACCCAGGGCGCAGGGAGCGTAAACATCGACGTCTTGTGTATAGATATCCTGCGGCGCGACCACAGTGGCACCGAATTCGGCGGCCACCCTGTCCAGTGACGACTGGTGTATGTCGGTAACGATCAGCTCGGCACCTTCTTCATGCAGATGCTTACACAGGTAATAACCCACATGACCAACACCTTGAACCGAGATCTTCAGGCCCTTGAGGCTGTCCAAACCACGCTGATGCTTGACGGCGGCTTTGATACCCAGATAGGTTCCCAGGGCGGTGAAGGGAGATGGATCGCCACTCTGACCTTCCAGGCCCATCATGTAAGGGGTTTCCTGGTGGGCGATCATGATGTCGGCAGTGGTGGTGCCCACATCTTCGGCCGAGTAGTAACGACCGCCTATGCTGTCGATGAAACGACCGAAAGCACGGAACAGGGCTTCCCTGTCCTGGGTCTTGGGATCGGCGATAATCACAGACTTGCCGCCACCCATGCTCAGACCGGCCAGGGCATTCTTATAGGTCATGCCACGGGATAAACGTAAGACGTCGGTCAGAGCCTCATCATCGGATGGGTAGTTCCACATACGACAACCGCCGACCGCGGGTCCCAGGTTGGTGTTGTGAATTGCGACAATGGCTTTTAAGCCGCTTTCTTTATCATGACAGAATACAACCTGTTCATGTTCGTCAAAAGATACATGATTAAATACAGCCACGTGCTGATCTCCGTTGAACGATTAAAAAGCCGGCAGGAGCAAGCAACCTGCCGACCTGCTTGTTATATTTATTGCAGAACGATAGCATTTAGCGCTACCCTCAACCAAGCACAGTGAGGGAATATTTACGATTTGTGTGGCAATTTTGCTTTCCACTTTACGTAAACGTAAACTAGGTGGCTGTAAATATTGAATATCATGGCGATAGCGAATCGTCAGCTTAGATAGATATCTAAATATAACAATAAGATAGGAAGGAAGTATGACGGAACAAACTGTCGAGCAGAACCCAGACACCGAAGCCATGAGACAGGCGTGGGTCAGAGAACATTTTCAGAAAGCCAATCGCTTTTTGGCGGAAAAGGGTGTGATCCCCAGCAAGGTGATTGCCGACGAAAGCCGTTATCTGGCTCCCTACCTGGCGATATGGAAGATGGAGTCCAAGCAGCCAACCAAGCAGACCTTCTGGGTGATGTCGGGCGATCTGCCCTCAGATTATGTCGACGTCAAAGTGGCGGCGACCGCCCGTGAGGCAATCCGCCATTTTTCCATGATGTGGCAGATGAAGGCGGAAAATTTGCATAGATCCGGTGCCACCAAGGACCCGACTCAGGCCAAGTTCGCCGACTTGCTGGTATCCCGCGCCGAGAGTCTCTACCAGATCCAAAACGACGAGAAACTCTGGGGCTGAGCCAGCGGCCCGGAATAGCTCTGAAGCTCTGAAGGGGTGCTTTAAAAGTTGGTTTTTAAAAAAAGAGGCACCCGGGGTGCCTCTTTTTTGTTTCCAGCCTGTTTGTTTCCAGCCTGTAAACTCAGGCTTAGAAAGCCCTAAGCCATCTCTAAGGCGCATGGCTAAAGCTGGGCCTGAGCTATGCTTCACTCGCTCAGGTAGCAATAGCCTTTGTTGATGAGCTGGCAGAGTAACTCAAGCACTTCGGCTTGCCGGCATAGGGCGAGTGCCTCATCCGGACTCAGGATGACGCGGTTGCACAGCTGCTGCAGTGTGGCTTCGTCCGTGCCTGGCAGTGGGTGGACTTCACCGTTGATGAACAGGCGTGAACTGGCGTCGTCTTCGAGGCGTAATACCTTGAGGCCGCCTATGCGTCTGATGCTGGCGCCTTGCTCCAGGGCATCGAGCAACTCCTGGGTGCTGTAGGCTTCTTCACCCTCACAGATATCCAGTTCGAACCTGTTTTGACTGAGGAGTTTCCCCAGTACCGCCTGATAGCAGTCTGGATCTTGGCTCAACTGGGTCAAGAGCGCCATGATGCCGGCTTGATGGCTGGCGCTGATGATACCCGGTGCCGAGCCTTCCTCGCTGGAGGTAAATCTCTGTTGTCCCTGGTTGGTGTCGATCAGCTCATCGGCTATCTGGCTCACCAGTTCCTGTTGACTCGGGGCACGGAAGCCGATGGAGTAACTCATGGCCAGTGACAGGGTTTCGCCGCAGTGGGGGAAACCCGGTGGTATGTAGAGCACGTCGCCCTTTTCCAGCACTATGTCTATGATGGGCTCGAAATCGTCGATCAAGGGCGAGTCCGGGTTGTCGCCGCGGGTCTTGACATTGCGGGTGTCCGCCAGCTTGTCACCCACTTTCCAGCGGCGCTGACCTTCGCCCTGAATGATGAACACGTCATAGTTGTCGAAATGCGGACCGACGCCGCCTTTAGGGGTGGCGAAGGAGGCCATGAGATCGTCGAAGCGCCAGTCGGGCAGGAAGCGAAACGCCTCTACCAGGGGCTGGGCATCCGGATACCAGTGATTCACCGCCTGCACCAGCAGTTGCCAATGGGTCTCACCGAACTTGTCATAGTCCTCGAACGGCCCTTGGATCAGCTCCCAGTCCTTGTCCTTGGTGACTACCACCCGGGAGGCTATCTCTTCCTCACAGGCGAGCCCCGCCAGTTCGTCGGCACCTATGGGGTCGACAAAATCTGGGAAGGCCTGCTTGATGACCAAGGGCTGTTGCTGCCAGTACTGGCCGATGAACTGCTGAATATCTAGATTGAGTTTATACATAGTGTCAAAAAAGGCGGCAGGCCTCTGATAGGTGCCTCGCCGCCTTGAACCTCTCGGTTAGGGTTAATTACTTGAGTTCGTCGACGAAGGCTTCGGCGCGGCCTATGTAGTTGGCCGGAGTCAACTTCTTCAGCTCGACTTTAACGTCGGCCGGCAATTCCAGGCCATCGATGAATACCGCCAACTGCTGGGCATCGATACGCTTGCCGCGGGTCAGTTCTTTGAGCTTCTCGTAGGGCTTCTCTATGCCGTAGCGGCGCATCACAGTCTGTACCGGCTCGGCCAGGACTTCCCAGTTCTGATCCAGCTCGCTGCGCAGATGTTCTTCGTTGACCTGCAGCTTGCTGATACCTTTGAGTGTCGCCTGATAGGCGATCAGTGCGTGGGCTATGCCGACGCCCAAGTTACGCAGCACTGTCGAGTCGGTCAAGTCACGCTGCCAACGGGAGACAGGCAGCTTGGCTGCCAGGTGTTGCATCAGGGCGTTGGCTATGCCCAGGTTACCCTCTGAGTTTTCGAAATCGATAGGGTTGACCTTGTGCGGCATGGTAGATGAACCTATTTCGCCGGCAATGGTGCGTTGCTTGAAGTGGCCCAGGGCAATATAACCCCAGATGTCACGGTCGAAGTCGAGCAGCACAGTATTGAAACGGGCGATGGCGTCGAACAGCTCGGCGATATAGTCGTGCGGCTCGATTTGGGTGGTGTAGGGATTCCAATTCAGTCCCAGGCTGGTCACGAAACGCTCGGACAGTTCATGCCAGTTGACTTCCGGATAGGCGGAGATGTGGGCGTTGTAGTTGCCCACGGCGCCGTTGATCTTGCCCATGATCTCGACCGCCTGAATTTGCTTCAGTTGACGCTCCAGACGCACCGCGACGTTGGCCATTTCCTTGCCGAGGGTCGAAGGTGAGGCCGGTTGTCCATGGGTGCGTGACATCAGCGGAATGGCGCGATATTCGACCGCCAAGGTCTTGACTGCGTCGACCAGTTGCTGGCAGTAAGGCACCAGTACCTGGGTGCGGGCTTCGGTCAGCATCAGGCCGTGTGACAGGTTGTTGATGTCTTCAGAGGTACAGGCGAAATGCACGAATTCGTCGATGGCGACCAGCTCGGGGTTGGTGGCGATTTTTTCTTTGATGAAATACTCGACCGCCTTCACATCGTGGTTGGTGGTGCTTTCTATGTCTTTGACCCGCTGTGCATCGGCCTCACTGAAGTTGTCCTTGATGCTGTCCAGCAGCGCCAGTGCGGTTTCGCTGAAAGGCGGGATCTCGGCAATCTCGGGGCAGCTCGACAACAGCTTCAACCAGTTGATTTCGACTTGAACACGGTACTTGGTAAGACCGAACTCGCTGAAAATCCCTCTCAATGAAGCGGTTTTACTACCATAACGACCGTCTATCGGAGAGATAGCAGTTAGTGCGGAAAGATCCATGTGAAGCTCCTTGATGAACTGTATTTTATTGTAGGGTAAGACTTTTAGTTGCTGTGTCTACTATGGCCTTGCGGGCAAACACTAAGTGTCTGCGCCTGCCGCCCAGTTGACGCCACAGCACGGCACTGCGCATGGCTGCGAGTAACAGTGCCCGAATTTTTTGCTGTACCAGCGGCCGCTGCAGACACACGGGATTGCCTGAGATCTGCAGTTTGGGCCCCAGGTTGCTGATGATGTCGCTGTAGATGCTGGCCAGGTTGGCGATGACTTGCTCGTCGGTGATCTTGAAATGATGCAGTTGTCTATGCACCTGGTTGATGCGCTCCGCCAGCATGCCCATGCCATTTTTCGATCTGGCGAGCTTGCGCTCCAGCGCCAATATGCCCACCAGATAACGTGTGACCTCAACATCTTTCTTATTGCCATCGCCCAGTTGGGTCTGGATCAGCCGGTAACCCGTTTTCAGTGCGGCCTGATCCTGATACACCTCGGCGGTGTTTTCCGGGCTGGTGACCAGGATGGTATTCAAACTGGCGGCCAGGGCTTCCTGTTCGCTCTCGCCTTGCCTGGCGAGCTTTTGTACCTGGGCTATGGCCTGCAAGATGCCGGCAAAGGCCATGGTCCGCTCGAATAAAGTGCGTTCTACCTCTTGCTCGCTCACATTAGCCTCGTATCAATTCGTCTATGATGCCGCCGCCCAAGCAGATCTCATCGGCGTAAAAGACCGCCGACTGCCCCGGGGTCACTGCCGCCACCGGTTCATCGAAGCTGACCCTGATATGATCGGCATCCAGGTAGTTCAGGCTGCAGGCCACGTCTTGCTGGCGGTAGCGGGTCTTGACCGTGAGCCTGGTGCCATCTGCGGGTCCCTGTCTGTCGACCCAATGCAATTGCTTGACCGTCATGCCAACCGACATCAGCCGCGGGTGGCGACCCCCTTGGGCGACCACCAGCACGTTGCGCTCGAGATCTTTATCTACCACATACCAGGGATCGTCGTTGCTGTTCTTCAGCCCGCCTATGCCCAGGCCCTTGCGCTGGCCTAGGGTGTGGTACATCAGCCCCTGGTGGGTGCCTATGACTTCGCCTTCGGCCGTTTCTATCTTGCCTGGCTGCGCCGGCAGGTAAGTCGCCAGGAAGTCGGTGAACTTGCGCTCGCCGATGAAGCAGATACCCGTGCTGTCTTTCTTGTCATGGGTGATGAGCCCCATCTCGCGGGCTATGTCACGCACTTCGGATTTTTCCAGCTCGCCCACGGGGAAAAGGGCACGGGCGACTTGCTCGTGACTCAGGGTGTAGAGGAAGTAGCTCTGATCTTTGTTGCCATCGACACCGCGCAGCATCTGAGTGCTGCCAGCGACATCGCGCCGGCGCACATAGTGGCCCATGGCGATGTAGTCGGCGTCGAGGATCTCATCGGCAAATTCCAGGAAGGCCTTAAACTTGATTTCCTTGTTGCACATGATATCCGGGTTTGGGGTGCGGCCCGCCTTATACTCGGCCAGGAAATACTCGAACACATTGTCCCAGTATTCGGCTGCGAAGTTGACCGTATGCAGCTTGATGCCGAGCTTGTCGCAGACGGCTTGGGCATCCTTCAAATCGGCATTGGCGGCGCAGTATTCGTCGGTGTCATCTTCTTCCCAGTTCTTCATGAAAAGGCCTTCAACCTGATAGCCCTGCTTCAACAGCAGATAGGCAGATACAGATGAATCAACACCGCCGGACATGCCGACAATGACTTTTTTTCCAATATGAGTGGGTTCGATTGACGTCATAGATCCTAAAACCGTTAAGTATATTCATGCAGCGAGCAAACGCATGTCGCGGCAATGCGCTTGCCAAGTAAAACCTGCGCTAATGCTGCGTCGCCTCGGTGGCCTGGGCCGTTTTTCGGGCGCTTTTGCAGCAGGCTGTTGTCACAGGTTTATGCGGGGCCATATTCTATCATGGCTTGATGCCAGGGGCTATCATGGCTTGATGCCAGCACAGGAAAGCCGCGCTCTTTGCTGCTATGCCGGCTTGGGGGGCGGCGTTATGTTGAGCGCCCGGCTATCGAGCAGCTCCAGCAGGTAGCGCCGGCCCTGCAGATAATCCCGCAAGGAGGCCAGCACCAGGGGGCTGCGGTGGCTCTGCTCCAGGGCGATGAGTTCATCCAGAGTTAGCCAGAGGGCGGCGCTGATGGCCTTGTCCCTGGGCGCCGTTGGGCTTGGCTCGTCCAGGCTGGCGCAGAAGGTGAAGCGCACGAAGGCCAGTTCGGCATCGGCGCTGAACTGGTAGATGCCGACCAGGGCGTCGGGCATCAATTTCAGGCCGGTTTCTTCGTAGACTTCTCTTTGACAGGCGGCGATTAGGCTCTCTCCCGGCTCCAGATGACCCGCTGGCTGATTGTAGCGCCTGACGCCGTCAATCTGCTCCTCCACCAGCAAAAACTGCTCCCGGCACTGGATGATGCAGGCGACTGTGACGTTGGGCTTATATCTTTGACTCATGGACCGAATATTCGCCGGATTTGAGGCCATCGAGACTCCATTGACCTATTTTATAACGAATTAATCTTAAGGTCGGATAGCCAACATGGGCCGTCATGCGTCTGACCTGGCGATTGCGACCCTCACAGATCTGGATTTCCAGCCAGCGGGTCGGAATGTTCTGACGCTGGCGTACCGGCGGATTGCGGGGCCAGACATCGGGCGCTGCCATAGGCCTGACCTCGGCTGGCAGCGTCATGCCGTCTTTGAGCTCGACCCCTTGGCGCAGCGCCGCCAGGGCCTCTTCCGTGGGTATGCCTTCGACTTCCACCCAGTAGGTCTTGAAGGTTTTTTGCTTGGGTTCCGTCAGGCTGGCCTGCAGTTTTCCCTGATTGGTCAGCAACAGCAAACCCTCGCTGTCCCTGTCCAGGCGGCCGGCGGCGTAGACGCCGGGCACGGGAATGAAGTCTTTCAATGTCTTGCGCCCTTGGGCGTCGGTGAACTGGCAAAGGACATCGAAGGGCTTGTTGAACAAGAGGATGACAGGTGCTGCTGTCGGCGTTGTGGTGTGGGCGGTACGGGGTTTCTGGCTGCCGAAGATGGGTTTCTTGCGGGTGCTGGTGTTCGCATGTTTGCGTCTGGCGATCACCTTGTCTCTGTCGCCCATGGGCTGACGTTTTTCACTCTTGGCCGGGGTCTTACGTTGTGCGCTTTTAGGCTGGGTCGGACGTAGCACGCGTTACCTGACTTAATCTGCTGTAAAATGATGTAGCCACAGTGTACCCGGCATTCGCCCTTAGTGGAATTTGAATATTATGATGAATGCTCTATGATGTCCGCCTAAATAAGCTCTCTGTTTTATGTCATTCATGCTTTGCGACCCGCCCCTTGCGCGGTGTCAGGAATTCAACTCGGATGCTGTGCCATGCAAGTGCGTATCGGCGGGTTTCCCTGTGATAAGTCATTATAAAAAATAATATTTTACAATAATGTAGGACGAAAAATGAAAGATAACGCATCGACAATTATTTATACCGAAACGGACGAAGCGCCAGCACTGGCCACCCTGTCACTCTTACCCATAATCAAAACCTTTACCGATGCTGCCGGCATCAATGTTGAGACCCGCGATATCTCCTTATCGGGCCGTATCCTTGCCAACTTCCCCGGCAACCTGAGCGAGAGCCAGAAGATTGCCGATGCCCTGAGTGAGTTGGGTGAACTGGCCAACAAGCCGGAAGCCAACATCATCAAACTGCCCAACATCAGCGCTTCCATCCCCCAGTTGAAGGCCTGCATCAGCGAACTGCAAGCCAAGGGCTATGACATCCCCAACTATCCGGACGAGCCCAAGACGGCGGCCGAGAAAGCGGTCAAGGCCCGTTACGACAAGATCAAAGGCAGTGCGGTCAACCCTGTGCTGCGTGAAGGTAATTCGGATCGTCGCGCGCCGACTTCGGTGAAGAACTACGCCAAGAAAAACCCCCATTCCATGGGCAAGTGGGCGAGTGACTCCAAGTCCCATGTGGCACACATGAGCGAAGGCGACTTTTACGGCAGTGAAAAATCCCTGACCATGGCCGCTGCCGGCAGTGTGAACATAGTGCTGGCACAGAAAGACGGCCAGGAAAAAGTCTTGCGCGAGTCGCTGTCGCTGCTGCCGGGCGAGGTGATCGACGCCGCCGTGCTGAGCAAACAGGCGCTGCAAGCTTTCTACGAGCGTGAAATCGCTGCGGCCAAGGCGGAAGGCGTGTTGTTGTCACTGCATTTGAAAGCCACCATGATGAAGGTCTCGGATCCCATCATGTTCGGTCATGCGGTGAAGGTGTTCTTCAAGCCGGTATTCGATAAGCATGCCGCTCTGTTCGACGAGCTGGGTGTGGACGTCAACAACGGCTTCGGCGATGTGTATGCCAAGATCGCCTCCCTGCCGGAGGCGCAACGCGCCGAAATCGAAGCCGACATCGCCGCCGTGTATGCCGCCCGTCCGGCACTTGCCATGGTCGATTCGGATAAAGGCATCACCAACTTGCATGTGCCGAGTGACATTATCATAGATGCCTCCATGCCGGCAGCTATCCGTTCATCGGGTCAGATGTGGGGCCCGGATGGCAAACTGCATGACACCAAGGCGCTGATCCCGGATCGCTGTTACGCCGGCGTGTATCAGGAAACCATCGCCTTCTGCAAGGCCAACGGTGCCTTCGATCCTACCACCATGGGCAGTGTGCCGAACGTGGGTCTTATGGCCCAGAAAGCCGAAGAGTACGGCAGCCATGACAAGACCTTCGAGATCCCCGCCGCCGGCGTGGTCAAGGTGATAGACAACAACGGCCAAGTGTTGATGAGCCATGAGGTGGCAGCAGGTGATATCTGGAGAATGTGTCAGGCGAAAGACGCACCGATCCGTGATTGGGTCAAACTGGCGGTCAAGCGTGCCCGTCTGAGCGATACTCCGGCCATATTCTGGTTGGACGAGCACCGTGCCCACGATGCGCAGCTCATTGCCAAGGTGAAACAATACCTGCCTGAGCACGACACCTCAGGTCTGGACATTCGCATCATGTCACCGGAAGAGGCGACCCGCTTTACCCTGGCTCGCACCAAGGCAGGGCAAGACACCATTTCTGTGACGGGCAACGTACTGCGTGATTACCTGACCGATTTGTTCCCCATCCTCGAGCTGGGCACCAGTGCCAAGATGTTGTCGATCGTTCCCTTGATGAATGGCGGCGGTCTGTTTGAAACGGGTGCCGGCGGCAGTGCCCCCAAGCATGTGCAGCAGATGGAGAAGGAAGGTCACCTGCGCTGGGATTCCCTGGGTGAATTCCTGGCCCTGGGAGCGTCGTTGGAGCACCTGAGTCAAACAACCAATAATCCACAGGCGCAAGTATTGGCCGATAGCCTGGATAAGGCCATAGGCCAATTCCTGGATAACAACAAGTCGCCTTCACGTCGTGTGGGTGAGCTGGATAATCGCGGCAGCCACTTCTACCTGGCCATGTACTGGGCTCAGGAACTGGCCAAGCAAGACGCCGACGCTCGACTGCAGGCGCATTTTGCTCCGTTGGCGCAGGCCTTGACCGACAATGAGCAGCAAATTGTTGCCGAGTTGAATGCGGCCCAGGGCGCGGCGGTGGATTTAGGCGGTTACTATCGTCTGGATAAGGCGAAGGCGGAGCAGGCCATGCGCCCGAGCGCGACCCTGAACCGACTCTTGACTGTGTGAGTTAAGTATTTGATGGATAAGGGCCTGCGATAGCGGCCCCTATGCTGTCAGCTACGCCCAATAAAAAAGGCAGGGAGAAATCCCTGCCTTTTTCTATGTTCGATCACCAAGCTATTTCGTTGGCGAGATGGCTGACGCATGCATCCCTTTGGGACCTTGCTCTACCTCGAATTGGACTGGTTGACCCGCTTTCAGCGTTCGGTAGCCTTCCATTTCAATAGTTGAATAATGTGCAAAAACGTCCTCACCACCTTGATCTGGGCAAATAAACCCGAATCCTTTGGCGTTGTTGAACCATTTAACAGTTCCGCTTGCCATACTTCCACTTCCTTCTGTTGTCTACTTACCAGTAAGATAGTAAAACTTATATTAAGCGGGACTGAGTTCACCGCTCGCTGAACAGAATGAAAGCAGTAAAAGCGGATGTCAAGCAAATATTAACATTTGGGCAACATACGGTTAAATTTTATGTCTCAATTGGTAGAGGCGAATACGAGAGGCTAGTATTGAAACATGGGTAAGATAGGACAGGTTGAACACGTAGAGAAAAGTGTCGACGCTGAGCTGATGCCACCGTCGATGTACAAGGTAATACTGAACAATGACGACTACACACCTATGGATTTTGTGATTGAGGTCTTGCAACTGTTTTTCCGTAAAAATGAACAGCAAGCCACAGAAATCATGCTAACCATTCATCATCAAGGCAAAGGCATCTGTGGCGTTTTTCCCTTCGGCATAGCCGAGACTAAGGTGTTACAGGTAAATCAGTTTGCAAGACAAAACCAACATCCGTTACTGTGTTCTCTGGAACAAGCCTGATGTGGGTGCCGAAGTTGTTAGTTGTTTCCTTAGGGGGTGCTTATGCTGAATAAAGATCTTGAAGTCACCTTGAATCTGGCGTTTCAGCAAGCCAGGGATTCGCGTCATGAGTACATGACGGTAGAACATTTGCTGTTGGCCTTGATCGACAACCCTGCGGCTCAGGAGGCCTTGGTTGCCTGTGGCGCCAACATAGACAAGCTCAGGGAAGAGGTGGCCAGCTTCATTCAACAGACCACGCCGCTCATCGCCGAGGGGGAGGCCGAGCGCGAGACCCAGCCTACCTTAGGTTTTCAGCGGGTGCTGCAAAGGGCGGTGTTTCATGTCCAGTCTTCCGGCCGCAACGAGGTCAATGGCGCCAACGTGTTGGTGGCTATCTTCAGTGAGCAGGAGTCCCAGGCTGTGTACCTGTTGCGCCGTTGCGACATCACACGTCTGGACGTAGTCAACTTTATCTCCCATGGCTTCGTCAAAGACGATGACGCGGGTGAGCATGCCGAACAGGAACGTATCGAAGATCAATCCGACAACAACGAAGATCAAAGCATGTTGTCCCAGTTTGCGGCGAACCTGAATCAGTTGGCGAGCCAGGGGGTGATAGATCCCCTCATAGGCAGGGACGTGGAAATCGAGCGGGCGATCCAGACCCTGTGCCGCCGCCGCAAGAATAATCCCCTGCTGGTCGGTGAGGCCGGCGTGGGCAAGACGGCGATTGCCGAGGGCCTGGCCTACCGCATAGTCAAGGGCCAAGTGCCGGAGGTGATGCGCAACGCCACCGTCTATTCCCTGGACTTGGGCGCCTTGTTGGCCGGCACCAAGTATCGCGGCGATTTCGAGAAACGCTTCAAGAGCCTGCTCAAGGAGCTGGCGGCCGATAAGCATGCCATTCTCTTCATCGATGAGATCCATACCATCATAGGCGCAGGTGCGGCATCCGGCGGGGTGATGGACGCCTCCAACTTGCTTAAACCCCTGTTGTCCAACGGCGGTCTGCGTTGCATGGGGTCGACCACGTTTCAGGAATACCAGAGCATCTTCGAGAAGGACAGGGCGTTGGCCCGCCGCTTCCAGAAGGTGGACATCAACGAGCCTTCGGTGGCGGAAACCACCAAAATACTCCAGGGACTCAAGTCCAAATACGAAGAGCACCATGGAGTGCGTTACACCATGGCGGCGCTCAGCAGTGCCGCCAGCCTGTCGGACAAGCATATCAACGACCGGCATTTACCGGACAAGGCGATCGACGTCATAGACGAGGCAGGTGCCCGCATGACCATGCTGCCCCAGAGCAAGCGTAAGCGCACCATAGGCCAGGCTGAGATAGAGGCCATCATAGCCAAGATAGCCAGGATCCCGGAGAAGTCTGTGTCTGCCTCGGACAAGGACTTACTACGTAACCTGGAACGTAACCTCAAGATGGTGGTGTTTGGCCAGGATAAGGCGATTGAGAGCCTCAGCGCCGCCATTCGCTTGTCACGCAGTGGCTTGGGGGCGGAGAAGAAGCCAGTGGGCAGCTTCCTGTTTGCCGGCCCAACGGGTGTGGGTAAGACTGAGGTCACCAACCAGTTGGCCGCTTGCCTCGGGATGAAGCTGGTCCGCTTCGACATGTCCGAGTACATGGAGAGTCATACCGTGTCTCGGCTGATCGGGGCGCCTCCAGGTTATGTGGGCTACGACCAGGGTGGCCTGTTGACCGATGCGGTGATCAAGAATCCTCACTGTGTGGTGCTGCTCGATGAGATAGAGAAGGCGCATCCGGATGTCTATAACCTCTTGCTGCAGGTGATGGATCACGGCACCCTGACGGACAACAATGGCCGCAAGGCGGATTTCCGTCATGTGACCCTGGTGATGACCACCAATGCCGGGGTACAGGAGACGGTGCGCAAGTCCATAGGCTTCAAGCAACAAGATCATAGCCAGGATGCCTTGTCGGAGATCAACCGGGTGTTTTCGCCCGAGTTCCGCAACCGTCTGGACTCCATCATCTGGTTCAATCATCTGGACATGACCATCATAGCCAAGGTGGTGGACAAGTTCTTGGTCGAACTGCAGGCGCAACTGGATGATAAGCGAGTCAGCTTGCAGGTGAGTGATGAAGCCCGTACCTTGCTGGCGGAGAAAGGCTATGACGAGAACATGGGGGCACGCCCCATGGCGCGGGTGGTCACGGATCTGATAAAACGGCCCCTGGCCGATGAGATCCTGTTCGGCCAGCTGCAAGCCGGTGGCATAGCCCATGTGGATGTCGAAAACGGCCAGCTGGTGATCCACGCAGAAAGCCCGGAAAAAGTCACTAACTAGGCCTAAGCCGACCCAATAAAAATGGCTGCAATTGCAGCCATTTTTGTCTTTCCGCCAACAAAAAAACCCGGCATGGCCGGGTTTTTATATCCAAGAGACTATATCAGCGTGCGCGGAAGACAATGCGACCTTTGGTCAGATCGTAAGGAGTCAGCTGGACGGTAACTTTATCGCCAGTGAGGATCCTGATGTAGTTTTTGCGCATTTTGCCTGAAATGTGGGCTATCACCACATGACCATTTTCAAGCTCTACACGAAACATTGTGTTTGGCAAGGTTTCAAGGATAGTGCCTTGCATTTCAATGTTGTCTTCTTTCGCCATTTAATTAATTATCCCATTAGCCTTCGAATATAAAAAACGGGCGTATCATGCCCCAATTTCAGCCTGCTGTAAAGGAGAAGTGCTTAATCGGCCTCGTAATCTTGCCATCCCTGTTCGGTTAAAATTTGATAAGGGTGGTACAGGCGCTTGTAACTCATCTTGCGGTTCTCATCTATTTGATAGCCGAGATAAAGGAACTCCTTGCCCATCAAGCTGGCCAGACGGCACTGAAGCAAAATCAGCAGCGCGCCGAGTGATCTGCGTGCCTCCTGGGGCTCGAAATAGCTGTAGATGGCCGATAGGCTGTTTGGCAGCACATCTGTGACTGCCACCGCCAGCAGTTTTTTGCCGCGATAGACTTCAATGAACTGTGGCGGCAACCAGTGACAATGGAGGAAGTGCTCATATTGCTCCCTGGTGGGTGGATACATGGGGCCGTCACTGTGCCTGAGATTGATATAGCGTTTATACAGGGCATAGTGCTCATCCCCCACAGAGGAGGTGACTCGCCAGCTGAGATCGCGATTATGGGCCAGGGTGCGTTTCTGCCGTTTCGATGGCATGAAGCGCTTCACGGGAATGCGAATAGGCAGGCAGGCATTGCAATGGGGGCACCTTGGCTTGTAGATGGCATTGCCGCTGCGCCGGAAACCGAGCGAGAGCAAGCGTTCAAACAGCTGCAGGTCCAGGATATCTTCCTGTATGACCAGCAATTGCTCCTGTTGTCCTTGAAGATAACTGCAGGGGAAGGCTTGGCTGATGCCTACAGTGATCGGGCCTGTGCTAGAGTTCAAGTACCACCTCGGTTTGTTCCCATACGCCTGCGTGAGGCTCTGCGTCGCGAAAACGTTTCAACAGTACGAGAAAGTCGTCTCGCTTGAGCGATTCGGCACCCAAGCTTTCCAGGTGGGGATTCATCACCTGGGCATCGATCAGCCTAAAGCCGCCGCGCCGCAAGTGTTGCTGCAGGGCAAGCATGGCGGCCTTGGAGGCGTTGGTCTGGCGGTGAAACATGGATTCACCGCAAAATACCTGGCCTATGGCCAAGCCGTACAGGCCGCCTATGAGCCTGTGGTTATCCCATACCTCGATGGAATGCGCGTGTCCCAGCATATGCAATTCCCGATAGGCCAGTTGGATCTCCTGGGTGATCCAGGTGCCGTCCTGCTGTTTTCTGGGCTGGGCACAGCCTGCCATCACATCGGTAAAGGCGTGGTTTACCGTGATGCGCCAGCTTTGTTTCCTGAGGAACTTTCTCAGGCTGGTGCTAATCTTAATCTTGCCGGGTATGAAGATTGCCCTGGGATCCGGTGACCACCAGAGAATAGGGTCGTTGACATTGAACCAAGGAAAAATGCCTTCATAGTAGGCGGCCAGCAGTCGATTCGGCTGCAGATCGCCCCCTATGGCCAGGAGACCATTGGGATCTGTCAGTGCATGCTCCGGTGATGGAAATGCGGCTAATTCGTGATTCAGATAAGACAGTGAGTTCACAATTACGTATGATTTAGGAATGGGCCTTCTTATAAGTTAGCGGAAATTCGGATATGTTGAAACCTGCCCTGGTTAGCTTTGTGATGATTTTTTTAACCTTACTCTCACCCGCCTACGCTGATTATGAGCGCAACCAAGCCGTGCCTGTGGAGAAGGTCGTCTATGGCACCCTGGACTCTGTCAGGCAGCTGACCGAGAGCCAATTGATAGAAGACAGCCACAATGGCTGGAGGACCTTCGGTGGCGCCTTGTTGGGTGGTGTGGTTGGCCATCAGTTCGGCAGCGGCTCGGGGCGGGACGTGGCTACAGTGCTCGGGGCCTTGCTTGGCGCCGGCATGGGCAGCCGTTATGGCGAGGGGCAATACTACCGCCAATTGCAGCTGGTCGAACTCTTGATCGATCTGGAGGATGGCACGCGGGTGATGGTGATCCAGGACCTGGATCCCGGCATGGTATTCAACGCCGGTGATGAGGTCAGGGTCGTGTATCTGCAAGGTGGCGTCAGGGTCGATCTGGCCATGTAGCCACGCCAACCGACAAGCTAACAAAAAAGGAGCCATGGGCTCCTTTTTTGTTAGCTTCAGCGTCCGAGCCTCAGCTCATCATGGCCTCGATTTGGGCATCAAAATCCCCGTGGCAGTTGCTGGTGCCCGGCCAATGCCGCCAGTTTTTCCCGCCATAACTCCTTGGGCGTCTTGCCCTTGGCGCCTGTCTGCTTGACAGCGGCCGGCTTGGCGGCGGCTTTGCCCGCTGACGTTTTCGCCTTGGGGCTTGCTTGCGGCGTAAGTTCGGCCAGCATGGTCTCGAGTTCGCTGAATCTCAGCGACTTGCCGCCGTCTATCTTGTACCAGCTGCCTTTTTGCTCAATGCTGACGCGTTTGTTTTGTTGACTCGACAGCGCGGTTTCCAGGGCGTTGACGACTTCTTCTTTGGTCAGTTTTGACATAGTAATAACCTATTAATTTTAATATTGACTTTGAAGTGCCTGGTAATTTTATAGGTCATGGCGGGTAAAAGTCCAATTTCAGGGGGGATTAGCCCGGTTAGGCATGGAGCCCTGGGCATAAAATTGTGTCGCTTCCATGGGATAGGGTAAACTTGGACGGGTGTATTCGGAGGGATTAAGCCATGACAAGGTCGGAATTGAGTCACTATTTACAAACGTTTTTACAGGTCTCCAGCTTCAAGGATTATGCCCCCAATGGGCTGCAGGTCGAAGGTAAAGCCCAGATCCATACCCTGGTGACCGGGGTCACCGCCAGCCAGGCGCTGATCGATGAGGCGATAAGACTGAACGCCGATGCCATTCTGGTACATCATGGTTTCTTCTGGAAGAGTGAGCCGGAAGTCATCACAGGCATGAAACAGCGACGGATCAAGGCCTTGCTGGCCCATGACATCAACCTGTTCGGCTACCATCTGCCACTGGATGCCCACCCTGTGCTGGGCAATAATGCCCAATTGGCCAGGGTGCTGGAGCTGGTGAATGCCGAAGTGGTCGAAGAGGTGACGCAGGGGCTATTGTGGCGCGGCAATCTGGATCAGCCCATGCGGGCCGCAGACGTTAGCCAAAAGCTCAGTCAGGCCCTCAACCGGGCGCCGCTGCACATAGGGGATCCCGAAGCACAGATATATAGTCTGGCCTGGTGCACGGGCGGGGCTCAGGATTATATCGATGCCGCGGCCGCCTTGGGGGTGGATGCCTTCATCAGTGGTGAAGTCTCGGAGCGCACCTATCACAGCGCAGTCGAACAAGGGATACATTATTTCGCCGCCGGCCATCATGCGACCGAGCGCTTCGGGATTCAGGCGTTGGGACGACATTTGGCCAGGGAATTTGGCCTGGAACACCATTTCGTGGATATCGACAATCCCGTGTAAGCCGGGATTAAAGCATGAAAAAGGCCGCAGTTGCGGCCTTTTCGTTCTCTGACCCAGGCGTTTTGGGCCTGGGTCTAGGCTGTCGCCTCGGGTTATTTTACCCGCATGCCAGGTTCGGCGCCTTCATGGGGCTCGAGGATCCACAGCTCGCTGCCGCCGGGACCGGCTGCCAGCACCATGCCCTCGGACATGCCGAAACGCATCTTGCGCGGCGCCAGGTTGGCGACCATGACAGTCAGCTTGCCTTCGAGCGCTTCCGGGGCATAGGCGGATTTTATCCCGGCAAACACCTGGCGGGTTTCGCCGCCGATATCCAGTTGCAGCTTCAGCAGCTTGTCCGCCTCTGGCACATGCTCCGCCTTGATTATGCGGGCGATGCGCAGATCCAGCTTGGCAAAGTCATCGAAGTTGATGGTGTCTGAGATAGGATCGTCCACCAGGGGACCCGTCTTGACCTCGCCGGTCGCCTGCAGATTGTCCTTGGAGTCATCGACCATGGCGTTGACCTTATCCAAGTCGACCCGCTGCATCATGGCCTTGAAGGGGGCAATGGCATGGTTTTCCATGTCCTGCCCCAGGCCTTCCCAGGTCAGTGGCATCAGGAAGAAGGCTTCCACGTCCTGGGCCAAACGCGGCAGCACAGGCTTGAGATAGGTTACCAGGATACGGAATAGATTCAGGGCATTGCTGCACACCTGGTGGGCCAGTTCCTGTTGGTCTTCCTGCTTGACCAGCTGCCATGGCGCCGCATCGGCCACATAGGCGTTGGCAATATCCGCCAGTGCCATGATTTCGCGCATCGCCTTGCCGTATTCACGGGTCTCGTAGAACTCGGCGATCTGCTCCTGCTTGCCGAGGAAGGTTTGGATCAGGCTCTCATCGGCCACCTTGGTCAGCTTGCCGTCGAAACGTTTGGTGATGAACCCGGCTGTGCGTGACGCCAGGTTGACCAGCTTGCCGACCAGATCAGAGTTCACCCTTTGGGCGAAGTCTTCCAGGTTGAGATCCAGATCGTCGATGCGGCTGCTCAGTTTGGCGGCATAGTAGTAACGCAGGTATTCGGGATCCAGATGATCCAGATAGGTGCGTGCCTTGATGAAGGTGCCCTTGGACTTGGACATCTTGGCGCCGTTGACCGTCACATAGCCATGGGCATAGACGCTGTTGGGTTGGCGGTAACCGGCGCCATGCAACATGGCAGGCCAGAACAGGCTGTGGAAATAGACTATGTCCTTGCCGATGAAGTGATACACCTCGGCCTTGGAGTCCTTGGCCCAGAATTCATCGAAGTTCAGGTCGTCGCGCTTGTCGCATAGGTTCTTGAATGAGCCCATGTAGCCGATAGGCGCATCCAGCCAGACGTAGAAGAACTTGCCCGGGGCGTCGGGGATTTCGAAGCCGAAATAGGGGGCGTCACGGGTGATGTCCCATTGCTGCAGCCCCTGTTCGAACCATTCATCCAGCTTGTTGGCCATCTCTGTCTGCAGGGCGCCGGAGCGGGTCCACTGCTTGAGCATGGGCTCAAACGCCGGCAAGTCGAAGAAGAAGTGCTCGGTATCTTTCATCACAGGGGTGGCGCCCGAGACTGCCGACTTGGGGTCGATCAGTTCGGTCGGACTGTAGGTGGCGCCGCAGGCATCACAGTTGTCGCCGTACTGATCTTCCGATTTGCACTTGGGGCAGGTGCCTTTGACGAACCTGTCCGGCAGGAACATCTGCTTCTCGGGATCGAATAACTGCGAAATGCTCTTGCTCTTGATGAAACCGTTATCGCGCAGCTTGATGTAGATATCGCTCGCCAACACGCGGTTTTCTTCGCTGTGGGTGCTGTGATAGTTATCGAAGGCCACATTGAAGTCGGCGAAGTCCTGCTGATGCTCTTTATTGACTTGCGCTATCATCTCTTCGGGCGCTATGCCAAGCTGCTGCGCCTTGAGCATGATGGGGGTGCCATGGGCATCATCGGCACAGATGTAATGACATTCATGGCCACGAAGTTTTTGATAACGTGACCAGATGTCTGTCTGTATGTATTCCAACATGTGGCCTAAATGTATAGGTCCGTTGGCGTAAGGGAGTGCGCTGGTCACGAGGATTTTACGTTGTGAAGTTGCCATCTTATCTCAAAATCATGTTGGGCCCGGAATTATTGGCTGTGATACTAACCGATTAATGGAGAATTTTCACCAAAAGCTGCAGCAATTGGAGTAATTCTACGCGAATGTTTTTACCAATATCTGATACACTTGGGCAAATTTTTATACTGGGGTAGGCGTTTTGTCTTCAGCTACGCAAGATTATCGCTTAAGTGGCGATCTTCTCGGGCCGGTACTGGCCATACTCGATGCGGTTATCGATCCTTATCTGGGCCAGGGGCTTGTCAGTGCCGGTTGCGTCACGCAACTGGCAATGGCGGGTAAAACCCTGCAACTGACCTTGGTTTATCCCTACCCCTGCAAGAGTCAATATGCGGCCACAGTGGCGCAGTTGACGCCTGGCCTGCTTGGGCTCGAAGGGGTCGAGGCGGTTGAATGTCATCCCAGTTTCCAGGCCGGCAGTTTTAGTACTGCCACCTCGGGTACGGCCCTGGACAAGGTCAAGCATGTGATTGCCGTGGCGTCGGGCAAGGGCGGGGTGGGTAAGTCGACCACTGCGGTCAACCTGGCGCTGGCATTGGCGGCCGAAGGCGCCCGAGTCGGCATTTTGGATGCGGACATCTATGGCCCCTCGATCCCTCTCATGCTGGGGATCCCCGACTTCAAGCCCATGTCACCGGACGGCAAGCACATAGCGGCGGCCGAGGTCCATGGCATAGCCGCTCAGTCGCTGGGTTTCCTGATCAGCGCCGAAGACGCCACTGTCTGGCGCGGTCCCATGGCGGCGGGGGCCCTGACCCAGCTGCTGAATGAGACTCAGTGGCCAGAGTTGGACTATCTGGTGGTGGACATGCCACCGGGCACGGGCGACATACAGCTGACCCTGTCACAGAAGGTGCCGCTCAGTGGCGCTGTGATAGTCACCACCCCCCAGGACATAGCCCTGGCCGATGCCAAGAAAGGCATAGTCATGTTCCAAAAGGTGGATGTGCCCGTGCTTGGCATAGTGGAGAACATGAGCTTCCATGTGTGCAGCGAATGTGGTCACAGGGAGCATCCCTTCGGCGCAGATGGCGGCCGTAAAATCGCCGAGCGCTATCGGGTGCCGCTCCTGGGGGCCTTACCCCTGCAGCTGCAGATCCGCGAGGCCATGGACAAGGGAGCCCCCTGCGTGGTGGCGCAACCGGAGAGTGAGGTCACACAAATTTATTCAGACATAGCCCGTAAAGTGGGCGCGGCCTTGGCGGTATCACAACCCAAGGCAAACATTTCAATTAGCGTAACAGATGAAGAGTAAGGTTTAAGGGTATGAATTCTCAGCAGTGTGTCATTATCGGAATAGCCGGCGCGTCAGCATCAGGCAAGAGCTTGATTGCAAAGACGATATTCGAGGAGCTACGCCGTGATTTAGGCACAGATCAGATAGGGGTGATCAACGAAGACGCTTATTACCGGGATCAGAGCCATCTGTCGATGGACGAGCGGGTCCTGACCAACTACGACCATCCCAAGGCGCTGGACCACAAGTTGCTCTGCGCGCATCTGCAACAGCTGAAATCCGGTGAGCAAGTGGATATTCCCTGCTATAGCTACACAGAGCATACCCGCACCAGCGAAACCTTGAGTATGACACCGAAAAAGGTGATTATTCTCGAAGGGATCCTCCTGCTGACCGATCCCAAACTCAGGGAATTGATGGATGCCAGTGTCTTCATGGACACGCCGCTGGACATCTGTTTCCTGCGCCGCTTGACCCGGGACGTGGCCGAGCGTGGCCGGACCATGGAGTCGGTGATTTCCCAGTATAAGAAGACGGTGCGGCCGATGTTTTTGCAGTTCATCGAACCGTCGAAACAATATGCCGATATCATAGTGCCGCGCGGTGGCAAGAACCGCATAGCGACAGATATTCTCAAGGCACGAATTCAGCACTTGCTGGCTAAATAGGCCAGGGACCAGTCAATAGCAATCATTTCAGGGAGTCAAAGGCAAAATGCGTTTAACCGATATTGAGATCGAACAATGTCTCGATGATGGCACCATAGTGATCTTCCCCCGCCCGGGCATAGAAGCCATAAGTGGTGTGAGTGTCGATGTCCGTCTTGGCAGCCAATTTCGGGTCTTCAAGGATCATACCGCGCCTTTTATCGATTTGAGCGGCCCGAGTGTCGAGATGCAGGCGGCCCTGGATAGGGTCATGAGCGACAAGATAGAGATCGCCGACGGCGAAGCCTTCTTCCTCCATCCGGGGGAGCTGGCCTTGGCCGTGACCTATGAGAGTGTGACTCTGCCGGCCGATATCGTCGGCTGGCTCGACGGCCGCTCCTCGCTGGCGCGCCTGGGCTTGATGGTGCATGTGACGGCGCACCGTATCGATCCAGGTTGGCAGGGCAAGATAGTGCTGGAGTTCTACAACAGCGGCAAGCTGCCCCTGGCACTGCGGCCGCGGATGACCATAGGGGCATTGAATTTTGAGCGCTTGAACCATGCGGTCGCACGTCCCTACAACACGCGTAAGAGTGCCAAGTATAAAGATCAGCAAGAAGCGGTAGCGAGCCGCATCAGCCAGGACAGCTGATGACTCAGGTTTGGGTGAATGGTCAAGCCATGGCGTCCGTGAGTCCCTTCGACAGGGGCTTGGCCTATGGCGATGGCCTGTTCGCCACCATGCGTGTCGGCCCGGAGGGCATCGCCTTCTTCGATGCCCACATGCAGCGCCTGCAGCAAGGCGCGGCGCGTTTGGGCCTGGATTGGCACTTGAGCCCCGAGTTGGCGGCCTTGCTGCATCGCCTGGGCGCCGCCCATCCACACCAGTGTATCAAGCTTGTTATCACCCGGGGCGTTGGCGGTCGGGGTTACGCGCCGCCAACGCCTTGTCATCCCACAGAAATAGTGTCGCTGCACCCTATCCCGGAACATTACGCCGATTGGCAACGGCAGGGCATACGTCTGTGCGCCTCCGAAGTGCGCCTCGGACGCCAACCCCTGCTGGCGGGGATCAAGCACCTCAATCGCCTGGAACAAGTGTTGATCAGGTCTGCAGTCCTGCCTGACGGCATTGACGACTGGCTGGTCAAGGACAGCCATCATCTGCTCATAGCCTCATCCATGGGGAACCTGTTTTTCGTCCGTGAAAACCAGGTGTTTACCCCGGCATTGACTGCCTGCGGCGTCGCCGGGGTGATGCGGGCGCAGGTGATCATGGCCTTGGCCGATCTGGGGTTTAATGTCATAGTGGCGGATCTGAATGAGGATTTTCTTCACTATGCCAACCATGTCTTCGTCACCAACAGCCTGTTTGGCATAGTCGATGTGTTGGCCATAGACAGGGTCAAGTATCCCAGGGCGCAGTTCACCGCTTCATTGAGACAAACACTAGCTTTGATATTATGAAAAAAATGCTTATCGGCCTGTTGGCCACTTTCATGACCTTGCTTACCTTAGCCAGTGTGGCGGGTTTTTGGGGTTATCACACTGTCGTGCGTTACGGCGACACGCCACTGAACATCAAGCGGGTACAGGAAGTTCCATTGGCTCACGGCACCTCTGTGTATCAGGTGGCCGGAGAGCTGGCTCACCAGGGGGTTATCTCTGAGCTGTGGAAGCTCAAGTTGCTGCTGAGGTTACGGCCTGAGCTGGCACAGATCCGCGCCGGTCTCTATGAAATGGCCCCGGGGGACACCTTGGTGCAGTTGCTGCAGAAAATGGCCCAGGGCAAGGAAAAGCGCTTCAGCCTGACCCTGATCGAAGGCCAGAGTCTGGCCCAGTGGCAGGCGCAGTTGCAGGGGGTGCCTCATCTGAACGTGCCCGCCGGCGTCTTCGACTCGGTATTGGCCGCCGAGGGCGATGATTCCGGGCTGCCGGAGGGCAAGTTCTTCCCGGATACCTATCATTATGTGGCAGATCAGGCGCTGGCTAGCCTATTGGCGCAGAGCTATCAGAAGATGCAGCAGGAGTTGGCGGCGGCCTGGGCGCAACGCGCCAGCGATCTGCCACTCAAGTCACCCTACGAGCTGTTGATCTTGGCGTCCATCATAGAGAAAGAAACCGCCAGGGACGACGAGCGGGCATGGATTGCGGCCGTGTTCAGCAATCGCCTCAAGAAGGGGATGCGCCTGCAGACAGATCCCACTGTTATCTACGGCATGGGGGAGCGCTTCCAGGGCAATATCAGCCGCAAGGATCTGCTGGAAATGACACCCTACAACACCTATAGGGTGGCCGGCCTGCCGCCAACTCCGATAGCGGCGCCGAGCCGGGCGGCGTTACGCGCGGCGGCCAACCCAGCGGCAGTGAATTACTTGTATTTTGTGTCGCGCAACGACGGCAGCCATGTGTTCTCCAGCACGCTGGCTGAGCATAATCGCGCGGTCAATCAATTTCAGAGAAGAAATAAATGAGCGAAAACAACGCTAAATTTATCGTGATCGAAGGCTTGGAAGGCGCCGGCAAATCCAGTGCCGTCGCCTTGATGCATGATTTTATCACCCGGCATACGGGGCGGGAGCCTGTCTGTACCCGTGAACCCGGCGGGACCCCCTTGGCCGAGCGTATTCGCGACCTGGTTAAGATAGCCGATCCCAGCGACCCCCTGTGTGATGAGGCCGAGTGCCTGTTGATCTATGCCGCCAGAGCCCAGCTGATCCACAGGGTGATCAAGCCTGCGCTTGCCGCCGGGCTTTGGGTGCTGGGTGACAGGCATAACCTCTCGTCTCTGGCCTATCAGGGGGGCGGCCGCGGCCTCATGCCATTGGTGCATGCGGTCAGCGAGGCGACCCTCAAGGGCTTCAAACCCGATTTGACCTTGTACCTGGACATACCGCCGGCATTGGGCTTGAGCCGCGCCGCCGGCAGGGGCGAACTGGACAGAATAGAGCAACAAACGCTCGATTTCTTCGAACGCGCCCGGGCGACTTACCTGCAGTTGGCGGCCGAGGATGACAGCATCCTGGTCATAGATGCCAGCCAGGAAATAGGCCAGGTGCATAAAGATATTCTGGCCGTGTTGCAGGGGATCCAATGGTAGCAGGCCAGGCACCCGCCCAAGAGCCGACTCTGGCCCAGCTGCCCTGGCTCGCCGCCGCGGCCGGGCGCTTCATAGATTCACTCAGGCACAATAGGCTCAGCCATGCACAGCTGATTGGCATAGACAGCGCGCTCGGGGGGCAGCTTTTAGCCCTGTCCATGGCGCAAGCGGCCCTATGCCAGCAGCCGACGGCTCAGGGCAGTTGCGGCTTTTGCAAGGCGTGTCAGCTGTTCGAGGCCGGCAGTCACCCGGACTTTTACCGGGTCGAGGCCGACGGCAATCAGATCAAGGTCGACCAGATCCGCGAGTTATGCCACAAGCTGAGCTCGACGGCGCAGCAGGGGGGCCGGCGGGTAGCCTTGCTCTTCAATTGCGAGCGGCTGAACTTGGCGGCGGCCAATGCGCTGCTGAAGACGCTGGAAGAACCTGGGCAAAACACCTTGCTCATACTCCAGTCCGACACCCCTGGGCGCCTGCTGCCGACGATCAGCAGTCGCTGCCAGCGCATCAGCTTCACTGCGCCATCCAGGGCAGACCTAGGCCACTGGTTGGCAAACTTGTATGGTCTGCAGGAAGATGTGACCTGGTGTCTGCCGGTCGTGGGTGGGCCGCTTGCCTTGGCCGCCAGTCTGCAGAGCGGGCATTATCAAGCCTTGCTGGCGCTGCGCAAGGATTGGGCCGGCAGCCTGAGTTCGGGTCATCTCAATGCCGGCCTGCTCGGGGTTGGCGAGGGACAGATTTTTGATGCGCTCAAGGTATTGTATCTGGTGTTGCGGCAGTATTTGCTGCGCGAGACCCGGGCCGATGCCCTCGAGCGCCAGCGGGTGGCGGCCCTGGCGGCGGACGTCATGGACCAGTGCCATAGCCTGCAGACGATGCCGAGTGTCAATTATCTGGGCCTTTTCCAGCGTTTTGTCTTAGAATATAAGAAAATAACAACTAGATAACATCTTATGATAGATCTTGTGGTTAACTTCGATACCTTGCACCAACTCTATCGGGCCTACATGCCCTTCATCAGACCCGCTGGCCTGTTTGTGGCGACGACCGAGAGCCATTTCCTGGGCGAAGAGCTGATGATAGCCTACCGCTTACCCGGGACCTCGAGCGTGAATGAGTTCAGGGGGAGGGTGGTTTGGATCAATCCTGTCGGGGCGTCCGGCGGCCGGCCCGCGGGGATAGGCATCAAGATGTTGTCTGAGCCTGACAGCCATAAACACCATATAGAGAAACTCCTGTCCGGCGAGCTGAGTTCTGCCGATTTGACCTGTACCATGTAGCTGGGTATCCTTGCCCCCATTATGATTCATGCTTGGACCCACCAGTGCTCATCGATTCCCATTGCCATTTAGACAGGCTTAAGGCCGCCCCGGACCACCAGAGTCTGCAACTCATACTGGATGCCGCCAAGCAGCGTGGCGTCGAATATTTACTCTGTGTCAACGTCAGACAGCAGGGCTTTGCGGCCATGCGCGATAAGGTGGCGGCGTTTGACAATGTATTTCTCTCCTCAGGGGTGCACCCGCTGGACGTCAAAGACGGACTGGATGTGGCCCAGATAGCCAGTTTCGCCCAAGATCCCAGGGTCGTCGCCATAGGTGAGACTGGGCTGGATTATTTCTATGCCGACGATACCAAGGCGTTGCAACAGGCGTGCTTCGAGCAACAGATAGCCTTGGCGGTCGAGGTCAATAAACCTTTGATAGTCCACACCAGAGATGCCAGGGAAGACACAATTCGCCTGCTGAAACAGGGCCAGGCCGACAAGGTCGGCGGTGTGCTGCATTGTTTCACCGAGAACTGGGAGATGGCGAAGGCGGCGATCGAGCTGGGATTCTATATTTCTGTCTCAGGCATAGTGACCTTCAAGAATGCCGGCGAGTTGAGAAACGTGATCCGCAAGGTACCCAGGGATAGGCTGTTGGTCGAGACCGACTCCCCCTATTTGGCGCCTATGCCCCACAGGGGCCAGGAAAACCAACCCGCCTTCGTTCGTGACGTGGCGGAATTTGTCGCCGAGCTGCGGGGAGAGACATACCAGGAGTTGGCCGAGTATACGGGGGAGAACTTTTTCAACTTGTTCAAAGATGCGGCCAAGCTGGTTGGCAGATAATGGGCCCGGCTTAGTGCCGGCCTTTGCCGCCTTAGTGGCGGCAAGAGCAGGACACAAAAAGAGGCCCAAAACTATTCCGATTGTTCCGGGCCTAGGGGAATGGCTCATTCGAGAGCCTTGCGCTACAGATGACAAGCTTGCACTTATATCTGTGCGAAAGTGTAGTTTAATAGCGCAAAAAATGCGCTGTCGCCCCCGCTTTTTAGCCGCAAGTTTGTAACCAAATATGTTGCCATCAGCCTATGACGGGCAAGATGGCGACCTTGTCTTTGACCAAGTCCCTGGGGAGGTTGTTTTTTAACTTATTCCCCAGATGTTTGGCCATTCCCAACGGGCTCGTGCCATAACTGACGATCACTTCCCCCCTGGCTTTGCCTGCCTGCTCCAGCTGGATATCCCGTCCCATGAGATATTCCTTCGCCTGGGCCTCATCCAGCGCGACCTGCTTGCTGCTGGTTTGCCCCAGGGCGATAACCGCTTCGTGGCGCACCTTAAAGCCATGCTTGATGCTGTCGGCGAGCTTCAACCCTATACGCTGGAAGCGCATCAGGCCGATGAAGTCGGCAAACGCCTGTGGGAATAGCCAATACTCTTCGTCCCTGACCATGATATGGCCGTCGTGGGGCAGGGTGATCCCCAGGTTTTGGCTGAAATAGTCCTGCAGTGCGGCCACCTGTTTGGCCGATGCCGGTGTGAAGGGGAAATTCTTCTGCCGTTTGGGCTCGGCTTGCAGGCGCGGCACGGACGCCAGCTTGGTGAGCTTGGCCACGAAGAAGCCTTCGCTGTCGAAGATCTGTGGCCAGACATGCAGAAAGCCTTCCGGCGTACAGGCCCGGGCCGCGCCCTCGAACAAGTCGTTCAGGGGTTCGAATCGCACCGCATCCGTGTAGGTTTGCTGCAGGTATTCACACACCCCCTGATTCTCGGTGCGGTTCAGGGTGCAGGTCGAATAGACCAGGGTACCGCCGGGTTTGAGTGCCAGGAAGGCCGATATTAGCAGCGCCTTCTGGGTCTCGGCTATGGCCTGGACATCGAGAGGATCCCAGTGTTTGAGGGCATCGGGATCTTTGCGCACCGTGCCTTCGCCACCGCAGGGGGCATCGAGCAACACGGCATCGAAACGCTCGTACAAGTATTCGCCGAACACCCGGCCATCGAAGTGGGTGAGGGCACAATGACTGGCGCCCATGCGCAGCACATTGGCATGCAATACTTTGACCCGGCTGGCGGAATATTCGTTGGCCACCAACAGGCCTGAGTTATGCATCAAGGCCGCCATCTGGGTGGTCTTGGAACCGGGCGCCGAGGCGAGGTCCAGCACCAATTGCGGCTCGTTCCCGGCAAACAGGGCCGTGGGCGGCAGCATGGAGCTGGCTTCCTGAATATAGAACAGCCCCTGCAGATGCTCTACGGCATTGCCCAGCTGCTCTTCCTCATCGTAACTTATCCAGAAACCGTCGCTGCACCAGGGAATGGCTTCAAACACCCAGCCCTTTGGTGCCATCAGGGCGATAAAGTCCGCGGCGGATATTTTCAGGCTGTTGACGCGGATGGAGCGCCGCAGCGGCTTGTCACAATAGGCGATAAAGTCGTCGAGGGACAAATGTGCCGGCAACTCTTGCGCCATACTATCGATAAAATTTTGATTTAACTGAACCATAAGAGAATTAACTGTTCATCAATTGGCGCGATTATAGCATAGTGGCGCTCAGTGACAGGGATTAATCTCTGGCTTAATTGGTAAGGCCTTGCAGAGGAAAGAGTGTGCTGAATCGGGTTTGGTTGGTGTTTTTTATCACGGCGGCTGTGGCCATCTTGGTCCGCCTGTTCAATGGGCAAGCGGATGTCTTGAGTCAGTCGGTCGAGGCATTGTTCCACAGTGCCAAGTTAGCGGCCGAGATAGCCCTCGGCTTGGTCGGGGTGTTGGCCTTGTGGATGGGGTTGATGCGCGTCGGCGAAAAGGCCGGGGTTGTCGGTGCCATCGCCTGGTTATTCGAGCCTCTGCTCAGCAGGTTGATGCCGGAAGTGCCCAGGGGGCATGCCGCCTTCGGCAGCATCACTATGAACTTAACCGCCAATGTGTTTGGCCTGGACAATGCCGCGACCCCGCTTGGGCTCAAGGCGATGCAGGATCTGCAGAGTCTGAACCCGAACAAGGCTGTGGCCAGCAATGCGCAGATCTTATTTCTGGTACTCAATACCTCGTCTGTGACCCTGGTGCCCGTGACCGTGTTCCTCTACCGGGCGCAGCAGGGGGCGAGTGCTCCCGCCGACGTGTTTCTGCCCATCTTGCTGGCGACATCGGCCTCGACCCTGGTGGGGCTCCTGGTGGTCGCCATGGTACAGCGCCTGTCCTTGCTCAATACCGTAGTGCTTGGCTACGGCGCCGTGTTGCTGGGGGCCTTGGTGGCGAGCGTCTTCTACCTGGGGACGCTGTCCGCCCAGACGATAGGCTCAGTGTCGACGGCGCTCGGCAACGGCGTCTTGTTGTTGCTGGTGTTCGCCTTCGTGCTCACGGCGGCGGTCAGGAAGGTGGCCATCTATGATGAATTTATCGAAGGTGCCAGGGAGGGCTTCAACCAGGCGATACAGCTGATCCCCTACTTGTTGGCCATGCTGCTGGCCATAGGCCTGCTCAGGGCGTCCGGCGCCCTCGGATATCTGTTGCAGCTGACTGGCGAGCTGGTTGGCCTGTTGGGTCTCGACAGCCGCTTCGTCGACGCCTTGCCGACGGCGCTGATGAAACCCTTCAGCGGTTCGGGCGCCAGAGCCATGATGCTCGAGACCATGGATCACCATGGGGTCGATTCCTTCGCCGGGCGTTTGGCGGCTATCTTCCAGGGCAGCACTGAGACCACCTTCTATGTGTTGGCTGTCTATTTCGGCTCAGTGGGGATACGCCAGACGCGTCATGCCCTCGGCTGTGGCTTGGCGGCCGACGGCGCCGGCCTCTTGGCGGCGATCTTCGTTTGCTACTGGTTTTACGGCTGATGCCGGCGTAGGGAATAAAGCCGTGCAATGCAATAAAGGGCCCCTGGGCCCTTTATTGCATTGTGGGGTATGTCTGTGCCTCAGTTGGCCGCCTGCCAGTCGCGCCAACTTTTCTCCGCGCTCGCATGCAGTGGCAGTATGCTGCCCTGAACCAAGGCATTGGCAGATGAAGTCGGCTCTCGGGTGGCGACGCTGATGCCGCCGACGAGTATGCTCTCAAGCGACCCTGTTTCTATCTGGGCGCCGGAGAATAGGCCAACATCGACCTTGATGCCGGAGACATTCCAGAACTTGCTGCTGTTATTGACCAGATGCTTGTACTTGCCCTCCACATGGGCCAGCATCAGCACCCTGTTGCCCGTGGCCGACAGGCTATAGCCATCGATCTGGCCTATGGCTATGCCACGGAAGAAGAGTGGGGTGCCTATGCGTATCGAGCCCAGATTGGTGTCTTCCAGGGTGAAGGTGAGCGCTGAACTGTCGAGGTTGGCGTAGGCAGTGCTGCTCATACTGGCCGCGAATGTCTGGCTGCTGCTGGCACTGCTGCCCGGAGTCACGCCGACATAGGGGCCGGTGATCAGCGTGTCCACCGCCTTTATGCCGGCGAGGGAGATCTGGGCGTCCACCAGGAAGTATTCACTGTCCTGACGGCTGAAATAGTCGGCATATTCGCCATAGAGGTAGGCGTTGGCGGTTAATGTCTGCAGATCTGCGTTGAGCTTGATCTGTTGGACTTCACCGACCTTATGGCCCCGATAGCGAATGGCGGCGCCACTGGAGAGCCTGGCCGAGGCCGGGAAGGTGAGGCTGATGGCCTGTGCCTGCGCCTGTGCCAGTGTCTTGGACTCATACAGGCGTTGGCTGTCGGCCTTCACCTCTTCGGCGAGCAGCCCCAGGCTGATGCTGCCCTTGAGCGCGCCTTTGAGCGGTGCAACCGCGACTTCCAGTCCCGCCAGACTGGCATTGATCTCGACGGCATTGTTGCGCCAGAAGACGGTATTGGGTTTGACCAGGGCGGCGAAAGCCTGCTCGAGTGCCAGGCGGATCTGGAAAGTGTCGCTGCTGGCCTGCCAATTGACGGCCTCGACCAGGCCAATCTGCATTTTCTTGTAGTAGACGGGGGAGCCTTTCGCCAGATCGGCACCGTCCTGGCTTACCAGAGTCAGATGGGTCAGTTTTTGATTGGCAAAAAATTGCTCCGCTTCCGCGGCCGAAGCGAAGAGCTTGAGTGTTGCCGCTGCGGCTAGCGGCCTGTGGCTCTTGCCCGGCAGCAAGCTGACGGCACCCTTGACCAGGGTGGCGAGATCGCGGCTCTTGACCGAGACGCCATCCAGTGAGGCGTCTATCGCCAGTGCCGATTCCGGCAGCAGGTAACTGTCGCTATGCACCAAGCCGACAAATTCCGGCAAGATTTCCAGCTGATATTCGACGACGGAAAAATCCTTGCTCAGGTTCACGCTGAGCACAGAGCCTATCTTAATCTGTTTGTATCTGACATCGGCCCCGGGCTGAATGCCGGCATTCTCATCGGCATTGACCTTGAGGAGGCGTTTCTGTGCCTGGGCCAGTTCGGGGGCCTCGTTGGCCAGAGGGTATTCGGGATTGGCCGGAATGGCGGCGTCCGCTACCCCGGGGAGAAAATTGATCACCTTGCCTGTGAGCAGGCGTTCTGCATGGCTCACGCCATTGAGCGACAGATCTGCGCCTTCGAGCCAGAAGTGGGCGTCCCGGGTCAGCAGCGAGCCATACTCAGGGTTCACGCTGGCTGTCAGCCTGACCCCATCCTTCAGGGGCTGTATGTCCCGCACTTCCCCTATGGCGACGCCCCGATAGAAGATACCCGTGCCTTTACTTATGCCGTTGGCGTCTATGCCGGTGAGCGTCAGCATCTGGCCGCCGTCGGCCTGCTCCCGCGAGTCATACAGGGGGAAACTGTCACCGTTTTCGGCCTCGATCCCCTGTTCATTGGAATCGAAGCTGATACCGCCGGCCAAAATAGACGCCAGGCTCTCTGTGGTGACCTTGACCCCGGCCAGTGAAGCGTCGATCTGCACCCCAGAAACATTCCAGAAGTGTGAGTCTTTCTTCACCAGATGGGTAAATTGTTCCTGAATGAAGGCACTTATCAGTATCCGCTGGCTGCCTTCGAGCCGATAGCTGACTATGCTGCCGACCGGTACCTGACGATAAAACACGGGGGAACCCACATCGAGGGATCCCAGTTTATCGGCTTTGAGCTCGATGACGACCCCCTCGCTGCCGGGCTGCATCGCCGGCGGCTCGCGCTGGGCCTCGTACGAGGTCCTGGAACCGCCGCCGCCCGGTTGCATGGCGATATAGTTGCCCGAGAAGAGCGCGTCTAGCCCCTCGACGCCCGTGATGCTGGCCTTGGGGGTGACTAACCAGAAGAGGGTCCCCTCGTTGAGGAAGCGCTCGGAGCGGTAATCTATCAGCGCCTTGACGTCGACCCCTTTGAGGTCTTCGTCTATGGCTATGTCTATGACCTTACCCACGGTCAAGCCCTGGTACCTGACCAGGGTCTTGCCTATGTCGATGCCGGTCGCGCTGGGAAAATGGATCTGGATCTCGATTCCCGACTCCCTGATGCTCTTGATGCCGAGCCAGGCGCCCAGTGCCAGGGCGAGAATAGGCAGCAACCAAATAGGGGAGAAGAGCTTTTTCTTTACTATCTTAGGTGATTCAATTTGCGTCATCTTGTTTTTCCAATCGATCCCAGAGTAAACGTGTGTCCAGCACCTTGGCTGCCAGTTGGGTTAATAACACCACCAGGGCGAAGGCGGTGGCCGCAGGTGCGGGCTTGGCATCCAGCAATTGCCCCATGTTGACCAGGGCGACGGTAAGGGAAATCACAAACAGGTCCAGCATGGACCAGCGGCCAATCCACTCGATAATGTGAAAACCCACCATCAACTTGCGTTTGGAGACGGGTATGTTGAAACTGATGGCGGACAGATAGATGGCCAGGCCGATGATTTTCAGCCAAGGCACCAATATGCTGGCGACGAACACTATGATGGCAATGGGCAGCATGTCCGACTGGACCAGATGCAGTATGCCGGAAAGAATCGTGTCCTGGGTGATCTTGCCCTGCTTGACGATAGTGGTAATGGGGTAGATGTTGGCCGGCACCAGTAAGATGGCGGCGGTGATCAACAGTGCCCAGCTCTTCTGTATGCTGCCGTGATCCCGCTGGCGCAGGGCCTGACCGCAGCGGCGACAGTGGCCCTCTTTGCTCTGGTTCAGCTGATGACAGACATGGCACAACACCAGCCCGAGGGCCTGTCCCTGTAAACTTTCAGTGGTTTTCATCGAGAAAACTCCACATATGATCCAAGTTATATTCCCGCTGCAGGAAGAGGGTGGTCACGAATAGCATCACGAAGCAGAAAGTGCCGATACCAAAAAAGATATCTGAGAAATCAGATAATTGGAAGGCTGAAACCAAAAAGCTGATCACATAGATTTCCAGCATGGTCAGCTCCGACAACAACCCCTGATGCTGCAACAGATGCTTCAACAGCGCGCGGCCCGTATGTGTCTTGAGGCCGAATTTCACTATCAGTATCTGGGTGAAGATAGACAGTATCAGCACCCCGGGCGCCAGCACTGCGGCAACGAGCACGGCAATGCCTACTATCCAGTAGCCTTGGTCCATGACCGCCAGCGCCCCCTGAAATACCGTCGTGGTTCTTATGCTGCCGAAGAAATGGATTTCCAGCACGGGGAAGAGGTTGGCGGGCAAATAAAACATCAAGGCGGTCACGCACAGGGCCAGCATGCCGTTGATGGAACAATAGGGGCTGTCGTACAGGACAGAGTGGCATCTGGGACAGATGGCCCTGACATTGGATGGCAGCGCCCGTTTCCTGATGGCCAGATCACAGGAGCGGCATAATACCACTGAGGCGTCTCTTGTTGGTTCATCCATAGCGATATCTGGGTATCCGGTTATTCGGGGCTGTGTCGCCAAGCAAGCCAGTTTCGGTAGTGTCGGTCTGAATCAAGGCGTTTTTACATCGTTAAACAATCACCTGCCGATAGTAGCAGAATAATGAGATCACTTGCATCACAAGTTGGATCTGTGCCACTCTATGCACTGTATATAAAAACAGTGCGGAGCATTCATGGCGGTTATAACACAATTTGTCGTGGTCAGAGAAGGGGTTGAAAAGATGACGTTCACATCTAAGAAGGAGGCCGATGCCTACGACAAGATGCTCGATATCGCCGATAACCTGATCCCTTTCATTCAAGAGGCTGGCCTGGGACTCGACGATGCGACTTCGGAGAAGTTGGCATTCTATTTCGCGACGCGTAAAGACGAGTTGACCAACTTGCTTAAAGGTGGCGTTCAGGTTAAAAGTACGCCAGCCAAAAAACCTGCCAAGAAGGCAGATACAGCCAACTCTTAGATTAGGAACTGCCGATGAAGTCGACATTTTACGCCACTTTGAATCGCCAGGCGCAGGCCTTGCTTGCCGGTGAGGATGATCAGGTTGCCGCCATGGCGAATTTTTCCGCCTTGCTCAATGACAACCTCAGCGGGATCAATTGGGTCGGTTTTTACCTTAAACGGGGTGAACAACTGGTGCTCGGCCCCTTCCAGGGTAAGGTCGCCTGTAGCCGCATCCCGTGGGGCAAGGGCGTTTGTGGCACAGCCGCGGCGCAGGCCAGCACCCAGAGAATCGCCGATGTGCATCAATTCGACGGCCATATCGCCTGCGACAGTGCCAGCAATTCTGAGATAGTGATCCCGGTTTTTGCCGCTTCGGAGCTTATCGCCGTGCTGGATATAGACAGTCCCGAGTATGACCGTTTCGATGCCGAAGACCAAAAGGGTCTGGAAACCTTGGTTAAAAGCCTTGAAAAGAGCCTATTTGCTTAATTTGCGTACGATAATGGACAAATCATGGTCGCATTCGGTGGCGCCCGCCTTATAATAAGCGGCTGCACGCACCGGGCCTGATGGAGATAAGTCTCAGTTTAAGGCGCGAGTGTCTTGATCCGGTAAATTGTTAAAGTCTGTTAATTTTGCTTTAGCAAACACGGCTATGATGCTAATTTGTACGTTAAGCTCCAATGAGAGTTTAACGAAGATAAACGACTCGGAAGAGGCTGATGAAGGTCAGCCAGTCACCCTGGTCCCTTTTTGACTGTGGAAGTAATGATGGAATCAACAGAAAAGTTGACCGACACCAACGCAATTCTGGCGTACTTGTATGAAAAATTTCCTTTGTGTTTTATTGCCGAAGGTGAAACCAAGCCATTAAAAATCGGGTTGTTCCAAGATTTGGCTGAAAGGTTGGCTGATGATTCTAAAGTCAGTAAAACTCAATTGAGAGTCGCCCTGAGGCGTTATACCAGCAGCTGGCGCTATCTTAAGTGTGTGAAAGCCGGTGTGCAGCGTGTGGATCTCGATGGTGTTGACTGTGGCGAGCTGGAGCAGGAACACATAGATCATGCGCAGGCTACCCTGAAAGAAAGTCAGGAAAAAGCCAAGGCCAAGCGCGCAGCGCAAGCGCCCAAGCCGGCTGCGAAGAAGCCCGTCAGAAAACCAACCAAGACCCAGGCCCCCAAAGCCGAACGCAGTGTTAAACCTGCGGCGAAGGCCAAGGCCGAGCCGGAAGTCAAACTGGTGCAAGCAAATCTGAGCGATTTGAAACAAAAACAGCGCGTGAATGTCAAACTGGGTAAGTCACCGGTTGCAGGTGTGATCACCGACATTAACAAGGAAGATGTTCTGGTCCAGTTGGACAGTGGCTTGAGCATTAAGGTCCGAGCCGAACACATCCTGCTGTAGTCATAGTATTGAAAGGAGTAACTTGTTGATGCGAAAACTCACTTTAGCCGCGTCCGTCACCAGCTTTTTGGTTGGTTTTCCGGCGTGGGCCTTGTCTCCTACGATTCAAATCAGCGAGTTACCCACACTTAAGCAGGAACCTCAGCATAAGGTTGCCAGTAAGAGGGTGACCGGTTTATTCACCCGTTCGCACTACCATAGATTCAACCTGGACGACGGGTTTTCCCAGCAGATTTTCGATCGTTATTTGAAGCAATTGGATTTTCGCCGCAATGTGTTGACCCAGGCGGACGTGGACAGCTTCAAGCCGTACCGGAAGCAATTCGATGACATGCTGACGTCCGGAGATTTGGACTCTGCCTATAAGATGTTCGATCTCGCACAGCAGCGCCGTTATGAGCGTTTTGCCTATGCCTTGTCTCTGTTGGACAAGGAAATAGATTTCACTGTCCCCGGAGATGTGTATCAATTCGACAGAGACGATGCCGCTTGGCCCAAAGACACGGCGGAGCTCGATGAGCTGTGGCGCCAGAGAGTCAAGTATGATGCCCTGAATCTCAAGCTGACAGGCAAGAAGTGGGACGAGATAGTCACTATCTTGCAAAAGCGTTACAACAACGCCATCAAGCGTCTGAGCCAGAGCCAGAGCGAAGATGTGTTCCAGGGTGTGATGAATGCCTTCGCCCGCAGCATAGAGCCGCATACCAGCTACTTATCGCCGCGCAACGCCGAGCGTTTCCAGATGGAAATGAACCTCAGCCTGGAAGGCATAGGTGCCGTGTTGCAGCTCGATGATGATTACACAGTGATCAAGAGTCTGGTGGCCGGAGGCCCTGCTGCCAACAGCGAGAAGCTGGCACCGGAAGATAGAATTGTCGGCGTCGGTCAGGAAGAGGGCGAGATAGTCGATGTCATCGGTTGGCGTCTCGACGACGTGGTCGAACTCATCAAGGGCCCAAAAGGCAGCAAGGTGGTGTTGCAGATCCTGCCCAAGAAGGGCGGCGCCAATGCCAAACCCGTCAATGTGACCATAGTGAGAGACAAGATCCGTTTGGAAGACAGGGCGGCGACCTCCAAGGTCATAGAACCTCAGGAAGGGCCTTACGCTCACCGTAAGGTGGGGGTGATAGACATCCCTGGGTTCTACATGAACCTTTCCCAGGATGTGTCCAAAGAGCTGGTCAAGCTCAACGAAGCCAAGGTTGAAGGTGTGGTCATAGACCTGCGCGGCAACGGTGGCGGTGCCTTGACCGAAGCGACCCTGTTGACGGGTTTGTTTATCGACATGGGACCCGTGGTACAAATTCGCGATGCCAATGGCAACGTCTCACAGAACCGTGACAACGATGGCCAGAGTGCCTATGGCGGCCCCCTGACTGTGATGGTCGACAGATACAGCGCTTCTGCGTCGGAAATCTTCGCCGCCGCGCTGCAGGATTATGGCCGTGCCTTGATCGTCGGCGAGTCCACCTTCGGCAAGGGCACAGTGCAGCAACATAAGAGCCTGGGGCGTATCTATGATATGTATGACAAGCCGATAGGCCATGTGCAATACACCATAGCCAAATTTTATCGCATCAACGGCGGCAGCACCCAGCTCAAAGGGGTGACACCCAACATCGCCTTCCCGAGTGCCCTGGAGCCCGGAGAGTATGGCGAGGCGGAAGAAACCAATGCCTTGCCCTGGGACAGGGTTCCTGTGGCGCAATACAGCACGCTGGGAGAGATCTCCAGCGACTTGGTTGCCAACCTGGAACAGAAGCATTTAAACCGGATTAAGGCGGATGTTGAATTCAATTATGTCTTCCAGGACATCAATGAATTCAAGAAGCATCATAAGGAGAAGTCGGTTTCTCTGGTTGAGAGCGAGCGTTTGGCATCCCGTGAAGCCGATGAGAAGAAGCAATTGGATCGCATCAACGAACGCCGTCTGGCTCACGGATTGAAAGCCATAGCCTCGTTGGACGAGAGCACGGACGATGTCCTGGCGCCGGATGCCTTCCTCGATGAAACCGCCTACATCACCCTAGATCTGGTCGATGCCGAGAGAGTGGCGAAAAACAGCGCTAAGTAAGCGCGGTGGCAACAGGAAAAAACGCGCTTAAGGCGCGTTTTTGCTTATATGAACTAAAACAGGGGAAGTGTCTATATGTCACAGCAAACGGCTAAATTTCTTAAAGATTATCAAGCGCCAGACTTCAATATCACCCATATCTCGCTGGATTTTAATCTCGAGGCCGCAGCGACCCGGGTCATCGCCAGGAGCCGCGTGCTGCGCAGCGGCGAACACGGGGCGCCTCTGGTATTGGATGGCGATGACTTGACCCTGATCTCGGTACGGCTCAATGGCCAGCCGGCGGAGTTCAGTCAGGCCCAGGGGCAGCTGAGCATAGCAACGGCATTGAATGAATTCGAGCTCGAGATAGTGACCCAGCTGGATCCGGCGGCGAACTCCAGCCTCGAGGGGCTGTACATGTCAGATGGTGCTTATTGCACTCAGTGCGAGGCGGAAGGCTTTCGCCGTATCACCTATTTCCTCGACCGTCCCGATGTGTTGGCCAAGTATGATGTCAGGATAGAGGCAGAGAAGCAGTTATTTCCCTTCCTGTTGAGCAATGGCAATTTGATGGACACGGGCGACTTGGCCGAGGGACGTCATTATGCCTGCTGGCAAGATCCTTTCCCTAAGCCTGCATACCTGTTTGCCCTGGTCGCAGGGGATTTCGATTTGCTCGAAGATGAATTTGTCACCCGCAGCCAGCGCCCGGTCAAGCTGCAGGTTTTTGTCGATAAAGGCAATCTGCATAAGGCGGATCACGCCATGGCGTCCCTGAAAAAATCCATGGCTTGGGACGAGTCCAGGTTTGGTCTGGAGTATGATCTCGACATCTATATGATAGTGGCGGTGGATTTCTTCAACATGGGGGCGATGGAGAATAAGGGCCTGAATATCTTCAATACCAAGTATGTGCTGGCCGACAAGATGACGGCCACCGATGAAGATTACCATGGCATAGAGTCTGTGGTTGGCCATGAGTATTTCCATAACTGGACAGGCAACAGAGTCACCTGCCGTGACTGGTTCCAGCTGAGTCTGAAGGAAGGTCTGACAGTGTTTCGCGATCAGGAGTTCAGTTCAGATCTGGGCTCGCGGGCGGTCAACCGTATTCACGCCATCAAGGTGATCAAGAATCAACAGTTCGCCGAGGACTCGGGTCCCATGGCGCACCCGATACGCCCGGAATCTGTGATAGAAATGAACAATTTCTATACCGTCACAGTTTACAACAAGGGCGCGGAAGTGATCCGCATGCTGCATACCTTGCTCGGTGAGCAGGGCTTTCAGGCGGGGATGCAATGTTATTTCGCCCGCCACGACGGCCAGGCTGTGACCTGCGATGATTTTGTCCAGGCGATGCAGGATGCCAGTGGGGTCGATCTCAGCCAGTTCAGGTTATGGTACAGCCAGGCGGGAACGCCCGTGGTGACAGTGAGCGACAGTTTCGATGCCACCAGCGGCCGCTACAGCCTCAAGATAAGGCAACAGCCGGGTAGCAGCGTGAATGTCGATGCCGGCCAGCCCCTGCATATTCCCTTCGCCCTCGAGTTGCTCGATGCCCAGGGGCGGTCGTTGGTGAACCGGGTGCTGGATGTCAAAGAAAGCCAGCAGAGCTTCGAATTCGAAGGCCTGGCTCAGGCACCCGTGCCGTCCTTGCTGCAGGACTTTTCGGCGCCGGTGAAACTCAACTATGACTTCAGCATAGCGCAATTGGTCCATCTACTGCGTTTCGCCAGCAGCGAGGTGGCCCGTTGGGAAGCCTCTGTCAGCCTGGTGAGCCAAGCGATTTGGCACAATGTGGCCCAGCTGCAGCGTCATGGGTCCATGCTGCTCGATCCCAGGGTGGTGGAGGCCTTCAGGGGAGCGATTCTGGACGCAGATCTGGACTCTGCGCTGTTGGCCGAGATCCTCAGCTTACCTTCGGCGTCGGCGCTGATTGAGCAGGCTGAGTCTGTCGAGCTCGATGCCTTGGCCCTGGCCAGGGAGTTTGTCCTGGATACCCTGGCCGTCGCCTGTGAAGACGAATTGCTGGCCCGCTATCGGGAGCAGGCCAGTTTGGACAGTGCCGGCGCCAGAGCCCTGAAAAACGCCTGCCTCGGCTGGCTGAGCCGGGTATCCCCGGTTCATGAAGCCTTGGTGTTGAGCCAGTTTAACACTGCCGACAACATGACGGATGCGTTGGGGGCATTGCAGGCGGCCAATGGGGCCGATCTGGACTGTCGTGATGACTTGATGACAGCCTTCGAAGCCAAGTGGCACGACACCCCGCTGGTGATGGACAAATGGTTTGCCTTGCAGGCGACCCAGAATGTCCCCGAGGTCATAGACAGGATCAAGGCGCTGACCGGACATCCCGGTTTCAGTTTCAGTAATCCGAACCGGGTGCGCTCCTTGATAGGCAGTTTTGCCGCGGCCAACACCTATCAATTCCACCGTGTGGATGCCAAGGGTTATGAGTTTATTACCGATTGCCTGGTCGAACTCAATAGCCTCAATCCCCAGGTGGCGGCGCGGATCATCACGCCGTTGATCCAGCTGGGTAAGTTTGACTCGGCGCGGCAGGCATCGATGCGCGCCTGCTTGCAGCGTTTGCTGGCATTGCCCGACTTATCCAAAGATCTGTTCGAGAAAGTCTCCAAAGCCCTGGCGTAATTTATGGAGGGGGCGGCGGTAACGCCGCCCCGTATCTGATGCGGGTTTATTTCACCCTTAATCTGAGCTATCAAGATTTTTTACCTTATTACCAAGGGCTTGCCGACAAGATTGTGGTTCGCGATACCCAGGGACGCGTGCTGAAGATCAGCGGGCGTCACTTTCGTCCCTTCCTGACCGAGCAGGGCGTGCAAGGCCAGTTTGTCTTGGTTCTGGATCCCCTGGGCAATTTGGTGTCTTTGACGTTGAGTTAGCCTTAAGTTTATTAGAGTATTTACTTTAAACGCTCGACTGAATTCTATCGCGGCGCAGCGACCCGGGTTTCTATTCTATCTAGTTGATCTATAACCTATTATCATACTTGCTTGCGGCCATTCCCCCCCAATCGCCGGCAGATTCAAATCAAGCGTTCGTTTTATTGCGGTGAAACGCAGCTAAGTCCTCAATTCTCTGGAAAATTTTCTGCGTTTGCGCCTTGCCGTTGCTTGTTAAATGCTGTAACAATGGCGTTACCTGTAGGCTAACAAGATGTTGGTTGAAATTCCTATAACGAAGAATCCAGCAGGTTACGGAGAGAAGCTAAAATGAATATTGTTAAAAACTGTTTTAACAAGTCGGCGCTTGCTTTGGGGGTAGCGTCGGCACTGAGTCTGGGAATGATCCCCGACGTCGGAGCAGTGTCATTCGATTGGGGGGATGTCCAAGGGACATTCGACTCCACTTGGACCGCCGGTGCCAGCTGGCGTGTCGGCGCCCGCGACTGGGAAGGCCAGATAGGCAAGGTGAACCAGCCACAGTTTAATTGGTCGGGTTACAGTGCCTTCGGTAATACCATTTACAATTCGCAAGACACCTGGGCCCAGCCTGGGTCTTACTCGAGCAACAACGACCTGAGTAACCTCTTGTACTCCAAGGGCGATACCACCTCGGAAATTTTCAAGGGGCTGCACGAACTGTCCCTGAAGTATGAAAACTTTGGTCTGTTTGCCCGTGGCATGTATTTTTACGATCGTAAGCTCAACGATGGCAATTATGATTTCAACGATCCGCTGACCGGCGAAAAGTTCGATCCCTGTGCCGACAAGCGCGCCGAAGAGGTCCAATGTAAAGATTTGCGCCTGCTCGATGCCTTCGTATACGCCAATTTCGACTTCAACAATGGCGCCAACCCCCTGTCGATCCGTGTGGGTAAGCAGGTGGTATCCTGGGGTGAGAGTACTTTGATTTCTCACGGTATTGCCGAGATTAACCCGGTCGACCTGAACATTCTCAACGCCCCCGGCGCCGAGCTGAAAGAAGCCTTCAGGCCTCAGGGTATGGTATGGGCATCGCTCGGGATCACCGACTCCCTCTCCATGGAGGCCTTCTATCAATACGATTGGCAGCCTATCTGGGTTCCTACCCCTGGCTCCATCTTTGCAACCAATGATTTTGCCGGCTTCGGTGGCTACAATCAAAATGCCCAGCTGGGATTCAATGCCAACCCAGACATCAACCTGGATTTCCTGCTCGCCGAATACTCACGTCTCGGTGCCATGCTCAACAGTGGACAGATGTACCCGACCGAGGTCTTGGCAGAGATGGCGTTGGCATACCCCACCAAGGTGACCCTGATTGAGGATGAGCTGGAGCCGAGTGACTCGGGTCAATACGGCATCAAGCTCGGCTATTATGCCCCTGAGCTGGGGGAAACTGAGTTTGGCCTCTATTTCATGAATTACCACAGCCGCCGGCCGCTGATCAGTGGTACCACGGCCAACTTTACCAGCGGCGCCTTGCTCGGTGATCTTGCCCTGGTTGGGCAAAACGCCGATAACATAGATCGCGACTTGTTGCTGAGCCTGAAGAGCTTCTCCAAGGCGCAGATAGTCTATCCGGAAGACATCAAGCTCTATGGCTTCAGCTTCAATACCCTGATAGGGGATACCTCGGTTGCCGGTGAAATCGCCCATCGTCAGGGTGAGCCGCTGCAGATAGATGATGTTGAACTCCTGTTCGCCGCCATGCCGCAACAGCTGGCCAACGCGGGTATTCGTCCCGATCTGGATGGGATTTCCCAGATGAAGACCTTTGCCCCGGGCGAATATGCCGATGGCTTCATCCGTCGGGACACCACCCAGGCACAGATGACCTTTACCCACCTGTTCGGTCCTACCTTGGGCACGGATAACCTGACCATGCTGGCCGAAGTGGGCGGCGTCTGGATCCACGACATGCCGGGCTTCGATGAGCTGCGCCTGAACGGCCCGGGTACGGCACGTTCGGGTGGTAATCCTGATATGCCGGGGATCATCCAGGCATTGCAGGATGGCCCAGAGACCAATCCCTTCCCAACCGATTTTGCCTGGGGTTATCGCCTGGTGGCCAAGGCCGACTTCAATAACCTGTTTGCCGGCGTCAACGTGTCGCCAAGGATGATCTTCTCTCACGACGTCAAAGGCATCACACCCGATCCTATCTTCCTGTTTACCGAAGGGCGCAAGTCGGTGGCCGTCGGCCTCAACTTCGACTACCAGAGTCGTTGGGGAGCAGATCTGTCCTACAACAATTTCTTCGGCGGTGTAGGAACGACCAATGCGATGGCAGATCGTGATTATATTTCTTTCAATATCAAGTATTCGATTTAAAAGGACAGCAGCATGAAGAAACTGACGTTATTGTCGGCCGCCGTCATTATGGGGCTGAGTGCCCCGGCGGCACTGGCGAAGGTCTCCCAGGCCGAGGCGGCCAAACTCGGTGTCGAGTTGACCCCGCTCGGTGGCGAAAAAGCCGCGAATGCCGATGGCTCAATTCCGGCGTGGGATGGTGGCATCACCAAGCCGGTTGCGGGTTATACCAAGGGCATGCATCATCCGGATCCTTTTCCCGGCGATAAGATAGAAATGACTATCACCAACGCCAATAAGGACCAATACAAGGCGAACCTGACGCCGGGACAGATGAAGTTATTCGAACTGTATCCGAGCACTTTCAAGATGAATGTGTATCAGACCCGGCGTACTGCCTCGGTGCCGCAATTTGTTTATGACGCCACCAAGGCCAACGCCACCCGCGGCGAGCTGGTCGCCAATGGCAATGGGGTTTCAGGCGCGGCTATCGGGATCCCTTTTCCCATTCCGGCCAATGGCCTGGAGGCCATCTGGAACCATATATTGCGTTTCCGTGGTGTGGATGTCGAGACAGAGCGTAACCAAGCGGCACCCACCAAGGGAGGCGACTACACTTTGGTCGAACTGTCGGAGCAACTGCGCTTCGAGTATTCCCGTCCGGATATGACGCCCGAGAAGCTCAAGCAGGAGAATACCCTGGCACTGTTCAAGCAGGTGGTCACTCAGCCGGCACGTCTGGCGGGTACCGCACTCCTGGTAAAAGAGACACTGGATCAGGAAGCGCTGCCGCGTCAGGCCTGGACCTATAACACAGGACAACGCCGGGTTCGCAAGGCGCCCAACGTGGCGTTCGATACGCCGGGCACTGTGTCCGATGGCCTGAGAACCACCGACGATTACGATATGTTCAACGGCTCGCCCAGCCGCTACAACTGGGAGTTGGTCGGCAAGAAAGAGATCTATATTCCTTATAACGACTACAAGCTGCATTCGGATAAGCTGAAGTATGATCAAATTCTGACACCAGGACATATCAATCCAGAGTATGTGCGTTGGGAAAAACACAGGGTATGGCAGGTCAGGGCGACACTCAAGCCGGGTATGCGCCACATCTACAAGGTGCGCGACATGTACCTGGATGAGGATTCCTGGCAGGTATCTATAGCGGATCTGTACGATAATCGTGACGAGCTCTATCGGGTCGCGGTGGCGCACGGACTCAACTATTACGAGGTGCCGACACCTTGGAGTACCCTGGAAGTCTTCCACGATCTGCAATCCCGTCGCTATCTGGCGATCGGCTTGGATAACGAAGGACGCATGTATGACTTCGACGCCAAACTGACAGAGGCGAATTTCACCCCGGATGCGCTCAGACGTGCAGGCATCCGCTAATACATCAGCAGACAGGGGCGCAGCGCGCCCCTCATTAGTTTAAGGAAGTTTGTATGCCGTATCGCATGCTTCGTCTAGTGTGTGCTGTGGGGGCATTGTCCGTGTCGGCACTCGTATCCGCGACCCCAAATCTGGATCCTCTGACCTCCCAAATACAGCCATTGGCCGTGTCATCTCTGGTGCTCGACATTGGCAAGGCCGGCGACACTCTGGTCGCGGTCGGAGACAAGGGCCATGTGTTGCTCCATGGAAGCTCGGATGAGGCCTGGCATCAGGTGGACACCCCTGTGACCAGCCTGTTGACCAAGGTGTTTTTCCTCGATGCCAAGTTGGGCTGGGCCGTGGGCCATGATGCCACCATAATACATACCCGTGACGGCGGGCAGACCTGGACTGTGCAGATGCAGGCACCCGAGATAGAGAAACCCTTGTTTGATGTGTTGTTTTTCAATGCAAATGAAGGCATTGCCGTCGGTGCCTATGGATTGTTTTATCGCACCTTGGATGGCGGGGAACACTGGCAGGAAGAATTCCATCAGGAACTCCTGTTCGAAGAGGATGTGGCCTATCTGGCCGATCTGAAGGCCAACGATGAAGCCGCCTATCTCAGCGAGCGTGCCTCCTTGCTGGCGCACTTCAACCGTATTATTCCCCTCAAGGATGGTCGCCTGTTACTGGCCGGCGAGCTTGGCATGCTGGCGGTATCAGCCGATAAGGGCAGGCAGTTCAGCCGTCTGGAGCTGAACTACGAAGGTTCCATGTTTAACGCCATAGAGCTCGATGACGCCGTATATGTGATGGGCCTGCGCGGTCATGTGTTTAAGTCCGACAGCAGCTTACAGGCGTGGCAGCCGATAGCTATCCCGGCCAGCTCATCGATCAATGCGGCCTTGGCCGGCGAGCATGATGATTTGACCCTCATAGGCAATGCCGGGGTGATCATCGAAGTGAACGGCTCCGGGCAGGCGTCATTGCTCGCCCGCCGTCAGGGGGAAAACCTGGTGGCCATGGCCAGAGACGCCAAGGGCAATCTCTGGCTGGCAGGCTCTCAGGGGCTGGTCATTTTCAAGCAGTAACCTATTAAAACAATAACAGGGCCTAAAGATGTTAGAAAAACTGGTCAACGGATTTGAAACTTTTTTATTTCGCCATCGCCTGCTGGTGATAATCGGGTTTGCACTGATGACACTGGTGTTGGCATATCAGGCGAGTCAGCTGAAGATGGATGCGGCTTTTGTAAAAAACATCCCGCTGCATCACAGCTATATGCAGACTTACCTCAAGCACCAGAAACAGTTTGGTGGTGCAAATAGCATCATGGTGGCGGTCGAAGATACCAGTGGCAATATTTTCAATGCCAACTATTTCGACACCCTCAAGAATGTCCACGATCAGCTGTTCTTCATTCCCGGCGTCGACCGCTCACAGGTGAAGTCGTTATTTTCACCTTCGACCCGTTTCACCGAGATAGTTGAAGATGGGTTCGCCGGTGGCCCTGTGATCCCGGCGGATTTTTCCACCTCCGAAGCCGGGCTGGAGACGGTACGCAACAACATAGAGAAGGCGGGCATAGTCGGCCGCCTGATTGCCAACGATTACAGTGCCGCCATGCTCACGGCACAATTGATGGACTTCGATCCCCAAACCGGCAAGCCACTGGATACCATCGCCTTCGCGGCGCAGCTTGAAAAGGAGCTGCGGGGCAAGTTTGAAACCGACAAGGTGAAAATTCACATCATAGGTTTCGCTAAAATGGCCGGCGACGTCGCCGATGGTGCCAAAGGCGTGCTGTTGTTTTTCCTGATCGCCATCCTGGTCACTGCGGTCATGGTGTATCTGTTCTCCAAGTCCGTGGTGCTGACTCTGCTGCCACTTGTGTGCAGCCTGATCGCCGTGGTTTGGCAGTTGGGGCTGTTGACCGTGATAGGCTTCGGCTTGGATCCCATGTCTATCTTGGTGCCTTTCCTGGTCTTCGCCATAGGCGTGAGCCATGGGGTACAGATGATCAATGCCGTGCGCCGGCGGGTGCTGGACGGTCAGACCAGCAAAGCGGCCGCCGCCAGTGCGTTCCGCAGTTTGTTGGTGCCAGGTGGGGTCGCCTTGTTGTCTGACACTGTGGGCTTCTTGACCTTGCTGTCCATCGACATAGGCATCATACGTGAGTTGGCGATTTCGGCTTCGCTCGGGGTGGCGGTGATCATACTGACCAACCTCATTCTGCTGCCCTTGGTGCTGTCTTTTGCCAACTTGAAAGGGACTAAAACCCCCGAGGCCAAGAGGGCAGAGGCGTGCGGCGCACCCACGGGTGTGGACTGGATATGGCGTACCCTGTCGCGTTTCGCCACGCCGAAATACGCGCTGATGGTGTTGCTGGCAACGGCTGTCCTGTACGGCTTTGGCTTCCAGCAGGCTGGCCAGATGAAGATAGGGGATCTCAAGGGCGGCGCCCCGGCGCTGCATCAGGATTCACGTTATAACCAGGATACCTTCTATATCACAGATCATTTCTCTATCACCACAGATGTGATGACCATCATAGTCGAGGCCCCGCCCGAGGCCTGTACCTATCACGACGTGCTGGCTCAGATAGATGAATATGAATGGTTGATGAGCAACACGCCCGGGGTGGAGTCGACCGCGAGTCTGGCCTCTATAGCCAAGAAGGTCAACGCCGGCTTCAACGAAGGCAATCCCAAGTGGCAAGTGCTGCCGCGCAATACCGCCAGCCTGGTACAGGCGATAGGCAGGATCCCCACCACCTCAGGGCTGCTCAACGGTGATTGCTCCGTCATGCCTGTGTACTTATTCCTCAAGGACCATAAGGCCGAAACCATAGAAGTGGTCGTAGCCAAGGCCAAGGCGCTGGCAGCCAAGATGGACACGGATAGCCTCAAGTTCAGGCTGGCTTCCGGGCCTGTGGGGGTGATGGCCGCGACCAATGAGGCAGTGGCGGCGGCGCAGTTGCCCATGATGCTCTATGTCTATGGTGCCGTGTTTGTGCTGTGTCTGATGAGCTTTAAATCCCTACGGGCCACCATAGCGGTGATCTTGCCTTTGTATGTGGTCTCTACCCTGGCACAGGCGCTGATGACCCGGCTCGACATAGGGCTGGCGGTCAGCACCTTGCCCGTGATCGCCCTGGGGGTCGGCATAGGGGTGGATTATGGCATCTATATCCTGTCGACCATGTCGGTGAAATTACGCGCCGGCATGGCGGTGCAGCAGGCTTACTATGAAGCCTTGGTCGAGCGGGGCAGTGCGGTTATCTTTACCGGCTTGACCCTGGCGATAGGCGTCAGTACCTGGTTTTTCTCGGCACTCAAGTTCCAGATGGATATGGGCATACTGCTGACCTTCATGTTTTTGGTGAACATGCTCGGAGCCATAATTATCTTGCCGTCGCTGGCGGCCATTTTCTGGCGTAAAGCCCGCTGAACAAAGCAATGGGGAGTATGACTCCCCATTTCTTTTTGAATACTTAGTCTAAAGAACCGATTGTTTCTTCATTGAGCTTGCTCGCTTCCCGTATTTGCTGGATTTGTAGAGGCTGTACCACTAAAATTTTGCTCGAAATGTGGTGGATTTAGTAATAGACTTCGCGCAATGGCTCAGACCTTAACATTTGCGCGAGCCATTAAGCCGAAGCATCCAAATAATGAAAAAAGCGCTGCCATAGACGCTTAAGGAAACAGCAACATGGCCTTGAAAGATGCAATGCCTTCAGTACTACTTGAAAATGTAGTTAGATTGATTGACTCCAAAGTCCCTAGTTCACAAGCAAAACAAGTTGGCCAATTCGCGACTTGCCTCTACGCCCATATGTCGAAGGACGATCTTAACGCCCGTAACGACAGCGATCTCTATGGCGCGGTCCTGAGCTTGTGGAATGCACTCAACAAGACCCCAACCAGCGGCACGCATATCCGCGTGTTCAACCCAAGTCAGTCCAAACACGGCTGGCAATCCACCCATACCATTATCGAAATCATTCAGCCTGACATGCCATTTTTGGTCGACTCGGTCGGTATGATCTTGAACCGTATGGGGATCACAGCACACATGATGCTGCATACTCCCTTGGCCATCACACGTGATGCCGGCGGTGTTTCCCAGGTCACTTATGCCAAAGACAGCCCTAAAAACGCTGAGCACATTGCCGTATTCCTTATCGAAATCGACAGGCAAAGCAGCAACCAGGACATCAAGGCACTGGAAAAAGAAATCGAATCTGTGCTGGGAGATGTGTCTGCGTCCGTGAATGACTGGCAAGCCATGTCGGATAAACTGAGCAGCACCATCAAGGAACTGTCTACACGTCCTTTCCCTGGGGATAAGCAGGAGCTGGAAGAAGCGATTAATTTCCTCACCTACTTGAATAATCATCATTTTACCTTGCTCGGCTATCGTCAACACGAACTTCGCCGTATCGAGGGCGATGTCGAGCTGGTGCCGAACATTCCCAGCAGTCTGGGTCTGATGAATAAGCCGGGTCATACGCATCAGGAAAAAGTGCTGATGTTGTCCAGCCTGTCCGAGTCGGCACGCAAAGAAGCCCTGGATGCGAGCCTGCTGGTACTGACCAAGAGCAGTTCCAAGAGCCGGGTACATAGACCCGCCTATGTCGATTACATAGGGATCAAGCGCTTCGACAAGCAAGGCAATGTGATAGGCGAAGATAGATTCATAGGCCTGTACGCTTCGAACCTGTATAACCGCAGTCCAAGGGAAATTCCCATGCTGGCCGAGAAAGTCCAGCGAGTGATGGAGCGTTCGGGTCTGACGCCACGCTCACACGACTATAAGGCACTGCTGAATATTCTCGAAAACTTGCCCCGCGATGAGCTAATCCAGGCCAGAGTCGACGAGTTGGCCAACATGGCCCACGGCGTGTTGGAGATGCAGGACAGGGACAAGTTGAAACTCTTTGTGCGCAAAGATGGCTTCGGTCGCTTCTTTTCCTGTCTGGTGTATGTGTCCAAAGACAGATACAACACCAAACTGCGCCAGGATACCCAGCGTATTCTCGCCCAGCATTTCCGCAGTACAGAAGATGTAGAGTTTACGACTTATTTTTCCGAGTCGAGCCTAGCCAGGACTCACTACATAGTTAAAGTCGATGATAATAGTATGGATGTAGATGTGTCAGCTATAGAAAACAACTTAATCGAAGCGGCGCGTTCGTGGGAAGACAAGGTCAACACTGCACTCAACAGTGCCCTGGGTGAGGATGCGGGAAATCGCCTGCTCAAACGTTATCTCAACGCCTTCCCGCCAAGCTATAAGGAAGATGTCCTGCCAAGCTCGGCCGTGGTCGACATGCAGCACCTCGAAGCGTTGGACGACAACCATAAATTGGGCATGTTGTTCTATCAACCCCAGGAAGCCGTGCTGAATAACAACAAGGTACGCCTTAAGTTATTCCACAAGGATGAGCCTATCCACCTGTCCGACGTGTTGCCCATGTTGGAAAACTTTGGCCTGAGGGTGATCAACGAACGCCCCTACGAGGTCAAGACCTCCGACGGTGCGACCTTCTGGATTTTAGACTTCCAGATGACGGTCAAGGGCGCGGCCACTGAAAACCTAACCGACAGCCAGGACAGATTCCAGACGGCACTGTCACAGGTATGGCAGAAGCAACTGGAAGACGATGGTTTCAACCGTATGGTGCTGGCCACAGGCCTCAGCGGCCGCGAAGTGTCAGTGCTGCGTGCCTACGCCAAGTACATGCGTCAAATAGATGCGACCTTCAGTCAGGCATACATAGAAGAAACCTTCAGCCGCTATCCGCAGATCGCCGACTTGCTGGTGAAGATGTTTATCCGCAAGTTCAATCCTAAGCTGAAGACCCGTACCCTGGGCAAGTTTATGGAGCAGATCAACCTGCGTCTGGATGAAGTCTCCAGCCTGGATGATGATCGCATCATTCGCCGCTATCTGGATTTGATCAATGCAACCCTGAGGACCAACTTCTACCAGTTGACCCCTGAAGGCGAGCCCAAGAGCTATATTTCCTTTAAATATTCACCGGCACTGATCCCTGAAATGCCGCGTCCACTGCCGAAGTATGAGATTTTCGTCTACTCGCCCAGAGTCGAAGGCGTGCATCTGCGTGGTGGCAAGGTCGCCAGGGGCGGTCTGCGCTGGTCCGATCGCCGCGAAGACTTCCGTACCGAAGTTCTCGGCTTGGTCAAAGCCCAGCAGGTTAAGAATACTGTGATAGTGCCTGTGGGAGCCAAGGGTGGTTTCGTTTGTAAACAACTGCCGACCGAAGGTGGCCGTGAAGCCTTCTTCACCGAAGGTCAGGAATGTTACCGTTTATTCATCCGCGGTTTGTTGGATATCTCCGACAATATCATCAACGGTGAGATAGTGGCGCCGGCGGACGTGGTACGTCACGACGAAGACGATCCTTACCTGGTAGTGGCAGCGGATAAGGGGACTGCGACCTTCTCGGATATCGCCAACGCCATCGCCATCGAATACGGTTTCTGGCTCGGCGATGCATTCGCCTCGGGTGGCAGCAACGGTTATGATCACAAGAAGATGGGGATTACGGCCAAGGGTGCCTGGGAGTCGGTTAAACGTCACTTCCGCGAAGAAGGCGTGGATTGCCAGAGCACAGATTTCACTTGCCTCGGCATAGGTGACATGGCCGGTGACGTATTCGGTAACGGTATGTTGTTGTCTGAGCACACTAAGCTGGTGGCCGCATTCAACCATATGCATATCTTCATCGACCCGAATCCGGATGTCGCTGCCAGTTATGCCGAACGTCAGCGCCTGTTCGTCTTGCCGCGCTCCAGCTGGGAAGACTATAACGCCAAGCTGATCTCCAAGGGCGGCGGTTTATTCCTGCGCTCGGCTAAATCTATCCCGCTGTCGGCGGAAATGAAGGCCATGTTGGGCACAGAAAAAGCCACCATGACGCCGAACGAACTGCTGAAAGAATTGCTGAAGATGCCGGTGGATCTCATCTGGAATGGCGGTATCGGCACCTATGTTAAAGCTGCCCGTGAGACCCATGCCGAAGTAGGAGATCGTGCCAACGACGCGATTCGGGTCAATGGTCGTGAAGTCCGCGCCAAGATCATAGGCGAGGGGGGTAACTTAGGTTGCACTCAGTTGGGCCGTATCGAGTATGCTGCCAATGGCGGTCGGATAAATACCGATTTCGTCGACAACGTAGGCGGGGTTGACTGCTCGGACAACGAAGTCAACATCAAGATCTTGCTTAACGCCTTGGTGGCCGACGGCGAGATGACCCTGAAGCAACGTAACCGTTTGTTGGAAGAGATGACCGAAGAAGTCGGTCAGATAGTACTGCAAGATTGTAAAGATCAGACCCGTACCATCTCTGTGACTCAGGTACATGGTGCCGAGCAGTTGAAAGAACAGATACGTTTCATTCAGTATTTGGAAAAAGATGCCAAGCTGGATCGGGCGTTGGAGTTCCTGCCATCGGAAGAGGAACTGGCCGAGCGCCTGGCGAATGGCCGTGCCTTGACCCGTCCTGAGCTATCTGTGTTGGTGGCCTACGCCAAGATGTTGCTCAAAGAACAGTTGGTGACACCGGAAATTACCGATAACTCTCTGCTCAGCCAGCTGCTGATCGAATATTTCCCGCAGAAACTGCAGGAGAAATACAGCGAACAGATGGCAGCGCATCCACTGCGCGGTGAGATTATTGCGACCTCTCTGGCCAATGAACTGGTCAACAACATGGGGATGAATTTCGTTCAGCGCATGCAGGATGAAACCGGTGCTTCGGTGGCCGAGGCGGCGATCTGTTATACCATTGCCCGTGAAGTGTTCGGTTTGGATGATTTGACCAAATCCATCTCGGCGCTCAATGGCATTGCCCCTGCCAGCGTGCAAGGCGAGATGCTGTATCAGCTGCGTCGCAACATGCGCCGGGTTTGTCGTTGGTTCCTGCGTCACCGCAACCGTAATTTCAGCATAGAGCAGAGCATTGCCTTCTATAAGCCGGTATTCAGCCAGCTTGAAGCCAATGTGCATAATTACATGGTTGAGGATGAAGTGGCCGGTATCGACGCCGAGATAGCCCAGCTGGTCGAGCAGAAGGTGCCCGTCGAAGTGGCGACTCAGGTTGCCAACATGAGCACCCTGTTCTCGGCACTGGACATAGCCCAGATAGCCCAGCTCCAGGATAAGCCTGTGGCACTGGTGGCCGAGACCTACTTCAAGTTGGGTGCCAGAGTCGAGCTGCATTGGTTCCTGAACCAGATCAGCGCCCAGCCCGTGGCTAACCATTGGCAAGCCCTGGCCCGAGCGGCCTTCAGGGAAGAGCTGGATTGGCAACAGAGAGCGCTCAGTTCTGTGGTATTGAAAACCTGCAGCGAGACCTGTGATGCCGATACCGTGATTGCCCAGTGGTTAGAGAGCAATCAGGGACTGCTGGAGAGATGGTTCCACATGCTGGCCGACTTCAAGACATCTCAGAGTCATGAATTTGCCAAGTTCTCGGTTGCACTGCGGGAATTGAACCTGCTTATCCTTCATTGCGAAGGTCCTAAGTAAGGCGTTGTTAATATCTTAAGCCCTGGCGATCGCCGGGGCTTTTTTTAGCTCAAGGAGAAAGCATGTTTTACAAAATCGCACAGAAAGTCATGTTCCAGATGGACCCTGAGCGAGCGCATAAGTTGGCCATTCGCAGTTTAAGTTCCACCTCCAACAGTCCGCTGGCCTGTTTATATCGTCAGCAGATAGCGCCTGCGCCGGTGAATTTCATGGGACTGACATTTCCCAATCCCGTAGGTTTAGCTGCGGGTTTGGATAAGGACGGTGAGGCCATAGATGCCTTCCATGCCATGGGATTCGGTCATGTCGAGGTCGGCACTGTGACACCCAGGCCGCAGCCGGGTAATGAGCTTCCCAGACTATTCAGGCTCAAACCTGCTCAGGCCATTATCAATCGCATGGGGTTTAATAATAAAGGGGTCGATAACCTGGTTAAGAACCTTATCGCCAAAAAATCCGATATCTTGGTCGGCGTGAACATAGGCAAGAACAAGGATACCCCGGTCGAAACGGGAAAAGACGATTATTTGATCTGCATGGACAAAGTCTATCCCTATGCTTCCTACATCACAGTGAATATTTCATCGCCCAATACGCCTGGATTAAGATCGCTGCAGTATGGCGATCTGTTGGATGATCTTCTGAGTGCGATCAAAGTGAAACAAGCCGAACTCGCGGCCAAGCATGGACGCTATGTGCCAGTTGCACTGAAAATTGCACCGGATCTGACTTCGGACGAGATTGACAATATCGCCGAGTCTTTACTTAAGAATAAGTTTGACGGGGCGATTGCAACCAATACCACACTCACCAGAGATGGGGTCAGTGGTTTGGAAAATGCCAATGAAAGCGGTGGCTTAAGTGGTAAGCCTCTGGCGGAGCTGTCCACCAAAGTGATCAGACAGCTGGCTACGGCCTTACAGGGACAGATCCCCATCATGGGGGTTGGCGGGATCAATTCTGCCGCCGATGCGCTGGCAAAATTCGATGCGGGTGCGTCCATGGTGCAGATATATTCCGGATTTATTTATCATGGCCCAGAGTTAATAAAAGAAATAGTTGCCGCATATAGGGCAAAATAAAGAAAAGGATCGTGGAAGCGATCCTTTTTTCTCATTCAGATCGCAAAAAGATCCCTATTAGATCTCATTAAGATCTTGTTTATTGGTTGGATATTTAAAATACTTTTTGATATTGAGTAAAATATCTACTATTATCTGCATGAGTTCAGCTTGTAGGTAAAGGTTATGTTATTAATGCCACAGAAGGATTGGCAGTGGAGATATAACGATACGTATGGTGTATTAAGCGTTTCGTTAGGTATGGAAATGGAATTTCTTACTCCTTATAGAGCCAAGTCACTTATTCCGGATGCATTATTTCAGAGTGAGTTCAGTATCGAACATGCACGGTTCTATATCGAACTGCTCGATCGGCTGCCCAGAGTATTGTCTGTCACAGACGCTGCCATAGTGCAGACGGCATTGAATGCCACCGCGGCTCATTTCATGCTGAAACCTCAGATGCCTAAGTCCTGGTTCTTCGATGTCAGCGATGTCTGCGTCTACAGCGAAGCAGGCAAGTTGTTCGAACTCAAGTGTCGCGGGGAGAGGGCCTTGGTGCTGGTGGTGGAAAATAGCCTGCAGGCGACCCTGGTCATGCTGTTGTCTAAGGAGTTGACCCTGAGCGATGCCAAAATCTTGAGTCAGTTTGAAACCATAAAGATAATGCATAACAGATTGCATCCATTGAGGGTGAAAAAACACATAGTTGCCGCTTGAGGCATATTCTACTTCGCCTCCTTTTATCTTTATCTCTATTCCTATCCTTATTCCTGTCTCTATCTTTTTAACCTGCGCCATCTTTAGCCTGGTTTTACCCGGAATCTTACCTCTGCTGTTGCACGGGAAATCATGCTCAGCCAAAAGAAGTGAGATAGCCATGCCAAGGGATAATTAACTCGGGTAAAATACCTATATTAAACCCGGGTTAAAAAAAGAGAGTCAGCAACCGAATTTTGCCTATGATAACCGTGGTTCAGATGGATATTCCTGCATAATAATTACCCAGGAAAGCTAAATTTAAATGGCTGCCGGCGCCTTATCTGAATCCAGGCTCTTCGCCTGTTTCTCAGGTGCTTGTTCATGAGGAGCCTGTTATGAGATCTCTGTTTATGAAGTGCCTGGGGTTATCAGGAGTCTCTGGTCATCAGCAATCAGGGGTTATCAAGAGCTGAGCCCGACGAGCTACCATGCTGCATATAAGCTTGGTTGTATATGAGGAAATTAGCTGAGTTGGATTGTTTCTGAAGAATAACTGAGGAATACATTTGAAGTGGTTGCGGGAGCAGGATTTGAACCTACGACCTTCGGGTTATGAGCCCGACGAGCTACCATGCTGCTCCATCCCGCGTCCGATTTTATGCTTTACATCTTGAGCTTAACACTGAATTTTTACTTTCCTCAGTAGGAAAGTGGTTGCGGGAGCAGGATTTGAACCTACGACCTTCGGGTTATGAGCCCGACGAGCTACCATGCTGCTCCATCCCGCGTCCGATTTCATGCTTTACATCTTGAGCCTAACACTGAATTATTCGCTTCCTTCAGTGAGGAAGTGGTTGCGGGAGCAGGATTTGAACCTACGACCTTCGGGTTATGAGCCCGACGAGCTACCATGCTGCTCCATCCCGCGTCCGAATAATATCATTTGTACTCATGCCTTGAATTGGTTGCGGGAGCAGGATTTGAACCTACGACCTTCGGGTTATGAGCCCGACGAGCTACCATGCTGCTCCATCCCGCGTCCGTCTTCAAAGCGGGGCAGACTATAACGACAGCGTCTTGGCATTGCAAGGCGCAAGTGTAAAATAAGTGGTGAGTGCTCAAATAAGCGACTGGATGCGGGTATTTCACACTGAAATCGGCAACCTTTGGCGTTACGGGGCGGGAACTGTGTGTGCCAAGGCCATGGGGGCCAATAACTGTTTATCTTTTATTAGTGGTAACAGGTATAATGGCGGTTTGATTTTGACGGCGTAGTTTACTATTCATGTTTAATTTTTTTGCTGCGGCCCCCAAGGGCTTCGAATATAGTCTGGCTAACGAGCTGGCGGAATTTGGCGCGACCGAGATAAAAGAGAGCGTTGCCGGGGTGTACTTTTCTGCGCCGTTAGAGCTGGCTTATCGCATTACTTTATGGACCCGCCTTGCCAGTCGCCTGGTATTGGTCATCTATAAGGGCGCGTGTGAGTCGGCGGAACAGCTTTATAACGCGGCATATTGCGTTGATTGGCCTGCGCATTTTTCCAACCGCAACACCTTCAGCATAGACTTTCATGGCACCGGCGGTTTCATCAATAATACCCAGTTCGGTGCCCTGAAGATCAAAGACGCGGTCGTCGACCGTTTTCGTGACGATGGCGTGGAGCGCCCCAATGTGGCCCGTGTCGATGCCGACTTCAGGATCGATGCCCATTTTCGTAATGGCATAATCACCATAGCGATGAATTTCTCCGGCCCTTCGCTGCACCAGCGCGGCTATCGCTCGACCACGGGTGAGGCGCCGCTGAAAGAGAATCTCGCCGCTAACATGCTGGCCCGCAGCGGCTGGCAAGCGGCACCCACCACCTTGCTCGATCCTTTCTGCGGCAGTGGTACTGTGCTCATAGAGGCGGCGATGATGGCCGCCGATATCGCCCCCGGGCTGCAAAGAAACAGATTCGGCTTCGAACACTGGCGCTGCCACGACAGCAAGCTATGGCAGGCAGTGGTCGACGAAGCCAAGGCCAGAGCCTCTCTGGGCACCAAGCGCTGTGCCATCAAGTTCTATGGTTCGGATATAGATTCACGCCTGGTTGCCCTGGCCAAGCGCAACGCCGAAAATGCCGGTGTGCTGGATCTCATCGAATTTCAAGTGGCCAATGCCCTGACGGTCGAGCCCCCGGCGGCCGAAGGCTTTTTGATCACCAACCCGCCTTACGGTGAGCGTTTGGGCAGCGTATCTGAGCTGCTGCAACTCTATTATCAACTGGGCGATAAGCTGAAGAAGGAATTCGGTGGCTGGCGCGTCGCCGTCCTCTGCAGCGATGTCGAACTCATCTCTTCGCTTAAGCTCAAGGCAGATAAGCAGATGAAGATGTTTAACGGTGCGCTCGAGTGTGCCTTTAACCTCTATACCCTGCATGCCACCAATACCCGGCGGGATGCGCCTTTGCCGGCCGAAGATGGCATGGATGTGGCCGATATCGCACCTGCGTTCGCCAATAGGATCAAGAAGAATGCCAAGCAACTGGAGAAATGGGCCAAGAAAGAGGGCATAGACAGTTACCGCTTATATGATGCGGACATTCCCGAATACAATGTCGCGGTCGATAAGTACCTGGACTATGTGATAGTGCAGGAATATTCCGCGCCGGCAAGCATTCCCGAGGCCGTGACCAAGCGACGTTTCAGCGATGTTCTCCTGGCCTTACCGGCGGCAATCGGCATCAACCCGAACAAGATCATCCTCAAGACCCGTGAACGTCAGAAAGGCGCCAACCAGTATCAGAAACTCGACGAGCGCAAGCTGGAGCGGATCACCACTGAATACGGCGCCAAGTTTAAGCTGAACCTGACGGGCTATCTGGACACAGGGCTGTTTCTGGATCATAGATTGACCCGCAAGCTGGTGGGTGAGAAGGCCAAGGGGCGCAAGGTGTTGAACCTGTTCTCCTATACTGGGTCGGCCTCGGTCCACGCCGGGCTCGGCGGCGCCAAGTCTGTGACCACTGTCGACATGTCCAATACCTATATCAACTGGGCCAAGGACAACTTTGCCCTCAATGGTTTGCAGGGCAAGCAGTATGAGTTCGTCCAGGCCGATTGTCTGCAGTGGATCCGTGATTGTCAGCAATCCTATGATCTGATTTTCATCGATCCGCCGACCTTCTCCAATTCCAAGCGGATGGAAGACTCCTTCGACGTGCAACGCGATCATGTGGAGTTGTTGACCTCCCTGGTGAAATTGCTCAGCCCCCAGGGTGAGTTGATCTTCTCCAACAATAAACGCAAGTTTAAGATGGACGTGGAAGCGCTGGCTAAATTGAAGATCCAGGTGACAAATATCGACGCCATGACCCTGCCGTTGGATTACAAGCGCAATCCGCATATTCACAACACTTGGTTGATCACCCATGTCTGAGTCGGCAACCTTGTATCTGTTGTTCCATACCCAGGGCTGTCATCTGTGTGAGTTGGCCCAAGCCCTGGTGCAGGATGCGGCTATTGCATTCAGTCGCCGAGATATCTGTGATGATGACACCTTGGCCGAGCGTTACGGCACACGGATCCCAGTGCTCATGGCCCCAGATGGGCGTGAGCTGAATTGGCCTTTCGATGCCAAGCAATTAAAAGAGTTTACAGGAGCTTAGTTTGAGTCTGGTTCGTATCAATAATGGCTCATTAGCCTATGGTTATACCCCACTGCTGCAAAATGCCGATTTTACCATCGAAGCCGGTGAACGTGTCTGTATTGTGGGACGCAACGGCGCCGGAAAATCCAGCCTGCTGAAAATCTTGTCGGGCGATGTGTTGCTCGATGACGGGGAATTCAACATCGCCGGCGATGTGACTGTCAGCCGCCTGCAGCAAGATCCGCCCAAGGCGGAGCAGGGCACTGTCTATGCCTATATCTCGGCCGGCTTGAAGGATGTGGGTGAGGCGCTGGAGCGTTACCATCAGCTGTCCCACGACGTGGCCCATGCCAATCCTGAGCAGATGGAACGTATGCTCAAGGAGATGGAACGCCTGCAGGAAACCTTGGATCACTTCAACGGCTGGCAACTGGATTCACGCATCAATCAAAATTGTGAGCTGCTGGGGCTGGATCCCGACAAGCCGCTGTCGGAATTGTCCGGTGGCTGGCAACGTAAGGTCGCCTTGGCCCGTGCCCTGGTGAGCGAGCCGGATCTGCTGTTGCTCGACGAGCCAACCAACCACCTGGACATAGACACCATAGAATGGCTGGAGCAGTTCCTGCTGAGCTATCAGGGTGCCATCGTCTTCATCAGTCACGACAGGGGCTTTATCGCCCGGATGGCGACCCGCATTGTCGACTTGGATCGCGGCGTGGTCACGTCATGGCCGGGCAACTATCAGGCCTATCTCGACGGCAAGCAGGAATGGCTCAGGGTCGAGGCGGAACAGAATGCGCAGTTCGACAAGCGCCTGGCGGAAGAAGAAGTGTGGATCCGCCAGGGCGTCAAGGCTCGCCGTACCCGCAACGAAGGTCGGGTGCGGGCGCTCAAGGCCCTGCGGGTCGAGCGGATGGAGCGCCTCAATCGTCAGGGCAATGCCAAGATGGCAGTGTCTGAGACCGAGCGTTCGGGTAAGCTGGTGTTCGACGTCAAAGATCTGAACTACAACTTGCCGGATAAGGACTTGGTGAAAAATTTCACCACTACTGTGGTCAGGGGCGATCGCATCGCCTTGATCGGACCCAACGGTTGCGGCAAGTCCACCCTGATTAAACTGCTGATCGAAAAGTTGCAGCCGCAATCGGGTGAGATCAAGGTGGGTACCAAGCTGGAAGTGGCCTATTTCGACCAGTACCGTGAGGCCTTGGATCCCGAAAAAACCGTCGAGGATAACGTCGGCGAGGGCAAGAAGACGGTCACCATCAATGGTAAAGACAGGCATATCCTGAGTTATTTGCAGGACTTCCTGTTTTCCCCCATGCGTGCCAGGACGCCGGTTAAGGCCTTGTCCGGCGGTGAGAAAAATCGTCTGTTGTTGGCCCGTCTGCTCCTGAGGCCAGCGAATCTCATCATACTCGACGAACCTACCAACGATCTCGACATAGAGACCCTGGAATTGTTAGAGTCGCTGTTGACCGAATACGATGGCACCCTGTTGCTGGTGAGCCATGACAGGGCCTTCATCGACAATACCGTCACCAGCAGCTGGTGGTTTGCCGGCAATGGTCGCTGGAGCGAATATGTCGGCGGCTACCAGGATGCCGTGTCTCAGGGCGCTAAATTTTATTCCGAGGAACCTCAGTCGCAAAAGGCGGTCCAACCTCCAGTTGTCGCCGAAGTGGTCAAGACTCCTGCGCCGGCGCCTAAGGCCACCAAGAAGCTGTCTTACAAGTTACAGCAAGAATTGGACGCCTTACCCGGGTTAATGGAAGCCTTGGAGCAAGAAATAGCGCAGCTGCAGCTGAGGATAGGTGAGCCGGATTTCTACAGTCAGGACAGCGCCCTGGTGAATGAACGCCTCAATGAGCTGGCAGAGAAAGAACAATCTTTAGAGGTTTACTTTGAGCGATGGGAAGAGCTTGAGTCACTGAAGTAACCATAATAATAATGGGAAATAAATTAATGAAGTTAACGTTTGATAAGACCCTTTCCTTGGTGGCCGTGGGTGTCATGAGTGTGTTGCATACGGCCCAGGCGGCTTCCGTGTATGAAATCGTCAATCTGGAAGACTTTGATCTGAAAGGGACACTCGCAGGCACCCGCACGGGTTATGCGACTGCCGTTAACGATCAGGAGCAGCTGGTCGGTGTGTCCAAGGGCAAGAAGAAGCTCAATAGCGCCGATGTTGAAGGTGGGGTCATAGATGTAGAAGATGGCATCGCCCCCGAAGAGAAGATCGTTTATTCGATCAACCTGCCGCTAGTGGCCAACAACTTCACTTTCACCGCCGAGGAGAACAGCAGCCCGGCCCCCTGGACGCCAACCTTCGACAGCATCAATGGCACTACCGCCCCGGAACTGACAGATGCAAACGATGCCAGTACGGTCAACTCGGTCGATGCCGTCTATTACGACATCAATGATGCGGGGGTCAAGGTCGGCAGCATGACGGCCCAACAGCGGACAGTCGAATATACGGGGACGACGGAAGGACAGGAATTCTGGTACTTGCGCGATTATGAGTCCCATGGGGTGGTAAAGGATGGTGATAGCGAAATCGAGCTGTTGCCGCCTTATACGACTTATGTCAAAGACGCCCAGACGGTTGAGCTCGGCGGCTGGTCGACGGCGAGTGCCATCAACAACAACGGCTTGGTAACGGGTTATGCCAGCACGGCGATCAGCCAATTTGGTGGTGAGCGGGTCGATTACTGCCTGGGTACGAGCAATACTCTTCCCGTGGATGTCTGCGTGCAACAAGAGCAATATCCAACGCTGAATAGCCGTGGCCAGACAGTGTCATCCAACATTCAATACCAGATACGCGGTTATGTCTGGCAAGTCGAAGCCGGCACCGCGAGCGGGACTGAATTGCCATTGGGCCTGACGCCGGCGGCAGATTCCAGCCTCATATATACGGCTCAGGGGTTAGGCGTGAACAGTGCCGGCGTGGTTGCCGGTCGCTCACACGTGTACCGTAACGACGATACTAATAAGTTGCGTATGGACGCCGCCTATTGGGCTAAAGACGCCAACGGTGAGTACCAATACCATTGGGTACCCATGGCCGATGAGGTCAGCAACTCTATTGCCTATGACATCAACGACAGTGGAATTTTGGTGGGTAGCTATAAGAAGTACATCGACGGTTATCTGAGGGATAAGTTTTTCTATTTCGATACCACTACGCCGGATACTGAGATAGTGACGCCGAATGATTTCTTCAGCATCTTGTCTGATCGCAGCAGTCGAGCCAAGGATATCAACAACAAGGGCCAGGTGGTCGGCTTCATCGAGACCACGGGTGATAAGGATAAACCCAGACCCAAGGCAGGTTTCCTCTATGACAAGACCAGCGATGAGTTCAACAATATCAATGATTTGTTGACTTGTGAGTCGAAAGGCTATGTCAAGGGAGCAGATAACAGCTGGAGCCGCAACAAGGTTGAGGTGCAGGACGGTACGGGCAAGACCCTGTCCTATAACAGCGACATCCTCGTCGTCGAGGGCAGCAGTATCAATGAAAATGGCACCATAGTAGGGACGGCATTCATACGTAAGCCCCAGTACCAATTCGATGCTGATGGGAATTTGATCATTGGGGATAATGGTCTGCCTCTGTTTGAACTGAACGGTAACGGCGAACCTGTTACCGCCTACCTGCCGCGTATGGTGGTATTGCAGCCGGCGGCATCGGCCTCAGCCTGTGATTTGGCCGATGACAGCAATGATGGTGGTAATTTCGAACGCTCGGGCGCTGCGGGCATTGCCTGGTTGTTATTGCTGCCTTTTGTCTGGTTACGGCGCAAAATGTTCAGCTAAGATCTTCTCTTGAAAAAAATCGAGGCCAATGCCTCGATTTTTTTTCATCAAGATCTCAATAGTTTAATAATTAGCCATTATAATAGGCGATTTTTTGATTGATCTCGGTCGAGAAAAGTTTTATTTCTATCAGTGAAGCCATAGCTTCTATTACTGTAGAAACAGAGGACGCTTGCATGAAAAGACAAAAACGAGATCGTTTAGACAGAGCATTTTCAAAAGGATTTCAAGCAGGAGTGGGGGGGCGTTCCAAGGAGCTTTGTCCCTATGCGAGTCTTGATTCGCGGTCACAGTGGTTAGGCGGTTGGCGCGAAGGCGTCGACGGCAGAATCAACGGTATGTTCAGTAAGTAATTTTTCTAAGTAACTGTCAGTAAATAATGCAGCCTATGCCCTCCAACGAGAGGGCATTTTTTTAGGCAAGCAATTGAAGGTCTAGAAAGTCGAAGTATCGCTAAAGATACCGACCTTGAGATCGGTCGCGGAATAGATTTCACGGCCATCGACTTCCATCACGGCATCGGCAATGCCCATTACCAGCTTACGGTGGATCTTACGCTTGATGTTTAGCTTGTAGGTGACTTTCTTGGCATCAGGCAGCACCTGGCCCGTGAACTTGACTTCACCCACACCCAGTGCCCGGCCTTTACCTTCGGCGCCTTCCCATCCCAGGAAGAAGCCGACCAGCTGCCACATGGCATCCAATCCCAAACAACCCGGCATGACGGGGTCGCCGCGGAAATGGCAATCGAAGAACCACAGGCTGGGGTCTATGTCGAGTTCAGCGACAATTTCTCCCTTACCGAACTCACCGCCATCACCATTAATGGTCACAATTCTGTCGATCATCAGCATATTGTCTATTGGCAGACGTGGCGAGTTGCTACCGAACAGTGAGCCCTGGCCACAGGCGATAAGTTCTTCTTTGGTGAAACTGTTTGCTCTATTCATTAGGTTACTACTCCAGCAATAAGAGCCGCCAAGATTAGCGAACAGGTGTACGCTAAACAACTCCGATCAGCTATTTAACCACCGAAAAATTTCAATTTTGTTAACAGACGACTGAATAGGCCAGGTTCTTCATCCAAATGACCGGCCAGCTTGTCCAATCTCGCCTGCACCAGACCGTAGAGGGTCTCATGGTGGAAATCATTGTCTTCATCCGGAACCCCGGCCGGCATATTCATCAAGAGTTCCACCGCCTGATCCATATGAGTGATGGCATGAATATGAAACAGGCCACTTTCCACGGCACTTATGATGTTAGGGTCGAGATTGAGTTGTAGCATATTGGCCTTGGGAATGATGACCCCTTGTTCCCCGGTCAACCCGCGGCGCTGGCATAGGCTGAAAAAACCTTCAATCTTCTCATTCACGCCGCCTATGGCCTGGACGTTACCGAATTGATCCAGCGCGCCGGTAATACCGAAAGACTGGGCTATCGGCTGTTCGGCAATCGCGGACATCAGGCAGCAATATTCGGCCAAGGAGGCGCTGTCGCCGTCGATTTCCTGATAAGACTGCTCGAACACTATGTTGGCATTGAGATGCAGCGGCGCATCACGGCCGAAGATACGATAGAGGCAAGCGGATAGGATCATCATGCCCTTGGCATGAATGTTACCGCCAAGCTCGGACTTACGTTCTATGTCGGCCACTTCCCCGTCGCCATAATGCACCGAGACTGTGATGCGCGCCGGCTCGCCATAGCTGTAGTCGACCGAATCTATCACTGTCAGGCCATTGACCTGGCCTATGATGGCGCCCTGAGTCGGCAGGTTGATAAAATTATCGTCAAAACTCTGGGCGGAAAACACTTCCGAGCTGTTGTGCCGGAAATGCATTTGCTTCAGTGCATGACTTATGGCGGCGGCGTCCAGTTGCGCCTTGCCTGAATAGGCTTTGGCTTGTGCCAACAGCCTTAGCATGTCGGCGGATGACAGGCTGAGCCTGTGTTGGTGTTCGGTTAACCTGGCACTGTGACGCAACAGCGGCAAGAGGCTCGATTGACTTAGCTTGGTATCGATGCTGCCGGCCAGTGTTTGCAGCCATTGGCAGTATTGGGTTTCCTTATGCAGGGTCAGATCTATCTCACCGGCCATTTCACCCAAGAGGGGAAAATGGCGCTGAAACAACCTGTCCTCTGCCAGCGCCTGGCTGTACAGCTGGCCAGGTCCAATCAGGACCAGCTTGCAGTTCAGCGGAATGGGTGCCAGCTCGCCGCCTATCTTGTACTGGCCTTCTTCGAGCACCTGCAGCAGCAGTTCCCATAGCGGCTCGCGTTTCCATAACGACTCGGCACAAATAAACAAATAATGGCACTTGGCCAAGGCCCCAGCTTGATACTGGCTGGTCTTATCGGTGCGAGTTATACGCCCAAGCAAGTCGGCGCGGCGAATATGACCACTCAGGTACAGGTAGGGCAGGCGTTGCTCGGCTATGACGCCTTGCTTCTCATTGGGGGTATCTGTTTGCCAAATAAACTTGACCCCCTGGTCATCGCCCTTGGCGGCAACCAAATATTGGGCGGGCAGGGCTCCCTGCTGATTGACCAGTGCGGCCATCGTCATCTGGCGTTCTATGCCGGGAAAATCTGCGATATAAAGTTGTTGGCCATTAACCTGAGTCAACAAGGAAAAAGCATCCACTATGCGCTCTTGGCCAAGCAGCAAGGAGCTCAATCCCGGATTGGCTTGGGACAGGGGAGGTAAATGGAACTGAGGTGCGAGTGACGATGTCGGGATCTGAATCGAAGTCATGGCTGCAAATATCATGAGAAGTTAACCAGATTTTATCATACCAGTCCCCATGTCGCTCACAGTATTGTAGTTTTTGCATTTGCAAGCCGCTATCCCACCCCGTTTAGGGGGGCTAGTTGGCTGAAAAGAGCCCATTTTGCACATAAGCTGAGCATTTGGTTCAAGTTTGGCAATTTAAGGTTTACAAGTTAACGCCTTACTTATAGTATTTGCAGCGTTCGGAGGGGTGGCAGAGTGGTTGAATGCACCGGTCTTGAAAACCGGCATGGGTTTATAGCCCATCCAGGGTTCAAATCCCTGCTCCTCCGCCATATTTAAGATAAAGGGTCACTAGAAATAGTGACCCTTTTTCGTATGCTGGATCTTAAAGCGGACCTTAAAGTAGGCATGGGTTTATAGCACCTTTATGCAGGGTTCTAATCTTTGCATCTCCGCCATATTTAAGATGAAGGGTCACTAGAAATAGTGACCCTTCTTCGTATGTGTACTGAGTGAGATCTAGGTTTATAGCACTCTCATGCAGGGTTTAAATCCCTGCTCCTCCGCCATATTCAACAAAAAAGGCCGTCAGCAATGACGGCCTTTTTTGTATATTGAACTTTAGGGTTTATAGCACCTTTATGCAGGGTTCTAATCTTTGTTCCTCCGCCATATTTAAGATGAAGGGCCACTAGAAATAGTGGCCCTTTTTCGTATGTGTACTGAGTGAGATCTAGGTTTATAGCACTCTTATGCAGGGTTCTAATCTTTGTTCCTCCGCCATAGTCACTTTTGATGCCATAGCAAAAAACATTCGAGTTGATCGCTAAGTAAGCAAACGGGCGGGATTTAATAATTTATGGTTTACAGTCACGTCATAGCTAGCTATTATCTCGCTCGTTCGGAGGGGTGGCAGAGTGGTTGAATGCACCGGTCTTGAAAACCGGCATGGGTTTATAGCCCATCCAGGGTTCAAATCCCTGCTCCTCCGCCATATTCAACGAGAGAGGCCGTCAGCAATGACGGCTTTTTTTGTTTATTGAACTTTAAGGTCAGCATGGGTTATAGCACCTTTATGCAGGGTTCAAATCCTTGCTCCTCCGCCATATTCAACGAGAGAGGCCGTCAGCAATGACGGCTTTTTTTGTTTATTGAACTTTAAGGTCAGCATGGGTTATAGCACCTTTATGCAGGGTTCGAATCCTTGCTCCTCCGCCATATTCAACGAGAAAGGCTGGCAGTGATGCTAGCCTTTTTTTTTGTATGCTGAACTTTAAGGCCGGTATGGGTTTATAGCACTCTTATGCAGGGTTCAAATCCTTGCACCTCCGCCATATTCAAGATGAAGGGTCACTAGATAATAGTGGCCCTTTTTCGTATTCAGGCTCCTAAGGCATGCCTTAATGCAGGTTTGGCGTCATGCATTATGCCGAGTCTGGTAAGCTATATGGGGTGTCGCCAAGTGACTTTTCTCCGGCAAAAGTGACCCGCAATAGGAGGGTTGTTTGTTGCATTTTTAGTCTTTCACCCTATACCGTACTGCAGCCTGACGTTCTCTTTTAATATCATTGAGTTAACTTGATCCAATTTATGCTTTGCTAATGCCATCAGATGGGCTAAATTAGCTTAACAAATAAATTTGCTGCTGGATTGCCAATTTATAACAAGCGGGATAGGGTGGGTTGAAGTTGATTTCTGTATATTTGGTCGATGATCATGAGTTGGTTCGCACCGGGATCCGGCGTATTCTCGAAGATGAACGCGGTATTAAAGTGGTTGGCGAGGCGCCCGATGGTGAAACTGCGGTGCAGTGGGCGCGCCAGAATGAAGCCGATGTCATCCTGATGGACATGAATATGCCGGGCATAGGGGGCCTGGAGGCGACACGCAAGATATTGCGCTATCAGCCCCATGCCAGGATCATCGTCTTGACCATACACTCAGAAGATCCATTCCCGACTAAGGTCATGCAGGCCGGCGCCTCAGGGTATTTGACCAAGGGGGCGACACCACCGGAAGTCCTGCAGGCCATACGCCAAGTCGCCCATGGGCAGAGATACTTGTCCCCGGAAATTGCGCAACAGATGGCGCTGAGTCAGTTTAATTCGGGAGAGGACAATCCCCTGAAGAGCCTGTCGGAGCGCGAATTGCAGATCATGATGATGATCACCAATGGCGAAAAAGTGAATGATATTTCCGAGCAGCTCAACCTGAGCCCCAAGACAGTCAACAGTTATCGCTATCGCCTATTCGCCAAATTAGGTATAAATGGGGATGTTGAGCTGACACGTTTAGCCATTCGTTACAAGATGCTCGACACGGGTCAATTCTAACGCCCGTGAGTGCGTCTGAGCTGTCTGGGTATGAGCCCTTGAGTAGTCACTAGTATGTCGAGCGGATTCAATTCAAAAGCCTTCCTTAACACTGTGTCTTCGTCGGCAGGCGTCTATCGCATGTACGACAGCGCCGGTGACGTCATCTATGTGGGCAAGGCAAAAGATCTCAAGAAACGTCTGAGTTCCTATTTTCGCAGCAACCTGCCCAACATCAAGACCCAGGCGTTGGTGTCCCACATCGCCAACATAGATGTGACCCTGACCCACAGCGAAACAGATGCCTTATTGCTTGAAAATGATTACATCAAGCAATACATGCCCAAATATAACGTATTGCTCAGGGATGATAAGTCCTACCCTTACATTTTCCTCAGCGATCACCGCCACCCCAGATTGGCTTATCATCGCGGGCCGCAACGTGAGAAGGGCCATTACTTCGGACCCTATCCCAACGGCGGCGCCGTGCGCGAGAGCCTGCATCTGCTGCAGAAATTATTCCCCATACGTCAGTGTGATGACCTCTATTATAAGTCGCGCTCCCGTCCCTGCCTCCAGTATCAGCTGGGCAGGTGCAGTGCGCCTTGTGTCGGCAAGGTCAGCGACAGCGACTATGCCGAGCAGGTGAAACTGGCCAGTCTCTTCCTCAAGGGGAAGGATAACCTGGTGATTGCCGAGCTGGTGGCCAAGATGGATGAGGCGGCGACGAGCCAGCATTATGAGCTGGCGGCCAGCTACAGGGATCAGATAACCGCCCTGAGGCGGGTGGCCGAACAGCAGGAAGTGACCAACAGCCGCGGCGATTTGGATGTTATCGGCGTGCATTACGCCTCGGGGATCGCCTGTTTTCATTTGCTGTTCATTCGTGAAGGCAAGATCTTTGGCAGTCGCAGCTATTATCCCAAGGTGCCGGCCCAGACAGAGTTGGACGAGGTGCTGCGCTCCTTCATGCTGCAGTTTTACCTCAATGCCGACATTCAGCGCACCATACCCAAGGAAATCGTCTTGAGTCATGGTTTCGACGACATGGAGGCGTTGCAGCAAGCGATCAGCCTGGCCCTGGATAAGAGAGTGGAACTCAAGACCAAGGTGCGTTCCGAGCGCGCCAGTTTTCTGCGGTTGGCCTTGACCAATGCCAGCAATGCGGTGGCGACCAAGTTATCCCATAAGAACACGGTCGAGCAGCGTTTCCTGTTGTTGGAGGAAACCCTGGAACTCAGCACGCCTATCCGGCGCATGGAATGTTTCGATATCAGTCATACCATGGGAGAGAGCACCGTCGCCTCCTGTGTGGTATTCAATCGTGAGGGGCCGCATAAGGCGGACTATCGCCGCTTCAACATCGAAGGCATCACCCCGGGCGATGATTACGCGGCCATGCGGCAAGCCATCAGCCGCCGCTTCGACAAACTCGACAGCAACGGCAAGATCCCCGATCTGCTGTTCATCGACGGTGGTTTGGGGCAGCTCAACATAGCTCAGGAAGTGGTGGACGAAAAATTCGTTGCCCAGGACAAGGCACCTCTGTTGATCGGCGTCGCCAAGGGGGAAGGGCGCAAACCCGGCCTGGAAACCCTGATTTTAGGAGAGGGCCGGCAGACCTTTTCCCTGGCCGCCGATTCGCCGGCATTGCACCTTATCCAGCATATCCGCGACGAGTCCCATCGATTCGCCATTACGGGTCACAGGAATAGAAGACAGAAGACCCGCAACACGTCAACCTTGGAGTCAATCCCTGGGGTCGGCCCCAAACGGCGCAAAGCATTGTTGCAACATTTGGGTGGATTACAAGAAGTTAAGGGCGCCAGTGTCGCCGAATTGGTGAAAGTGCCCGGGATCAGCATAGAAATGGCGCAAACAATCCATGATGCATTGCGAGGGGGGTAAATTTAAGGCAAGATTGGCGCTGCTTATGACTAATTGGTTTTATCATGCCGTTTAATTTACCTATTGCATTAACGCTCTTCAGGCTATTTTTACTGCCGATTTTTGTGGTGTTGTTTTACATGCCTTATTCCTGGGCGCCGTTTGCGGCGGCTTTTACCTTCTGGATAGCGGCACTGACAGATGCGCTCGACGGTTATGCGGCCCGTAAACTCAAACAGCTCACCCGCTTTGGGGCCTTCCTGGATCCCGTGGCCGACAAATTGATGGTGATCACCGCATTGGTGTTATTGGTGCATCAGTACGCCAGTGTCTGGTTGACCATTCCCGCCTTATTCATGATTGGCCGTGAGATAGTGATTTCGGCGCTGCGGGAATGGATGGCGGAAATAGGCAAACGCGGCGCCGTGGCCGTATCCTGGATAGGCAAATACAAGACGGCGGCACAAATGGTCGCCATCATAGGCCTCATCTGGCAATACAACGACCTCATGGTATATGCCGCCTACGCCCTGCTGTATGTGGCAACGGTACTGACTTTCTGGTCCATGATGAACTACATTTTGGCCGCCTGGAAAGACCTCATCGCCGAATGAGGCAATAAACAGCGCAATAAAAGTCCAATGAGATTATTTAGTGCGCAGGCAGTGATTTATCTGCGGAACTGTGATTGACAGTGGGGGTTAAATAGGTAGAATGCCCTCCCGTAGACAAGCTGGCCGAAGCAATCGAGTTGCTTCCTCCCTGGTTGGCTACGGAACCAAAGCGGTAAAAGATGATTGCGACATTAGCTCAGTTGGTAGAGCGATACCTTGCCAAGGTATAGGTCATCGGTTCGAACCCGATATGTCGCTCCAATCTTAGTCGACTCAAGTTCCAAACCTATGGCGCGATGGCAGAATGGCTATGCTGCGGATTGCAAATCCGTCGATCTCGGTTCGACTCCGGGTCGCGCCTCCATATTAAATTTCAGTGACACGATTCCCGTCGTTGAGATACAGAGTTTGCCCGAGTGGTGGAATCGGTAGACACAAGGGATTTAAAATCCCTCGCTGGTAACAGCGTGCCAGTTCAAGTCTGGCCTCGGGTACCATTACATTTAAGCCTCAATCCAGCATTGGGGCTTTTTTGTTGCCGTCATTCGCGAAAATTCAACTCCGCCGCCGGGCTCATCAAATTCCTCTTTTGGCCAATTCCTGGTGCCGCTAGCGGCCATTCGACTCGCAACTTATCTCTGTCATTCCCCCATCTGGCAGCGAATTCTTTTGCCATAATAGATCCGAGTATCATGGAGAACTGAATGTGAAACACTGGGCTTATGCATTGTGCTTGTGCTTGTTCCTGACGGGAGGGACTTGCGCTGTGCAAGGGGCAGGGGATGCGGCCAGGCTGATCCTGAAACACCAACTGCAAGTGTTGCAGCTCGCCGAAACAGATGCCAAATTTGCCCATTACTTCCGCTTGCTTGAGCAGGGGACAGAGGCCCAGTATCTTGAATATGTAGATAAAATACAAATGGATATCGCCCGCTATTGGCATGAGCGTGGTGTCAGACTGGCCTTCGATACACTTCCGCCCCAGGCGGGCGCAGACATACGGGCCCTGGCGCTGGAACCCCCGGCGGAGGATTACCTCTGGGTGAGTAACAGCATTCGCCAGCTGTTATGGCTCGAGGAGCATTATGCCTGGGCGCCTATCGAACTGAGCGGCTGGCTGAGGCCAGGTGACAGTCATCGGCTGTTGGCCCCCATAGCCTATCGCCTCTGGTTGCTCGGTGACTTGGATACCGAGCCCCATGAGCAGACCTATTACGACGCCGCCTTGGCCTTTGGGGTGAGGCACTTTCAGTCCCGGCATGGATTAACCCCGGATGCCGTGATAGGGCCTCAGACCTTGGGCTGGCTGAACAGGACCCCAATGCAGAGGGCCGAGTTGCTGGCAAGGAACTTTGTCGAGAAGACCCAATATCTGGCGCGCCTCGGCGAGCGTTACCTCTTGATCAACATTCCGGCATTTGAGCTTACCCTGGTAGATCGACGGCAGGTGGCGTTGAGATCCAAGGTGATAGTGGGTAAGCCGAGGCTGCCGACGCCACAGCTGCAGAGTGAGATCTCCAATATCATACTCAATCCCAGTTGGCGGGTGCCGCACAGTATCTTGGCGAAGGAGCTACTGCCTCAGATCCGCCGGGATGGTGATTATCTATCCCAGCGACGTTTCGACGTCTTCGATTATCAGGGCAACAAGATAATCAAGTCACCCGAGGAATGGCGTCAACAGGCAGCAAGCAAATTCCCCTATTACCTGGTGCAGAGGCCCGGCGCCAAGAATGCCCTGGGACGCTACAAATTCCACTTCAGCAACAGGTTTGGCGTTTACCTGCACGACACCCCGGATAAGCGGCTATTCGAGCGGGCAGACAGGGCCCTGTCCCATGGTTGTATCCGCATCGAAAAGGTAGAGGAGTTGGCCGATTGGTTTGCCGAACACTTGATTAAGGACACCCGTACCTGGCATAGAATGCGGCAGGGCTCGAGAAAGACTCAGTGGTTTTCCTTGAATCAGCCGCTGCCGATATATCTCGTCTATTGGACCGCTTGGGTCGACGAGGCACACTTGTCCCAGTACCGGGAGGACATTTACCGGCTCAAGGAGGCGGGTTCTTCGTCCAGGGTGGCGGCGAATACCCAGGCAGTTAATTGACCCGGGGTAAATGATTGAACAGCAATGACATAGGGGCGAAACCCAGCAAACACGGCACTTTCACCCTGCAGAAAACTTGATCTCGGCGCTTATTCAGTATAATTTGCTTGTCTCTTGTATGAAAAATGATCAAAAGGTGAGCTAGTGTCTGTGATTTGTCCTGCCCGTAGGCAGTTGTTGTTGGGCCTGGGTGGTGCGGCAATGTTCTCTGTGATCCCTTCTAAAGCCATGGCCAGCAGGTCAACCCAAGGGAGTCGGGCCCTGAGCCTGTACAATCGTCATACGGGTGAACATGGTGGTGGTGCATATTGGGTTGATGGTCATTATCAAAGTGATGTCATGTCTGATTTCAGTCACTTACTGCGCGATCATAGGCAAAATTTGGCCGTGCCCATGGATAAGCGCTTATTCGACATTTTGTACAGTTTACGTGAAACCTTGGACACCCGGGATGACATACATGTGATTTCCGGCTATCGCTCGCCCGAGACCAACGCCATGTTGGCGGCCAGGAGCAGCGGTGTTGCCAAGCAGAGCTATCATATGCGTGGCATGGCGATGGACATAGCTATCCCCAGCGTTAAGCTCAAGAACCTGAGGGACGCGGCACTGTCGCTTAAACTCGGCGGGGTAGGTTACTACCCGGACTCGGGTTTCGTGCATGTGGATTGCGGTCCGGTGCGCCACTGGTAAGGCGCTGCGCCCGGAACTCTGGCCTGAGATCCGGCCTTGCTCTCCCCCGGCTGTCATGGTAGAATCCGCGCGCTTTATATGAGCCGTCATTGGTCGAAAATGGCGGCATACTTTCTATTTAAGAATTAAGTGAGAAATCCATGTCTTACACTATCCAAGCACAAACCCGTACTGAAGTAGGGAAAGGTTCGAGCCGCCGCCTACGTCATGCAGGTAAAGTACCAGCTGTTATCTACGGCGCAGGTAAAGAGCCAGTTTCAATTGTTTTTGATCACAAAGACATCATCAACATCCAGGCTAACGAAGATTTCTATACTTCTACTCTGACCATCGTTTTAGATGGCAAAGAAGTGAGTGTTCGTGCTCAAGCTATGCAACGTCACGTATTCAAGCCTTTGGTTGAACACGTAGATTTCACATTCGCTTAATGTGATTTCGACGAAAAAGCGCCTTTTGAGGCGCTTTTTTGTTGCCCGTTCCTGGCCATTTGAGGTCGAAATCGGCCTAGAGATCGAAGCTGTAGTAGATATCCAATGATTGCCCCAGGGTGCCGGAGACAGTTTCCAGATAGAGCTGGGATAACAGATAGTATCTGACCGTCATTTCATAGCCTGGGTTAAACACCCCTATCCCATACTTGACCATCAAGTCCTCCCCTATGAAGCCACTGATGGCGACCCGTCCCTCATCGTTGGTGTCCAGTTGCACGTTGGAGAAGCCGAACTTTTCAATCAAGCCGGTTGCCGTGCTGCCTATGCCACCGATGGCCCCGCCATCCAGTTGTGAGCTCAGGCTCAATGCCGCGCTGATCATCAAGGCATTATTCTGCTCGCTTGTGCTGCTGGAAAGCCCCTTGCCCTTGAGGATATAGGACAAGATCTCCCCCTGTTCCTTGGCCGGATTGGAGAACAAGGTCACCAGGGGGCGCTGCGGCGTGCCTGTGATCCTCACTCCGGCCGTGATGTCTTCGGTGCGGATCTCCCTTATGGCTTCTATATTGAGATTCGGTACCTGGGTCGGGCCGACAAACTGCACCTCACCCTTGGTGATCTTCAAGGTTTGTCCCATGAAACGATAGCTGCCGTTGACGACCCTGACATCCCCATACAAGAGAGGAGGGCGGAAGGCCTGCTGTTGCAGCTTGAGTGAGCCCCGCAGCTTGCCCTTGAGGCCCATGCCGTCGATGAGCAGTGCTTTCCCTACCTCTATGTTGAGGTTGGCGGCTATCCCATAGGGACTCAATTGCTGTTGCTCGGCAGCGATTGAGTCATCGAAGATCACATCATCCGAGACGGCAACCCCGCCTTTGACCAGCGGCACTATCTTGATATTGCCCGAAGGCACGGAGATCTTGCCGCTTATGTCCAGCAGGCGGCGATCGAAGCGGACCGTGATGTCGGGTGACACATCCAAAATGGCCAAGGGGGGTTGGATCAGCGCCAGCTCCCGGCCCTGGATTGCCAGCTCTCCGCTGAATTGCCCCTGTGGCCATTGCAGTTGACCGCTGAGTTGGCCCTTGCCGTCGCCCATCTGCCAGTGACCCGCCAGACGCCCCTGTTGGCCGGCCAGCCGCATATCCATGTCGATGTTTTCCAGCAGGGTTGGATTCGAGGCCAGGGAGAGTGTGCCTTGTTTCAGGCCTATCTCGCCTGCGACTCTGGGCGTCATCAAGTCTCCGGCGAAGGTTAACTTACTGGAAAGCAGGCCCTCAAGCCGGTCCAGTTGGGGGAAGAATTCCCCAAAGGGCGCCAAATTGATTTCCTGTATGTTGGCAAAGCCGCTCAGGCGCCGATCCGGGGTGACAGAGACAGCGATTTCCGTGTCCAGACTGGCAATGTCCTCGGATTGAAATTGTATCTGGTTGACCAGCTGCCGCTCATCCAGGCGGCTGAGCAGGGACAGTTGCTGGTAGTTCATCTTGAGTCGGCGCTGCTTGTCCTGCTGCAGGGTCAGGCTGCCCGGGGCAAATTCCAGGGCCAGATACGCCTTGGGCTTATGTTGTGGGGCCCAGTCAAGCTCGGCCTCCAGGCGCGCCGGCCCGTCCCAGTCTATGTGCGCCGGCAGCAGCGGCGCCAGTATTTTCCCCGGATTGCCCTGGCCCTCGAGTTTGACCTTGCCTAGGTTGCCAATGTGGTTGGCGTCTGTCAGGCATAGCCGGCCTTCCGCATGTTGCAGGCAAAAGGCGCTTAGCTTGCCCTGGGCCCTGGCCTGATCCCAAGCGATATCGACCCTTTTGTCCAGTTGCCAGCGCCCCAGGCGTGTCCCCAGTGACAGGTCGGCGACCGAAATGGCCCAGAGTGAATGCTCGGCATCGAACTGGCTGGCTATATGGCTGGCCAGGGCGAGTTCCCCCTGGGTATTCAGGGTCAAAGTTTGCGCCCTGGCATCCCCTTTGGCGACTATGCTGCTGCCCGTGAGGCTATGGCCATTCCAGACCAGGTCCCGGGTCTTGAGCTCGATATCGAACTTATGGTTATCCAAGGGGGAATACAGGCCGTTCAACTTTGCCGCCTGCAAGTTGGCGCCGGCATATTCTGCCTCGCCTATGTCGGCCGCTAGCTGTAACTGTGGATGCGATTCGCTGCCACTGACGTCCAGTTGCGCCCGCAGTCGACCCTTGGCTGTGGGCAACCAGCGGCTGAAGTCGGGCACATTCAGCTGGCCATGGAGATCCCATTGCTGTCCAGCCGTGCCATGCATAGTCAGGCTGGCACCGAGTGCCTCGGCGTGCAGTGCTTGGGCACTGAGGTGCCACAGGTTGTCGAGGCGGACATCGCCGTCGAGTGTGAAAGGAAAATGCCGCAACGAGCCCTGTAATTGCGTCTGGGACAAGGCAACTTGCCAGTGGCCATCCTGCCAATAACCCTGGCTGTTAAGGCGGCCGGATATGCTGCTCTCGGGCAGTGTCTGGCCGTCTGGGAGCAGGAGTTGCTCCAGTTGCAGCTCTTGGGTCATGAGCCGGGTTTGCCAGCGCAGGCCGTCACTGTAGTCCAGCTCCCCCTGGAGCGACAGCATGCCTGGGCTGCCCTTGGCATCGAAGCGTTCCAGGGTGAGTTTTTCGTCGCCATGGCTGAACTCGGTGGCAATGGCCAGCTCGCCATGGAAGGGCGTGCCGAGTCTGGCCGTCAGGCTCGAGTGCTGCTGCCTGAGGTTCCCCTGGCTTTGGAGCGTCAGCTCGCTCAGGGTGTAAAGCGGCGCCTGCAACGGCCAGTGGGCCATGCCTTGGGCCAGTGACATCTGATAGGGTAAGTCCGGGGATTGCAGATTGATCTTGCCCCTTAGGCTGAAGCCGGCATCGCCCTGTGCGCTGGCGCTCAGGTGTAAATCGTGCAAGTCATTATCCAGGGTCAACTGCAATGTCTGCCCCGTGAGCTGCGGCAGTTCGGCCAGCTTGTCCAACGCCAATGCCGCTTTAAGGCGCAGGGGATAGGCGCCTTCCAGGGCCAGTTCGCCGCTGAGCTGCACTGTGCCGTCATCATGGCTGGCATTGAGCTCATTGATGACCAGATCATACCCAAGGTAGCTGGCCGACAGGGCTATGTGGCCGAAGTGGTCGACCCTGGTACCCAGTTGCAGCCGGCTGTCTGTCAGTGTCAGCGCCTTCACATACAGGGGAAAGGGCATGCCGACGGCCGGCAGCTGGGCCAACGGCCAGACATTGGCTGTGCTGGCATCTCTGTTTGCATGAATGCCTGCAGGAATAGATGTAGGAATGCCGGCCGTGGCGGCCGTTGGGACTTGGCCAGGAACGCTGGCCTGGCCCTGAATGGGGTCCGCCGGGATGACGACCTCCAGCCCCTGGGTGTCCAGCGAGGTGACGATCAAGCCCTCCGCTCGCCAGGTGGCGCCTGTGTGGAGGCTGGCGGCGCTGAAGCTGTTGCTGTCTACTGTGACCCGCACTTGGTGCAGCTCGGCTTGGGCCAGGCTGATGGCCAGCGGCAGTGCTGCCGGGCCGTCGTCTCGATCGGCTTCAAGATTGGTTTCGAGAGTGGTTGCGGCCGCAAGCGCCTGGGTATCGATCGCCACTTTGACCTCAGTGGCGCTCAAGTCGTTGACACAGACTTGCCTATGCAGCAGACAAGCCGGAGTCCAGGCGAAGTCGACATTCGTCAGCCTGACGTCTATTCCCGTCCCCGACCAACCGGCGTTTGCCAGGCTCAGGTGCTTGTTCAGCGTGCCCGAGCTATAGCTCAATGTCAGACCCGGTACCAGGGCGTTCGCCAGAGAAACCGACACCCGGGCGCCCAGTGGGGTGCCAAGCAAGAGGGCCGCCAGTATGACCAGGGTCAAGGGCACATAGACAAGCACGCGCGTCAGCCATTTGAAATAACGCCAGCCAAGGCGCAGCCTGGCTCTGAGTAACGTTGGCGCCGGCGTGGCCTGGGTCATAGATCTGTCCCCATGGTCAGATGGATACGCCAGGATCTGTCCACCGTGTCGGTTTCTTTCAGGCCGACCCCCAAGTCGAGCCGAATAGGGCCTATGGGCGAAATCCAGTGAACTCCGCCGCCGACAGACACCACAGGCTCGAACTGACGGTTATCGAAGGCATTACCCGCATCTATGAAACTGCCAAGGCGCCAGTGCTGGGTCAGATAATATTGATACTCCAGGCTGGCCACCATCAGATAGCGGCCCCCCACGACTTCACGGGACAGGCCGCCCTGGCTATTGATATAGTCCCGGTAGGGGCCGAGTTCCTGATAACTGTAGCCACGCACGCTCTGATCGCCCCCGGCAAAATAGCGCAGTGAGGGTGAGATATAGGCCAGTTGATGTTCCTCGGCCAAGTTGGCCCCCAGATCCAGCCGGGAAACGATTCTATGCTTGTCGAAGAAGGTGTCTATCCACTTGAATCTGGCCTGTAACCTGGCCAGGCGGGTTTGGGAACCCAGTTCGGGATCGCCATACTCGAGACTGTAAATCTGCCGGAAACCCGACTTGGGATCCAGGGCGTTATCGCTGCGCACCGTTTGTGACAGGCTAACGCCGGCCAGATAGAACACGGGATCGTAATCCACATCTGCCTGGGTATAGAACTCCCTGTTAGCCTCGAGGGAATAGCCGAACAGCCAATTGTCGGCTAGCCTGTGCTGGCGTAACAGCCCCAACAAATATTTGCTCGACTCCAGGCGGCCTATGTCATTGAAGGTCCGTCCGGCGGCATCATAATCCTGAGTCACACCGTATTGATCCCGCAGCAATCCCAGGCGTATCTTCAGCTGATCGTCCAGCGGATGGCTCAGAGGCAGGGTGTAGGTGGTTAAAAATTTGGGCTTGTCGGGCTTCCATTCGAGGCTGGTTTCCTGGGAGTGGCCATAGCGGTTGAGCTGAGGTGTGCGCCAGGTCACTCTGACCCTGGGCTCTATCACGCTGTCGGCACTCTTGCCTATGTCTGCGCCCAAGCCCAGTTCTATGGCGTGATCCGCTCTCGGGGTGAGTTCGACCCGCACCGGCACTTGCCCCTGGGCCAGCTTGTCTATCTGGGGCAGCACCTTGATATTGGCGAAGTAGCCGGTATCCAGCAACTTGCCATTGAGCGCATTCAGGCGCTTGTTGGAATAGGCCGCATGGGGCTCGAAGGGAATGAGGCGTTCGAGGAAGCCTGGCTCGAGTGTATGGCCCTCGAAACTGATCTCCCCCAGGTGATAACGCTGGCCCGAGTCATAATGCAGGTTGATCCGGGCCAGATCCAGGTCGCGGTTGACCTTGATCTGGGCCAGGGTCAATTTGCCGTCAAAATAGCCACGGGAAAAGGCCAGCCCCAGCAGTTGCGACTTGATGTCCGTGTACTGGCCATGATCCAGTATGTCACCCGGCTTGAGGGCGATGAGATCCAGCCAGGCATCGAAGGCATCATCGTCCAGCATCTCTCCGGCAAATTGGATATCGACCCATTGCAGCCGGGTCGGTTCCCCCGGGGTGATCTTGAGCGTCAGGGGCCAGGGGCCTGAGTCGGTTTCCACTACTTCCTTCTCCAGGCGCCCATGGTAATAGCCCAGAGATTCGAGTGCGGCTGTGACATTGGACTCGACGTTGAACAGATAGGCCCGCCGCTGGACGGCGGAATCCGGCAGCGGTCCCAGATGGGCGTGGACATTTTGTGCCAGCTTGCCCTCTACGCCCTCTATCTTGAGGCTGAGCCAGGCGGCATCCGCATGGGCATAACGGCAGCTCAGCACCCAGCTGACGAGCATGAAACGCAGGCATGTACCGAACGACGCGATTCGCAAGAATTGAAGCACTTAATCTGGTGAGTTCTGTCGTCATTGTCGCCAGAATCCGCAAAACAGGCAAGGAGGGGATTGAAATAGCGGGATGAAATGCTGACAAAGGAAACAAACAGTTACACATGAGTAACACGGGAAAGCTCAATGGCGTTCGGCTGCAACACCCAGGGTCGGCTCAGTGTCATGCAGGCGCCGAGCGCCCTCATGCTTCGGCCAGAACGGGGGCCAGATCAGGGACCAAGTCGGGTGCATGGAGGGGGCATGGCTATCACGGCGACACGGCAATGGCTATGGCGGCTGGCCGGCAAGGGGACAAGGGGAGCAGGGCAGGGGGCAGATAAGCACATTTGCCCGCCAATCCATTGAATTAGCCATACCCATAGAGCCCTTTCCTTGCTAGGATCCTTGCCTTTGAAGTCGGCAATGGAATTTGGATTTGAACTCGGACAAACACCCGCTATCGAACGCGTTTCTCTCCCTTTGTTATCAGACGGATGCGTCCAGGATCCGTCGGCGTTTGTTCAGGCTGAATAAGGAAGCCGATTCGGACAAGAAGACGGCGGCGTTGGCGCAGCTTGCCGAGGCGGCCAAGGCGTCTTATGCCAAGGTTCAGCAGCGCCGGGCGGCGAGACCCGGCATAAGCTATCCGGAGAACCTGCCCGTCTCCCTGATGCGGGACGAGATAGCCAATACCATAGCCGCCAACCAGGTGGTGATCATCGCAGGTGAAACCGGCTCGGGCAAGACCACCCAGCTGCCGAAGATCTGTCTCGAGCTGGGCCTGGGTTGTCGCGGCCTGATAGGCCATACCCAGCCTAGGCGACTGGCCGCCCGCAGCGTTGCCAGCCGGATTGCCGAGGAAATCAACAGCCCGCTGGGCGAGGCCGTCGGCTTCAAGGTGCGCTTCGCCGATGCCATCAAGAGCGACTCCTACATCAAGCTGATGACAGACGGCATATTGCTGGCCGAGTTGACCTCGGACAAGTTTCTCGATCAGTACGACGCCATCATCATAGACGAGGCCCACGAGCGCAGCCTCAACATAGACTTCATCCTCGGCTACCTGAAACAGGTGCTCAGGAAGCGGCCGGACCTCAAGGTGATCATCACCTCGGCCACCATAGACGTGGAGCGTTTCTCCCGGCATTTCAATCAGGCGCCCGTCATCGAAGTCTCGGGGCGTACCTACCCGGTCGAGACCCGCTATCGCCCCTTGCTGCAGGAGCAGGATGCAGATCTGGACGTCACCGAGGGCATCTTCGCCGCCGTCGATGAGCTGGTCGCCGAAGGCCCGGGGGACATACTCATCTTCATGAACGGTGAGCGTGAAATCCGCGATACCGCCGAGCAGCTCAACCGCCGCCAGTACCGCGACACGGAAGTGCTGCCCCTGTACGCCAGGCTATCCTACGGCGAGCAGTCCAAGGTGTTCAACAGCCACAGGGGGCGGCGCATAGTGCTGGCGACCAACGTGGCCGAGACCTCGCTGACTGTGCCTGGGATCCGCTATGTCATAGATCCTGGCACGGCCCGCATCAGCCGCTACAGTTACCGCACCAAGGTGCAGCGATTGCCTATTGAGCCCATCTCCCAGGCCAGCGCCAACCAGCGCCAGGGGCGTTGCGGCCGGGTCGGCCCTGGGATCTGCATCCGCCTCTACGACGAGGCGGACTTCAACAACAGGCCAGAGTTCACAGATCCCGAGATCCTGCGCACCAATCTGGCCTCCGTCATACTGCAGATGCTGGCCATAGGCCTGGGCGACATAGGGGCCTTCCCCTTCATTCAGCCACCGGATCAACGCCATATCCGCGACGGCTTCCTGCTGCTGGAAGAGCTGCAGGCGGTGAAGCAGCAAGCCAACAAGCTGGTGTTGACACCGCTTGGCAAGAACCTGGCCAGGATCCCTGTGGATCCCCGCCTGGCGCGGATGGTGATAGAGGCGCACCAGCTGGGCTGCCTCAACGAGGCCTTGGTCATAGTCGCCGGCCTGTCCATCCAGGATCCCCGCGAGCGGCCGATGGACAAGAAACAGGCGTCCGACGAGGCCCACAGGCGCTTCGCCGATAAAGACTCGGACTTCGTCTCCTGGGTCAAGCTGTGGCAGTACCTCAAGGAACAGCAGAAGGCCCTGTCGGCGAGCCAGTTCCGCAAATTATGCCGCGACGAATACCTGGCCTACCTCAGGGTGCGCGAATGGCAGGACCTGTACACTCAGCTGAAACAGGCGGTGCATGAACTCAAGTGGCGCCTGAACGACACCCCGGCGGATTATGACAATCTGCACAAGGCCCTGCTGGCGGGGCTCTTGAGCCAGATAGGGTTCAAGGACGCCAACAACGAATACCTGGGCGCCCGCAACCGCAAGTTTTTCGTGTTTCCCGGTTCGCCGCTGGCCAAGAAGGGGCCCAAGTGGATCATGGCCGCCGAGCTGACCGAGACCTCACGCCTGTTCGCCCGCTGCTGCGCCAAGATCCAGCCCGAATGGCTCGAATCCCTGGCCAGCCATCTGGTGAAGAAGAGCTATGTCGAGCCGCATTTCGAGGCCAAGCCCGCCAGCGTCATCGCCTTCGAGAATCAGGTGCTCTACGGCCTGAACATAGTGAGCCGGCGCAAGGTACAGTACGGCCCGATAGATCCGGTCGAGGCGCGGGAGATCTTCATCCGCAGCGCCCTGGCCGAAGGTCAGTTGCAGACCCAGGAAGCCTTCTTCGTCAACAATCAGAAGCTGCTCGAGGATGTGGAGTCGCTGGAGCATAAGTCACGGCGGCGCGATATCCTGGTGGATGAGCAAGTGCTGGTGGACTTCTACGAGCCGCGGATCCCAGCAGGCATCTACAACGGCCAGCTGTTCTTCGGCTGGTGGAAAACCGCCCGCCGTCAGCAGCCGGAGCTGCTGAATTTCAGCCCAGAGCTGCTGATGCAGCGCAGCGGTGCCCATGTGTCGGCGCTGGACTTCCCCGAGAGCTGGCACAAGGGCAATCTGAGCCTCAAGCTGAGTTACCATTTCGAACCTGCGGCCCTGGACGATGGCGTGTCGGTGCACATACCCGTGGCGCTGCTCAATCAGATAGACGAGCAGGATTTCGACTGGCTGGTGCCTGGCCTGAGGGAAGAGAAATGCGTGGCGCTGATAAAATCCCTGCCCAAGACCCTGAGACGCAACTTCGTGCCGGCGCCCGATTATGGCCGTGCCTGCGTGCAGGCGATGACGCCGTTCGAGCAGCCCTTGCTGCCGGCCATGTGCAAGCAACTGCTGCGCATGAGCGGGGTGCGGCTGACGCCGGAGGACTTCGACCTGAGTCAGCTGGCGGCCCATCTGCAACTTAATTTCAAGATAGAGGACGATAACCATAAGTTGGTCGCCCAGGGACGGCAACTTGAGCCGCTCAAGGCCGGGCTGCAGGGGGTGGTGGCCAAGGCCATACGCCAGGTGGCCGATTCCGGCATAGAGCAGAGTGCGCTCACCGACTGGAGCTTCGGTGAGCTGCCGTTGCAGTATCAGCAGCAGAAGGGCAACTATCAGGTCAAGGCCTTCCCGGCCCTGGTCGATACCAAGGATAGCGTTGCCATCAAGCTGTTCGACGACGAGTACGAGGCGCAGACGACCCACAGGCAGGGACTGCGGCGCTTGTTGCTGCTCAACATCCCCTCGCCGGTGAAACATCTGCAGCAGGCGTTGCCGAACAAAGCCAAGTTGGCCATGTATTTCAATCCCTTCGGCCAGGTGCAGATCCTGATCGATGACATAATCGCCGCGGCTGTGCAGCAGTTGCTGGACGAGAAGGGCCTGGATGTGCGTAATCCGGAGCAGTTTGAGCAGGCCAAGGAGTGGGTGCGCCAGGAGCTTAACCCCACCGCCGAGCAGATCTCCCTCAAGGTGGAGAAGATCCTCACCCTGTACCAGAAGATCAAGAAGCGTCTCAAGGGCAAGATCAGCCTGGATATTGCCTTCGCCATGAGTGATATCCAGAGCCAGCTCGATGCGCTGGTGTTCAAGGGCTTCGTCGAGGCCTGTGGCTGGAAGCGCCTGGGCGATGTGGCCAGGTATTTGTCCGCCATAGAGAATCGTCTGGACAAGCTGCCGGTGGATCCCAGCCGCGACAGGCTGCACATGCACAGCATCAACAAGGTGCAGGAGGTGCTGGCGAGTCAATTGGCCAAGCTTCCGCGCTCCATGCCTGTGCCCGAGGTGTTGGTGGAGGCGCGCTGGATGATAGAAGAATACCGGGTGTCCTGCTTCGCCCAGGTGCTGGGCACTGCCTATCCCATCTCGGAGAAGCGTATCCTCAACCAGATAAGCCAGGCCTGAGCGGTAGCGCTGAACAAGCAATAAAAAACGCGCCTAGGCGCGTTTTTTTATGTTCCAAGGCCAAAGCTTAGAAGTTGGCGGTGCGGGGAGCCCGGGGGAAGGGGATCACGTCGCGGATGTTGTTCACACCCGTGACATAGGATACCAGACGCTCGAAGCCCAGACCGAAGCCTGAGTGAGGCACAGTGCCGTAACGACGCAGGTCGCGATACCACCAGTAATCTTCCTTCTCCAGGCCCATCTCGGCCAGGCGGGCATCCAGCACGTCCAGACGCTCTTCACGCTGGGAGCCACCTATGATCTCGCCTATGCCGGGAGCCAGCACGTCCATGGCGGCGACTGTCTTGCCGTCGTCGTTGAGACGCATGTAGAAGGCCTTGATATCTTTGGGGTAGTTTTTCACTACCACAGGGGCCTTGAAGTGCTCTTCGGCCAGATAACGCTCATGCTCCGAGGAAAGATCTATGCCCCAGGAGACGGGGAATTCGAAGCTCTTGCCGCTGTTGCGCAGGATCTCGACCGCATCCGTGTAATCGACCTGGGCGAAATCGCTGCTGACGAAGGACTGCAGACGTTCTATCACCGTCTTGTCAACCCGCTGGGCGAAAAATTCCAGATCGTCCATGCGCTCGGTCAATACCGCATTGAAGGCATACTTCAGCATGTCTTCGGCGAGGCCGGCCATATCGTTCAGGGTGGCGAAGGCGACTTCCGGCTCGACCATCCAGAATTCGGCCAAGTGGCGGCTGGTGTTGGAGTTTTCGGCGCGGAAGGTCGGACCGAAAGTATATATTTTGGACAGGGCACAGGCGTAAGTCTCGCCGTTCAGCTGACCCGATACCGTCAGAAAGGCTTCCTTACCGAAGAAGTCCTTGTCATAGTCGACCTTGCCTTCGCTGGTGCGCGGCAGGTTTTCCATGTCCAGGGTCGAGACGCGGAACATCTCGCCGGCACCTTCGGTATCCGAGGCGGTGATCAGCGGGGTGGAGACCCAGATGAAGCCTTGCTCATGGTAGAACCTGTGAATGGCCTGGGACAGACAGTTACGCACCCGGGCGACGGCACCTATGATGTTGGTGCGGGGGCGCAAGTGAGCCAGCTCGCGCAAATGCTCGATAGAATGACGCTTGGCCGCCATGGGGTAGGTGTCTGGATCATCGACCCAGCCGGTCACTTCCACAGCCGTGGCCTGCAGTTCGAATGCCTGGCCTGCGCCCGGGGATTCGACCACGTTGCCCGTCATGATGACGGAGCAACCCGCCGTCAGCTTCAATATCTGCTCGTTGTAATTGTCTAAGCTATTTGGCACCACGCCCTGAATAGGGTCGAAACAGGAACCGTCATATACGGCCAGGAAAGAGATGCCGGCCTTGGAATCGCGACGGGTTCTGACCCAGCCGCGAACCGTGACTTGCGAACCGACCGCGTGCTCACCTTTAAATACAGAAGCGACAGATGCAATGCTCATTGTTGCTTAGTTCTCCAACGAAAAACGTTTTTATATAAAAAATTTGGAGGTTTATATTACCTTGCTGGTGGCTTTTCTCAAGCTGAAAAAGGTATTCTGACTCAATATGGCAAATCTTTAATGGAATAAGCGCATGGGGGAAGCGGCGATATGATGAAAAAAAGGAAAATATTTCAGATTTGTCTGGCGACTCTGTCACTTGCAGGTTGGTCCCTGGCTCTGTATGCCCTCTTGGTGTTCGATGAGGCCAGGCCGGAGCGTGCCTTCGGTAATGTGCTCAGCCATGGCTTGCCGGTGCGTTTGAATTGGGATCCCGAGCCGACCCTGTTGCTGGAGACATTGCTCTGGATTTGCACCGGGATAAGTGTGGTCAGCCTGGTGATGAATTATTATATGGCGCACCATAGCCGCATCGGCTATTGGTTCAATATTCCCTTATTATTGCTCTGTTCCCTGTCGGCCGGCCTCTATTTGAATCTGTTTGTCTGACGCCGGCCCTGGGGCTGGTATGTCTTCACGCCCAGTTGGCGGCAGAGAATGTCTATGATGGCCGCCGTCGCGCCCCAGATGAATTTGGTCCCATAGGGGATAAATACCACTGTATAGTAACGGCCATGGCGCAGGAATTGGCGTTTATGCCGGTTCATGGGGTCGATAACGAAGGACAGGGGGAGGGTGAAATACTCGGCCACCTCGCCGGGATCCAGTCTCGGCTCGAAGGCGTCTCTCACCAGGCCGACAACCGGGGTGATCTCGAACCCTGTGATTGTCTTGTGGGCGGGGAGTTGCCCCAGGACCTCGACATTGGCCGGGTGCAGACCTATCTCTTCCTCGGCTTCGCGCAGTGCCGTGGCCGTGTCATCGGCATCGCCGGCTTCCACCTTGCCACCGGGAAAGCTTATCTGGCCCGGATGGGCACGCAAATGCAGGGGTCTTCGGGTCAATACCAGCTGCAGTTCCCCCTCTATGTCCGCCAACGCCACCAATACCGCGGCCTTTCTGAGACCGGCAGCGTGTGGCGTCGCCAGCGGTGGCGACAGCGGATGTAAGCTGTATCTGAGTCGGAATTCTGTCTGATCCATATGCCGCCCGTTAGCCGCCTGTTGGCTCAATTTGCCCTGTACTGCCTATGCTGAGTCTCGCCTATGCCGAGCCTCATTCGAGCAAGGGCAGGATACGGCTGACCTTGTCGAAACTCTCCTGGTATTCGGCCTCCATCTGTGAGTCGGCCACTATGCCGCCACCGGCCCAGCAATAGAGTTTGCCGCCTTCGGCGACCAGGGTGCGGATGGTGATGCTGGTATCCATCTGCCCATCCTGGCTCAGGTAGCCTATGGATCCACAATACAGGCTGCGGCGTGCCGGTTCCAGCTCTTCGATGATCTGCATCGCCCGTATCTTGGGTGCGCCTGTGATCGAGCCGCCGGGAAATGCCGCCCTGAGCAGATCTGTGGCCCCATATTGGGGGGCCAGGGTGGCGCAGACAGTGCTGACCAGATGGTGCACCGCGGGAAAGCTCTCCACCTCGAACAGGGCCGGAACAGATACGGAACCTGGGCTGGCGACCTTGCCTATGTCGTTGCGCAGCAGGTCGACTATCATCAGGTTCTCTGCCCTGTCCTTGGGCGAGGCCTGCAGCCGTTTGGCGGCGGCGGCGTCCAGCACAGGATCTGCATGACGCGGCAGTGTGCCCTTGATGGGTTTGGTCTGGATCTTGTCGCCCCTGAGCTGAATGAAACGCTCGGGGGAGATGGATAGCAGGGCCTGCTGCGGCAGCCGCATGAAGGCGGAGAAGGGCGCCGCATTGGCCTGGCGTAACTTGCAATAGGCCTGCCATTCATCGCCCTGGTAGTCGGCGCTGAACCTCTGGGTCAGGTTGATCTGGTAACAGTCGCCGCTATGCAGATACTCCTGCACCCTGGCGAATTTCGCCGCGTATTCGGCCTGGGTGATTTGCTTCTGCCAGGGGGAGGTGAGGGCGAAGGCCGGGGTTTCCCTCGTGCTCAGCAAGCTGGCCTCGAGCCGTTGCAGCTCAAGTTCGAGGGCGGCTTCGCCCCGGTAATGCAGCAGATGCCAGCCTTTATCCTGATAGTCGAAGATCAATGCCCAGTCATAGAAGCCGATATTCATCTCCGGCAGCTCTATGTCCCGACGCGAGGTGGCGGGCAGCTTCTCTATGCGTCGCCCCAAGTCATAGCTGAAGCTGCCCAGGGCGCCGCCGCCGAAGGGAAAACGGCTGGTTTTGGCTTCGGGAAAGAGGCGTTGCAGTGTGTCGCTGAGCAGCGCGAACGGCTCCTGGCTCAGGCGTTCGCCGTGGCCCGGCTTGCCGGCTTGCCAATGGCTCAATTCCGTCTGCGCTCCGCGGGTGACCAAGGTCGCTATGGGGGCGGTGCAGATGATATCGTAACGGGCATCCTGGTGGCTGGCGTCGGCGGAATCGAGCAGGACGGCCCAGGGCAAGTGGGCGAAGTGACCGAAGAGCGTCCGGGTGTCTATGTCCCAGTCCAGTTGACGGCAAGCCAATTGAGGTGAAACCCGGGAAGACGCTGCGTCTGTGTCCATAACCTAAACCTATTAAAAATGTGATGTAGCCCCAAAAGGGCGGAAAGAGTATCATATTGGCCATTAAAGCACTAAGAGGTTAAATCGGCACCGGATAACAGGGGAAAGCGCCAGGGAAAGGGCGTGTAAACCCGTCGGCACCGATACCCGGGTGGCTGAGTGAATGCAAGGCGAATGAAAGCCCGATATCTATACCCGAATCATTACCATAACTACTAGAAAGAGTTAGGCCGCAATGGCTGCTGGAGCGCCCACTATGTCTATGAATACAACTGTGTCTGGAACCCCTCAGATGATCAAACAAGCCGATTTTATCGAGAGCATCGCCGATGCCCTGCAATACATCTCTTATTATCATCCGAAAGACTTCGTCGATGCCATGGCCGAGGCCTATGAGCGCGAAGAGAGCACCGCTGCCAAGGATGCGATCGCGCAGATTTTGATCAACTCGCGCATGTCCGCCGAAGGCAAACGTCCCCTATGCCAGGACACAGGCATAGTGACCTGTTTCGTCAAGGTCGGTATGGGCGTGCAGTGGGACAAGACAGACATGACAGTACAGCAGATGGTGGATGAAGGTGTGCGCCGCGCCTACACCAATCCGGATAACCCGCTGCGTGCCTCTATCGTTGCCGATCCCGCCGGCAGCCGTAAGAACACCAAGGACAATACCCCCTCTGTGGTGCACATAGACATGGTGGCCGGTCACCATATCGAAGTGATGATCGCCGCCAAGGGCGGTGGCTCTGAGAACAAGGCCAAGATGGCGATGCTCAATCCGTCCGATGATATCGCCGCCTGGGTAGAGAAGACGCTGCCGACCATGGGTGCCGGCTGGTGTCCTCCCGGCATGCTGGGCATAGGCATAGGCGGCACCGCCGAGAAAGCCGCAGTGCTGGCCAAGGAAGCCCTGATGGAGAGCGTCGATATTCATGAATTGCTGGCCCGCGGCGCCGAGACCACGGAAGAGCAGCTGCGCCTGGACATCTTCAAGCGTGCCAATGCCCTGGGCATAGGCGCCCAGGGCTTGGGCGGCCTGACCACAGTGCTGGACATCAAGATCAAGTCGGCACCGACCCACGCGGCATCCAAGCCTGTGGTGATGATCCCCAACTGCGCCGCCACCCGCCACGTGCATTTCCACCTGGATGGCACGGGTCCTGCCGAGCTGACGCCGCCATCCCTGGCCGATTGGCCGGAAATCACCCGCGAAGTGGGTGCCGACGTGCGCCGGGTGAACCTGGATACCGTCACCCAGGCGGATATAGAGCAGTGGCAGAGTGGCGAGACCATACTGCTCAGCGGCAAGATGCTCACGGGCCGTGATGCGGCGCATAAGCGCATCCAGAGCCTGATCGAAAGCGGCGAAGGCCTGCCGGAAGGGGTGGATTTCAGCGGCAAGTTCATCTATTACGTCGGCCCTGTCGATCCCGTCGGCACCGAAGTGGTTGGCCCTGCCGGCCCGACAACCGCGACCCGCATGGATAAGTTCACCGATCTCATGCTGGATAAGACGGGTCTGATGGGCATGATAGGCAAGGCCGAGCGCGGCCCCGCGACTGTGGAGTCGATCAAGAAACACAAGGCAGTGTACCTGATGGCCGTCGGCGGCGCCGCTTACCTGGTGTCCAAGGCGATCAAGAAATCCCGGGTGGTGGCCTTCGAAGATCTGGGGATGGAAGCCATCTATGAATTCGACGTTCAGGACATGCCTGTGACTGTGGCCGTGGATTCACAAGGGGTCAACGCCCATGAAACCGGCCCGGCGATTTGGAAAGTGAATATAGCCAACGCCGCCAATGCCTAAGCCCTAGGCGTCAGTCAGACATTTTGTCACAAAATACTCGCTCAGACAGGCAATTCAGGCTTGCCTGAGCGTTTTTGTTTGGCTAGTGTGTTTAGCTAAATAAATGATAAATTAATGACATAGCAACAAAATCAACTCAAAACGGAAGAATAAGAATGAAAATGACTCCCCTGTTATTGGCGCTGGGGGCCGCTGGACTGGCCCTGTCGGCCCAAGCCGCCGAACCCGTTCCCTTCAATGTGCAACAGCTGGTCAAGCTCAATAAGCTGCAATCGGCCGCCGTCTCCAAGGATGGCACTAAGCTTGTCTATGGCCTCAAGACCCTGGACGCCAAGGGGGATGCCAGTGCGGATCTCTATCTGCTGGATCTCGCCGAGTCCGGCGCCAAGCCACAACAGCTGACCACGGCCAGCGGCACAGAGCATGACGTGGCCTTCGCCCCGGATGGCAAGTCTGTGTATTTTATCGCCGCCCGCAATGGCTCGAGCCAGATCTATAATCTGGCCCTGGATGGCGGCGAAGCCAGGCAGGTAACAGATCTGCCGCTGGATGTCGAAGCTTACAAGCTATCCAATGATGGCAAGCAGCTGGTGATGAGCATCAGGGTCTTCCCCGAGTGTGCCGACCTGGCCTGTTCCAAAGACAAGTTTGCCCAGGAAGCGCAGCGCAAGAGCACTGGACGCGAATATAACCAGCTGATGGTGCGCCATTGGGATACCTGGGGCGATCATGCCCGCGGTCACTTGTTCGTCGCTCAGCTCGGCGATCAGATGCTGACCGACGCCGTCGATGTCACCCAGGGCAGGGATACAGAAACCCCGCCCAAGCCCTTCTCCGGCATGGAAGAGGTGAGCTTCACCCCGGACGGTAAGCATATAGTCTACAGTGCCAAGGCGCCGGGCAAAGATCAGGCCTGGACCACGAATTACGACATCTGGCAGGTGCCGGTCGCAGGTGGCAAGACGGTTAATCTGACCGAAGACAATCAGGCCTGGGATGCCCAGCCGACTTTCTCTGCCGACGGTCGCTACATGGCCTACCTGGCGATGAAGAAACCCGGCTTCGAGGCCGACAGATACGCCATTATGCTGCGCGACACTGTCACGGGTCAGGTGAAGGAAATCGCTCCCCTGTGGGACAGGAGCCCCAGCTCCATAGCGTTCGGCCCGGATGACCGTACCTTGTATGTCACCGCCCAGGATCTGGGTCAGGTGAGCATCTTCGAGGTCAACACTCAGTTCGGTGACGTACGCAGCATCTACAACGAAGGCAGCAACAGCCTGCTGGCCGTGACCCGGGACAAGGTGATCTTCGAGCATAAGGCGCTGGATCAGCCCGGCGACTTCTACACAGTCAACCTGGATGGCCAGGGGCTGCAGCGCCTGACCGATGTCAACAAGGACAAGCTGGCGGAGATCAAGTTCGGTGACTATCAGCAGTTCAGCTTCAAGGGCTGGAATAACGAGCAAGTCTACGGCTATTGGATAAAGCCGGCCAACTTCAAGGAAGGGACTCAATATCCCGTCGCCTATCTGGTGCATGGCGGTCCCCAGGGCTCCTTCGGCAACAGTTTCAGCGGCCGCTGGAACGCCCAGTTGTGGGCGGGTGCCGGCTACGGTGTCGTCATGGTGGACTTCCACGGCTCGACCGGTTATGGCCAGGCCTTCACAGATTCCATCTCCCTGGACTGGGGCGGCAAGCCCTTGGAAGACTTGCAGAAGGGCCTGGCGGCCGCCGGCAAGCAGCAGAAGTGGCTGGACACGGATAACGCCTGTGCCTTGGGCGGCTCCTACGGCGGTTACATGATGAACTGGATCCAGGGTAACTGGAACGACGGTTTCAAGTGCCTGGTGGATCATGCCGGCCTGTTCGACATGCGCTCCATGTACCATGTGACGGAGGAACTCTGGTTCCCTGAGCATGAGTTCGGTGGCAGCTATGAGCAGAGCAAGGCCCTGTACGAGAAGTTCAACCCGGCCAACTATGTGGAAAACTGGAAGACGCCCATGCTGGTGATCCATGGTGAGAAGGACTTCCGCGTGCCTTACGATCAGGGGCTGGCGGCCTTCAGCTTCATGCAGCGCCAAGGCATTCCTTCGGAGCTGCTGGTCTACCCGGATGAGAATCACTGGATCCTCAATCCCGACAACCTGCAGCAGTGGTACGCCAAGGTACTGGGCTGGATGGACCGCTGGACCCAAAAATAATCCGGGCCAGAATAATCCGGGCCAAAATAATCAGGGTCAGTATAGGTTAAGCCGCTAACAAGCCAGGACAGAGTCCTGGCTTTTTTTATGCTCGGGATTTGTCCCAGGTCAGCCGCATGAGGCAGGCTGCTAACAAGCTGTAATTAAATTGATTTCAGCATTCGTTGGCCCTGGCGGATTTGCAATTCCATAGTGGCGTGCTAACGTGATTCGTGTAGTCAATCTGCCGGCCCCCAGGTTCCATGACTATGGCATAGCCAAAGTCACGGGGCAGAAGGTTTATGGTCGCGACTACCGGGCCATGGACGCCAGTCATACCTACCTTGGCCTGGACCTGAGCTATGGTCAGTTGTGGGATCTGGTCAATTACCTGCGCCTGAGCTGGAGTCCCCAGCCAGGGGATCTGAGTCTCGAGACTGTGGGACGATTGCGGGTTCTTGGTGCTTTGGGCACCTGGCGTTAAGCGCTTAGCCCAGTACTCAGCTCATGACTCTTGATCATCGCTATGGCGCGGTGCCAGCAGCTTCAATTCTACCTTGTTGTCATCCGGGTCATAGATGTACACAGACTGGCTGTAGCCTCTGGCGCCATACTTTTCACTCAAGGACTCGTGCCGCACCCCATGCTGACGCAGGTGGGCCAGCAGCGCCCTGCCGTCGGTCTGGGCCAGGTTGAGGCAGAAATGCGCCATATTCCCGGTCGAAACCCTGGGCTTATCTTCGCCTGGTTCGGCGTATGTCAGGTCGATCAGCGCCGCTCCGGCCCTCAGCTGCACCAGCACAGGCTCGGCCAGTCTGCGCTCGACCCGGCAGCCCAGCACTTGGCAATAGAAGGCCTCGCTGGCGGCGAGGTCGCGGCAATTGAGCACTATATGGTCCAGATCCAGGATAGATATCATGGGGCTTCCTCTGCTTCATCGCCACCGACCTGGTTCGCGCCTCAGGGCCAGGCGGGGCGTCTGCCATTGTTTCTTGATTGAAAGACATTTATTATCAGTAGCATAAATGTTTTTTAGCACCTGCCTGTGCCTTGTTCCACAGGCAGGCTCGCATAAAGTGTATACGAGAAATAACCCATGATAGCAACATCGCGAACCCGGCTGGAGATACAGGCCCCGGCAGCCGCACCACTCCTGCTCAGTTATCACAGGGAAAACCGGCAACATTTGGCGCCCTGGGAGCCCATCCGCGGCGAGGATTACCTGACCCTGGGCTATTGGCAGCAAGCCTCGGCGGCGGCCCAGACGGCCTTCGATGACGGCAGCGACTATAAGTTTGTCGCCCTGAATGCAGCGCGCACCGACATCATAGGCATGGCCAATTTCACCTGTGTGTCCCGCGGTGCCTTCCAGGCCTGTTTCCTCGGCTATTCGATAGCCCACAAGTACCAGGGCCAGGGGCTGATGCAGGAGATTTTGACCGCTGGCCTGGACTATGTTTTCAACGAGCTGGGGCTGCATAGGGTGATGGCCAACTATATGCCGGACAATGAGCGCAGCGCAGCCCTGTTGGCGCGCTTGGGTTTCGAGCGCGAAGGCTATGCCAAATCCTATCTCAAGATTGCCGGCAGCTGGCAGGATCATGTGTTGACCTCCAAGGTCAATCCAGCCGGTTAAGGCTGCCAGCAGAAGTACGCTAACAAAAGGTCAAGAGCAAAAGACCTGTGGCAGCAGGCCGAGGCCGGCTCACAGAGGGATGGATGATATGGAACGACTGATATGGGTCTATGATTCTCCTTTTTCCCGGAGCATCAAATGGCTGTTGCTGGAAAAAAACATACGGCATGAAGATCATCTGCTGTCCTGGGACGAGCTGCAGACGGATGAGCTGCTGGCCCGGGCCAACCCCAAGAAGCAGGTGCCAGTATTGCTGGGGGAAGCGGGCGTCCGGGTGGATTCGTTGCTGATCGCCCTGGATTACCTGCCAGGGAATTGGCATCAAACCTTGGATGCCAAATTGTTCCGCCTCGCCGACTCGGATGTCGAGGCGGCCATCCTATTTCTGTTCAGGGCCAGGTTGCTGGCGAGCAAATTCGGCGAGTCAGAAAACAGCGCCCTGATGCGGCAGGCGGGTGTCGCGGCGTATAAAGCGAGTGTCGATCACCTGTTGGATACATTACTGACGGATAAGCACAGCTTACCCGGATGTGATTTCGGCGCCGTGCTGCTCCTGTCGACCCTGCTGGCGGCCCTTTTCCTGGCCGATGCCGAGCTGTCTGGCTATCGTCATCCCGAGCTGGCGGCATTTATCCGCAGGGTAGAGGAGAATGCCAGTTACCGCCGCATGCTCGCCGAGTGCCAGGGGAAGCCGGGCAACCTGGTCCCCTTCGAATTTCGCCGGTTTCTGGCGCAGGCCCTTGAGGGGTGAAGCTGCGCCGCTTCCATGCCTGCCCCACGAAACATACCCTGCATGTGGCGCCCCAGAGCGCCTAAAGTTGATCTGGATCAATGATAGTGCAGTTAAATCCCGGCGGCTTGGGGTATTGATTGCCGCAAGAAAACGACCTTTTACAATGGCGGCTTTCCAATTTTAGACGTTCGAGTGAGCCCCATATTATGTCCGAGTTGTTGTCTCCCGCCGGGAGTTTGAAGAACATGCGTTACGCCTTCGCCTATGGTGCCGATGCCGTCTATGCCGGCCAGCCGCGCTATTCCCTGCGGGTACGCAACAATGAGTTCGACATGCCGACCCTGGCCCTGGGCATAGACGAGGCCCACAGCCTGGGTAAGAAATTCTATGTGGTGAGCAACATAGCCCCCCATAACGGCAAACTGACCACCTTCATCAAAGACATGACGCCCGTCATCCAGATGCGGCCGGATGCCGTGATACTCTCGGATCCCGGGTTAATCATGTTGGTTCGGGAGCATTTTCCCGACATGCCTGTGCACCTGTCGGTACAGGCCAATGCCATCAACTGGGCGACGGTCAAGTTCTGGCACCAACAGGGAATCGAGCGGGTGATACTGTCACGGGAATTATCCCTGGATGAGATAGAGGAGATACGTTTTCGCTGCCCGGAAGTCGAGCTGGAAGTCTTCGTGCATGGAGCACTCTGCATGGCCTATTCCGGCCGCTGCCTCCTGTCCGGCTACATCAACAAGCGCGATCCCAATCAGGGCACCTGCACCAATGCCTGTCGCTGGCAATATTCTGCCCATCCGGCCAGTGAAACCGAGACGGGTGACATAATAGCCAAGGCGCCGGTCGGCCTGTACCTGCCCGAAGCCCAGGCAGCGACCAGCGCGCCGCGCGATGAGATCTTCCTGCTGCAGGAGCAGGGACGTCCGGGGGAATACCTGCCGACCTTCGAAGACGAACACGGCACCTACATAATGAACTCCAAAGACTTGCGGGCGGTCGAGCATGTGGAACGCCTGGTGAAGATGGGGGTGCACTCGCTGAAAATCGAGGGCAGAACCAAGTCCTTCTATTATTGCGCCCGCACGGCGCAGATCTACCGCCAGGCGATAGACGATGCCATGCAGGATAGAGGCTTCAATCCCGCTCTGGCCAAGTCGCTGGAACACTTGGCCCATAGGGGCTATACAGAGGGGTTCCTGCAGCGCCATCGCCACCAGGACATGCAGAACTACGACCATGGCCACTCCAGGAGTGACAGCCAGCAATTCGTCGGCGAAGTGCTGGGCCGCAACGCCCAGGGGCTGGTGGAGATAGAGGTCAAGAATAAATTCCTGGTCGGTGACCGCCTCGAGCTGATGACCCCTGAAGGCAACCTGAGCTTCACCCTGACCCGGATGCAATCGGCCAAGGGAGAGGCCATAGAAGATGCCAAGGGGGCCGGCTACAAGGTGGCAATTGCCCTGGAGACGGAGCTCAATCTGGCCTATGGGATCCTGATGCGCTATCTGTCTCCCGAGCCTGTTGGCCAGTCTTTGCCCCAGGGGCAGCAAGGGGGACGCTGATATGGCATTGCGCATCTTGGATGACTGCATCAACTGCGACATGTGTGAGCCCGAGTGCCCCAATGGGGCGATCGCCCTGGGGGAAGCCATCTATGAGATCGACAGCGCCAAGTGTACCGAATGTGTCGGTCATTATGATGAGCCCCAATGCGTCAGGGCCTGTCCGATAGCTTGTATCGACCAGGATCCCGAGCGGGTGGAGGATGCAGCCGGCTTGCTGGCGAAATACCTGAGCCTCTACCCTCAATAGTCCCGGCCAAGCCCGAGCCGGCCAAGCCCGAGCCGGCCCAGCCCCTTGGCCGGCCTCCGGAGCCTTGCATTGGCAAAAATGGTGAAAAAAATTTCGCCGCCTATGACATTTGATGCCATATTTTCAAATGGATAGACAGAGAGCCCAGTGCAAGGGAGAACGCTTATGCAAGCCAGAGAGGTCAAGACCCGGGTCCAGGCCATGGCGATAGTGGAAGAGCGGGGTCTGAGCCATGTCAAAGTCGGCCTGTTCGACAACGATGGGGTGATGCGCGGCAAATACATGGCGAAGGAGAAATTCTTCGCCTCGCTGGAGAAAGGCTTCGCTTTCTGCGACGTGGTGCTGGGCTGGGACATGAAAGACAGGCTCTATGATAATAGCCGCTACACAGGCTGGCATACCGGCTACCCGGATGCACCCGTGCGCATCTTGCCCGATACCTGCCGTGATGTGATAGGCGAAGCCGGCATGTTGCTCTTCCTGGCCGAGTTTACCGGCGACGCCGAGGCCATCTGCCCCAGGGGCTGCCTGCGGCGGGTGCTGGCTTTGGCCGATAAGCTGGGTTTCGACGCCTTCGCGGCGCTGGAGTACGAGTTCTTCCTGTTCGATGAAACCCCGCACTCCATTCGCGAGAAGCATTACCTGGATCTCAAGCCCATCACCCCCGACTGGTTCGGCTATTCCATGCTGCGTAACTCTGTGCATTCCGAGTTGTATCACGACATTCTCGCCATGGGGCAGACCATGGATTTTCCCATCGAGAGCCTGCACACGGAAACCGGCCCAGGGGTGATAGAGGCGGCCATCACGGTCGACCAGGCCTGCGCCGCCGCCGACAAGGCCGCCTTGTTCAAGACCTTCATGAAGGTCCTGGCCCAGAGGCGCAACCTGCTGGCCACCTTCATGGCCAAGTGGTCGGGGGATTATCCAGGGCAGAGCGGGCATATTCACCTGTCGCTGCGCCATAAGGACGGCACGTCGGCCTTCTTCGATGCCGATGCGCCACATAACATGAGCCAGCTGCAGCGGTATTTCCTCGCCGGGCAGCAGCGGCTGATGCCCGAGTTGCTCTGCCTGATAGCGCCGACCATCAACAGCTATACCCGCATGGTGCCCGGCTTCTGGGCGCCGACGGATGCCACTTGGGGGGTAGAAAACCGCACCACGGCGCTGCGGCTCATTCCTGGATCTGCGGCATCCCAGCGTATCGAGTACCGCCTCGGCGCCGCCGATGCCAATCCCTATCTGGCGCTGGCGGCGGCGCTCGGCAGCGGCCTCTACGGCATAATGCATAAGTGGGAACCTCTGCCCGAGGTGAAGGGCAATGCCTACGACCAGACCCATGATGCCTCCCTGGCGCTGCCGGCCAGCCTCTGGGAGGCGGCGGCGCAGTTGAAGCAATCCCAAGCGGCCGGGACGCTGTTTGGCGAGGCCTTCGTGACGCATTTCGCCGCCAGTCGGGAATGGGAGGAGCGCGAGTTTCGCCGCCAGGTGACGGATTGGGAACTGCAACGCTATTTCGAGATAGTTTAACCTAAAGGCCGAGTTCAATTCGTTGGCAGCCGGGCAGGAGCAGCAGCTGAAACACAGGCAACAACCGAGGGCAGCGCATGAGTCAATTCCAGGACACCCTATCCCCCATAGACGGCAGCGTCTACGTCAGCCGGGCGCTGGCGGACGAGGCCCAAATAGCGCGCGTGCTCGCCGAGGCCAGGGGGGCCCAGCGGGATTGGGCGGCCACGCCCCTGGCACAGCGTCAGGCCATCTGTACCAAGGCGGTGGCGTACCTGCTGGCCCAGCGGGAGGACATAGCCCTGGAGCTCTGCTGGATGATGGGCCGGCCGCTGCGCTACGCGGCGAGCGAAGTCGCCGGGCTCGCCGAGCGGGCCAGTTACATGATAGCCGCGGCGCCCGCGGCCCTGGCTCCTCTGACCCTGGCAGCCAAGCCGGGCTTCAGCCGTTACATCCAACATGAGCCCCTGGGGCTGGTGTTCGTCATAGCGCCCTGGAATTATCCCTATCTCACCGCCATCAACAGCCTGGTGCCGGCCTTGCTGGCGGGTAACTGCGTCTTGTTGAAGCACTCGGCCCAGACCCCGCTCTGTGCCGAGCGTCTGTATGCCGCCTTCGAGGCCGCCGGCTTGCCCCCAGGAGTGCTGAGCTACCTGCATCTGAGCCACGAGGCCACCACCAAGATCATCGCCTCGGGGGCCGTCAACCATGTGGCCTTCACCGGCTCTGTGACGGCGGGGGCACTGGTGGAGCGGGCCGCCGCCGGCCGCTTCATCGGCCTGGGGCTGGAGCTCGGCGGCAAAGATCCCGCCTATGTCCGCCCCGACGCCGAGCTTGACGGCGCGGTGGCGAGCGTCGTCGACGGCGCCTTCTTCAATTCGGGCCAGTCCTGCTGCGCCATAGAGCGTGTCTATGTCCATGCGGACATCTATGACGCCTTTGTCGCCAAGGCCGTCGCCTCGGTGAAGGCCTACCGCCTGGGGCGCAGCGACGATCCCCAAACCACCCTGGGACCCCTGGTCAACGCGGCGGCGGCCGATTTCGTTCGGGGGCAAATTCAGGAGGCGCTGGCCCGGGGGGCGGTGGCCCACATAGACGAGGCGCTGTTCCCATTGAGCCGTCCCGGCACACCCTATCTGGCGCCGCAGCTGCTGACCCGGGTCAACCATGGGATGCGGCTGATGACCCAGGAGTCCTTCGGCCCTGTGGTGGGCATAATGAAGGTCGAAGACGATGAGGAGGCACTCGCCCTGATGAACGACAGCGAATTTGGCCTGAGCGCCAGCATCTTCACCCGGGATATAGTGACAGGCATCGCCCTGGGCGAGCGGCTGGAAACCGGCACCTTCTTCATCAACAGGTGCGATTATCTGGATCCCGGGCTCGCCTGGACTGGGGTGAAGCAATCGGGCAGGGGATGCAGCCTGTCGGAATTGGGATTCGGTTACCTGACCAGACCCAAGTCTTTCCACATCAAACATAGGTGTTGAAAGCAAGATCTTTTTCATGCACCCACAACAGAGTGGAACTCAGGAGGCGGTATGGCATTGCAGGCAGAGTGGAACTATCCGACGGCCATCAGCGTCGGCGCCGGGGTCTTGCGGCGACTGCCGGAGGCCTGCCGGCAACTGGGCATGACCCAGCCCCTGCTGGTGACAGATCCCGGCCTGGCGCAGCAGCCCATGGTGTCTCGGGCGCTGGCCCTATGCCGCGCCGCCGGCCTTGAGGCCTCTGTGTTCAGCGACATTCGGGGCAACCCAACGGCGGACAATGTCAGTCTCGGCATGCGTGTCTTTCGCCGGGGCGGCTTCGATGGCGTCATCGCCCTGGGGGGCGGCTCCAGCCTGGATGCAGGCAAGACCATCGCCATGATGGCGGCCCAGTCCCTGTCCCTGTGGGATGCCGAAGATCTGGGGGATAACTGGACCCGGCTGGACACCCGGCTGATGGCCCCCGTGGTGGCGATCCCGACCACGGCGGGCACGGGCTCGGAAGTCGGCCGGGCGGCGGTGATAACGGACAGCGCCAGGCGGCTGAAACGTATCCTGTTTCATCCGCAAATGTTGCCGGCGCGGGTGCTGCTGGATCCCGAGCTGACCCTGGGGCTGCCGGCGCACCTCAGCGCCGCCACCGGCATGGATGCCTTATCCCATAATCTGGAGGCCTATTGCGCCCCGGGTTACCATCCCATGGCCGCCGGGATAGCGCTGGAGGCCATGCGGCTGATCAAACTGCACCTGCCGCGGGTCGTCGCCAACGGGGACGATCTTGAGGCCCGCACCCAGATGCTGGTGGCCTCCTGCATGGGGGCAACCGCCTTTCAGCGCGGCCTGGGGGCCATGCATGCCCTGGCCCATAGCCTGGGGGCCCTGTACGATAAACACCATGGCCTGCTCAACGCCATCCTCATGCCCTATGTGTTACTGGCCAACCGCAGCGCCATAGAGGCGCCCATGGGCCGCCTGGCCCGCTATCTGGAATTGCCCGAGCCGGGCTTCGACGCCTGCTTGCAGTGGCTGCTGGATCTCAGGGCCGAGCTGGGGATCCCCCATACGCTGGCCGAGATAGGCCTGGGCGGGGAAGAGGCGCAGCGGATAGGGCGGATGGCGTTGGCGGATGCGGCCGCGGCGGGCAATCCCATCGCCTTCGACGCCGAACAATATGCCGACCTGTTCAGGGACGCGCTGACCGGCAGCCTGTAGCAGGACATTTGCCATCTAGTGCTTTAGGCTTAACGGAGGCAGCCAGCCGAGCGAGTAGGGGGAGAGGATGAAGATAGGTATTTTGCAATGTGACGATGTCAGCGAGCCGCTGTTGCAGGCCCATGGCAACTATCCGGAGATGTTCCATGAGCTCCTGACCGGACTGGATGAGACGATAGGCATCTGCATCTACCGGGTGATGGACTGCGAGTATCCGGCCGCCATAGACGAGTGCGATGCCTATATCATCAGCGGCAGCCGCCATAGCGTCAACGAGGAGCTGGCCTGGATCCGCACCCTGGAGGCCTATGTCCGCGAGCTCTACCTGGCCAACAAGAAACTGGTCGGCATCTGCTTCGGCCATCAGCTGATGGCCAAGGCGCTCGGCGGTGAAGTCATACAATCGCCCAAGGGCTGGGGCGTGGGGGTGGCCACGACAGAGATCACCAGCAAACAGCCCTGGATGACCCAGGCCGAGGAGCGCATGTCGCTGCTCGTCAGCCATCAGGATCAGGTCAGTGTCTTGCCCGCCGCCGCCCAGGTGCTGGCCGCCAGTGACTTCTGCCCCTTCTACATGGTGCAGATAGATGCGCATTTCCTCGGTATTCAGGGGCACCCCGAATTCAGCAAGGCCTATTCCCGGGACTTGATGGAGGCGCGCCGCCACAGGATCCCGGCGGGGCGCATAGCGCAGGGGCTGGAGTCCCTGTCCCAGCCGCTGGACAACAAACGCGTGACCCAATGGCTCATCGACTTCATCCGCCATGAGGCCACCGGCTGAAGCCTGAACCGGCAAGCCGCCATCCGCACCCTGGTTACACAAAACCGCTTGAGATCCGGGGATATGTATCAGGAAACTTGAATTATCCACCCTGTCTTGGGGTATACTCATGCGCTCATTGATTTGCGCCCGGGCGCCCTATACCTTATTCCTGCCATCCAACAATGGGATTGGCCTTTACTGATGACAGAAAACAACCAGATGACTGCTTCCCCAACGATTTTAGCGCTCGATACCTGCACCGAAGCCTGTTCCGCCGCCTTGCTGGTCGATGGGCATGTTTATGCCGAGATAGCCGATGCGCCCCGCGAGCATAGCCAGCGGCTGTTGCCCATGGTGGATGCGGTATTGCAGCGGGCCGGTATAGGCCTGGATAAGGTGGATGTCATCGCCTATGGCCGGGGGCCCGGCAGTTTCACCGGCATACGCATCTGCACCAGCATGACCCAGGGGTTGGCGCTGGGGCAGGAGTTGCCTGTGATCGGCATCTCGACCCTGGCGGCGATGGCGCAGATGGCGATAAGCGAACACGGCGCCAACCAAGTGCTGTGTGCCATAGACGCCCGCATGGGTGAGGTCTATTGGGGCCAATATGTGGCCGTCGATGGCATAGCGACCCAGGTCGCTGTCGAGCAGGTCAGTGCGCCCGATGCGCTTGAGCTGGCCCTGGATACGGCGCGGCCGATAGTCGCCTGCGGCACCGGCTTCGACGCCTATCCCGAGTTATTGCACCTGGGCCAGGGCCTGGATGCGCTGCCGCAAGTCAAGTTTCCCGATGCCAGGGCCATGCTTGAGCTGGCACAGGTGGGCATCGCCGCCGGGGAGACCACCAGCGTCGATGAACTGCAACCCGTGTATTTACGCGACACAGTTGCCTGGAAAAAATTGCCGGGAAGAGAATAGCTTAGTGACACGCCAGAGGGGGACTGCAAGCCTTGACAGGCATTTTAGCGTACGGCCCATTAGCGAATGCCAGTCGGCTGGACTAGTATAAATACATGTCAGGAAACAATAGATTGCAGTGTGGGTGTGAGACGTGTGGCGCCGCATAGAACGAGGCACAGATGCAGATGAACATTAATTCGATAGGACTCACTCAGGCTGTAGCAAGTAACCGTCCGCCCCAGACCCTTGTTGCCCCGGCCCAGTCGGGTCCTGCGTTCATTCCGCCGCTGCCGCTGAGCCAGAGTGGCATGTCGACCCGCGTCCATGCCAGTGGCGAGCGGCCCTCATCCTTCCACGACTCTCATCTGACCTATGATAGCCTGGCGCAGGGCACAGAAGGGGCGATAAACCAATATATGCTGACGCAAAATTTTGCCAAACGCGATGAGATCCAAAGCATGGTGGGCATAGACATCTATGCCTGATGCCGTCACTGCGTCAAGATACGCCGCCGCTGTCCCTTCGGGTGTCCCGGGCCGAGGTCGTTTCATCCTGGAGTTGTTGCTTGCCCTGTTGCTCACCCGTTTGCCGTATCTCGGCGTTCCCTTCAAATGGCTCGAAAGCTTCTTTCACGAATTGTCCCACGGTCTGGCGACCCTGCTCAGTGGCGGCATCGTCAGTCATATCCAATTGTTTCCCAATGGTGCCGGCTTTTGTTTCAGCCAGGGGGGGGCGCCTTTGCTGATCGGCTTCGCCGGCTACTTCGGCGCCGCCTGTTGGGGTTACCTGATTTTCATCCTGGCCACCTGGCCCAGGGGGATACGAGCCAGTTTTGCCTTCCTCGGCGGCGCCGTGCTGCTGAGCCTGCTGCTCTGGGGGCGGGATCTCCTGACCATAGGCATCCTGCTGACATTGGCCTGCTTGTTGCTGTTGCCATTGAGACTCAAGCATCAGCCGGCCCTGCTCAGCGGGCTTAGGGTAGCGGCGCTGATGATCATGCTCAATGCCTTGGCCAGTCCGGCGGTCCTGTTCGGCCTCTCGGGCCAGGGCGATGCCGTCATCCTGGCACAGAACAGCTGGCTGCCGGCCTGGTTCTGGGTGCTGTCATGGCTGAGCTGCAGTGCCGGCTTTCTGTATCTGGCATGGCGCCGGGTCGACCGGGCCAGCCTGCTGCGCTGAACACTAAATGTAACCAGCTATTTCAATCCCTTGGCTTTTTTCATCCCGACTGTTAGCTTGAGGCTTCGGTTTCCCCACGAGAGTCAAAATGAAAATAACCTCAATCTGTGCTTCGCTCCTTCTCACCGGTCTGATGTCTGTCCAAGCCTTGGCTGCGGCGCCCGAGCCGTCCCAGGATGCCTTGGCCCAAGCGGTGAAGAGTGACTTCCGCCAGGCCAAAAACAGCCTGCGTGATGAGTACCGCCATCCCCAGGACACACTGAACTTCTTCGGGATTAACAGTTCGCAGACGGTGATCGAGCTTTGGCCAGGCGCTGGCTGGTATGCCGAGATCCTTGGCCCTTATCTGGCCAAAGACGGCCATTATGTCGCCGCCAACTTCGAAACCGAGCCGAGCCAGGATACCCAGGGCAACAGGTATAGGGCCAAGAATGGCAAGAAATTCGCCGCTTGGTTGGCGCAACATAGCGATGTGCTGGGCGCCGCCTCGACCGTGACCCTGGATCCGCCGGCCAAGTTGACGCTCGGGGCCGACAAGAGTGCGGATCTGGTGCTGACCTTTCGCAACCTGCATAACTGGGCGATGCAAGATCAGCTGGCAGGGATATTCGATGCCGCCTTCCGGGTGCTGAAAGACGGCGGTGTCTTCGGCGTGGTGGAGCATAGGGCCAAGCCAGGCATGGATCCCGACAGCGGTTACATGGTGCCGGAGCAGGTGATAGCCCTGGCGACCAAGGCGGGTTTCGTGTTGGCTGCCAGCTCCGAGGTCAATGCCAATCCGAAAGACAGCAAAGATTATTCCCGTGGGGTATGGACACTGCCGCCTGTGCTGGCGCTGGGACAGCAAGACAGGGATAAATACCTTGCCATAGGCGAGAGCGATCGCATGACGCTCAAGTTCATTAAAAAATCTTCTTAAATTAGCGACAAGCTAACTGACATTCGAGGCTATATGTGGCAATCTTCCGCCCCCGAAAATCCGCCGCCGGCGGGACAGCAAGTTGAGCTGGCGTTGCCCCATATTCGCCTCTGCGGTCGACTCTGGGGGGCGAAGGATAAGCCCTTGTTGCTGGCCTTGCATGGCTGGCTGGATAACGCCAACAGTTTCGCGCCGCTGGCCGGGCACCTGAGCGATTTCCAGTTGTTGGCCATAGACTGGCCTGGACATGGTTTGTCTGACCATAGGCCAGGGGCCTATCCGCTGCATTGGCTCGATTATCTCTATGATTTGGATCAACTGCTGGCGCACCTGGGGCAGACCCAGGCCCCGGTCGCCATCCTGGGGCATTCCTTGGGGGGCATAGTCGCCTCGGCCTATACCGCCGGCTTTGGCGCCAAGGTCAATAAGTTGGTATTGATCGAAGCCCTATGCCCGCTGTTCGAAGATGCCGCCAAGGCGGGGCAGCGCCTGGCGCACAGTTTCAACCAGCACGGGCGCTGGCTCGGTAACAGGGGCAAACCCGCCACCTCGTACGAGTCGCTCGAGGTGGCGGTACGTGCCAGGGCCGGCCTTACCGGCCTGGACGAGTCCTGGTGCCGCTTGCTGGTGGAGCGCAACATGCGCCGGACGGAGCAGGGCTTTTGCTGGCGCAGCGATCCCAGGTTGAAGCTGGACTCGCCGCTGCGCCTGACCTTCGAGCAGGTCGACGCCCTGATGCAGCAGGTTGCCACTCCGACCCTGTTGTTGACCGGCAGCGAGGGTTTTCACCAGCTCAGGAGCGCCTTGCCATTGGCCAGGGGCTGGTACCGCCACCTGACCGAAGCCGTGTTGCCGGGGGATCATCACCTGCACATGGGCAATGCCGCCGGGGTGGCCGCAGAGATCAGGGCGTTTCTGGCCGAGAAAAGCGTCTCGGCGGGGCGATGATGCATACCAAAAATCGGGCTGGGCTTTTGGTTGCATTTATGTGATGATGATCAAAAATTAAAACGCCCGTATGATTTTTGTGGGTGTTCAATAAGTATAAGAAGTAAGTCGGCGTTTTAATAAGCAATTTTACGCACGCCTTACATTGACCCTGGCTGCATTGCTGCCGCCATGGGGATTCTAGGAGAGATTTGTGGACCAGCCTTGGATTGAGAATTTGCCCGAAGACGTGCCTGCCGAAATAGATACGGCGCAATACACTTCCCTTGTCGATATGTTTGAGACCTCGGTGGCCAAATATGCCGACCAACCCGCCTTTATCAACATGGGCGCGACCTTAACCTATCGTAAGCTGGAAGAGCGCAGCCGGGCCTTCGCCGCTTATTTGCAGAATCAATTGGGACTCAAACAGGGTGACAGGGTCGCCTTGATGATGCCGAATCTGCTGCAATATCCCATCGCCCTGTTCGGTATTTTGCGTGCCGGCATGGTGGTAGTGAATGTGAACCCCCTCTACACCCCCAGGGAGCTCAAGCACCAGCTCAACGACTCGGGCGCCAAGGCGATAGTGGTTGTGTCCAACTTCGCCCGCACCCTGGAAGAAGTGGTGGATCAGACCCAGGTGGAGAGCGTGATCATCACTGGGCTCGGGGATCTGCTCAGCGCCCCCAAGCGCACCTTGGTCAACTTCGTGGTCAAGTACATCAAGAAGCTGGTACCCAAGTACCATCTGCCCAAGGCGCTGTCGCTGCGTGATGCCCTGTCCAAGGGGCGACGGATGCAGTACGTCAAGCCCAGAATCGGCTTCGATGATCTGGCCTTCCTGCAATACACGGGCGGCACCACTGGGGTCTCCAAGGGCGCCATGTTGACCCATGGCAATGTGGTCAGCAACGTGCTGCAGGCCGACGGCGCCTATTCGCCCATGCTCAACAAGGGCACAGAGTTGGTGGTGACTGCCTTGCCTCTGTACCACATCTTCGCCTTGACGGTGAACTGCCTCTTGTTCCTGCATAAGGGCAGCAACAACCTGCTGATCACCAACCCCAGGGACATTCCCGGTTTCGTCAGTGAGCTGAAGAAATACCCCTTCACCGCCCTGACGGGGGTGAACACCCTCTTCAACGCGCTGGTGAACAGTGAAGAATTCCGACGGCTGGACTTTTCCCGACTCAAGCTGTCCATCGGCGGCGGCATGGCGGTCCAGAGATCCGTGGCCGACAAGTGGCAGGCGATAACCCAGACCCGCTTGCTGGAAGGTTATGGCCTCACCGAAGCCTCGCCCCTGTTGGCCTGTTGTCCCTATAACCTCGAGGGCTACAACGGCTCCATAGGTTTTCCGGCGCCTTCGACCCAGATCCAGATCCGCGATGAGGAAGGCAAGGTCTTGCCCCAGGGCGAGACCGGCGAGTTGTTCGGCAAGGGCCCCCAGGTGATGAAGGGCTACTGGCAGCGGCCGGAAGAAACCGCCAAGGTGCTCGACGCCGAGGGCTGGTTGGCGACAGGTGACATAGGCTATATGGATGAGCAGGGCTTCTTCTTCATAGTAGATCGCAAGAAAGACATGATCTTGGTGTCGGGTTTCAACGTCTTCCCCAACGAAGTGGAAGAAGTGGTGGCCATGCATCCCAAGGTGCTGGAAGTGGCGGCGGTTGGGGTGCCCAACGAAGCCAGCGGCGAATTGGTGAAGGTATTTGTGGTTGCCAAAGACAAATCCCTCACCGAAGCCGAGGTAGTCGCCCATTGCCGTCATCATTTAACGGGATATAAGGTGCCTAAGCTGGTAGAATTCCGTCAGGAATTACCCAAAACCAATGTGGGCAAGATCTTACGCCGGGAACTTCGAGACGAAGTCAAGACTGCGTAAGGATGAAGCCGGCAATCGCCGGCTTTTGTTTTTAGGGCCCCTCATTCCGGAGAATAATTTGTTAGCGTTTCAATATGTGAGTGATGAAGCCGCACTAGCGCAACTGGTTGAGCAATATCGCCAGGCTAAGCTGCTGGTGCTGGATACTGAATTTGTCCGCACCCGGACCTACTACGCCAGACTCGGGCTGATCCAGGCCTACGACGGCAAGAGCCTGGCATTGATAGACCCGGTTGCCATACAGGATCTCTCGCCCTTCTGGAGCCTGTTGACCGATCCCGGCATCATCAAACTGGTGCATTCCTGCAGCGAAGATCTGGAAGTGTTCGCCCACAATGGCCAATGTCAGCCAGGTCCCTTGTTCGACAGCCAGATAGCCGCCTCCGTCTGTGGCATGGGCCATGGCATGGGTTACGCCAAGCTGGTAGAGACCTGTCTCGATGTGATAGTGGATAAGGGCGAGTCGCGTACCGACTGGATGAAACGCCCCCTGAGCGAAGCCCAGCTCAACTATGCCGCCAACGATGTGTTCTACCTCTACAAGCTCTACCCTCAGCTGCTGGCCAAGCTGGAACAGCAGGGCAGGCTGGCCTGGGTATATGAAGAAGGCGAGCGCATGACCCAGGACCGCCTGGCGGCGCCGGACACAAACGCAGCCTATCTCAGGGTGAAGAATGCCTTCCAGCTGACGCAGCAACAATTGGCCTACCTCAAGGTGCTGGCCAAGTGGCGCATGGAGAAGGCCCTGGCACGGGATCTCGCCCTGGGTTTCGTCGTCAAAGATCACGCCCTGATCGCCCTGGCGAAGAAGCAACCAGGCAGCCTGCCCGAGCTGTTGCGGATCAATGACCTGACCGAACAAGAGAAGCGGATCCACGGCAAAGATCTGCTCAGGGTGCTGCAGACTGCAGATCTGGCCAACTTGCCCGAGGCCGTGGATGTGCTGGCGCTCAAGCCGGGCTACAAGTCCGCCTTCAAGGCGATCAAGAACTGCCTGACGCAGGTGTGCGAGCACCATCAGGTGCCGGTCGAACTCCTGAGCTCCAAGCGTCACATTCATGATTACTTGCAATGGCTATGGGCCGGTAAGCAGGGGGAGACCCCCTTGGTGCTCAGCGGCTGGCGCGGCACCCTCGCCGCCGAGGCGTTGGGGCAGCTGAGGCTAGCTTAGCGCATCGGGTTTACACCGCGAATGTCACGGGGACAGGTATTTACCTGTCCCCGTTTTGTTTCCGCCGTCCGCCATCAGGGCCATGCCTGTTAGCTGGGAGCTGCTGGCTGTCATAGTAGGCCACAGACACATTGCCCCGGCCGGCATGCACGCACTAAAGCATACAGGCGCAGCAATGCCACAAGTGCCTGTGCTAGGTAAAGTGATGTCAGTGCCGTTTTCAGCTTGCCATAGCGGCGAATATATCTTAAGTTAACTCATTAATAACAGTGATGATATTGCCATGGAAGCAGCCCAGTTGTCAGGAAGATAGCAACAGAGATCCATAGGGTTTCTTGCTTCACATTTCCTTCCATGCACATCATTCCCGTTTTCGGCAAGTGACGCTCATGGCCATCCAACAACGAGAGTATCCAACAATCGAGAGCAGCATACAGCGGCGAAGTGGAAGCCCGGATCCAAGGGCGGTAGCGTGGCTGGAGATGGACCAATTCTCTGCGTGAGGGGGGAGAAAATAACGAGATCTTGCCCGCTCATAAAGAGATTAAACGCTTATGTGTGTTTAACCGAAAAACTCAGGACTACGAATTAAATACTCTGCAGAACAGCAGTTTGTGATAGAGTGATTTTCATTGGCCTATGTATATATACGTATACGCACTATGAAATATTAAGATTTAAAAGGGGTAATATGTCTTTCGAAAAATATGCTGCAATTATTGGATTGATTGCGACTATACCGGTTTATAAAGGTTGGTTCTTAATATTGTGGAAGTGGAATAAGGCTAGAAAAATCACATATTTAGAAAAGCAATTAGAAGTCATTGGGAAATTACATGAAGATAATAAATGTTTAATTATCTACATTGGTCAATCATTACTAACGGTTCTTGCTTTCATAGCGGCCTCTCAAATTTATCAATTTATGAATATTTCTACAGAAAACAGTAATATTGCCTATGGGTTCATTAGCTTTCTTTCTTTAGTTACATATTTAATAGCAATTAGGTTTTTGGGTAAGCTTACCCAGGTAAGAGATTACGAAAAGTATAGTGGAAAGTTGAAATTGTCTATTGAGAGGTTAAAGTCCTAAAAAACTTCAAAAAGTACAGTTGGTTATTTTTACTGTTTTTTAATATTTTAACCGAGCTTAGTTTTGCTTAATTAAGTGTTCCATACCATAAGGAGAAATCACATTGTTCGGAGAGTTGAGTAAAGTTGCGTTAAGAGAAATATGGCCTCGTGAAGCGTCTGATTTTACACCGTGGCTTGCTGAAAACATTGAGGAGCTGGGAAAGGCACTCGGAATGGAACTGGAGTTAATCGAGCAAGAAGCTAGTGTAGGTGATTTTTCACTAGATATTCTAGCTAAAGACTTAGGCTCATCCAAGTCTGTGATTGTTGAGAATCAACTTACACAAACAGATCATGACCATCTTGGAAAATTATTAACATATGCTGCTGGGTTCGATGCGTCGATAGTTATTTGGATTTCAGAGTCGATCCGAGAAGAACATAGACAAGCAATGGATTGGCTAAATCAGAGAACCGATAACGAAACATTATTTTTCGGCGTTGTTGTTGAAGTAATAAGAATTGACAATTCAAGACCAGCATTCAATTTCAAGCTGGCCGCGTCGCCTAATGAATGGCAAAAGAATAAGAAGCGCCAAACTCAAAGGTCTTCAGTGTCTACAAAAGGGGAGAAATATCAAAACTATTTTCAAAGTTTGATTGATACCTTGCGGGATGCACATAGATTTACTTCTGCGAAGGCAGGTCAGCCCCAGAATTGGTATTCATTTCCATCTGGATTTAGCGGTTTAACCTATGGTGCGAATTTTGCGCAGGGCGGTAAGGCACGCGCTGAATTCTATATAGATTTAGGTGATAAAGATAAAAATAAGTATGTTTTTGATCAGTTGCATAATCAAAAAGAAAAAATTGAGAGTGAGCTTGGTGAAGCAATCAGCTGGGAGCGCCTTGATAATAAGCGAGCTTCGAGATTAGCACTATATACGGATGGTGTTATAGATGATTCAGATGCTGAACTTGAGAGAATTAAGGGCTGGCATATTGATAAACTTCTCAAACTCAAGTCATTGCTTGGTATGAAAATTGGCCAATTGGCTAAATCTGCAACCAGCATGTAACAAGTTAAAGCACACGGACGCAGCAAAGCTGCACTGTGTTTGACGTATTACCAAGGACGAATATGAGAACACTTCAGCTGTTAGGGTTTCTGCTTGCCATCGCAGGTATCATCTTAGGATACATGATGCTGGCCCCCATTGATGGTGAAACGTCTGAGGCTTCGGCAAGCGTGGCGGGCATGGGCATAATGCTCATAGTGTTACCGGCTTTTGGCTGGTCTGCGTTAATGTTGGTGCCTTCCTCTTTAGCCCTGTTTAAAGCTGAAGTAAGGCAACGAACCTATTTTAAAGGGCAATTTTGGTTAAACCTGTGGAAATTGAATATAGTGCTTTCCGCCCTGTACATATTCGTTGCTCTGTGTATCGCCTATTTATGGATCAGCGTCAGCATTAACAAGTAATAAGCATCAGCACAAACGCACCCTTCGGGCGCTGGAGTCGCAACAGGTTATTCGCCGTGTTTCGTCGTGTAGTTGCCATTTCGGCGATGACGCCAAAGACGCCTTTCAGGTCGCAACAGGTTATTCGCTGTGTTTCGTCGTGTAGTGGGGGCGTCTTGGGCGTGGGACCATTACCGAGCGGCTTAGAAGCTTGGCGCATGACGATTTCGCCTGACAGTTCATGCCCGATTCTCCGGGTGAGCATCACCTGTGGTGTGAGTCCCTGAGTGGGATGTTGAGTGTGTTGCCGGAATACTCAGCAAGAAACAAGATACAAGATACAATGGAGATGTCGTGATGTATGAAATGCTAGTGGGGTTAGAGGTTTCAGATAATGAAACCTACGCCCAATACCGTGAGGCAATGAAGCCCACTTTAGCCAGATATGGCGGCGGTTTTGGTTTCGATTTTGTCGTGTCTGAGGTGCTGCTGTCTCAAGTAGAGGTGGCTATCAACCGTGTGTTCACGATCAATTTTCCCAGTCAAAACGCAGCGGATGACTTCTTCTCTGACAGTGAGTACTTAAAAGCCAAGTCACAATTCTTTGCAACGTCTGTACTCAATACGACTATCATTGCATGTTATGAAAAAAATACTTAGCAAACGGTTAACAAAGAAAAATACAGTTGGGTAGCATGATAAGAAAAGCCGTGGAAGCTGACTCAGAAGTGATAGCTGGAATTTATAACCACTATATTGAAAATACAGCTATTACGTTTGAAGAAGAAAAGGTATCTGCAACAGAAATCAATCGAAGAATTCAGAATGTTCAAGCTGCTGGTTTGCCCTGGCTGGTTGCAGTGGAAGATTCGGTTGTCGTTGGCTATGCCTACGCAACCAAATGGAAAGACAGAAGTGCATACAGGTTTTCAGTGGAAGTCACAGTCTACCTTGCTCCCGGGGCCAGGGGAAAAGGCTATGGCTCCATGTTGTATCTCGCTCTCATGGCGAAGCTGAAAGCTTGTGGTGTTCAGTCTGTGATTGGCGGGATAACCTTGCCAAATCAAGCGAGTGTTGCACTCCATGAAAAAATGGGCATGAAGAAAGTAGCCCATTTTGAAAAAATAGGTTTTAAGTTTGGTCAGTGGCAGGATGTGGGTTACTGGCAAAAAAGCTTGCACAACTAACAAACCAGCATGAATGGGCCCCAGAGGAGAAATGACAAAGGTTGCGCAGCACGGCACCCTGCGCATGGGCTTTGCAAAAAACCGGCAGGTTATTTGAAGCGGCAGGAATTAAACCTGGGCACCTCACCGTCGAGCTTGATTGAAAGCGCCCTGGCGGTACCTATGGGAGCGTTCACTGCCAGTACAGTGCCCGTAGCCGTTACGCTGGTGACGCCACACATATCCTCATAGTAATCTTGATCGCAACAGTGGTTGTCTGCATTTTTGTCGCCCGGTTTGCAGCTCCAGGGGCCGGCAATCTGGAAGCCCGGCGCTTTGCTCAGCGTGGGTGGGCAAGAACACACAATCTCATTTTGGTTGATATGGCCGAGACCCGGGAAGTCTTGGCCCTGAGTACTGGTGAAGCACAGCCCACCATCACATTGTGCGCCATAGGTCTGTGGGCCCGACTCGGTGTTGCAGGTGTAATAGCCCATTGGGGGGCCGAGCTTTTCCGTCTCGGGCTGATAGTCGGTTTCAATCTGGCGGGGCGTGGCATAGGTGCTGACAGTGAAGCCGTTGTGGTTTCCTTGCAAAAGCGTATCGCAAATGTTTCTACTTTCGCCGTTTGCCTCATAGTCAAAACTGAAGGAAATACTTTCTTCATTCATGACATCACATTTGCAGTAAGCCACGCCATCGAGTGTCCAACAGGTCGCGGTGGCGCAAAGGGCGAATTTGTCGGCTTGATTGGCTGCCAGCGGGCACTCGACAATCTTGGCATCGCTTGCATCTGTGGCGGATTTGGAAGGCAGCTCTTTGGCCATGGCCAGCGATGGCACGGCGCCGAAAAGCAGCATGGATATCGTCAATAACAGCGCTTTGTGAGACATTGGAAGTTCCCTTTGAATGTAAGTTCAACAAAGTCAACTCGGCTGGGCCACAGCAAATTAAAATAAATTAAACATAAATTAAAATAGTTAACCTATCAGCCAAGATTGTATTTCTCTGCCTGCGATTGGCAGGCGCTGACTAACTATAGTTACATACAATTTATATCGCCAAATCCAAAGTAAAATATAATGATTTAAAAATAACGCTATGATTCGCGCTATTTGGGAAAAGAGAAAAACAGGATATAGCTCCCGCTCCTGCTCTTTCGATTCCACTAAACCAGGCCTTGCGATAATCCATAGCGCCGTGCGCTTGTCGAAGGCCAAGGTGAATTCGCACCACCGGTTAATTTACATTGGAAAGCGGCTGGCGGCTTCAGGACTTTATGGCAAGCAAGGCGCCGAAGGCGAGTAAACCTGCGCCGCATGCCTGATTTAATCTTTGCTTCATTTTCAGCAAGCGCGCTTGAAGTGCATTTGAGGTGAAGAGTATGGCGACGATACAGAACCAGAGCCCGTGCAGTAGCACCATATATAGCCCGTATATGACAGCCGGATGGAAATCACCTGCAGCGGGTGAAATCACTTGGCTGAAAATACTCAGGAAGAAGAGCATTGTTTTCGGGTTTAAGAGATTGCATAAGAAACCTTGTGCCAGATACTGCGCAGTATTGACATCTGTTGCGTCTGCTTTGACTGAGGTTATCTGAGCACCGCTGGAGAAAATGCCTTTCAACCCCAAATAGATGAGATAGGCCGAACCCGCATATCTGACTAAACTGAATAGCAATTCATTTTGGGCTATCAAGTAGCTTATGCCGAGCAGTGAATAAGCTATATGAATACAGATGGCGAGACTCACTCCAATGGCCGTCCAGATCCCGGCCTTTCTGCCATGGTTGATACTGTTTTTCAGCACCAACACAAAATCAGCCCCTGGACTGATGACGATTAACACGCCGAGGACGGCGAGGCTGATGAACTCCATGCATACTCCGAATTTGATCTATGATGATGTTTGAGTCGTCATTGTATGCATTTTATCGGCTGGCTATAATCGAAATAATTTCAGCAGCTATGTGAGAAAAAGTCACGGATGAGACACCTCAAGGCATTTCACGTTTTTCATGTTGCAGCATCATCGCCGAGTTATACCGAAGCCGCAAACAGATTGAATATCACCCATGGGGCAGTGAGCAAACAGATCAAAGTGTTGGAAAACCACCTCTCTCTGCCCTTGTTTTACAGGCAAGGCAGGAATCTGCATCTGACCCAAGAGGGCGAGTTGCTCAAAGACTATACGGAGCAGGCTTTTCAAGCCCTGGATGCCGGCGTAAACAGGCTGTATCGGATGAAAAATCCCTGTCTGGAAGTGTCCTGCGAGCCAACCTTGACCATGCGCTGGCTGATGCCCAGGTTAGCGGATTTTTACCTAAGTTCGGGGGCCGATGTCAGGTTATCGACAGCCGGAGGCCCTGTCACCCTGGGGACGACAGGCTTGTCGTTGGCGATTCGGCGTGATGATTTTGCGCTGTCCCATGATTATCAAAAGATTCGGTTAGTGGATGAGTGGGTTGGTCCCGTATTTTCGCCTGAATATTGGGAACAGGTGAAACATGACCCGGGCAAGATTAAGCTGCTCCATAGCCAGACTAGGCCACAGGCATGGGATGACTGGTCTTCGAGTTACGGCGATACATTTCTTGCTGGCAATGCTGGCCAAAGCTTTGCGCATTTCTACTTCTGTTTTCAGGCTGCCGTCGATGGCTTGGGGGCCGCAATAGGTTCATATCCATTAGTCGTGGACGATCTGAAAAGAGGTAATCTGATAGCACCCTTCGGCTTTATTCCATCCGGACATGATTACATATTACTGAGTCACAACAGAGAACCGGATGAGCTGGAGCAAAAGTTTACCCATTGGTTACAAAGCAATTTATCAGCATGTGTGCCTACTCGAGTCGAGAGATGAGCGCCTGTGTTATTAAGGGAGCCGCGGATTGAAAGTATGGCTCTAGTTTGCTGCATTAGCGGCGGCTGGCTGGGGTTGGCAGTAGCCAAGCAGATGATGCGGCAAGAGGCCTAGCATGAAAAAATTACTGATCATCCTTTCCTTGGTGACGGGGATCTATCTATGGATGGATGCGGGTCAAAGCCGGCAGCCGCTATTGGTTGCCGACATGCCCCCGGCAGAGAGTGCCGTTGCCTATGACGGCGCAATAGAGCGGGCTTTCGAAAACCACCAGAGTCAGCTCCAGGTCGAAGGCATGGGCCTGGTGGTGGCTCTGTTGGCGGACGATACCAAGGGGGCCAGGCACCAGAGGTTTATCTTACGCCTCCCTTCGGGCCTGACGTTGTTGATAGCACATAACATAGATTTGGCCGCCAGGATAGACACGCTGGCCAATGGTGACAGGGTGCAGTTTTACGGCGAGTATGAGTGGAACCGACAGGGCGGGCTAGTGCATTGGACCCACAGGGATCCCGATGGGCGTCATGTCGCGGGTTGGCTTAAACATAATGGCAGAACCTATCAATAGCCTTATGGCGAGCCGGCCCAAAGCCGGATGACTGCTGGCGTGTGGGCTTAGCCCTAGGATAGCAATGATTGCCGCGGGAGTATGATATGAATTGGATCGAGACTGTTCTTTTTCCCCTGACTCTGGCCGGGGTGCTGAGCTGTGGCCTGGTTGCCGGGATCTTTTTTGCATTCTCAAATTTTGTCATGGACGCACTCGAAAAGCTCCCGGCCGAAGCCGGCATGTCCGCCATGCAAGCCATCAATATCACTGTCCTGAATCCATTATTCTTCGGCTGCTTTTTTGGTGCCGCAGGCATTAGCCTGATACTGGGGAGTTTCTCGCTCATCCAATGGCAGCATCCAAGCGCCGTATGCTTGCTGCTTGGGAGCCTGGTGTATTTGGGCGGTTGTTTGTTGGTGACTGTTGTGGCTAATGTGCCGCTCAATGAGGCGCTAAAAAGAGTCGCTCCGCATCGGCCCGAGTCTGTTGGATTCTGGCGTGAATATGTTTGCCGTTGGCGGCGCTGGAATCATCTCAGGACCCTGGCATCGTTCCTGGCGGCGGCATGCTATGCTATCGGCTTGGCACAGTTAGGCTAAATGGGCGCAACGCGCCGAATACTTTGCGGCGAATATGTCGTTCAGTGTGGCGCCGGCAGGAGACCCACCAATCCCATGTCGGGAGTGGTGGGCGAATGGCTTATCTGTCGGGCAGGGTAACGTTCAGCTCGAGTACCGACAGGTTATCATCGTTCTGATCCAGCTGCACCGAGACCTGATCTTCAGATATCTGCACATATTTACGGATCACTTCGATAATTTCCTGTTTCATCTGCGGGAAATAATCCGGCGCGCCACGTTCGCCCCTCTGGTGGGCGACTATGATCTGCAGGCGCTCTTTGGCCATGACCGCAGTGCTGGTTTTCTTATTGCTTCTGAAATAGTCGAGTAGAGACATAATTAGCTACCAAATATCCGTTGTAGGAAACCTTTCTTTTCTTCCGTGATGAAACGTACCGGCAAATCTTCGCCAAGCAGGCGCGCAACCGTATCGCTGTAGGCCAGGCCGGCATCGCTTTCCTGATCTATGATCACAGGCACACCCGAGTTCGATGCCTTGAGCACCGACTGGGATTCGGGGATCACCCCGAGCAGTGGGATCGCCAGGATCTCGCTGACGTCTTCGACGCTGAGCATTTCGCCGCTCTTGACTCTGGTAGGCGAGTAGCGGGTCAGCAGCAAATATTCCTTGATGGGCTCCAGGTTCTGCTCGGCGCGGCGCGACTTGCTCTGCAGCATGCCGAGGATCCTGTCCGAGTCGCGCACCGAGCTGACCTCAGGGTTGGTGGTGACTATGGCGATATCGGCAAAATACAGTGCCATCATGGCGCCTTGCTCTATGCCCGCAGGGGAGTCACAGAGGATATAGTCAAATTCTTTGGCCAAATCATCGAGTACCCGGCCGACGCCCTCCTTGGTCAGGGCGTCTTTATCCCGGGTCTGGGACGCCGGCAGGACAAACAGCTTCTCGCAGCGCTTGTCCTTGATCAGCGCCTGATTCAGGTTGGCTTCACCATTGATGACATTGACGAAGTCGTATACGACTCTGCGTTCACAGCCCATGATGAGATCTAAGTTGCGCAGGCCGATATCGAAATCTATGACCACGGTTTTGTGGCCTTGAAGGGCCAGCCCCGTGGCAATAGCAGCACTCGATGTGGTCTTGCCCACACCGCCTTTACCTGAGGTGACAACAATAATTTGTGCCATGTTTCTTTCTATCCTTTTCTGCCATTAAGTTATAGGGGCAATGATTCGACTATGAGTGACTCGCCCTCGAGGCGAATACAGCCACTCTTCCCAGGGCAGTGCTGTTGCAGGTTTTCTGCCAGCCAATATTGCCCTGCGATAGAAACCAGTTCGGCTTCCATGGACTGGGCTATGATCACAGCATGGCGGTCGCCGCCGGCACCCGCCATGGCTTTACCACGCAGTGCACCGTAAATATGAATGCTACCATCTGCAATGACTTCGGCGCCATTGCCAACGGCACCAAAAATGACCAAATCGCCATCTTTTGCATAGACTTGCTGTCCTGAGCGAATGTTTTGCTTCACTATTTTGGTATTTCGGACCTGGGGTGGGGTCACAGGACTCTGCTTGCCGGCCTTGATGCTGGCCAGGCCTTGATCTTTGGCTTGTTGGTTCAAGGCCGCAGAGGCGCCCGTGACACCGACAATCACCAACTGCCTGCTGGTCAAGAGTTGTTTCAGGGCGGCGACATCCACCTCTTCACCATCCAGCCCGCTGAGATTGACGACCAGGGGGGCGCCGATAAAAAATTGCGGTGCCTGGGCGAGTTTGTGGTCTAACTCGGCGGCGACCGCATCTAAATCCTGATTATTGATGTGCAGTACCGAAAGCGTAAAAGAGGACCCTTTCAACTCGAGACTAGGTTTTGGCATCCCGGCATTATTCTCCAGAAATCATCAGTCGTCCGCTGATTTGCAATTAAATTACGAAGTGACCATGTTATAGTGTGGCCCATTGGCTGGCAAGTTTGATACCGGGGAAATTGATACCATTATGTTATGTGCCGTTTATAAGAGTAGTCGCAGGGCAGATACCTACCTTTTTGTTGGGAAGCGCGATCATTTTGAGGATGTGCCCCAGGCCTTGCTGGAGATGTTCGGTCCGCCAAAGCTGGTGATGCTGTTACCCCTGTCCAAACGTGATCACCTGGGTATCGCAGATATCGACAGGGTGAGGGCAGAATTGGCCGATAAGGGCTATTACCTGCAGTTACCGCCGCCACAGGTGAATTTGCTCGAAGAGTACAAGCAGCAGAATAAGCAAGAACAGGCACAAGCGCATTAGTCACAGGGGTTAGGACGCCAGTGACAGGATAGCCAAGCACACAAGCGTTAGAAATATGTAGGGTGAGTTATGAATTGGAAATTACTTCATAGTGTCATTGTCGGCGCCATCATGTCTCTGCCGGCGATGGCGCAGCCGCAAGCCGACAGGGGCAGCTTCGGCGACTATCTCGATAATTTAAAGAAAGAATCCCTGGCGGCGGGCATACCCAAGACCACGGTTGAGAGTGCCTTTGCGCAGCTTAAGTTATTCAAGAAGGCCATAGCCTCGGATAAGTCGCAGCCCGAGAGCCAGCATACCCTGGAAACCTATCTGCCCCGCGTGGTGCCCGAGTGGAAGGTGGAGCAGGCGCGCAGCTTATTCAAGCAGCATAGGGAGGAGCTCACCGCCATAGGCGAAAAATACGGGGTGCAGCCCAGATTCATAGTCGCCCTGTGGGGCGTGGAGTCCAACTTCGGGGCGCTGATGGGCAGCTATCCTGTGCTGTCAGTCACGGCTTCGCTGGCCTATGAAGGCCGGCGTGAGGCCTTCTTCAAGAAAGAGTTTCTCGCGGCATTGAAGATCATGGCGCAGGAAAATATCCCCTTCGAAGAACTCAAGGGCTCCTGGGCCGGCGCCATGGGCCAGACCCAATTTATGCCGACCTCTTATCTGGCCTACGCCCAGGACGGTGACGGCGATGGCAAGAAAGACATTTGGAGCAACCCGAGTGATGCCTTCGCCTCGGCCGCTTACTTTCTGCAGCAGGCAGGTTGGCAGGCCTCGGAGACCTGGGGCCGCCAGGTGCAGGTGCCTTCGAGTCTCGACATGAGTCTGGTGGGGCTGGAGACCAAGAAGCCATTCTCCGCCTGGCAAGCCCTGGGGGTGCGGCGTTACGATGGCAAAGATCTGCCGAACAGGGACGACATGCAGGTGTCTGTCCTGATGCCAGATGGTCAGCGGGGACGCAAGTACCTGGTGTATGACAACTACCGGGCGTTGATGAACTGGAATCGCTCCGATTATTTCGGCATCTCAGTGACTTATCTGTCGGAGCGGATCAAGTATCCCGCCATAGATTAGCCATCAACCTCAGTGTCAGGGATAGTGCCGGCCAGAGTGTTGGCTGCCCAGGCAGCAATTAGGGTAAAATAAGCCGCAGTAGCGGCTTTTTAATTGAGATTCAGAATACACATGGCGTTTTGGGAACAGAAATCACTGGCAGAGCTAAGCACACAGGAATGGGAATCCCTCTGTGACGGTTGCGGCAAATGTTGTTTGAATAAGTTGATCGACGACGACACCGAGGAGCTGCACTACACCAATGCGGCCTGTAAGTTGCTCGATGAGCAAAGCTGCGGCTGTCGGCACTATGATACCCGCTTCCAGCATGTGCCTCAGTGTACCGCCATCACGGCAGACAACATAGCCGAGCTCACCTGGTTGCCGGACAGTTGTGCCTACCGCCGCCTGCATCTGGGACGTGGCCTCGCAGCCTGGCATCCCTTGATCTCAGGTTCGAAAGACGCCATGCACCAGGCCGGGATTTCCGTTCTGGGCAAGGTGGTCAACGAGGAGCGGGTGCGCGACATAGAAGACCATATAGTGCTCTGGCCGCTGAAAGATCTCGACTGAGGCTGTTTATTCCCCATAGATTCATATTATGGCAGTTATCTCTGCCATTCTTCGGCTTTAATACCTGATTCTGTCCTGCTCGCCCGTCACTTTGGGTTTTCGCATTAAGCTTAAATGAATTGCCGGCGGGCATATTCTGTTATTGCCGGAAAACCAGGCTAGTATTAATTGGCTCACGTCACCCAAGGCATGGATAATAACGGTAGGAAAGGATAAAGTCAGGAGTCAATATGCCACCCGTTCTCTCGCGAGTCGATCATATCCATATTTATGTTGCGGATTTAACCGCGGCAGAAAAATGGTACAGGGATAATCTTGGTTTTACCCGGTTGCCGGCATTGGCCCAGTGGGCACCCGGCGGAGGCCCACTGACCTTAGCCAATGGTTCTGTGCATCTGGCTTTATTCGACTCCAAGACACCACAAAATACCACGGTCGCATTTGGCGTGAATTGCGCCGACTTCCTATGCTGGCAACAGCACCTCAAGAACTGCGGCATTCATTTCAGCAGAGTCGATCATCGCTTGGCATGGTCAATCTACTTTGCCGATCCCGATGGCAACCCGTTTGAAATTACCTCCTATGACTATGATGAATTAGCCGCAAAGTTGGCAGCCGCCACGTGAGCCATGAGGGGCCGGCGTTGAGGTGCTCGAATGCTGTATTAGGGATTAGGCTAAAGGAAACCAGGCCGACGCCCGAGAGGCGGTGCAGCAGCTTAAGCGGACGGGTATTGCAAGAAGGGCAGGCTCAAACATCCGAGCCTGCATGGGGTAACTCATGACATTCCCCTGATGCTTGAAAAAGAAATGCCGGTGATAAATCAGGGGATTAGTTGCAACAGTGTACCTGGTTAACAATATCCTGGTTATTTTTGACTCTGGTTCGCCATCACTCCCAGCACTTCGTCATACGTCATATTATATTCACGGGATAAGTTTATTATCTTTGTCTTATAGGTTTGGATATTTTCCTGTTGTGCGAGTTGGTGTTTCTTTTCGTCAACCAAGTCGTTTACAGTATCCTGTAATATTAATAAACGCCGCAGGCTGTAGTCGAGTGACTTAATATATTTAGCCATTTGTTGTTTGTTACGTGCTTGTTCAAGATCCGTTGAGAGTTTTTTATCGTATCCATACTCATCGAGGGCGGCTATCGCGCTCTGTAAATCAAGATCTTTAGTCATTGAGGTGTTCGCTTAGTTAAAAATAACCATATACAAGGTTTTTGAATAGGGTCGTGGACTCATAGGGTTTACGTTAAGCTTATTATAGTGTTTATGCTATCAGGCTCAAAGGCTTTATACACTAACGAGTCGAAAAGAGATATCCAATTTGTCACAAGGCTTGTCGCCTTGGTCGAGAGTGCGTAATCTAAGATTTTGATTTTGCAGGGAGACAAGCATGTTAGATCTGTTACCGGATTTATTCGATCACGATGAAGCCAGCTTGCAGCTGCTCAGGGGCGATTTTCGTCAGTTTGGCGCCAGAAAGCTTTTCTGGGGTGAGGTAGTGACGGTCAAATGTTTCGAAGATAATTCCAAGGTGAAAGACGTCTTGGCGCAACCTGGCCGCGGCAAGGTGTTGGTGGTCGATGGCGGGGGATCATCCAGACGGGCGCTGCTCGGCGATATGATAGCCCAATCTGCCGTCGACATGGGCTGGCAAGGGATAGTGATATTCGGCTATGTGCGCGATGTGGCAGCGCTTGCCAGGATGGACATAGGCATCCAGGCCCTCGGTGCCATGCCGATCAAAACGGCGAAACATGGCGTTGGTGAGATAGGTGTCCCCATAGACATAAATGGCGTGAAGATAACCGCAGGCATGCAGTTATATGCCGACGACAATGGCATTGCCGTCAGCGATAACGCCTTGGACCTGAGCTTTTTAGGCTAAACTCTTTCGTTAGCAATATGATGATTTAACAAGGATATGGTTATGAAATTGATCAAGTGGCTGTTGGCCGTCACTGTGAGCCTGATATTGGCGCTGGTGATTTACCTGACGGTGTTTTTTGACCCGAACGACTTTAAGCCCGAAATCATTGCGGCGGTGAAACAACACACGGGCAGGGAGTTGGCGATAGAGCAAGATCTTTCCTGGACCTTTTTTCCCGCGCTCGGCATCAATCTCGGTGGAATAGCCTTATCCAATCCGGCGGGATTCAAGCCCGCTGCCATGGTGGAGATCAAGGGCGCCGTCGCCGAAGTGGCGCTGATGCCGCTGCTCTCCAAAGAGGTGGAGATAGCTCAGCTCACACTCGACGGGTTAACCGTCAACCTGGTGACCCGCAAGAATGGCGAGTCGAGCCTGGATGGCCTGGTGGGTGAGTCCAAGACCCGCCAGCCGGCACAGCCAAAGCCCGCGGCCGTGAAGCTGGAGAGCCTGAATATAGGCGGAGTGAGCATAAGTCAGGCACAGGTCAACCTGATCGATGAGGCCAAGGGGCAGACCCAGAGCCTTAATCTGACCCGTTTCAGTCTGGGTAAATTTTCCCTCGACGAGTTCGCCTCCGTTGCCTATGACTTCGATGCCAAGTTGACAGATATGACGCTGCATAGTGAGGGTGAAGGCAAGTTGAAGCTGAGCCGGGATCTGCAGCAAGTGCAGGTGCGCGACTTTAAGGTCGCCAACCTGCTGCAGGGGGCCGGCATTCCCAAACAAAAACTGACGGCCGAGCTGCTCTTGGATGCGGACGTTGCACTGGATAAGCAGCAGTTACTCTTGACCCTTAGGAAATTGAGTGCCGGCGATATCCAGGGTTCGGGCCGGGTTGGGGTTAACTATGGCACCAAGGTGCCACAACTGGATGTCACCCTGGCCATGGACGAGTTGGATCTGGATGCCTGGTTGCCCAAGAGCGAGGCGGATGCCGACAAGGCCGCGACGTCCTCCCCCGCGACGACAGAGCCGGATCTCAGTGGCCTCAAGCAACTGGATCTTAAGCTGGCATTGACAGTGAAAGCCATCAAGCTGGCCAAGGTGCAGACCCAAAACTGGGCGATGACCTTGGCCATCAACAAAGGCATAGTGGATCTCAAGCAACTGACGGCAGACTTATATCAAGGGAAACTCAGCGCCAAGGCCAGGCTCGACGCCCGGCAGAAGGTGGCGAGTTATGAGTTTAACCAGCAGCTTGCCGGGGTGCAGGTCAGGCCCTTGTTGATGGATGCCGCCGAGGTGGATCTCCTGTCCGGCAGTGCCAACTTCAGCGTCAAGGGAACGGGCAAGAGCCTGCTGCCGGAAAATATCAAAGCCAATCTGCTGGCGAACGGCAATTTCGAGGTCACGGACGGCTCCCTCTACGGGGTCAATATTCCACAGATGCTGCGCGATGCCCAGGCCAAGCTCAAGGGCGATATGTCGGCCCAGGATAACGCCGAGCGCAAGACAGACTTCTCCAGCCTTGGCGGCAGCTTCACCGTGGCCAAGGCCCTGGTCACCAATCCGGACCTGGCGATGGCGTCACCCTTGCTGCGCCTGGCGGGGGCGGGGACAGCAAACCTTATCAGTGAAGCCCTGGACTACAAGTTGACCACCAGCCTGGTGGGCTCGCTCAAGGGTCAAGGCGGCGAGAGTCAGGATGCACTGGCGGGGATCGACATTCCCCTGGCCATCACAGGCACCTTTGAAAAACCCGAGTATGCGTTGGATACCCAGGCATTGCTGGGCGGAAAGCTGAAGCAGGAAGCCGCGAAGGCCGAGGAAAAACTCAAAGATAAGCTCAAGGAGTCCTTGCTGAAGAAACTGGGGGGTAAATGATGCGCCAAGCCACAAGCTTATTGCTGCTGTCTCTCGGGCTTGCGGCCTGCAGCTCCCCCTATCATGGCGAAGACAAAACCGCAGGGCAACAAACGCCAGCGGCCGTCGAGACCCAAGCCCGGCCCCAGCCAGAGGCTCAGCCGCAGCCAATGACGGCGAGCCAGCCAAGGCACACCGGGCCTCTGGTGAGGCCGCTGCCGCTCGGCATGAATGACAGTACACTCATTACACTCGGGCCACAGCAAGCGGCCAAAGGAGAGGACGGCATGGCGCAGGACTTATTCACCGGAGAACTCATCCTGGATTCGGCGTTCGAGCCTAACCAGCCGCTGAAGGTGACCCTGTTGGTGACCAATGTGCAGCGCCATGCCATTGCCCTGAGGTATAACTCGGGGATGACGGCCGATCTCTGGTTGCTCGATCCCCAGGGGAAGCGGCTCTGGGCTTGGTCGGACGACATGATGTTTACCCAGGCGCTGCGGGACACAGTGATCCAGGCCGGTGGCGTGATTAAGGTCAGGTTCCTGATACCCGCCAAGGCCCTGGCCAGGGTGAAGGGGAAAGGTTACTACCTGGAAGCCTATTTTGCCGGCAAGGCCCTGGAGGCACAGCAAGCTACCCTGGCCCCGGTGCGCTTGGCCCTGACGCCACCGCACTGAGAATAGCCGGGATTGCAGCGGACACGAAAACGGCAGCCTGGGCTGCCGTTTTTTTATCCTGGAACTGCGACAGTCCGTCAGACGTTGCCTTTGGTCACATTGACCAAGAGTTTCAACATTTGCCCTGGCTGTATGTAGCGGGCTGAACCCAAGTCGTTCCATTCGATCAAATCGCTCACCCTGACCTTGAAACGACTGGCGATGCGGGCCAGGGAATCACCGGATTTAACCTGGTAGTTGACTGTCCTTATCACGGCATTCGCGTCACTGGATGAACCATTCCCTTGGGTCCAGATCACCAGCTTCTGCCCCAATTGCAGCGGGTTCTTGCTGTTGAGGTGGTTCCAGCGACTGAGTTGGTCAATCTTGACCTTGTGTGCCCTGGCTATGGTCCACAGAGAGTCACCCGCCTTGACCTTATAGTCGAGTTTGTTGCCCTTGCCGCTTGGCTTATGATTCAGTCTCTGATTCATCGACAGAGTGTACAATTCAGGGTTTTGCGCCGACACAGGGATCAACAGATACTTGCCTGCCACTATGGTGTTGGAGGTCAAGCCGTTGCTCGAGCGAATGGCCGCTATCGTGGTGTTATGCCGCTTGGCTATGACCCCTATGCTGTCGCCGGATTTGATCTGATATCTGAGCCAGTTAATTCTGGCGGCCGAGTCTGTGTCTGCCAGTGCCTGTTTAAATTCTTCCGACTTGTCTATGGGCAACACCAAGGTGTGGGGTCCCTCTGGGGCTGTGGCCCAGCGGTTGAAACCCGGATTCAGTCGCTGCAGTTCTTCGGTCGACATCTTGGCCAGGCGGGCGGCGAGGGCCAAATCTATCTGGCTGTCGGCATCGACCACGGCGATTTGCGGCGCATTGTCTATGGCAGCCAAGGTGATGCCATAGTCATCTGCGTGCTTGATGACGTCGGCCAGGGCCAAGAGTTGCGGCACGTAGCGCTTGGTTTCTTTCGGGAGTCTCAGGGACCAGAAGTCTGTCTTCAGGCCCTTACTCTCATTGTGTTTGATGGCGTTCAGGACCCGGCCTTCGCCCGTGTTGTAGGCCGCGATGGCGTACAACCAATTCTGCCCCGTCTTGTTGTAGAGGTACTCCAGCATATCCAGCGCTGCCGTGGTGGCGGCGGGAACATCGCGACGTCCGTCGTACCACCAGTTCATTTTCAGGCCGAAGTGGCTGGCCATGGGGCTGGTAAATTGCCATAGCCCGGAGGCCGCGCCGTGGGAGTAGGCGAAGGGATCGAAGGAGCTCTCGACTATCGGCAGCAGGGCGAGTTCTATCGGTAATCGGCGTTTTTCCAGTTCTTCGACGATCAAATACAGGAAAGGGGCCGCGCGCTCGGACACTATGGCCAGGTGTTGCGGATGCGCTATGTACCAATCCCGGTAGTGGTTTACCAGTTTCTTGTCGGGCACGGCCAGGGTCATATCCTGACGGATCCGCTCCCAAAGATCTGTGATCTGTTCCTCGGCCGCCGGGGTTTCCACCAGGCTGACGACCACAGGTTGGGTCGCCGGCGGGGCCACGACAGGGTTAACCGCTTGGTCGTTCAGCATCTGACAACCACTGAGCAGGGCAAATCCCCCCGCAAAAAAATAAGGTGATACTCGCATCGAAAACGTGAGTCCTCTGTTATTGGCACCGCCTAAAAGCACATACCAGGCCAGTAAGTTATGGGCGCAGTTATTGAGCAAAGCGGCATATTCTAGAGCAAATACGGGTGCGTGTCTTTCAAATGTAGCAGAGAAACTAAGGTTATTGGCTGGGGGGCGCCTGACCGCAGCGGCCTAAACCGTCGCTTTGTAAGGGTCTTTTGCCTGGCCTGGGGCTAAAAATTATCTTTCCATTGGCGCAGCAGGGTGAAGGTTTGCAGCTCATCCAAATGGGTGCGGTTGAACTTCTCCTCTATGGCGTCTTGTATATCCTTGCGGAAACAACGCAGGAAAGGATTGATCGCCAGCTCGGTCGACAGCTCAGAGGGTATGGTCGGAATGCCATGCTGACGGGCCTTGACGACCCAGCGCTGGTACTCGCGCAGTTGCGGATTGAGGGGATCGACTGTGAGGGCGAAGGCCAGGTTCGCCTCCGTGTATTCATGGGCACAATAGACCCGGGTGTTCACCGGGAATTGTGCCAGCCGGGTCAGAGAGTGCAGCATCTGGGCGGCGGTGCCTTCGAACAGCCGGCCGCAGCCGCCACTGAACAGGGTATCACCGCAGAATAAGGCGTCCTGGATGAGGTAAGCTATATGCCCCGAGGTATGCCCAGGCACCCGGATGATGCAGCAGCTGGGCTCTATGAAGGGCAGGCGAATATTCTGATCGCCGGGCAAGGGCTGGTTGACCCCTGGGATCTGTTCGGCCTCGGGCCCATAGACGCTCAAGGCCTGCCCATAGTGCGCCTGCAGCTTGGCGATGCCGCCGGTGTGATCTGCATGGTGGTGGGTGATGAGTATGCCGGTCAGGGCCAGATCGTGGGCGGCGAGATAGTCAAGCACGGCATCGGCATCGCCAGGGTCGACCACATAGGCCTTAGTCGGATCCTGATCCCAAATCAGCCAGATATAATTATCATTGAAGGCGGGAATGCCTGATATATTAAGCATGGTATATTCCTGTAGGTCCAATGCCTTAGGCAGTATTGCGTCGCTGGCGTGTCATGGTCCTGCTTGACCATTCCAGTGTACGCAACACAATGATTGTTTGTATAGTGGTATCTGCCTGTCACTGGTACGACAATCTGCAAACGTATTCAGGCCGTCAACGAGGAGGCGTGTGTGTCCCATACCAATAACACCAGGAGCCATGCCAAGCCGCAGAGCTGGACGGCACTGCCAAACGGTGCCCAGTTGCGTCAAAGAGTGATGGCCTGCATCTCGCCATGGTGGCCGAAGATTTTCGGTTATCATCTGCTCAAGCTCGGCCCCCTGAGTGCCCAATTGCCCAGCGAGGGCTGCAGCGTGGCGCATCAGTTTTCCCTCTTCCCGGACAGAGGTGCACAGCTCCAGGGGGACTTTTGCCACTTGCCACTGCAACATGCCAGCATGGATGCCGTGCTCATGAGTCTGCTGCTGGAGTTCGAGGCCGATCCCTACCGTATCCTGCGGGAAACGGACAGGGTATTGATCTCAGGTGGTTACTTGCTCATCGTCGGCCTCAATCCCCTGAGCCCGGCCTTTATCGGCAAGTTGCTGCCCAAACACAGGGATGAACTGCCCTGGAGCGGCCGTTTCTTCCTGCCGTCCAGAGTCAGGGATTGGCTGGGGTTGTTGGGTTATCAGGTGGTCTGTGATGAACGTTTGCTGTATCACAGCTTGCTGGGGGAGTTCCAGGACTCGGGGTTCTGGCAGCAGACACTCGAGGCCTGGTTGCCCAGTGCCGGCAGTCTGTATTTGATCGTCGCCCGCAAACTGGAGACGCCGCTCACCCCCATAGCCGACAGGCGTAAACGGCGTCAGCCCCAGTGGTCGACGGCGCCCAGCGCGGGTCGCAGTGGCAGGGTGTCACAGCCGAAAACCAAATGATATTCTTGGCAGCGCCGTATTAACGCATTCGTCTCTTTTCAGGAACCTTTCTTCGCCATGCGCATTACCCTCAAACAGTTGGCCGTGTTCGATGCCGTCGCCAGAATAGGCCAGGTGGCCAAGGCGGCCGAACACCTGAACCTGTCAGCCCCCGCCACTTCCATGGCGCTGGCCGAACTGGAAAAGCAGCTCAACAGCCGGCTGTTCGAGCGTCTGGGCAACAAGCTGCACCTCAATGCCCAGGGCAGCCTGTTATTGCCCCTGGCCAGCGATCTGCTGCATAGGGTGGCCCAGATAGAAGCGGCATTCAGCAGTCAGGACGGGGAATTGGTGGGGCAGCTCAACGTCAGTGCCAGCTCGACCATAGGCAACTATCTGCTGGCCAAGGCGGCGGTGGCCTTCTGCCAACAGCACCAGGAGAGCCATGTGGAGCTCGACATCAGCAATACCCAGGCGGTGATCCAGGCGGTTGCCGAGTGTCGCAGTGAGTTGGGTTTCATCGAGGGCCATTGCGCCGACAGACGCATCGCCGTCGAACCCTGGCATAGAGACAAGTTGCTGGTCTTCTGCCACCCGGCGCATCCCTTCGCCAACAAGCGGGTGTCACCGGCGGAGGTGACGGGCTTTCCCTGGGTGCTGAGGGAGGAGGGCTCGGGGACCCGTGAACATTTTGTCAATGCCGCCAATGCGCTGGCGATGCAGCCTAAGGTGAAGTTTTGTTTCAATACCCCTGAGGCCATCAAGCTGGCGGTGAAGCAGGGCGCCGGCCTGGGGGTATTATCCGAACTGACGGTCGAGAAGGAATTGAGCCGCAAGGAACTGGCGCTGGTCACAGTCGAGGGCCTGGCACTGGAGCGCAGCTTCTATTTGATCACCCACAAGAGCCGGCACCCGACGCCGTTGGGGCAGGCCTTCATCGCTTTCTGCCAGAATTTTTTCAACATCACGCCCTAACATGCCGGCATGGCTCAGGCCTGATAGCCGGTGTCGGCTTGGGTCGGCGAGGCTTCGGCCGCCTGTCTTGCCAACACATCACAGCGCTCATTCTCCGGATGGCCGGCGTGGCCCTTGACCCACTGCCAGTCGACCTTATGCTGCTGCGAGGCGGCATCCAGGCGTTTCCACAGGTCGACATTTTTCACCGGGGTGCGGTTGGCCGTCATCCAGTTTTTCTTCTTCCAGCCATGGATCCACTGGGTGATGCCCTGGCGCATATACTGGCTGTCACTGGTGAGCACTATGTTGCATGGCTCTTTCAGGCTCTCCAGGGCGATGATCGGACCCAGAAGTTCCATGCGGTTATTGGTGGTGAGCGAGAAGCCGTCGGAGAGCTCCTTGGTATGATGTTTATATTTCATCACGATGCCATAGCCGCCCGGGCCCGGATTGCCTAAACAAGATCCATCGGTGAAGATATGGATTAGTTTGAGTTCAGTGTTCAAGTTGTTACCATAGCCATGAATTTCGGCCGAGTATAACCAAAAATACCTTAAAGAAGCTGCAAAATATTATGAATATCATTTCCAACGCGAGCCGTCAGGTCATACTGGATACAGAAACCACGGGTATGAATCAGGGGAGCGGCGCGATTTACCTTGGGCATAGGATCATCGAAATAGGCTGTGTCGAGGTGATCAACCGCAAGCTGACCGGGCGACATTTTCATGAGTATATCAACCCTGAACAGCTGATCGACGAGGAAGCCATCGCGGTCCACGGGATCACCAACGAGGCGGTGGCGGGCAAGCCCAAGTTTCGTGACATTGCCAGGAGCTTCATCGACTTCATCGACGGTGCCGAAATTGTCGCCCATAACGCCAACTTCGACGTCAGCTTCATGGATCACGAATTTTCCCTGTTGCAGCCCCAGGGGCCCAAGACGGCGGATATCTGCCAGGTGCTGGATACCCTGGAGATCGCCAAGTTTCTGCACCCAGGGCAGAAGAATAACCTCGACGCCCTATGTAAAAGGTATGGCATAGACAACTCTCGCCGCGAACTCCACGGCGCCTTGCTCGATGCCGAGATCCTCGCCGACGTCTATCTGATCATGACCGGCGGTCAGACCAAGTTCAACCTGTCCAATGAGCAGGCGGGGCAGGAGGGCGGAGGCATCCAAAGATTGGACCCACTGAAATCTAAGCTTAAAGTGATCTCTGCCTCGGCCGATGAACTCCTTATGCATGAACAAAGACTCGACTTGGTGGCCAAGTCGGGGAAATGCCTTTGGAGAGGATAGACCGAGCGTGATGACCCTGCCTATGCGGCTTTTTGCCTTGCTCCTGTGTTGCTGCCTGCCCAGTGCGGTCCTGGCCGTGACCCAGGCGACCCAAGCGGCCGAACTCAAGAACCGTTTTCGCATAGATCACATGGTGGACAGCGTCACCCTGTTGATCAAACGCGATTATGGCTCGGCGCCCGTGATCCTGATATTGCCCGATGGCAGCAAATGGTACACCAGCAGACACCCGGACACGGTCAAATGGGTCGATGGCCTCTCGGGAGACATGATCACCATAGCCAATCCCATGCCTGGCCCATGGCAATTGCTCGGCAGAGTCACCCAGGGGTCAACCATAGACAAGATTTCCAAGCTGGAGATCCAGGTCGAGCCGCTGCCGCAGCCGCTGTTTCAGGGGGAAAGGGTCAAGCTGGTGGCCAAATTGATGGGCGATGCCCAGCGGCTGCGGATGCCGGGATTGGACTATCTGTTCGAATGGTCGGCCAGATTCATCAGTACCCACCAGGCGGGTGATGAGAATTTTGCCTCGGGCACCCTGATAGTAGGTTCCTACAGTGACGATGGCGAAGGGCTGGATGAAAGGCCCGACGACGGGGTGTTTACCGCCAAACTCAATCTCAATCAGCCATGGGGCGATTATGTCTTCGAGGTGAAGGCCCATAACAATGTGTTCGATCGCCAGGTGAATCTGCCGTTCAGCCTGTCACCCAGCCCTGTCACTGTGACCTTGATGCAGCTCGATGGCACCGACAAGGACAGGCGCAAATTGCACCTGGAGATAGATGATACCCAGCTGGTGTTGGCGCAGACCCATGTCAGGTTCGAACTCTTCGGCCCGGCGGGACTGAGACTGCCCATAGTGCAGCAGGGCTTCAGTGAGGCGAGCAGCGACCTGTTGTTGCCCCAGGCGACCGAGTTTGGCAGTTACAGAGTCACAGGTTTTCTCGCCAGCACCACGCCCGCCGGCCGTGAAGTGGTCATAGACTTACCCGAGCATTTCTTTAACCTGATCGCCCCGCCGGATCCGCCACCGAGCGCCGCCGAGCTCGCCAGAATCGCGGCCAAGAAGGCGCGGATAGCCGAGGCCAAGGCCAAGGATGATGCCATTTTTTGGATAATCACCATCAACATCAGCCTGTTGTTGCTCGGGGTGCTGGGGTTGGTCATCTGGCGCAAACGCCAGAATCTGGCCCAGGCCTTGGCGGCCGCCGAGCAGAAAGCGCAGGCATCGGCGGCAACATCGACAGCGCCGTTGGCGCCGCAGGAGATAGATCTGACCCTGCCGGACGAGGATGAACTCGGCGATTAGTCCGGCTGCGGGGGTAAATTGTCAGCCATTTTAAGTCGTTGGTCATTTTTTGACTCATCGGCAGAGTGCGGTGAAAAAACGGTTGACGCTGCCCGGGGGCAACCGTATTATGCTTCGCATCTCGAGTGGAGCGGTAGTTCAGTTGGTTAGAATACCGGCCTGTCACGCCGGGGGTCGCGGGTTCGAGTCCCGTCCGCTCCGCCAATCGAGAGCCAGATTTTTTGCTGGGTCAGCTGACTCAGCAGTGCTGAAAAGCCAAGCCAGTTAATGGAGCGGTAGTTCAGTTGGTTAGAATACCGGCCTGTCACGCCGGGGGTCGCGGGTTCGAGTCCCGTCCGCTCCGCCAACTCAAGAGAAAAGCCTCATCGAAAGATGGGGCTTTTTTCGTTGTGGATTTTCTCCCGGCCCATTTAGCCTTCGATCGAATACTAAGCCCATGGCCTGCTATCCAGAGCACTATGTAAAGAATGATGCAGAGCACTATGCAAAGAGTGGCGCAAAGAGCTATGCAAAGAACTATGTAAAGTACTACCGAGAGTGGTGCCGAGAAAGTTGCTGGCCCGGCGGGGAAAACCGCTATGATACAGGGTGTCGGCGCCGTTGCTGCCCTTGGGGCATATAGGCAAAGACAGGATTTTACTCACCTAAGGAGAGCTTATGCTGGAAAGGATCACCGGGATGTTGGCACTCATAGGTGTCTTGTCCTTATTCTGTCAGTGGCTGGGATGGCGCCTGCGTCTGCCGGCCATTCTGCCGCTGCTGCTCTGTGGTTTGCTGCTCGGCCCAGGCTTCGGGGTACTGGATCCCGATGTTCTCTTCGGCGATCTCTTATTTCCCATCATTTCACTCGGGGTTGCGGTGATCCTCTTCGAGGGCGCCCTGACGCTTAATTTCAAGGAAATCAAAGATCATGGCCGCATGGTGACCCATCTCATCACCATAGGCACTCTGCTCACCTGGGGCTGTGCCACTGTGGCCAGCCATTACCTGCTGGCATTCGACTGGTCATTGGCGCTCTTGTTCGGTGCCCTGGTGGTGGTGACGGGGCCGACAGTGATAGTGCCCATGCTGCGCAGTGTCAGGCCCAAGTCCCAGCTGGCGAGTATCTTGCGCTGGGAAGGCATAGTGATAGATCCCATAGGCGCCTTGCTGGCGGTCCTGGTGTTCGAATTTATCAGCGTTGCCGCCGCGCCCGCGTCCCATGTCCTCTCTGCCCTGGGATCCATGCTGTCGCTCGGGATAGGCCTGGGCGCGCTGGCAGGTTATCTGCTGGGCCAGATATTGCGGCATAATCTGTTGCCGCACTATCTGCGCAATACCGCAGTGTTGACCCTGATGCTGGGGGTATTCGTCGGCTCCAACCTGTTGCAGGAGGAGTCGGGCCTGCTGAGCGTGACGCTGATGGGAGTGTGGCTGGCGAACATGCGCGGCGTCGACATAGCCGACATTCTCGAGTTCAAGGAGACGCTGACTGTGCTGTTGATCTCGGCGCTGTTCATCCTGTTGGCGGCCAGGCTGGACTCGGATGCCCTCATGGGCCTGGGCTGGGGCGGCCTCGGGGTGCTGGCGGTGATCATGCTGGTCGCCAGGCCGCTCAGCGTCTGGTGCTCCGGCATAGGCACTTCGCTGTCTGTGGCCGATAAGTGGTTTCTGTCCTGGGTGGCGCCGCGCGGCATAGTGGCCGCGGCGGTGTCTTCCCTGTTTGCCATCAAGCTGGAAGCTTTGGCCATTGCCGGCTCCGAGCTCATCGTGCCCCTGGTGTTTCTGATCATCATAGGCACTGTGGTGATCCAGAGCCTGACGGCGGGGCGCTGGGCCGGCTTTCTAGGGGTCAAGGCGGGCTCGGCCCAGGGGCTGCTGATCTTCGGCGCCTCCAAGTTTTGCCGTGAGTTGGCGAAAGTTCTCCAGGCCAATGGGATCAAGGTCATCTTGTCCGACAGCAACTGGGACAATATTCGTCTGGCGCGGATGGACAATATCCCAGTGTATTTCGGCAATCCGGCATCGGAGCATGCCGAAACCTATCTGGACTTGACCGGGATAGGCAGGGTGCTGATCATGTCGCCCTATCGTCAGCTCAATCCGCTGGTGAACTTTCATTATCAGGACATGCTTGGGCCCACCAAGGTGTTTGGGTTGAACAATATCGACCCCGGCAGCGCCAGACATCAGCTGTCCGAATCTTACCTCAAGCGCCTGTGCCTGTTCGGCGAGGCGGTATCCTATGCCAAGCTGGCCAGCCTGATGGCCAAGGGCGCAGTCATAAAGAGCACCCACCTGACGGAAAGCTTCGGCTTCAATGACTTCAAGCAGCGTTATGGCGAGGGGGCATTGCCGCTGCTCTATCTGAAGGATAACAAGCTGGTGGTGGTGACCGCCAATGAAGCCTTGCCCCTGCCCGACGACATAGAGCTAATCAGCCTGATCACAGTGGAAGCCCTGCAGGAGGCCAGGGAACAGACCTTGCTGCAGCAAGCACAGCAGCAAGAAGCCGGGAGCAGAGCCGGGGCAGAGGCGACAACCTGAGCGCCGCATGAGGCTCGGGCCCGACTCGGCGCGCTGCTGTGTTGGCAAAAAGCCCATAAAAAAACGGATACCTCAGGTATCCGTTTTCAGTTGCAAGCGCTTGGCACTTGGTCTCTATTGGCTCGGCCAGAGACAATGCAGCGCGCTGATTAAGCGGCGAAGTTCTGGTTAACGAAGTCCCAGTTGACCAGCTGCCAGTAGTGCGCCAGGTACTCTGGACGCAGGTTACGGTAATCTATGTAGTAAGCGTGTTCCCACACGTCCACTGTCATGATAGGAGTAACAGACTCATCGGTCAGCGGGGTGCCGGCATTGCTGGTGTTGACTATGGCAACTGTGCCATCGGCCTTTTTCACCAACCAGGTCCAGGCGCTGCCGAAGTTGTTCACGGCAGAATCAGTGAACTGGGCCTTGAACGCGTCGAATGAACCGAAGGCGGCATCGATAGCGGCAGCAACGGCGCCTGTTGGTGCACCGCCACCGTTTGGTGACAGGCAGTTCCAGTAGAAGGTGTGGTTCCAAACCTGGGCCGCGTTGTTGAACACGCCACCGCTTGAAGTCTTGATGATCTCTTCCAGGCTCTTGCCTGCGAAATCAGTGCCTTCAATCAAACCATTTAATTTAACAACGTAAGTGTTGTGATGCTTACCATAGTGGTATTCGATGGTTTCTTGAGAAATGTGGGGTTCAAGTGCGTTCTTTGCATAAGGTAATGCGGGTAATTCGAAAGCCATTAGTATCTCTCCATGGACTTAGGTTATCGTTTTTTTGACTTGCTCACTGCCAGCTATTGTACCGATAAAATCCCTTAAGTGAATCATTGTTTGGCTAATTGTCCAGATAGTCGGCGGTTAAAAATCAAATGCAGGCATAACCTTACAAACTGTGGGATTTTGTTCTCAGGTCAGCTGTCGTACAATATAGTCCATAAAGTCAATGTCGTCGTATTAGGAAAAGCAGATGGAAACAGTAGAGAAGATTAAACAGCAAATTGCCGAAAACCCTATCCTGGTGTACATGAAAGGTTCACCAAAACTGCCGAGCTGTGGTTTTTCATCTCAGGTAGCCCAGGTGATGATCAATTGCGGCGAACAGTTTGCCTTCGTCGATATTCTGCAGCATCCGGACATACGCGCCGAACTGCCTAAATTCGCCAACTGGCCAACCTTCCCACAGTTGTGGATCGAAGGTGAACTGATCGGCGGCTGTGACATAGTGATGGAAATGTTCCAGAAGGGCGAGTTGCAACCTCTGATCAAAGAGACGGCCGACAAGTATAAGACGGCCGAGTAAAGCCCGCATTCGGGATGGAAAAAGCCCCGGCTCATTGAGCCGGGGCTTTTTTATATCTGCGAACTCATGCCAGAGGCGGAGCAGGCATCTAAGCCTGGGCCGCTGCCGCCAGCTTCTTGGGCTTAGGCAACAAGAGGTTCATCAAAATGGCGACTATGCCGCAGAGGCTGATGCCGGTCAGGCTGAATGAGCCTATGCCGAATGCCATGCCGCCTATGCCGAACACCAGGGTAACGCCCACTATGCTGAGGTTGCGCGGCTCGTTCAGGTCGACCTGATTGCGGATCAGGGTATTGAGGCCGACGGCGGCGATGGAGCCGAACAACAGACACATGATGCCGCCCATCACAGGCACGGGGATGGTTTGCATCAGGGCTCCCAACTTGCCGACGAAGGCCAGGGTGATGGCCGTGATGGCGGTCCAGGTCATGATGCGGGGATCGAAGTTGCGCGTCAGGGTGACGGCGCCGGTGACTTCGGAGTAGGTGGTATTTGGCGGCCCCCCGAAGGCCGAGGCGGCTATGGTGGCTATGCCGTCACCGGCCAGGGTGCGGTGCAAGCCGGGCTTCTTCATGAAATCTTTGCCGGTGACATTGGAGATCGCCAGTATGTCGCCTATATGTTCGACGGCGGGGGCGATGGCCACGGGGATCATGAAGGCGATGGCATGCCAGTTAAACTCCGGGGCGACGAAGTGCGGCATGGCAAGCCAATTGGCGTCAAGCACAGGGGCGAAGTCCACTATGCCATAGCCCAGACTCAGACCGTAGCCGACCAAGATCCCACTCAGGATAGGCATCAGCTTCAACAGGCCCTTGGCGAAGATAGCCACGGCTATGGTGGTCATCAAAGATGCCAGCGAAATCACCAGCGCGGTATTGGCTTGTACCAGCACCAAGCCGCCATCGCCGCTCTTGCCCAGGGCCATGTTGACCGCAACCGGTGCCAGTCCCAGGCCTATGATGATGATCACCGGGCCCACGACCACGGGCGGCAACAAGTTGTGGATGAAGTGACTACCGCGCAATTTAACCAGCGTCGCCAGCCCCAGGTATACTGCGCCCGCGGCCATCAGGCCACCCATGGTCGCGGGTATGCCCCAGGTCTGGACCCCATAGAGGATAGGGGCGATGAAGGCGAAGGAGGAGGCGAGGAAGATGGGGACCTGGCGTTTGGTCACCAGCTGGAACAGCAGGGTGCCTATGCCGGCGGTAAACAGGGCCACGCTGGTGTCCAGCCCGGTCAACAGGGGCATCAGGACCAAGGCGCCGAAGGCGACGAACAACATCTGTGCGCCTTGTAGGGGTAAAGCCAAATTTTTCATTATGTTATGCTCATGCCAATATAAACCGGCCTATGTTAGCAGCTTGTGCCGCCAAGGACGAATGATCTCACTCGTTGGCGGAGGTTATCCGGAATAGTCCGCCGGGATTACCTGCGGGTGCGGCCTTAACCCAGGCTGACAGAAACACCTCTCAGGCTCGCTAACCCCGCCAACTATGATACACTTGGCGTCAATGTGTTCATTTTCCCTTTCCCAAAGATGCTGAAAATCTTATCAAAAGCCACCTTATTTCTGTGTGTGTATTCCTTGCTGTCGATTGGCAATGCCATGGCGATCGAAGTGTCACAATTGGCCGATGCCGAGGTGGCCGTCGCTTCCCGAGATGCGGGCGAACGGCATCAGGGGCTTAAAACGGCATTGCAACAGGTGATACTGAAAAACGCCGGCGATGAAGCCGTACTCGATAACGAGTTGATCCGGGAGCAGCTCAAGCGCCCGGAAGCCCTATTGAGCCAATACGGCTATGTCGAGCGTGACGCCAAGCTCTGGCTGCAGGCCAGTTACGATCAAAGCCGCATCATAGCTCTGCTGCGTCAGGCGAATCTGCCCGTGTGGGGCAGCCAGCGCCCCTTGACCTTGGTCTGGCTGGCGATGCAAAACCAGGAAGAGCGTTTGGTGCTGGGGGATGCCTCTGCGCTCGCCGAGCGGCAGCAGTTCTCGCAGTTTTCCGCCGAACGGGGGGTGCCGCTGTTATTCCCTTTGATGGATCTGGACGATGTGATGCGGGTCGGCGTGGCGGATGTGCGCGGCATGTTTACCGAGGTCGTCGCCTCGGCTTCGGCGCGTTACCAGGCAGATTTCTTCGCCATCGCGGCATTGGAACCTGCCGCGGGCAGCATCAAGTATCAACTCAGTTTGTTTCCCAAAGACAGTGCCGGCGCAGGCACTCAGCCCGCCTTCTACCACCAGGGGGAAACCGCGGATTCGGCGACGGCGATCAACGAGATGATGTCGGCGCTGAGCCGCTATTTCGTGGCCCAATATGCCATAGCAGATTCGGGGGAGAAGCAGCAGAGCAGCGTCACCTTCACCGGCATCAACCAGATGAAGCAACTGGTTGAAATTGAAAAGTACCTGCAGCAATTGAGCGTGGTGAATACCACCAGGCTGAGCCGAGTCCAGGGCGACACTGTGACCTTCAAGCTGGAGCTGTTCGGCTCCGAAGCCGATTTGCAGCGGCTGCTGAGCCTGGAGCCGAAGATCTCTGTGACCCAAGATGCGGCCCAAGATACCGCCGAGCATAACCCGTCGGCGCAGTTCTCTGCCGACGCCGCCCAGGCTTCATCGGGTGCGCCCCAGCTCCTGTACCACTGGCGCCTCCAGTGAGCTTTTAACATTCCAGGGGGCCTGTGTTACACTGGCCGCCGCAATTTTTTATTTTGATATCGAGACGTACCTGAGTGACACAAAACTCACCTCTGCAACTTTCCCTGCCGGTGCACTTGCCCGATGATGAGACCTTCAACAGTTACTACCCGGCCATGGGGAATGACGAGTTGATCCAGAAACTGCAGGCCAGTGCCCAAGGGCAAAGCGATGCGGCCATTTATCTCTGGGGGCCGGAAAAATCCGGGCGTACCCATCTGCTGCACGCCGCCTGTGCCCAAGCCAATGAGCGCGAGCGGCGCAGCTTTTATATTCCTCTGGGGATACATGCGAGCATCTCGACCGCCTTGTTGGAAGGCCTGGAAAACCTGGATCTCGTGTGTATCGACGACATACATGCGATAGCCGGGCATCCTGTGTGGGAAGAGGCCCTGTTCGACCTCTACAATCGCGTTGCCGAGCATAAGCGTTGTGCCTTGGTGGTCAGTGCCAATTCTTCCCCCCTGGATGCGGGTTTTTGCTTGCCGGATCTGATCTCACGCATGCAATGGGGGCTCAATTACCAGCTGCAGCCGATGGCGGACGAAGAGAAATTGGCCGCCTTGCAGCGCAGGGCGGCGATGCGTGGCTTGCAGTTGCCCGAGGATGTCGGACGTTTCCTGCTCAATCGCATGGCCAGGGATCTGCGGACCCTGTTCGATGTGCTGGATAAGCTGGATAAGGCCTCCATGGTGCATCAGCGTAAGCTGACCATACCCTTCGCCAAGGAAATGTTGCGCCTCTAGCCCTCTATCCCTCTAGTGCTGAGGTTGGCAGGTTAAACACAAAAAGCGCGGCCATTGGCCGCGCTTTTTATTGTGCTTTGCTCGTACTTTCCTCGAGTTTGCCCGGTGCTCATTGCCTACCAGCCCGAATGCCGGGCTCATGAATGAGACTCAGGAGCCGACTTCAGTTGTTGAGCGGCTTATGCCTGTCGCCGCTTAACCTGAGTTCTGGGGTGGCATCCGGGGAGAGCCTGGATGCGACTCCCTGGGACTTGGGCTGGCTTGCCATGGGCGAGATGCCCAGGTTATCGCTCCAGGAGCGCCCCTGCGTCATGGCAAGCGGCTCGGGCAGAGCGGCTAGGATGGCGGCGCCATTGAGTTCGGGCAGGATCCCATCTATGACAAGTGCGGCACGGTCGGCAAGCTCAGGCGCGCCGATCCGCCCCCGCTGACCCCAGTCGACCTTGATGCTGGATGCCGTGATCTGGGCAGGCTTATCCGTCACAGCCACATCCCTCTGTATGCCGTACCTGTGACTCATCATGGCTTCTTCAAACAACATGGCGGTATCTTCGCGGCTGCTGCTGTAAGCATAGAAGTCATTGGCCCTGTCATTCCGGAAAAATTGGCTGATATCGCTGGGAGTATAGGCCTTCTGGGTGGCGTTGGCGTCGGCGCCGAGGAAGTTGACCTCGGCCAGCGCCAGCATTTCGGTGCTGTTGAGGGGATACAGGTTGCTGACGCTATCCGAGAGCAGTGCCTTGGTGGCGTCGCGGCGCCGATAGTCATCCAACAGGGTAGGTCCGCTCAGGCTGGCGTGGATGCTGCGGGGGAAGAAATCGTTGGCATGGCCCAGTTCATGGTAGAGCAGGGAGGCCAGATCCGGCTGGAGCGCCGTCAGGGTACGGGCGGCTCTCTGGCTGCGGTCGTAGAAACGTGAGACATAGGCGTTATCTTTGACATAACGCCATGGCATCAGGAAGGCGAGCTCGTTGCCGAAGCCGGCGCGGTAGTCAGGAGCCTCGTTGATGCTGTCGCGCTGAGCGGCCGTCAGCCAAAGATCCTCGGGATCCAGGTAGATGGCTCCGGTAGCCACCCAGTAGAAAGAAGGCCTTATGTCGCTGGAGATCACCACGGCGGTGACGGCTTGCAGCAATTTGGCAAAATCACTGTCCGGATCCATTTGGGTCAGGAAGGCCTCGAAGTTTTCCCCCATCCAGTCGTGGGATACCAGCAGCCGGTCCAGTATCGCTTCTCTATCCGTCGCCTCGGCCTGCTGGCCTATGAGCGGCAGTTGCGCCAGGGGGCAGGTGTCGTTGAGCTGGTTGGAATAGACACAGGGGGCGAGCGTGGCCGCATAGGCAGAATCTGCCCTGTAGGCATGGGTGCGGGCGACCGGGGTGTCGAAATAGCTGGAGTCGATGGCGGGTGCCTGGGTGATCAGCAGATAGGCATTTTCGGTCAGGACATTGCCCGCCACTGTGGCGCTGACACTCAACTGACTCAGGGTGTCCCGGTCGACTTGCGGTGCCTTGAACAGCGGCCTTTCCTTGTTGCTGAGATCGACCGAGAGATCCGGTCCGGCGGCGACACACCAGTCGATATCGGCGGCGACGGCATTGTCGACCCGTCCCAGCCGCAGGCTGACATCATTGCCTTCGACGACCTGCTGATCCTGGCGCACATTCAGTGACGTGCCGGCGGCATCGACCTGGATCTCTATCTCTTCGCTCACGTCCACCCCGGCGCCTGTGACGGTCAGGCGGAAACCATAGGCGCCGTCGAGCTCGGGGGCTAGCGCCAGGAGGGGACCATGACTGTCGATCAGGCTCAGCGCCGGCCCCGCCGTTTGCTGCCACAGATAATTCAGCCCCTGGCTGTCTCTGCCGCCAATGCTGGCCATTATGGCTCCGGCCTGACCGGCAAGGTAATGACCCTCCAGCTGGAAGGAGAGCTCAGAGCCCGTGGTCACGGTTTGCAGCGAGGCGAGGCTGTCACAGCGTTGCAGTTGGGTCAGCGTCGACTGGGCCGGCGGCGTGGGCGTTGGGGTGTTGGCCGCGCTGCTCGAGCCTCCGCAACCCGCCAGTGGCAGTGTCATGACGAATGCGAGGGGCAGGGCTGCGGCCAGTGGCAGCTGTCGGGTATGTCGCATGCTAGGGCTCCGGTGGTGAGGTGACGCCATTGTTGGATTTTTGTAACTAATTAGCCGATAAGCCAATATAGCATGCTGATCTGAAATGAGAAATGCCCGAGCGGAAGCAAATGGCAGAAATGAAAAAGCGCCCGTGGGCGCTGGGTACTGAGGCTGGCCGCCTTGGCGAATGCCGGGGGGGCCAGTTACTCCTTGGTCTTTTCCTTGAGCTTTTTCAGCCCCAGACCCAGCTCACGGCCACGGATTCTGGCATAGAAAGGGAAGGCGACGAGCAGCGCGGCTATCAGGCCGACCTCTATCAGGGCAAAGGCCAAATCCGTCTCTGCGAGGTAGAGCAAGGTCAGGCCATGGAGCATGTAGAGGCAGAGAATGAAACTCGCCCAGGCATAAGTGTACGGGTTACCCCTGATGATCCCAGCGAGGGGAAATAATAGAGGAATAATCCATAAGATACTGAACAGCACCGAGTACTCACCGCGCACTCCCTGGCCTATGAACCAGGCCGACAGGAGCAACACCAGAGCGATATAGCCGATACGGCTGAGCTGGAATAAACTGCTTGATTTCATTGTATTACCAGATTCAGAGAAGTGTGAGCACGTTTTCCGGCGGACGGCCCAGTGCCGCCTTGCCATTCACCAGGACGATAGGCCGCTCTATGAGCTTGGGATTGGCCTGCATGGCGGCGATGAGTTCGGCATCCGACAGCGCCGGATTGTCCAGTGCCAGCGCCCGGTATTCGTCTTCCTTGGTGCGCATCAATTCTCTGGGACTCAGCTGCAATGCCGCCAGGATCTCGGTCAGCTCTGTGGCGGTCGGCGGCGTCTTGAGGTATTCGATGACGCTTAACTGGCAGCCCTGTTGTTCCAGCAGTGCCAGGGTCTGGCGGCTCTTGGAGCAACGGGGATTGTGGTAGATGGTCGCATGGGTCATATAGGGGTGAACCTCGATCTCTTGGATGGGTTAAGGGTTATGGCGGCATGATACCGAAAAAGTCCCGCCCCGTCAGCCGGCGCGGCGGGATGAGATTATTTTTTAAGCTCGTCGAACAGCTTCTGGGCCTGCCTGAATTGCCGGATCCTGGCTTCGATCCTCGCCAGCTGCAGCGGCTTGTCCTCGGAGAAGCGGTAGGCGTAGTTGAGCTGATCTATGGCTCCAGGGTAGTTGGCATTCAAGGCCAGGGATTCGGCGTTGACGAAGTGTTCCATCGCCTTATCGCCCATCTTGTTATAGGCGGCGGTGAGCAGCTGGTAGGGAAGCGGATTCTGCTTGTCGAGAAAGATCATCTCCTCCAGCAGGGGTATGGCCTTGGGCGCCTGATCCGCTTCTATATACACATTGGCCAGGTTGGCGTTGAGCACCTGAGAGCTGGGTTTGAGCCGGCGCTGGTGTTCCAGCAGGGCAATGGCCTCGGTGCTCGCCTGGCGTTCCAGCAGCAAATCTGTCTTGGTATCCAGATAGAAGAGGTTGTCATCGTCCCCTTGCAGCAGCTTATCCACTATGGCTTCGGCCGCAGGAAATTGCTTCAGTCGCATCAATGCCAGCGCCTTGCCATAGAGGGCGGCGCTCTGGAAGCTGTAGTTATGCTGCTTGAGCTGCTTGTCGAAGATATCCAGGGCGGCGTTGTCACTGTAACTGGAGAAACGTACCTGGACCCTGGCCTTGGCCAGCTGAAAATCCAGGCTGTCGGCAATACGTCTGTGGGGATATTGCGCCGCTCTGTTTCTGGCTTCCGTGATGCGCGACTCGGGCAGTGGGTGAGTCAGCAGCATCTGTGGTGGTTTGCTGGTGAAGCGATAGCGGCTGGCGAGCTTGGCGAAAAAGTCTGCCGCGGCGTCGGGATCGAAGCCGGCCTCCACCAGGATTTGCATGCCGATGCGGTCGGCCTCCTGCTCATGCTGGCGGGTATAATTGATCTTGGTCTGGGCCGACAGCGCCTGGGTGGTCGCCAATGCCGCCATGCCGACCTGAGGCACGGCTATGGTCAGGAGTATGGCGCCCAACATGCCGGCTATGGTGGCCGGGCTGCTCTTCTGTTGTGCTTCAAGGCTGCGGGCCATATGGCGCTGGGTGACGTGGGTGATCTCGTGGCCCAGCACGGAGGCGAGTTCGCTCTCGTTGTCGGCGTTGAGAAACAGCCCTGTGTGCACCCCGACATGGCCACCGAAGAAGGCGAAGGCGTTGATCTCATCGTTCCTGAGTAGAAAGAAAGAGAAGGGGCTCTTGACGCCTGTGGCATGGGCCACCAGTTTATTGCCCAGCTCTGTCAGGTACTGGCTCAACACAGGATCGTTCAGCATGGGCGCCGATGAGCGGATCACCCGCATATAGGCATCACCATATTGGGTTTCTTTCTCTAAACTGAAGGTATTGACGGCGGCGGTGCCGAGATCGGGCAAATCGTTACCGGCAAAACTCGGGGCAACCAGAGTCGACAACATCAGAGAGACGGCGCCCGCCATCAAGGATTTGGTTAATTTGGAGAGAGTCAAGTTATGCAAGCGGATCCTTTATATGTCCCGACCAGTATGTCAGCGAGTGAGAGTCTGGCTTGTAGTTTGTCTGGCAACTTAGGATAATAGCCTAGGTTTGTTCATAGCAAGTTCATTATGGTTTTTATTGATTTAACCTCATATCGTTGTCCCTTGCCCCTGGTAAAGGTGAAACTGGCACTGAAGCAGTTAGCTGTGGGCGAACAGTTGCAGGTCGTGTTATCAGACCCGGGATCCCGCATGGATGTTCCCCGGTTCTTAAAAAATCAGGGCCATGGGTTGCAGGAGCTGTACAATGACGCCAACAGGCTCACATTGAGGATCACCAAATCGGCCTGAGTTGGCCTCGATGGCATAAGGCTAAAGAGTAAAACGGCACGAAACACTAGCCTGTCGCGACAGGCACTTTTGGCGAACAATAGGATGGGTAGTTGGGATGTTTACATTTTTAGCTCGCTGGTATAAAGAACGTTTTAGTGATCCCCAGGCCGTGACCCTGATGTTTATCCTGCTGGGGCTGGCATTGTTGATTTATTTTGCCGGCGGCTTATTGGCGCCCCTGCTGGTGGCGCTGATCCTGGCCTTCCTGCTGGAGTGGCCTGTGGCCCAGATGCAAAAATGTGGCCTCAACCGTACCATGGGAGCCTCCTTGGTACTTGTGCTGTTTATCGGCGTCAGTTTGCTGATTTTCTTCGGCCTGATCCCCAGCCTGTGGCGCCAGGGAGTGGGGCTGATCACAGATTTACCCGGGATGCTGGATAAAGGCCTGCAGCTGGCCCAGAGCCTGGTCAATCAATACCCCCAGTTCATCAGTTCGGAGCAGCTGGATACCATGGTGGCCGAGCTGAAGAAGCTGCTCGATACCCAGCATCTGTTCGACATAGGCAAGCAGCTGCTTGGCTACTCGGCTTCGCTGCTGGTGTGGATGGTCTACGCCATCCTGGTGCCACTGCTGGTGTTTTTCTTCCTCAAAGACAAGGACGAATTGCTCCGCGGCAGCAAGCGTTTCTTCCCCAGCAACAGGGGCTTGGCCCGTCAGGTCTGGTTCGAGATGGATCAGCAAATTTTCAACTATATCCGCGGCAAGGTGATAGAGATCATCATCATAGGGGTGGCGAGTTACGTCTTCTTCGCCTTGATGGGCTTGAGGTATTCGGCACTGCTGGGGGTATTGACTGGGCTGAGCGTGTTGATCCCCTATGTGGGGGCGACCCTGGTGACCTTGCCCATTGCGCTGGTGGCCTTTTTCCAGTGGGGCGTGAGCCCGCAATTCGGCTATCTGATGCTGGGCTATGGCATCATCCAGGCGCTGGACGGCAATGTGCTGGTGCCTATCCTGTTCTCGGATGCGGTGGACCTGCATCCTGTGGTCATCATAGCGGCGGTGCTCATCTTCGGTGGCCTCTGGGGAGTACTGGGGGTGTTCTTCGCCATCCCTCTGGCGTCTCTGGTGAAAGCCGTGATCAACGCCTGGCCCAAGCACCAGGACAGCATGCCAGAGGAGGAAGCCACTGAGCAGGCGCTGCCGGAGCAGTCAGAACAACCTGAGCAGCAAGCGCAGAACAGAGCATAGGCCGGCTAACGGCCTGGCCAGCGAACTCATGGACAATCAAGCCGAACCTGCAAGGTTCGGCTTGATTGTTTTTACCCCAGCCATGGTGAGTCCGACTCTTGCTGCAGCACTTGTCCTGTGGTGGCAGCCAAGGCGCGGTACACGAGTGTCGTTTGCTTGGCCTTGATGTTCCAATGTTGCCAGAATAGTGGTACCCGCATCTTATGCCCAGGGCTGAGATCGACCAGCAGGCCCTGTTCGAGCAGCGGCTGAGCCTGCAGATGGGCCACCAGGCCATAGCCCAAGCTCTGGGCTATGGCCTCGAGAAAACTCTCCGAGGAGGGGATGCTGTGTTGCCACCATTGTCCCGGTTGCATCCCAAAATACTGCCCCAGAAACTGCTCATGCAGCTTGTCTTTGGTGGAAAACACCACGGCCGGCGCCTGCCTGAGAGCCTCCTGGGTCATGCCTTGGGCGAAATGTCTGGCGCGAAACTCAGGCGTGGCGACGCAGAGGTATTGCATCACCCCCAAAGGTTCACTGCTGCAGCCAGGCATGGCATTTCTGGTGGTAGTGACACAGCCTACGGCTTCCCCATTTTTCAGCAAGTGATGGGTATGGGACTCGTCATCGACTATCAATTCCAGCAGCCATTTCTGTCGGCTGAACAGGTCGGCCAGCGAGGGCAGGAACCAGGTCGCTAGGCTGTCGGCATTGACGGCTATGCTGACCTTGGTCGGCTGCTTGGGATCGTCCGCATCCATTTCGGCCCGCAATTCACTCTCCAGGAGTTGCACCTGTGAATAATGCCGCAGCAAGCGTTTCCCCGTCGGCGTCGCCACCACAGGACTGCTGCGGATGACCAAGGATTGGCCCACTTTTTCCTCCAGCTGGCGAATGCGCTGGGAGACGGCCGATTGGGTGATACATAAAACCTTGGCGGCGCGCTCGAAACCGCCTTCGGAGATCACGACGGCCAGGGCCTTCAGGTTGGCATAATCCAGCATGCTTGTACTCGCTCGTTTCAGGAATGGAACTGTTATAAGTTTGACTAATGTATCATCGAAAATATTAGTTATATTAATTTTATTGCCCTGGGTATGCTGCAACCAACTTAATTTTGGTTGGAGTAGAAAATGCAAACGGTATTTGTTCAAGGGGTGGCAATAGGGGCGAGTCTTATCATGGCGGTCGGCGCACAGAACGCCTTCGTGTTGAAGCAAGGCATCAAGAAGGCCTATCCCTTGCCCATCGCTTTGCTCTGTTCGATGATAGATGCCTTGATGATCATCGCCGGGGTCGCGGGACTGGGGCGGCTGATCATCGCCTTTCCTCTGCTAACCCATATGGCGAGCCTGGGTGGGGCGGCATTCCTCATTTGGTACGGTGCCAATGCCCTCAGGGCTTCCTTCGTCGTCAAGGGGTTGGATACAGGCGCCGGCGGGGAAGCGGGCAGCCTCAGAGGTGCCATCTTGACCACCCTGGGGATCAGCTTGCTCAATCCGCACTTGTACCTGGATACCTTGGTGCTGCTCGGCAGCATAAGTACTGGATTCGATGCCCCGGAACGCCCCTGGTTCGCCGCCGGCGCCGTGCTGGCTTCCTTCATCTGGTTTTTCAGTCTCAGTTTCGGCGCTCGTCTGCTCGGCCCACTATTCAGCAAACCCGTCGCCTGGCGCTATCTGGACAGGTTCATCTGGCTGACCATGTGGAGCATAGCAGGTGCTATCCTCTGGCCTTATATGCCGGACTCGGTGGATATGGGCTGACAGCTTGAGCAACTGGATAAAGTGGCTTGAGCTGAAAGAGTGGCTTGAACGGATGAAACAGCTTGAGCGGATGAAAAGGTTTGACAGCAAAAAGGCCCACCAAGGGCCTTTTTTATCATGTAAATGAATTGCTTGCCGCAGCTTTGCCGGACTTACTTGCCCAATTTGGCCAAGACGACCTGATGATGGTCTTTGGTCTTGAATTTATCAAACACATGAATAATCTTGCCTTCCGTGCCTATGAGGAAGCTGAGTCTGTGGATGCCATCGTAAATCTTGCCCATAAACTTCTTCTCGCCCCACACGCCGAAGGCATCGGCGATGGCATGGTCTTCATCGCTGAGTAGGGGGAAGTTGAGCTGGTGCTTGTCGGCAAATTTTGCCAGTCGGGCGACGGGATCCGGGCTGATGCCAAGCACGGTCACCTGCAGGCTGTCCAAGTCGGGTTTGCTGTCACGCAGGCCGCAGGCCTGCACCGTGCAACCCGGGGTCATGGCCTTGGGGTAGAAGTACACCAATACCGGGCCTCGGCTCAGGCAATCCTGCAGCGACACCTCATGGTGGTGCTGATCTTCTAGGGTAAAGAGTGGGGCGTTATCGCCCGCCTTTAAGGTCTTCATCTGGTTTCCTTCTATTGGGATGGCGACCGGTATCCCCATCGCCATTGGCTACTTCCGGTGGCACTTGGTTAGGGCGCAGCAATGCCTTGCATGCGTTTGATGCTGCAGTCGAGCGACATCTCCTGGGCCAGCTGATGTATGCTCTGCTCCAGTTTTTCCAGCTCGACTTTCTCGGGAATATTGATCGACAGGTAAACATGCTGGATCTGAGTGTCGGCCGACACTTCTTCCGAGTAGGAGCGTACGGCGGCAAGATCCAAAGATCTGTCGGCGAGGAACTGGGTGATGCGTTTCATGGTGCCGCGCTGATCTTTACCGTTGAAGTCGACTTCGATGCGCGAGATATAGTTCTGTGGCGTGTGCTTGGAGGTACGTTTCATCACCGTCATCAGCTCCAACTCGACGCTGAGACCTGGGAGTGTGCTTTCAATTTTCGTTATCGCCGCCCAAGAGCCAGATAACATCATGATCAGGGTAAATTCGTTACCAAATAATGCCATGCGGCTGTCGACTATGTCGCAGTCGCAATCACTGGCGAGTCGGGCAAGTTTACTGACGAGGCCGGGACGATCGACGCCCATAGCCGTTACGACCATATAGTTGGTCATGTATTTTCCTCACTTTTCGAGATCATGGAGCGAAAACTCAGGCGCTAAAACTGAGTTTGGGTGCGGGAGCTAATGCTAGCATAACTAAATCGATTTGAGAGCCCCGTTAATGCTTGTCATTAGAGGTTGGCCTAAGTACCATAGCGAATCCTGAAATCTTGGGGAAGCCAGATGATAAACGGAAGCATCGTAGCCCTTATCACGCCAATGTTGCGTGATGGCGCAGTAGATTTTGCAAGTCTTGAAAGATTAGTCGAATTCCATATAGACCAGGGCACTGATGCCATAGTGGCCGTGGGTACCACAGGGGAGTCGGCGACCCTGCCTATGTCCGAGCATCTCGAGGTGGCCGCCCAGATACTCAAATTCGTTGCCGGCCGTATCCCTGTGATTGGCGGCAATGGCGGCAATGCCACCGCCGAAGCCATAGAATTGACCAAGGGCCTGACCAAGATAGGCGTGGACGCCATGCTTGGGGTCACGCCTTACTATAATAAGCCGTCGCCCAAGGGATTGATTGCCCATTATAAAGCGGTCGCCGCCAGCACAGATATTCCGCAAATTCTTTACAATGTCCCTGGCCGTACCGCGGTGGATATGTTGCCCGAAACCGTGGCCGAACTGGCGGGTGTCGACAACATCATAGGTATCAAGGAAGCCACTGGCGACTTGAGCCGGGTGGCGCGGCTGCGCGAATTATGCGGTGCCGATTTCAAGCTCTACAGCGGCGATGATGCCAGCGCCAGGGAGTTCATGCTGCTCGGTGGTGACGGGGTGATTTCGGTCGCCAACAACCTGGTGCCCAAGGCTTTCAAAGCCATGTGTGACGCGGCCCTGGCCGGCGATGCCGAGCTGGCGTTGGCGCTGGATACCCCGCTCAGAGGCCTGTACACTGCGCTCTTCTGTGAAGCCAATCCGATCCCGGTGAAATGGGCCGCCCACCGCATGGGCCTCATCAGCCATGGACATATTCGTTTACCTTTGACTGAACTTTCTGAGCAATGTCATGGTCTTCTGTTAGATGCAATGACAACCGCCCGGATAGAGGTTAAATAATTAATGTTAAAGCAAGTCACTCCACTCATGTTGATCGCCGCCGTTGCCGCCTGTAGCTCGCCACTGGACAGAAGGCAGGTCAACGACAACGACGCCTATGTCCACACGGCAACGTCCCCCGAGTTGGTGATCCCAGCCGGTTTGCATAAGCCCAGCTACAACCAGGAATACAAGATCCCGGCGATCGGTCCCAAGGCCGATCCCCTGTTGGTCGGCAAACGTCTGGACGTACGCCCGCCACTGCAGGTATTGCCCATGGCCGAAGGCACCCATGTGGAAGAGGGCAGCGACAACATCAAGATAGTGGTCGAGTCCATAGACAATAAGGTGGATCTGAAGCAGGAAATCTTCTCTACGCTCAAGGGCTTCATGACCAAGCAGGGCATAGGCAGCCGCAGCGAAAACTATGAGCAGGGCAGCATAGAAACCGACTGGATAGAGAGCCAGGAAGTCATAGAGTCCAACATGTGGAGTGCCGACAAGGTCTACCTGTTGCGTCAGCGCTACCGGTTCAATGTCGAAGTCCGTCCCCATGGGCGTACCGGTAATGTGACCATCAACCTGATAGAGCATGAAGAACATTACAACGGTGTCGAGCAGGACATACTGCTCAGTGGCGAAGATAAGCGCCGTTATACCGTGGATATGCTCAACAGCGCCGTGTCTTACATGAGCATCAAGCGCGAGAAAGCCATCAAGGCCGCCCGTCTGCAGCAGAGTCTGGGGATTGAGGTATCTCTGGTCGAGCCCCAAGCCGGCGAAGATGAGCAAGCGGGTCAGGCCTATTGGTTAGCTGCCGCGCCTTACAAGCAAGTGTGGGACAGACTGCGTATCGTCCTGCCGGAAATGGGCTTCGAGATTGCCGACATGGACAGCAACAAGGGGCTGTACTTCCTGAGCTTCAACGATAACTCCGGCTTCTGGAGCTCGCTGTGGGGCGATGACAAGTTACCGCTCAAGGAAGGCAATTACCGCATCTTGCTCGAAGATGGCGACGCCTCTGAGCAGACCAAGATAGTGCTGCGTGATGCCGAAGATGAGCCGCTGAGCAATGAAGTGGTGGCCGGTGTCTACCAGGCGTTGGCTAACCTGATGAAAGAAGACCGCAACAAGCGTTAACACTGGCGCTGTGAGTCTGAGAAATCCCTCGCCCTGGCGGGGGATTTTTTTATCCGATGTGCGGGCAAGGCAAGCCTGTGTGAGCCGCAGGCATTGGCGCTTCAGAGTCACAGGCGGATGAGATCGTTTTTGGCAAGGATGCTATGCGGCAATCTTTATGCAACAATTTGATGCCAGAATGCTGGGTGCTGGCTCTCGCGCTTGAACTTGGTTTCCAGGCTCATCACCGAATTGATATTGTTGCGTTCCTGCCTGGGTTCGATGACAGCATTCAGCGTTTGAACTTGGTTTCCAGGATCACCGCCGAGGTCGTGCGCTCCACGCCATCCAGATTGCCTATGTCATCCAGCAGGTGACTGAGCTGCTCTGTGGTTTGGGCCTGGACCACGGCGATGAGATCGTATTCGCCGCTGATGGCGTATAGCTCGGAGATCCTGTGCATCTTCTTCAGCTCGACATTGGTCTTGGTGGTGAACTTTTGTCGCACCTTGATGGACACATGGGCCGACACCAGGTTGCTGACATAGGCCTCGCCGTATTCGACCCCATAGCCCTTGATGACGCCTGTCTGCTCCAGGCGGGCGATGCGGGTTTGTACCGTCGAGCGTGACAGATTGAGCTCCCTGGCCAGATCCGACACGCTGATGCGGGCATTGTTTTTGAGCAGTGCCAGCAGGCGTTCGTCTTCTTTGCTTATCATATTGCTAAATCTTTCCGTCAAATTATCGAATTTACCGCGAAATTAGTTCCTAATGCTGCTGCATTTTGCTATATCTGCTCAATATAATAAAGGAATAACTAGATATCCGGTCAACCGGTCCCTTATGAATGAGTCAAGAGGTTTGTATGCAGATAAGCAGAAGTATGTTCGATGAAGTGATGGTTCCCAATTACGCGCCGTCTCCCATTATTCCTGTCAAAGGCCAGGGCTCCAGACTCTGGGATCAACAGGGACGCGAGTTTATCGATTTTGCCGGCGGTATCGCGGTCAACTGCCTGGGTCATTGTCACCCAGTGCTGGTCAATGCCCTGACCGAGCAAGCCAACAAGCTATGGCATCTGTCCAACACCATGACCAACGAGCCTGCGCTGATGCTGGCCAAGCAACTGGTGGATAACACCTTCGCCGAGAAAGTGTATTTTGCCAACTCGGGCGCCGAAGCCAACGAGGCGGCCCTCAAGCTGGTACGCCGCGTGGCCCTGAATAACCATGGCGCCGAGAAGTCCCAGATCATCGCCTTCAAACAAGGCTTCCATGGCCGTACTCTGTTTACCGTATCCGTCGGCGGCCAACTCGCCTATTCAGATGGTTTCGGCCCCAAGCCGGCGGACATAGATCATGCCGAATACAATAACCTCGACAGCCTCAAGGCGTTGATCTCGGATCGTACCTGTGCCGTGGTACTGGAGCCGTTGCAGGGCGAGGGCGGCATCATCAATCCGACCCCGGAATTCATCAAGGGCGTGCGTGAACTCTGCGACCAATACAATGCCCTGCTGGTATTCGACGAAGTGCAGACGGGTGTCGGCCGTACCGGCGAACTCTATGCTTACATGGGACTGGGTGTGACCCCGGACGTGTTGACCACGGCCAAGGCCCTGGGCGGCGGCTTCCCCATAGGCGCCATGCTGACCAGCACTGAGCTGGCCAAGCACCTGGTTGTCGGCACCCACGGCAGCACCTATGGCGGCAACCCACTGGCCTGCGCCGTGGGCCTGGCGGCGTTCAACACGGTCAACACGCCCGAAGTCTTGAATGGCGTCAAGGCGAGGGAACAACTGTTCCGCGACGGCCTGATGGCAATCAATGAAAAATACAAGGTGTTCAGCGAAGTGCGCGGCAAGGGCTTATTGCTCGGCGCTGCGCTCAATGCAGATTATGCCGGCAAGTCCCGCGACTTCATGCTGGCAGCCGCCGAAGAAGGCCTGCTGGTGTTGATGGCAGGCTACAACGTAGTGCGTTTCGCTCCTTCCCTCGTGATCCCAGAGCAAGACATAGAGCAGGGCCTGGCCCGCTTCGAGACCGCCATCGCCAAGTTGGTTGCGGCCAACGCCGCCTAAGGCATCTCGCGTCCTGGGTTGCCACCAGCGGCCCTGGACGCCTCTCATCTTTACCTTAGGGAAAAACATATGTTATTGATCCGCCCAATTCAGGGATCGGACTATCCTGCGCTGCTGAATATAGCCAGAGAATCGGGGGCAGGTTTTACCTCCTTGCCGCTCGATGAGCAGAAGTTAACCCAAAAAATTACTCACTCTGAGCATAGCTTCGCCGCCGACATCAGCCAGCCGGGCGATGAGGGCTACCTGTTTGTGCTCGAAGACACGGACACGGGCGAGATCCTCGGCACCACCGGCATAGAGGCCGCGGTAGGCCTGAGCAACCCCCTGTACCATTTCCACAAGAGCACTGTGGTCCATCAGTGCAAAGAGTTGGGGGTGTTCAATCCGGTGGAAGTGCTGACGGTCGGCAACGACTACACAGGGGTGACGGAAATTTGCACCCTGTTCCTGCGTGAACCCTACAGGGTCGGCCTCAATGGCCGCTTCCTGTCCAAGGTGCGCTTCATGTTCATGGCCGAGCAGCCCAAGCGCTTCGCCAAGTTGGTGATCGCCGAGATGCGCGGTGCGGCCGACGAACAGGGGCAGCCGCCATTCTGGAACTGGTTACAGAGCAACTTCTTCAACATGGACTTCAGCGCCGCCGATCTCCTGATAGGCGTCGGCAACAAGGGTTTCATTGCCGATCTCATGCCGCGTTATCCCATCTACGTCAACCTGTTGCCCGAAAGCGCCAGGCGGGTGATAGGCCAGGTGCATGAAAATACCGTGCCTGCGCTCAAGCTGCTCGAGAATGAAGGCTTCAATCACAGGGGCTATGTCGACTTATTCGATGCCGGCCCGACTGTCGAAGCCCAGTTGAAGCAGATCAAATCTGTCAGGCAGAGCCATAGAGCCAAGGTAGTGATCACCGCCGACGCCGACGCGCGTCGGGGTCAGAACCAGTTGGCCGTCTGCAACTGTGAAAGCCAGGCATTTCGCGCCACCGTCAGCGACGATTGCCGGTTCGACAGCGAGTCCCATAGCCTGTGGATGAGCCCGGCGATGGCGGATGCATTGAATGTCAACGACGGCGACGCCGTGCGTTATTTAAATCTCGACAAGGGGGCCAAATGAGCTCAGCCACACAAACGAATAAAGCGCAATTGATCAACGGCGAGTGGCAACAGGGCCATGGCGCCCTGTTCGCCTCAATCAACCCGGCCAACGGCGAACTCGTCTGGCAGGGCCATGGCGCCGATGCCGCCCAGGTAGACGCCGCGGTCAAGGCCGCCCGGGTCGCCTTCTATCAGTGGTCGGCCCTGTCTCTGGCCGAGCGCCTCGAGGTAGTAGAAGCCTTCGCCGCACAGCTGACCGCCAACAGTGACACCATGGCACGGCTGATCGCCGAAGAAACCGGCAAGGCGTTATGGGAGAGCCGCACCGAAGTGGCGGCCATGACGGGCAAGATAGCCATCTCCATCAGGGCTCACAAGGAGCGCACAGGCACAGTGGAAAATCCCATGCCGGGCGCGCGGGCCTTCATACGTCATAAGCCCCATGGGGTAGTGGCGGTATTCGGCCCCTACAACTTCCCGGGTCATCTGCCCAACGGTCACATAGTGCCGGCATTGATCGCCGGCAATAGCGTGCTATTCAAGCCATCTGAGCTGACCCCCAAGGTTGCAGAATACACAGTGCAGCTGTGGCAAGCGGCGGGACTGCCGGCCGGCGTCATCAGCCTGTTACAGGGCGAAGTCGCCACCGGCAAGGCGTTGGCCTGTCATCCCGGCATAGACGGCCTGTTCTTTACCGGCAGCTCCAACACGGGCCACCTGCTGCACCAGCAGTATGCCGGTCAGCCGGGCAAGATACTGGCGCTGGAGATGGGCGGTAACAACCCTCTGGTGCTCAAGGATGTGGCCGATATCGACGCCGCGGTACACGATATAATACAATCTGCCTTCATCAGCAGCGGCCAGCGTTGCACCTGTGCCCGGCGCCTGTTTATCCAAAACAGTGCCAATGGCGATGCCATCTTGGCCAAGCTGGTCGAGGCCAGCCAAAAGATCAAGGTGGGACAGCCGTTCGCCGAGGAGCAGCCTTTCTATGGTGCCATGATAAGCGCCAAGGCCGCCGCCGGCATGGTCAAGGCCCAGGCCGAGATCCAGGCGGCAGGCGGGGTGTCATTGCTGGAACTGAGGCAAATAGATCCGGCGCTGGGTTTCGTCACCCCGGGGATCATAGATGTGACCGGGGCCGCGGCCTTGCCGGACGAGGAACACTTCGGCCCGCTGCTGAAAGTCTATCGTTTCGATGACTTCGATGCCGCCATCGAAGAGGCCAATAACACGGCCTTCGGCCTGTCGGCGGGTCTGCTGGCAGATGATGAAGCAGATTATCAGCACTTCTTCGGTCGCATCCGCGCCGGGATAGTCAACTGGAATAAGCCCATCACGGGGGCGTCGAGCGCCGCGCCATTCGGCGGCATAGGTGCCAGTGGCAACCACAGGGCCAGCGCTTATTATGCGGCGGACTACTGCGCCTATCCTGTGTCATCGGTAGAAGCCGACAGTGTCAGTCTGCCGGCCAGTTTGAGCCCGGGTCTGAGCATCTAAGCTCGGACAAAGGCGATGCGGCGGCAAACCTGGCGGTTTCCATCGCAAGATAAATAAAACCATTAGTATCAACAGTTAAAGATAGGATTTATATGCATACCCAGGTCAACGAGCTTTTCGCACACTTATGGCAAAACTACCTGACGGTCACGCCGTCGGCAGACAAGATCCATGCCTTATTGGGATCTTCCCAGCAAAATGATGTGCTGAACGACCATATCGCACTGCGTACCTTCAATCTGGAGAAGGTCAATCTGGACAAACTGGCGGCGCATTTCCTGGCCCTCGGCTATGTCGAGTGCGGCGAATACCATTTCGAGGCGAAGAAGCTCTATGCCAAGCATTTCGAGCATCCGGATGCCAACCAGCCCAAGGTGTTTATCTCCGAGTTGTTGCTGGAGAAATGCTCTCCCGAGCTGCAGGCGATAGTGAGCCAATTGGTTGAGCAAATGGATCCTGAGGCAGTGACCGCGGACAACTTCCTCTATTCCGGCCGTCATTGGCAGTTGGATCAGGCGGCCTACCGTACCTTGTTGGCCGAGAGCGAATATGCTGCCTGGTTGGCGGTATGGGGCTTCAGAGCCAACCACTTCACTGTGTCTGTCAATGCACTGCAAAACTTCGAGACCCTGGACTCGGTCAACCAGGCCCTGAAACAGGCGGGTTTTGCACTCAACACCTCAGGCGGCGAGATCAAGGGCAGCCCAGAGCAGATGCTCAAGCAATCTTCGACCCTGGCCGACGAGGTCATGGTGGAGTTCAGCGATGGCAGCGCCATGATCCCCAGCTGTTTCTACGAGTTTGCCCGTCGCTTCCCCGGCGCCGACGGCAACTTGTACTCTGGTTTCGTTGCCGCCTCGGCCGACAAGATCTTCGAGAGCACCAACGCCCGCTAAACCGGATGTGCTCTGCATGCCGGCCAAATCCCCCGCTCACAGCGGGGGATTTTTTTTGCGCCTTCACAGATGAGATGGAACCGACGAGGACTTAAGCTCAGAGCGTAAGCTATGTGCGTAATTTGTAAGTAAAAGTAAAACGGGTTGATACGCGAACATGAGCCGGTAAACTAGCCGCATTCTAGCCTGATGTCTCATGGACCCTCGATGAAAAAAATAATACTCATACTCGCCGTACTGGCCCTTGCCTGGTTCGGCTATCGGCAGTTCCAGCCGCAGACAAGCTTGCCGGCCAAGGTGAAAGCCGTCACTAAGGTGGTGGTGGCCAAGGCGGCGCTGGTCGCCATCCGCGATGAAGTCGAGGCGATAGGCACCAACAAGGCCTATGACTCGGTGACCATTACCCCCAAGGTGACAGATCTGGTCACCGCCCTTAATTTCGACGACGGTGACATTGTCAAGCAAGGGGACTTGTTGGTGCAGCTGCAAAATGCCGAGCAGTTGGCCAAGGTGAAAGCCGCCAAGGTGAAGGTGCAGGATCATATACGCGAACTGAACCGGATCCGCACCCTGGTAACCAGCCAAACGGTGGCCGAGCTGGAACGCGATCGCTTGCAGACCCTGATAGATACCACCAGGGCCGAGCAGGAACAGGCGGAAGCGGCGCTGAGAGACAGGCATATCACCGCGCCCTTCGCCGGTCGTCTCGGTCTGCGCCAGGTCAGTGTTGGCAGCCTGGTGACCCCGGGCAGAGAGATCACCACCCTGGACGACATCTCCCGCATCAAATTGGATTTTTCCGTGCCCGAGCGCTTCATCCAGGATCTGCAGCCGGGCAAAGTCGTCGAGGCCAGGGCGGTGGCCTTTCCTGAGCAGGTGTTCAAGGGACTGGTGACCTCCATCGACAGCCGGGTCAATCCCACCACCCGCGCCGTTATCGTCAGGGCCGAAATCGCCAACCCCAAGCTGCAGCTGTTGCCTGGGATGCTGATGAAGGTCAAGTTGATCAAACAGAGCCGCGACGCTGTGCTCTTGCCCGAGTCGGCGATCATCCCCATTCAGAAACAACACTTCGTGTATTTCGTCAATGCAGAGAATAAGGTGGAGCGCCGCCAGGTGAGCATAGGGCTGCGGACCCGGGGTTGGGTCGAAATCACCGACGGCGTCGCGCTGGGGGAACAGATCATCATCCGCGGCCTGCTCAAGGTGCGCCCGGGCGATGAAGTGAAAGTGGAATTTGCCGAGCAGTTCAGCTTCAAAGACGATGCCGATACGGAGTCGCGAGTATGATACTGACAGATCTCTCGGTCAAACGGCCGGTATTCGCCTCGGTTATCAGTCTCTTGCTGATCGCCTTCGGTTTGGTGGCCTTCGATAAGCTGCCGCTGCGGGAATATCCCAACATAGATCCGCCGATAGTCTCGATAGAGACCAACTACCGCGGCGCCGGTGCCGCCGTGGTAGAGAGCCGCATCACCCAGCTGATCGAAGACAGGATCAGCGGCGTCGAAGGCATACGTCATGTGAGTTCCTCTAGCCGGGATGGCCGCTCATCTGTCACCCTGGAATTCGACATAGGCCGCGACATAGAGGCCGCCGCCAACGACGTGCGCGACAGGATCTCCGGCCTGCTGAATAACCTGCCGGAAGAAGCGGATCCGCCGGAAGTGCAGAAAGCCAGTGGCGGTGACGAAGTGATCATGTGGCTCAACCTGGTGTCGGATCAGATGACCACGCTGCAACTGACGGATTATGCCCGCCGCTATCTGGTGGATCGCTTCTCCGTGGTCGATGGGGTGGCCAACATCCGCATCGGCGGTGGCAAGGTTTACGCCATGCGGGTGTGGATAGACAGGCAGGCGCTGGCGGCGCGCAACCTGACGGTGGCCGATATCGAATCTGCGCTGCGCTCGGAAAACGTCGAGTTACCCGCGGGCTCGATAGAGTCCAAGGAGCGCCACTTCACAGTGCGGCTGGAGCGCGGCTTTCGCACCGCCGAGGACTTCGCCAACCTGGTGATCACCCAGGGGCAAGACGGTTATCTGGTCAAGTTGGGAGATGTGGCCAAGGTCGAAATAGGCTCGGAAGAAGAGCGCATCATGTTCCGCGGCAACAGGGAGGCCATGATAGGCCTTGGGGTCTCCAAGCAGTCGACCGCCAACACCCTGGAGGTGGCCCGCGCCGCCAATGCCTTGGTGGACAAGATCAATCCGACACTGCCGGCGGGGATGTCCATCAAGCGCTCCTACGACAGCTCAGTCTTTATCGAGGCGTCGATCAAGGAAGTCTACCAGACGCTGTTTATCGCCTTGAGCCTGGTGATAGTGGTGATCTATCTGTTCCTCGGCAGTGTGCGCGCCATGTTGATCCCGGCGCTGACAGTGCCAGTGTCCCTGCTCGGCACCTTCATAGTGCTCTATGTCATGGGTTACACCATCAACCTCTTGACCCTGCTGGCGATGATCCTCGCCATCGGCATGGTGGTGGATGATGCCATCGTCATGCTGGAAAATATCCATAGACGGGTGGAGGAGGGGGACTCACCGCTGAAGGCGGCATTTCTCGGGGCCCGCGAGGTGGCGTTCGCCGTGGTTGCGACCACGCTGGTGCTGGTGGCCGTGTTCATGCCCATCACCTTTCTCGAGGGGGATCTGGGCAAGCTGTTCAAGGAATTTGCCGTGACCATGAGTGCGGCGGTGATCTTCTCCAGCCTGGTGGCCCTGACCCTCAGCCCCATGATGTGCTCCAAGCTGCTCAAGCCTGCGGCCGAGGATTCCTGGCTGGTGCGCAAGGTCGACGGTATCATGGCGGCGCTGCAAGCCAGCTATCGCAAGGGACTGCAGAAGGCCATGCATAGGCCGCTGCTGATAGGGGCCATAGTGCTGACGGCGCTGGCGAGCAGCGCCTACCTGGTGCAGAAGGTGCCACAGGAGTTCGCTCCCCAGGAAGACAGGGGTTCCCTGTTCCTCATGGTCAACGGCCCCCAGGGCGCCAGCTATGAGTACATAGAATCCTATATGAACGAGATCGAAAATCGCTTGATGCCGCTGGTCGACAGCGGCGACATAATGCGTCTGCTGATCCGGGCTCCCAGGGGCTTCGGCCAGGCGGCGGACTTCTCCAACGGCATGGCCATCATAGTGCTGGAAGACTGGGGCAAGCGCCGGCCGGTGAAGGAGATCATCGCCGATATTCGCAGCCGTCTCGCGGATCTGGCGGGGGTCAGGGCCTTTCCCATCATGCGCCAGGCGTTCGGTCGCGGGGTCGGCAAGCCGGTGCAGTTCGTTTTGGGCGGCCCCAGCTACGAGGATCTGGCCAACTGGCGGGACATCATTCTCGAGCAGGCGGCGAAAAACCCCAAGCTTATCGGCTTAGATCATGATTATCAGGAAACCAAGCCACAGCTGAGGGTCGTCATAGATAAGGACAGGGCAGCGGATCTCGGGGTCTCCATCTCCCACATAGGCCGTACCCTGGAGTCCATGCTGGGTTCGCGCCTGGTGACCAGCTTCATGCGTGATGGTGAAGAGTATGATGTCATCATAGAAGGCAACAGGGAGAGCCAGAATACGGCGAGCGATCTGCAAAACATCTATGTGCGCTCGGACCGCAGCAAGGAGTTGATCCCCCTCTCTAACCTGGTCTCTGTGGAAGAGTTTGCCGATGCCAGCTCCCTCAATCGCTATAACCGCATGCGGGCCATCACCATAGAGGCCAGCCTGGCGGACGGTTATAGCCTGGGTGAGGCGCTGACCTATTTGAACGGGCTTGCCAGTACCTATCTGCCGGCGGAAGCCGTGATCAGCTACAAGGGGCAATCGCTGGATTATGATGAGTCAGGGGCTTCAATCTACTTCGTGTTCGTCCTGGCGCTCGGGGTGGTCTTCCTGGTGCTGGCGGCGCAATTTGAAAGTTATGTGCATCCTGTGGTGATCATGTTGACCGTGCCCCTGGCGACGCTGGGCGCCCTGATAGGCCTGTGGTTGACGGGCCAGAGTCTGAATATCTACAGCCAGATTGGCATCATAATGCTGGTGGGGCTGGCGGCCAAGAATGGTATCCTCATCGTCGAGTTTGCCAATCAGCTCAGGGACAGGGGCATTGACTTCGATAGCGCCATCATTCAGGCATCGAGCCAAAGACTCAGGCCCATATTGATGACGGGTATCACGACCGCGGCCGGCTCTGTGCCTCTGGTATTGGCGGTAGGCGCCGGCGCTGAGACGCGTTTCGTCATAGGGGTGGTGGTGCTGTCGGGGATCTTGCTGGCGACCCTGTTTACCCTGGTGGTGATCCCTGTGGCTTACGGGGTGTTTGCCCGCGGCAGCGGCTCGCCCGAGGCGATTGCCAGGCAATTGGAGCAGGAACTGGCGAACTGAGGTGGCGCTTGTCTAAGCCCAGTTTCCAAGAAGGGGCGCCGCCGGCGCCCCTTTTGGTTTCCACAGGGTTACCTGCCACATGCGCCTTACCCTTGTACGGCAAAGTCGGTCACTGAAGCCGGGCGCTAAAGACAGACTAAGCAATTGACTGCAAAGGGGATGCTATTCAAGTGACGCCATGTCTTATATACTGTCACTCTTGTGTTCTATTATGCCGGCAAGCCGGTGTCTGTATCTGCTCATGAGGCTAAGACTTATTTCTGCATCCTGTGTTAATTTAGGCGTTGGCTGTCTGCTGTTGCTCGGCAGTGGCCTGTTTGGTGCGGCCATGGCTAAGCCCCAGCCGGCGCAGCAGATACGTTATTTTCAGACAGATCTCAGGTATCAATATCGGATCGAACTGCTCGAGCTGGCGTTACGCAAGAGCCAAGCTGCTGAAACCGCAGCGGCAGAAATCACAGCTCCTGAAACCACGGCTCCTGAAACAATAGCTACAGCAACCGCAGCTCCTCAAATCATAGCCGCTGAAATCACAGCCACAGAAAGCGCAACAAACGGCTTGCCGTTGCTGCCGCTGACGACGGCCGTGACCCAGAGCCGCGGCATCGCCATGCTGGAGCAGGGGGAGGTCGATGTGGCCTTTTTGCCTACCAGCCGGGAGCTCGAACAACGGCTGCTAGCCGTACGCATTCCTATCATGCAGGGCCTGCTGGGCTACCGAGTGCTGTTGATCCATAGCCGCAACCAGGCCAAGTTTGCCAAACTGGAGACGCTGGAACAGCTGCAGCGCCATTTTGTGGCCGGTTTCGGTGCCGATTGGACCGACTTGGCGATATTGACCCACAATAGGCTGCAGGTTCAGAGGGTGACTCAATATCAGAACTTGTTTCCCATGCTCAATGCCGGCCGCTTCGATTATGTGCCCAGGGGCATCAACGAGGTCTGGGACGAGATGGCCGTCATGGGACCGCAATACCCTGGGCTGCTGGTCGATAGCCAACTGGCGCTGCATTATGACTATCCCATCTATTTCTTCGTCAATAAGGCGAACCGGCAATTGGCCAATCGCATAGAGAAGGGCCTGCGTTTGGCTCTGGCCGATGGCTCCTTCAAGCGCCTCTTCCTGAGCTATCATGGCCGCTTGGTGACCGAGCTGAGGAATCGACGGGTGTTCGAGTTGACCAATCCCACCTTGCCCGCCGACATGCCGGCGATAGACACAAGTTGGTGGCAGTCGCCGGCGCATTAGGCCGTCCGCTTCTCGGGCCATGGCTTGAAGCGTCTACTCAAGTTATGCTCCTGAGCTTATGTCTCTGAGCTTATGCGCCTGACTTATGTTTCTGAGCTTATATCTCTGAGCTCATGCGCCTGACTTATGTTTCTGAGCTTATGCTACTGAACTCATGCTGCTGAACCTATGCGCCTGAACTTATGCCCAGTACGACTGCCCAGTGCGAGCTTAGCCGACTGTCGCAAGCGCGCTTTATGGGCTAGGCTGATTATGCATGTCAGGCGGCCAGGGTTTATCGCCGGGCCGGCTGAGTTGGCACTCTGTGCCTGAATGCGCTGGCCTGTTAGGCCAAATACCAGACCAAGATGATGAACCCTATCGGAAAGGAAGTGTTATGGCTGAGCTTAATGTGATTGCTATCTCCGGCAGCCTGCGCCAAGGCTCATACAATTCGGCGACCCTCAGGGCGGCGCAGACATTGGCGCCCGCCGGCATGAAGATTGAGATTGCCGATATTTCGGATATACCCATTTATAATCAAGACATTAAAGATAAAGGCATACCGAAAAGCGTCGAGGCGCTGGTGGCACAGGTGCTGGCGGCCGATGCCATACTGTTCGCGACCCCAGAGTACAATTACTCGGTCAGCGGGGTACTCAAGAACTGTATAGACTGGCTGTCGCGCTGCAACCCCATGCCGCTGGCAGATAAACCCGCGGCCATCGTCAGCGCCAGCATAGGACGTTTCGGTGGCGCCAGGGCCCAATACGACTTGCGCCGCATCCTCATCTACCTGGATGTACACTTCGTCAATAAACCCGAGGTGATGATCGCCTCCGCCGGCACCCATTTCGACGCCGATGGTCATCTCATCGATGTGGACACCCGCGAGCACCTGGCGCGGCTGTTACAGTCCCTGGCCGCCTGGACGGAACGACTCCAAGCCACTAAACCCAGCCGCTAAGCCATGAGCTTCATAAGCTGAGTGATGCCTTAGTCCGGTAGTGCAGTCGTCCCGGATCTTGCTTTAAAAGACACAAAAAAGGCGCCTGAGCGCCTTTTATTGGTAGATTGGTATGCCTGCACGTCGGAGCCCGTGCTTCCGGATCACTGACGGCATCCTAAGGCGCTATGAGGATAGCCAGAATTTCTGTACCTGGCCTTGTTAAACCTGACTCTCAAATTGCACAGTTTCTTTTGCCGTATTTCTCACCACAACAGTGCCGGCTAATTTATCATGCCAACCTTGTTTGCGTTTATCGATACCAACCCAGATGATCCCAAGAAAAAGAGGAATCGTGGAAATGTAATACGCGAAATAACGCCCTACGAGTTGACCGGTAGAGGGTTTTCCTCCCGTTTTTGCATCCACGATACTTAATTTTAAAGCCATTTTACCCGGCGTAGCTGATTTGTATACCCAGAATAGAATGACCGCAATAGCGGGTAATATATAGTTGAACATAAGATCCCAAAACCCCCAAAAATATGACTTGCCACCCCAGTAATCTGAACCATAAATGAGAGTCAATATTGGCATGATAATGATGAGGATTAAGATGCTGTCTATTAACGCCGCTCCCGTCCTAACCCAAAACCCTGCATATTCTAAGTCTTTCATTATTTCTCCTTAAAGGTTTAGACATAGTGATTCCCTGTGCAGCTGCCGGCCTGTGCGTTTTATCCTGACTCTCCTGAGGCAGGCAAAACCAGAGCCACACTGTTTGATGCCATTTGCAAACCTAAATGGGCAAACATACACAGGAGATCTATATGCCTAAACTAACACACTTTTCATCGGTTTGGATGCACAAGGAGATCACTCATGTGGCCTTGATTTGAGATAAGCCAGCCCTGCGTTGACTGAGAGACGACACGCCTGTGACTCAAGCCAGCAATGCGGTTAAAATCTGCGCTGTTTTTGTCGCAAAGAGTGCAAGGCCAACCGCCGGCACTTACGGGCAAAATCCATTGTCGGAGTGTCCTTGCCGGAAATTTTTTGGGTTTCCGGTAAGGATGTTCTTTGCTCACTTGACAAAGGGAATCATATCAACGCCCGGTTAATATAATCTTAAAGCTGATTGAATTTTAAAACTATTCAATAACTTGTTGTCGCTATAACGTATTTACAAAATGATCTATTATTGTTTGCTTAATCTCAGGGGCCGTTTCTTGGCTGAACCCGTGCCCTGTCTTATAAGATTTATGAACAACTGAATATCTAAAATTCTTTTGTTTTAAATAAAGTTCAATATCTTTAGACATTTTGTAAGAAGGCCATATTTGATCTTCTTCAGCTGAAATTAATAGCAAAGGACCGTTAATTTTTTCAAACTTAAATAACGCATCATTTACCTTTTCTTCATTCTGTAAGGAAACGGTAAAGCGCTTAAGCAATTTTGCATTGGAATCAAGTTCTAAACCTAGGGCAGGAATATCCTTTCCATTATAGGTCCAAGCTGATTTTGGTATAGTTAGTCCATTCCAAGCTACTTTAGATGGGGTTGTGACGGCAACAGACTTGATCCTGTCATCCATAGTCGCTAAAATAATTGCAGCTTCTGAGCTTCTGAGCCTCTGGAGCCTGCAACAACCCCTATTCTGGTCGCATCGACTAATGGCTGTGTTTCAATATAATCAATGGCATCAACAAAGTACTCCATTGGTATTTGATCTAATGTTTGTGGAATTCCATCTTCTTTGAAATAAGCTAAAGCAAGTACTGCTATGCCATGGGGAGCTATCATTTCACCATTTGCATTACCAGTGTGTAGGCCTCCTTCAGAACCGCCAAAAGCAATGACTACAGGTACCTTATGGTTGGTTTTAGGCAGATAAAGGTTTGCGACTAGGTTTTTATAATTAACCTTACTAACCTCGTATTCAAACGTTTCAGCGTTTGCGTTACTGACTAGAAAGATAGAGATGAAAATTAAAAGATATTTACGCACAAGTTCTCCTTGGTACTAATGTCACCATCCAGGGAATTTCCAGATAATTCCCTTTATATTTACAATTGTAGACACGCATGCTGCTGTCTGATCAATTTAGCCAAAAACCTACTCGCCCGGGATTATGCGCCTGCCTACCCGCGTGAGTCTATATCTTATGCGATTTACTCAAAAAACAATCTCCTTACTCTTGTTGATAAAGAAGGTACAAAAAACCTAATTCTCTGATGGCTGCCACTTTAGGCCTTGCCCGATTGCACCAATTTCAGGCCAACAGGATAAGTAGCAGGGCAGTATTATCGATCGTCTGGCTTGGGAAGTCCGGCTGCGAACCAACATTTCAGTTAAAAAGAGTTAGATTTAAAGAGTCGACTCTTAGTTGGGCAATGATGGAATACATCAAGCGAGTTCACGCAGGAGGCATGCCCGAATTATGAGGGGATCCTCCAGCGCTTTTGTAAGGGGCGCGCGCTGTTCGCGCGTCCCAGCCCAACTTGTTGGGCGAACTTCACAAACTTGTTATGTTTCTAGCTGCCCGTTTTTTCGTAACCTGTAACTTTGATCAGCTTTTTATCTTTTCCGAAAAGATACGCGAGCACGATTTTTTTCTGACTGTCATAAAGGTAAACAAAGCGACCGTCTGGGTTGTAGTCTTCGTGACTAGGTTTGCCCATACATGAAACAATATCATCTGAAGTGGTTTCACCAATGGGAAACTTTGCAACATTTTTTGGGCACTTCTTACTGCTGTGCTCATTTTCCATTTTTGTTATTTCAAAATCAGCTGCGCCTAAACCAACTTCCTTGAAGGTAAGTAAAAACTGAGTTTTGCCATCAGGTGTTTTAACTACCCACATTTCCCGCCATGCGCGAGAACCAACTTCCCCAACTGGTTGCTGAATAACGAACTTCAATACTTCGGAGCTTTTGATAGGGGTTCCTGTTAGCGCCTGCAAGTCTGCTGTCGCATCTAAGATTAGTTTTTCATTGGCCAGTGAACCTTCTTTTGCAACCGCTGGTTTTATCTGGGAAACAGGTTTCAACTCTTGGGTAGATTGACATCCTGTTAGTAGCGCTAAAGAAATCGCTAGCGCAGCAAAATATCTCATGTACAACTCCTTTGTTTGGTACATAGTGTGAGAGAAACATAACGCCGCCAACACGCGCGGCTTTGTAATGGAGGCGAAGCCGCAACGAAAAAGCCGTCGCTGTGCTTGGCATTGTTAGCCTTATAGCACCAGCACACGTGACCTTTTGTCTCGCAATGACTTGCGTCCCTTACAAGCTGGTATGGTAAGAATACCGAACTTGTAGCCAATTTTTCCATCATAGCGATCTCCCAATGGAAAGGAGCCTATGAGTTTAACAACATACCGAGATTTCTTTTCATACTTAACACCGTCATACTTCAAAGCAAAATCCAGACTTAGAGTGACAAGCAGCACATTGCAGAAAACTCCGGATCCACCACCATTCGACCACGTTTGAACGACATGAAGCCCACTAAACGACCGGCCGATGTATTTGTATGAAACCCGACCTTCTTCGTTTGTGCATGTGACGATGGGGAAATCTGTATCGGACTTCTCTACATCAACATCACCAAAGTATCGATTGCTCTCGTTTGAGTCAGTGATATTTATAGAAACAATTTGATCTCCGTTATCGCTAAGCCATCCACATAAATCATCTAGAATTCTAGGGTTAATAAACTCAGAATCAATGAATGAGTACTTCGCAGATTCGAGATCGCGAATCAAGCCAGTTTTTGGGGTTAACGAGAAAACATTCTTACCAATCATTCCATGAATATCATCACGGAAAAAGCCAGCGACACTTAGCAACAAGACAACAACCGGTTCTGGGCTTTGATCGATATACAGCCAGACAATGCAGCCGACAAAGGCTAAGAAATTTATAATCTTGTACAAGAGCTTTATCCTAATTGCAGGCTAACGCCGTGCTCTGCGGAAATTTAGGAGCGCTAGTGAGTAAATTTTCCGTAGCAGCGCCTTGTTAAATGCCATGTGGCGATAACCCCGTAAGAACCGTATATGCAGTACACGCCCTATCAAATAGATCATCATAGGTTAAAAACTCATCTACGTTGTATTGCTGAATTATCATTTCCTTATATCTATTGATATCTGCTACGTTATTAAAACTAGATTGAGTCGAACGACTCATTATAAGGCTTGTTTTGCACTTGGTATGAATTCCAGGATACCTTGTTCGTATTTGGTTATAGTGCTCTCTAATGTAGTGTACCCACTCGGCAGTTTGAAATGCTGCTTGACCAACTTCTGCTCTTGGTTGGCCTTGTTTAGTGGCAACATTCTTAGAAGCTCTTTCTAGTTCAACTAACTTGTAAGATTGATCAGCGTAGGAAACTATAAAATCCGGCTCTACATATGTTTTCCCAATCGGCGATAACTCTCCATCTGGGTAATGTAGCTTAGGCTTACTTTCACAACTGCCATATACATCTAATAGAATTGGATGTTTTTCTATTAGCTTATGAAATACATCTTCAGTTTCATGAGATTGAAATAGTAGAGTATTTCTAAAATCATCTATTACTAGTTTTAACGTGCCTAAGCGATTTGTATAATTCTCCACCCACTGATTAGTTGCTCCCATGGAGATTGAGCCGCCATTATTCCCTTCAGGTCTAGACAGAGTTTTGGCAAAGTCTCGTCTTAAGTCATGTTTGACACGAAGGCTAATAATTCTTTCATCCCAAGCCTCTATGTCCGACTGGCCAAAAATTTCGATGTAATTGAAGAATCGCCTATTATTCAGATCTGCGGGGAAAAACCCCATTTTTTCAATTATATAGGGTTCTCCAAAAGAAGAACGTGTGTCAGGCAAGTGGGGTTCTAAAACGATACCGTATGCACCAAATGTCAGATTACAAACAAGCTTCTTTAAACTGGTTTTCACCTCTATTAAATGAAGTGAAACATTCAACTCGTCATTTACGACTGTTTTTTGAAAAGAAATATTCTTTATCTTTCCTTTCCAAACGGATGATGGAATATGTTCTTTGGCAACAATCCGATAGATTCCGATAGGTTTTCCGGCTAGTCCGTTATCTTTGATAAATTGAGTTACTTCACTTGGCGTTTTTGTAGGCTCAAGATCGACCTTTAATGCAGGTCCACCAGCAATATACCATTGATGCTCAGGCTCACTTGCAACTTCATTTATCACAACCCCATCTTCTGCAAGAATTACTTCAAATGCTTCTGACTTTAAAAATGGCGAAATTGTGTATTTAGGATATCCAGCCCCATTGGGGGGCAATGATGTAAAGCTTTCGTAACCTTCTCTATATTTAGAGATGTACTCGAAAACAAATTTTCCTAAATTTTCAATTCCAATGCTCATATTTTCCTTTGGCATTTAACGCCCGAATAACGGGCGAATAAAGCTTGGCTATAATTGTAAGCGTAGCGAACCAAGCCAAGCTTTATTAGTCCGCGTTGATTTGTTTGTTAGTTTTCTCTTTAAAGTAATATGCCATATTGGTTTTGATAGCGTCATTATTTCCATAAGCCGTCATTTCATACTTACTTAGATCCAATGCATTATCTATTAGTCCCCTATAGCCTATGTATTCAAAAAGGCTATATTCTTCAACTTTAGGTTTTAGGTTGACTAAGTTTTGGCCATATAGGACTTGATAAAATACAAAGATCAATTCTCCATTAGTAAGTTCAGAAAATAAAATCCGGTAATATTTTCTTTTATCTGATATATCACTTTCTTCTATGAAGTCTATGAGAAATTTGAAATGCATGAAATATGAATCAAGAACGATACCATGATTACCATGTTGAGTTATTCCGTAGTAGGCTTCTTTAGAATCACACCTTTTCGGGTTGTCTCCGCCATACTCCTCTGAGCTGTAGTACTCTTGGTATTTATATAGTTCATACCTAAGATGTTCAAAACCGCAGTATCTAGTATCCCTGTCTAACTCAAACTTACTTGGTACATTTGAATCATTTAATACATCTTCTTCAATATACACCCTAATCAAATGAGCAATTTGAGATTCAAAGCGGTTTAATAGGTTGAAAAATGTAGATTCAAAATTCTGTAATTTAGCAGTATCTATCTGTACATTCTGAGCGTCAGCACTACGTTTCAATTCATCTGTAGAAAGAGCAAGTTCATCTCTTGTCATTTCTAACTGTTTTTCGTTTTGCTTTAATTGAGCCTGTTGCATAAAGACAGTGATTAGAACGCTGATAAATGCGGCGAAACTTAAGAAAGGGTTTAATATACCACCAATAAAATCGCCAAAAGCTCCCCAAATTTCTGGTTTGCTCGAGATATCCAAATGACCAAAATTGATCACATAAGATATTGGCACTAGTGAACTTAAGCAAACCACAATTATGACTACAACTAATATTTTTTTATTCATATACCAAAGTTGAACTTACCCATGAAAGAAAACTAACGCCCTAAAGCATGCGACCCGAACTGGAGCGAAGCGGAAGTTTGGGGTCGCATGGCTTTACTTGTTATTGAACGACGGTTTGCCCCTGCTACAACGCGGGTTACGGAGCGAGAGCGAAGCCGCCGGTTACTATTGTGGCAAGAATACCTCACTTGCCGCCATTTGAAACTAACTTTGGGCAAAGCACGAAGCTGGCACACCCCGACCACATACTGCGGCCCAACTATTGGCATCACGAACGGAGCAGCGGATTTAGATACAGCACACTCTTAATGCTGGCGCGCCGAACAATGGCACACACTTGAAGCACATCCTTTTCTTGCTAACCTAACCGAGAGGTCGAGTTCAATAACATTTTAATAGTGCGCATGCGCATATGTACATTAGTCCAATGCAAACCACGTTATAAGATTTGGATGTCCCATCTTTTTGTTATGCTGGCCGAGATGCTCTTGTGGTGCATAGGTATCGCAGCGATGCATCTTGGTTGGCAGAGGCATTTTCAGGCCAATACGATAATAAACAGGGCTGTATTATCAATCGTCCGGCTTGGGAAAGAAGTCCGACGGCGACCTAAATACCAGATTAAAGAGTCAACTTTTCGTTGGGCAATGCTGGAATATATCAAGCGAGTTCATGCCGGAGGCATGCCAGGATTATGAGGGGATCCTCCAGCGCTTTGCTAAGCGGATAAAAATGGTTGGTTAAAATCGCGTAGCGATAACCAACTGTTTTTATTCCGTTTAAGCAACTTGTTAGCAGCCAATAACTCAATGTACGAGATACCTTTTTTGCTCAAAATATTTATCTGTCAGTAAAATCATTTGATTTAATGAATCAAAAACAGCAGTTTTAATTACAGATAATTCTTTATGAGTGGAATTACGACAACATTCCTTAAACATAACTTCGCCATGTGCAATTTTGTTTCTCTTATTTTTAACTATGACCAGCTTTTCTTTATTTAAGCTTGTTATTTTTCCTATTCCATAACGCTCCATAATTTTGCTTAACTCTCTGGCATCAAGATTGCCAGAAAAAAGGTTTATCTTTTTTGTCAGTTCCTCAAAATCAGGAAAAGCAAGAGAGTTACCAATAATCAAATCCAACGCTACTTGTTGTTTCTTTTTACTTTCATTGAACATATAACATTCAATATAAAGCTTTTTAAGTTGCTCTGACAATTCGCAATATTGGTGCCGAGAAACTTTCTCATGTACTCTCTCAAGTATTAGAACCGCTGTCGATTCAATCACATTGTAAAGGAGTATAATGAATGCTGATTTTAATATTGCTACTTTATTGACGCTCCCTGTTTCGTTAGAAACATCTTGGATATGATTAATTAAAATTTCAGCTTCCAGTCGCTTCTCTTCAAAATCATCTTTAATTGTATGCAAGACTGTCACCTACCTATTAATTAACTGGCTTTTTACAAAATCTATGCGCTTATTAATTTTATCAGGGCTATGAGTGCGATGCGTGCCAGAGATTAGGCGTTTGAAATTTTGATCTTTAAGCCATTCACCTGCGTCAAGTTTGGATGTATTAAGAGCATTACCATTTTGGAGAGCTAGATGAACTCCAACAGAAATTGCTTCAAAGAAAATTCTTGTTATTGAATTGCCATTTTTCTTACGGAAGCCATTTTCAAAAACCTCATCCACAAACTCTAACATATCAGTGAATTGCTTCTGTTTAATTTCTCTTTCATCAGGAGTAAAAGTCTTATTTTTTTCTTCCATATATTCGTCGAGCATTACACCAATGCCTCGCCCATATGTTGGAAATTTTGGGTATGAATCCATTAATGCAAAAAACCTGAGAATTAATTCTTCATGTTCCTGTCTATTAAGTACACTTTTCCCTAATGGTGCCAGTTTAACTAACAGTTCATTTTTAGCACATTCTTTGTATATAAAGTCATTGAAAGTACCTGGGTAGATGCCTTTCCTCTTTTCCATATTGCGCAATAAATCACTACCACGATTTATTCGTTCAAACAGATCGTTTCTAACTTCTTCTGTTGCCGATTCAGAAAGAACGATCATTCTTATGGGTGTGTTTTTAATCTTTTTTTGACGAGATTTAGGCAAGTCTCCAAATGTTAAGTCATTTAGTTCGGTCAGTTTTTCAAGTCGCGTTAACTTTAGATCGTCTGAGATAAAAGCAGCTAATGTTCTGATTCTTTGTGAGCCATCTACAATTTCCAGTCGCCCTTGGGCATCTTCAGCCATAAAAACGATAGGTATTGGAAGTCCTAAAGTAATTGATTCTATTAGTCGTGATTGACGTACTTCATCCCATACAAAATCGCGTTGATATTCAGGAACAAATATATCGTTTTCTTCCGTTTCAATATCGGTTAAATATTTTTGAACTAAGAACTCGATTGTAAATTCTCTTGTATCAAAATCTACAGTTTTCTTTTCATCTAATATTTGTTTTTCTATATCAGTTAACTTTTGTTCACTAAGCATGTTTACTCCATTTTGTTATGATGCTTGATAAATATTTACTCGATACTAGTAAGGCTGCTAGACATAATGATTCCCTGTGCAAGTGTCGGCCTCCGTGTTTTCTCGTGGATTAGCAAAAGCAGAGCCACACTGTTTGTTGAACATCAAACATCCACAGGAGGCCGACATGTCTAAAGCTAACACACTTTTTATTGGTTTGGACGTGCACAAGGAGACCACAGATGTGGCCTTGGTTTCTGATAGGTTAACTGACGCTGTGCACTCTTATCTGCGAGCTTTCGCCAAGAGTTAGGCACCTTGCCAACCAACCTGCGCTCTTTCGATAAACTTATTAAAAAATCAATAAGCCAAGATCAGTAAGAGCATGCGGTTAAAATCCGCGGCCATTTCATAAACAAGAGTGCAAGGTCAACCGCCGACACTTACTGGCCAAAGCCTACTGTCAGAGTGTCCTTACCGGAAATTTTTTGGGTTTCCGGTAAGGACACTATTTGCCTATTTGACAAAGGGAATCATATCAACGCCAAGCTAAGCGGCGCAGCTTCGCTGCGTCCTTGATTGAGCGCCTTGTTATGTTCCAAGTGACCATGTCGTTTTGCCAGAGGCATCTTTTACCTGCTCCAAATAGCCATTCTGAACCAGTTTATGGAGCGATCTAGCCACCGATTGATGACTTGCGTTTACGTGATTTGAAATAGAAGTTAGTGATGCTGGCCCATCCTCTAATAGCTCAAGAATATCCTTTTCTCTATTTGATATAGCTACTGTTTTATCGATGCTATCCCCCAATCTATTCTTGGCCCTTTCGATTTCTTCTTTAGTCAGCCTCATTCCATTTTTATTGATCTCACTAAATATTTCATCAACGCGTTCATTCAATGTTTTCTTAATATGGTTTGCTTCGAGGTAGTGGTTTTGATCATCAAAATCACTGGGAGCATACAAAACTATATTTTTAAAATAGAGAACAAAGAAAAAAAGAAGAACTATTCCAGATGGAAAAGCTATAACAAAATAGACAAATATTTGTTGTATTTCTAACGGTAGCTTTACAAGAGCAACGGTTGCTAGTGTTTCTGCTAGCCCAGCAAATATAGCAATGATCGTCAATGGATTACTTACTTTCATTTTAATCTCATCTTTCTGGCGTACTTCCGAACATAACGCTTCAATCAGCCGACGCGTTAGCGGTCGGTTGCATTGACTTGTTAATCGTCTTCATTTCTCGATTCCGCTCGTAGTTTAGGATAATGACCATTTTCATTTCCTGCACTCGGAAATAGATTTCTAGCAATGATGTAGAGCAGCCCGATAAACTGTATTGGTGTTTCGATAACCAATGCGGTTATCGCGATTTCTGAAATACCCCAATTATAAACCCCATCAAGAATTACTATTGCATATGAAGCGGCAGTAAATAGTAAAGTCAGAATCAAAAATGCAACACCAAACCGTACCTTTAGACGCCTATTTATTTCATTAGACAACAGAACATCAAATGCAACAGGATCAATATCCGATTCAAGGAGTTCTTTGACAAGAGTGTGTTTTTCTTCTTCTAGACTTCGCTTTCTATCTTTAGCTTTGCTACTGAAAAGACTTAAAAATTCGGAATAAATAGATGGGGTAGACTTCTCCCATAGATAGTCAACAAGCACTTTGGTGAAAGCCGGGCTGGATTTACCCAGATCGTGGTACTTGACCCATTTTACATAGTTGTCTTTTGTCGACTTATCGCTTCCGTCATCGGCCATGATTCTTCTCTGTACGTTTAACATTTTAATAGTGCGCATGCGCATATGTACATTAGTCCAATGTAAACCACGTTATCACAAGTTACTGTTGTGTAAAGCATTAAGTTTGGTTTTAGTCCAATGTCTTCCGGCTAAACGCGCATGCGCGTTTACACAAATAACGAGATCTCGTGATTCCAACACAGTATTCCTGTAACACACTGAATTATAATATTTATTTTGTGACACCCTTGTGCAAATGCGCATCGCTCAGATACTTTTTCATGCAAACGCGGCAGTTTTAGGCTAAAACCAAAAAATCAACTGGATAAACATCCAGTGTTCCAGTGCAATAACTCATGCGAATAAATTTTATGTTCAAGAGCCGCTTTCTCACTCAGATAAGTGAAAGTCTCAGATTGCGGTGCTACTGGCTGCGGACAGAAAAACCTACCTGTATTGGATCACATACTAGATACGTTTCCATTGTCTTTGAGCATCCTGACACTATGGGGGGCACCGGAGGTCACGGCATTTCTGCCCTACCTGGCGAACCGACATCATGTAAAAGGATAAAGACAGCCTAAACACTCTTGCCCTGTCATAAAACATCCTGAACAGAGCGCCTGCGCGACACATTGATGAGCAGGCTCAAGGCTGCCACCTGGCATCTATCGGCAGCCTTATGCCGGTAGTGTCAGTCGGCCGGGCAGTCTCTGCTGAGTCAGGTCACACGAGAAAGGCAAAACCCGAGGCCATGGCTACCGCAGGACGCCATGGTCATTCCATGGCATCCGGATTGTTAAAAAACAGCTGTTAAGGCATTGTGCCGGTCAGCTGTGAAGGCTGCCTTCAACAGGGTGCCGGCGTGGCGGGACAAAGACGTGGGGCGATTGGCAGTTTTGCTGGATCTCTCTTCCCTGGATCTGTGTCCTTGGCCTGAGCCTTATGCTTGCGGCCTTTATGCTTGCGAAGGCCCTCATGCTTACGAACGCCCTTATGCTTGTAAATGCAGGGCGGCCGCAAAAGATTGCCATCGAGATTACAATAACAACAATAAGTTAACAAGCAGTAGAGGGGAGGTCGGGGGAAGATAATCAGGGCAGGGGGCTATACGCCAGAGTGCTATCTGTAAGAGTTGCTATCTGTCAGGAGTGCCAGCCGTCAGAAATGCCAGCCGTCAGGAGTGCCATGGCTGCATTCGCAGCAGGTTCAGCGGCGGTCGTTCGCGGCAAGTCCGCATCCAAGGGGATAGTGCGAACCGCTCGCGAGCCGTACCTGCTAGCTCTTGGGTTGCTGCGCTTTGGGATTTTCATTACTTGGCTGAGATTGGCTTGCCTTTGCGTCTCTGCCTGCCGAAGCTTCGGCTGGCTCTGCCTTGTCTGCTTCGCTGTTCACCGAGGAGGCATCTTTCGGCTCGGCATCCTCGGTCGGGGTCTTGGTTTCGGGAAAGGCTTCTGGCTGGGTTTCGCTAAGGGCTTCGGGCTTGGTTTTGCCCTTGGTCTCAGGCCCAAACTGCGGCAGCTTGAACTTGGCGTTGTACCTCAGGACTACGAGGTTGCTGGCGATGACGCCGACCACAAGCAGGATGATGATCCACACTTCCCATGATGACATGCTCTAACCTCGCGTATCTCAGTGTTGTTAACGCGCCTGTGCGGGGCTTGCCGCAAGCGCGTTATTGAAGGCCGATCCGGGTTCCTGTTCATCAAAGCAACAGGAACCCGGTCAGGCTCAGTCTACCGCCAGGCGTTGTTCGCACTTGCGGATGTCTTCCGGGGTATCGACTTCCGGCGAATCGAAGGCGCTGATGGCGACCTTGATCTTATGACCGTATTCCAGTGCCCTCAGTTGCTCCAGCTTCTCCAGATCTTCCAGACGTCCCAGCGGCAGGCTATTAAACAGCTTAACGAAGCGACGCGTGTAGGCGTACACCCCCAAATGCTTGTAGACGGGGTAGTCCTGGGTATCGCGGCCGAAGGGAATACGGGCGCGGGAGAAATAGAGGGCATTATAGTCGTTGTCGAATACCATCTTCACATGCATGGGATCGTCCAGCTCGGCCTTGTCGATTATCTCGAAGCCCAGGGTGGCCATTTCGAATTCGCCCGGATGGCGCTCGAACAGGCTGATGATCTGCTCAATCGAGATAGGATCTATCAGTGGTTGATCGCCCTGGAGGTTGATCACCAGATCGTCATCGCCCAGGCCCAGCTGAGTGATGGCATCTTCGATCCTGTCCGTCCCCGATGCCGCTTCGGCCGAGGTCATCACCACCTTGCCGCCGAAACCTTCGACCGCATCCTTGATACGCACGTCGTCGGTGGCAACATAGATGCTGGTCAGGCCCTTGGCCAGTCCGGCTCTCTCGTAGACGTGTTGGATCATCGGCTTGCCGTTAATGGGTGCCAGCGGCTTGCCAGGAAAGCGGCTCGAGCCGTAGCGCGCCGGGATCAACAGAGTAACATTCATCAAATCTACCTACTTTACTTAGCGAGGCTAAAGTGAAATGGGCTCCCAAAGGAGCCCCAGAATAAACGCAGCGTCTCTAAGACTAGATACGGCGGAATAGCTTAGTCAACATTTCATCCGTGACTTTCTCTTCCCAGGTCGGACCGTAGACGTTGGCCCACAGCGGCCCCATGCTCTTGGTCACGGCAACCATCTTGGCTATGGTCTCATCCGGCAAGTCCTTGCAGATATTCTTCGGCAGGGTGATGTTGTGCTTCTTCAGCATCAGGCGGAACTCTGCCACCCCTTCAGGGTAGAACTCTTCCAGCACGTCGAAGGCGATACAGTTGCCTATGCCGTGATGGTAGCCGAGGATATAGCCCAGGCCATAAGACACGGCATGACAGGCGCCGACCTGGCTGTAGGCTATGCTCATGCCGCCCATGAAGGAGGCCATCATCAGCTTGTCGTCTTTCTCCGGGTGATCGTCCAGGTACACCTGGCGACACAGATCCATGGCCTTCTCGGCATAGGACTTGGAGAACTCGTTGAGGAAGGTGCCCTGCAGTGACTCGACGCAGTGGATATAGCAATCCATGCCTGTGTAGAACCACTGATCCGTTTCCACGCCGGCGATGAGCTCAGAGTCCATGATGATCTGATCGAATACTGTGTAATCCGAGTTCAGTCCCAGCTTGCGCACCGGGCCGCAGAGCACAGCTGTGCGCGAGGCTTCGGCGCCGGTACCCGAGATAGTTGGAATGCCGACATGGTGCACCGCCGGGTTCTTGATAAGATCCCAGCCCTGGTACATGGCGGAGCCGCCCGGGTTGGTGAGCATCAGAGACACGGCCTTGGCCACATCCATGGTGGAGCCGCCGCCCAGACCAATCACGCTGACCGGCAACTTGGCGTTGAAGGCCTGCACCTGTTCGGTGAGGGTGTCTATCTGCACTGTGCTCGGCTCTTCGTCGACGTTGACCCAGATCACCAGATCCTGGGCCTTCTTGGGAATACGGGCTTCCAGCGGCTTGCCCTGATGCACGTCGTCGACCAGGAAGACCACGAAGTCCTCGGCTGTCTTGCGCTCGGCGGCCAGCACTTCGTCCAGTTGGGCGAAGGAGCCCCGGCCGAAGATCATTTTTTCAACGACTTTAAAATTCTTGAAACTCATTGCAATACACTCCCTGGGAATTATTGGCCTGAAATTATTGGGCGAAGGCTTTCTTGATGTTTTCGATACGCGCCATGATCTGCTCTTCCGTCCATGACAGCTTGATCAGCATGGAGATGGTGCGGCTCATGATGGCATCCGACTTGGGCACAGACACCTGGGTGTAATCGGGTCTGTCCTGGATCAGCATGATGGGCAGGGCGGCCGGGGATTGCAGCTCCTGGATATGCTTCCAGTTTTTCAGGTAATGCCAGTTGTTCACGTACCAGTAGAAGCAGCCATCGACGCCGTTGGCGGCCAGCTTCTGGCTGATCTCCTGGGTGCGTTCTTCAGTGGGCAGCATGAAGCTCAGGAAACCGGCTGAGTCGCCTTCGGGATCCGGGATCAGACGGAAGCTGACTTCCGGGATGTCGGCCATGGCATCCTTGATCAGCTTCTTGTGCTTGCGCTGGATTTCTATGATGGTGTCCAGCTTGCGCAGCTGGGCGACACCCACGGCGGCGTTCATTTCCGAGATGCGGAAGTTCAGACCCATGATGGGGTGCGATTCGGCGCCGCGATCGTTGCCGACATGGTCGTGGCCGTGGTCGGAGAACATGTGGGCATGGTTGTAGATAGTGGTGTCGTTGGTCAATACGGCGCCGCCTTCACCACAGGTGATGGTCTTGACCGAATCGAAGGAGTAGCAACCCACGTCGCCCAGGGTACCCAGGGCCTGGCCCTTGTAGCTGGCGCCTATGGCCTGGCAGGCATCTTCCAGCAGCACCAGGTTGTGTTTCTTGCAGATGGCCTTGATCTCGTCCATCTTGGCCATGGAGCCACACATTTGCACCAGGTTAACCGCCTTGGTGCGTGGGGTGATGGCGGCTTCTATGCCTTCGGGAGACAGACACAGGGTCTCGTCGATTTCGGCAAATACCGGGATGGCACCGGCCATGAACACGGCTTCGACCGAGGCGACGAAGGTGAAGGGCGGCACTATGACTTCGTCACCTGCGCCTATGCCGGCGGCCATCATGGCCGTCTGCAGTGCGGCCGTGCCGCTGGATAACAGGTGCACGTGCTTGACGTTCATCTTGTCGCAGAGCATCTGTTCCATGTCGCGGGTCTTCCAGCGATCGTTACGCATATGGTCAAAGTTGTAACGGAAGGTGAAGCCGTGCTCCATTACGTCAGCGACTTCCTGCTTCTCTTCAGGACCAAATAATTCAAAACCGGGCATGGAAGTAATCTCCTCAGAATGCGTTGCGCGTCAGATGCGCTCCAATAAACCGCCAGATTATAACTGGGATGAAGTGCTATCTGCGATGTTTTATTAAGGAAAATTTATCGATAAAGGAAAAAGTCTGCCCTGGGGCAGACTTTTTTGGGGATGAGCCGGGCCATGGAGCCGCGGCTGTCATGTCAACGGGCGTTGGCGAGCCCCAGGGTGCGGTCCACTGTCACGTCCAAATCCGTCAACAGGCCATTCTGGACGCTGTAGATCCAGCCATGCACTGCCACTTCCTGGCCGCGCTCCCAGGCTTCCTGGACCAAGGGTGAGCTGGTGACATTGGCCACTTGCTCTATGACGTTGAGCTCACACAGGCGATCGAACCTGGCCTGCTCGTCGAGCCCTGTCAGTTCTTCCTGATGCAGGCGATGTATGTCCCGCAGGTGACCTAGCCAGTTATCTATCAACCCCAGGCGCTGGGTGCCCATGGCGGCGCGTACGCCGCCGCAGCCGTAGTGACCCACTACCATTATGTGCTTCACCTTGAGCACGTCGATGGCGTATTGCAGCACCGACAGGCAGTTGAGATCTGTGTGGATCACCATGTTGGCTATGTTGCGGTGAACGAAGACTTCGCCGGGCATCAGGTCGATGATCTGGTTCGAGGGCACCCGGCTGTCGGAGCAACCTATCCACAGATACTCGGGATTCTGTTGGGTCGCCAATTGCTCGAAGAAACTCGGGTTTTCCTGGCGAATGCGGCCGGCCCATCGGCGATTATTATCGAATAGCTGTTTAAGTAGTTTCATTGATACCTGTGTTTTTTTCTATGCCAGCACTCATGCTTTGAGTTGCTTGAGTGGGACTCGAGCCGTTCTTCGGGCCCATTGTCTGCTTAGTGTACCAGTAATTTTTCGCGCTCTGGTCTATCCATCCAATCTATCCATCCAAGCCTGCAGCCAACTTTCGTGTCGAGGTTGCAGGCGTTCTGCCGGAAATATATCCCATCTTATTGTTTTTTAAAATGTTATATCGGTTTATTTCTGCAAATTTATCCTGAAGGGCAAAGGATGAAATAATTTAATCCAAACTTAAAAACCTTTAGTCAAAAATGGCTTAAACATAAGTATACAACTGATTAACCATGTTTTTGTTGGAACAAGATTTTTGCTGTGTCTAGTACTGGTGCCGGTACTGACACCAGTGCCGGCGGCGCCAGCCAGGATCATGGGCGGCTCAGGAATTGACCGAGTCTGGCGGTGACAGCCTCGGCTTGCTCCAGGGTGGCGAGATGCCCCGCGTGCTGCAGCTGGACGTATTGGCTGCCGGCTATGGCATCATGCATCAGGTAACTCTCGAGCACGGTCCGCAGCCGGTTCTCGCATCCCACCATGATGAGGCAGGGCAGTGCCAAAGCTTCGACCTCCTCCAGCAGATCCCGGCGGCCAAACAACATGCGCCCTAGGCGGACCAGGCTGGCGAATGGCTCTGCACTATTAGTCGAGTCGTGAGCTGTGCCATGTGTTGCCAGAAAACGGCAGAAATCCTGATACAAGCCGGGCGCTCGTGTCCGGGTGTCTGCGGCAAAAAAGAGCGGCGCCATGCTGTCTATCATGGCACTCGGGAAGTGACCGGCAGCTGCTGCCTCATCCAGCAGGGCGAGATACTTGTCGCGGGTGACTTCGGGCTCGAAGCCGATGAAACTGTTGAGCAGCACCAAAGACCTGACTCTTCCCGGTGCCAGCAGGGCCAGCTCTGTGCCCCAGATGGCGCCCATGCCGTGGCCCACGAGCTCACAGCTGTCTATCCCCAGCAGATCGAGCAGTGTCAGCATCTGCTTGGCCAGATCCTGCAGATTGCGGCAGGACGCAGGCAGGGCACCAGAGTGACCATGGCCCCAGAGATCCGGCACTATGCAGCGATAATCTTGACTCAGCTGCGCCACTTGTGGCGCCCAGATACGGCTGTCACACAGGTAGCCGTGGCCGAACAGGAGTGTCGGTCCCTGGCCTATGTCCAGGTAACTCAGTGGCTGTGCATCCAGGGTGACCTGGTGACGGCAGGCAGAAAAATCCATAACAGTGACTCACAAAAAAGTATTAAATAAGATTAAAAATAACAGGTTAGCTCGTTCTATTCCCGTTCATAGTCTCGGCTAGGGCATGGCCGTCGGCGCAGGTGCGATTCTAAACACGTATTCGTCGACCAAGTCATGAAGCCGTGCCAGCACCTGGGGCTTGAGGGCCAGCTCGGCGCGCTCCAGGATGAGATACAGGGCCTTGGGATCATAATCTGCCAGCCAGCCCGATGCCACAGGGTAGTAGCTCAGATGCCAGGGCTCGGGGCTGACGCCGCTGAGTCCTGCTTGGTAGGGGAAATAGAAGCCGAAGCGCCCGGCATTGGCCTGCAGCCAGGCGTACAGGGGCCCACAGGGGCCTTGAGGCAGATACTCGTCGCTGCTGAGCCTGAGGGCTTGCCTGGAGATGGCATTGGCATCGAACAGGTCGATATCCGTGCCCCAATGATGGCGCGAGGCGCCGGGCAATGCCGACCAGAGCAAGATCAGCTCGACCAGCCTGGCATGGCTCAAGCCTTCTGGGTTCACCGGCCGGGACAGGGCATCGAACAGCGGTCGCCGGCCTGTCGCCTTGGCGTTCCAGATCTGCAACTGGCGCTCGAAACTGCGATAGCCGGAGCAGATGGCCAGCGTCAGGCCGGCGTCTTCAGCGGCCCGTGCCATGTTGGCGAAGGCGGCAGCGGTATTCGCTTCGAGCCAGTGTTCCTGATACGGGATCAGCTGTGTCCCCTCTTCCAGGGCATCAGGCCCCAAGCCGTACAGTTCGGGGCGCTGCAACCCCGGCGGCGCGCCGCTGGCTAGCACAGGAGTCTTTCCAGTATGCCCTGGTAACACTTGGCCAGCAGCTCGAGATCTTCGACTCGCACGCACTCGTTGACCTTGTGGATGCTGGCGTTCACCGGCCCAAGTTCCAGCACCTGAGCGCCGGTTGGGGCGATGAAACGGCCATCCGAGGTGCCGCCGGACGTCTGGGGATCCGTCTCACTGCCCGTGACCTCGCGAATGGCGTCACGGGTGGCGTCCAGCAGGGGGCCTTCACCCGTGAGAAAGGGCAGGCCGTTGAAGGTCCAGTCGAGATCGTAATCCAAGCCATGGGCATCGAGGATCCCCAGCACCCGCTGGATCAGCAACTCGGCGGTCACTTCGGTGGAATAGCGGAAATTGAACATCACCTCCAGGGAGCCCGGGATCACATTGGATGCGCCGGCACCGGCATTGATGTTGGCTATCTGGAAACTGGTTGGCGGGAAAAATTCGTTGCCCTTGTCCCAATGCATCTGCGCCAGCTCGGCCAGCGCCGGGGCCGCCTTGTGAATAGGGTTGTCCGCCAGATGCGGATAGGCCACGTGTCCCTGGATACCGTTGACCGTCAGCTTGCCCGTGAGGCTGCCACGACGGCCATTCTTGACCACATCCCCGAGCTTGTGGGTCGAGGAGGGCTCGCCCACCAGGGCCCAGGTGATCTTCTCGTTGCGCGCTTCCAGGGTGTCTATCACCCGGGTGGTGCCGTTGATGAAGGGGCCTTCCTCGTCGCTGGTGATCAGAAAGGCGATGGAGCCCTTGTGATCCGGGTGCTCGGCCACGAAACGCTCGGTTGCCACCAACATGGCGGCCAGTGAGCCCTTCATGTCGGCGGCGCCGCGGCCAAACAGATAATCGTCTATTAGGGTGGGCTCGAACGGCGGGGTATGCCAGCGATTGAGATCCCCGGTCGGCACCACATCAGTATGACCCGCGAAGCAAAAGACAGGACTCTGACTGCCCCTGCGGGCCCACATGTTGGTGGTGTCTTCGAACACCATGGGCTCGATATCGAAGCCTGCGGCACCGAGGCGCTCGGCCATCAGGGTCTGGCAGCCTTCGTCCAGTGGCGTCACCGAGGGACGGGCGATGAGCTGCATGGCGAGCGCTACCACGTCCTGCTCGTGAACCGGCCGTGATTGACTCATAGCTGGAACCACGCACTGTAAGCTGCGTCGGAGAAGCCTGTCTGCACCCGCTCGGCATCGACCAGCACGGGGCGTTTGATCAGCGTCGGCTGTGCCAACATCAGGAGGATCGCCTTGGGCGCGTCTATGTCGGCTTTATCTGCGTCGGACAGGGCGCGGTAACTTGTGCTGCGCTTGTTGAATACCGCTTCCCAGCCCAGGGCGTCGACCCAGGCGCCGAGCAGCGTCTCATCCAGGCCTTGCTCTCGGAAGTCATGGAAGGGGATATCCAGTTGGTTTGATTCCAGCCACTTACGGGCTTTTTTTACCGTGTCGCAGTTTTTGATGCCATAAATTTTGGTGCCAGAGAGGGTCAAAGTGGGTTACTCCCTTGAATTGGTGTCGAAAGCCTAGGTGCAGGCAGGCATTGTGGCATTGTGCGTTTGCAGTCACAAGTGCCGGCTGAGGGATTTACCTGGAATGGAGGTTATTTATTACCTGCAAGAGCTCATGCCATCCGTAACTTGGTCCGCCCGAGCCTCAGACGCCAATGCCCGGGCATTTGGGGCAAGGTGTCCTCGCCTTGGGCCGTCTAAGGGACAATAGGGCATTGATCTTATAACAAATAGTGTAAGATAGGCCGGGTACCCATGGCATAGGCAATGAAATGACAGAGGCAATGACAGGGGCAGGAGTGTTGGATCTGATTACTTATGGGCGAAACTCGTCGATTCAGGCAACACCTAGGCCCATCGAGCCTGTTACGTGAAGACAATAGGCTACCCCAGAGACAGTGGTTGTCGTGGGGTGAAGCTGCCTCTGCGCCCACAATGATAAAAACAGGCAAGCGTCGGGAGCTATCTTTCTTCCACCCGGCTTGAAGCCCAGAAAAAGAGACAAAGAGTATGTTAGCCGCCGTTAGTTTAGCGACAAATATTGAAGAAAAACCCTGGATACTGGTGAAATTTGCTCAAGCGCTTATCCGTCCCCTCAGTGCCGTTTGTATCTTGTTTGGTCTGACCGTCATTGCCGGGTACTTCGGCTCTGTCGAGGCCTTGTACCGGCCGGTCACGGGTGGACCGGCAACCAACCCTCTGACGGCAATATGCATGATTTTTATCGGCTTCAGCCTCAGGGCCAGTCGCGGCAAGGGGCGCGAACTCTGGTTGCAGCGCGCCCTGGTTTCGCTGGTGATCATCATCACCTCGCTGCGTTGCTTTGACGTGCTGCTCGACTCGGATGTGTTGGCCTTGTTCACACCTTTCCAGCAGCAAGTAACGCTGGATCTGCAACTGGGCAAGAGCAACCACATGGGGGTCAATTCGGCGATCATGTTCTTTTGCATCGCCCTCAGCCTGCTACTCTATGGTTTTCAAAGAGTCACAGCCTCGCAGTTCATCGCCTTCATTGCGCTAGCCATACCCACCATCTCCTTCACAGGTTATGCCTATGGCATCGACCAATTCTACGGACAAATGTCCATGCTGACGGCATCCACCGGCTTTGCATTGGCGGTCGCGGCCTTGCTGATGACAGCCAACTCGGGCGCGGTGAAGGCGATTCTGAGTCCGTACATAGGCGGCAAGATAGCCAGGCTGCAGACCATGGCCGGCTATGCTGTTCCGACCCTACTCGGGTACCTGTTGATTAAATCGCTCAATTCCAATGAAGGGGATTTGTTCGGTATTTTTGTCGTTACCATATGCTGGTTCATCATCTTGATGGTCAGCATGTCGGCGATATTTCAGGAAAAAATTGATCATGAGCGGCGCCGGGGGGAATTTCTGCTCACCCAGGCCGCCATGAACGATCAACTCACAGGTTTAGCCAACCGCAGGAAGTTCATCGAATTCGGCCAGGAGGAACTTCAGCGTCTCCAAAGTACCGAGAGTCTGCTCTGGCTGCTGCTCCTGGATGTGGATCATTTCAAGAAGATCAACGATACCTCAGGTCATGCCATGGGGGATAAGATACTGGTCGCGTTGGGCAAGACGCTGCACAATTCGGTCCGTACGGTCGATCTGGTTAGCCGTATAGGCGGTGAAGAGTTTGCCCTGGTGCTGGTCGATACCAGCCGCCAGGGCGCCGAACGGGTTGCAGAGGACATTCGTGCCAGCATAGCCAGGCTCAGCGTCGCGGGTTGGACGGATATACATGGCCCCATCACAGTGTCCATTGGCTGCGCGGCCAATGATGGCAGCCATACCCTGGAGAGCAGCCTGAACCTCGCCGATGAAGCCCTGTACCAGGCCAAGCAGAATGGTCGCAATCGGGTCTGTTTTGCCGATGCCAACAAAGGCCAATGATGCAAATGCTAAAAGGGTAGCAAGAGACACGTCAGCGGCGCAACAGCGGCAGAACCCTGATTGGCGCTTGGGTTGCGGCAATGTTAGCCTCAATAGCACTAGGGCAGTGCTATTGGGATTTGCCTTGCCTTTGTCGCTGTTTTTGCTTGAGTTAATCGTTAATCTAAACTAGGTTAAGTTAGTCCAAGGCGCACCTTAAGTTATTCCAAGTGGCGTCAGTAGCCTCAGAGCCTTAGGTCTACGCAAGGACAGCACAAGACGCCGCAGTGCAATGGAAACAGACTCAGGATGAGCCGAAGCTAACCTTATCTTGAACCTCCCGTTCCCCTTTTGCTTAGCCGTCATCCTGGCACTCTGGAAGCCGCAATCCCGTGCGGTAGCCTGCCCGAAAGCATCTGTGAGTGCCGGCTGCCTGAGTCGCTTAGTTGCTCAAGGGATCAATCGGCAGCCATGTTTAAGCTGTCGAGTGCGCCCTAAGTACTGTTACTGAAAACAGTGCTGAAATCATGAGATCTTATCCCGCTCATAAAAAGGTGCAAACGCGTTTGCGCGTTTAGCCGGAAGGCTCAGTGGAGTGAATAAGTTGAATGCTTTACAGAACAGTCACTTGTGATAATCTGGTTTGCATTGAATCTATGTACATATGCGCATGCGCACTATTAAAATGTTAAATGGCATAAATGATGATTTACATTGAAAGTAATGATTATAAATTTGAGGCAGAGTATTCTGTTCTAGATAAAGCAGAACTTGATGATTTAGTTCTCGTCATTTATGACTATATGGAACTCCCTAAAAATGAAGCTCATAACAATTTTATAGCTTACGATAAAAATGGTAAGAAAGTCTGGATTGCAGAAAGTCCTGGAGAGAAATTGTCAGCATATTATAATTTTTCTTCAATAAAACCGCTCATAGTTAATAGTTTTTGTTCACACACATGCACTATTAACCAAGACAGCGGCAAGCTTATCAAAAAGGTGTTTTATAAGTGAACGTCGCATTTAACAAGGCCAAGCACAAACGCCAGCAAGCTGGCTGGACTCGCTACGCTCGCCTGTGTTGGCGGCGTTATGCGTACAAGGAGTGTTATGAAGCGTTCAGTCGAAATTACAGATAATAGTTTCTTTTCAATTTTTTCCGATGCTGTTTTACTTTATGACCTTGCATCATCGGAAAGTAATGAGCATGTTCGTAGAACCTTATCTACATCATCTATTTTGTCTGTAAATTATGCATTGGAAGCTGCTGCAAATTCTTTTCTTAAATCTGTTGATATAAACTCCAAAATTAGTGCTCAAGTTGATAGGTTTTCAACACTAGATAAGTTTGATTTTATTCTTCAGTGGCACAAAGACATTTCTTTGCCGCGAGGAGATAGTGAAACACAAATAGTAAAAAAGTTAATCGAGCAACGTAATCAATTAGTACACCCAAAAGTAAAAGTAATAAAACAAGATGTAGTAACTTCACTAGGTGATGATGCTGTAGCTTATTACCATAAAGCAGATGATTCAGATTCTTTTGAGAAATGTAAGATTACAAAAATGTCACTCAATCCCTCAAATTACGGCCCTGAAGATTCTCTAATCGCATTAAAGTCTCTTGTTAATTTTTTAAATAAACTCGTAGAAAGTTGGTGGGGAATAGATGTTCCAACTTCGGAAATTTTGTTAATGAAATCTTGGAATGGCTCTATTCAAGCAAACCCTATTATGTATGATCAAAATGAACTAAAAGTTGTATTAAAACATAATGATACTTTGAATATTAGATTTGCAGGTTTATATGGCATACTCGAAGAGTACGCATAACAAGGGTTTTCAAGTCGGACTCGTAACAGTTTGCTCGGTTCCGCTTCGCGTCACATTTTAGCAAACAATTACAAGCCGCTTAAAACGGCGCTGGAGGATCCCCTCATAATCCAGGCATGCCTCCGGCATGAACCCGTTTGATGTATTCCACCATAGCCCAACGAAAAGTTGACTCTTTAATCTGGTATTTAGGTCGCCGTCGAACTTCTTTCCCAAGCCGGACGATTGATAATACAGCCCTGTTTATTATCGTATTGGCCTGAAAATGCCTCTGCCAACCAAGATGCATCGCTGCGATACCTATGCACCACAAGAGCATCTCGGCCAGCATGGCGATGAGTAAAAGCACATCATAGCGTCTTGGATCTTTACTTCGGCTTTGCCGCAGACCCATGCCATATTGAGGGCTCTTTAAATCCCGGAAGGTTTCTTCTATCTGCATCCGTTTGGCATATAGCGCCACTATCTTAACTGCCGGGAAAGACTCGGGGGGTAAGTTGGTCGCCAGCAGCCAAGGCTCTTTACTTCCCAGACGATAGCTTTTTTGCGCAGTGTGGTTGCGACCAGCCTTGGACGAACGGGTATCTTTACGCGACTTGGGCTTGGCTTTGTACAAGTGCAAGTTACACAGCAAGGGGGCTTTGCGGGCCAATCTCACCTGACCTATATGTTTGGCTATGCTTGTTGCCTTTGGATACAAAGACTTATTTGAGTACCACGACGACTGCTTACAAGGCTGGTAGCTGACATCACCACGAACACGCCCAAGCCAGAACCAGCCATGGCGCTCAACTTCTCGAAACCAGGTATTTCGGTAACCGGCATCGGTGACAATCAGCGGACAACAGCGTGGCGGCAAGACCTTAGCCAGCTCGGCCAGGAAAGCATTATGACTGCGGGGCGCATTGTAGTCTTCAAAGAGGAAAGTGCGCTCATACAGGGTCACCGAACGGCCTTGAACACTGACCGATGCACGCAGCGTCATCATCCTGAGCTGTTCGCGGACATCAGACCAATCAACCAAAATGACGGGCATAGGGTTGGCACCGCAAAGATGCAGCGCATGCCAGCGGTAAATCAGAAACTTATCAGCAACCAGATGAGGATTTCCCAGCAAACGGTCGATACGCTTGATGTTGTGTTTAGGGGCCACGGAGCCGGAAATATTACGCCCTAACTGAGTCAATGAAAGCTGATTGCCATCGAGTAAGGCTTCTGTAGCAACCACCAGAGAATTAAGGCGTTTTTGGTGTATTTGAGGGCATTGCTTTTTGAGTAAATCGTGTAAGATACGGATGTCACGCATGGTGTTGGATCTGGTAGGTTTTTGGCGAAATTGATTAGATCAAACAACACCATGCGTGTCTACCAATTTGAATCCAAAAGGAATTATCTGGGGATTCGCTAGAAAACGGCGTTATGTGACAAGGATACGATTCAGGAGGAAGCATGTTGCCCAGAAACGTCAAGTTCATTAGAAATGCGAATCGCACAATTCCCATTAGAGGTTTGATGAGAACAGACATGACTCAGCAAGAGTTTTACTCCATCTTGAGCTCCCCTGAGCTTCTCAAACGAATGGAGGAGCTAGGTGTAGACAAAGACAGAGATAAAAGTCTAATTTTTGTGGTTGCTGTGCTCGCCTGGATCATCACTGGAGATTTAACAGGTAAATTATTTGGCGTTGAGCTTACAGGATTTGTTGCGGGTTGCTTTATCGTGTTCTTTGGCAACAATGTAACAGGTGCATTTCGATTAGGCGTAGAGCAGGCAATACTAGAGACTGTATCTGCGCTTGGTGACAACGAAATAAAAGATCGAACCCAAAGGCTCACTGAAATTGAAGAACAAGTAATGGATCCATCTAATGATGTGAAGGCTCTTTCAGAATCAGGCCGAGATCAGGCTGCTAGAGAATATTGGATTTCATATACGAAATTTAGGCGTTCCACATACCAGTATGTTGGGCTGGCAAACATAGTTAACGGGGTCTTTATATTATCTATCTTATGGACTTTAGTTCTGGGTGCAAAAGCAGTGTTGGCATTTTTATAAGCCAAATACCCAACATCAGAGATGTCACATAACAAGTTGCTGAAATTCGTTCGTAAACTCACTGGGACAATTACCAGTCGGCTTGGCGCTTCGCGCAAGTATAGCCAACTGGTAATTGCCCCTTAGCAAAGCGTTAGCCAATTGGAACTGGAGGTCATAGCGTGTCAGAAGAGATAACAAAAGTTCGCGAGGATTTGAATACACTCAAAATTGAATACAAGTCGGATCGAAAAGCCATGATTTGGTCTATGTCCGTGCTATCCCTTGCTTTATTGGCATTTTTCGGCTTTACCTATCAGAAAATCGGCACTTTGGTCGATGATAATTTAATGGGGGAAGCCAAAGCACGAGCGAATAAGGCAATTATTCAAATCGAGAAAAACCAGAAAGAAGCGGATCAGTTGCTTCTCCAAATAAGAAAGGAACTGGGTGAGAAAAATATAAGTAGAAGGCGTTCCGTACTTACTTTTACCCACCCAGATAATGGATATAAAAAAGGCGAGGAATGGGCTAAGCGCTACTACCACATCAAAACACCAGTAAAACTGAAGTCTACGGAAATGTGGCGTTATGACCTGACAGGCTATTCATATGGAGAGGGTAAGCCAATATCTCTCACTTGGGTCGGTTACACTTTTTCGGTGCCACCAGATATCCGGCAAGGCAATGCCACGGATAACACCGGAAGTGGAGTTCCTGTTTCGCAGTATTTTGGTCGAGATGATTATTTATATTTGAGATTTGGTCCGATATCTCAATATTACAATTCATTCGCGCTAGATTATCAAAGTGGCTCTACCGGAGAGCTAGTAGAGTATCACGATGGATACGAAGTAATAATTACCGAGAATGATATTCAAATCAAATAAATGGCTAACAAGGCGTTCAACCCGAACCCAAAAGTGTCGCGTTCTTTGTGTTACGCTTCGCTTAAAAATAATGAATCAGGCCACCCATAATAAATGGCGTGATCCAGCGGCCTCTCCTAGACTGAGATAAATTGTCGATGTTGGAGTCTTGCCATGCCGCGTCCCCAGTAAAGATGGGACATCCAAATCTTTTTGTGTTTTTGGGCCTGTCTGACTAGGCTTTGAGGTATCCCCTTTTGCCTGCCGAGGCTTGCCATGACCACAGCCCGTCGCCAGTTGATTGATGTCTATGGGGACATCCAAATCTTTTTGTGTTTTTGGGCCTGTCTGACTAGGCTTTGAGGTATCCCCTTTTGCCTGCCGAGGCTTGCCATGACCACAGCCCGTCGCCAGTTGATTGATGCCGAAAGTACGCCCTTCTACCATGTGATTAATCGCTGTGTCCGAAGGGCGTTTTTGTGTGGGGAAGATGTGGTCACCGGACACAGTTACGAGCACAGGCGTGGCTGGATAGTCGATAAAATCAGGCGGTTGTCATCGGTATTCTGCATCGATGTCTGTGCTTATGCTGTGATGTCAAATCACTATCATCTGGTACTGAAAATCGACCTTGCCGCTCAAAAGGGCCTGTCTCCATTTGACGTGGTTGCACGCTGGACGACGCTGTTTGCCGGTAATGCCATTGCTACCCGATTTCTTAAAGGCGATAGCTTGTCCGAAGGCGAGCGAATGCTGCTCGACAGCCTGGTTGTCGAATGGCAAGAGCGGCTTGGCAGTGTGAGTTGGTTTATGCGCTGCCTCAATGAAGAGATTGCCCGTAAAGCCAATCGGGAAGATGGCTGCAAAGGGGTATTCTGGGAAGGGCGCTTTAAGTCCCAGGCACTACTGGATGAGCAGGCGCTGCTTGCCTGCATGATGTATGTGGATTTAAATCCTATTCGTGCGGGTATTGCAGACTCGCTGCAAGAGTCTGATTACACTTCGATTCAGGAGCGGATTGAAGCGCTTGCGCAAGAAAAGCCTGTTCGAGTGTCACTCAAACCTTTACTGCCTTTCGATGGCGCGGCCGTAGCTGCCGGGCAAAGCGGTATTCCGTTTCACTTTGCCGATTATCTGGCATTGATTGACTGGACCGGTCGTGCTGTGCGCGAAGATAAGCGTGGCTTTATTGATGGCACCCGCCCCAAATTGCTCACTGAACTGGGTATCAGCGAGGATGCCTGGGTCACTTCCGCCAAAGAATTTCGCCGCCAATACAGCGGCATCAGCGGTAGGTGGGATGCCATGTGTGCCATGAAAGCCAAATCCGGTGGTAAATGGTGTCGAGGCAAACGGCAGAGTGAAGCACTGCATCCAGGCTAAGCATCCTGTCCCTGATTGAGGTATTTTTACGACGACAGTGCTGAATCAGGCCACCCACAGTAAATGGCGTGATCCAACGGCCTCTTCTAGACTGAGATAAATTGTCGATGTTGGAGTCTTGCCATGCCGCGTCCCAGAAGAACTCAGATCAGTGTCGAAGACACCCCTTTCTACCACTGCTGCAGCCGGGTGGTGCGTCGCGCCTTCCTCTGTGGGGATGATCGATACTCGGGTAAGAACTATGACCATCGCCGGGGCTGGGTAGAGTCATTGCTGTTTGAACTTGAAGCGGTGTTTGCCATTGATGTGGCTGCTTTTGCTGTGATGTCGAATCACCTGCATGTAGTGTTGCGAATTGATCTCGACACGGCCAACGGTTGGAGCGACGCAGAAGTGCTTAAGCAGTGGCATAAACTGTTTAAAGGCGATGAATTAACCCGTAAATTTGCCCAGGGTGGGCTGGTTGAATCTCATGAAGTGATCCATTTAAAGCACTCCATCGCGACCTATCGCAGCAGGCTATGTGATATATCGTGGTTTATGCGTTGCCTCAATGAACCGATAGCCAGGCAAGCAAATCAAGAGGATAACTGCTCAGGCAGATTCTGGGAAGGCAGGTTTAAGTCGCAGGCGTTATTGGATGAGGCCGCAGTATTAACCTGTATGGCTTATGTCGATTTGAATCCCATCAGAGCCAAGATGGCGGCTACCCCAGAGCAATCCAATCACACCAGCATTCAACTGCGAATTCAGGCAGCGTTGAAAGGCGAACAACCACCAAACCTACTGCCTTTTATTGGCAACGAACGCGATAATCAGCCCAATGGCATCGCATTTTCGCTCCAGGATTACCTTGAATTGATTGATGATACAGGGCGTATTATTCGAGATGACAAGCGTGGTGCTATCGGAGAGAACAGCGCTAAGTTGCTAACAAGATTGAATATCGAGCAAGAGAGTTGGTTAAAACTCACCACTGAATTTGGCAAGCTGTTCCATGGTCCCGTGGGAACGCTGCAAGAACTCAGCAGCTATTGTGAACATTTAGAGAAGCGACGACGGCATTTCTCCGCCTGTTGCCAGCACCTCAACGCAGGCTGACGTTAACTTCATTGTTTACAGCGATACCTTTCAGGACCCTATGAATGGAAATGGGTTGGGTAACTGACGCCAAAAATCACTGTTTTTGAGTGAAGTAGACCTGTTTTATCAATCCTCATCCATTTTGCATCATGTCCTGTCGACTCTTTATCGGTTAAATCACTTTCCCTAGCTTGAGCCCTAACTGAAAGTGCATTATGTTATTGTTTTAACATGGCTGGCCTGATTTGTTTAAAATATTCTCAGGAAATATTATCTGGGCAAAAATCAGCCCCAAGAAGCCAGGCGGAAATTGCGCAAAACATCTAACAAACAGCGCAAGCGGGACAAATTTTCCGCTTCGCTGGGCGTTAGTTGCCCATAAGGATTCAGTGCATTGTTTGAGAAAAAACCAATAGTCAAAGAGATCAAATTAAGTCGTGAATACGATTTTTCATATGAAAACTTTGTACTGGCAACACAGCATGAGATTTATCTCTTAATCGAGAAATCCGAAGGCTTTATCTACGGTATTAAATTCAAATCTAGCCTAGTCAAGTACGGAAGTCCAAACGATGAAGCTAGAGGTGGGCATCCATTAACAAAACATGGTTTGGGAATTTATGGTTTCTTCGAGGTAGAGAATTCGCCGTGGATAAAAGAGCAAATTAAACTAAACGAAGTTCATCCTAGGCATAGTGATTCGTTGTTTTCTGGGCTTTCACACTACGTGGCGTGCTTCCAAGATGTAATGCTTGAAGTTACAGCAAGAACTTATGAAGAGTTTCAAATAACCCAAGAACAATTGAATTTAGTGCTTCAAGAGCAGGTGTCAAATCTTGAGGCATAAGCAACTAACAAGTAAAGGCAATCCGACGCGCAAAAAGCGCGCGCGGTTGCTTTAGGCGTTATATGCAAGGAGTAGCTTTGAAACATTTAAGTGATATTCATAAATTTAGAAACGCACTTTCATTTTTGGTTGAATTTGAATCTTATAAAATTCTGAACCTTGGTGGTTTTGCTTGGGTAGGTTTAAATTCCTTTCCACATGGTGCATGCTTTCTCTCTTCAAGTCTTCTTGGTGTTTATCTAAAAGAATTAGGATGCAGCGTTAAGCTAATAAGTGCAAAGCTCGATAGTGATAAGTTCCCAGATATAAAAAGTCATGCTTGGTTAGAGGTTGACGGAGTTTACGTCGATATAACATCATCGCAATTTACCGAACGCACAAATTCTAGAATTACTGTACAAAATAAATGCAAAGCAGAATGGCTATTTGCTTATGCTCAAGAATCAAAACTAGATGGTACATATCGTGAGCAAGAACCAGATTTCGACAACAACATTAGTTTATACAATTTAATAGTTAGCAAAGTCGAATGCATATAACAAGTTGCTGCACGCGGACTCGATACAGTTGTCGCGGTTTTTGCTAAAAGAAAAGGCCGCAAAAACAGCACCAACTTACTCGCCGGTGAGCAAGGCGTTGATATGATTCCTTTTGTCAAATAGGCAAATAGTGTCCTTACCGGAAACCCAAAAAATTTCCGGTAAGGACACTCTGACAGTAGGCTTTGGCCAGTAAGTGTCGGCGGTTGACCTTGCTGATATCCGCGGATTTTAACCGCATTACTTGTTTGCGCCGCTGGAGCCTTGCCTCAGTCTAGGAGCGCGGATGTGACCGCTTAACGCCCTCGAGGGTTGCTCTCACCGCTGCCGCCGCCTTTAACTGTCAGAGTGTATTCGTAACTCTAAGAGCTGGATTAGTAAGCCGTTATCGGCAGGGCATCCGCATGAGTGTGCATTAATTGGCCATAGAGGCAAAACCGGCTAATAACACGCGTTCCAGAAAGTCGGTTTTCATCATGCAGCGTTTCTGCTTCATCGGCACGCTGATCTTGGTTGTTTCGGCGCGCAGCATGTTAAGTGCCATGTGACGAAGACCAGCCAAATT
>NZ_JAKCLK010000019.1:0-6726 GCF_021412365.1 Shewanella sp. AS16 | reverse complement strand
GCACTGTTAACATCGTGGTGGCGGTATTGCCAGAGCTGTCGGTCGCGCCAAGCTCAAGCTCATGGGCGCCACTTGCCAGCTCACTGCTGCCAACCAGGGTTGCTGTCACATCACCGTCCACCAGATCGCTGGCGCTGATATTCAACAGCGCGCTGATATCGGTCAGGCGGCCGCTGGCGTTGACCACCAGTGGCTCGAGCGGGCCAAACTCGGGGGCAGTGGTATCCACTATCGTCACTCGCTGCTCGGCAATGGCCTGATTACCGGCCCCGTCGGTCGCCGTCCAGGTGATGGTATGCTCGCCCAGGGCCAGCTCCGCCGCTAAGTCTGAGCTTATGGTCAGTACCTTGCTGATGTTGTCTGTTACCACAGGCTCTGGCAGGGTTATTGCTGTCATAGGCCCCGTGGCTTCAAAGGTCAGTGGCGTCAGTTCGGCAAACACCGGCTTTTGGGTATCGCCAATGCTGGGGTCCAGCGGCGCAGCGTCATCTTCATCATTGATACCGTCGTTGTCATCGTCGGGATCGGCATTGTTGCCTATGCCGTCATTGTCTGTGTCGACAGACTCGCTGGCGTCCAGTGGGAAGGCATCGTCGCTGTCCAAAACGCCGTCGTTATCATCGTCGGTGTCCAAGTTGTTGCCTATGCCATCCTTGTCGGTATCGAGCGATTCTGCCGTATCCAGCGGGAAGGCATCTTCGCCGTCCACTACGCCGTCGTTGTCATCGTCGCTGTCGGCATTGTTACCAATGCCGTCGAGGTCGGTGTCGACAGATTCTGCCGCATCCAGCGGGAAGGCATCCTCTGTATCCACTACGCCGTCGTTGTCGTCATCCGTGTCGGCATTGTTGCCCACGCCATCGAGGTCGGTATCGACAGACTCGGTCGCGTCCAGCGGGAAGGCATCTTCTGTGTCCAGTACACTATCGTTGTCGTCATCCGTATCGGCGTTGTTGCCTATGCCGTCCGAGTCGGTATCCAGGTATTCACCGGCATTGAAGGGGAAGGCATCGACTATATCCAACACACCGTCGTTATCATCGTCGGTATCCAAGTTGTTGCCTATGCCGTCGAGATCCGAGTCCAACCACTCGCTGGCGTCCAGAGGGAAGGCATCAGAGGTATCCGGGACATTGTCGTTGTCATCGTCGGTATCCAAGTTATTGCCTATGCCGTCGGCATCTGTATCCAACCACTCGGAGGCGTCCAGCGGGAAGACATCGGCGCTGTCCGGGACATTGTCGTTGTCGTCGTCGCTGTCGGCGTTATTGCCAATGCCATCGAGATCCGTATCCAACCATTCGGCGGTGTTAAAGGGGAAGGCATCGACAATATCCAACACGCCGTCGTTGTCGTCGTCCGGATCGGCGTTGTTGCCTATGCCGTCGAGATCCGCATCCAGCCACTCGGAAGCATCCAGAGGGAACATATCGCTGGTATCCAACACGCCATCGCCGTCATCGTCGCTATCGGCGTTGTTACCTATGCCGTCGCTATCTGTGTCGACAGTTTCGCTGGAGTCCAGCGGGAATGCGTCAGACACATCTGGCACATTGTCGTTATCGTCATCCGTATCGGCGTTATTACCGATACCGTCTAAGTCTGTATCCAGCCACTCGGCAGCATCCAATGGGAAGGCGTCTTCGGTGTCGGCGACATTATCACCGTCATCATCGTCATCGGCGTTGTTGCCTATGCCGTCTGAGTCGGTATCCAATGTCTCGTTGGCATCATTGGGGAAGGCATCGCCGTTATCACCGACACCATCGCTGTCGCTGTCGGTAGTTTCAGTCGGATCTTTCGGGAAGGCATCTGAGCTGTCGGCAACGCCGTCATTGTCGAAGTCGCCGTCAAACACATATTCGATGGCACCTATATCCATTTGCGGATACACAGGTCCACCAGGCGCGGCTTCGTCATACAAGCCGGAAACACGCAGATTACCCAGCAAGTCGACTGCGTCTGGCGCAAGTTCACCGGCTTCCGCCATATCGATATTGGCGCTGCCCGGCACCGGCCGGTAGTCGCCATTCTCCGGATCGGCCAGCTCAACATAGCCAGTTGAGGTAACACCACACTCGCTGTCTTCGACCCAGCTGGCGGTTTGTTGCTCCCAGGTGTCAACATTACACAGGGTTGAACCGGTCGGGCCTTTTAACAGCAGGCTGTTGCGCAATTGGGCTTTGCCTGTGCCTGACACAGAAAGAGCGCCACCTTCACTGTTGTAGAGCGTCGAAGCAAACAGGTTGAGTTGACCGTCGATCGTTTTCAACGCGGCAGCACTACCTGCGACATTGGCTAACAGGCTGTTCTCCAGATAAAGCTGGTATTTTTTACCGCCAATAACGGGGGCGGTCATATCGGTGATCAAGGTATAGTCGATGATCAAATAGGACGATGAACGCATCCATACCGCGCTTCCTATTCCTGCGGCTTGATCATCCAACGCAGAAGCCGTATTCACCTGGGCTGAACTGTCCTGCCCGGCCATGCCATGACGCAAAGTCAATCCGGTCAAATGAGGATACTGAGAAGCGGACATCCCACTGGTAATCGCGACCTCGAAAATTGTATGGGCCTCCTGACCATCAATCGTAATTTCACGATTGCCATCAATCTGCATGCCCTTGGTGATCACTAACGGGCTTTCCAGCCGAATGGTCATCGGGCCATCGAAATCAATGATATTTAAATCACCGGCGGGATCGCTGGCGCACAGATCCTTCAACGCCTGACGTAAGGTACCCGGGCCGCTATCTGCATCGCTGGTCACAGTAATTGCATTACTCAGGCAAGCGCTGTATGGGTCGTCGTCGTAACGGACTGCATAAAGCACAACATCGCCTTCTTGGATAAAAGTCTGTAAACCTGACTGCCCTTCGACCAGATAAAAGAAATCAGGTACGCCGTCATTATCGCGATCGCTATCGATTTCATCGGCAATGCCGTCATTATCAAAATCGGGCAAATCACCATAGACTGTTGGGCGTGGGTCAATATTATCAAGCACCCCATCACCATCAGTATCGGTATTTAACGGATCCGAGCCCAAAACGATTTCTTCGGCATCAGTCAGGCCATCGTTATCATCATCTGTGTCGGCATTATTGCCAATGCCGTCGAGATCGGTGTCTAGATATTCACTGGCATCTTTTGGAAAGGCATCTTCCCAGTCTAACTTGCCATCATTATCGTCATCGTTATCTCTGTTGTCGCCTATACCATCACCGTCAAAATCGGCCTGAACGATAACAACAGGCGAGCATACTTCAAAGCCTAACACGTTTTCCAGGGTGCGGGGGGTGACGCAAAAACGTACCTCTGTGTTACCCACAATATTGTCTGTTAACATTTGCTCTTTAGCGGTCGTTCCGGATAAATCAAGCCATTGACCATCTACCCGATACTGCCACTGATACAGGCTGTGCGATTCAACATCATAGTTACCGCTGCCGGGCGCAACGTAGGTATAATTGCCAATTAACGCACGCCCGACAATCGGCGCTGCAACACCCTGCTCAGTTTTAATATGAACGTCTGTTGCATAGGGCAGTTTGCCGACGTAATGCCAATCACCACAGCGTTCAGTCCCTCGGTACATCATACACATGGTCAGGTAATTATCGCCGTCGGCTCCAGTTGCCTGATAACCCAATACATTAGTAGCAATGGTGACGGCATCATCTATGGAACCAGTGGCTGAGCGAACCCAGCGGTAGTCCGTCGCCTTGACGCCCCAGGCAATATTGGCGAACAGATAATCACCGGTGCGCAGGCGCTGAGTCACTTGCCCAACGGATGGTGTTACCCAGTACCTAATTCCAGCATCAATGCCATGTCCATCGATGATTCCTGACGGGAGGCGTTGTTCAACAACGGCGTAGGTTTCAGTGGCCCAATTCCCAGAGAGGCCATAATAATCGGCAATGACTGCCGGGACCGGACTATCGCACGACCAGCAAAAGTATTCCGTGCCGTAACTAACCATGCTGGTCGCATGCAACATCCAGGTTTGTCCTGTAGCTGCAAATTCGAAGTAATCATCATTTACGCTAAAATCGGACTGATTTAAAGTTAAAAACATCCCCTGACTGTTTTTATCGCTTGGCAGCGTACCGCCATAGAGATAGTCGGCCGTTTGCGCGGCCGCCCATTTTGGTGGTGTAATGGTTTCGATAATTTGTTTGTGGCTGCGCAAAGTGAAGCCGCTGCTGATAAACACTTGCTGATCGAGATCGACGTCAGGGTAACTTCCCCAGCCCGATTTATTCCAATCATCCCATTCCTGCGATGTAGCATCCCATTGCAATTGATAGTTATCTATGATGCCGTTACCCGGCAAATAATCGGTACAAGCTGTATTAAAACCGTTTTCGGTGCAGGTATTGTAATTGTAGGTAGCAAACCAATGCCAATAGGAGTTGCCATAAAACCAATCTTCATCCCAGCCCCGGTCGGCAACAAAGTTGGTCTGCATTTGCGCCAGGGTACCTAAAATCGGCGTGCCGTCAGTGTCAAGTGTAGGGTTCACCATGTCCTCTTCAATAACGTCCTCCCAGTCCCAATTTTCCCGTTCCGAATACAGCGTACGCTGCATTTTCAAGGGATCAAAATTCGCGTCTACATAGGGAGTACGTGGCGTCACAAAGGTGCTGCGGCTGAACATATCGACCGGCATAGAAAGGTAATTACAAAAATTCTGAATATCATCATCTTCGGCACAAGCAACCTTATTAAATAGCGGTGACGCAGCGGCGCTGTGCGGGAAAATCCTAAAATGATCATTCGGCACCGTCAGGTAGCTACCACCACGGATATTGGTCGTGTTGTCATGAACAATGTGATATTCGTTTTCAATAGCGGCAAGGTTCCCTAGCACCATAAAGCCGATGCGGCCGGCATAATCGATACCGCCGTTAGTGGCTTCTACACCGTTTTGCTGCATTAAACGCAAACCGATGCTGTCGAAGTCGCCCACACCACTGGTAACCGTCGCGCCCTGATACACCTCCATATTGATGAGCTGACGAAAGCCTAAACTGTTTTTAAACAGCATAGGACGCTGCAATTGCGCCACTGTTACCGCATCGGTAAAGCTGGCGCCGAGCTCAATCGTCTTACCACTAAAACCGGTATGTTTTACTTCCGCGCTGGAAATCAGCAGCATGCGGCCATCGGCCAGGCGGTGCCAGCCCTCTTCGGCCACCAGATAGTGCACCTTGGCACCGGTTAAGTCGGCACCGAAACCATCGGCCTGGCGCACATCAAACAGAAACTGATTGCCACTGTTAATCGGTGCGGTAGGCACTATGCTGACGCCGTTATTCAAGTTGGGGTCTTCCAAGCTGACAAATACCACAGGGCGGGCGTAAATGCGCTGGGTCCAAAGGTCGGCAATCTCGTTATTGGCACCAATGGTTAAAGTGCCGGTTTCTGCCGGTATGCCCAGGAGCGCAGGTGCGCCATTAAACTGCATAGCAATAGCGGTTATAGACGGCGCGTTAGAACCATCATCAGTGGCAAAAGCCCACTCACCCTCGGCTTCGGTAATAAAGCCCGGCTTGGACGGATTTATCGCCTGCACAAATACCAGATTGTCGGCGTCATTGACCACACCGATGTCTTTGGCCGTTCCGGTGAAATTGACCGATTGTTTTTGCAAACTGGCGGCCATCAGGCTCTGTGCCGGGCACAAGCCGATTAACAAAGTCCAAACCAATAAACGCATCATGCTGTATTTCCCCGCATAGAATCTTCTAGCCCGCATTAAAACAGGCAAAAATGCAGGAAAAATGCAGAATGCAGGAATTGTCGGCGACTATCTGGCCAGCCACAGCATCTACTGCGTCCACCCCAAGCGCCGCTTCCTGTCAACCAAGGTCAGCGCCCTCACGGATTTTCTGCAGCAGCACCTAAGACAGTCAGACCCACTGTAACTCGCCAATCGAGCCATATAGTTAGACAGCAAAAAAAAAAGGGCGACCATGGCCCCCCTGTTTCTCATCCATTGCCCGACAGGGCTGATTTGCGACTATAGGGCTCTGCGGCGCCACACCAGCAGCCCCAAGAGCCACACAGACCAGAGTGGCAGCGAGCCGCCCTTGTCCGCCTCAGGTCCAGGCTCTGGTTCAGGCTCGGGATCCGGCTCGACAGCGGCCGCCGTCACCGTCACTGCCACCACGCCTTCGGCCATGCCGCCATAGCCGTCACTCACCCTATAGGTGAGGGTCACGGTGCCACTGAAGCCAGGCTCGGCAGTGTACTCCAGCCGGTTGTCGGCGGTCACCACAGCGCTGCCATGCCCGGCACTGACCTCGACCAATGTCAGAGCATCGCCGTCGGCGTCGCTGTCGTTGGCCAGCACGTCGATCACCAGGCTCTGCCCCTCGACAATCTCGGCCCGATCCGCCACCGCCACGGGGGCGGTGTTTTGCACCTGGGTACTGACCACGCCCGGATCTTCAATCACGCCGTTGGCTACTCCATCGGCATCGTTGGGGCCACCGTCCTGCAACAGCAGTTGCACGCATTGATGCCCTGGCACCAGGCCGGTTTCATAGGCAGCGGCGCCGACTTGCGGGCACTGGCCTTCGGCGTTGAGCGGCGCCGAGCTTATGCTGTTGTTGGCATCTTCGACAAAGTCATACCAGCCTTGAACCTGATTGTATTTACGATAGACGGCGCCTTCCGGCAGCACACTGGCGCGCGGCAGTGGGAACACCACGG
>NZ_JAKCLK010000129.1:0-322 GCF_021412365.1 Shewanella sp. AS16 | reverse complement strand
CTTCAGTTTGTATCTTATTTTCTATCATGGTATTTACTCCTTTATTTTTTTAGTTATACATTTAAGTAGATACTATATTTTGTGTGCAAGTCAATACTTAAAGTTTATATTTTTTAAAATAACTAACACTTGATGTTTTTACGTATAAAAATTGTAGTGCTACAGAATATATACAATAACACTTTATTATTTTTATTTGAGAATAGTTATCAACTTAAGTACCGGGATTCGGGACTTTAACTCCCAAGAGTGCGTACTTTGTTTTAAGCTATAGCTGGCTTGAGAGCATTTTTCTTCTTCATTATTCAAATAGCGAAGCTTT
>NZ_JAKCLK010000128.1:0-322 GCF_021412365.1 Shewanella sp. AS16 | reverse complement strand
CTGTTTTATGGTGATTCTGCAGTTCAGAATACTGTCCTCTTACAATATTTTCCTCGCCACGTACGCTGTTCTGAGTATCACCTATATTCCCTTTATATTCTGTGACCATATTATCAACCTGATGTTTTACATCATTACGGATATTACTGTCCTGCGTTCTTTGATCAATAATGGCCTGATGCCCCTGATGGTCAGCAATAATATCCTGACTGCCACCACCCGAAGGTACGCTCTCCATTCCTTTACCAATATCACCACGGGATTCCCGCCAGGCATTATCAACACCAGGCTGTACCTGTTCCTGCACAAAAGACCAGGCCAT
>NZ_JAKCLK010000127.1:0-323 GCF_021412365.1 Shewanella sp. AS16 | reverse complement strand
TCAAGGGCGGGCTTACCGCATACACTGACACTTAGCGGATCGACAGAATATTATTAGCAGATCATCCCTGAACGCAACGTAATTATCGTAATAAAGGCTTTTTCTGGCTACCAGGAAGACCTGACATGGCTCTGCTCTGGAACCAGGCCGCAGGAAGCATCAATCTGGAGTTTATCAGCTACTGGAATTCCGGTGTATTGGCAGCCCCTGATAATCACCTGACCCACGAAGAGCGCTCTGCTTTGCAGAAACTCTGGGGCGGTTTGGAGACAGGAGATGCCATTTAACGATTATAGGACGTTCTGATGAAGTCCATGATTTTA
>NZ_JAKCLK010000126.1:0-323 GCF_021412365.1 Shewanella sp. AS16 | reverse complement strand
GTGATTCCCGCACTCTGCGGGAAGAGATATTATTTAATTATAAATTAAATGAATGAGATTTCTGTTTTTCATTAAGTATTTCTAACAACTTAATGTAGATATTTTAAATGTCTCCAGGCTATTTCACCAGGTTATCATTTGATGCTAACCTTCTGACACATGCAGTGGAGTTGTTGTGCAGCAGGAGTATGCTGATATGAAAGTGAATGCTAAGGATAATTTATTCGCTTAATCTATTAATTTGCTGGAAATATTTAAGGGATGAATGCCTTGAATAAACCATCATGATTTTTAGACAGTGGATGTGGAGGAAATATGTTGCC
>NZ_JAKCLK010000125.1:0-324 GCF_021412365.1 Shewanella sp. AS16 | reverse complement strand
TTTTCGACTGGGCAAAGGCTGGATTTATCAGTTCCATTATCACGGCATGGTACGCGGCGATGAGAAAGCCCTTTTCCGTGACTGCATTTATGAGCTGCCGCTGCGTTATATGATTAAACACGGCTATCTGACGCCGCCAGAACGGCTGGATATGCCAGTCGTGCAATACGATTTCAGCCGCTTGCAGGCACAGAGTAACGGACTGTTCAGCGAAGCCGATCTCAACCGCGAGCTGAAAAAACAGCAACGCATTACGCCACACATCATCAGCCAAATCATGGAGTTTGCTGCAACGCGCAAAGGGGTGATGATTTTCGCCGCGAC
>NZ_JAKCLK010000124.1:0-324 GCF_021412365.1 Shewanella sp. AS16 | reverse complement strand
GAAATTACGCTAGTCCCGTCAGTAAAATTACAGATAGGCGATCGTGATAATCGTGGCTATTACTGGGATGGCGGTCACTGGCGCGACCACGGCTGGTGGAAACAACATTATGAATGGCGAGGCAATCGCTGGCACCCATATGGACCGCCGCCATCGCCGCGCCATAACAAGCACAATGATCATCGTGGCGATCATCGTCCGGGGCCTGACAAACATCATCGCTAAATATCAATGCCGGATTGCCATCCGGCATTATCCGGCATTATCCGGCATTGACTACAAACTTAACGTTGTTCGTAGCGTTTAAACACCAGTTCGCCATTG
>NZ_JAKCLK010000018.1:0-7531 GCF_021412365.1 Shewanella sp. AS16 | reverse complement strand
GCGTCGTACCTGGCGTAAACTGCATCTGGCGGTGGATGCCGCCACACATGAAGTGATAGCTGCCGAGGTCAGCTTGGAAAGTGTGGCCGACAATGAGGTCTTGCCTACCTTATTGAATCCGCTGAGACGCAAGATTAAGCAAGTGTCAGCCGATGGCGCTTATGACACCAAAGGCTGTCATAAACTGCTGAAACGCAAAGGCAGCAAGCCCACTATCCCGCCCAGGAAAAATGCGGGTTACTGGGAGGACGGTCACCCAAGAAATGAGGCCGTCAAGGCGCTGAAAAGTCATGCGCTACAACAATGGAAGAAAGACAATGACTATCACCAACGCTCACTGTCGGAAACGGCCATGTACCGCTACAAGCAACTCATCAGCCCGAAACTGAGCCTGCGGGATTACAATGCACAGGTTGGCGAAGCATTGGCAGGAGTGAAGGCCATGAACAAAGTCATAGGACTGGGTATGCCCGTTCGTCAGGTGGTCAATTAACACCGCAAACCTTGATGGGGACAGGCTTGCCTGCGAATGATTTGATCAACAAGGCCCTTACTATATGTAAACATCCTCCTTTTAGTAACAACTATTTTCCATCAAGTAAAGTTTCAGTAGCAACCATCAACAAATTAAGACATTTCTGGTACCCTATTTCTAAAACAAGGTGTGGGTATTGCTTTTTGAGAAAATAATCTAAGATATAGACTCATACAAGTAGAGCTGCGCATAATATTGGATCTAGTAGCGTTTTGGGGAAATGGATTAGATCAGACCGTATGTACATACCTACGATGTTAAATATAAATGGAGTTGTATAAAATCCCATAGCCCCAGACCTTACCAAACCTAACGGAAATTATTATGCAAAAAGGGAAGAAGAACACATTAAAAAATAATTGGAAATTCGATCTATATTTAAATAGAAGTGACTCTTTCACATATTGGTTTGTTAGGGTGTCACTTATTACATTTATTTATCCAACATTCACCGCCCTTGTTGTTATATCTTTACTTGACTCATTCACTGGTAATGACATGTTTGCTATTGGAGCTGTAAGAGCAATTGAGAGAAAATATGTAAGCAATAACATTAAAAATATAGCCTTAGTGACTTTTGATAGAAATATTTTGAGTGACAGCAAGTTACCCGAATCCCGAGAAGACATAATCCAGTTAGCTGTAAAACTAGTTGAGGGCGGAGCCAGATTGGTGGTACTTGATTATGTTTTCCGCTATGGAAAAGACACTCCTCCTATTCCAAAATCCTTAACGAACAAAATTATCGTAGGGAGCTCTATTGAACAGATAGGATCAAAATTTGTTGAAATTATTCCACCAAAAAATTTACTTCCTGATGAAGTGCTAATGGGAAACTGGGGGGATATATCACTCTATGACACCGAAGATAAATACGGAGCAGTAAACAGCTTAGTTTACTATTACGAAAATAACGACTTATACCTGTCATTAGCTTTGGCCGCCTACAACCGCGCCCTAAATGGACAAAGCAACCAAGAGTTAAAAAATCATGGTAAAAGAATACCACTAGGGTTGTTGAAAAACTCGAGATATTGGCTCACAGTCCCGAGTAACATCCATGAGCTAGATTCTCGGACCTACAGTGCCTGGACATTTGAGTACGATTTGATGATGGGAGCTGCTGACATTCAGGATAAAACGGTTTTTGTTGCCAGCACATGGGATATAAGTGAAGACCATTTCTATATTGGTTCCGATAGTACCAATTCATTCTTTAAACGCATACTTATATGGGCTGGGTTATCGACAAGTAATGGTAAAAACGGCAAAGAACCCGGAGTCTATGCACACATTAGTGCTTATCTAAATTTGTTAGATGGAAAAATTTACAAGCATACATCTGTTGAAAATCAGTGGACGCTTCCAGCTTTAGCCCCCTTCATCATTGCAATAATTATTTACATAACAACCTGCATCCTATATCGACATGGTATCTCAAGGGTTATAAATAATACCAAGTCCCCTGTACTATCTTTTAGCCTTGCTACCGTCACTGCACTAATGGTTATAGTGTTTACACTCTTCTACTCAACCATAGTCATCAACTGGTTTAACATTTCGTTAAGTCTTACACCGTGGGTTATTTCCTGTATATACATAATTGTAATTATTACAGCTAAGGAGTTAGACAATGTTAAGTTCAAAAACAATTAAATTTATCCTGATTTCAGGAGGTCTTGCATCTATCTCCATAGTTCCACAGACCGTGAGAGCTACCTCACCTAAGGAAAATGTATACGCCATTGTGATAAAAGTATCCGGTGATGTAAAAGTTCTTGAACCTAACAAAAAAGTCATAACAAAAATCACTGAAAAAACAAAGCTAAAGGAAGGAAGTAAAATCACTATTGGAAAACATAGCAGTATGCACTGGGTAAGACGAGAGTACGATCAAACAAAAATCGAAAATATTATAGGACCCGCCGAGTTCGACTTCCCAAGCAAGATATCAGGTAGACTTTATCAACTTAATGGACAACGTTCATTAGGTGGTGTATATAGAGGAGATAGTGACTCTACAGATATAGAGTGTACCTACCCTGAGACCATAAAAATACCCAAAACAAAAACAGTACTTCCTTTTTTACAATTGACATGCAACCGATCACTACGATATCAAGATATTCGTTATGAGGTTACTCAGAACGGCAATGCCGTTAAATCTGGTATGTTCTTCGATGGTTTTAAAAACACCACCCTTACACAAGGTAGTTATCGAATTACTTTCTATAACAAAGCCAGCAAACTTATAGAAAGTAAACTAGAGATTGATTCATTCGATCTTGATTCCCGACTTTCAGAGATTATTAATGATAAACAAAAACTAAATATACCGACAGATCTCATGGCTTCACTAGAGCTCTGTCAGATTGGGTATAGATACATTTGCCAAATGAACCTAGACTACCAAGTTATCTTAAAGGACAAGACCATTAAATCCACAAAAAATCTTGAACTAACAAGGGAGCTAAAAAAAATGTTGGACGATTCATTAAATTACCAACCAGAAAAGGGAGAATGATATGAATGGGATCCAGGCATTTTGTTTATTGATACTGTTTACCTTTGATGCTTCAGCAACAGAGCTAACGCCTTTAGAGTTGATTTTAGGTAACCTAAAGGATATTAAATCAAGTACTAAAAAGATTGAAAAATGGGATTGTCCAGAATATCAAGATCACTTTTCAAATTTCAGCTGCGAATATTTAAAAGCATATTCATATCATAGCGGAAGAAAATTTGACAAAGCTCATGAACACATTAAGCATTTATACAAAGCTATGCTTCAAAAATTAGACATTATTAAGGCTGGCGTCACATCTCCTGAACGTATGGAGGAAAGTATCGAATATATAATTGAGATGTATAGTGAAACTTTTAGCAAAATAGAAAATGGGAGTGTTAATACAGTAAACATTAATAATATTCTGCTAGAGTTGTTATCTAAAAACCAACTGAATGAAGCTTACGGAAGCGTCATTATATCAGCAAAAATAATTGAGATATTTTATAGGAATGGTTCTATGGAAAACATTAATGCCTTCTATAAAATAATACATTACAACCTCAAAGATATTTACATAAGTAAAGCAAAGCTGGACGCTAACTCAATACCACTTGCATATAAATCAATCCTTTCCAAATTAAATATTGGCACAGGAAATAAATCAAAAAACTTAAATGACTTAAATAACTTAAAAAGGATTAGAAATAAAATACCCTCATCAGAAAAAGTTAGAAACCTAGACATCCTAATTGATACGTATTTATCCAGCTTAGCTGGGAAATTAACTCTTGAAAAATTCAACATGGCAATAAAAAAAGTCGAGGAAAGCAAGGGGAATTCAAATGAAATAAAAATACGGTTACTTACAATAAACATAGTCTATCTCAATAATACAATACCGGAATTCGAAAGAATTTCCTTTGCAAAGGATCTTTCAAAAGTTCGCGTACGTTACTACCAACTTTTAGCCCCTACAAATCAAAAAACACTTAAAAACTCAATAATTAATGCGGCTGAACTTGTTCTAAAAAAGCCCTCACACAACTCAGATATAGACGAATTTATCATTGCCACTTACGTAATGCACCGAGACTTAATTGGAGCACCAAAGCATAATGACCCCTTTTACATCAATATGGAAAAAAAATATTCTATACTAATGAAAGATTATGTTGATTTCACCGATAACACTTCCGATGAATTTGCAGCTATAAGTAGAATAGGAATAATACAATCTAAAAAAGGTATCTTAGGTGAGGGATTAATGTGAATATAGGTATACTACTTATCCTATTCGGATTTACCTTCACCCTCAGCAGATCCTATGCCTGTGACTTGGCCGCCATAGATAAGCAAACACGAGCCATAGGGACTACATTATTGCAGAATGATAGTTTTAAAAAATTAGAATTGCTTAAAGAGATAAAGCACGAAGTATCAAATGATTGCCCTGATGTTCTAGATACCTTAACACTAACTTTAGAAATAACTGGCGTTCAAATTGGACTAGGAACTGAGCTGCTTGAGGCAGAAAATCAATTATTAGAACTAGAAAAAAAAATTATACCATTAAAGGAATACTATAGGAAAGATTACAACAAAATACTTGGTCAACTCATGTCATTGCATATAAAGTCGAGTCGACATCAACTCGCAAAATTCTATGCAAAACGGCTACTAAATGAAAATAACTTGAAAGATAACGAAGTAAGATTAGATGCGCTAGCTATTACTTCATTACCTACCAGCTTCGTTCCTAGCGATGATTTGAAAAAAATAGTTAAACAGTTAAATAAAAAAAATCCTATGTTCAAAACTTCTCTCCTTTCACCATACCGCCCCTCTAATCGATTTCTACTATACCTACAGCGACAACTTGAACTAGGAAAATACGAAGAACTTATAAAAAACACTAGAGAACTAAATTTAAGTAATTATATTAACAAGAAAACAACCTATGTATCCGACAACCTATTCGCTATAGCTTTAACTCGAGAAGTTGCCGAACTCCAAATGTTACCTGGAAGATACTCACTACCAAATGAAATTAATGAATTCTCGATGAGAAAGCGAACAAATTTATCTCTTGAAAACCAACTTATTATCAATCTTTTGAAAGTATTTGATGAACACGACAATAGGAAATTAAACTTAGACAATGCCATTAAAACTTTCCATAGCATCTTAAGTTCCTATGACTACGGACGCAAAATCCAAATGTCCACTCAGCTAAGTTTAACGCTGGCATCCTTACTAAACTCATTCCCTAAAGATGAAAATGTGAAACAAACCGTTTTTTTTCTATCACAACACCTTTTTATATCTAACCCTGTTGCGCCAGTTCTAAAACTAAACTCCGAAAGCAAGAATACCTACAAAAAACTAGTTATCAAACAGCAAGCGTTAACCACTCAACTGTCAGAGAAAGAAACTGGCAGTTTTGAACTAATTAAGGAGATTGCAAAACTATCCAAAAAACTTAAAGGCATAACAAGAACGACACCAAAGACAGTAAAAACTATTCAATCCCAACTTAAGCACGATGAAACATTGCTTTACGGGGTTGAATTAGGAGCAACATCCGCCCTATTCACTTTGAGCTCCAACAAATTTGAATTAAACACTATAGAGACCAACGACCTAAAATCTAAAATCGTTTCACACAGAGAAGCGCTTACCGAAAGGAAAAATGCTCGAAAAACAGGGGAAAGTCTCTACTCATTAGTTGGTATTAAAAAAATACATAGTAATAATTTACTTTTCATTTCATATGGTTCACTTGAAATGCTACCCATATCCACTTTATACAATTTTAAGACTAAAAAATGGCTGGTGGAAGAAAAATCAATATCTAGAATGAGTACTCTTGACAGACTTGGTAGGCAAAACAACGAAGTAAAAGGTACCAATAACCGAATTGCTATTTCTGATCCAATTTTTTACCTCCCCCCTCCCCCTAATTTTAAGCTACTGCCACATTATGAAATCCAAAATGTTGTAATGGGCTTAGAAAAGCTACCCGATACCCTAGCAGAATCAATCGCTTTACTTGGACAGCAGAGCTCCCCCCCTCGCCTATCATTAACAAAGGAAGACGCCATTGAGGCGAAAGTAAAACGTGAGTTAAATAAGAGAGATTGGAATTTCATTAGCTTTTCTACGCATACCATTTTTCCCTCTGAGGAAACTCACATTCTGTACCCCGGACTTGCTCTCAGCATAGATTTCGAAGACCTAAGCAACGACAGCATTCTACAGGCAAATGAAATAGCTGATATGAAGCTAACAAGGAGCACAGTACTACTCGCTGCATGCAATACAGCAAAAGCCAGTGAGGTTGGCGGAAGCTTCAACTCTCTAATAACATCCTTTCAGTTTGCTGGAGCAAAAAGCGTTATTGCCTCACAGTGGAAAGTTGACTCAAAAGAGACTTACGCATTTATGTCTTCGACAGCTGAGTTTGTAAACTCAGGAACGTTTAGTTTTGAATCAGCAATCAGGCGTGTTCAGTTTAATTTCGCACATGACCTCAGCAATCAAACTGATAGTGCAAGTGTATGGGGCGCATGGGAGGTCTATTTTTAATGCAGAATAAAACAAAGACACTCATAGTTCATTGAATAAAAATTTGCCTATTGAGTGTAGTGGCATATTAAATTTGGCCACCTGATTAGAGGTGATATCATCACTTCTATTTTTAAACAGGTGACACAATGACAAAGCAAACCAGACCAACATACAGCCCGGAGTTTCGACTCGAGGCAGCACAACTGGTCGTTGACCAAAACTACTCAGTAATGGACGCTGCTAAAGCCATGGGCGTGAGTAAATCAGGTATGGAAAAGTGGGTTAGACAACTCAAGCAAGAACGTATGGGGAGCTCACCCAAAGCCACGCCAATGACGCCAGAACAAATTGAAATTCGTGAGTTGAAGAAGAAAATTGATCGCCTCGAGGAGCATAATGCCATTCTAAAAAAGGCTACCGCTCTCTTGATGTCAGACTCCCTGAACAGTTCTCGTTAGTCGAGAAGCCCAAGCAGAGCCATACGGTAAAACGCATCTGTGAAGTGTTCGGGCTTCACCGAAGTAGCTATAAGTATTGGCGCAGTCGTCCAAAGGACATTTCACCAGAGAAGGTAAAATTACAAAGTCTGATACGGGAAGCCCATGCAGTGAGCAATGGCTCTGCGGGGGCGAGAAGCGTTGCAGAGATAGTGACGGCTAAAGGGATAAACTTGAGTCGTTATCGCGCGAGTAAGCTGATGAAACAGCTAGGGCTAGTCAGTTGCCAGCAGCCAAAGCATGCTTATAAGAAAGCTGACCGAGAACATGTTGAAATACCCAACCACTTGGCTCGTCAGTTCCAAGTCACTGAGCCTAATCAAGTGTGGTGTGGGGATGTTACCTACATTTGGACTGGTGCCCGGTGGGCCTATTTGGCCGTTGTTATCGACCTGTTTGCTCGCAAGGCGATAGGTTGGGCGA
>NZ_JAKCLK010000123.1:0-326 GCF_021412365.1 Shewanella sp. AS16 | reverse complement strand
GCGATGGAGTGCTTTAAATGGATCACTTCATGAGATTCAACCAGCCCACCCTGGGCAAATTTACGGGTTAATTCATCGCCTTTAAACAGTTTATGCCACTGCTTAAGCACTTCTGCGTCGCTCCAACGGTTGGCCGTGTCGAGATCAATTCGCAACACCACATGCAGGTGATTCGACCCTATTATTCATTCACAAGAGTGCAAAAGCAGCCACATCAATGGCAAACACCGCTTCAAGTTCAAACAGCAATGACTCTACCCAGCCCCGGCGATGGTCATAGTTCTTACCCGAGTATCGATCATCCCCACAGAGGAAGGCGCGACGCA
>NZ_JAKCLK010000122.1:0-329 GCF_021412365.1 Shewanella sp. AS16 | reverse complement strand
AAAGCCACTTTTGGTGCCAGCCTCAAACTCCATCATGGTTTCCGGCTGGCCTTTTTTGGTCACGATGTTGATCAGGCCACCGGTACTGCCGCCGCCGTACAGGGACGTCGCACCGGAGATCACTTCAATATGGTCGATATTAAAAGGATCTATAGAGTCCAGTTGTCGGCTGTCGGTACGTGAAGAGTTGAGACGCACGCCGTCAACCAGCACTGCAACTGATACGGTTTGAAATCCAGCGCCGTTAACAGAGAGGCAATGTTGGAGTCGTGCCCAACTAATACCGTGATTTTCGGTGCACTGGTGCGATCGGTGACCAGGGCTTTGTC
>NZ_JAKCLK010000121.1:0-329 GCF_021412365.1 Shewanella sp. AS16 | reverse complement strand
AGGCGCTGACCGATCCGTTAACGCTTCTACCCAACTTTCGTGCGTTGGAGCAAGCGCCGGAGCAAGAGGCGGGCAAGAGTTTTTGCTGCCTGCGCATTGATAATCTTGAGTTTATGAGTCGTCATTACGGCTTAATAATGCGCGTTCACTGTATCCGCTCAATTTACCGTACGCTGCTGCCGTTGATGCAGGAAAACGAAAAGTTGTATCAATTGCCGGGTAGTGAACTGCTGTTAGTGCTGAGCGGGCCGGAAACGGAAGGGCGACTCCAGCATATGGTTAACATCCTGAATAGTCGGCAAATTCACTGGAACAATACCGGGCTGGAT
>NZ_JAKCLK010000120.1:0-330 GCF_021412365.1 Shewanella sp. AS16 | reverse complement strand
CGTTATTGGATGAGGCCGCAGTATTAACCTGTATGGCTTATGTCGATTTGAATCCCATCAGAGCCAAGATGGCGGCTACCCCAGAGCAATCCAATCACACCAGCATTCAACTGCGAATTCAGGCAGCCTTGAAAGGCGAACAACCACCAAACCTACTGCCTTTTATTGGCAACGAACGCGATAATCAGCCCAATGGCATCGTGTTTTCGCTCCAGGATTATCTTGAATTGATTGATGATACAGGGCGTATTATTCGAGATGACAAGCGTGGTGCTATCGGAGAGAACAGCGCTAAGTTGCTAACAAGATTGAATATCGAGCAAGAGAGTT
>NZ_JAKCLK010000017.1:0-14354 GCF_021412365.1 Shewanella sp. AS16 | reverse complement strand
AATGCTGCTTAATAATGTCGATATTCATGCTCATGCCCCAAAAAAAAGGAGACATAAGATCACAGAGGACTCCGTGGGTCAATACTGTTTAGAGGGTAGGCAAAAAAACGTTCATGATCTTGCCCTGAAAATCACACCTTTCCGCAAGGCTGGTTATTTTCATACCTATGCGATTAGACTTATGTCTGTGCTTGTCTCAGTGCTTATACCAGTACTTATACCAGTACTTATACCAGAGCTTGACGACCTTGAGCAACAAGGCCCTCTCTCATTCCGCCCGCTTACCAACAACGGCGAAACCAAAGGGTTTTCATCGCGGCAGTCCCACCTTGGAGTGGGTATGATTTAAAATGACTACTGTTAAATTATTTTTTATAGTCAAGTATCTTCCCATGAAAATAGTAATGCTTGTTATCCTTAGCTTCAGATTCAGTTTTCTCATCATAAGCTGTCACCTGAAAACTGTTTACATCGGCATCTTCAAGGCGATTAACGCTTTCATACATCTCGACATAATAAATATTGTTTTTATCTTTTAGGTAATTACGCCCAAGCTCTGCAAAGGTTTCAGGGTCCGCCCCATCTATTGCAAAAGGATTTTCAGTTAACATGTAGTAAACATGGTCTTTATCACGTGCAAACTCTTGACTGCTTAGAAGTTCAAAAGTTTCAGGGTCAGCAGCAGATAAAATAACCTTATCTCGCTTAAAAATTTGATTTTTATCTTTACCCAGTCCATCCGACAGCGGCTTGAATGAAGCAAAATCAACCGATTGAAGGGGTACGTTGTAACTGTACACTGTGTCACCCTCTCTCGCTTTGGAGTAGGTCCAACCAGAAAACCCATCGTAGCCGTTAAACGTAAGTGGATTGGCGGCTTCTAAAATTTTATCTCCTTGAACAACCTGAGTATCATTTAACCAATAGAGCTCATAAGCAATCACTCTTCCTTCAAGGTTGCTTAGACTCACCCCTTCCACTCGTTTGCCACTATAATAAAAATGATCTTTGTCAGCAGCGTATTGTGGCGCGGTACGCTCATATTCATAATCCTCCTTTTTGTAAGCCTTAAAGGTACCTGCATCTGCGCCAACAATCGGTTTCGCATTATAGTACACTGTCTCTCCGACAACTGAATATCCCCCATTGGAAATCCCCTTTGCCAAATTAACCACCATACTGGAATAACCAAAAACTGAAAATACAAAGAAAATAATAACGGCACTGACCAAGGCGAGAATAAAACTATTCATGCCAAAATATTTTACGCCAAACAAACCCAGCAAAAGAAATAGTCCAACAGGATAGCTTAAAAACACGACAGCCCCAAAAACAGCACTCTTGCTATCTTCAGAACCGGGGGCATCGAACATCATAGGTGACATCATAATCACTATTGGCCAGAAAAGGATAAACAGAGTAACTACTATATTTAAAAACATTTTCATTGTACCCTTAAAAATATGGACAAACATGTCATAAGAACATGCTATGGAATGACTCGCATAGAGCCAGGGCTTGACGTTCTACAATTTCAGCCCTCAATCTAAGGTCTCGAGCCCTGATATCCGGACTATGCCTTTGTCAGCTGGGCAATAGTCAATTGCTGGGTTAGGCAGGCAGCTGTCTGTGAACCCTGAGTCGGCAATGAATAAACCGACCGAGTAGGCATCGGCATTGCCAAAGTTCATCTCCTTCTCTATCTCCAGCCGCTGTTGTGCCTTAGCGAACTTGAGTCGCCTCGAACAATTTGAATTTATCGCGCCGTACCCCTGGTGTTCAAATATTGTCTGAGACCAGATAACGCCGGCAAGTCCACCATACATATGGAACTCATACTGCGGTTCACCGAGGGCCCCTAAGGCAAATGGATTCGACCAGTCATGAGCCAGATATACATCCTCGGTCGAGTTAAATAGGCTGGACATAAACTTCCTGGCCATTTCCTCGCTCCAATCGGCAGCGGGTATGGTTTGATGTCGTTCTGGGTCGTAAAGCATACTAGATCCTTCTTCTGCTTTAACATTTTTATGGTGCGCATACGCAGATGAGCATTGATTAAATTCACCCAGGTTAGCACAAGCCCCTGTTATATAAAATGTAATACATCAACGCGTCGAGCTCTGTGGCTGAACACCCATGGGCGTGGTAATGATTATGAGACCATCAAAGCCGAATTGAAATGCCAACACAGGCGCAGCAGCGCCGGTTCACGACAGGGTGAGCATAGCCTGGCGATGGGCGGTGAACGGGAGCTGGGTGGCGAACAGGCTGTTATGCACTGGACCAAGGCCCACCGCAGGTGATACCCAAGACTATGCCGGGACGCTATGCTCTATCTGAAAACCTTGAAATACACTTGCTGCTCGGCCAAAAAGGCTTCCGCCTGTTCCCCCTTGAGCATGGCCATGGTCGCCAGCATGCCGGCGGTCACGCAGTTGGGGCCGAGCACTGTGACTGAGCGCGGCGCCCCCACCACGGGGTAACCGCTGCCGGGATCTATGATATGGCCGTAGCGCACCCCAGCCTTTTCGATGAAGCGCCGGGTATCGCCACTGGTCGCCAGCGCTCCCTGGCGTATTTGCAATACCGTGGCGGCGCTGTCCAGTGCCTGTGGATCCTCTATGCCTATTTGCCAGGGTGCCTGACTCTCGGGTTTGGCAATGGGGCATGCGATATCACCGCCGAAATTGACCAACACAGACAAGCTGGGCCAGGTCCCGGCGAGCATGGATGCGACCCTGTCGACAGCATATTCCTTGGCGATACCGCCAAAATCCAACTGCATGTCGGCAGGCAGCTGCAACTTCTGTCCTTCCAAATGCAGCTTTGAGAAGCCTACGTGTTTTCTTGCCGCCTCTATGGCATCTTGTGCGGGAATTTGCCCTTTGGCCGTCGCGTCGAAGCGCCACAGCGTCATCAAGGGACAGGCGCTGATATCGAATTGGCCATCACTCAGGCTAAAGCATTGTCCGGCAAATTGCAGCAGACTATGGGTCTCGGCATCTATGTCGACTGCGGCCCCCTGGCTGTGATTGAGCCGCCAGAGATAGTTGCCCTCGATGAAGCGGCTGTATTTCGCCTCGATGCGCTGGGCCTCGCCGGCGGCCAGCATCAGCATCTGCCGCGCAATCGCCTCGTCATGACTGGCGATCAGCAGCTCGCAGGGGCTCGCCATGGCGCGAAACTGTCCCAGATACCCCCATGGCCGCGAAAGCAGCTTAAGCTCGGGGGCAATGGTGTTTATGGCCTGAGTCTCCCTGGCGTTCGGTGACATCTTAATGGCAAATTTCCTCATGGGTTTCCCTGTCTTCCCAGAATGCCTTCAATGGCTCGGGAGAGGCATTGAAGGCATCTGGCAGCCGGCTAAGGAGCCGGCCCTGGATGGCTGAGTACCGGGCTAGAATGAATAGCCAAACTGCGCCACCACCGCCTTGACTGTGGGGAAGAGATCATAGTTATTCAACTGGCCAAACAGCTCTGTGCCGTTGTTTTCCGGGTTCTGCTGATAGTACTCGAGCCGAAAACTCATCTCATTCCCGCCCGCGAGCCGCTGACCGAATTTAAGCCCCAGAGTATAGCCCGTCATATCCCCTATGCGGTAATCCGCGCTGGCATAGTCAGGCAACGCCTCTGTGACCACGAGAAATGGCCGGTAGAAATTGGCCGCTTGCTGTTGATAGTAACGCAGATGCAGCTGACCATAGACATTGCCGCTGAAATAGTAACGGTAATGGCTGTCCAGGGTGTGCGACTGCAGATCCCAATCGTCTGAGCTGAAACGGTAGGAAAAGTCCACCACCCCAGAGTCGAGCGCCCCCTTGGCCAACAGATAGAAACTCTGCTTCAACCGGGAATCCGGGCGGTGCTCATAGCGATAACTCTGAGTCGTGCCAGTGCCGTCGACCTGACTGAGCATCTTGTAGGGATCTGTCAGGTAACCGGACACGCTCGACAGGCTGTAATTGGCTTGCACTAACCAACGGCTGTTCAACACCTGGGTCACACCCAGCATGAGATCCAGGGTTTGTTTATTGTCCGAGCTGTCGATGCGGGTCTTGTCAAACGCCGCCCTATAGGCCGCATCCGAGTCGAAGTCCTGTCTCAACGCCATGGCTGAAAAGGCCACGGGACGACCGCCAACGGGATCCACCTGATCATAAGTGTAGGAGCCGGATAAAGATAAGCTGGTGTTATCTTTGTTGAAACTTCGCTCTATGCCGCCATTGAGGCCCATGGACATATAGTCAAATTCCTTGGAGCCGTAGAGGCCGCCATTGGCCTTCCAGTCGGGCGACAGGGTCTCGGTCCAATTCAGGCTGCCCTGGACACGCGTGTCATGAAAGGTGTCATCCAGCGGGGTCTCGGCGGCAGCCACCACATATTGGCCATTGCCCGAAGGTCGGGTGAAGGTCTGGCTCTCCCCCTGTGGCACAGCGCCCGATGCCGATGCGCCGGTGAGACTGTCGGCGACCAGCTTGATATCCAGCACTGAAGTATCACCGAAGGCCTTCTGCGCATTGCCAATGGCTTCGACGGCCTGTACCCGGCTTTGCTCACCGTAATACAGGATGGCGGCATCGACTTTCCAGTCGTCGAGAAGGCCAGCAGGCGCGGCGGCTTGGGCTGGTTGTCCTACCAAACTGCAACTGGCCATGGCCAGGGCACCGGCGATATTGCGATTCTTGGTCAGTTGCATCCACAACCTCCGCCGGCAAATGCCCGGCCACCGCTGCTGCCTTCCTTGCTGAAATAAATATGATCGTCCAAGGCTAAATCATTTTTCTCGCTGTCGAGCGCCATGTCGGCACGGGCCAACTGAGCCCTCTCCCAGGGCTCGACCCCAAAGCTGGCGCAGCCGGACAAGCTGGCCATGACTGCCAGGGCGAATATGGTTTTTTTCATGGGTTATTCCTTCAATAGGGTGACGAGCTCATTCTCGTAGGCATCGGCATGCTCGGTGAAAAAGCCAACATGGGTCTGTACCAGTTCACCTTGCTTGTTAAACACGAAGCTGCTGGGCATACCTTGTAAATCAAACTTGTGGGCAACATCGCCGTCGGGATCGAAACGCAGGTTGAATGCGGCGGGCATTTTGGCAAGAAAGGCATCGGCAAGCGCCTTGTCATTATCCAGATTCACGGCGACAACCGCCAAGCCCTGGGCTCGGTACTTGGCATGCATTTTTTCCATCCAAGGAAAGGACTTACGGCAAGGCCCGCACCAGGAGGCCCAAAAGTCCAGATACACAACCCGGCCTTTAAACTCTTCGAGGCTAACCTGCTGGCCTTTATCGTTTTGGACATTATTGGATAGGGAAGGCGCTGCAAGCGCGAGCTGGGATAGGACACTGGTTGATACCAAGGTCAACAACAGGAGGATTTTTCGCAATTTAATTCCTTATATGATGCGCCGGGCGCATAAACGTTATCGAGCATCCGCTATTTCCAAGCAATCTATGGGGCCAAGCTTAAGGCTTTATTAAAACTGTTGCTGACTCGGGGGAATGCGCCATGGCAGCTTACGTTAGGCTGGCGACCATCACTGCGCCTCGAAACAGACAATGCGGTTTTTCCCCTGGCGTTTGGCGCGGTACAGCGCCTTATCGGCCAGCTGCAGCAGTGGCTCTATCCCCGCCGTTTGGCTATTTTCCACCAGCCCTATGCTGACGCTGCAGTGGATCATGTCTCCTGCCACGGCTATCGGCGTGTCGACAAAGCTGCTGCGGATGCGCTCCAGCACCGGCTGCGCCTGTTCCAGCCCTATATCGCCGAGCACCAAAGCGAACTCTTCACCGCCGAGGCGGGCGGCAATATCATCGCTGCGGCAATTATTGTGCAGGATCTGTGCCAATGACTGGATCACCCTGTCACCGACGCTGTGGCCATGGGTGTCATTGATGGCTTTAAAATTATCTATGTCCAGCATGGCGACACAGACGAAAGTCGACTGCGCCTTGGCTTTCGCCTCCAACGCTTGCAACAGAGGTTTGAAGGAACGGCGATTGAACAACCCGGACAAGGGATCCAACTGCGCCTCTTTCTCGGCACTCAGCTTGTCTCTTTCCGATCTATGCAGCTGGGCGTGCTGCAGGGAGATCCCGAAGAGGGTCAAAGCACAGGACAAGACGAAGGCCATCATCTCGGTATTGGTTTGTGCCTGGGTCTCGCCGACAAACACCCCGAAGCCATGAGCCGTCGCCAGGATGATGAACAACAAAGACAGGCTGCTCAGCAGCCCGAGGTAAAAGCGCGTGAGTTCGAAGGCCAGCACCACCAGCAGGGGCGGGATCAGATAAAACAGCCAGCCGAGATCCAAATAAATCCCGACTAAATAGAAGGTCGGCAGCCCTATGATGGGAAGCGCTATATGGCGCCAGCGCCCGATAACCCATGCCTGAGGTTCGAGCCAGCCGCTATAAATCTGGTATACCAACAAGATGCCGAGAATATCGGCAAAAAAGAATAACTGCGCCATGGTCGGCAACGACGCCCAGGGAATGTAATCTCCTGCGGCTAAATTTACCGATAACCACAGACTGGAGAGCAGAACCGGGATGACTCCGGCCAAGAGCACAAACTTCAACAGATCGCTGGCATTACGCGTCCCCGAGGGCAGGAAAGCTTGCAGCAAGAGGAACCCGAGTGCCGGCGCGAGCATGTCGCCCAGGGCCGCTATGCAGATATGCATCAGGGACTTCAGCGGCGCAGCGTCCACATACATACCCGGAGAGTTCACCACCAGGCTGGCCAAAAAGATGTATACCAGGGCTTTCAGGCGCCAGCTGAGCAGCATTACCAGGGCGATACCCGAAGGCAGCCAGATCAAGGTGATGTTTGACGGTTGTAAACTGAATAAGCTTTGCCCGAGGAAACCGGCAAGGCAATAGATAACACTGGAAAAGATAAGCCATAAACTGCTATTTTTCAGTGAAAACAATCTATTAACTAAAGACTTCAATCAAACCCCAGAGATCAGGTATTCAGATGAGCCTACTATAACCAATTCTGGCACGAATTGGTTAGCCAATACTGTCAATCCAAGGCTGACGAGCACAGTAAGCCCAGGCTGGGCTAACGCCTGCATCTTCCCTTTGCCCCTGGTTCCTCGCTGCCGAGCGCATTACTCCCCTATATCTTCGTTCCACAGCGCCGGGTTTGCCGAGATGAAGCTTGCCATCAGGTGTTTGCACTCGGGGTTATCCACCACTGTGACCTCGACACCACGGGATGCAACATACGCTTCCGGCCCCTGAAAAGTCACATTCTCGCCGACTATGACCCTGGGAATGCCATACAGGAGCACGGCACCGCTGCACATGTCGCAGGGGGACAGGGTGGAATATAAGGTTGCCCGGCGGTAATCGGCGGCGCTGAGGCGACCGGCATTTTCCAGGCAATCCATCTCGGCATGCAGCACCGAGCTGCCTTGCTGTACCCTCCTGTTATGACCGCGGCCGACAATCTTGCCATCGAGCACCAACACAGAGCCGATAGGAATGCCCCCCTCGGCCAACCCCAGCTTGGCTTCGTCAATCGCGGCGGCTAAAAATTCATCCATCCTGATATCCTTAATGAAGTTAGGTTATTTTCATGGGGCCGGCGGTGAATGCCTATGCCAACTCCCCGTTTCGACGTCATCAGTCCAGGCATCCGGCCCCATGGATGCCTTACAGAATATTCAGCCCTTCACTGCTACTCGGGGCTTCAAAATAGTGGGTCACCTGCTTGAACATGGCCTCAGTATCGAATGCCGCCCTCTCGGGTTGCTCCGTGCGCCTTTGACCAATCTGCTGCAAACACTGGGCATCGCTCACATCGAGATACACGAGTCGATGCTGGGCCTTGATTTCTGCAGCCAAGGCGAGAAACCACTGTCTTTGAGCCCGGGTATTGGCCGGAAAATCCATCACCACATTGGTACCCGTCGCCAGGATATGCTGCACATGGGCTTTAACCAAGGGCTTCAATTGAGCCGAATATTTGAGGTAGTCAGCGAACGATGCGATCTGTTGGGGATACAAGGATGACAGCCATTCATCCTCGGACAACAATACCGCATTCTGCTCCGTTGCGATAAGCCTGGCTTGAGTCGATTTTCCGGCCCCCATCTTGCCACAGAAGAACACCAAGGTGCCTTTTTCTCTCATGCTTCCTCCATTAGTCCATATCGGCCATCTTGGCTTGAGTATCAAAATGCCCCACAACCAGATACTCACCGGTATGAAAACTATGACGACCAGGCTGAGTCACATATTTTTGTTTTAATTCTTCGGTACCCGCATAGGACATCAACGAGCATTGATATTGGGCTAGAAAGTCCTCAAGGGCTTCACTTGGCAACATCCACTTGATAGGTTCGCCCACCATTTTCAAATAACCGAACAGCAGAGAGCGCATGTTATTTTTGGGGCTGCCCTTGGGTTCCAAACAGGTGAAAATAACTGAACTGTCGGCATAAGTTGACTGGGAAATAGCATTAAACATCTTGTCTATGTCACTTTGCTCCAAGTACATTAACACCCCTTCACTGATAAACAGGGTTTTCTGACTCGAATCGAAGTGCTCAGCGTCACTCAACGCCGATTGCAACTCTTGCTTGGTAAAGTCAACACTCAAAAAATGGAAGTTATTGCGACCCATTAACTGCGCCGCCAATGCCCGGGATTTTAGCCTATGGGTTTGTGGATGATCGACCTCGATAAATTCGACATCAGGATAACGGCCACTTAATTGGTATGCCAAACCGTCAAAACCTGCCCCCAAATTCACGACTTGCGTGACCCCATTGGCAATGGCATCCAGAGCGGCCTCTTCAATATATTTTTTTCTCAAGGCATAGTGCAAGGTGATCCCGGGTAATAATAGGGCTTCACGCAACTTAACTGACCACTTTGCAGATGGTTTATCTATTTGTTTTAAGCGCTTCTTGCCTTCAGCTGATTGAGACAATATCAGTTCGGCAAAATCCACCTGCTCTTGCGCAACAAGCGCGGAAAATTGCGTGCGTTTGGCAACATAAAGTAGCCCTTGCAACACGGTAAAGGCCGTTAGGCTAGCTTGGTTTTCTTTCATGACTTTTTACACCTGACCCGGAAGGGATTCTTCATTGGCTTGCGGCACAGCGACAAACTTGCTGTCCGGTGTGACAGCATCTGGGCACACCCCAGCCAATATCTTGCTTAACCCCACTCGATCAGGCATGACTGAACCAAAGGCCCATGCGTTCAACTTGGCTAATTCAATCGCCACAGGCACTACGTACTCACCAATTTGTGCCACCCACACAGCCTCACCCAACACCTGATAACCCAATTTTTGGTATATCGCCAATTGCTTCTTGTTTACACCGGCCAGTATATGAGTGGCATGGTGCATAACGCCGAAGGCACAACAGACTCTGATCAATGCCTTAAACACATCCCGACGATGGCGCCATTCTTTAGCGATCGCCAACATGCCCGCCCCACCAAATTTCACTTTGCCATGGTATTGCTCGCTCACTGCCGCGCGATATGCCGAGTAATCAAATATGCTGTCAGCCGGTAACTTAATTTCACTGTCAATATTGGCCCGCATGGTGCCTATCGCTTCTCCCTCTTGATAGGCCACGACAATACCTGCCTGGGGAATAGCATCAAACTGATCCACTATCAGATCGCTATGCTCTGCCTTAAAATAGCCCTCTTCTCGAACATAAACCTGATACCTTAACTTGTAAGCATCCTGCAGCTCTTTGGCTGTTTGTGCTATCTTCACATCAATGGTCATAACGTCTTATAATCCTGACCCGATAAACTAGCTACGGGATTTTTTGCCATCACTTTCTCATACTGCTGTGGACTTTGGTAGCCCAAGCCAGGATACAGCCGACGACTGTTATAAAATTGTACAATCCACTCAGGCGGTGCTCAGCTCAAATTTTACTCATAGGGCAACCTGCCCTCAATATCCCACGAAACGGCACGGCAGCAATGGCTTTATGTGTCCTGATGCCCCCCAGAGGTTTGGAAGTCTGTCCCGCACCAGAGCCGCCTCTCGACTGACGGCAAGAAAGATTCGACCTCTGTATTACCTTTGCATTAGGCAATGAGTGAATAGATCAAGTTGATTCATACTGCAGGCCGGAATTATAAAGCTCATAGTACTCCTCAATACCATGCTAGAAAATGAAAAGTTGTGGCGTGCAAAAAATGTATACATATATTGACTTAACGCCAGAATCACTCGTTAGCGGTAGGTTTATGAAAAGTACTAATGTAAACTCACAACTATTGGTAATATTGTTTATTTAAGAAACCTAACGTAAACTTACGAAAGACTAACGCTGTAAGTACAAAATGATAAAATAGTAAATTTAACATTCATCGGAAAGATTTAATTAATCGTAACTTTCCTTATCAATGTAAATTCCGACCTATTACGATTTTAGGGATTATTTTAACTTAACAAAATAAAGGCGAGAACTATATGAACAAAAAAACAAAACTAATGCACCCTAAAAATTTTATCAAGTAGAGTAAAAGTTAAAAAGACCCACTATCTATGACAGTAGATCTTTCTTAAAACCAAAGCCATTTGTGCTATAGCTTAATTAATTAGAAACTTCTAAGCTTATATATAACATCTTCTATTTCACCAAAACGGCCTGCATAATAGTCTCTTTCCATAATTTCTTTATCAACTTCCCATTCATCCATGTCTTCTTCGTGGTAGACACTGGTATCAAAAATTCTATGGCCGAGAATATTCCCATGAGGATCTTTAAAAAGACATAACTCCTCTTCATATTGTTCATAACGCGAAGTCGTTATTTCACACTCATCTCTCAGAGGAAGATCCGCATTTTTCTTTGCATCGAGAAGTGACTGAAGCTGATTGGCAAGTTGATTGGCTTTTGCTTGTACAGATGAACTAGAAATATAACCTTGAATATTACGTTCGACATAAATTGCCATGCTTAGCGAGGCAGCAAGTGCAAAGCTATCCGCTAAGTAGTAATACTTGTCGTTAAATTGACTATTTAAAGAGTAATGTGTAAGAAGATCATTTGAATTAACTAATAAGCTACCTAAAACATTTACATCAGGATTACCATTCTGTGCCGTGTCACTATAATAGTGTACACTTAGCTCTAGAGATTCAAGATCTGCATAATATTGATATTCTGCAGTGTCAACAAACTCTATATGAACCCTATCTTGAATTGCTTGTAAGCTTGCTTCTGTAAGATTTACATAGCTTGGGCCAGAAGAGGTTCCAAATATTGCATCAAAGAACAATGATGCAATATGACCGCCAGCGGCAGATATGAATTTATCTTTAGCTTTATCTAAGATCTGCTCACCAAATGATGCCACTTTCCCTTCTGTCTCATCAGCAGCAAAGGTTGTATTGGCAGTAAGTGATAACCCCAAGCAGATAGCTAAGGCTAGATTTTTTTTAAACATGTTCAACTCCATTTGATCACGAATTAGCCTCGTGACATATTAAAAACTCCAACACACTCTATTTCTGTTTTTCGTAGAAGTCAAACGTTAACCTGTGAATTTGCTAAAATATATCTTTTCAGACATTGTAATAAACTTAAAATAGAATTTAAATAAAACTGAAACAAACCAAGCTTCCGAGCGTACAGCACAAACAAATATATTTTGGTTAAAGTAACTTCTTGGTGTGTTGACGGCCCCTCACCTCTCGCTACTAAAGTAGGAAACTATCGGCAAAGTGAATACAGCTAGACATAATGATTCCCTGTGCAGATGTCGGCCTCCGTGTTTTCTCGTGGGTTAGCAAAACCAGAGCCACACTGTTTGTTGAACATCAAACATTCACAGGAGGCCGACATGTCTAAAGCTAACACACTTTTTATCGGTTTGGACGTGCACAAGGAGACCACAGATGTGGCCTTGGTTTCTGATAGGTTAACTGACGCGGTGCACTCTTCTCTGCGAGCTTTCGCCAAGAGTTAGGCACCTTGCCAACCAACCTGCGCTCTTTCGATAAACTCATTAAAAATCAATCTTCCAAAGCCAGCAAGCTGTGTGTCGTTTACGAGGCCGGTCCTTGTGGCTTCTGGCTCTATCGTCACTTGCTTCGCCGTGGCATTGACTGTTGGGTGATCGCACCGGCACTCATCCCCAAAGCACCTGGCGACAGGGTGAAAACCGATAAGCGCGATTCCATGACTTTGGCCAGGTTGGCACGCAGTGGTGATCTCAAGCCTATCTATGTCCCGGACGAACGGGACGAGGCCATTCGCGATCTTATCCGCTGTAGGGAAGACGCCATGCTCGATTTGCGTCAGGCACGGCAGCGGCTGAAATCCTTCCTGCTGCGCCATGGTCACCCTTGCAGTGGCCGACAAAACTGGACCGAGGCATATCGGCGCCATCTGGCCGACATTAGCTTCCAGGAAAGTGCCACCAAGCTCACCTTCCAGCATTATGTCAACATAGTCACCGAGCGTCACGAACGTCTGCAACGGCTGGAACTGGAGCTGCAAAGCCTGGCAGAAAGTTGGCGTTGGTATCCGCTGGTGCAGCGCCTTACCGTGCTGCGGGGGATCCGTTTCTTGTCGGCCATGACCATTATGGCCGAGCTGGGCGACTTGCGACGCTTTGACTCACCGCGTTCCTTGATGAACTTTGTTGGCCTGACACCCAGTGAGCGCTCAAGCGGGCAACGGGAACGACGCGGCGGGATCACCAAATGCGGCAATGGCCATGTACGGCGCATTTTAATAGAGTCTGCCTGGGCCTATCGTTTTCCAGCCAAAGTCTCTCGGGAGCTGGAGAGTCGGCAACAAGGGCACTCAATCCGGCTGCAAACACGTGCCTGGGAGGTACAGCAGCGATTGTGCCGTCGTTTCCATGCCCTGAAAGCACGAGGCAAAGAATACAACAAGGTTGTCACCGCGGTGGCCCGGGAACTGACAGGCTACCTTTGGGACATTGCCCGGGAATTTGAGGTAGATATGCCGATAACGGCTTATTAATCTAGCGTTTAGAGTTACGAATACACTCTGACAGTAAAGGCGGCGGCAGCGGTGAGAGCAACCCTCGAGGGCGTTAAGCGGTCACATCCGCGCTCCTAGACTGAGGCAAGGCTCCAGCGGCGCAAACAAGTAATGCGGTTAAAATCCGCGGCCATTTCATAAACAAGAGTGCAAGGTCAACCGCCGACACTTACTGGCCAAAGCCTACTGTCAGAGTGTCCTTACCGGAAATTTTTTGGGTTTCCGGTAAGGACACTATTTGCCTATTTGACAAAGGGAATCATATCAACGCCCCAAACAACAGCGCATAGGATGGTATTGTTTTTGCAGGCTTTTTGTTTTTAGCAAAAACGATGACATCCGTTTATGCGTCTGATGATTTGGTTTGTTATGCTAATTGCTTACTTTAAAGTACATAATCGTCTCTGACATTGATTGCTCTACGCAGTCGCGATGAGTACGAAACCAAACAGTCTTTTGCGCAGCGAAGGCCATCATCAGAACACTTAAGTACTCTTTAGCCATTGGCCTATCCATTTTGAAAGTTAAATAGTCGCCATTCGAACCATGGCAAGCCGGTGGGTTTTGAACCCCTCCTGTAGGATAGATGTAAACAATATTTCCACCTTCAAACATAAGAATATCTGATATTTTCGCAGTAGTATCTGCTTGTGATGAAAGTGAGAATGTTAATAGGATTAGTAAAAGTACATTTTTCAATTTTATATCTCCATAAATTAATGAGCATAACGTCTTGCTAAGCGGAAAAGAACGGTTGGCTATAATCGCTAAGCGGTGGCCAACTGTTATTTTTCCGTTTAAGCAACTTGTTATATAAATTTACTTTAGCCAAATAGTACTAAGCCCAGGAACACTAGAATGTATACTGCAACTATCCGCTGATATTAGCCTAACAGTCCTCTTTGCAGCATAAGCAGCTAATATGGCACTATAATTCTCTTTACCAAAGCTAGTATTTAAATCTAAAACAAAATCAAAGTCAGCATTTTCACCACACCCATTTGGCCTTGTTTGTGTAGGGCGAGTATCCATCCCAATAAACACAAGATTACCTAATGAAGGGCCAGTAAATATGGTTTTAATTGTTGGTGTGGTATTAAATTGTTCTGCGGATGCACTAAATTGCAACCCACAAAACACGATACCCAATGTAATATTTTTAAACATTAACACTCCTTTAAATATGGTAACTTAATTTGATCGATTTATATAGACATAATGATTCCCTGTGCAGATGTCGGCCTCCGTGTTTTCTCGTGGGTTAGCAAAACCAGAGCCACACTGTTTGTTGAACATCAAACATTCACAGGAGGCCGACATGTCTAAAGCTAACACAC
>NZ_JAKCLK010000119.1:0-331 GCF_021412365.1 Shewanella sp. AS16 | reverse complement strand
CAAATGCCGGATGCGGCGTGAACGCCTTATCCGGCCTACACACACTCTATCAGGCTGAGGCTGTGAATTACTGCGCGGCTTCCGCTTTCTTCGCCAGACCATCCAGCAGTTTCTGATGAATACCACCAAAACCGCCGTTACTCATCACCAGAATGTGATCGCCCGGCTGAGCGGTTTTCACCACCATATCTGCCAGCGTATCCACATCGCCGCTCCAGTGTGCAGGCTGAACGCAGGCTTCTGCCACTTCTGCCACCTGCCACGGAATATGCGCCGGTTGCAGCAGGAAGACTTCATCGGCACGACCTAATGAAGGTGCCAGATCGTCTTT
>NZ_JAKCLK010000118.1:0-332 GCF_021412365.1 Shewanella sp. AS16 | reverse complement strand
GCGACTGGCTGCGTCAGCATCCTCAGCAGCATATTTCGATCAATCTTGAATCCACCGTGCTCACCTCGGAAAAAATCCCGCAATTGCTGCGTGAAATGATCAATCACTATCAGGTTAATCCCAGACAGATCGCGCTTGAACTCACTGAACGCGAGTTTGCCGATCCGAAAACCAGCGCCCCGATAATTTCTCGCTACCGGGAGGCGGGCCATGAAATTTATCTCGATGATTTTGGTACAGGGTATTCAAGTTTAAGCTATTTACAGGATCTGGATGTCGACATTCTGAAGATCGATAAATCTTTCGTTGATGCGCTGGAATATAAAAATGTC
>NZ_JAKCLK010000117.1:0-333 GCF_021412365.1 Shewanella sp. AS16 | reverse complement strand
CGCCAAACTGTTCCTGATTTCACGTAAAGAAAACGGTGAAGTGGTGCGTTACGCACACATCGGGACCGGGAACTTTAACGAAAAAACCGCGCGTCTTTATACTGACTATTCGTTGCTGACCGCCGATGCGCGCATAACCAACGAAGTACGGCGGGTGTTCAACTTTATTGAAAACCCATACCGTCCGGTGACATTTGATTATTTAATGGTGTCGCCGCAAAACTCCCGCCGCCTGTTGTATGAAATGGTGGACCGCGAAATCGCCAACGCGCAGCAAGGGCTGCCCAGCGGTATCACCCTGAAGCTAAATAACCTTGTCGATAAAGGCCTGGT
>NZ_JAKCLK010000116.1:0-333 GCF_021412365.1 Shewanella sp. AS16 | reverse complement strand
ATAAACTGTGCCGCGAGCAGTCGACAATCCCGGTGATCACAGGCGGTATAGGCGTATGCCATATTTACGTTGATGAAAGCGCAGAGATCGCTGAAGTATTAAAAGTGATCGTCAACGCGAAAACTCAGCGACCAAGCACATGTAATACGGTAGAAACCTTGCTGGTAAATAAAAACATCGCCGATAGCTTCCTGCCCGCATTAAGCAAGCAAATGGCGGAAAGCGGCGTGACGTTACACGCAGATGCTGCTGCGCTGGCGCAGTTGCAGACAGGCCCCGCGAAGGTGGTGGCGGTTAAAGCCGAAGAGTATGACGATGAGTTTCTGTCATTAG
>NZ_JAKCLK010000016.1:0-31942 GCF_021412365.1 Shewanella sp. AS16 | reverse complement strand
AAACAACCAAGATCAGCGTGCCGATGAAGCAGAAACGCTGCATGATGAAAACCGACTTTCTGGAACGCGTGTTATTAGCCGGTTTTGCCTCTATGGCCAATTAATGCACACTCATGCGGATGCCCTGGTGTGATTTTGGTATCATGAAAGGGATCTTGGGATACCCATTGTATCCTGGTTTTTAATATTTTTAGTCAAGAAAGGATGCACTATGACTTCATTTTTAACTGACAGCCTGATTATTGCTAACCCAGCTATTTCAGATATTCCAAAATTCAGTAATATTGCTGGTCGAGCCATTTATATCATTGAACATTCGGATGCGGGAGCAATAGGTGTGTCACTCAATCAGAGCTTTAGCACTCCTATTGATAAGCTAGCCAAAGAGCTTCCTGCTCTGGTCAATGTAGATTTTGACAGCCTTCTCAGCCCAAAAGTATTGTCTGGTGGCCCAATAGCGGGTGATACTCCTTGGATACTGGGTAAAAAAATGACTCAATATGATAAACAGATTGCCAATGGCGTCTTGGCGATGAATTTTTCCGAGCAAGCTTTCAAAGATAATTTGCGAGAACGTAACTCAATTTGTGGGCTCGGAACATTCGGTTGGGGAGCCGGACAACTGGAAGCTGAACTGGCAAATAGTTTGTGGCATTATTTCCCCGCAAGTGAAGAAGCGTTAAGTGCCATCCCCTTTCCCGATTCGTTCCGCGGTGCAGTCCAGTTGCTGCTTGCCATGAAGTACGACTGACAAACCTCCAGGGGTCTTGGGAGTTAGCCGATTCATGTCTGCCTGATTGGGCCTGGAGCTTCTCCTTTGTCGCCCTGAATGTTGGTGGGTAATTCCCGTGAGCCGGCTCAGGTCCAGTATGCTTAGCGTGAGTGCCTACTTATGTGAATGCCCACTTATGTGAATGCCCACTTATATTGGGCATCACTCGGTAGCTGCTGTATTTCTGGTGATGAGCACAGAACCATCACGGTATTTCCTGCGTTCTTGCGCGCTTTCGGCCTGCTCCAGTGGAGAATGGACTAGGCTTTATGGCGATAGCGCCAAGCCGTTAGGCGATGGCGACATAGAGACGCAGGAGGATAAAGCTATGAAGTATATGATCAGTTGGCTTGAACGCCCACAGGGTTCGGCTGTGGAGTACGAGAACGCGCAGAAGCGGATCCTGGAAGTGTTCGGTCAATGGCAAACGCCCGACAATCTCACCATAGAGCTGTTTGTGGTGCGGGTGGGCGAGTGGGGTGGACACATGTTGGTGGAGTGTGACGATCCCCTGGTGGTCCACAAGGCCTGTTCTACTTTCCCGGCATTCGAGTTTAAGGCATGCCCCGTGGTGCCAGTCGAAGATGCGGTGCGGGTCGAACTCGAGGCGATAGCCTGGCGTGACGGCCTGAAGGGCCAGTGACAGCTTGGCAGTAACAAAAACGGCACCCAGTGGGTGCCGTTTCATTTAGTGGCCAGTCATGGCCTTATTCAGGCTTAGAGCACGCCGCGGCGCATCTGATCGCGTTCGATAGACTCGAACAATGCCTTGAAGTTGCCTTCGCCGAAGCCCAGGTTATTCTTGCGCTGGATGATTTCGATGAAGATAGGGCCGAACAGGTTCTTGGTGAAGATCTGCAGTAAATAGCCCGACTCGTCACCGTCCACCAGGATCTGGTGGTGCTTGATGCGTTCCCTGTCTTCTGTCACCTGTGGCAGTTTGTCGAAGATGGTGTCGTAGTACTCAGGGATGATGTCCAGACACTCGATAGAAGTGCCTTCCATCGCATCCAGTGAAGCCACTATGTCACGGGTTCTGAAGGCCAGATGTTGTACCCCTGGACCATTGTATTCATTCAGGTATTCGTCAATCTGGTTCTTGTCGTTGCCTTTGCCTTCGTTGATCGGAATGCAGAAGCTGCCGTCCGGAGAGCGCAGGGCGTAGGAGACCAGGGCGGTTTGTACGCCGCTGATGTCGAAGTAGCGCACTTCGGTGAAGCCGAAGATGTCCTTGTAGAAGTTGGCCCAGTGTTCCATGGTGCCTTTATAGACATTGTTGGTCAGGTGATCGACTTCCATGAAGCCTTTCTCCTGGGTGATCACCGGCTCGTCCAGATCTTCGAAGTCTGTGGCGTAGATGTTATTGTCGGCGCCGAAGGTATCGATGAAATAGATCAGGCTGTCGCCTATGCCGTAGATCGCCGGGTAAGGCATGTCTGTGCCGGCAGGATCGGCCGGCTTGGCACCACGCTCTACCGCAGTGTCGAAGGCGAATTGGGCATCTTCGACGCGCCAGCCCATGGAGCAGATAGCCGGGCCGTGGGACTTGGCGAACTCGGCCGAGAAGCCTTCGCGGCCCTTGTTGAGCAGGAAGTTAATGTCGTTCTGCTTGTAATACAGAATGTCTTTGTTTTTTGCCTTTTTCAGCAGTGAAAAGCCAAAGTCGATGAAGACCTTATGCATAAAATCGCTGTCAGGGCTCGCGAATTCGGTAAATTCGATACCTAATAAGCCGAGTGGGTTCTGTTCGCTTGCCATGGTACTTTCCTCATTTCAATTATCGTCTTGCCGGTCATTCTGCGATGACCTTGCGTTGGGATTGAGATTAATCTTCAATCCAGGAACGGTTGTAATCCGGGCTCATGCACTTGTGTACATGTTCGGTCAGTTGCAGCGGGGCGAAGGTATCGACCATCACCGCGTATTCGTAAGTCTCTTTCTTGCCTATGGAGGCCTCGGTGCGACCCGGCTGTGGCCCATGGGGCACACCTTTCTGGTGCAGGGTCAGGTAACCCGCTTCTATGCCGGTACGGCTCATGAAGTCGCCATCGACGTAATACAGCACTTCGTCGCTGTCTATGTTGTTATGATAGTAAGGCGCGGGAATGGATTTGGGATGGAAATCGTAAGGGCGCGGCACAAAGTTACAGATGACGAAGTTGTGGGCGGTAAACACCAGATGATCCGAGGGTGGCAAGTGGATCTGACCCACCTTGGGCGCGTATTCCGTGATGTTGAAGGCCCAGGGATAGACGCAGCCGTCCCAACCGACGAGATCGAAGGGGTGCCATTGCAGTGTCATCTTCTGATACTTGTCGCCGAATTTACACACCAGCGGGAAGGCGCCGGATTCCACCACGGCATCCTGCAGTTCCGGGGTGCGGATGTCGCGCTCACAATAGGGCGCCGACTCAAGCAACTGACCGTATTCGTTGCGGAAATGCTTGGGCACTTCCACCATGGAGAAGGACTCTATGACGAACAGGCGCACGTTGGCGTAATCGCTGAACTTGAGCTGATAGGTGGTGCCGCGGGGGATCACCAGATAGTCCCATTGCTTGACTTCCAGGGTGCCATATTCGCTGTAGAGAGTACCTTGGCCCTGGTGGACGAACACCACTTCATCGGCATAGGCGTTGCGGTAAAATTCGTCCGTGTCCCGGGTCACCTTGGCGGTGTACAGGGCGAGATCTTTATTGTAAAAAATCTTGTTGCGGGCGCTGAAGAAGTTACCCTCACAGTCGGCGACCCGAGAGTCGAGCTTGTAGTTCTGGATCAGCGGGTCGTCCCAGGCTTCGCCATGACCCAGGGCATAAGGCGCCACTTCCAATGCCTTGGTCGGCATGTTGTGGTGATATTTATTGGAATAAATATTGGAAAAGCCATGGGTGGAGAACAGCTCTTCGCGGTAAAGTTCGCCGTTCTCTTTTTCAAACGCGATATGGCGCTTGTGGGGGATCTGCCCTTGTTTCACATAAAATGGCATCTTTGCTGTTCCTCGAACTGGGTCGCTGGTTATCTGTATCGACTCTGGTGTGCGCCTCTGGTGCCGTATCCGTACCACAGGGTTCGCGAAATGAGCCTGTACTCTGATCTATCTCTCAATTTAGTTGCTCAGATGAACAAAAAAAAGAATAATAAATGGTGCATCTCAATCAAAAAATAAGATGGTAATCTTGGCGTTACGGATTTGACGATAAAAACGCCATAAGTTAATGAATAAGCAGGTGAAACCAAGGGAAGAACATGCGGATCGATGTCGACAGCTTCAAGGTATTGCAGGTGCTGGTGGAGGAGGGCAGTTTCGCCAAGGCCGCTGAGCGGCTGCATAAGGCGCAATCCGCCGTCAGCTACCAGGTGAAAAAGCTCGAAGAACACCTGGGAGTACAGTTGTTCAACCGTGAGCAATACCGTGCCGAATTGACACCCGAGGGGCAGGTGATCCTGGCCGAGGGCCAAAGGTTGTTGCAACATCTGGCCAATATAGAACATCTGGCGAGCCGCTTCAGCGAGGGCTGGGAGCCTAAGTTGGAGCTGGTGATCGACGGTGCCTTGCCGATGGAACCCATAATGACGGCACTCAAGCGCATGGCCGAGCATAAGATCCCCACCAAGATCCAGCTCAACATGGAGTTCCTCGGCGGGGTGCAGCACAGGTTCGAGCGCGACAATGCCGATCTCATGTTGGTGAAAGACTATCGCACCGGCCCCTATTATCATCCCCAGGCGTTGCCGGAAATTACCAGCGTGTTGGTGGCGGGCGCAGGCCATCCCCTGACACAGATGCGGGGCATCAGCCTGGCCGAGTTGCAGCAGCATGTGGAGCTGACCATAGACGACTCATCGCCGGTGAAGAGCAACAGGGACGAGTTGCAGTTCGGTGGTGACAAGGTGTTCTATCTTTCCGGCTTCATCATGAAGAAGAACGCCTTGCTCAAGGGGCTGGGCTTCGGCTGGATGCCGGACTTCCTGATCCATGAAGAATTGGCCGAGGGCAGCCTGGTGGAGGTCGATTTCGTCGGTGGCAGCCGCTATCGTTTCACCCCGCAGTTGGTGTCGACCCTGGAGCGGCCACTGGGACGGGCGGGACGCCTGTTCACTGAGCTTATCCTCGAAGAGTTTGCCAAGGCGCAGCCGCTGACGGATCCCGGCCTGGGCTGAGCTTGGCTGCCGACAATAAAGGGACGAATTTTTAGGGGGAAAAGCGCGGCAGAGAAAAAACTTGTCACCATGACATTTTATGTCATAGGCTAAGGGTTCGGCTCGCGACGGATCCAGGCGGATGAAGACAGAGCCAAGTAATTAACCAGCAAGGTGCGCAAGCGCCAAGGAGTGATGATGAGCAGACGTTGCCACGAAGTGGATTATGAGATCAAGGGCCACAGCATGCAGTTGGTGGAAGTGGAACTGGACCCCAATGAAACTGTGATCGCCGAAGCCGGTGCCATGAATTATATCGAACAGGACATCAGCTTCGAAGCCAAGATGGGCGATGGCTCCGAGCCAGAGTCGGGTTTCTTCGGCAAGGTGCTGGGAGCCGGCAAGCGGGTGCTGACCGGCGAGAGCATCTTCATGACCCATTTCACCAATCAGGGGCAGGCTAAGCGCAGAGTCGCCTTCGCCGCGCCTTATCCAGGCACCATATTGGCTATCGATCTCGCCGAGCATAGAGGTGAACTCATCTGCCAGAAAGACAGTTTCCTGGCCGCGGCGCTGGGCACTAAGGTCAGCATGAAGTTCAATCGCCGTTTGGGAACAGGTTTCTTCGGCGGCGAGGGCTTCATACTCCAGAGCCTGCAGGGGGATGGCATGGTATTCGTGCATGCCGGCGGTACCCTGATAAAGAAAGAACTCAAGGGCGAGACTCTGAGGGTCGATACCGGCTGCCTGGTTGGCTTCACCCCGGGGATCGACTATGACATAGCGCGGGCCGGTTCGCTCAAGTCCATGGTGTTCGGCGGTGAGGGCCTGTTCCTGGCGACCCTGTCCGGCCATGGCACAGTATGGCTGCAGAGCCTGCCATTCTCGCGTATGGCGGATCGCATCATAGCCCATGCGCCTTCGAGCGGCGGCAGCGACAGGGGAGAAGGTTCTGTGCTGGGCGGCCTGGGGCGCATGTTGGACGGCCGCTAATTGTTAGTTGCCGGTTACTGGTTGCACGGCAGCGACTCACTGAGAGTGCAGCCGTCTACATAAATGACACCCAATAAAAAAGTCCCCATAACTCACGAGTTAAGGGGACTTTTTTAGTGTTCATGCGCATCAGTGGTGATTGAGGATCTCCAGGATCTCCCGGGTGTCGGCATGGAGCCTGAACCAGGTGCCTTCTATGTCCAGGGTAATGCTGCCATCTTGTCCCACGGGCACCCGCACCTGGCCACGGTCATAGAGATCCTGCTCCAGGGTATCGCCCCTGTGGTACTTCTTCTGCCAGCCCGGCGGCAGGGGTTCGCCTCTGGCGAGTTTTTTCTGTAGCCCGGGCGGCAACGCCTTGCCTTTCTTGTCATGGTCGTCGTGTTTGGCCAATGCGCTCTGACTGGCGAGCAGGGTGAAGGCCGCAGTGGCGAGTATCAGTATCTTGCTGTTCATCTTATGCTCCTGTTGTCTCATGGTGCGTTGGCTCTGCCGCCATGTGGCAGATGAATTGCCATTCGTCTGCGGTGACCGGTTGAATACTGAGTCTGGCACCTTTCTTGACTAAATACATCTCGGCCAGCGCGGGCGTGGCCTTGATCTCACTCAGGCTGATGTTACGGTCGAATTTTTTAACGAAGCCGATATCGACACAGAGCCAGCGTGGGCTCTCCGGGCTGGACTTGGGATCATGGTAGGCCGAGTCCGGGTCGAAGGCGCTGGCATCCGTATAGGCTGCCGAGGTGACCCTGGCTATGCCCACTATCCCGGGCACCTTGCAGCTGGAGTGATAGAAGAACACCTCATCACCCTCCTGTATGGCGTCACGGATGAAGTTGCGCGCCTGGTAGTTGCGTATGCCTTGCCAGGGTTCGGCCTGCGGCGCCTTGGCGTGTAAATCATCGATACTGAACTCATGGGGTTCAGATTTCATCAACCAGTAGTTCATCGTCTGTCCTGCTATGGGGAACTGCGGCTATTGTCCCGGTGAGCGCGGCCGAACTCAAGGCGTTTTTTGCCTGCTTGCGGGCGAGTCCCTGTCCGGTTAAGTTCGGGTTCAGCCTGGGGCGCTTGCGAACATAGGGTGAGAATACCCTGGCCAGCGGATGGCGGCTCCCCGGGGCACCCCGCCTTTAGTCTAATGCCTTGGGGTTTTACTTGTGATCCGGGCCCGGCTTTCGTTAGATTGGGTCAATAATAAGAAATCAGCCAGCATGGAGGCCCAATGTCTATTTCAGTTCCACTTGCACAATCACAATCACAATCACAATCACAATCACAGCCTATGCCAGAGTCAGCCCCGGCCGTTGCCGAGCCAAGGTTTCCCTTGAGTCAGAGCCTGTATGCCGGCAGCAGCGCCTGTGCCCTGACCGAACTGACCATAGGCCAATATTTCGATCGCATCGCCGAGGAGCATGCCGACAGGCTGGCCCTGGTGGTGCAGCATCAGGACATACGCTGGGATTATCGCCAATACAGGCAACGGGTCGATGCCCTGGCAACGGGCCTGTTGGCCCTTGGAATAGCACCGGGCGACAGGGTGGGGATCTGGTCGCCCAACAAGGTCGAGTGGTGTCTGACCCAATTCGCCACCGCCAAGATAGGCGCCATCATGGTGTGCATCAACCCCGCCTATCGGCCGGAAGAATTGCACTATGCGCTGGACAACGTCGGCTGCCGGGCCATCATCTGCGCCGACAGCTTCAAGTCGAGCAACTATCTGCAGATGCTCTATGAGCTCTTGCCCGAGTTGAGGCAGTGCCGGCCGGGGAGACTCGAGGCCAAGGCCTTGCCCAAGCTGGAGATGGTGATCCGCACCGGAGCCGACGCTTCGGCCGGGATGCTGAACTTCGATGCCGTGACCCGCCTTGGGGGGGAACCCGAATACCAGCGCCTGGCCGAGATAGCGACCCGGCTCAAGAGCGAAGATGCCATCAATATCCAGTTCACCTCGGGCACCACGGGCAACCCCAAGGGGGCGACTCTATCCCACAGGAACATACTCAACAATGGCCTCCTGGTGAGCGAGGCCATGAACCTGAGCTGTGAAGATAAAATTTGCATTCCCGTGCCCCTGTATCATTGCTTCGGCATGGTACTGGGCAGCCTGGTGTGCCTGGCCAAGGGCGCGGCGGCGGTATTTCCCGGGGAGTCGTTCGATGCCCGCACCACGCTGGAAGTGGTCCAGCGGGAGCGCTGCACCGGCCTGCATGGGGTGCCGACCATGTTTATCGCCGAGCTGGAACTGGCGGACTTTGCCGATTACGACCTGTCCAGCCTGCGCACCGGCATCATGGCCGGCGCCACCTGCCCGGAAGAAGTGATGACCCGGGTACAAGATCTCATGTATATGCGTGAGGTGCTCATAGGTTATGGCCAGACGGAATGCAGCCCGATCAATAACATGACCGAAATCGATTCACCGCTGGAGAAGCGGGTCTGCACAGTGGGGCGCGCGTTGGCGCATACCGAGGTCAAGATAGTCGATGAGCTGGGCGAGATAGTGCCCCTGGGCCAGCCGGGCGAGGTGTGCAGCCGTGGTTATGGGGTGATGCTGGGCTATTGGAATGACCCGGCCAAGACGGCGGAGACCATAGATGCTCAGGCCTGGCTGCACTCGGGGGACTTGGGGGAAATGGACGCGCAGGGCTATGTCAAAATTGTCGGCCGCATCAAGGACATGATCATCCGCGGTGGCGAGAATATCTACCCGAGGGAAATTGAAGAGAAACTCTATCGGCATCCGGATATTCAGGATGCCGCCGTGTTCGGGGTACAGAGCGACAAATACGGCGAGGAGGTCTGTGCCTGGATCAAGACCCGCCCCGGCAGCGAGCTGGGCGAGGAGGAGGTGCGGCATTTCCTCACCGAGAAGATCGCCTACTTCAAGGTGCCCAGGTACATCAAGTTTGTCGAGACCTATCCCATGACGGTTACAGGCAAGATCCAGAAGTTCAGGATGCGTGAGCTCATGTACCAGGAGCTGCACCGGGCGATTAACGCCTGAAGCTAAATTGCCGCCAATCAATCTGTTAGCTTTTGCGGGACAGGGCGCATCCGCCGCTGTCCCGGCGAAAGTTCCGCTATACTCAGCTGTGATCTAGTCAAGATGGGACTCGCCTCGGGCGGTCGCCTAAGCCTGTTGCCAATCAGCCGAGGATCTAACCTATGCCGGCCAAGTCAGCCATGACCCAGACTCTGTTCGCTCGCCTGCTCAAGTCGCTGCGCCGCTGCGCCTGGCTCATGCTCTGTCTGCCCCCCCAGCTGCAGGCCGAGGTGCTGCATCTGACCTCCTTGCACTGGCCGCCTTACTCGAGCCAGAACCTGGCCAATCAGGGGGCGGCCGTGGCTGTGGTCAGGGCGGCGGTCGAGGCCATGGGCCATGAGCTGGAGGTGGATTTTTACCCCTGGAGCAGGGCCATCAAGCTGGCCAATATGCCCAATGCCCAATATGTGGGTTACTTTCCTGAGTACGGCTTTAAAACCGATAAATACCTGTTCTCCTCGTCTCTCGGCAGCAGCCCTCTGGGACTGGTCGAGCAGAAGTTGCACCCCATAAGTTGGGTGCAGCTCAGGGATCTGAATCAATATACCCTGGGGGTGGTGAGAGATTATGTGAATACCGAAGAGCTGGACGCCATGATCTCGGCCGGCGTCCAGAAAGTGGAGTTTTCCAGTTCGGATGAACACAATGTCAGGAAGGTGGCCGCCGCCAGGGTCGATGCCGCGGTGATCGATGTGCATGTGCTCAATTATATTCTCAAGCAGGGTGGCTTCGAGGGCCTGGCCAGTCGTCTGCAGGTTAACCGGCGCCTGCTGGCCGACAAGCAGCTCTATATCGCCTTTCAGAACAGCGCGCAAGGTCGGCGCTGGCGCGCAATAACTGATGCCGGATTGCAGAAGATCGATGTTGCCAAAATTCTGCATGACAACCTCGGCCAGACCCCTTGAGTCAGGCATTGGGGTCGCCGTCATGTCATAAATTTGTCGTCTGGCGTCGCTACAATTTCGCTTGGTTTTGTCTCAATGAAGCACACTATGCATAGGCCACCTTTCGAGCTGGATACCTTGAGCCAGCTGATAGCAGCACACGAGTCGGTGTTACGTCACCGGGTGTTGGCCGAGATCCCCCATCTTGACCGGGCCCTGCCGCTCTACAGTGTCGAGCTCGGCTGCCAGTCGCCGGGCTGCCCGACCGTGTTGTTTGTCGGTGGGGTACATGGTGTCGAGCGCATCGGTTCCCAAGTGATCCTGGCCCTGCTCACCAGTTTGCTGCATCGGCTCGACTGGGACAGGCATCTCAGGCAATTGCTGACCGGGGTCAGGCTGGCCTTCGTGCCTGTGGTGAACCCGGTCGGGATACTCAAGGGCAGCCGGGGCAATGGCAATGGTGTCGACCTGATGCGCAATGCCCCCATAGAGGCCAGCGACAGGGTGACCTTCATGGTGGGGGGACAGAGGGTGTCGCCGCGCCTGCCCTGGTACCGGGGTCATAACGGCATGGAGCTGGAAACGGCGGCGTTGGTGGATTATGTCAAGCAGCTGCTGGCCGGCAGCTCCAGCCTGATGTCTCTCGATGCGCATTCGGGCTTCGGCCTGACAGATCATATCTGGTTTCCCTTCGCCGGCGCCCATAAGCCCATTCCTGCGGTCGGTCACGTATATCGTCTCAAGCGGGTCTTCGAGACCAGTTATCCGCATCATGGTCACTATGGCTTGGCGCCCCAGAGCAGGTTCTACCGCACCCATGGTGACATCTGGGATTATCTGGTGACATCCCACTCGGGCGAGACGCCCTTCGTGCCCTTCACCCTGGAGATGGGATCCTGGGCCTGGATCAAGAAAAATCCGCGCCAGGTGTTCAACTTCGCGGGGTTCTTCAATCCACAGAAGACCCATAGGCACCATAGGATCTTGCGTCGCCATACTGTGCTGATGCAGTTCATGATGGATCTCGCCTACGCCAGGGCATTGGAAGGGGTGCCGGCGAGCGAACTGGCACTGGCCACGGAGGAGGCGATACGCCTGTGGTATTCCGGGGAGCCAGGCCCAGCGGCCGGCACTTAAGCACATTTTCCGGGAGAGCGGACATCAACCTGGCTGGAGGAGGCATAGATTGGCGACTTGGGTATTGCTGCGGGGCCTGATGCGGGATCACAGGCATTGGCAGGGGTTTGAGCATAGGCTGAAGGAACAGGGATTGGCGGTCATCACCCCAGATCTGCCGGGCAATGGTGAGCTGGCCCATGAAGTCAGTCCGGCGCATATGCGCGACTATGCCGACGCCGTCTGGCGGCAGCTGGGTCAGGCAAATGACTTGCATCTGGTGGGCCTGTCCATGGGCGGCATGCTGGCGCTGGAGATGGCCAGGCAAGCGCCCGAACGCATCGCCAGGGTGTTTCTGCTCAACTGCAGCGCCGCCAACCTTTCCCCCTGGTACCAGAGATTCAGTCCCATGGGACTCCTCAAGGCCTGCATAGGCTGCAGGAAGAGCCTGCATCTCAATCTGCTGGAATCGCTCATTATCAAGCTGACCAGCTACCGACATGGCAGGGATTTCGGGCTGATAAGCCAGTGGAGTGATTTGCGCCGCGTCAACCATACCCGCTGGCGCAATCTGCTGAGACAGGTATGGGCGGCGGCGCACTTTCGGGCGCCGGCGGCAATAGGGGTACCTCTGGTGCTCATCTATGGCCGCGAAGACAGGCTGGTAAACCCTGTCTGCAGTTATCGGCTGGCGCGTTTCTACCGTCTGGACGTCAGTGAGCTGCCCCATTGCGGCCATGATATCGCGCTGGATAATCCGGAGGCGCTGTTAGCCTTGCTGCTGGACAGGCGCCGGTCGCCATGAATCTCTGGTATCGGCGCCGTTTGTGTCAGTCACTGGCAACAACGCTCTGACCTATGGGGGTCAGGCTGAGCATGGCCAATTTCAGGTGCTGAATACCGAAGGGTATGCCTATGATGGTGATGAAGCAGGCGAAGGCATGCATTATATGTCCCAGGGCAAGCCAGAAGCCGAACAGCAGGAACCAGATGATATTTCCCAGGGTGCCAAAGGCGCCCGTGCCTATGTCATCCCGACCCGTTAAGCGCCTGCGGTTGATCTGTTCCTGACCGAAGGGCCAGAAGGTCATCTCGCCTATGACGAAGCAGGCGCGCCCGAAGGGGATGCCTATGATGCTGATGAAGCAGAGGATGCCCGCCAGCCACCAGGCCAGTCCCATGACGAAACCACCCAGAACAAACCAGGCGATGTTGAAGATTAATCTCAGTAGTGCCATCTAATACTCCTTGCTGTGAAGCGTGTTTTTCCCGACTCATGCACCTGTTAAGCCAGAATCATGCCAACACGTAAGCTATTGATATTTATGGTGTGAAGCCAGGGGTCGAATGCAGGAATAGTGAGTTTTAACACTAAATGGTGAAAATGCCACTGCCATGGGGGCGGCAGAAAGTCGCTGCCAGCGCGGCGCTGCTGGAGTACAATTAGCCCATCTTGTGGTTAATCTTCCCCTTATGCTGACTCCTTCTCCCGTCGATACTGTGTCTTTCAATGGCAAGCAAGTTTACGTCAAGCGTGATGAGCTCTTGGATCTGGCGCACCCGGATGCGACCGCTGCCGGCTGCCCAAGTGGCTTCAGCGGCAACAAGGCACGCAAGTTCGCCTATTTCCTCGACCATGAGTTCCCCGGCATCACCAGGCTGGTGGGCCATGGTTCCCCCCAGGCCAATTCCCTCTATAGCCTGTCGGTGCTGGCCAGGTTGAAAGGCTGGCAACTGGATTATTATGTCGATCATATCGCCGCCCAGCTCAGGCAACAGCCCTGCGGCAACTATGCCGCCGCACTGGCCATGGGGGCCAACATAGTGGCGCTGGACCCATTGGCATCGACCGCCGGCCTCGGCTGCGCCGAGTATATTGCCGGGCATGTATTGCCCGGCCATGAGGACATACTGTTCGTGCCCGAAGGCGGCCGCTGCGGTTATGCCGAATACGGCGTGAGTCAGTTGGGGCAGGAAATCGTCACCTGGGTACAGGCTCAGGGGATAAGGGAGCTTAAGCTGTTTCTGCCGTCGGGGACCGGGACTACGGCCTTGTTCCTGAACAAGTACTTCATGAATGTGCAGGCCGACATCGACGTGCTCACCTGCGCCGTGGTCGGCGGTGAAGATTACCTCAGGCTGCAATTTTCCCAGCTCTGTCCCGAGACAGAGTTTCACCCCAGGATAGTGCCCTTGGCCAAAAAGTATCACTTCGGCAAGCTCTACCCTGAGTACTATCGTATGTGGAAACAGGCCTGTGCCACAGGCATAGAGTTCGAACTCCTGTACGATCCCCTCGGCTGGTTGGTGGTCGAAGGCTTGTTGGCGGCCGAGCCAGGGATACGCCTCATGTACCTGCATCAAGGAGGGCTGTTGGGGAACGACAGCATGCTGCCAAGGTACAGGCGTAAATACGGCCCCTAACACTGTCAACGCAGTGCCAGTGCCATATGGAGGCGAGCTTTTTCAACCTCTGTGTCTGACTATGTTCCTGAGCCTTGCCATGTCCGGGGACGAGCAGATAGGGTGATGTTGAATGACCATTGTTGGCTGACGGGCAAAAGGTATTTGGCAAGGGTATGTGCGAGGGTTAGTCATTTGGTCAGGCGGGATCTGTGTGAGATAAGATGCGCCTGAGCCAAATGTGTAACGTCTTATGGGGTGAGCCAGACTACTCCTGCGAGTCGCTGCCTCTCTCGGTTAACATCCGGTACGAGTGAGAGGGAAAAGTACCGAGAAGCGATGTTAAGCAAGTTTTTCATGAGTCTCAAATCGATTTGCTATCGATTGTCCGGCGAGAATCATTGCATCAATCCGCTTAATGTGGGCGGTATCGACGCCTGTGCCTAAGCTTGTGAGGGCTTATTTGTTGGCAGACAACAACCATTTCATAAATGTCAGCGCTTCGGTGCGCTTGGAAAAGGTTTGTTTGTTTTTACCTTGTCTGTCGGTAAAAGCAATCGAGGTTTTGTTTACTGAAATTGAATCAACCGGAAAGCTAACTGTAATTTCATGACCATTAATATTGTATGACATAGTGCATACTCCTTTATAAATTTGCGTGTTCACCCTGGGGTGATTTAGTTATAACTATAAAATATCCTTAGCTTTTTTTGCGAAAGATGAATTCTAGTGAGTCTCGAGGTTACCCATCTTTCTTCACTTAATCAAGCCCGGTTTGAGGTAAGACTCATTTGTGAGTGCAGACATCGAACGCCATGACTTGATAAAACAGTTGACCACAGCTTTATGACAGCAGTGTGACTTCAGCGAGAGAGGGTCGAGCTTGTAGTGTTGGTATTTTCTTGTGAGGACCGGACGTTGAAAACGTCGGTATAAAAAGACAAACGACAAGGTGGATCTCAAAACGTTCGTCATACTAGCACCGCTGACGATTAATGCAAGCCTTATCTGAACATTTATTGTTCTGTATCCGGCGCGGCGCCCACAGCCAGGGCTCGGGATAGTGGCCTGTGTGTGGCAGAATACGGCTTATAGCAGGCATCCAGGGTGGGTGCCGACAGGGGGAGAACGTATGAAGTTGAATCGATTGGAAACATACCTGGTAGCCCATCCCTGGCGGCATTGGCTGCAGGCCAGGCTAGAGGCGCCCCTGTTGCTGTCCCTGTTCGAGGGTGATGTCGGTCCTGTGCCGGCGGCGCTGGAAATAGGCTGCGGCTTCGGGCAGGGGATAGACATCATCCGCCGGCGCTTTGGCGCCATGCATGTCAGCGCCATAGATCTGGACCCGCAGATGGTCGCCGCCGCGAGGGCGCGCCATCCCGGCTGTGACTGGCTGGATGTCCGCCGGGGCAATGCCTGTGAGCTGGCATTTGCCGACAACAGCTTCGACATGGTGTTCGATTTCGCCGTGTTGCACCATGTTCCCGACTGGCAGCGGGCCGTGGATGAGGTCGCCAGGGTGCTGCGACCCGGGGGCTACTTTGTGATCGAAGATCTCTACCGGGCGGCCATCTGCAATCCCCTCAGCCGACGGCTGTTTGTGCATCCGCAGCATAACAGGTTCGACCACGGCGACATATTGCGGCAGTTGGCGCTGGCCGGATTCGAGATAGTCAAGGCCCGCAACCTGCTGCAGCTGGCGGGCATGGTACTGGCGCGAAAGCGCACCCCAAATAATTAAATTGCTGAATATTAGGCGTTTAGTCTGGTTTTTCCGTCACGAGTATCGTTATAATCCCTGGCTCAAAGGTCAAAAAGTAGGCCGGAATGGATTTAGGATTGAGGCATTCAGGATATGGCAAACGTTTTAGCGTCCGTCGATCAACGCACTAAGCTGGTGGGTGAGAACCGGCTCGAACTGTTATTGTTTCGGATTAATTCGACCCAGTTATTTGCGATCAATGTATTTAAAGTCAAGGAAGTGGTGAAAGTGCCCAGGCTGAGCCTCTTGCCGGAGAGCCATCCCAATATCTGTGGTGTCGCCAAGATCCGCAACATGTCCATTCCCGTGATCAACCTGCGCGCCGCCATCGGCTTTTCCCCCATGCCAGAGTCGGAGGAAACCAACCTCATCATCACAGAATATAACCAGAGTGTGCAGGGGTTTCTGGTCGGTAAGGTTGAGCACATAGTCAACATGACCTGGGGTGATATCATGCCGCCACCCAAGGCGGTAGGACGCAACACCTACCTGACGGCCATCACCCGCATGGAGTATCAGGGGTTATCCCAGCTGGTGTCCATCATAGATGTGGAGAAGGTGTTGGCGGAGATCATCAGTTACGACGTCTGCGTGTCGGATGGCGTGCTGGATCATGAGCTGGTGCCGCATATGCCGGGACGGAAGATCCTCATAGTCGATGATTCGGCCACCGCCCGGCGTCAGGTGGCTGATACCCTCAGGCCCCTGGGGCTGGAGATCATCGAGGCCTGTGACGGCCTGCAGGCGCTCACCTTGTTGCAGCAATGGCGCGATCAGGGGAAATCTGTGGCCGATGAGTTGTTGATGATGATAACGGATGCGGAAATGCCTGAGATGGACGGCTATAAGCTGACCCATGAGGTCAGGTGCGACAAGGACATGAAAGATCTCTATATCACCTTGAACACCTCATTGAGTGGCAGTTTCAATCATGCCATGGTAGAGAAAGTGGGCTGCAATCGTTTCATCGCCAAGTTCCAACCGGATCTGCTGGTTGGGGTGGTGCAGGAAAGGTTGCAGGGGCTGCTCGATGCCGCGGCCTGATGCCCATGGTTTGATGACTGTGGTCTAATGCCTATGGCCCGAGCCATGCCTAGCTAGTCGCTGGCCAGTTCTTCGGCGATATCCTGTAACAGCCGGCGCTTCATTTCTTGACTGACGCCTATATGCATGCGGCATAGGCGCACTGCATGGCCGAAACGTTCCCGTCCCAGGAGGCCGAGCAGCTTGGCGAGCAAGTCCTTGTCCAGGCTGAGGCTATTGCCATAGTGGTTGATGGCGGCATTGACTGAGCGGAAGTCCAGGCCGTCGAAACTGAAGCCTGAGCTATGGCCATGATCATCCAGCAAGACACCGTCCAAACTCAGCGGCCAGCCGGGCGCATTGACCCTGTCGCGGGCAATTTCGTACATCATCCAGGCATTTTCCCTGAACCCGGACAATATCTTGCAGGAAAATTCCGACTCGGCCAGCTCTTCAGGGGTCCAGTTGATACCTATGGCCAGGTGCTTGGCATAGAGGCGCAGCAAATCATCCTTCACCGCCATGCGGCAGTCCCAGATGGAGGTCAGTCGGTGTTTTCTGGCCAGCTGCAGGCATTCCTTGCAGGCGGGCACTGTCAGTGAAGGGTGCGGAGTAGAGGGCTGCGCCGGGTATTCGAAGCTCAGGTTGCTCGGCTCCCCACAGAACCAGCAGGTATGACGTTTGTCGAAAGGGATATCGACCAGGGTTGCCATGGACATCAGGGGCAGGCGCGGCCTGCACCCCATGTCACAAGGGCGATAGCGAGAGGCTTAGGCTTCTTCGACATCGACTAATTCTTTGGCCAGCACTATGGGATCCAGCTCGAAACAGTCCTGATCCGTTTCCCAATCGACACCAATCAAGACGCCATCGTCGTTCAGATCTGAGACCCAGAACTCCAGAAACTCATCCAGAGTGATAGCAACTGCCTGATAATCTTGCCATTCGTCGCAGCAATGGCTCTTGGCCGCTGCCTGGCTGGACCAGAGAGGCATCACATCTGTGGCTTCAAACTCGGATGAATCACAAACGACCCAACCTTCGCCGGTTTCATCTTGCAGACCCCAGAGGAGCTGATCTTGTTTTACATTTTCGATAAAGCCAGCCAGTGCCGGATTGATTTCAGTCATGATAGGTCTCTTTGGTGTGTGCTGATAACGGCTTCATTATACGGCAACGGCAGCATAGGCCAAGGGATTCTTTGTTAAGATTTTTTTGTGGCCCCAGACAGCGCATTTTCAGTTAAATTGCACGCCGGGGGTGAATCGCGGCGGCTTCACGGGTAGTATGCTCTGAGTGCCGACTGTGGTGCCCGGGTCTCTGCCCAGGCTGGACTGAGGTTGGGGTACGGGCCGGCTGGCACCAATAAGGGCAGCCGCGCCTCGAGCCACGGTCATTCTTCCTGATGTTCTTTTTTTGGAGTCATGTCTTTGGGTACTTTTATTTCTGCGGCCGCATTAACACTTTTTTCCGGTCTGCTGCTTGGCCAGACTGCCCTTGCCGATGACGCGGCTGAATTTGCCACCTGCGTCACAGGACTGCAAGCCAAGGCGAGGGCGGCGGGTTTGTCGCCGGAGACGGTCGATACCACAGTGGCGCAGCTGCGCTTGGTTCCCAGGGTGCTGGAGCTGGATAGGAAACAACCCGAATTCAGCCAGACCTTCGGCAACTATTTCAACCAAAGGGTGACAGATTGGCGGGTCGCCGAGGGCCGGCGTTTGCTGGCCGAACATAAGCAGCTGCTCGCGCGCCTGACGGCGCAGCATGGGGTGCCGGCGCAATACCTGTTGGCCTTCTGGGGACTGGAAACCAACTTCGGGCGCTACAAGGGCAAGATGCCTGTGCTGGACTCGCTGGCGACCCTGGCCTGTGATCATAGGCGCAGCGACTATTTCACCTCAGAGCTCATCCAGGCGCTGAAATTGAAAGAGCGTTACGGCTTCGAGTCCAAGGACATGGTCGGCTCATGGGCCGGTGCCATGGGACATACGCAATTCATGCCTTCGGCCTACGGCAAGTACGCCCTGGATGGTGACGGCGACGGCAAGGCCGATCTCTGGCATAGCACAGAGGATGCCTTGACCTCGGCGGCCAACTTCCTGCAGCACCTGGGCTGGAAACGGGATGAACGCTGGGGCAGGGAAGTCCTGCTGCCCGAGGATTTCGATTACCGCCACCTGGGGCGCCAGCAGGCGCAGCCGCTGAGCGAATGGGCCAAACTCAAGCTCAAACGCGCCAATGGCCGGTCGCTGCCAACGGCGGATATGCGGGCGGCGCTGTATGTGCCGGCTGGCCATACCGGCCCCGCCTTTCTCGGCTATGATAATTTCGAGGTGATAATGCGCTGGAACCGTTCGGCGTTTTATGCCATCGCCGTCGGTCATCTGGCCGACAGGATAGTGGGCGCCGCGCCGCTCACCGTCAGGCCGCCGGAGCAGCCGAGGCTGAGCCGTGAGCGGGTCAAGCAGCTGCAGGCCGGACTGAACTCACTCGGCTTCCAGGTGGGAGAGCCGGACGGGGTGCTCGGCCGTAACACTGTGGCCGGGATCCAGGCGTTTCAGCGCAGCCGGCAGCTGATCGCCGATGGTTATCCCGGCGAGGAAACCTTGCAGGCGCTGGCCCCGGCGGTTAAACAACAGACAGCCCCTTGACGGCTGGCCTTCCCTGGGCTGGCGGCAGATAAAAATGTGGAGCCCGCAGGGCAGTTTTGCTAAGCTGCGGCCACATTTGAAATCGAAGTGAATTTAAGGACATTCGATGAGCATTAAAGACGATATGGTAGTGCAGTTTAACTACACACTGCGTGACGAGAAGGGTGACGTCATAGAGAGCAATCAAGGCGGCGAGCCCATCGCCTACCTCCATGGCCATGACAACATGATGCCGGGCGTGGAAAATGCCATCAATGGCAAAGAAATAGGTGCCAAGTTTACCGTGACTCTGCCGGCGGCCGAGACCTATGGCGAGCGTATCGAAGGTGCCGAGCAACGCGTGTCTGTCAAGCATCTGATGGGTGCCAAGGTGTGGAAGCCTGGCATGAGCGCCGTGGTCAACACGGATCAGGGGCAACGTCAGGTGACCATATTGAAAGTGGGCAAGTTCATGGCCACGGTCGATGTCAACCACCCTCTTGCCGGCCGCGAGCTGACGTTCGATATCGAAGTCGTCGGTGCCCGTGATGCCAGCGACGAAGAGATAGCCCATGGCCATGCCCATGGCGCAGGTGGTCATCACCACTGATGCTGCCGCCCCGGGCAGCAGTTGAATGCCTATATTGATGCCCGGCTATCGGCCCATGCATGAAAAAGCCCAGACTCAGGTCTGGGCTTTTTTATTGGCTGTGAATATTGGCCTGTCTGATGCGGCGGCGCCTGCCGGTTAGCGTATGTCGAACAACCTATCCAGACCCGATTGGGTCAGGGGATGGTAACCGGCACGGGCCCTGAGGTAGACGGCCTTGGCCCAGGCTCTTTGCTTGGACTCTGCCAGGCTCTGGTACAGGGGCACCACGAGGCGGCGTCTGCCTATCTGGGTCAGATAAGCATCCAGGGGGGGCAGCACTTCGTAATACTGATTGTCCAGTGCCAGTGAGTACCAGGAGAAGGCGATTTCTTTGTTGCCCGTGTGGCTGAAGTCGAACGCCTTGTCCAGCTCGGCCAGCTTGTCGTGGCTCAGATCCAGCCTGGGCATCTCATTGATAAACCTCAACCACTGGTGAACCACCCAGTCCCGGGTCTGGAGTTGGCCGGCATCCAGTTTGCCGTCGAGCCATGCCCGGCGCTGTTCGTCCACAGAGGTGAAGGCCTCAGAGTGCGGCGGCGTCATGAATGCCGGCAACCCCTGGCCCTCTATCCAGTCGTCTACCTGAGCGTCGCTGACGATTCCCGGGTAGGCTTCGAGCAGGTGCGTCTTCAGGTAAGCCCTGAAACTGGCGGTGTTTATGCTTTGAAAGGCGAAGTGATTGAAGTAACCCTTGACGAAGGCGTCGAAACGCTCACGGCCAAATTTATGTTCCAGGAAGAGCAGGAATAGCTGGCCCTTGACATAGGGGACTGAGCTGAAGGCATCATCGGGATCGCGCCTGCCTATGTCCAGGTGCAACACAGAGTCGCCGTCGTCGAGTTGCGGCAGCTCGGCCAGCAACTCACCATAGCCTATGGCTTGCTCCATCAGTGCCCGCTTGCGGCCATACAAGTCTTCCATGATGCGGTTTTCAACATAGGTGGTGAAACCTTCGTTGAGCCAGAGATCGCGCCAGCTGGCGTTGGTCACCAGGTTGCCGGACCAGGAGTGCGCCAGCTCATGGGCTATCAGGCTCACCAGGCTCTTGTCACCCGCGATAACGGTCGGGGTGATGAAGGACAGGCGGGGATTTTCCATGCCGCCGAAGGGGAAACTCGGCGGCAGGATCAGCAGATCGTAACGGCCCCAGCGATAGTCGCCATAACGTTTGGCGGCGACCTTGATCATCGCCGGGGTATCTTCAAATTCCTTGTGTGCCTGTGCCAGGATCTCCGGCTCGGCCCAGACACCGGAAGTCGCATCGAACGCCTTGAATTGCAAGTGACCGGCGGCGATGGCGATGAGATAGGCGGGGATAGCTTGCGGCATGGAGAATTGGGTCTGGGTGGGCGACAGCTTCCGGCGATCGGCGCTCATCACCACATTGATGCCTTCGGGCGCACTGATCTTGGCCTCATAGGTGCTGCGCACCGCCGGGGTATCCTGCAGCGGGATCCAGCTGCGGGCATGTATGGCCTGGTTTTGGCTGAACATGAAGGGAGCTTGCTTGCCCTGGGTCTGCGCCGGCGTCAACCACTGCAGGCCGGAAGCCGTGCTCGACGCCTGATAGGTAATTTTTACCCGGCTGACGTCGGTAGCGGCGAAATCTATGATCAGGGGCTCGCCCATCACTGGGTGGTTCGGCCCCATATGATAACTGGCCTTGCTCCAGTGGCCGTCGCCGTCCAGGGCGCTGATCTGGCTGACGTTCAAGCCGCGACTGTCGAGGACCAGGGTATGGCCGGGTTTATGCCAGTCCAGGCTCAGAATGGCATCGCCGGCTATTTGTTGGTGGGCAAAATCGAGCGCCAGATCCAGTGCTATGTGAGTGACACTGACCTCCAGATAGTTGGCGAAGGTGAGCGCGTCGCTGTTTTGGGAGATGCTTGTCTTGGCGGCAGCCTGTTGCGCTGGGGCCGGTTCTGCGGGCGCCTGGGCAGCGGCCGCGGGCAGCAAGACTGCGCCACAAAGCAGGCTCAGGCCGAGGGCGCAGCGGGAGTAAGAGATTGTCATGATCAACCTATTTTTGTTCTATGGGATTTGTTGAGTGGCCAGTTTACCCGAATTTTATCTTTTAGGGTCAACCGCCTTTGGCTAATTGCACCGGGTATTGGCTTTGACCCGGGAATAGGTCCGCGGCAGATGAATTTGGGTTTGTCGCGGCCAAGTTTGCTATGATGGCGCGTTTTTTATCGGAGCGTACTCGAAATGGTGTTGGATTTTTCACAGGGTAAAATAATAGTCACGGCATTTGAGGTACAAGTGCGGCTGCGGGCGTCGAATCTGGTGTTGCAGGCGATGGCCGAAGACATACAGCTCAAGCGGCAGGGGAGGCTGCTGCTTGCCGACGGCGGCGCGGTGCGTTGGAGCCTGAGTCTGGATGACGAGGCCCAGCTGGAGCAGATCCGGGAACAGCTGGGCCTGGACTATGAGTGAGGAGATAACCTAGGTTAGTCCCTGCCGTGGGGTCTGAGGTAATCTATCTCAGGCCCGCGTGGCACTATGCGGCTGGGATTGATGTTGGCATGGCTGTAGTAATAGTGTTGCTTGATGTGTTCCATATTCACGGTCGAGGCCACACCTGGCTGCTGGTATAGGTCACGCAGATAGCCCGAGAGTGCCGGGTAGTCCTCGATGCGTTTCAGGTTGGTTTTGAAATGGCCGACATACACGGCATCGAAACGTATCAGAGTGGTAAACAGGCGCCAATCGGCTTCGGTGATCGTCGCGCCGGTAAGATAGCGCTTGTGGGTCAGGCGCAGTTCCAGCTCTTCCAAGGCGGCAAACAATGCCTCGAAGGCATCGTCATAGGCGGCTTGGCTGGTGGCAAAACCGGCACGATAGACGCCGTTGTTAATCTGAGGGTAAATCCAGGCGTTGAGCGCATCTATTTCGTCTCTGAGCTGGATAGGGTAATAATCCTGGCTGTTGCCGGTCAGGTGATCGAAGGCCGAGTTGAACATGCGGATGATTTCCGATGATTCATTGCTGACGATTGACTGAGTCTGTTTATCCCAGAGCAGGGGCACTGTGACCCGGCCGCTGTAATCCGGCATGGCGCGTTGGTAGAGCCGATACAGGAAATCGTCGCCATAGAGGGGATCGGCCTGGGCCCCCTGGATATGCTGTTGGGTGTTGGGGTGCAGAAATTCCCAGCCATTTTCCAACATGTGCGGCTCAACCACTGTCACCCCTATGAGGGACTCCAGGCCCTTGAGTTTCCTGAAAATCAGGGTGCGGTGTGCCCAGGGGCAAGCGAGTGACACATACAGATGATAGCGTTCGGCTTCGGCCTCGAAGCCGCCGCGACCGCTGCTCCCCGGGCTGCCATCGACAGTGATCCAGTTGCGTAATTGGGCGGCTTCACGGATGAACTTACCCTGATTGGCGTCTGTGTCATACCAGGCGTCGACCCATTTTCCAGCTTGTAATAATCCCATGTCTGTTACCTTTCAATGTCGGCTCAGCTGTGAGTCTATTGTTTGTGTTGCCTGGGATATAGCGGAAAAACTGCCGTTAACCGTTCGATTTTTTCTATAGTTCCTGCCAGGCGAAGGGCGCCGAGTGACGCCCAAGGCCGACTGCTGCTATCATGGCGGCCCAATTCATTCCATATGATAAGAAGTAAAAGGATACATTATGTCAGCTCTGCCGCTTGAAGCTATTGTCGTCGAACCCAGCACACAGGCCACGGCTTGTGTGATCTGGTTGCATGGTTTAGGGGATTCGGGTGCCGGCTTCGCCCCCGTGGTGCCTGCCTTGGGATTGAAGGCGGATCACGGCATACGTTTCGTGTTTCCCCATGCCCCGGAGCAGGCGGTGACCATCAATGGCGGTTATCAGATGCGGGCCTGGTATGACATCAAGAGCATGGATCTGCACGACAGGGCCGACATGGCGGGGGTATTGGCGTCCGAGGCCTTGGTGGCCGGGTTGATCGCCGAACAAATCGCGTCCGGGATTGCCGCCAACAAGATAGTGCTGGCGGGCTTCAGTCAGGGCGGGGTGATGAGCCTGTTTACCGGCTTGCGTTACCCACAGGCGCTGGCGGGCATCATGGCCCTGTCCTGTTATCTGCCCGGCGGTGATAAGTTGCCCGAAGGGCTGAGCGCTGCCAACAGAAACACGCCGATACTGCAGCATCATGGTGAGCAAGACGATGTGGTGCCCTTGTTTGCGGCCACCATGGCCAAAGATGCGCTGCTGGCGGCAGGTTACCCGCTGAGCTGGAAAACCTATGCCATGCCACATAGCGTCTTGCCACAGCAATTGATTGAGATAGGCGGCTGGTTAACAAAAGTGTTGCAGGCGTAAAAATAAAGCGTAACAAACTGAGTCGCCAATCGCACTTGAGTATACAGCCTGTTCTCATTTTGGAACAATGCCGGATGCGAGCGACTGAGTAAAAGTTCTAACTCAGATCCAATAAGCTGGCGCCTTTGCCAGCTTTTTTTATTCCAATATTATTTGTTGCTTCTCCTGCTTCAGGTTTTTATTTGCAAACCCTTTTCTTTAAACAAAACAAAATACACTCAATCCCGCTCATTTAAATAAGTAGATATTTCAGTTTAATTAATTTTTTTGACACATTTACGATTTAATCTTTGATATTATACGCGCCGACGAATACCAAATATTCGTCGGAAATTAATAGTACTAAAATAAATAAAATCAAGGGGTTGATATAATGTCTAATAAATTGGTTAAGGGATTGCTTGCCACAGCTGTGCTCGCTGCACTCGCAGGTTGTAATAACGGTAACGACGATACAACAGCACCCGTACCCGAAGTTTGTGGTGTCGATAACTGCACCAAGTTCACCGTGTTGCATACCAATGATAACCATGGCCGTTTCTGGTCCAATGGCGACGGCGAATATGGTATGGCGGCCCGTAAAACCTTAATTCAACAAATTCGTGCCGAAGTTGAAGCCAACGGTGGCGAAACCTTATTGTTGTCCGGCGGTGATATTAATACCGGCGTACCTGAGTCCGATTTACAGGATGCCGTTCCGGATTTCGTCGGCATGAACGACATAGGTTACGATGCCATGGCCGTAGGTAACCATGAATTCGACAACCCATTGTCTATCCTGGACATGCAACGTCACCTGGCCCAGTTCCCTATGCTGGCGGCCAACATCTACAAGGCAGATGGCACGCGTTATTTCGACGCCTACAAGGTGTTCGACATCAAGGGGCTGAAAGTGGCCGTTATCGGCCTGACCACGGAAGATACGGCTAAGATAGGCAATCCTGAGTTCATCAGCGGTCTGACCTTCACAGATCCTAAAGTCGAAGTGGCCAAGGTGATCAAGGAAATCAAGGATGCCAAGGCTGCCGATCTGATTTTTGCCGCCACTCATATGGGTCACTATGCCGATGGTCAAAACGGCAGCAACGCCCCTGGGGATGTCGCCATGGCGCGTGCCCTGACCGAAGGCGATCTGCAGCTGGTGGTTGGCGGTCACTCGCAAAACCCTGTGTGTATGGAGCCCGGCACCAATGAATATGCCGATTTCTCTGCCGGCGATGCCTGCGTACCGGATCAACAGAACGGTACCTGGATCATGCAGGCCCATGAATGGGGCAAGTATGTAGGCCGTGCCGACTTCGAATATTTTGGCGGCAAGCTGCATCTGGCAAGCTACAAGCTGATCCCGGTCAACCTGAAGAAAACCGTTGTCGATGAAGCGGGTAACAAGAGCAAGGTGTTGATAGGTGACGAAATTGCACCTGATGCCGAACTGAAAGAATTGCTGCAATACTTCCAGGACAAAGGCAACGGCAAACTGGATGAAGTGATAGCGACTACCGATGGTCTGCTGGACGGCGAACGTGCCAATGTGCGCAACATGCAAACCAACCTGGGTCGCTTGCTGGCCATGGCCCAGAGCACCAAGGTTCACGCAGATTTCGGCGTGATGAACTCGGGCGGGGTGCGCGCTTCTATTGAAGCGGGTGATATCACCTACCGTGACGTGCTGACGGTGCAGCCTTTCGGCAACATGGTGACCCTGAGCACTATGACGGGCAGCGATGTGGCCAATTACCTGGGTGCTGTCGCCAGCATGCAGATAGACTCTGGCGCCTACGCCCAGGTAACCGGCGTCAAGATGAACGTCGATTGCGCCGCCAAGACAGTGGCTATCAGCGAGATCAACGGCAAGGACTTCAGCGCCACCGACAGCTATAGCTTCACTGTGCCTAGCTTCAACGCCGCCGGCGGCGACGGTTATCCTGTGCTGACACCGGTACAGACAGGTTATGTCGATGCCGACGTCTTGTATGACTTCTTCAAAGAGAAGGGCAGCGTAGTGGCTAACGACTATAACCCGGTCGGTGACATAGTGTACGAGAACTCTGAAAGCGTTGCCGGCTGCAAGATCAGCAACTAAGACAGGTTCGAATGCAATTTGAGGCTAACCATCAAGCCGTGGATTAACCATGGCATTGCAATTAGTCGAGCGTTAATACAGGAGGCAGCCCAGGGGCTGCCTTTTTCATGGGGCTAAAAAAATCTGCCCAACGGCTTGAAAAATCCTTTTCGGCATCCATATCAGTTACAGAGTCGCTCATCGAGGGCTCGAGGTGAGGATCACAGTACCAATAGGCAATAGCGCCGCGATTTGCCTTGGTAAGGTGTTTTCATTTGTGAATAGAGGCGCGACCCGGTCGGCCGATTTGATTTATCACATATTGCTTAAGTAAGAGGATATGACCATGCGTAATTATGACTTAACCCCCCTGTACCGCAGTGCCATAGGTTTCGATCGTTTGGCCCAGCTGGCCGAACATGCCGCCGCCAACAACGGCAACAGCGGTTATCCCCCCTACAACATAGAATTGCTGGGTGAGAACCGTTACCGTATCACCATGGCCGTCGCCGGCTTCGCCATGGACGAGCTGGAAATCACCAGCGAAGGCGAGAAACTCCTGGTCAAAGGCAGCAAGACCGAGGCGCAGACGGAGCGCAAATACCTGTACCAGGGCATAGCCGAGCGCGGCTTCGAGCGCAGCTTCCAGTTGGCGGATCATGTGACTGTGGTCGGCGCCGAGTTGGAACATGGTCTGCTCAACATAGATCTGGTGCGGGAAATCCCCGAGGCACTCAAGCCCCGCAAGATAGAGATAGGCAGCAGCCGGACGATTGAAAGCAAGGCGTCTAAAAACGACTAAGTTCAGCCGCAACGGCCAATGGCATCCCGGCAGGTATGCTTCACTGGCTTGTAAAATAGCCCGGCAAAATAGTCCGGTAAAATAATAGCCCGGCAAAATAACGCCAGTCGACGAGTCGGCCGGCGTTATTGTTTTTTATCTGCCCCAACCTAGGTCCGTATCGGATGATTCCGGGAGCGGCTGCTTCTCCAGCGCCATCAGTTGGGCCAGGGCGCTAATCGGAGACTCACCCGCACTTCCAGCCATAAAAAACTGGGTGAGATCACCCAGACAGGCTTTCGAGAACAGCAGCACCAGAGCCAGTTGCTAGGCGATTTTTCCACGCATTATGTACTGTGGTCCCGCCGCACCGCCAAGATATAGCTCATTCGTGTCTTCAAAGCCGCCTTTTTGATAGCAAGCAACCGCACCCGGATTCTTGCAATTGACGGTTAAGTAGATTGAGCCGTAATTTGAATAGTGGGTTTTTAGGTACGAAAACAATGCCTTTACCGCGGCAGTACCAATACCCTTTCCCTGTTGATTTTTATCAATAGCAAAGGCTCTTAACCCCAGGCTGCCTTCGGGACAGAAGCGGTAGTTTGCAGGGTATGAGGTATCCAGTTTAAAGAAGCCTACGATGACATCATTGGACTTAATGACATGCAAGTGCGTAGTCTCACTGCCATCCAACAGAAATTCTGCGGCAGTGCCGGCGAATTTCACTTGTTCCTCGGCCAAACGAATATTGTTAACCGATTCAAGATGTGAATTTGTGAGTTGCTCTATTTCTATCATGGTACTTCCATGTTAATTCAGTGCACGACAGCCCAAACAGGGCTAATTGGCTTGGCTAAGCAAGCAAGCAAGCAAGCAAGCAAGCTTTATCTGTTCCGCCGGCTTGGGTTGCTATATGGCCGTTTGCTTTTTTTAAAAGTCACTAGTAAAAGTGGGCGGCATCTCGGGTCATTGAGCAAATAAAATATACCCTCGCTTTTTGTAAAAGTCTAAAGCTTGAAATGAGCTGGTTTCCAAGCGAAAGTTTGTGACGCCTTTGGGTTGGGCATGAACTTCGAGTTGTTCTTGGGTCACTGAGGCAATATTGATTGAGGGGATCTTCCGCTAAACCTATTCCACCCCAGAGGAAAACCCGGGTACACAGGATTGGTTAGGTGATTAAAGGGCGTTGCCTGTGGCTCAGGCAATGGCCTCTCTTTTCTCTCGCTTTTTTTCAACTCAACCTAACCCAACCCAACTTCAGCCGGCTGCTTGGCCATTGACCATCGACCATTGATAATTGACCAGTGCCGGAATTCGTTGCCCCCAGGCCGGTGCAGCGGGGCAGGCCAAAGCATCTGCGCTGACCTACACTTGCCTCTGGGAAGCGTTTTCGCGCCGGCAGTGATGAATGCCGGCAATGTCACAGCAGTCAGGGGGTGCCATGGTTACGGTCAAAAAGATGGTCTTGGATATACTCAAACCCCACAGGCCCAATGCCCTGGAGTTTTGCCTTGGGGTCGCCGCAGTCGGCGCCGATTACCGGGTACAGCTGACGGTGTTGGAGATGGATGAAAAAACCGAGTCGCTGCGGTTGCAGGTGGAAGGCGCCGCCCTCGATTTCGAGGCCATCCATGGCGCCATCAACACTCTCGGTGGCTCGCTGCACAGCATAGATGAGGTAGAAGTGCACAGCGGCGCCGGCACGGACTGACGCCGTGGGCTGGCTGGCATGGGTGGATTTCTTGCTGCGCATCAGCCGCAGCCAGGGCATAGTGCGGCGTTATCTGGTGGTCAACGGTTTCGATGGTGCGCTCACTATGCTGGGGTTGATCCTGGGGTTTGTGTTCAGCTCGCCGGCCGAGCTGGATCTTATCCTCAATGCCTGCCTGGGGGCGGCCATCGCCCTTGCCATGAGTGGCATTAGCAGCGCCTATATAAGTGAAGCGGCCGAGCGCAAGCGGGCACTGAGCCAACTGGAGGAGGCGATGTTGAGCGATCTGCATGCCAGTGCCCACGGCAAGGCGGCGCGCTGGGTACCCCTGTTTATCGCCATCATCAACGGCGCCGCGCCACTGGCAATATCCCTGTTGATCCTCACGCCCCTGTGGCTGGCACGCGCCGGTGTGGCCTTGCCCTTGGCACCGCTGCCGCTGGCGGTGATGGTGGCACTGTTGCTGATTTTCTTTCTCGGGGTGTTTCTCGGACACATCGCCCAGACGTCCTGGTTGCACAGCGGTCTGCAGACTCTGCTGGTCGCCGCGCTGACCGCCGCACTCATCTACCTCATTGGCGGACGCTGACATGCACCCCAAGGAGTCGCCGCAGCCCTTGGCGGACACAGAGATGCACAGCGCCGAATGGCATCTGCTCGACGCAGACACAGTGCTGCAACGGCTGGCAGCATCACGCCGCGGTCTGGACAGCGCCGAGGCCAGGCGCCGCTTGCAGCACTATGGTGCCAATCTGCTGCCTTCGGCCCGCAGGCGTTCGTGGCTGCGGATGCTGTTGGGGCAGTTTGCCGATTTCATGATCTTGGTGCTGCTGGTTGCGGCGCTGATTTCCGGTTTCATCGGTGAGCCCCAGGATACTGTGACTATCCTGCTGATAGTGCTGCTCAACGCCCTGATAGGCACGCTGCAGGAGTTTCGTGCCGAGCGCGCGCTCAGTGCGTTGCAGGCCATGGCGGCGCCTATGGCTCGGGTATTGAGGGACGGCCAGCCTGTGCTGCTGGCGGCCAGCGAGCTGGTGCCAGGCGATCTGGTATTGCTGGAGAGCGGCAATCAGGTACCTGCCGATCTGCGGCTGCTGGAGGCCGAGGATCTGCAGGCCGATGAGTCGGCGCTGACCGGGGAGTCTCTGCCTGTCGACAAGCAGAGTGCCCGCCAGCGTGCCGACGACGGGGATCCGGCGACGCGTCACAATCTGCTCTTCAATCACAGCCTGATCACCCGCGGCCGCGCTTGCGCTGTGGTGGTGGCCACAGGCTTGCAGACCCGGATGGGCCGCATAGCTCAAATGTTGCAAACAGAGCAGGGCGTCAGCACGCCGTTGCAGCAGAGGTTGTTGCGCTTTGGCCGTTATCTGGTGCTGGCGGTGCTGGTGATTTGCGCCTTGGTGTTCGTGGTGGGGGTGTGGCAGGGACAGGCGCCCATGCTGATGTTGCTCACCGCCGTCAGCCTGGCGGTGGCTGCCATCCCCGAGGCCCTGCCTGCTGTGGTGACCATCTCTTTGGCCCTGGGGGCCCGCAAGTTGGTGCGCCACCATGCCTTGGTGCGCAATCTGCCGGCGGTCGAGACGCTGGGCTCTGTTACTTATATTTGTGCCGACAAGACGGGCACTTTGACCCAGAATCGCATGCGCGTCGAGGCGCTGTTTGCCGCCGGCGAGCGGATCGCGGTGCTGCCGCCTCGGCCCGGGCCACCCTGGTTGCAACTTGGGCAGGCAATGGCACTCAGCAACGATGTGGCCCTGCAGGATGGTCGCATGACAGGGGAAGCCACCGAACTGGCGCTGTTCGATGCCGCCGCCCGCAGCGGCTTTCACAAGACTGCACTGGAGCAGGCTTTCCCCCGCTTGCTGGCGCTGGCCTTCGATGGCCGCCGCAAGTGCATGACCACCCTGCATCAGAGTGACCCGGGAGTCGTGGCTTATACCAAGGGCGCGCCGGAGACAGTGCTGAGCCAGTGCGTCCGCCAACTGGGCGTTGCCGCCGTCGAGCCTTTCGAGGAGCAGACTGTGCTGGCAGAGGTGCAGCGTCTGACCGAGGCGGGCTATCGGGTACTGGCGTTTGCCATGCGTGAATTTGCTTCCCTGCCTGCGGGGCAGAGCAGCGACAGTTTGGAGCAACAGCTGACGTTCCTCGGGCTGGTTGGGCTGATGGACCCACCGCGGCAGGAAGCGGCCCAGGCCCTGAGTGACTGCCACAGCGCCGGCATTACCACTGTGATGATCACCGGCGATCACCCGGGCACGGCGATGACCATAGCCCGGGGGCTGGGGATCGCCCGTCAACCCGCCGAATTGCTCAGCGGCGGCCAACTGGCGGCCCTGAGCGATGCCGAACTGGCACGGAAGGTCGGCTCCATCAGGGTCTATGCGCGGGTGACGCCCGAGCAGAAACTGCGCATCGTCAAGGCGTTGCAGGCCAATGGGGAATTTGTGGCCATGACGGGCGATGGGGTCAACGATGCGCCGGCACTGCAGCGTGCCGGCATAGGCGTGGCCATGGGCTGCAAGGGCACGGATGTGGCACGCGAGGCCGCCGACATGGTGTTGCTCGACGACAATTTTGCCAGCATAGTGCACTCTGTCCGCGCCGGTCGGCGGATCTTCGACAACATCCGCAAGTTCATCAAGTACACAATGACATCCAATGCCGGCGAGATCTGGACCCTGTTTTTGGCACCCTTCATGGGACTGCCGGTGCCGCTGCTGCCGATCCATATACTGTGGATTAACCTGGTCACGGATGGCTTGCCCGGGCTGGCATTGACGCTGGAGCCGGCCGAGCCGGCTATCATGCAGCGGCCGCCACGGCCACCGACGGAAAACATTTTTGCCCATGGCCTGTGGCAGCACATAGTCTGGGCGGGCCTGTATATCGGCGGCATCAGTCTCGCCGCCATGGCCTGGGCCATCGCCCATGGACAGGCTTATTGGCAGACCATGGTGTTTACCGTCTTGACCGTGGCACAGCTGTTTCATGCGCTGGCGGTACGCAGTGAGCGCCAGTCATTGCTGCGACTTGGGTTGTTGAGCAACCAGCCGCTGCTGGGGACCGTGTTGCTGACGCTGTTGCTGCAATTGGCGGTGATCTACACGCCTGTGCTCAACCGCGTGTTCCATACCCAGCCCTTGCCCCCCTTTGCACTGCTGCTATGCCTCTTGCTGTCGGCCACTGTGTTGCTGGCGGTGGAGGCGGAGAAATGGCTGCTGCGCCGCGGCCTGCTGTACCCAGGTGCCCGAGCCCGTGACCCATGATCCCGGGTTCAAGACGTGGACATTCGGACAGCTGCCGATAATGACGATGCCGGCCAAGAATAATTGTGTCTGTCCTCATAAGCAGCTCTTATACTTTTACTGGCGTTGTTGCCTTATATAGGTGAACCTTCTGCTCCTGATGCGATCAGATCCTGTGAATAACACACCGGAATCGATACAAGATGGGCAAATCCAAGCATCGCATCACCAATTGGCCGGAATATAACAGAGCCTTGACCAAACGAGGCTCACTGGCGTTTTGGATAGACGAGCAGGCTATGAGCCACTGGTGCTGCACTGAGCATCATGGTGGCCGAGGCCGGGGATTTCAGTACAGCATTCTTCGTCAACTAGATGGGCGATTGAAACCGCATTGATACTCAA
>NZ_JAKCLK010000115.1:0-334 GCF_021412365.1 Shewanella sp. AS16 | reverse complement strand
GTTATTGATCAGGCGGTACGTCTTGGCGTAGCGCAAGCAGATTTCACCGGACTGCCAGCGAAATGGCAGCCGATTAATGATTACGGAGCCAAGGTACAGGCGCATGTCATCGACAAATATTGAACAAGTGATGCCGGTTAAGCTGGCGCAGGCGCTGGCGAATCCGTTATTTCCGGCGCTGGATAGCGCCTTACGTTCAGGCCGTCATATTGGCCTCGACGAACTGGATAATCATGCATTCCTGATGGATTTTCAGGAATATCTGGAAGAGTTTTACGCGCGTTATAACGTTGAGCTTATTCGTGCACCGGAAGGGTTCTTCTATCTACGCCCA
>NZ_JAKCLK010000114.1:0-334 GCF_021412365.1 Shewanella sp. AS16 | reverse complement strand
GCTCTGGGATCATCTGGGGAATAATCAGGTGCTGTCGGTAAACAGATTGGTTTACTTTTCATTGCTGAAAAAATTGTTCCAGGCAATGAACCTCTGCCAGATCCCCGGACGTGCAGGAGCACTGCTTACGACGCTTCTTCGCCATATATCGATACTCAACGGGTTTGACAATCTGATGGCTCAGCCGTTGTTGTCAGATGAGCCCCTGACAGCGCTGTTGGATCATTATCTTGATACTGATGCTCTGGCAGACGGGCTACCGCTGTATGTGTCGCTGTACCCCACGGAAGGGGGAATGCAGGATATTATTGACTGCATTCGTGCTGAACTGGGT
>NZ_JAKCLK010000113.1:0-334 GCF_021412365.1 Shewanella sp. AS16 | reverse complement strand
AATACGCCCTGGTTATGGGTTTTACGCAGATCGGTAAAGATGTATTCAAATTCGCTATCCATTTCACGACCATACGCGTGGAATGAACTTCTAATCATATTAATGCCGCCGAACGGATGCAGTGCACGCTTTAATGGCGCATCCGTTTGCAGACCCACTATTTTTTCCAGCGGCTGGTCAATATATCCTGCATCATGAGCGGTAATTGTGGTGGCAATATTGGTATCGAAATCCAATGGCGCGTGAGTCGCATTTTCGATACGGATGCCTTCCATGACTTTTTCCCACAATTCCGTGGTGGCAGGCGTCGCTTCGGCGAGAAAAGATTCATCGC
>NZ_JAKCLK010000112.1:0-334 GCF_021412365.1 Shewanella sp. AS16 | reverse complement strand
TGGTGGTCAATGCGACCCAGGTTAAACAGGTGCTGTTTGGTGAAAAAGGCGTTGCACAACATCTGAAACCCGGTACGGCAGTAATGGTTTCTTCCACTATCGCCAGTGCTGATGCGCAAGAAATTGCTACCGCTCTGGCTGGATTCGGTCTGGAAATGCTGGATGCGCCGGTTTCTGGTGGTGCGGTAAAAGCCGCTAACGGTGAAATGACTGTCATGGCCTCCGGTAGCGATATTGCCTTTGAACGACTGGCACCCGTGCTGGAAGCCGTTGCCGGAAAAGTTTATCGCATCGGTTCAGAACCGGGACTGGGTTCGACCGTAAAAATTATCCA
>NZ_JAKCLK010000111.1:0-337 GCF_021412365.1 Shewanella sp. AS16 | reverse complement strand
GCAGAAACAGCAGATCCGCGAAATCATGAAAGGCCAGCGTGACCAGATGAAACGTCCGCCGCTGGAAGAACGCCGCGCAATGCATGACATCATTGCCAGCGATACCTTCGATAAAGCAAAAGCTGAAGCGCAGATCGCAAAAATGGAAGAACAGCGCAAAGCTAACATGCTGGCGCACATGGAAACCCAGAACAAGATTTACAACATCCTGACGCCGGAACAGAAAAAGCAATTTAATGCTAATTTTGAGAAGCGTCTGACAGAACGTCCAGCGGCAAAAGGTAAAATGCCTGCAACTGCTGAATAATCTTTCAGCCAAAAAACGTAAGACCGCCGG
>NZ_JAKCLK010000110.1:0-338 GCF_021412365.1 Shewanella sp. AS16 | reverse complement strand
TACAGCAATTATTAGATCTGTTGAGACAGAACGATATTATCAGATCCTGAGACACCACCGGGTTTTCATGCCCGGTTCGTCAAAGTAACAGGATCAGATATGCGTAACAGCCACAACATTACATTAACAAATAACGACAGCCTTACTGAGGTTGAAGACACCACATGGTCGCTGCCTGGCGCTGTGGTTGGTTTTTTATCGTGGCTGTGCGCGTTGGCAATTCCGATGTTGATTTATGGCTCTAACACGCTGCTCTTTTTTATCTACACCTGGCCTTTCTTTCTGGCGCTGATGCCCGTCGCTGTAGTGGTGGGGATTGCACTGCATTCATTGATGGA
>NZ_JAKCLK010000109.1:0-339 GCF_021412365.1 Shewanella sp. AS16 | reverse complement strand
TATTCGCCAGATAGCGGTCACCACCAATGGTTACCGTCTGGAGCGCGATGTGGCGAACTGGCGCGATGCTGGACTTACTGGCATCAACGTCAGCGTCGACAGTCTGGACGCTCGCCAGTTTCATGCCATTACCGGGCAGGATAAATTCAACCAGGTCATGGCAGGAATCGATGCTGCATTTGAGGCCGGTTTTGAGAAGGTCAAAGTCAATACCGTGCTGATGCGTGATGTTAATCATCACCAGCTCGACACCTTTCTGAACTGGATCCAGCATCGTCCCATCCAGCTGCGTTTCATCGAACTGATGGAAACGGGCGAGGGCAGCGAGCTCTTCCGTAA
>NZ_JAKCLK010000108.1:0-339 GCF_021412365.1 Shewanella sp. AS16 | reverse complement strand
TTTCTGTCCGACCTCCAACCTTTACCTCGGCAGCGGCTTATTCAACTTGAAAAAAGCATGGCAGAAGAAAGTCAAAGTGGGCATGGGAACAGATATCGGTGCCGGAACAACTTTTAACATGCTGCAAACGCTGAACGAAGCCTACAAGGTATTGCAATTACAAGGCTATCGCCTCTCGGCATATGAAGCGTTTTACCTGGCCACGCTCGGCGGAGCGAAATCTCTGGGCCTTGACGATTTGATTGGCAACTTTTTACCTGGCAAAGAGGCTGATTTCGTGGTGATGGAACCCACTGCCACTCCGCTACAGCAGCTGCGCTATGACAACTCTGTTTCTTT
>NZ_JAKCLK010000015.1:0-46263 GCF_021412365.1 Shewanella sp. AS16 | reverse complement strand
CACCACCTGATCCCATCCCGAACTCAGAAGTGAAACGCAATCGCGCCGATGGTAGTGTGGGGTCTCCCCATGTGAGAGTAGGTCATTTCCAGGCGCCTAATTTTCTCGAAAGAGAAGCGATAAATCCTCAGCACACTGTGTTGGGGATTTTTTCGTTTAACGGCTTTTGAAATGCTCATGATCTTTCCCCTGAATTAGTACCCGTCATCCCGTGCAATAGCTGCATTCCTGACGTTAAGCGGTTACAATAGCGCTTTCTGACTATTTTTTGTGCCCATGCCGTTAAATTCTTCTCATTCCCTGCTCTCGCTAAATACGCTCGGACTGGCTCAGTCCTGTGCCGAGCTTCATCCTGTGCATTCTACTGCCGAGTTAACCGCGACTTGCTTATCGTTACTCGAGCGGGGCTTGCCATTCTTGATTTTGGGCGGCGGCAGTAATCTGGTGTTCACCGAGGACTTCGATGGTGCCGTGGTGCAGGTGTTGTCCAAAGGCATAGAGGTGACTCAGGATGCGGGGCATTATTTCCTCCAGGTGCAGGCGGGTGAAAGCTGGCATGAACTTGTGTCTTACTCGCTGCAGCAAGGCATAGCTGGCCTGGAAAATTTAGCCTTGATCCCTGGGACCGTCGGGGCGGCGCCTATCCAGAACATTGGTGCCTATGGCCTGGAGTTGTGTGACATATGCGACTGGGTCGAATACCTGGATTTCAGCGATGGGCAGATTAAGCGTCTTACGGCAGCCGAATGTGAGTTCGGCTATCGAGACTCGATATTCAAGGGACGTTTGAGAGACAAGGCCGCCATTACCTCGGTTGGCTTGCGTTTGTCTAAGGATTGGCAGCCTAGGTTGAGTTATGGTCCCCTGCAGGAATTTGATTGTGAGCGTGTCACGCCGCAACAGATATTTGAGCGTGTATGCGAGGTGAGGCGTGAGAAGCTGCCTGACCCTGCAGCGCTGGGGAATGTCGGTAGTTTTTTCAAGAATCCGATAATCAGTGCCGCGACTTACCATGCTCTGGTACAGACTCATTGCCGGATAGTGGCCTATGCCCAGGATGATGGCCGGATAAAGCTGGCTGCCGGCTGGTTGATCGAGGCCGCAGGACTCAAGGGCTACAGACGTGGCGCGGCGGCGGTGCATGATAAGCAAGCCTTGGTGCTGGTTAACTTAGGCGGCGCCAAGGGGGATGACATCTGTCAGTTAGCTTTGGATGTGATAGCGCGGGTGCGAGCAGAGTTCGGTTTGTTATTGGAACCTGAACCGAGAATTATGGGACGTCACGGTGAGAGGATGCTGACTCATGTCGGATAACTGGAATAGAAAGAGAGCCATCTTGAGCCTGCTCAATGCAGGTGACTTCGTTTCGGGTGAGGCATTGGCCGATGCCCTGGGGATCTCCCGGGCGGCGATTAGCAAGCACATAGATACGCTGGAGACCTATGGCGTCGAGATCTATAGCGTCAAGGGCAAGGGTTATAAGTTGGCTACCCCTGTGTTTCTGATCGATGAGCCTCGACTGTTACAGGCCATAGACAATCGCTGTTTCTATTTCGATGAAACCAGCAGTACCAATGCCTTTCTCCTGAGTCATGCCAAGGAATTGAAAAGTGGTGATATTTGTATCGCCGAATATCAGTCGGCGGGACGTGGTCGCCGTGGCCGAACTTGGGTATCACCCTATGGCAATCACCTCTATTGCTCGCTGTTTTGGGGCTTCTCCCAGGGGATGGCACAGGCCATGGGTCTGAGCCTGGTAGTGGCCTGTTCCTTGGTGAAGGTGCTGCAAGAGCTTGGAGTACCGGAACTGGGGGTCAAATGGCCCAACGATATCTACCTGGAACATAAGAAACTGGCCGGGGTATTGATAGAGATGAGCGGCCAGGCCGACAGCGAATGTCAGCTGATCATCGGCATAGGCCTGAATATGGCGATGTCGGATAACCAAGCGCTGGCCATAGAGCAACCCTGGAACGATCTGTCCCATTTAGCATCGATGCCGGATAAGACTGAGCTGGCGATCAAATTACAACAACAGCTGAAACGTGATTTGCAGTTGTTCGAGCGCGAAGGCTTGCCGGCCTTCATGTCTCGCTGGCAGGCGGTCGATCTGTTCGACGGCCGGCCGGTGAGGTTATTGATGGGAAGCAATGAGATCCAAGGCATTTGCCGCGGTATCGATGAGCAAGGGTCATTGTTGCTGGAAACAGATACCGGGCTGCAAGCTTATGTCGGCGGGGAAATTAGCCTAAGGCCAAATTGAAGCCCATGCGCCTATTTGCGCAATAGCACCTGATCCATCAGATGGTCCTGGCCTTTTTGCAGGATCAGGTGGGCCCGCTCTCGCGTGGGCTGGATGTTCAATTGCAAGTTAGGCCCATTGATGGTATCCCAGATATTGGCGGCTATCTGCTTGGCTTCCTCGTCCGTCAGTGTCGCATAATGGTGAAAATATGAGGACTTATCGCTGAACGTCCCTTGCCTGAATTGCAGGAACCTGTCGATATACCATTGCTTCAGCAGAGGCTCATCGGCATCGACATAGATGGAGAAATCGACAAAGTCAGACACGAAGGGGCTGCGGATATCGACGGGCGCATCCAGTCCTGTCTGCAATACATTCAAGCCTTCGAGAATGAGTATGTCGGGCTGACAGACCAGCTGCTGCTCTTCGAGTCTGTCATAGGTCACATGGGAGTAGAGCGGTGCCGCTACCCGAGATTTCCCCGCTTTCACCGCCGAGATAAATTCCACCAGTAACTTCATATCATAGCTTTCGGGAAACCCTTTGCGCTGCAGCAAGCCTTTACGCTTGAGATCTGCTAATGGGTACAGAAATCCATCTGTGGTGACCAGATCAACCTTGGGATGCTCAGGCCAATGACTGAGCAGGGCTTGAAGGATACGGGCCGTGGTGCTCTTGCCGACGGCAACACTGCCGGCGATGCTGATGATATAGGGGCTGTTTGAAGGCTTCTGACCCAGAAACTCATCCAGCACTAAGCCGCGCTGCTGCTTGGTGCCTACGATCAGGTTCAGCAACCTGCTAAGCGGCAGGTAAATATCCGTGACTTCCGCCAGCGAGATTTTCTCGTTGATCCCCCTGAGGTTCGCCAGATCGGCTTCACTCAAAGTCAAAGGCACCGCCTCCCTCAACTGTGCCCATTCCTGGCGTTGAAAGGCTAAGTAGAGGGCTTTCTGGATTGAGTTATAAGATGTCATTGGCTTTCCTCACCTTGGGGAAGGCACAGTACACTATGAAATTATCGTGAACAATAGTAAATACAGTTTAGACAGTTGCTTAAAAGCCGGCGATTGCGTTTTGGCACGGGGTTTGGCTCTGGCTCAGGGTCTTTGAGGATAAAAAATCACCGTTTGAGACTTTTTTTAGCTAATTTATAGTTTTTCGCTTGCACTCATGGTCACATTTACCTAATATCCCGTTCCGAAATGATGCGCCGGCATAGCTCAGTTGGTAGAGCAACTGACTTGTAATCAGTAGGTCCCGAGTTCGACTCTTGGTGCCGGCACCATTTTTCTGGAGGGGTTCCCGAGTGGCCAAAGGGATCAGACTGTAAATCTGACGGCTCAGCCTTCGAAGGTTCGAATCCTTCTCCCTCCACCATTTTTTCTAGGTAGTTAGGTAGCCTTAGTTAGGTTGCGCGGGCATCGTATAATGGTATTACTCCAGCCTTCCAAGCTGATAACGCGGGTTCGATTCCCGCTGCCCGCTCCAAATTTGTTGCTGATATGGCTCAGTTGGTAGAGCACACCCTTGGTAAGGGTGAGGTCGGCAGTTCGAATCTGCCTATCAGCACCAGCCTTTCTTAAAAGCACCTACGCCTAATTTAATCGGTTCGATGACATTTTATGCATCGGATTTTTTCTATATGCAGGTTTTCATCACCAAGACTCTTGGATTGAGGCACTACCATGGCAAAAGCTAAATTTGAACGTAACAAACCCCACGTAAACGTGGGCACCATCGGTCACGTTGACCATGGTAAAACCACTCTGACTGCTGCTATCTCTGCAGTTCTGGCTAAGACTTATGGTGGCGAAGTGAAAAACTTTGCTCAAATCGATAACGCTCCAGAAGAGCGTGAGCGCGGTATTACCATCAATACCTCTCACATCGAATATGATACACCTACTCGTCACTACGCCCACGTAGACTGCCCAGGCCATGCTGACTATGTTAAAAACATGATCACCGGTGCTGCCCAGATGGACGGCGCAATCCTGGTTGTTGCTTCTACAGACGGCCCAATGCCACAGACTCGTGAGCACATCCTGCTTTCTCGTCAGGTTGGCGTACCTTTCATCATCGTGTTCATGAACAAGTGTGACATGGTTGATGACGAAGAGCTGCTGGAACTGGTTGAAATGGAAGTTCGTGAACTTCTGTCTGAATACGACTTCCCAGGTGATGACTTACCAGTCATCCAAGGTTCTGCTCTGAAAGCGCTGGAAGGCGAGCCAGAGTGGGAAGCTAAGATCATCGAACTGGCAGAAGCCCTGGATACTTATATCCCAGAGCCAGAGCGTGACATCGATAAGCCATTCCTGCTGCCAATCGAAGACGTATTCTCAATTTCAGGCCGTGGTACAGTAGTTACCGGTCGTGTTGAGCGCGGTATCGTTAAAGTAGGTGACGAAGTTGAAATCGTTGGTATCCGTGATACCACCAAGACAACTTGTACCGGTGTAGAAATGTTCCGTAAGCTGCTTGACGAAGGTCGTGCCGGTGAGAACTGTGGTGTTCTGTTGCGTGGTACTAAGCGTGATGACGTAGAACGTGGTCAAGTACTGGCCAAGCCAGGTTCAATCAACCCACACACCACTTTTGAATCAGAAGTTTACGTTCTGTCAAAAGAAGAAGGTGGCCGTCACACGCCATTCTTCAAAGGCTACCGTCCACAGTTCTACTTCCGTACAACTGACGTAACAGGTACTATCGAACTGCCAGAAGGCGTAGAGATGGTAATGCCAGGCGACAACATCAAGATGGTTGTTACCCTGATCTGTCCAATCGCGATGGACGAAGGTTTACGCTTCGCAATCCGTGAAGGTGGCCGTACAGTTGGTGCTGGTGTAGTAGCAAGCATCGTAGCTTAATCGTCAGATTGAGTGATTGAAAAAGGAAGCTTCGGCTTCCTTTTTTGTTTGAGGCGGATTTTTATCGTGGATCTCGGCCCGAATCCACGGGTGTTCTTGCTTACAAAGCTGAATCAGAATACAATCTATGGCCGATTTTTGACCCTGGGCTTATGCGTTTCGAGGGTGAGTTCGGAAATGCAGGTTTGGAGAAATAGTCTTTCCGGTATCTTATACTGGAATGACACCAAGCTCTAAGCTCAGGTCGTATTGAGTAACGGAATCAACCGATGACAACAAATACTGAAAACCAGGGTAGTTCTCTGGATATGGTGAAGTGGGGCATAGCGATCATACTGCTGGCCGCTGCTGTTATTGGCAATCAACTTTATAGCGAAGCTAGCGTTTTGGTACGTGCTGTTGGCGTTATTGTTGCATTCGCTATCGCTGGATTTATTGCTCTGCAGACTGAAAAGGGTAAGAAGGCGTTGGCTTTCGCCCGTGAGTCACACATTGAAGTGCGTAAAGTTGTATGGCCAACCCGCCAAGAAGCGCTTAACACCACTTTTATTGTCCTTGCCGCAACCGGTATTCTGGCCTTGATCCTTTGGGGTATGGATGCTGTGTTAGTGCGAATTGTCAATTTTATTACTGGCGTATAGGCACCTCGAATGACTGAAGCTAAAGAAGCGAAAAAAAGATGGTATGTGGTTCAAGCATTCTCTGGCTATGAAGGCCGGGTATGTAAGTCCCTGATCGAACATATCAAGATGCACGGTATGGAAGAACACTTCGGTGAGATCTTGGTTCCGACCGAAGAAGTGGTTGAAATGCGTGCCGGTCAACGTCGTAAGAGTGAGCGTAAATTCTTTCCTGGCTATGTGCTAGTCCAGATGGAAATGAACGACGACAGCTGGCACTTGGTAAAGAGCATCCCTCGCGTGATGGGCTTTATCGGTGGCACTTCGGATCGTCCTGCGCCGATTTCAGACAAAGAAGCCGATGCTATTTTGCGTCGTCTGCAAGAAACTACCGAGTCACCGACTCACAGAACCATGTTCGAGCCGGGTGAAGTGGTACGTGTGTGTGATGGTCCGTTCGCCGACTTTAACGGTACAGTTGAAGAAGTGGATTATGACAAGAGCCGCGTGAAGGTCTCTGTGATGATCTTCGGTCGCTCCACGCCGGTTGAGCTGGACTTTAGTCAGGTCGAAAAGGGCTGATTAAATAAACTACAAAATCCGTTTGGCAACGGGTGCGGATTTTTATATAATCCGCACCCGTTGTTTTCGGGGGAGCATATCGGCATGTCGTTGATACGCGTTTGAACCCAAACTGAGGAAATGTCAGATGGCAAAGAAGATTGATGCTTATATTAAGCTGCAAGTAAAATCCGGTTCTGCGAACCCTTCACCACCAGTTGGTCCAGCTCTGGGTCAGAAAGGTGTGAACATCATGGAATTCTGTAAAGCGTTTAACGCCCGCACAGAAAAAATGGAAAAAGGCATGCCTATTCCAGTCGTGATCACTGTTTACAGTGACCGTTCATTCACTTTCGAAACCAAGACGCCACCGGCTTCTTACTTACTGAAGACTGCTGCAGGCCTGAAATCAGGTTCTTCACGTCCTAACACTCAGAAAGTAGGCACTATCGCTCGTAGCAAGGTTCAGGAAATTGCTGAACTGAAAGCGGCCGATATGACTGGTGCTGACATTGAAGCGATGACTCGCTCAATCGAAGGTACTGCGCGTTCAATGGGTTTGGTTGTAGAGGATTAATATAATGGCAAAGCTAACTAAACGCATGCGCGTAATCCGCGAAAAAGTTGACGGTACTAAGAGCTATGACATCAACGAAGCCGTTGCTTTGTTGAAAGAGCTGGCTACTGCCAAGTTCGTTGAAAGTGTTGACGTCGCGGTAAACCTGGGCATCGACCCACGTAAATCAGACCAAAACGTTCGTGGCGCGACTGTGCTGCCACACGGTACAGGTCGTGACGTACGCGTTGCCGTCTTTACCCAAGGTGCCAACGCTGAAGCTGCTAAAGCTGCAGGCGCTGAGCTGGTAGGTATGGAAGATCTGGCTGAGCAAGTTAAAGCCGGTGAAATGAACTTCGACGTAGTTATCGCATCTCCAGATGCAATGCGCGTTGTTGGTATGTTAGGTCAAATCTTGGGCCCTCGTGGTTTAATGCCTAACCCTAAAACTGGTACTGTGACGCCAAACGTTGCAGAAGCAGTTAAGAATGCCAAGGCTGGTCAAGTTCGTTACCGCAACGACAAGAACGGTATTATCCACACTACTATCGGTAAAGTGGATTTCACACCAGTTCAGCTGAAAGAAAACCTGGAAGCGTTGGTGTCAGCACTGAAAAAGGCCAAGCCTGCAGTTGCTAAAGGCGTTTACGTTAAGAAAGTCAGCATCTCTACCACTATGGGTGCAGGTGTTGCTGTCGACCAGGCTACTCTGGATGCAGCTAACTAATTTTACAAGGCACGCGTATTAGTCTATAATGCGCGCACTTTGTGGGTTGAAGCCTGCTTTTAGAGCACAGTAGTGTGATGAAAGACAGGCTTCCGTCCAAGACCGCAGGTGTTTTCCTAACGGTTTACTTAATTCCCTGCGTAGACGGTGTCAGGCCCCAGCTAAATTTTTTTACTGGATAATCTGCACCGTAAGTCACTAAATACATACGTATTTAGTATGGTAAATACTAGGGAATACCCTAGGTAGAATCCAGGAGTAAAGCCAATGGCATTAAGACTCGAAGACAAAAAAGCGATTGTTGCTGAAGTCAACGAAGCTGCCAAAGGTGCGCTATCTGCAGTTGCCGCTGATTCACGCGGTGTGACTGTAGGTGCTATGACCGGTCTGCGTAAAAAAGCGCGCGAGAATGGTGTTTATGTACGTGTAGTACGTAACACACTGGCTCGTCGTGCTGTTGAAGGTACAGCTTTTGAGTGCCTAGCAGAAACGTTCACTGGCCCAACTTTGATTGCTTTCTCTCAAGAGCACCCAGGTGCTGCAGCACGTCTGTTAAAAGACTTTGCTAAAGAGCAAGCCGAGTTCGAAGTTAAAGGCGCAGCCTTTGAAGGGAATTTCATCCCTGCAGCTGAAATTGATCGTTTGGCGAAACTGCCAACATACGAAGAAGCACTGGCACAGTTGATGATGACTATGAAAGAAGCATCTGCTGGCAAGTTCGTTCGTACACTGGCCGCCCTGCGCGATCAAAAACAAGAAGCCGCTTAATTTCAAGCTGGCTGCTTAATAAAATTGAATTCAGAACAATAGGAAACATTTGTTATGTCTATCACTAAAGACCAAATCTTAGAAGCCTTTGCAGCTATGTCTGTAATGGAAGTTGTTGAACTGATCGAAGCAATGGAAGAGAAGTTCGGCGTTTCTGCCGCTGCTGCTGTTGTTTCTGGTGGTGGCGAAGGCGCTGCTGCTGTTGAAGAGAAAACAGAATTCGACGTAGTTATGACTTCTCACGGCGACAACAAAGTTGCAGTAATTAAAGCCGTTCGCGGTGCAACTGGTTTAGGCCTGAAAGAAGCTAAAGCTATGGCTGAAGCTGCTCCAGTAGCTGTTAAAGAAGGCGTTTCTAAAGAAGAAGCCGAAGCAGTTGCTAAAGATCTGACAGAAGCTGGTGCTACTGTAGAAATCAAGTAAGCTATATTTTAGCTTGCTCACTCAAGCAATTGAGTGAAGGCTGGCGGTTTTTTAACCGTCGGCCTTTTTTGCGCTATATGCGCAGGCGATTTTTTTTCACCGTTTGTCGCCAGATTTAGCAGTCCCTAGCAGAGATTACTGGTTAGGTTCTTGCCATCAACGGTGATGGGCAAACGTGCTGAGTTAACATTCAATGTTGGTTCAGTCTTGGTCACATCTCGTAAGCAGAGGAAACCCATGGTTTACTCCTATTCTGAAAAGAAGCGTATTCGCAAAGACTTTGGTAAGCGTCCAAAGGTATTGGACATTCCTTATCTATTGTCTATTCAGTTAGACTCTTTTAAGAAGTTCACCGATCAAGATCCTACCGGTGAGCGTGGCCTAGAGGCCGCTTTCCGTAGCGTTTTTCCCATCAAGAGCTTTTCTGGTTACTCTGAGCTGCAATATGTCAGCTACAAACTAGGCGAGCCAGTATTTGATGTGAAAGAGTGCCAAATTCGTGGTGTTACTTATTCGGCACCATTGCGCGTAAAATTACGCATGGTGCTCTTTGACCGTGAAGCTGCAGCTGGCACAGTTAAAGACATTAAAGAACAAGAAGTCTATATGGGGGATATCCCTCTGATGACTGACAACGGTACCTTCGTTATCAATGGTACCGAGCGTGTTATCGTGTCCCAGTTACACCGTTCTCCCGGTGTATTCTTCGATCACGACCGTGGTAAGACCCACTCTTCAGGTAAGGTGCTGTATAACGCACGTATCATTCCTTACCGTGGTTCATGGTTGGATTTCGAATTCGACCCGAAAGATGCCTTATTCGTACGTATCGACCGTCGCCGTAAGTTGCCTGCGACCATCATACTGCGTGCGTTAGAGTATTCGACTCAAGAAATTCTGGATCTGTTCTTCGAACGCGTTGAATTCAAGATCAAGAAAGATACCCTGGTGATGGCGCTGACGCCTGATCGTCTGCGTGGCGAAACCGCCAGCTATGACATCAAGGATGCCGAAGGTACTCTGCTGGTTGAAGCCGGTCGTCGTATCACTGCACGTCATATCCGTCAGCTGGAAAAAACCAACACCACTGAACTGGAAGTTCCGGTTGAGTATATCGTTGGTAAATATGCGGCTCAGGATTACATAGACCCGGATACCGGTGAAGTTCTGGTTTCTGCCAACAGTGAAATCAGCCTGGAAGACCTGGCTAAACTGTCACTGGCCGGCATTAAAGAAATCGGCACTCTGTACATCAACGAGCTGGATCACGGTGCCTATATCTCTGACACCCTGCGCATAGATTCAACCACCAACCGCTTGGAAGCGCTGGTTGAAATCTATCGCATGATGCGTCCTGGCGAGCCACCAACCAAAGATGCGGCCGAAGCCCTGTTCCAGAACTTGTTCTTCAGCGAAGAGCGTTATGACCTGTCTAAAGTGGGTCGTATGAAGTTCAATCGTCGTCTGAGCATAGATGATGAAGTCGGTACAGGCGTGTTGTCTAAAGAAGACATAGTTGCGGTAATGAAGAACATCATTCATATCCGTAATGGTTTCGACGAAGTCGATGACATAGATCACTTGGGCAACCGTCGTATTCGTAGCGTCGGTGAAATGGCCGAGAACCAATTCCGCGTCGGTCTGGTGCGTGTTGAACGCGCCGTGCGCGAGCGTCTGTCTTTGGGCGATCTGAACGAGCTGATGCCACAAGACCTGATCAACGCCAAGCCAATTTCTGCGGCAGTGAAAGAGTTCTTCGGTTCTTCTCAGCTGTCACAGTTTATGGATCAGAACAACCCGCTGTCGGAAGTGACCCACAAGCGTCGTATTTCTGCGCTTGGCCCAGGTGGTTTGACCCGTGAGCGCGCCGGCTTCGAAGTCCGCGACGTACACCCGACTCACTATGGTCGTCTGTGTCCAATCGAGACTCCTGAAGGTCCAAACATTGGTCTGATCAACTCGCTGGCAAGCTTTGCCCGTACCAACTCATACGGCTTCCTGGAAACCCCTTACCGCAAGGTAGTGGATGGCGTCATCACCGACGAGGTTGAATATCTGTCGGCGATCGAAGAAGGTCGTTATGTGATCGCCCAGGCGAACATCGAAGTCGATGCCAATGGTCGCATGGTTGAAGAACAGATCGCCTGTCGTCATAAGGGTGAATCTACCTTTATGCGCGCCGCCGACATTCAATACATGGACGTTTCGCCACAACAGATCATTTCTGTTGCTGCGTCACTGATCCCCTTCCTCGAGCACGACGATGCTAACCGCGCCTTGATGGGTGCGAACATGCAACGTCAGGCCGTACCGACATTGCGCTCTGAGAAGCCGCTGGTAGGTACAGGTATTGAGCGTACTCTGGCTGTGGATTCCGGTGTGGTTGTGGCTGCCAAACGTGGTGGTTTTGTCGATTATGTCGATGCCAGCCGTATCGTGGTTAAAGTCAATGAAGATGAGCTGCGTCCAGGCGAAGCCGGTATCGACATTTACAACCTGACCAAGTACACACGTTCGAACCAAAACACCTGTATCAACCAACGTCCTTGCTGTTCCGTTGGTGATCCTGTGGTACGCGGTGACGTGTTGGCCGACGGTCCTTCAACCGACTTGGGTGACTTGGCCCTTGGGCAGAACATGCGTATCGCGTTCATGCCTTGGAACGGTTACAACTTCGAAGATTCGATCTTGATTTCCGAGCGTGTCGCTCAGGAAGACAGATTCACTACTATCCACATTCAGGAGCTGTCTTGTATCGCTCGTGATACCAAGTTGGGTAGCGAAGAAATCACCGCCGACATTCCCAACGTAGGTGAGTCTGCGCTGTCGAAACTCGACGAGTCAGGTATCGTTTACATAGGTGCCGAAGTCAAAGGCGGCGACATTCTGGTCGGTAAGGTAACACCTAAGGGTGAAACCCAGCTGACACCGGAAGAGAAGTTGTTGCGTGCCATCTTCGGTGAAAAAGCATCAGACGTTAAAGACAGCTCGCTGCGGGTACCTAACTCTGTTAAAGGTACCATCATCGACGTCCAGGTATTTACCCGTGACGGCGTTGAGAAAGACAAGCGTGCCGTTGAAATCGAAGAGATGCACATAGCCCAAGCTCGTAAAGACTTAGGCGAAGAGTTCAAGATCCTTGAAGAAGGTGTCTTGGGACGTGCCCGTAACCTGTTGCTGAGCGCTGGCTACAGTGAAGCACAAATTGCTGATCTGCCACGTAAAGACGTACTGGTTCAGGTTATCGACGACGAAGCCAAACAGACTGAACTCGAGCAGTTGGCCGAACAGCACGAAGAGCTGAAAGCCGACTTCGATAAGAAGTTCGAGATCAAACGCCGCAAGATCACCCAGGGTGATGACTTGGCGCCGGGCGTACTCAAGATCGTTAAGGTTTACCTGGCGGTTAAGCGTACCATCCAACCTGGTGACAAGATGGCGGGTCGTCACGGTAACAAGGGTGTTATCTCTAAGATTTGCCCAATCGAAGACATGCCATACGACGAGCAGGGTAACCCAGTGGATATCGTCTTGAACCCACTCGGCGTACCATCACGTATGAACATAGGTCAGGTTCTCGAAGTCCATATGGGCGCTGCGGCCAAAGGCATAGGTAACAGGATTACCGCCATGCTGGAAGAGCAACGTGAACTGGCCGAACTGCGTGGTTACATCAAGCAAGTGTATGAATTAGGTGACGAAGTGCAACAGCGCGTCGATATCGATTCATTCACGGATGATGAAGTCGTTCGTCTTGCCACCCATCTGAAGAGCGGTCTGCCTATTGCGACTCCGGCTTTCGATGGTGCCAAAGAGAAAGAGATCAAGCAGATGCTTGAACTTGCAGGCTTGCCAGTTTCTGGCCAGTTGAAGCTGTTTGATGGTCGTACCGGTAACGAATTTGAGCGTCAGGTAACTGTTGGTTACATGTACATGCTCAAACTGAACCACTTGGTTGATGACAAGATGCACGCCCGTTCCACCGGTTCGTACAGCTTGGTTACTCAGCAGCCTCTGGGCGGTAAAGCTCAGTTCGGTGGTCAGCGTTTCGGTGAGATGGAAGTGTGGGCACTGGAAGCTTATGGTGCCGCTTATACGCTTCAAGAAATGCTCACTGTGAAGTCGGATGACGTTAACGGTCGTACTCAGATGTATAAGAACATCGTCGACGGTAACCATCAGATGCAACCAGGCATGCCAGAGTCCTTCAACGTATTGCTGAAGGAGATCCGTTCACTCGGTATTAATATCGAGTTGGATCAAGAATAAGCTTAGCCTTATGGCAATGTGTGGTTAACGAATTGGTGCTCCGCGAGAGCGGGGCACCAGGTTCAACTCCTTCAGGAGAGAAACGTGAAAGACTTATTAAAGTTTCTGAAACAGCAAAGCAAGACTGAAGAATTCAATGGTATCAAGATTGGCCTGGCGTCACCTGATCTCATTCGTTCTTGGTCATTTGGTGAAGTTAAGAAGCCAGAAACCATCAACTACCGTACCTTCAAGCCCGAGCGCGAAGGTCTGTTCTGTGCGCGTATCTTTGGCCCGGTCAAAGATTACGAATGTTTGTGCGGTAAGTACAAGCGTCTGAAGCACCGCGGTGTGATCTGTGAGAAGTGTGGCGTCGAAGTCACCCAGACCAAGGTGCGCCGTGAGCGTATGGGTCATATCGAACTGGCGAGCCCAGTTGCCCACATCTGGTTCTTGAAATCACTGCCGTCCCGTATCGGTTTGATGCTGGATATGACGCTGCGTGACATAGAACGCGTACTCTATTTCGAATCTTTTGTCGTGATCGAAGCTGGCATGACCAGCCTGGAACGCGGCCAGATGCTGACAGAAGAAACCTATCTGGATGCGCTGGAAGAGTATGGTGATGAGTTCGAAGCCAAGATGGGTGCCGAAGCGGTGCTCGAATTGCTGCGCGCCATAGATCTCGAAAAAGAAATCGAACAGATGCGTGAAGAGCTGCCATCGATCAACTCAGAGACACGTCGCAAGAAAGTGACCAAGCGTCTCAAGCTGATGGAAGCCTTCTATACTTCCGGCAACAAGCCGGAGTGGATGATCCTCAAAGTGCTGCCCGTGTTGCCACCTGACTTGCGTCCGCTGGTACCGCTGGACGGTGGCCGTTTCGCGACCTCAGATCTGAACGATCTGTATCGCCGCGTGATCAACCGTAACAACCGTTTGAAGCGCCTGCTGGATTTGGCTGCACCTGACATTATCGTACGCAACGAAAAGCGTATGCTGCAAGAGTCGGTCGATGCCCTGCTGGACAACGGTCGTCGCGGTCGTGCCATCACAGGCTCCAACAAGCGTCCGCTGAAATCTTTGGCCGATATGATCAAAGGTAAGCAAGGTCGTTTCCGTCAGAACTTGCTCGGTAAGCGTGTTGACTACTCTGGCCGTTCGGTGATTACCGTAGGTCCGACACTGCGTCTGCATCAATGTGGTCTGCCTAAGAAGATGGCACTCGAGCTGTTCAAGCCCTTCATCTATGGCAAGCTGGAAGGTCGTGGTTTAGCCACTACCATCAAGGCCGCCAAGAAGATGGTCGAGCGTGAAGTGGCGGAAGTATGGGACGTACTGGATGAAGTGATCCGCGAACATCCTGTCATGCTCAACCGTGCACCAACACTGCATAGACTCGGTATCCAGGCGTTCGAGCCGGTCCTGATCGAAGGTAAAGCGATCCAGTTACACCCACTGGTGTGTGCGGCCTACAACGCCGACTTCGACGGCGACCAAATGGCGGTACACGTACCTTTGACCCTGGAAGCCCAGCTCGAAGCCCGTGCCCTGATGATGTCTACCAACAACATCCTGTCACCCGCCAACGGCGAGCCAGTCATCACCCCGTCTCAAGACGTGGTATTGGGTCTGTACTACACCAGTCGTGAGCGCATCAACGGCCGCGGTGAAGGCATGTCATTCATGTCTGTTGCCGAAGTCGAGAAAGCCTATGCAACCGGCGCCGCCGAACTGCATGCCCGCGTTAAGGTACGTATTACCGAAACCATCATTGCAGACAATGGTGATCGCAGCGAAGCCCGTCGTATCGTAGATACCACTGTCGGCCGTGCACTGCTGTCGCAAATTCTGCCGGCAGGTTTGTCCTACGATCTGGTTAACCAGAACATGGGCAAGAAGCAGATCTCCAAGCTGTTGAACACCTGCTATCGTCAATTGGGTCTGAAAGATACCGTTATCTTCGCTGACCAACTGATGTACACAGGTTTCCGTTTCGCGACTATCTCAGGTGCCTCTGTCGGTATTGACGACATGGTGATCCCGGATGAGAAGTACACCTTGGTTGCCGATGCCGAAGCTGAAGTACTGGAAATCCAGGAACAGTTCCAATCTGGCTTGGTTACCGCAGGTGAGCGTTACAACAAGGTCATCGATATCTGGGCCAGTGCCAACGAGAAAGTCTCTAAGGCCATGATGGAAAACCTGTCGACCGAGACAGTGATTAACCGTGATGGTGTCGAAGAGAAGCAAGCCTCGTTTAACAGCATCTACATGATGGCCGACTCGGGCGCTCGTGGTAGTGCCGCCCAGATACGTCAGTTGGCAGGTATGCGTGGTCTGATGGCGAAACCAGATGGTTCCATCATTGAAACCCCCATCGTGGCCAACTTCCGTGAAGGTCTGAACGTACTTCAGTACTTCATCTCAACCCACGGTGCGCGTAAAGGTCTGGCCGATACCGCATTGAAGACAGCGAACTCGGGTTACCTGACACGTCGTCTGGTTGACGTGGCACAAGATTTGGTCGTTATCGAAGACGATTGTGGCACCTTCGAAGGTCTGACAATGAAACCGCTGATCGAAGGTGGTGATGTTGTTGAGCCGCTGCGCGAGCGTGTACTGGGTCGTGTGGTTGCCCTGGATGTTTACTACCCAGGTAGTGAAGAAATTCTGGCACCGCGCAATACCCTGCTCGATGAAGCCTGGTGTGACAAGTTGGAAGAGCACTCGATCGACGAAGTCATAGTACGTTCGGTGATCAGCTGTGATACCGATTTCGGTGTCTGTGCCGCCTGTTACGGTCGTGACTTGGCCCGTGGCCACATCATCAACCACGGCGAAGCCATAGGTGTTGTTGCTGCTCAGTCAATCGGTGAGCCAGGAACACAGCTGACGATGCGTACCTTCCACATCGGTGGTGCGGCATCGAGAGCCTCTGCAGAAAACAACGTTCAGGTGAAAAACGCCGGTACCTTGAAGCTGCATAACGCCAAGCATGTTACCAACAGCGACGGTAAGCTGGTTATCGTTTCTCGTTCTTCCGAGCTGGCCATCATAGATGAGCTGGGTCGTGAGAAAGAGCGTTATAAGGTGCCTTACGGTACTGTGCTCGAGAAGCTGGAAGACACAGGGCTCGAAGCCGGTGATATCATAGCTAACTGGGATCCCCATACCCACCCGATCATTTCTGAAGTGGCGGGTAGTATCAAGTTCGTTGACATGATTGACGGTGTCACCATGACACGTCAAACAGACGAACTGACGGGTCTGTCATCTATCGTGATCCTCGATGTAGGTCAGCGTGGTTCGGCGGGTAAAGAAATGCGCCCAATGATACGTCTGGTTGGCACCGATGGGTCTGACCTGATGATCCCTGGTACCGACGTGACTGCACAGTACTTCCTGCCTGGTAACGCTATCGTTAACTTGGAAGATAATGCGGCCATTAACGTGGGTGACGCCTTGGCTCGTATTCCACAGGAATCGTCCAAGACACGCGACATCACGGGTGGTCTGCCACGGGTAGCCGACTTGTTCGAAGCGCGTAAGCCGAAAGAGCCTGCTATTCTGGCCGAGATCTCGGGTACCATCTCCTTTGGTAAAGAGACCAAGGGCAAGCGTCGTCTGGTGATCACCCCTGCCGAAGGCGGTGAACACTACGAAGAGATGATCCCTAAGTGGCGTAACCTGAACGTGTTCGAAGGTGAAAAAGTCGAACGTGGTGAAGTTATTGCCGACGGTCCGGAAGCGGCACATGACATCCTGCGTCTGCGCGGCATTCATAACGTAGCTAACTACATAGTGAATGAAGTACAGGACGTATACCGTCTGCAGGGCGTGAAGATCAACGATAAGCATATCGAAGTGATCATCCGTCAGATGCTGCGTAAGTGCCTGATCACCTCTGGTGGTGACACCGAGTTCCTTGAAGGTGAGCAAGTCGAAGTGTCGCGCGTCAAGATCGCAAACCGTGAGTTGGTTGCCGCCGGCAAGACGCCTGCGACCTTCGAACGTGAACTGCTGGGTATTACCAAGGCATCTCTGGCGACAGAGTCCTTCATCTCAGCCGCCTCGTTCCAGGAAACCACACGCGTACTGACCGAAGCCGCCGTAGGTGGTAAGAGCGATCAGCTGCGTGGTCTGAAAGAGAACGTCATCGTTGGCCGTCTGATCCCAGCCGGTACAGGTTACGCTTATCACAAGACCCGCAACGAAGCGCGCGCCCAAGCCGCAGAGCCTGCGGAGGCACCTAAGATTACTGCCAGCGAAGCCGAACAGAATCTGGCCGATCTCTTAAACCTCGCGGGAAGCCAGGAATAAGTCATAAGTTTGTTATAAAAAGGCGCCCATGGCGCCTTTTTTATTGTAAAACGCGGCAAAAGTTGGCTATTTCTTGACAGTCGGCCTTTACCTTTCTAAAATTCCGCGTCCCACCCTTGTGGGATATAGATTTTTCACACCTTATCGTTGAGTTTGATTCAACTGACTCGGAGCTATACATGGCAACTGTAAACCAGTTGGTACGTAAGCCACGCTCGCCAAAAGTCGAAAAGACTAATGTGCCAGCGTTGAATGCGTGCCCGCAAAAGCGTGGTGTTTGTACACGTGTGTACACAACTACCCCTAAAAAACCTAACTCTGCACTACGTAAAGTAGCTCGTGTGCGCCTGACCAACGGTTTCGAAGTAACTTCGTACATCGGCGGTGAAGGTCACAACCTGCAGGAACACAGTGTAATCCTCATCCGTGGTGGTCGTGTTAAAGACTTACCAGGTGTGCGTTATCACACTGTTCGTGGCGCACTGGACTGTGCCGGCGTGACTACACGTCGCCAAGGTCGTTCTAAGTACGGTGCTAAGCGTCCTAAGTCTTAACGTATCCGTTAAGTAAGGCCAAGCTAGTTTTATTTTGAGAATTCCAGTTTTGGAAGTCCCTGAAGCATACGGAGAATTGTTATGCCAAGACGTCGCGTTGTAGGACAACGTAAAATCCTACCTGATCCAAAGTTTCACAGTGAGTTGCTGGCTAAGTTCATCAACGTCATTATGCAGGACGGCAAAAAGTCGACTGCAGAAAAAATTATCTACAAGGCATTAGATGTTGTCGCTGAAAAGAAAAGCGAAGCACATCTGACTATCCTTGAAGCAGCCCTGGACAACGTTCGCCCATCAGTCGAGGTTAAATCTCGTCGTGTTGGTGGTTCTACGTACCAGGTACCATGTGAAGTTCGTCCTGTGCGTCGTAACGCACTGGCGATGCGCTGGTTGGTTGAAGCTGCTCGTAAGCGTGGTGAAAAATCTATGGCTTTACGTCTGGCAGGTGAAATGCTGGATGCGTCTGAAAACAAAGGTACTGCTGTTAAGAAGCGTGAAGACGTGCATCGCATGGCTGAAGCTAACAAAGCCTTTGCTCATTACCGCTGGTAATTTGATGGTGTGGGCCTAGGCCCACACCATTGTTGATATTGCTAAGACTCCCGTCTTAGTCGAGAGGGTATAATCGTGGCTCGTACAACCCCAATTGAGCGTTATCGTAATATCGGTATCTGTGCTCATGTTGACGCAGGCAAAACCACAACAACGGAACGTGTTCTGTTCTATACCGGTCTGTCTCATAAAATCGGTGAAGTGCATGACGGCGCCGCTACTACCGACTGGATGGTACAGGAGCAAGAGCGTGGTATTACTATCACCTCGGCTGCGGTAACTACCTTCTGGCATGGTATGGATGCCCAGTTTGCGCAACACAGGATCAATATCATCGATACCCCTGGTCACGTTGACTTCACTATTGAAGTCGAACGTTCTTTGCGTGTGCTCGATGGTGCGGTAGTCGTTTTTTGTGGTTCATCCGGTGTTGAACCTCAATCTGAAACGGTATGGCGCCAAGCTGACAAATACCACGTTCCACGCATGGTATTCGTCAACAAAATGGACCGCGCAGGTGCAGACTTTGAACGCGTAGTGAACCAGATCCGTACCCGCCTGGGAGCGACTTGTGTACCTATTCAATTGAATATCGGGGCAGAAGAACACTTCAGAGGTGTGGTCGATTTGATTAAGATGAAGGCCATCAACTGGACCGAAGCGGACCAGGGAATGACCTTCACTTATGAAGATATTCCTGCAGATTTAGCGGATAAAGCCGCCGAGATGCATGAGTATCTGCTTGAAGCTGCCGCCGAGGCCTCCGAAGAGCTGATGGATAAATACCTTGAAGAAGGTACCCTGTCGGAAGAAGAGATCAAGAAGGCGCTGCGTCAACGTACCATAAATAACGAAATCGTGCTGGCAACCTGTGGTTCTGCATTCAAGAACAAGGGTGTGCAGGCGGTTCTCGATGCTGTGATTGAATACTTGCCCGCTCCTATCGACGTGCCCGCAATTAAGGGTATCGGTGAGAATGAGCAGGAAGTCGAATGTCACGCAGATGACAATGAGCCGTTTGCGGCATTGGCATTTAAGATTGCAACCGACCCATTCGTCGGTACTCTGACCTTTATCCGCGTCTATTCGGGCGTACTTGAGTCAGGTTCAGGGGTTTACAATTCTGTTAAACAGAAGCGTGAACGTATCGGTCGTATCGTGCAGATGCACGCTAATGACAGAACCGAACTGAAAGAAGTGCGTGCCGGAGATATTGCCGCCGCTATCGGTCTGAAAGATGTAACTACGGGTGACACTCTTTGCGACAATGATCACCGAGTGATCTTGGAGCGAATGGAGTTCCCTGAGCCAGTAATTACCATTGCCGTCGAGCCTAAGTCGAAAGCCGATCAGGATAAGATGGGGATTGCCCTGCAGAAACTTGCTGCAGAAGATCCTTCTTTCCGGGTTGAGACCGACGAAGAATCGGGTCAGACACTGATTTCCGGTATGGGTGAACTACACTTAGACATTATCGTCGACCGTATGCGTCGCGAATTTAGTGTCGAGTGTAACGTAGGTAAACCTCAGGTAGCCTACCGTGAAACCATACGTGAATCTGTGGAAGTTGAAGGTAAGTTCGTTCGCCAATCCGGTGGCCGTGGACAATTCGGTCATGTTTGGTTAAAACTGGAGCCTCGCGAAGAGGGCGCCGGTTACGAATTTGTCAATGAAATCGTTGGCGGTGTCGTTCCTCGCGAATACATCCCGGCGGTTGACAAAGGTATCCAGGAACAGATGAAAAACGGCGTGCTCGCCGGCTTCCCTGTGCTGGACGTGAAGGTCACTCTGTTCGATGGTTCATATCATGATGTGGACTCGAATGAAATGGCGTTCAAAATTGCAGGTTCTATGGGCTTCAAAAAGGGTGCGTTACTCGCTAACCCTGCGTTGCTCGAACCTTGCATGAAAGTAGAGGTAACTACTCCTGAAGACTATATGGGTGACGTGGTTGGTGATTTAAACCGTCGTCGCGGTCTGATAGAAGGTATGGATGATGGCATCGGTGGTATCAAGCTGGTCCATGCGGTAGTACCCCTGTCTGAAATGTTTGGTTATGCAACTGATTTGCGTTCTGCAACCCAGGGGCGTGCTTCATACTCCATGGAGTTTTTGAAGTACTCTGATGCACCGCAAAACATTGCGAAAGCGATTATTGAATCTCGTAGCTAATTTCCAGTTACGGCATAAATGTTATATAGTCCGATTTCGGTCGGACTCTTCTGAAAAGAAAGGAATATATCGTGGCAAAAGCTAAATTTGAACGTAATAAGCCTCACGTAAACGTGGGCACCATCGGTCACGTTGACCATGGTAAAACCACTCTGACTGCTGCTATCTCTGCAGTTCTGGCTAAGACTTATGGTGGCGAAGTGAAAAACTTTGCTCAAATCGATAACGCTCCAGAAGAGCGTGAGCGCGGTATTACCATCAATACCTCTCACATCGAATACGATACACCTACTCGTCACTACGCCCACGTAGACTGCCCAGGCCATGCTGACTATGTTAAAAACATGATCACCGGTGCTGCCCAGATGGACGGCGCAATCCTGGTTGTTGCTTCTACAGACGGCCCAATGCCACAGACTCGTGAGCACATCCTGCTTTCTCGTCAGGTTGGCGTACCTTTCATCATCGTATTCATGAACAAGTGTGACATGGTTGATGACGAAGAGCTGCTGGAACTGGTTGAAATGGAAGTTCGTGAACTTCTGTCTGAATACGACTTCCCAGGTGATGACTTACCAGTCATCCAAGGTTCTGCTCTGAAAGCGCTGGAAGGCGAGCCAGAGTGGGAAGCTAAGATCATCGAACTGGCAGAAGCCCTGGATACTTATATCCCAGAGCCAGAGCGTGACATCGATAAGCCATTCCTGCTGCCAATCGAAGACGTATTCTCAATTTCAGGCCGTGGTACAGTAGTTACCGGTCGTGTTGAGCGCGGTATCGTTAAAGTAGGTGACGAAGTTGAAATCGTTGGTATCCGTGATACCACCAAGACAACTTGTACCGGCGTAGAAATGTTCCGTAAGCTGCTTGACGAAGGTCGTGCCGGTGAGAACTGTGGTGTTCTGTTGCGTGGTACTAAGCGTGATGACGTAGAACGTGGTCAAGTACTGGCCAAGCCAGGTTCAATCAACCCACACACCACTTTTGAATCAGAAGTTTATGTTCTGTCAAAAGAAGAAGGTGGCCGTCACACGCCATTCTTCAAAGGCTACCGTCCACAGTTCTACTTCCGTACAACTGACGTAACAGGTACTATCGAACTGCCAGAAGGCGTAGAGATGGTAATGCCAGGCGACAACATCAAGATGGTTGTTACCCTGATCTGTCCAATCGCGATGGACGAAGGTTTACGCTTCGCAATCCGTGAAGGTGGCCGTACAGTTGGTGCTGGTGTAGTAGCAAGCATCGTAGCTTAATCGTCAGATTGAGTGATTGAAAAAGGAAGCTTCGGCTTCCTTTTTTTATTTTGGGCTTGGCGTGACAGGTAAATATCTGTAGAATGCTGGCCACTTTAGGTAACCAGTCACTTTGCTGACTATTTACTCAGTGGGCTTGATCTCGCGATAGAGATCTGTATAATGGCCCCCTCGTCGACCTAGGTTGACGAATATAAATGATTAGTCGATTAAGTTAATCATTATCACAGCGACTCCGATTGGGAGTCGAACGGTTAAATCATCTCGCTCTGCTTTTCCAATAGGGAAGAAGCTAGAGGGTGATTTTTTATGTGTCCATTTTAGGAGCTCTGGTCAATGCAGAACCAAAGAATCCGTATCCGCTTAAAAGGATTTGATCATCGTTTGATTGATCAGTCTACTGCGGAAATCGTTGAAACTGCTAAGCGTACAGGCGCTCAGGTACGTGGTCCAATTCCACTGCCTACGCGCAAAGAGCGTTATACCGTTTTGATCTCTCCGCACGTTAATAAAGATGCTCGTGACCAGTACGAAATTCGTACTCACAAGCGCCTGGTTGACATCGTAGAGCCAACTGAAAAGACTGTAGACGCTCTGATGCGTTTAGATCTTGCGGCTGGTGTCGACGTACAGATTAGCTTGGGTTAATTGAGATCCTTAGAAGAGGTTTGAGAGATGGCTATCGGTCTTATTGGTCGTAAAGTTGGTATGACTCGCATCTTCACTGAAGATGGTGTTTCAATACCTGTAACAGTAATTGAAGTTGCTGGCAACCGTGTTACCCAAGTGAAAACTTTGGAAACTGACGGCTACCGCGCACTTCAAGTTACTACTGGTACCAAAAAAGCCAATCGCATCACTAAGCCAGAAGCAGGTCACTTTGCCAAGGGCGGCGTAGAAGCCGGTCGTGGTTTGTGGGAAATGCGTTTGGTAGACGGTGAAGGCGAGGGCATTGAAGTTGGTGCTGAGCTGAATGTTGATATCTTCGCTGATGTAGCGAAAGTTGATGTTACTGGTCAGTCTAAAGGTAAGGGCTTCCAAGGCGGCGTTAAGCGTTGGAACTTCCGTACTCAAGACATGACTCACGGTAACTCATTGGCGCACCGCTCGAATGGTTCTATCGGTCAGAACCAAACGCCAGGTCGCGTATTCAAAGGCAAGAAAATGTCAGGCCACATGGGTGCCGAGCGTGTTACTACTCAAAATCTGGACGTTGTACGTGTAGATGTTGAACGTAACCTGCTACTGGTTAAAGGTGCTGTTCCGGGCGCAACTAATGGCGACCTGATCATCAAGCCTGCAGTTAAAGCTTAAGGTCTGAGGAGATAGTAATGGAATTGGTATTGAAAGACGCGCAAAGCGCTCTTGAAGTTTCCGAAACTACCTTCGGCCGTGACTTTAACGAGGCACTGGTTCATCAGGTAGTTGTAGCTTACGCTGCAAACGCGCGTCAAGGCACTCGTGGCCAAAAGACTCGTGCGGAAGTAACTGGCTCAGGCAAAAAGCCTTGGCGCCAGAAAGGCACTGGCCGTGCTCGTGCCGGTAGTGTTAAAGGCCCAATCTGGCGTGGCGGTGGCGTAACTTTCGCTGCTAAAACCCAAGATCACAGCCAAAAAGTTAACAAGAAGATGTACCGCGGCGCGCTGAAAAGCATTCTGTCTGAATTGGTACGTCAAGAGCGTCTGGTGGTTGTTGAATCATTCGGTGTTGAAGCTCCTAAAACTAAAGAGCTGAAAGCCAAACTGAAAGCAATGAACCTGGAAGATGTTCTGATTGTGACTTCAGAAGTTGACGAGAATTTATTCTTAGCAGCTCGCAACCTGTACAAGGTTGACGTTCGTGACGTAGCGGGTCTTGACCCAGTTAGTCTGATTGCGTTCAACACTGTCCTTGTTACTGCTGACGCAGTGAAGCAAATCGAGGAGATGCTAGCATGATGATCCGCGAAGAACGTTTGCTAAAAGTGATTCTGGCACCACATATCTCTGAAAAGAGCACTGTGAACGCTGAGAAGACCAACACTGTAGTTTTCCGCGTAGCTATCGATGCAACTAAAGCTGAAATTAAAGCTGCTGTTGCCAAGCTATTTGAAGTTGAAGTTGATTCAGTTCGCACTCTGGTTAACAAAGGCAAAACCAAGCGCACAGGTGGCCGTACCGGTCGTCGTAGCGATTGGAAAAAAGCTTATGTGACTCTGGCTGCCGGTGCTGACATCGATTTCGTCGGCGGCGCTGAGTAAGCAAAGGAGAATTATCATGGCAGTTATTAAGTGTAAGCCAACCTCTCCAGGTCGTCGCCACGTAGTTAAAGTGGTGAACACTGACCTGCACAAGGGTAAACCTTTTGCTGGCCTGTTGGCGAAAAAATCTAAAAGTGGTGGCCGTAACAATACTGGCCGTATCACTGTACGCCACGTAGGTGGTGGACATAAGCAACATTACCGTCTGATCGACTTCAAACGCGATAAAGATGGTATCCCAGCAAAAATCGAGCGTCTGGAATATGATCCAAACCGTACTGCGCACATCGCGCTGGTACTGTACGCAGATGGTGAGCGTCGTTACATCCTTGCTGCCAAAGGCATGCAAGCTGGCGACAAGATCCAGTCTGGCGTAGATGCCGACATCAAAACTGGTAACGCTATGCCACTGCGCAACATACCTGTAGGTAGTGTTGTTCACGCCGTCGAAATGAAGCCTGGTAAAGGTGCTCAGATCGCGCGTTCTGCGGGTGCTTACGTACAAGTTGTTGCTCGTGATGGCGCTTATGCCACTCTGCGTCTTCGCTCTGGCGAAATGCGTAAAGTGCCAGTAGATTGCCGCGCGACATTTGGTGAAGTTGGTAATGCCGAACACATGCTGCGCCAGTTAGGTAAAGCAGGTGCTAAGCGCTGGAGAGGCGTACGCCCAACAGTGCGTGGTGTTGCAATGAACCCGGTAGATCACCCACATGGTGGTGGTGAAGGCCGTACTTCTGGTGGTCGTCACCCAGTGACTCCATGGGGTGTGCCAACTAAGGGTTATAAGACTCGTAGTAACAAGCGCACTGACAAGTACATCGTACGTCGTCGTAATAAATAGTAAGAGGATTCGCCATGCCACGTTCTCTCAAGAAAGGTCCCTTCATTGACCTGCACTTGCTGAAGAAGGTAGAGAAAGCGATGGAAGCGGGTGACAAGAAGCCTATTAAGACTTGGTCACGTCGCTCTATGATCATTCCAAATATGATTGGTTTGACCATCGCTGTCCATAATGGTCGTCAGCACGTTCCTGTGTTCGTAACTGACGAAATGATCGGCCACAAACTTGGTGAATTCTCACCAACTCGCACTTATCGCGGCCATGCTGCTGATAAGAAAGCGAAGAAGCGTTAATACGGGAGGAATAAGATGGAAGTTTTAGCTAAACATCGTTTTGCCCGTACGTCTGCGCAGAAGGCCCGTCTGGTTGCTGATCAAATTCGTGGTTTGCCTGTTGCTAAGGCCCTCGAAATTTTGACTTTCAGCCCCAAGAAAGCCGCCGTACTGGTAAAGAAAGTACTTGACTCAGCTATCGCAAACGCCGAACACAACGAAGGCGCTGACATCGATGAGCTTAAAGTTGGTAAAGTCTTCGTTGACGAAGGTCCAACTATGAAGCGTATCATGCCACGTGCTAAAGGCCGCGCTGATCGTATCATGAAGCGTACCAGCCACATCACTGTGGTTGTATCAGATCGCTAGGAGAGAGCAATGGGACAGAAAGTACATCCTAATGGTATCCGTCTGGGTATCACCAAGCCTTGGATCTCGACCTGGTACGCCGATAAAGCAGATTATGCAAATAACCTGCACAGCGACTGGGAAGTGCGCCAGTTTCTCGTAGAGAAACTGAAAGCCGCGTCAGTATCTAAGATTGTTATCGAACGCCCAGCGAAAAGCATCCGCGTTACTATTCACACAGCCCGTCCAGGCGTTGTGATTGGTAAGAAGGGTGAAGACGTTGAAGTATTGCGTGCTGAAGTTGCTAAGTTAACTGGCACTCCTGCTCAGATTAACATCGCTGAGATCCGCAAGCCCGAATTAGACGCTAAGCTCGTTGCTGACTCTATTGCTCAGCAGTTAGAGCGTCGTGTTATGTTCCGTCGCGCCATGAAGCGTGCGGTACAGAACGCTATGCGTATCGGTGCTCAAGGTATCAAAGTTGAAGTGAGCGGCCGTTTAGGCGGCGCTGAAATCGCGCGCTCCGAGTGGTATCGTGAAGGCCGTGTGCCTCTACATACCTTGCGTGCTGATATCGACTATTCTACTGCGGAAAGTCACACCCAATATGGTGTGATCGGCATTAAAGTTTGGATCTTCAAAGGTGAAGTTCTGGACGGTATGCTGCCACAGATCGAAGAGCCGAAGCAGCAGCAACCTAAGCGCAAGCCTCGTGGTAAATAGGAGAGCCGGCAATGCTGCAACCTAAACGTATGAAGTTTCGCAAGATGTTCAAAGGCCGCAACCGCGGTCTGGCGAACGGTACCGAAGTTAGCTTTGGTACTTTTGGTCTGAAAGCAGTCGGCCGTGGTCGTTTAACTGCACGTCAGATCGAATCTGCACGTCGTGCCATGACACGTCACATTAAGCGTCAGGGACAAATTTGGATTCGAGTTTTCCCGGACAAGCCAATTACCTCTAAGCCTCTCGAAGTGCGTATGGGTAAAGGTAAAGGTAACGTTGAATACTGGGTATGTCAGATTCAACCTGGTAAGGTTCTTTATGAGATGAATGGTGTGTCAGAAGAGTTAGCGCGTGAAGCGTTTACTCTGGCTGCTGCCAAGCTTCCTATCAAGACTACCTTCGTAACTAAGACGGTGATGTAATGAAAGCGAGCGAACTAAGAGAAAAGAGCGTTGAAGAACTGAACGCTGAACTACTTGGTCTGCTGCGTGAGCAGTTCAACCTGCGTATGCAACACGCCACTGGTCAGTTGACTCAGACTCATCAACTGAAGACAGTGCGCCGTAACATTGCGCGCGTTAAGACCATTATTACTTCTAAGGCGGGTGCATAATGTCTGATAAAATCCGTACTTTGCAGGGTCGTGTAACCAGCAACAAGATGGACAAGTCCATCACTGTTGCTATCGAACGCCAAGTGAAACACCCAATCTATGGGAAATACATCAAGCGTACGACTAAGATCCATGCACATGACGAAACAAATCAGTGCAATGAAGGCGATTTAGTAGCGATTCGCGAATGTCGTCCTTTGTCTAAGACTAAGTCTTGGACCCTGGTTGAAGTAGTGACAAAGGCCTAAGTTTTCTTAGGTTTAGGTAAACGGCCCCAGGTGTTGGGGCCGTTTGTTTTTTTATACTATGTTTTCCAAAATTATGGTGTTATACTTGCGCGCCATTTTTGACTAATTTATTAGCGAAAATTGGCGTTTATATAGTCCCATAGTGGGAATTTTGTAGTAACGATAGCGGAGCACTTAAAATGATCCAAATGCAATCGACTCTCGACGTCGCATGTAATAGTGGCGCACGTAGAGTTCAGTGTATTAAGGTCTTGGGTGGCTCTCATCGTCGTTATGCCGGTATCGGCGACATCATCAAGGTTTCTGTTAAAGAAGCCATTCCTCGCGCTAAAGCGAAGAAAGGTGATGTGTATAACGCGGTGGTAGTCCGTACTAAGAAAGGCGTACGTCGTCCAGACGGTTCTGTCATTCGCTTCGATCGGAATGCAGCGGTATTGCTTAACGCAAACCTTGCACCGATTGGTACTCGTATCTTTGGACCAGTGACACGTGAATTGCGTAATGAGCAATTCATGAAGATTGTCTCGCTGGCACCAGAAGTACTGTAAGGAGCTTCAAAATGGCAGCTAAAATCCGTCGTCAAGACGAAGTAATCATACTGGCCGGTAAAGACAAGGGCAAACGCGGTACTGTTGCTCAAGTTTTACCTACTGGTAAGTTAATTGTTGAAGGCATCAATCTGGTCAAGAAACACCAAAAGCCAAACCCACAACTGGGTGTCGCTGGCGGTATTGTTGAGAAAGAAGCGCCGATACAAGCATCAAATGTAGCGATTTTCAACTCTGCCACTGGCAAAGCTGATCGCGTTGGTTTCCGATTCGAAGACGGCAAAAAAGTTCGTTTCTTCAAATCGAACAGTGAACTCGTTAAGTAATTGGAGTAAACGATGGCGAAACTGCATGATAAATACCAAGAGACTGTTGTCGCTGAACTTGCTAAAAAGTTCGGTTATAGCAGTGTCATGCAAGTCCCTCGGATTGAAAAGATCACCCTGAATATGGGTGTTGGCGAAGCTGTTGCAGACAAGAAAGTGATGGAGCATGCGCTCCGTGACATGACTGCAATTGCCGGCCAGAAACCAGTAGTGACTGTAGCTCGTAAGTCAGTTGCTGGTTTTAAAATCCGTGAAGGCTACCCTATTGGCTGTAAAGTGACCCTGCGCGGTGAGCGTATGTGGGAATTCTTAGAGCGTTTAGTCGATATCGCAATCCCACGTATTCGTGACTTCCGTGGTCTGAGCGCTAAAGCGTTCGACGGCCGTGGTAACTACGCAATGGGCGTGCGTGAGCAGATCATCTTCCCAGAAATCGATTACGATAAAATCGATAAAATTCGTGGTATGGATATCGTTATCACTACTACTGCGAAGAATGATGAAGAAGGTCGTGCTTTGTTAGACGCTTTTAACTTCCCATTCAAGAAATAAGGGTAGCGTAATGGCAAAAACATCAATGAAAGCACGTGAAGCTAAACGTGCACAGCTCGTGGCTAAGTACGCTGAAAAGCGTGCGGCTCTTAAGACTATCATCAGCAGCCCAGAATCTTCTGACGAAGATCGTTGGGATGCGGTGCTTAAGCTGCAAGCTCTACCACGTGATTCCAGCGCAGCGCGTCAACGCAATCGTTGTAATCAAACTGGTCGCCCACATGGCTTCTTACGTAAATTCGGCCTTAGCCGTATTAAATTACGTGAAGCAACCATGCGTGGTGAAGTTCCTGGCCTGCGTAAGGCCAGCTGGTAAGCACTTGTCACGGAGTAAGCTAATATGAGCATGCAAGATCCTATTGCGGATATGTTAACCCGTATTCGTAACGGCCAAGCTGCTAACAAAGTATCTGTGAAGATGCCTTCTGCTAAGCTGAAAATCGCTATCGCGAAACTGCTTAAAGAAGAAGGTTACATCGCTGATTACGCCGTAGCAGATGAAGCCAAGCCTGAACTGGAAGTTACTTTAAAGTACTTCCAAGGCCAACCAGTCGTTGAGACTATCCAGCGCGTAAGTCGTCCTGGTCTTCGTATTTACAAAGGTAAAGACGAACTTCCAAAGGTGATGGGCGGACTGGGTGTCGCAATTGTGTCCACTTCTAAAGGCTTGATGACTGATCGTGCCGCCCGCCTTGCAGGCATGGGTGGCGAGGTTATCTGCTACGTAGCATAAGGAGCTAGGAATGTCTCGTGTAGCAAAAGCACCAGTAGCTATCCCAGCTGGCGTAGAGGTGACCTTAAACGAACAGACCCTTACCGTCAAAGGCGGAAAAGGCAGTCTGACTCGAGTAATCAACAATGCGGTCAATGTTGTCATTGAAGACGGCGTAGTCAAGTTTCTTCCTGTCGAAGGCGTTGTTAACGCTTGGGCACAGGCAGGTACGGCTCGTGCGTTAGTAAACAACATGGTTGTTGGTGTATCTCAAGGTTTTGAGCGTAAGTTAAAGTTGGTAGGTGTTGGTTACCGTGCGAAAATCGTCGGTGCTGACATTGACCTGACTCTAGGTTTCTCTCATCCGTTAGTACACAAACTGCCCGCAGGCGTTACTGCAGAGTGTCCAAGCCAAACTGACATCACCCTTCGCGGTGTTGATAAGCAGTTAATTGGCCAAGTCGCTGCTGAGATTCGCGGATACCGTCCACCAGAGCCATACAAAGGCAAAGGTGTTCGCTATGACGACGAAGTAGTACGCCGTAAAGAGGCTAAGAAGAAGTAGGTAACGCGATATGGATAAGAAAACATCTCGCTTACGTCGCGCTACTCGCGCTCGTAAGAAGATCCAAGAGCTGGGCGTGAACCGTCTGGTTGTACATCGTACACCGCGTCACATTTATGCTCAGGTGATCAATCCTGAAGCTCAGGTGTTGGCAGCTGCTTCAACCGTTGAAAAAGCGGTTAAAGAGCTACTGAAGAGTACCGGTAACGTAGACGCGGCGAAGGCAGTGGGTAAAGCTGTTGCTGAGCGCGCGATCGAGAAAGGCGTAACTTCTGTTGCGTTCGATCGTTCTGGTTTCAAGTATCACGGTCGTGTGGCTGCATTAGCAGATGCCGCTCGTGAAGCTGGCCTGAAGTTCTAAGGGGTTATAAAATGGCTAAATTAGAAGCTCAGCAAAAAGACGATCTGCAAGAGAAATTGATTGCAGTTAATCGTGTTTCTAAAGTAGTTAAGGGCGGTCGTATCTTTAGCTTCACAGCACTGACAGTAGTGGGTGACGGTAACGGTAAGATTGGCTACGGCTATGGTAAGGCGCGTGAAGTTCCAGCAGCAATTCAAAAAGCTATGGAAAAGGCCCGTCGTAATATGGTGACCGTTGAGTTGAATGCAGGCACCCTGCATCACCCAGTTAAGGGTCGTCATACTGGTTCTAAAGTTTATATGCAACCAGCATCACAGGGTACCGGTATTATTGCCGGTGGCGCAATGCGTGCCGTATTGGAAGTAGCAGGCGTGCATAACGTTCTGTCGAAAGCATACGGTTCTACTAACCCGATCAACATCGTTCGCGCGACTGTCGATGCATTGGTGCACATGAAGTCACCTTCGCAAATCGCAGCTAAGCGTGGCCTGAATGTTGACGAAATTCGGGGGTAATGCACCATGGCTACTAAAACTGTAAAGGTTACTCAGACTAAAAGTGCGATCGGGCGTCTGCCTAAGCATCGCGCGACCTTAACCGGTCTTGGTCTGCGTCGCATTGGTCACACTGTTGAGCTGGAAGATACTCCTTCAGTTCGCGGTATGATCAACAAGGTCTACTACATGGTTAAGGTGGAGGATTAATAGATGCGTTTAAATACTCTATCTCCAGCAGCAGGCGCTAAGTCTGCACCAAAGCGCGTAGGCCGCGGTATTGGTTCTGGTTTAGGTAAAACTGCGGGTCGTGGTCATAAAGGCCAAAAATCTCGCAGCGGTGGCGGTGTACGCCCAGGCTTCGAAGGTGGTCAAATGCCACTTAAGATCCGTCTGCCTAAATTCGGTTTTACCTCGCGTCGCGCTCTGGTAACAGCTGAAGTTCGTGTACTCGAACTGGCAAAAGTTAACGGTGATGTTATCGATTTGAACGCACTGAAAGATGCGAACGTAATTACTCGCAACATCCAGTTTGCGAAAATCGTTCTTTCAGGTACCATTGAGCGCCCTGTGACCGTTAAAGGTCTGAAGGTAACCAAAGGTGCACGTGCAGCTATCGAAGCTGCCGGCGGTAAGATCGAGGAATAATACGTCGATGGCAAAACCAGGACTTGATTTAAAAAGCGCGAAAGGTGGACTCTCAGAACTGAAAGCTCGCCTCCTGTTCGTGATTGGCGCGATTATCGTCTTTAGAGCCGGTTCGTTTGTGCCAATTCCTGGTATTGACGCAGCTGTATTAGCAGAGCTGTTTGATCAGCAGAAGGGTACCATCCTGGGCATGTTTAACATGTTCTCGGGTGGTGCTCTTAAGCGTGCCTCCATCTTTGCATTGGGTATCATGCCGTACATTTCGGCATCTATCATAATGCAGCTGTTGACTGTGGTGCATCCTGCTCTCGCCGAACTCAAAAAGGAAGGCGAGTCGGGACGCAAGAAAATCAGTCAATATACCAGATGGGGCACCTTAGTGCTGGGTACATTACAGTCGATCGGTATTGCAACAGGATTGCCCAACCTAGTCCCTGGCCTTGTGGTCAACCTGGGATTTGGGTTCTATTTCGTTGCAACTGTCAGCTTGGTCACGGGAACCATGTTCCTGATGTGGCTGGGTGAGCAAATTACCGAGCGTGGTATAGGTAACGGTATCTCGATATTGATCTTCGCAGGTATTGTCGCCGGATTACCCTCAGCTATCGGCCAGACGGCCGAGCAGGCGCGTCAAGGTGACTTGAATGTATTGGTATTGTTGTTGCTCGCGGTCATCGTATTTGCCGTGACTTATCTGGTGGTATTTGTGGAGCGTGGTCAACGTCGTATCGTCGTTAACTATGCCAAGCGTCAGCAGGGCCGTAAGGTGTTCGCTGCGCAGAGTACACATTTGCCGCTGAAGATAAACATGGCGGGTGTAATACCTCCAATTTTTGCGTCCAGCATCATTTTGTTTCCAGGCACACTGGCTCAGTGGTTTGGTCAGAATGAGTCCATGTCATGGTTGAGTGATTTTTCACTGGCTGTGTCACCGGGACAACCGCTGTACTCATTATTGTATGCGACGGCAATCATTTTCTTCTGTTTCTTCTATACTGCGTTGGTGTTTAACCCACGCGAAACGGCAGATAACCTGAAGAAAAGTGGTGCATTCATCCCTGGGATCCGTCCTGGAGAACAGACTTCGCGTTACATTGATAAAGTCATGACACGCCTGACATTAGCCGGTGCGTTATACATAACCTTTATCTGCTTAATTCCGGAGTTCATGTTAATCGCGTGGAAAGTACAGTTCTATTTTGGCGGTACTTCACTACTTATTATGGTAGTCGTGATCATGGACTTCATGGCTCAGGTTCAGACCCATATGATGTCACATCAGTATGAGTCTGTGATGAAGAAAGCTAACCTAGTGAACAAAGCGAACTTAGATCGCTTTGGTCGATAAGCTAGCTTTTACGGAGTGATGAAATGAAAGTTCGAGCTTCCGTGAAGAAGATCTGCCGTAATTGCAAGATCGTCAAGCGTAGTGGCGTTGTACGCGTTATCTGTGTTGAACCAAAACACAAACAGCGTCAAGGCTAAAAAAGAAATTTGGTCAGCCCAGCAGATGGGCTGGCCAAATAATGTTTGCAAATCTGTCATCTGTCGAGTATCCTTTCGGGCTTTTCGCAGATGGCCTTTAACTTTAAGGAGTGCATAGTGGCCCGTATCGCTGGCATTAACATTCCTGATCAAAAGCATACAGTCATTGCTTTGACTGCTATTTTCGGCATCGGCCGTACTCGCGCTAGAGCAATCTGCGCGGCTACTGCAATAGCTGAAACTGCTAAGATCAAGGAATTGAGCGAAGCTCAAATAGATATCCTACGCGAAGAAGTTGCCAAATACTCAGTAGAAGGTGACTTACGTCGTGAGATTTCAATGAACATCAAGCGTCTGATGGACCTTGGTTGTTATCGTGGTCTCCGCCATCGCCGTAGCCTGCCTCTTCGTGGGCAACGTACTAAGACCAATGCGCGTACGCGTAAAGGTCCACGTAAACCTATTAGAAAGTAACGGGAAGGTAAAGCAATGGCTAAAGTTCCGTCACGTTCTCCGCGTAAGCGCGTACGTAAACAGGTTGCAGATGGCATGGCTCATATCCATGCTTCTTTCAACAACACAATTGTCACCATTACAGATCGTCAAGGTAATGCGTTGTCATGGGCTACCTCTGGTGGTTCAGGTTTCCGTGGTTCACGTAAATCTACACCATTCGCTGCGCAGGTTGCTGCTGAGCGTGCAGGTGCTGCTGCTCAAGACTACGGTGTTAAAAACCTTGAAGTTTTCGTGAAGGGTCCAGGTCCAGGTCGTGAGTCAGCCATTCGTGCGCTGAACGCTGTTGGTTATAAAATAACCAACATTACCGATGTGACGCCGATCCCTCATAATGGTTGTCGTCCTCCTAAAAAGCGTCGTGTATAACGCCGTTTCCTAGGATAGTTGGAGAAAGATCATGGCAAGATACTTGGGTCCCAAGCTCAAGCTCAGCCGCCGAGAAGGTACAGACCTTTTCTTGAAAAGCGGTGTGAGAGCAATCGATTCGAAGTGTAAGCTTGAAGCTGCACCTGGACAACATGGCGCTCGTAAGCCACGTCTGTCAGAGTACGGTTTACAGTTACGCGAGAAACAAAAAGTTCGTCGTATTTACGGTGTGTTAGAAAAACAATTCCGTAACTACTACAAAGATGCTGCACGTACTAAAGGCAACACAGGTGAAAACCTGCTGCAACTTTTAGAAACCCGTCTGGATAACGTAGTTTATCGTATGGGCTTTGGTGCGACTCGTGCAGAATCACGTCAGCTAGTAAGCCATAAGTCAGTTATGGTTAACGGTCGTGTTGTTAACATTCCGTCATTCAAAGTGTCTGCGAATGATGTTGTGAGCATCCGCGAGAAGTCACGCACTCAAGCTCGTATCAAAGCGGCTTTGGAAGTGGCAGCTCAACGCGAGAAGCCTACATGGGTTGAAGTCGACAATGCGAAAATGGAAGGTGCTTTCAAGCGCGTTCCAGAACGTAGCGATTTGTCTGCGGATATTAACGAACAGCTGATCGTCGAGCTTTACTCTAAGTAAGGCTAACAAACAAGAGAGGACACAATGCAGGGTTCTGTTACAGAATTTCTTAAACCGCGTCTCGTTGATATCGAGCAGGTTAACTCAACACGTGCCAAGGTTACACTGGAACCACTTGAGCGTGGTTTCGGCCACACTTTAGGTAACGCGTTGCGTCGCATCCTATTGTCGTCTATGCCCGGCTGCGCAGTTACTGAAGTCGAGATTGACGGTGTACTGCACGAATACAGCAGTAAGGAAGGCGTTCAAGAAGATATCCTTGAGATATTGTTAAACCTGAAAGGGTTGGCAGTGACTATCGAGGGTAAAGACGAGGCTATGCTCACCTTGAGCAAGTCCGGCGCAGGCCCTGTCATCGCTGCAGATATCACGCATGATGGTGATGTTACTATCATGAATCCTGATCATGTTATCTGTCATCTGACAGGCAACAATGATATCAGCATGCGTATCCGCATTGAGCGTGGTCGTGGTTATGTACCGGCATCAGCCCGTGCACAAACCGAAGACGATGATCGCCCAATTGGCCGCCTGCTGGTTGATGCTTCTTTCTCACCTGTTGCTCGCATTGCTTACAATGTCGAAGCGGCTCGTGTAGAACAACGCACTGACTTGGACAAACTCGTTATCGATATGACCACTAACGGTACTATCGATCCTGAGGAAGCTATCCGTCGCTCTGCAACTATTCTGGCCGAACAGCTGGATGCCTTTGTGGAACTGCGTGATGTGACTGAGCCAGAGCTGAAAGAAGAGAAACCGGAATTCGATCCGATACTGCTGCGTCCTGTCGACGATTTAGAGCTAACTGTACGTTCGGCTAACTGCTTGAAAGCCGAAGCGATTCATTACATCGGAGATCTGGTACAGCGTACTGAAGTTGAGCTGCTGAAAACACCTAACTTGGGTAAGAAATCTCTTACCGAAATTAAGGATGTGTTGGCGTCTCGCGGACTGTCGTTAGGTATGCGTCTGGAAAACTGGCCTCCAGCCAGCTTAGCAGACGACCTATAAGTCTCAGGTTTGTACAGATTTAGGTTATAAGGATTAGGTCATGCGCCATCGTAAGAGTGGTCGTCAACTAAACCGTAACAGCAGTCATCGCCAAGCCATGTTCCGTAACATGGCAAGCTCACTGGTTCGTCATGAGATCATCAAGACAACCGTAGCTAAAGCGAAAGAACTGCGTCGCGTAGTTGAGCCTCTGATAACACTTGCTAAGAGTGACAGCGTTGCAAATCGTCGTTTGGCGTTTGCTCGTACTCGCGACGCTGAAGTCGTAGGTAAGTTATTTACTGAGTTGGGTCCACGCTACCAGGAACGTCCTGGTGGTTATACCCGTATCCTTAAGTGCGGTCTGCGTGCCGGTGATAAAGCCCCAATGGCTTACATCGAGCTGGTAGGTCGTCCAGAAGCTGCTGAAGCTGTTGATGTTGAAGCTGCTGAGTAATTAAGGTTACACTTGAAAAACCGGGTCCTGGACCCGGTTTTTTTATGCCTGTCGTTCAAGCTTGGCTGGCTCATTCAGGTTTAACGTCCCTGCATGCGGCGCCTTTCCATGACCTTTCCCCCAGATTTAACACCATGACAGATGGGATATTCCCGCTTGCGCTGGTTACCAGGGAGAGTTCACTGGCTAAAGCCGTCGCTGTCGCGAGCACCCATGTTTGAGGGATATGCCTGGCGAGTGCCTACAGGCGGCAATCCTGGCTCATGTCTTGCCTGGCGCTGCCGATGATCTTTCCCCTGGATTAGTACCACATCCTGTGAGAATGCCTTCATTATGCCACTCGTTTTGCAAATTCACTTGGTGGCAGATAATTCAGTGAGCTGTGCGGGCGCACTTCATTGTAATGTGTCCGCCAATGCGCTATTTCTTGCCTTGCTTCGTGCAAATCCCTAAACCAATGTTGGTTGAGACAGGCATCCCGAAACTTACCGTTAAAACTTTCTACGAAGGCGTTTTGTGTTGGCTTACCCGGCTGGATGAAGCTCAGTTTTACGTCCTGCGACTTTGACCAGAAGAACATCGCCTTACTGGTAAACTCGGGGCCGTTATCACAGACTATCGATTGCGGGCGTTGACGCTGTGCTATTAGTTGCTTCAAGAAACGCGATACCTGCTCGCCAGAGAGTGACACGTCGCAAGCTGTCCGATGCATTCACGACTGTAGTCATCGACGACATTGAGTACCCGGAAGCGTCTGCCACTTGCCAATTGATCTGAAACGAAGTCCATCGACCAGCGTTCGTTGATACCATTGGGTAACGATATGGGAATGCGGGGGCGTATCAGCTTCTTACGCTGCTTGGTACGAACTTGGAGGCCCAATTCGGTATACAACCGGTAGGTACGCTTCTTGTTCTCGAGCAGGCCTTCAGCCTTGAGCAAGCCATGCAGCAGCAAATAACCATAGCGCGGATAGCGCACTGCCAACTCTTTCAAGCGGGATTTAACTGCCTCATCATCCCGAGAAATACCAACATAACGCGCTGCCGTCCTGCTGATGCAAAACAGCAGGCAGGCCCGTCTCTCACTCAGGTTGTGTATTGTCTTCGCCAGACTAACCACGGCTTTTTTAGCCGCTGGCGTCACCACCTTTTTGAGACGACATCTTTCAACACAGCATTATCCAACATGGCTTCAGCCAACAGTTTTTTCAGCTTAGTGTTTTCGCTTTCCAGTTCTTTCAGGCGCTTGGCGTCGCTAACCTCCATGCCACCGTACTTGGATTTCCAGCGATAAAAGGTGCCTTGGGCAATGCCGTAACGCCGGCAAATGTCTTCGACCTTGCAGCCGGATTCATGCTCCTTGAGGGCACAGATGATTTGCTCTTCCGTAAAACGTTTCTTCTTCATTGTCAGATCTCCTGGTTACTAGCGTAATCGGAAATCTCACATTCGTCATGGTGTTAAATCTGGGGAAAGGTCACCGACAAGCGCATCTGACGAATAAGTCTCAGGGGAAAGCTCCAGAGCCTGTGTGGGGCTGAGATTGAAGGCTGGGACGGGAGGCTAAAGCAGAGGAGGTTAAAACGATAATGGCACTGGCTGGGCAATGGGGGAAACGGCCAACACAGGAGGTTGGCCGTTCTTAAGCATCAAGCTTATTTGGCGCCGGCTTTTTGCTGGGTGCCGTAATCTAACTTCTGATGATCTTTTCCCATGGCCTCGGCGACTTCCGGAGGCATATAGTTCTCATCGTGTTTGGCGAGTACCTCGGTGGCCTGCAGCGTGCCATCAGCCATGAGTATACCCTGGGCGACTATGCCCTGGCCTTCACGAAAGAGATCGGGCAGGAGATCGTCATAGGTAACCATGACGCTGCCGCCGGCACCGTCATGGACGGCGAATTCCACATGCAGACTCTCAGGATCCCTTGAGAGCGAGCCTTCGGTCACCATACCGCCGATACGGATACGCTGGCCAACTGCGGGTTTGACACCCGTATCATGTTTGCCGTTGATTATCTCGCTTGGGGTGTAGAAGAGATTGAGATTGCTATTGAGTGCATACAATAACAGGGAGGCGGCGGCGGCAACGCCGAAAATCAAGGCGACCGCCAAGGTGAGGCGCTTCTTACGTCTAGGGTTCACTGTTTAGTACTCCGGTTTTGCTTCAATCTTTGTTCACGTTGCATCTTCTGGGCTATCTCCCGCAACACCCGGCCCTTTTGACGGGCACTGCCGACGATGAGAGTGGCCACGCAAGCCAGGGTCACTCCGTAAGAGAGCCAGACATAGAAGGCATAACCCCCCATGTGGAAGAAGTCGCTCATAGAATCAAACTGCATTATTTGGCTCCTGCTGCTGTCGCAAGTTCTCGCACCCAGGGGCGCATGCCATTTCTGGCGAGAATTTCGGCCTTGAAACGCACCAGGGTGATGGCGCCAATCATGAAGCCGAACCCCAGGATATTGATCAGCAAGGGATACAGCATCTCCGGCGCCATGGTGGATTCTTCTGTGATGCGTATGGTCGAAGGTTGATGCAATGAACTCCACCATTCGACCGAGTACTTGATGATGGGGATGTTGATCACCCCGACCAGGGTCAGGATGCCGGCGGCGCGGGCGGCAACGACTTTGTCTTCGAAGGAAGCATAGAGTGAAATCACGCCCAGGTACAGGAAGAGCAAGATCAGCTCAGAGGTCAGGCGCGCATCCCATACCCACCAAGTGCCCCACATGGGCTTGCCCCAGGCGGCACCGGTAAACAGGGCGATGAAAGTGATCACTGCGCCTATAGGGGCTATGGCGGCGGCGGCCCAATCGGCCAACTTGATTTGCCACACCAGGCCGACGAAGGCGGCAGTCGCCATGCCCATGTAGGCTGCCATCGACATGGAGGCCGCCGGCACATGAATGAAGATGATGCGGTAGCTGTCGCCCTGCTGATAGTCGCTGGGGGCAAAGGCCAGTCCCCAGACGGTGCCGACGCAGATGAACATGAGTGCCAGAAGGGTAAACCAAGGCTGCAGGCGTTCAGATAGTCGATACGCACGCTGCGGGTCCGCATAGGGATGTAGCCATTTCCACATATTAGTTAGTACTCACTCGCAAAGATGCACCAATTGCAAAAGGTGCCAAAGTTAATGAACCGGCCAGCATTGCGCCTATTATAGCCAGTTGGCCATCATAGGGTAAATTCATTCCTGCTGCATCTATGGCACTGGTCGCAAAAATCAGTACGGGAATGTACAAGGGGAGTATCAACAGACTCAGGAGTACGCCGCCTTTTCTCAGTCCGACCGTGAGTGCAACACCTATGGCGCCCAGCAGTGACAGCACAGGCGTGCCCAGGACCAAGGTGGCGATCAGTGCCGCATAACTCTGGGTCTCGAGATTCAGCAATAGGGCCAGCAGGGGGGCCATGATAATCAGCGGCACGCCGGTCAGCAGCCAATGTGCCAGTACCTTCGCCAACACCATGAGTGACAGTGGCTGTGGACTCAACAGCATCTGCTCCAGGCTGCCATCGCTGAAATCGGCCTTGAAGAGACGCTCGAGCGACAGCATGGAGGCCAATAAGGCGGCGACCCAGATGACCCCAGGGGCGATGCGCGCCAACATTTGCGGCTCAGGGCCTATGCCCAAGGGAAACAGCGTCACTACCATGATGAAAAAGAGCAGAGGGTTGAAAATATCCCCCCGATGACGGACGGCAATTTTTAAATCCCGCAGCAGCAAGGTAAAAAAAGCTTGGGTGTAGCCTATGCCTCTTAACATTGTCATACCTCAGTCGAAGCGATAATCCAGGCGGATCTTGGTCAATCTGCTGTCGGTGATCTGACTCATATCCTGGTGTGTGGTCAGAATGACGCAGCCGCCATTGTCTGCATGGGCGAGCAACAGGCGCTCGAGTTGCTCGACGCCTTTCTTGTCTATGGCTGTAAAGGGCTCGTCCAAGATCCAAATTTTGCTCTGGGTATGCCAGAGGCGCGCCAAGGCGGTGCGTCTGTGTTGCCCGGCCGAGAGGTGACCGGCCAGTGCATCCTCGAAGCCGGTTAAATTGACCTGGCCCAATACCCCGGCGGTATCGAAATCGACATAGCCGTTCAGTCTCAAGTTGAAATGCAGATTCTCGCTGGCCGTCAGTTCGCTCTTTACGCCTGGTAGGTGACCCAGATAGAGCAGATCTTGATTGTATTCATCACGGCAGCGGCCTATGTCCTGGCCGAGGTAGCAGACGCGTCCGGCGTAAGGACGGGACAATCCTGCCAGTATCCGCAGCAAACTTGTCTTGCCCGCCCCGTTGGGTCCTTCGATCTGGAGGATATCACCGCTATTAACGCTAAACGCCAAGGCGTCGAAGAGGATGCGTTCCTCACGAATACAGGTCAGGTCATGGACCGAGATCAGCGCGTTCGCTGTTGTTTGTTGTACCACTGAGCCCTCTATTTCAAGCTTGTCTATAAAACCATAGGATACCGGCACAAGCCCAGGGCGAGTCGCCCCGGCCATGTGTCTTGTCATCAGTTAACCGCTCAGACAAGTGCGTCATCTTGCGCTGCATATAGTAACGTATTTGTGCGCTATGTCGCGTATAACAGTGCCGGCAGGGGATTCTGCTCACAAAAAGATGAGTTCTACGCAGCTTTGTAGTAGTCTTGCGGCGCTATAATAAGCCTGCCTATCAATAAAGGGCAGCGTTGAGCCTTGTAAGTATTTGCATTAGGAACATTGAACATGAAAAAATTGTTAGCAATGACTGCAGTCGCTGCCTTGACCTTGTCTACAAGTGTTTTAGCTCAAGAAGGCAAAGATGTTTTCGATAAAGCGTGTCACATATGCCACGAGATGGGCATTGCCGGTGCGCCAAAAGCACACACTGCCGATTGGGAGCCTCGTCTGGCCAAAGGCGTGGATGCCTTGTTGAACAGCGTTAAGTCTGGCTTGAATGCCATGCCACCTGGTGGCATGTGTACAGATTGTACTGACGAAGATTACAAGAACGCCATTGGCTTCATGTCTACCAAGTAATCTGACTTCAGAATTAAAAAAACCGGCTGCTAGCCGGTTTTTTTGTAGCTGAAATCCATCAGCCCAGGATCACTCGACTAGGGTATCCAGCTGCAGCTCGAGTCGCTCGTCCAGCCGTGCCTGGGATTTTCTTCCCTGCAGATCCCCGGCTTGGGGTCTGACGCTGTCGTGTTTGGACAGCACGGCTATGACTTCTATGTTGCCGGCCTCGCCGAGTGTCATCTCGCCACCGACAGCTTGAGTCTCGTCCAGAGTGACTGTGACGGGCAGGGTCGCGGCGCTTACCTTGGTCGCCGCGAGAGGGATCTTACTGCCATCCGAAGTCCTGGCGAAGACGAACAGGGTATCGGTTGCCGAAACCTGACTCGCCAGGGCACTCGCGACCGAGACCTGGATCGTGAGCTTCTTGGTTTGATTCGCTTGTGGCTGTGTGGGTGAAACCCCTGCTCCTGCTTGCTGGCGCATCTTGGCCGTTGCTATGGCATTGATCAGCGCTTCCCTGTCCACATCTTGGCGGTCGCTGTTGAGTATCGCCTGCCAGGCGTTGACGGCTTGGTCATAGTTGCCATCGAAGAAGGCATTCATGCCGACGAGCAAGAGGGTGGAAGGATCTTGGGGATCCAGTGCGAGCGCTTGCTCTATCAACCCCTGGATCTCCGGGGTCATCTGTTGCCCGGCCTTATAATAGAGGGCCGTCGCCTTGGGGCCTAGGAGTTCGGCATGGGTGCCGACCAGGTTCATGACAGTGTCGAATGCCTTGACCGCATCGTCGAAGCGATTCACCGAAATATAGGCATGGCCAAGGGTAAACCAAGCCTGGCTGTTGTCCGGCTCGGCCCGAACCTGTGCCTCCATCATTTGTACTCTCTGGGCCATTAACTGGGCCTCATCGAGCATCCCATGGGGATTGGGTTGCTGCACTATGGCCAGCGCCTCGAAGGCGCCCAAGCGATGGTAGAGATAGCCGGATATCACCAATAATAGGATGGACATGGCCACTGGCCAGGCGATTCCCTTGGGCTTGAGCTTATTGACCAGCGATTCGTCTCCGGATTGCTGTACATCCTGTAACAGGCTGATCTCCAGCTCACGTTTGAGGGCATCGAATTCGGTTTGATCCAACAAGCCCTGCTGCAGTTCCTGCTCCAGGATCGCCAGGCGTTCGTTGAACAAGGCAAGGTTGGTTTGTTTGCGCACTCCGGCCTCTTCCGTCTGTAACATCTTCTGTTGACGAAAGTGTGGGAGCCAGATCAGTAACAGACCGATCAAGACGACAAGTGCAATAAAAATCCAAAATTGGGTCATCGTTTCTATGTTCACTTCAATTCGGTAAAAGTGGCATACCACCTATTTGTGGTTCAGATTATACGGAAAGAATGATCGTTGAACAGCAGTATCAGGCCCTGAACCTATGGAATGCCGAGACTTGGGCACTGGTTCACACATTCTTTGGGGGAGCCAGAATGGCCCTGACGCCTGTTATTTAGTGACTATCAGAGACGTTGGGCTCAAGGGAGAAGCCCTGGAATGCGACCCGTGGCCCAGATTTATGCGAAAGTGGCAGACAGGAAGGGGAGCAGATACTAAAATGGACGCAATTTCGTGCAATCGGGACTCCCTGTTGCACGCCGATTTGGAATATTTCCGGATCTGTTTATTCGTTTTACACTGAGGAAAACCCATGATCCCAGAACTTGGACACTTCTCGCTGATAGTAGGTCTGGCATTTGCCCTCTTATTGGCTAGCGTCCCTCTCGTCGGTGTTGCCCGCAAAGATCAATATTTGGTGAGATATGCCTGGCCCCTGGCCTACGGTATGGTCCTCTTCATTTTCTTGTCCATGTTGAGCCTGGGTTACAGTTTTGCCGTCGACGATTTCTCCGTCGCCTATGTGGCCCATCATTCCAACTCGCAGTTACCCATGTTTTTCAAGATAGCGGCCGTCTGGGGTGGTCATGAAGGCTCGCTGTTGTTTTGGGTCTTCGCCTTGTCTATCTGGGTCTTGGCGGTAGCCATCTTCAGCAAGAAACTGGAAGAAGTGTTCACCGCCAGGGTATTGGCGATATTGGCGATGATCATCGCAGGTTTCACCTTCTTCATGTTGTTGACTTCCAGCCCGTTCGAGCGCTTATTTCCCATGCCGGCGGAAGGACGGGATCTGAACCCCATGCTGCAGGATGTGGGGCTGATCTTCCACCCACCCATGCTGTATTTGGGCTATGTGGGTTTCTCTGTCAGTTTCGCTTTCGCCATCGCCGCCCTGATGAGTGGCAGCCTGGATTCGGCCTGGGCGCGTTGGAGTCGTCCCTGGACCTTGGCTGCCTGGACCTTCCTGACCGGCGGTATCGCACTCGGTTCCTGGTGGGCTTACTATGAGCTCGGCTGGGGCGGTTGGTGGTTCTGGGATCCGGTCGAGAATGCCTCCTTCATGCCTTGGTTGGTGGGTACTGCCCTGGTGCATTCCCTGATAGTGACCGAGAAGCGCGGTGCCTTCCGTAACTGGACCGTCTTGCTGTCGATCTTCGCTTTCTCCCTGAGCCTGCTAGGCACTTTCATAGTGCGTTCCGGGGTATTAACCTCGGTCCATTCTTTTGCGGCGGATCCCAGCCGTGGTTTGTTTGTCTTGCTGCTGTTGGCCGTGGCCATAGGTGGCTCTTTAACCTTGTTCGCGTTCCGCGCCAGCGAGATGAGCAGCCCGGCGCGTTTCGAGTTCAAGTCGAAAGAGACCATGCTCTTGCTCTGTAACTTGTTACTCACTGTCGCCGCAGGCAGCGTCTTGTTGGGCACCCTCTATCCACTGCTCATAGATGCTCTCGGCATGGGTAAAATCTCCGTTGGACCGCCGTACTTTAATGCGGTATTCGTTCCCCTGATGTTGGTGTTATTTGCTTTCATGGGGATAGGCCCGACTATTCGCTGGAAAAAAGCCAAGGCGGGCGAGCTGCAGCGCAAACTCCAGTGGCCGGCCTTAGTCGCCATCGTCATAGGTTTGGCTGTTCCCTTCATCGCAGGTGGTGAATTTAATCTCTGGGTCGCACTCGGCATCATGGCGGCCACTTGGGTGGTATTGGCCACGCTCAGCGCCGCCTATCATATGGGCTGTACTAAGGAAGGCGAATTTAGCCTGTCGCGTTTGGGACGGAGTCAGATAGGGATGATCATTGCCCATCTGGGCATCGCCGTCTCCATAGTCGGCGCCACCATGGTATCCAACTACTCGATCGAGAAGAGCGTTCGCATGGGGCCGGGGATCAGCCAGGAACTGGCGGGCTATACCTTCAAATTCATCGAGATTAAAAATATCATAGGGCCCAACTACACGGCGCAACAGGGGCAGATTGAAGTCATGGAAGAGGGTAAAGTCATAGCTCTGCTGCAACCGGATCGTCGCCAGTACAATGTCAGCACCATGGACATGACTGAAGCCGGCATCGATTGGGGGCTATTCCGCGATCTGTACATCACCATGGGGGATCCCATAAGTGCGACCGAATTTGCCGTGCGTTTGAACTATAAACCCTTCGTGCGCTGGCTCTGGTTTGGGGCAATTTTCATGATGATAGGTGGCATCTTTGCCGCTTCTGATAAACGTTATCGCGCTAAGGTCGCTGCCAGCATCAAGACGGATGCGGTTCAGCCTGTACCGGTAGCGGCATAAGCGAGGCTCATTATATGAAGAAAGTGTTATTGTTCGTGCCTTTGATCTTGTTTCTCGGAATGGGGGTCTTCCTGTACCAAGGACTATTCCTGAATCCACAGAAGCTGGATTCTGCCCTGGAAGGCAAACCCGTCCCGGCCTTCAGCCTGGAAAAGGTAGAGACGCCGGACGAGCTGATCAGCAACCAGGATCTCAAGGGCCAGGTGTCTATGTTGAATGTGTGGGCGACCTGGTGTCCTTCATGCAAATACGAACATCCTTTCCTGATGAAACTGGCGAGACAAAATATCCTGCCCATCTATGGTATCAACTATCGTGACGAGCGTGCCATGGCGGTGGACGAGCTGGGTAAGAAGGGCGATCCCTACAATATCAATATTTACGATAAGGAAGGGCGCCTGGGGCTGGACCTGGGTGTCTATGGTGCCCCCGAGAGTTTCATCGTAGATCATCATGGCATCATCCGCTTCCGCTTCGCCGGGCCGATAGATCAAAGCGTCTGGGATGAAACCCTGTTGCCCGTTATCCGTGAGTTGCAGGCCGATGCGGCCAAGGACGGGGCATCATGATGCGTGCCGGCATATGCAAAGCCTTTGCTGCCGCAGTCACCATACTGGTATTGCTGCTCATGATGGCCAGCGCTTCGGCGACACCGGTAGATACTTATGAATTCAAGTCGGCTGCAAACCAGCAAAGGGCGTTAGCCCTGGCGCACCAGCTGCGCTGTCCCCAGTGCCAGAACCAGAACCTGGTCGACTCCAATTCACCCGTCGCTAAAGATTTGCGCCTCGAAGTCTACAAGATGGTTGATGCAGGCCGGGACGATGCGGCCATCATAGACTTCATGACCAGTCGCTACGGCGAATTTGTCTTGTACAAGCCTAAAGTCGAACGTAAGACTTATATACTCTGGTTGGGGCCGCTGGGATTCCTGGTGATTGCCTTGAGCATAGGTTTCTTCTTCGTGCGCCGGCAGCGTATCAACCAAGCCGCACCTCAGGAGCTGAGCGAAGCCGATAGGCAGGCATTGGCAGAATTGTTGAAGCGCGACGCCAAGTAGCCTTGGCGCCATTCCCTCATAAAAGCCCAGCTATATATAGCTGGGCTTTTTGCTGGTGGGTCTCATCAAGCCTTCCTGCATGGGACGCGGTAGTGACACCCAAGTGGACCATCCCGCTAAGCTCAGTCTCGCAAGTGGTTAGCGCTCTCTATAATAAGCACCAGCTCAGTGCGTTTTAATCGACCGAAGGCGTAAGGTATAGGTATCTGGGCCTGACTTTTATACGGCTCGGGTCTAAACAACATAGATCTTTCCCGGGTGTTCGATCTCCGCCAGGGATCAAAAACCTAGGTTCATAGGCAAAAATGCCGGCTTTATGAGCACAAATACCGCTAAATAGCGCGTTTTGCTCAAAAGATCGCCGAGCGATCTATTTGTTGTAATAAAGCCCTTGCGCCCTCGGCGAAACTCCCTATAATGCGCATCCACTGACACGGCAGACAGCGAAAGCTAACCACCGAGTCGGGTTGATTTGAGACTGTTACTTTCTGTTGAGAATGGCACTTAAATCGACAGCGAAAAGAAGTGTTAAAAACTCCTTGACGCCAAACGGGAAATGCGTAAAATGCACGACCCTGAGCTGATGAAGCATCAGCCCCGACCCAATGCGGTCAACGCTCTTTAACAATCTAAAACAAGAAATCTGTGTGGACACTCACAGGTGTTGAGTTAATCGA
>NZ_JAKCLK010000107.1:0-340 GCF_021412365.1 Shewanella sp. AS16 | reverse complement strand
GCTGCCGTTCGCCAGATTCTGGTTTTCCAGTTCCAGCCCCGCAGGCAACAGATCCACGACTAACGCATCCGGTACACTGTTACTGGCTTTAACCTGCAACCACACCAGCACCAGATCGCCGCTACGTAACGAGTCCAGCGATTTGCTCTTACCGTCAGTACCCAGAATATGACGCTCAATTTGCAGCACATTGCTCGCCGGTAAAGGTGCGGATTGCGGATAACCGCTGGCATCCACACGCAGCCATAACGGCTGATCGCCACTGTTGGTCACCTGCAAGGTGGCAAGTTGATCGCTATTCAGATTGCTGGTTTGCGCTTTCTCGCCTGTCAACGGCTCA
>NZ_JAKCLK010000106.1:0-340 GCF_021412365.1 Shewanella sp. AS16 | reverse complement strand
GTGATGAAACACTATTTATGCGCCAGCCGGAAGCCATCTTGCGTATGTTCTACACCATGGTGCGCAACAGCGCGATCACCGGCATTTACTCCACCACGCTACGCCAGTTACGCCACGCCCGTCGCCATCTGCAACAACCTCTGTGTAATATTCCGGAAGCGCGAAAACTGTTTTTGAGCATTCTGCGTCACCCCGGAGCGGTGCGGCGCGGGCTATTGCCAATGCATCGCCATAGCGTGCTCGGCGCGTATATGCCGCAATGGTCGCATATCGTCGGGCAGATGCAGTTTGACCTGTTCCATGCCTACACGGTGGATGAACATACTATCCGCGTGATGCT
>NZ_JAKCLK010000105.1:0-341 GCF_021412365.1 Shewanella sp. AS16 | reverse complement strand
CGGTAATCGACATCGGTGGTCAGGACAGCAAAGTGATTCAGCTTGATGATGACGGTAACCTGTGCGATTTCCTGATGAATGACAAATGCGCGGCGGGCACCGGGCGTTTCCTGGAGGTGATCTCGCGCACGCTTGGCACCAGCGTCGAGCAACTCGACAGCATTACCGAAAATGTCATACCGCACGCCATCACGAGTATGTGCACAGTGTTTGCTGAATCAGAAGTGATCAGCCTGCGCTCTGCGGGCGTAGCGCCAGAAGCGATTCTCGCCGGAGTGATTAACGCGATGGCGCGGCGGAGCGCCAATTTCATTGCTCGTCTCTCCTGTGAAGCGCCGATT
>NZ_JAKCLK010000104.1:0-341 GCF_021412365.1 Shewanella sp. AS16 | reverse complement strand
AGCATTGAAAGGCTCATGGATAAGGGGATTATTCGAAGTGCGCCAATGGCGAATTTCGAAATAATCAACAACTTAGGATTAAAACGAAATGTAGGTGCTTACATCTTCGAAGGCGAACAAGGTAAGCGCGACAGCATCATTGTCGTCGCACAGCTCTGTCCTGAATTCACAGCTCGCCTGGTAGATCGCTGGCGCGAACTGGAAGAACAGATCCGTAAGCCAATGAGCGAAATCGAAATGGTTGCCGCGATGGCTCTTGAAGCCGTTCGCCAACAGAAACGGATCACTCAGGTGGAAGAAAAAGTCAGCCACGTTGCTGAAACAGTCGAGCAAATTAAAAA
>NZ_JAKCLK010000103.1:0-341 GCF_021412365.1 Shewanella sp. AS16 | reverse complement strand
GAAGTCAAGGTCAGCATCAAGTCCGATATGAAAGATGCGCTGCGCGAAGAGACACAGTTCTGGCTGGTGACGCCAAAGGCCTCGTTGGCAGGTGTCTCCGGGCTGGACGCCCTCGTCGGTGGTAATTATATCGGCATGATGCCGGGTAAAGGTAAAGAGCAGGATCACTTTGTCGCACTCGACACCCAACCGAAATATCGGCTGGACAATGGCGATCTGATGATCCACCTGCAAGCCCCCGATCTCGGTTCACTGAGCAGTGGTTCATTGGTCTATTTCCGCAAGATCCCGGTGGGAAAAGTCTACGACTATGCCATCAATCCCAACAAGCAAGGCGTGGT
>NZ_JAKCLK010000102.1:0-344 GCF_021412365.1 Shewanella sp. AS16 | reverse complement strand
TCAACGTTTTTCTCCTCATTAAAACAGGGAATGATAATGGAGATAGACGGATTATCTTTCAACTGGGGGGCTGGTGCGTTTTCTCCCCACGGCCAGTGGCGTTCACGATAGACCCAGAAATAGACGCCGCCAACAATCCACATAATAGACATAAAAAACGGCCAGAAGAAAACGAACCTCATCATCAGTTCACCAGAGTGAAAGTACGCTACGCATAGGGGGATGCATAACACCAGACATAATATAAAAAACGATACGATGCGATTAATCATTTTTCGGATACCAGGCTGTTGAAAACTCAGGACGAATAACGTCTATTTCAGGTTGGTTATGCAGAAAATTGT
>NZ_JAKCLK010000101.1:0-346 GCF_021412365.1 Shewanella sp. AS16 | reverse complement strand
TTATGGCTGGTCAGCCTGGTAAGTGCGGCTCCTCTCTACGCTGCTGACGTTCCCGCCAACACACCGCTCGCCCCGCAACAAGTCTTTCGTTACAACAATCATAGCGACCCAGGCACGCTCGACCCGCAAAAGGTAGAGGAGAATACTGCCGCGCAGATTGTGCTGGATCTGTTTGAAGGTCTGGTATGGATGGACGGTGAAGGCCAGGTGCAGCCCGCTCAGGCTGAACGCTGGGAGATACTTGACGGCGGCAAGCGCTATATTTTCCATCTGCGTAGCGGTTTGCAGTGGTCAGACGGTCAGCCTCTGACGGCAGAGGATTTTGTCCTCGGCTGGCAGCGCGCGG
>NZ_JAKCLK010000014.1:0-51094 GCF_021412365.1 Shewanella sp. AS16 | reverse complement strand
TGTCTGGAAACCATAGCATTGTGGCACCACCTGATCCCATCCCGAACTCAGAAGTGAAACGCAATCGCGCCGATGGTAGTGTGGGGTCTCCCCATGTGAGAGTAGGTCATTTCCAGGCGCCTAATTTCTCTTTTGAAGAGAAAGTCTACTGATAATGACATATCAACGACTTTAAAAGAATTTAGCATCCTGCGTAAGCAAATTGCTAAAGGAGCGGTAGTTCAGTTGGTTAGAATACCGGCCTGTCACGCCGGGGGTCGCGGGTTCGAGTCCCGTCCGCTCCGCCAACTTAAGATTGAGGCCTTTGCAGAAATGCAAAGGCCTTTTTCGTGTTTGAAACTTATACAGTTACTAAAGATTGAGCGGTAGTTCAGTTGGTTAGCTTCTTATTAAATAGAAAGCGGCCTGTCACGCCGGGGGTCGCGGGTTCGAGTCCCGTCCGCTCCGCCAACATCAAGACGAAAGCCTCTACAGCAATGTAGAGGCTTTTTTCGTTGTGTCAAAGAAAGCTAAAGGAGCGGTAGTTCAGTTGGACCAACAATGTTCCCGACATTGTTTGGCATTCACCCCATCCATGGGGATTTTAGCTTTTTTATAAATAGAAAGCAGTGTGCATCCCTGCACTGAGCCAGTTCGACCTCCTATCTCTCGTTCATGAGCGCATGACTTCGTCATATTCACCCTGTCACGCCGGGGGGCGCGGGTTCACTCTTTCAACATCGGCGTCCGCTGTGCCACTTACATAGAGGGCTCGTCATATGATGAGGCGTTTTTCGTATGTGCGTCTCATGAATAATCCGTGCGGCTTCTGCTCAAAAGCAGCGCCCGCTGAGTCCATATCAAGATGAGAGCCGCTGCAGCAATGTTACGGCGCTTTCGTTTGGGGGTTTATTGATAACGCCTCTTCAAGGCCGGGTGAGCCTTTGGCTGTCACTGTCATCCTTTGAGGGTATCTCTGTGGGGATAGGGGTATAATAGCCGCTTTACAGGCTCAGGTTGTGGAAGGATAAGATGGATTGTCGTCTCGGCTGCGGTGCTTGCTGCATAGCGCCATCAATAAGCAGTGCTATTCCGGGCATGCCGAATGGCAAGGCCGCCGGGGTGCGCTGTATTCAATTAACGGACGATAACTTGTGTGGCATCTTTGGCCGGCCGGAGCGGCCCGCTGTGTGTGGCGAATTCAGTGCCTCACCAGATGTGTGTGGCGGCTCGAATGAGGAGGCCCTATGGCTGATCACTTCGTTGGAGACCCAGACAGGCTAGCTTAACGGCTGGTGCTCTGGTTACTCTCTAGTTGCGCCTTAGCCAGTCTCTGTGTCCCCAGGCCCAACAGGGCCGAGGTGGGCACCAAAGTAATTCCCTGCGCCGCCAGTCTCCCCAGGTTTTCCTTCAAAAACAGCACAGTTTCCGGGTGTGGGTGGGCGATGACGACCAGGTTTCCCTGAGTCTTTGCCCGGGCAATGGCCTGACGAAACTGCTTTTCCAATACCTTGGGAGTCAAATCATTGTCGAGGAAGATGCCACGCTCCAGCAGAGGCACACCTTCGCGTCTTGCTTGATTGCCTGCCTGGGTAAAATGTGTCGTTACACTGTCGACAAAATAGAGTTCATGCTGCTTCAGGCGCTGCATTACCCAATGCATGGGCAGTTGCAGCTGCGTGAGCAGGCTTCCCATATGATTATTGACCCCTTTGGCGAAGGGAATGCGCTCTAATGCCTTGTCTACCTGAGATTTAATCTCGGCTTCATCCATGAGGTTGGTGAGGCCTCCCATGCCCAGGGCGTTGCCATTGAGCGCCTGCATGGGCAGATGCAGCATGATCTCATGGCCTTTGACGTGGGCCTTATGGGCGAGTTGGTCGCCGAAGGGGGTGTAGGGCAGAATCGAGAGGGTGACATTCTGCGGCAGGCTCAATACCGCCGCATCGGTTCGTCTATAGCCTATGTCGTCTATGATGAGCGCTAATTGGGCCGCATAAGCACTGGGTATGCCTGTCAGTAACAAGACTAGAAGAAGATAGCGCACTCGGCCTGCTTTTTAGTTATTGGTTTTAATCCATGCGATCGCCGAGTTTACCACTGTATCTTGGGCTATATCATCATGGGGATAGCTGGGCTCGATTATAGGCATATTCTCCCCCGCTAATACAGTCTCGGATGGAAAATTTATGTCTGGTTTTATGCCTTTAGTATGAATGTCTTCGCCGTTGGGCGTCTGGTAATGCGCTATGGTCAGCTTGATGGCATTGCCTTGGTTCAGGGTCGGGATCAGGCTCTGGACTGTGCCCTTGCCGAAGCTGGTCTGGCCCATGAGTTTCGCCCGGCCATTTTCCTGCAGGGCTGCCGCCAGGACTTCAGATGCGGATGCCGAGCCCTTGTTGATCAATACCAGCATGGGCTTGTCGGTCATTAAGGTATCCGAGGAGGCATAGTACTCGGAATTGGCATCGAAGAAGCGTCCCGAGGTGGAGACAATTTTGCCCTTGGCGAGAAAGAGATCGGCGATTTTGATGGCTTGATCCAACAGACCGCCCGGATTATTGCGCAGATCCAGTATCAGCCCCTTGAGCGGCTGGCTTTGCCATCCCTGGAGCAGTTTCATCATGTCTTGGGTCGAGTCTTCCTGGAAGCTCGACAGCCTGATGTAGCCAATCTTATTGTCGAGTATTTTGCCTTCTACCGAGTCGACTTCGATGAGCGCCGGACTGAGCACTATCTGAAATTTTCCTTCGGTATTCTGGTGACTGATGACCAGGTCTATCGCCTGGTTCTTCAGGCTATGTTGCTTGATTTCCTGCAGCAGTTCGGACAGGTTGCCGGCGCTGACCTGGACATCGTTGAGCGCTATGATCTGGTCGCCGGCACGGATCCCTGCGTGTGCTGCCGGGGAGTTGGGGAAGGGGGTCACTATGGTGATCTTGTCGCTGTCGGTGGCGATTTCGAAGCCGAAACCGAAATACTCGCCCTTATTGCTGTCTCTGAGGCTCAGCTGCTCCTGATAGTTGAGCAGACTGGAATAGGGATCCAGATGGGCGAAGATCCCCTGAATCGCCGCCTGTATGAGCTCTTCCTTGGACATGGGTTGCACATAATAGGTCTCTATCGTGTCTACCACATCCAACAGCAGCGGAAAATCAAACTGAGTGTCTTGGGCCTGAGTATTTTCTTTACCCGAAAGGGTGACCGACAGTCCCAGGGTCAACCCAAGGACGAGGCAGCAGAGATAGCGGATATAGGATGACATGGAACCCCCTTAGTGGCTAAGGGGTCAGTGGCAGTATCTCGCCGGATCGACGGCTTGCCCCTTATGCCGTACCTCGAAGTATAGGCCAGGCTCTGTCTGTCCACCCGAACGTCCGACGAGTGCGATGGCTTCACCGGTTTTGACCAAGTCGCCGGGCGCCTTCAGCAGCGCCTGGGCATGACCGTAGAGGCTCATGTAGCCCTTGCCATGATCTATGACCAACACCATGCCGAAGCCCCTGAGCCAATCGGCATAGATGACTTGCCCGGCCGCCACCGCGTTGACATTCTGGCCTTCCGGTGCCGCCAGCATTATGCCTTTCCAGTTGAGTCGCCCGGAACGGCTGCTGCCGAAGCTGGCGCTGACTCTGCCCTTGGTGGGCCAGCCCAGTTTGCCCTTGAGTGCGTCCAAGCCGTCCATGGCGGGGGTGTCCTTCATGGCGAGCAAGGCCTGCTCCACTATGCGTTTCAGGCTGGCCTCTTCTATCTGTAACTGTTCCAGCTCTTCGGCCTTGCTTGAGAGGGTGCGCTGTAGCTCGGTCAGGGTGGATTTACGTTGGCTCTGCTCCTGGCTCAGGCGCTTGGCCTGTTCCTGTTGGGTGATGACCAAGGCATTGAGCTGCTGCTGCTTGTCCTTCTGACTGCTGCGGATCTCATTCAGGGCCGAGAGCGTTTGTTTCAGCTGATCTATGGCCTGGGTGCGGGCCTTGTTCAAGTATTGGTAGTAGGCCAGCAGGCGTTCTATGCTGGCCGGATCCTGCTGATTGAGCAACATCTTGCTGTAATCGTGGTTGCCGGCGAGGTAGGCGCTGGATAGCTGTTTCGACAGTGTCTGTTGTTGGCTGAGCCTGAGGGTGTCCAGCTGTTGCTGGCGCCGGTTGAGCTCGACCAGCTTGGCATCCAGAGCGGCGAGTTCGCTCTTGGTGGCGTTGACCCGCTTCGCCGCCTCGGCAATCGCCTTCTCGTCACTCTTGAGCAGGCTGACCAGCTTTTCTCTTTGCTTGCCGGTATCCTGCAGGGCGCTCTGCTGCTTATTGATCTGCGCCTGGATGGACTTGAGCTCGGATTGACGCCGCTCCAGATCCGAAGACAGCGCAGGTTGAGACAAGATAAGCAAGCCAGCGACCAGGCTGGCCTTGATTGACAGTCGTATATTCACTGCCGGCTTATGACTCAAGTAATTCGATCAGTGGCTGTCCGGTCATTTCCTCGGGAATGGCTTCGCCCATGAGGGCCAGCATGGTTGGCGCTATGTCACTGAGGCGACCGCCTTCCCTGATCTTGGCCTTGCGGCCAACGAAGAGGAAAGGCACCAGCTCGCTGGTATGGGCTGTGTGGGCCTGGCCGGTAGACTCATCGACCATCTTCTCGGCGTTGCCATGATCCGCCGTGATGATGCATTCGCCGTCGACCTTGGCCAGGGCCTCGACCACCCTGCCTATGCAGGCATCTACCGCCTCACAGGCCTTGACCGCGGCGTCGAAATTACCGCTATGGCCCACCATGTCGCCATTGGGATAGTTGCATATGATGACATCGTACTTGGTCGACTCTATGGCTTCGACCAGCTTATCCGTCAGTTCGGCCGAATTCATCTCAGGCTGCAGATCATAGGTGGCGACCTTGGGCGATTGGATAAGTATCCGATCTTCACCCTCGAACGGCGTCTCTTTCCCCCCGTTGAAGAAGAAGGTCACATGGGCATACTTCTCGGTTTCCGAGATGCGCAGCTGGGTCTTGCCGCGGTTCTGCAGCACTTCGCCCAAGGTGTTGACCAGATCCACCGAGGGATAGGCGACAGGCGCCTGGATATCGGCGGCGTATTCGGTCAGCATCACGAAATGTATCTTGGGGGTGACGGCCCGCGGGAAGCCGTCGAAGTCGGCATTGACGAAGCTGCGGGTGATCTGACGGGCACGGTCGGCGCGGAAATTCATGAAAATCAGCGCATCGCCATCCTCTAGGGTGGCGACCCGGCCGTCGGCATCCGTGATCGCCGAGGCGCCGACGAATTCGTCGTTTTCATCACGGGCATAGGCGGCATCCAAAGCGTCGAGGGCGTTGCCATAGCTGTGCTTACCCTTGCCTTGGGTGATCAGCTCATAGGCCTGGGATACCCGATCCCAGCGATTGTCCCTGTCCATGGCATAGTATCTGCCTATGATGGAGGCGATGCGGCCATGGCCCAGGTCGGCAAAGAGGTCGTTGAAGTGTGCCAGGCTGCCCTTGGCACTGCGGGGCGGGGTGTCGCGACCATCGAGGAAGGCATGCAGATAAACCTTGGTTGCACCGCGCTTCACCGCCATGCGGCACATGGCTTCGATATGGTCTTCGTGGCTGTGCACGCCACCGGCCGACAACAGGCCCATGAGGTGTACCGCACCCTTGGCGGCGATAGCGGCATCGACCGCTGCGACCAGCGCCGGGTTGCTGTCGAATTCACCATCTGCTATGTCTTTGCTGATGCGCGACAATTCCTGGTAAACGATGCGACCCGACCCCAGGTTGATATGTCCTACTTCCGAGTTGCCCATCTGCCCGTCCGGCAGACCGACATCATAGCCTGAGCCAGACACCAAACTGTGGGCATACTGGGCATTGAGTCGATCCAGCACTGGGGTATTGGCGTGAAAAATCGCGTTCTTATGGGTTTCTTCACGGTAACCCCAGCCATCGAGTATGAGTAATGCCAGAGGACGTTTACTTGTCTTCATCTTGATACCTTTAAGTTTGATCTGGCCCGAATCGGATGCGACAAGGGACTTGGCGCCGAATTGCAGGGCATTGGAAGCGGTAGAAACCTGAAATTGGTTAAATATTACTACGTAAGGCAGGTGTGAAAAAGCGCTTTACCCGGATAATCCTCACCGAGTGCTTAATAATGGCTGCCAAGGCCGGCTCTGTGGCCCCAACCCATGGCTTGCCCGGCGCCGACTAACTTGCTGCATTCTGCCAAGGCAATGGGTATACTCTGGGCCTTAAACTTCTTCGCCATCTAAATGGGCCTAAACCATGCAAGAATATATCGAATTTTTTAAAGCTCACGCCATGCTCAGTCTGGCCTGGGTGGGTTTGTTTGTCGTACTCCTGGTGAGCCTGATCAAGTCCGGCACCTCGAAGGTCAAGAATATCAACCCACAGGAGCTGACGCTGCTGATCAATCGTCAGGAAGCCAAGGTGGTCGATGTGCGGACCAAAGACGAGTTTCGCAAGGGCCATATAGTCGATGCCATCAACCTGACTCTGGCAGAGATTAAAAATAATCAGCTGGCAAGCCTTGAAAAGCATAAAACCAGTCCCATTATATTGGTATGTAACACTGGCATAACATCATCACAGGCGGCCCAGCTGCTGATTAAACAAGGTTTTGAGCAAGTGTTTAATCTCAAAGGCGGCATGGGCGATTGGCAGGCGGCAAATATGCCGGTTGCCAAGAGCAAGAGATAATGTTGTAGACTTGAGCGCCGAGCTTGCTCTGCTGCGTTATGGCAGCAGGGATTCGGCAGCATAAGGATGATGTCCAGCGCGGCAGGATCGACTAGGGCTCAAGCTTAAGTTCGTTCTAAACCCCGGGATAGTGCTGAGATCTCAGGTCTCGCAAGGCAAAAGCCCTGAATATTGGCTTTCAAAGAAAAAGCCGAACTAACATTGGAAGGTAGGAAATTATGGCTGAAGTAGCAAACAACGAACAACAAGCCCCACAGTTCAACATTCAACGCATCTACACCAAGGACATTTCTTTCGAAACGCCTAACAGCCCAGGCGTATTCCAGAAAGAATGGAACCCGGAAGTTAAGCTGGATCTGGACACTCGCAGCGCCAAGCTGGCCGACGATGTCTACGAAGTCGTACTGTCTCTGACCGTGACTGCGAAAAATGGTGAAGAAACAGCTTTCCTGTGTGAAGTTCAGCAAGCGGGTATCTTCTCTATTCAAGGTCTGACCGAGCCGCAACTGGCACATTCTTTAGGTGCATACTGCCCTAACGTGCTGTTCCCATACGCTCGTGAAGCCGTTGGCAGTCTGGTTGGCCGTGGTACTTTCCCACAACTGAACCTGGCACCTGTTAACTTCGACGCCCTGTTTGCCCAATACGTGCAACAACGTCAAGCCGCTGCGGCCGAAGCAACAACTGCCGAAGAAGCCAACGCGTAAGTTAAAGCATGAAAAACTCTGCCGAAATTACGGTATTGGGGGCGGGCTCTTATGGCACCGCCCTCGCCATTTCTTTGGCCAGCAACGGCCACAAGACCCTGTTATGGGGGCATGACCCTGACAAGTTGCGCCTGTTGGCCGACGAGCGCTGCAATCAGGCCTTTCTGCCCGGCATTCAATTTCCCGATTGTCTGGAAATCGAAGCCGACTTGGGCAAGGCGCTGGCGGCCAGTCGCAATGTGCTGCTGGTGGTCCCGAGCCATGTGTTCGGAGAGGTATTGGCCCAGGCCAAGCCGCTGCTGCGCAGCGATGCCCGCATCGTCTGGGCCACCAAAGGGCTGGAACCCGAAACAGGACGTTTGCTGCAGGATGTTGCCCGCGATGTATTAGGCGAGCAATTTCCCTTGGCTGTGCTGTCCGGGCCCACCTTCGCCAAAGAGTTGGCTCAGGGCCTGCCGACGGCCATTTCCGTTGCCGGGACTTGTCCTGCGTTCACCCAGGATCTGGTGGAGTTGCTGCATAGTCCCAAGCGTCTGCGTGTCTATGCCAACGATGATTTCATCGGCCTGCAACTGGGCGGCGCCGTCAAGAACGTCATCGCCATAGGTGCCGGCATGTCCGATGGCATAGGCTTCGGTGCCAACGCCAGAACGGCACTGATCACCCGCGGCTTGGTCGAACTGACCCGTCTGGGTGAAGCCCTGGGCGCCAATGCGGCCACCTTCATGGGCATGGCAGGTTTGGGCGATCTGGTGCTGACCTGTACCGACAACCAATCCCGTAACCGCCGCTTCGGTTTGGCGCTGGGTAAGGGCTGTGATGTCGACACTGCCCAGGCCGAAATAGGCCAGGTGGTCGAAGGCTACCGCAACACCAAGGAAGTCTACACCCTGGCGCACCGCCTCGGGGTTGAGATGCCGATCACAGAGCAGATCTATCAGGTGCTCTATGGTGGTAAATCGCCGGTGGATGCCGCCAAAGAGTTGCTCAGCAGAGAACAGAAATCGGAAACACCCGCGTCCTAGCATGGGGGTGATGCTGAAAAGAACAAAGGGTGCTAGAATAGCGCCCTTTTTTGTGGGCGAAATTTGAGCAGTTTTGTGTTCGAATCGCCGTCAGGGCCGACAAGTTGAACTCGTTTATTTTTACGTTTGGAGCAGTGCAGTGAAACATCATGAGGTTATTATCATCGGCGCCGGCGCGGCAGGATTGATGTGCGCAGCCACTGCGGGTTACCGAGGTCGTGATGTGCTGCTACTGGACAACGCCAAGCAGGCCGGCCGCAAGATCCTCATCAGCGGCGGTGGCCGATGTAACTTTACCAATCTGAGGGTCGAGCCGGGCAATTTTCTCTGCGGCAACCCGCACTTCGTCAAATCGGCGCTGGCCCGTTACCCTTCGGGGCAATTTATCGAGCTGGTGGAACGTCACGGCATAGAGTATCACGAGCGGGATCATGGCCAGTTGTTCTGCAACGACTCGGCCAAGGAGATAGTGCAGATGCTGCTGACCGAATGCGACTGGGCCGGGGTGACCATCAAGCTGCGCACCGAGATCCTGGCCGTGGTCAAGACGGCGGCGGGCAAGTTCGAACTCAATACTGCCAATGGCCCCTTGAGCTGCGATTCGCTGGTGATCGCCACCGGCGGCCTGTCCATGCCCAAGTTGGGCGCCACGCCCTATGGGTACCAGCTCGCCGAGCAGTTTGGTCTCAAGGTGTTGCCGACTCACGCCGGCCTGGTGCCTTTTACCTGGCACAGCGAAGACAAGCTGCGCTTCGAGCCCCTGTCGGGCATAGCCGTGCCCAGCCGCATTACCGCCAAAGATGGCACTGCCTTCAGCGAAGCCTTGCTGTTTACCCACCGCGGCCTGTCGGGACCGGCGATACTGCAGATCTCCAACTACTGGAAGGCCGGTGAGACCATAGAAATCGACCTGTTGCCGTCACTGGATGCGGCCCAGGCGCTGGAACAGCAATTGGCGGCCCATCCCAGGCAGAGCCTGCGCAACACCCTAGGTCAGTGGCTGCCCAAGCGCCTGGTGGAAGTGCTGTTCGCCGAAGCCCTGTTGGATAAGGCCCTCAATCAGCTGCTGCATGCCGAGCGCGCTGGCTTGGCCGACAGCCTGCATCGCTGGACTGTGCTGATGAACGGCACCGAAGGCTACCGCACCGCCGAAGTAACCCTGGGCGGCGTCGACAGCAACGAGCTGTCATCCAAGACCATGGAAGCCACCAAGGTGCCTGGGCTGTATTTCATCGGCGAAGTCATGGACGTCAGCGGCTGGCTCGGTGGCTTCAACTTCCAGTGGGCCTGGGCCTCGGGCGTCGCCGCCGGTCAGGCCGTATAGTCGCTATGCTCTCTGTCGGAGACCGGCGTTTTCACAATGCCAGGCCGCCGATGCTTTCAGACGCGAGCGCTTCGGTAAACTCTCTGGCCTCGGCCACTCTCTGTTTGGCTAGCTCTCTCGAGCTTGGGTAGAGGAGTTTGGCCGGGAGTTCACGGTTGAACTTTGAAATCGATTCAAGCGCATCAGGCAGGTCCTTGGCCCATCTATGGCGGGATGTGACTGAGATGATCCTGGCTATGCCTATGTTACCCAGAAAATCCAGGGTGTCGGCATCATGGAGTACGCGGGCCGTTTCACTGTCGTTTGGCGTGGAATAAAACATATGGGACAGTATGCATCTTTTCACCTCCCGGATTTTCTCCATTGGAAATCCGCTCTGGTCTAAGATCTGTTCCACATGCTGCGCCGCCACTGCCGCGTGGTCGGCGCCGGCCGTCTCATAGGGCTTGAAGACCCCGATATCGTGCAGGAATGCGGCGGCGAATAACACGTCATAGTCAATGTCGAGCCGTTCCGCTGCTGCTATCCGTTTTGCCAGCAGATAATCCCGCTCACTGTGAGCCAGGCCCCAGGCGGAATGTTGCAGTTTATCTACGGCAAACCGGTAAACCCTCTGTTGCCATGGCTTGGATAAGTCTATTCCGCTCTGGGTGGTGGCAGCGTAACCTGCGCCCGACATGAACAAGGTTGCGAAAAACAGCAGCAGGTATTTCATCTTCATCTCTCTTGTGTTTTTAAGTGGCATTGCGGTCCCGATTTTTGCAATGCGCCAGCTGTGGTTAATATCATCCAGTAAGCGATCACTGTGGCGATAACGGCCAGAAGAAGCGTTGCTTCTCACGGCAGCTGGCACCGAGTCCCAGGTAGAAGCCTATGGCCGATGCATTGTCACTTGGGGTTTGCCATTGGATGAGCGCGATGCCGTTTTCTTTGGCATAACATTCGAGCCTCTGCATTAATTCCAGGCCTATGCCCCGACCTCTGGCGTCTTCTCTGAGATAGAGGCAGTCGAGGTACAGATACCAGTCCATATCCCAGGTGGAGAACTGTTTTGTCACCGAAGCGTATCCGAGTAACTCCTCTTTTGACTCTACAACGAACAGAGTCAGTGGCAGCCTTGTCGGGTCGCTTAAACGTTCCCCTTGCTTGATGACTCTCAGTTTATGGCCTTCATATAGCGCGTGTTCTTTCATCAGGCCTAATAAGGCCTCGCCATCCATGGCGGTCGCGGTGCGAATGTGGTGTGTGTTCCGGATCAGCATTTGGGTATCCACTCACATTAACTTTGGGCTTCGGCCACCCGACGATTGACCGGATAACGTTCGAAATCTTCCCAGTAATGAATGCCGCCGATCATCTCCTTGACGGCAAATCCCAGCGCCGAAATTTTTAACGCGGCCCGGGTGGCACCGTTGCAACCCGGTCCCCAGCAATACACAACGAAGCGCGTGTCTTTGGGGTATTTTGCCATCGAGGCCTGGTCTATCTCTGCGTGGGGCAGGTTGTGCGCGGTAATGGCATGGCTCTTCTCGAAGGCTTCCCGGGAACGCACATCCAGTAATACATAGTGCCTGGTGTCAGCTCTTATGTCGGCGTACACATCCGAACAATCGGTTTCACAGGCGAGTTTTGTGGCAAAATAGCCGTGCGCATTGGCGGCTTGGCCGGGAAAAGCTTTGGTCTGGTCTGACATAGAGTGATGCTCCTGGCAATCTGTTATTCGGTCACTATTGGGTGATGCCGGACTAATCTAACCTGTGTGCTGCGAGCTTAAAATTCACCTTGGCTGAAGCCTGAGTTCATGAGAAATGAATGAAGTGGCAGGGGCTTTGGCTGTATGCTGGGAAACGTGCGTTTGGAGTAATCATTTTCAGTATCGGGAACTGACCTTGGAATTTTATCATTTGCGTTCATTCGTTGCCGTGGCACAAGCGGGTAACTTAACCCTGGCGGCCAAGCGGCTGTATACCACCCCGCCGGCGATCAGCGCCCACATCAAGGCACTGGAAGAAGAGCTGGCAACGCCTCTGTTTATTCGCTCAAGTAAGGGCATGTGTTTGACGGACAAGGGGCGAATATTGCTCAAAAAAGCCCAGCATACCCTCGACAGTGCCCTCGAACTCGTCAATACGGCCGCAGAAAACCAGCATGAAATCATGGGAACATTTCGCGTGGGCATCAATCTGTCCGCAGAGCTCGTCAGGCTGGCCGAATTGGTCATGAACCTGAGGGAAAATTGTCCGGGCATCGGCCTGGATGTGCATCCTCTGTGGAGCGGCAAGACCCTGGAGGGCATTCGGGCCCATACCTTGGACGGCGGTTATATCTATGGCGAGGTTCCGGAGGATATGGCTGGTATCCAAGTAAAACTGCAGGCGATCACCACGGTCGCACCCAAGGATTTTGATGTGAGTGATGTCAGGACCGCCGGTGATCTCTGCGCTTATCCCTGGATAAGCATGGGCAAGGACTGCCCCTTCGAAGCTTTCCTCGCCGAGAAGCTGGGAAACGATCTTGCTTCTGTGGTGAAAAGCGCAGATGAACGGGCTCGGCTGGAGCTGGTAAAGAGCGGCATGGGGCTGAGCTTTCTTGAGTTGGAAGAGGCTCGTCGGCAGGAGCAAAGCCAGGCATTGCAGGTGATTTCAATACTGGACTTTCATGCTCCCCTGTACTTTGTCGTTGCCAAGAGCAGGGCAAATGAGCCGATAGTGCGTGCCATGCTGCAGGAGATCAGAATTCTGTGGGAGCTGGCTATCTAGCAGATATCTCGGCAGCGGGCTGCCAATGTCCTAAACGCGCCGAGATCAGCGATTATGTGTCCAAGAAGCAGCTGGACCGCAAACGTACCTTGCAGCACTTTGGCCATGGAGACCTTGGCCTGGTTATGCAGGGCAGAACACCAATAATAGAGTGTCCAATGAAGTCAGTCATACCCCTTGTTTTCATCCTCCTGTTGCAGACAATACTGGCTGGTTGTGCCGGCAAACCTGAGGCGCCCAAGGCTGTACCAATACAGAGCCCGTTGAAGGCTTTATTGGCGCTGCATGAGGAATGGCAGGGGGTGCCCTATCGTTTCGGTGGCAGCAGCAAGCGCGGCATAGACTGCTCGGCGCTGGTGGCCCTGGCCTTGAAGGATATGCTGGGGAGGCAGCTGCCGAGAACCGTTGCCGAGCAGCGCAGGTTAGGCAAGGAAGTGCCCCGCAATGAGCTGCAAAGCGGCGATCTGCTGTTCTTCAAGACGGGTAGCTCGAGCCGGCATGTGGGCATCTATCTGGATAAGGACAGATTCCTCCATGCTTCGACCAGCAAAGGGGTGACCATTTCCAGCCTGCTCAATCCCTACTGGGCGGCCAAGTACTGGGTGGCGAAACGCCTCCGGTAGCCTGGCACTCTTTCAGGCCCGGAGCGCCCCCAAAGGGGAAGATTTCCCTGTGAAGGCGCACACAATCGCAAACCAATTATGCTATTTTAACGGCCGGCAATGAGTGTTGTTGCCATGATTGCCCGGCTAACGGATAAGTTGAATAAGCAGGAGATAGAGTGACATGGATAAGGCGAAAATAGGCATAGTGACTGTCAGCGACCGGGCCAGTGCCGGCGTGTACGAGGACCTCTCCGGGCAGGCGATCCTGGATACCCTCAAGGCCTATCTCACTTCCGAGTGGGAGCCGGTATACAAGGTGATCCCGGATGAGAGGCAGCTGATCGAGAATACCCTGATAGAGTTGGCCGATGATGTGGGCTGCTGCCTGATAGTCACCACAGGCGGCACAGGGCCGGCCAAACGCGACGTGACCCCGGAGGCGACCGAGGCCGTATGTGAGCGCATGATGCCGGGATTCGGTGAGCTGATGCGCGCCGAGTCGCTGAAGTTTGTGCCCACAGCGATACTGTCGCGCCAGACTGCCGGCTTGCGCGGCCATAGTCTGATAGTCAATCTGCCCGGCAAGCCCAAGTCGATCCGCGAGTGCCTGGATGCCGTGTTCCCAGCCATTCCCTACTGCATAGATCTGATGGAAGGGCCCTTTTTGGAATGCGATCCTGAGGTGATCCAGGCGTTTCGGCCCAAGGCCAAATAATCTTCAGCTGCCAAGCCGAGCGTGCCTGGATGCGCTCATTTCTCGCCATCCCATCTCCCTGTATTCAGCTGGAGCCGATGGCAGGGGGCGCTTGCGTGTCATGCGCTGCATCTGTGCCCGAGACGCTGCGGCCCAAGGCGTAATAACCTGATATCTGCCATTCCAGCCCTTGGCATTAACCTGGATTTGCAGGTGCGTGACCCATTTAAGGCGTGTACTATTTGCGCTGAGCCGTACTTTTGTGGCCTTATTCGACTCCAGGAAATAAGCATGACAACAAAACACTGGACCCTAAAGAGCATAGCCAACGAGTTGGGTGTCTCTAGTGCCACAGTTTCCAACGCGTTTAATCGCCCCGACCAACTATCGGAAAAACGTCGTAACGACATTTTGGCTGCCTGCACTAAGCTGGGCTATTTCGGGCCGAATAAAGCGGCTCAGTCCCTACGCAAGGGCAAGTTTGATACTGTGGCCTTGGTATTGTCTGACAGCGTGGAATATATGGTGTCCGATCCCGTCGCCAGTAAATTTATGAAGGGTGTCGCCTCGGTTTTGGAGCAGGAGAAGCTGAATTTACTGCTGTTTTCGGGCAGTTCCGACAGCGTGAACGCGGTCGCCGACTTTGTGGATGGCTTTATCTGTTATGGTCGCCCGCGCAATGCCCTGTTGGCCGAGCAGTTAAAGCAGGTCAAGAAAAAGGTCGTCACGGTCGACTTTGATATCCATCGCAATGCGTCTGTGGGTATAGACAATAAGTCAGCCGCCTATGAAGTGGCGAAACTGGCATTGCAGTCGCCTGCGGATAATGTGGCTATTTTGGGGCTGCGTTTGCTCGATACCCACTTAACTTGCCGAGTTTATGATTTGAATTTGCTGGAGATAGATACCTCTATCGCCCATCAAAGGTTGCAGGGTTACTTGCAAGCGATCGCAGAAGCAGGTGTTGTACTGGGGCAAGACAGGATTTGGAATATCCCGGAGAGCAATGCCGACTATGCGGCGATAGCGGCAAAAGAAGCGCTGAACTCGACTCCGCGTCCGAATGTGTTTTTATGTATGAGTGACTTAATCGCCCTGAGTGTGCTCGATGAAGCACAGGCCATGGGGCTGAGTGTTCCCGAACAAGTGCGAGTGGTGGGCTTTGATGGCATAGATGAAGGCATGCGCTCCAATCCGCCGTTAACCACTGTCTACCAATACTCTGAGCAGAAGGGCCGAAAAGCGGCGCAAATGTTCGTCAGTGATGCAGTGCATGCGGAAGTCTTGGGCTATGAGTTGCGTCTGGGCAAGAGCTGCTAGCAGCTAATCTCTTAACTAAGAAGGCGCATTGAATGCGCCTTCTTGCTATCTGCCGACTAGGTCGTTCGGCTTACACTCAAGTTCGGGCAGGCTCAGACTTGAGATTGCGCCAGCAGCCTTGATAACGACACCTGCGTCTCTTGGCCTTGCTCATCCAATAGCATGATTTGGCCATCCTTATTGGTAAAGTCGAGCGTGAGACTCGCCCGAGAAGCTGCCGCAGCCCAAGATAGGGTCAAGGTGTGCTCCGCCGATGCCCCAGCTTTATTCGATGTCATGGTAAAACGGCCATCGAAGGCTGGGCTGCTGTTACGCAGTTTAATCAGCTTCGTTAGCGCCTTGACTACGGGTTTCTGTAACCCTTGCTGCACCTTTTCTGGGGTCAAGTAGGGCCGATTGATGTCGCGACCCACCTGGGTGTTGTTGAGCAGTGCCATATCGTTCGGCATCGCCAGCAGACCCGCGTAATACACCTGCGGAATACCAGGTGCGAAAAACTGAATCGCCCGCGCCATCAAATAATCCAGGTCATTCTGACCGAGGGCATCGTAGTAGGTGCAGTTGATCTGGTACAAGTCGACGTTGCTGGCGGCGGCACCCGTGGCCTGTAGACTCTCGCCCTTGCTGTTGTCGTGTATGGTCTCAACCAGATTATCGATTTGATTTTCGGTCAATAATCCGCGCAAGCCATCCATGGGGCCGACATCTATGATGCCGATGCCGTCGTGGGTGTCGAGCACGGTAATGCAGTTGCGCGGCGCCATTTCGAGCCAATGGGTCAAGGCTTGGCAATCTCGGCTGAACAGCGTGTGCAATATGAGCGGTGGCAGGGCGAAGTCGTACACCATGTCTACCCGTTTCGCGATTTCGACCTGAGTCATATGGTGCGAATGGATTTCGGCCAGAGTAGTCATGCCCAACTCATTGGCTTGCTTGGCCAATTTATCCACAAACTCGAAGGACTCTTCAATCATAAAGCAACTGGTGCCGGGCTTCTTAACCGCATAGCCAGCGGCATCCAGGCGGATCAAATTGACTTTACTGTGGTCGAAACGCGCCAGAACCCGGTTTAAATAATCTTTACCCGCGGCCGAGTTGACGTCGATATCGATTTGATTGCGGGTAAAGGTGGTCCAAAATTCTTCGGTCGAGCCATCGGCTAAGGTGTAAGTGCTGAAACAACTGCCCGGACGTGGACGATAGATAGCGGATTGATCTTGCTCGCTTAATCCCTCGGGGAATACCTTGTCTTTGGTTAGAAACAAATCCCAGTAAGCCGATTGCTTGCCGTGCTTGAGCACGTCTTTAAATTCTGGCGACTCGGCGGACATATGGTTAACGATAAGGTCGGCCATGATGTCGTAGTCATCACCAATGCGTTTAACGTCATCCCAATTGCCTAAGCGTGAATCGACTTGTACATGGTCTATGGGATCGAAGCCCGCATCACTGCCGTCAATGGGAAAATAGAAAGGCAAAAGATGCACGCCGCCGAACAGGCCTTGCAACTCGTCATCGAGCAGCGCTTTGAGCTCTTTGAGCCCTGCATTGCTAATCCTGTCGACATAGGTGATCAGTTGCACTTGATTTTTCATACTTTGCCCACGCTTGAGTTGTCTTTCCAGAGTAAAGGTTTATGGCGATCTTTTAATTGATTTGCACAACCAAACTTAATCGATTAAGTTGTATGTTTAACCAATGTGAAACATTATTCAAGTGGTTTGTTGGATTTTTGAGTTAGTCTCAAGTTTTGGGGGAGGCTGGCTCGTTGCTGTACATAAAAGCCGAAACCCTTGCAGTATGCTGTCACTAGCGGCTGAGAGCGAGTAGGTATAATAACGATAAGGTGAAATGGTATGGTAAGTGATTCAAAAGGTTGCGATAAGCGTAATCATACCCGTATTCGGGTACTCACATATTTGATGTTTTTCATGTTCGCTATGACCTCGGATGCCGTGGGCGTCATTATTCCAGAGTTGATATCCCAGTTTGGTTTGTCCATGTCGCAGGCCAGTGCTTTCCACTATATGCCTATGATTTTTATCGCGATTAGTGGGCTGTTTTTAGGCTTCTTGGCGGATAAGATAGGGCGTAAGTTAACCATTCTATTGGGGCTGTTATTATTCGCGCTCGCCTGCTTCATGTTCGCGCTGGGGGAATCTTTTTACTATTTCCTGTTTCTGCTCGCCTTTGTCGGCACAGCGATTGGTGTCTTTAAGACGGGCGCGCTCGGGCTTATCGGCGATATCTCGGCCTCCTCAAGACAGCACTCGAGCACTATGAATACTGTGGAGGGCTTCTTTGGTGTCGGCGCCATGATAGGGCCGGCCATCGTCAGTTATTTACTGATCAGCGGCGTCTCTTGGAAGTACTTGTATTTTGGGGCGGGTTGCTTCTGTTTGGTGCTGTGTTGGCTAGCCTTCCGGGCGGATTATCCACAGATTAAGCGTTCCTCCACTGACGCCATTAACCTTGCCAGCACCTTTAGGATGATGAAAAACCCTTATGCATTAGGGTTTTCTCTCGCGATAGGCTTATACGTTGCGACCGAAGTGGCGATTTACGTGTGGATGCCGACCTTGCTGCAAAGCTATCAGGGCGATTACGCCACTCTGGCCGCCTACGCCCTGACGATCTTTTTTACCCTGCGTGCGGGTGGCCGCTTCTTGGGTGGCTGGGTGCTCGAACGCTTCCCCTGGCAGCTGGTGATGTTCTGGTTTAGTTTTGCGATAAGTGCTTGTTACCTTGGGTCGATGATCTACGGTATTGAGGCCGCCGTCGTCTTGCTGCCCTTGTCTGGGCTGTTTATGTCCATGATGTATCCCACGCTTAACTCCAAGGGAATTAGCTGTTTCCCTGTGGATCAGCATGGCTCAGTGGCCGGGGTGATCTTGTTTTTTACTGCCGTGTCCGCCGCCGCAGGGCCCTTGTTGATGGGCCTGGTGGGCGACATCTTCGGCCATGTTAAATATGGCTTCTACCTCGCCACAGGTTTTGCCATTTTGTTGTGCCTCCTCAGCGGATTTAACCTGGCCAAAGATCCGGCACGCCATTTGTTGGCCTTAGATGTGCACTAATTTGGGCTGCGGCAGAAAATATTTTTATGTCACATTTCTACAATTAATCAATGCCTTGACTTAATACACCCAGAGTGTGAACCAAAACTGTGCAAAAAACGCACTTGCTTTTTGTGGCTAAGTTGCTAGCTTGTTAACTTAATCGATTAAGTTGATTCAATGTGACTTTGAATGATGACTGAGATGATTCTTCGATTAATCACAATTCGGTAGATGCAGCCATGGGGAGAGTGGGCTGCATCTCACATATGGGTGGGGACATAAAAATGATAAAAAGCACATCACAGAAATTCTTGTTGAGTACATTGGCCGTGTTGGTGAGTTCTCACCTTTGGGCTGCCGAAGCACCACAACAGCAAGACGCCAAGAAAGACGCGCTGGGTTTGGAAAGAATTGCCGTGACTGGGGTTGCCCGCGGCACTCGTGTCATGGACTCGAGTGTGTCAGTGAGCAGTGTGTCACTCGCCGAGCTTGAAGTGAGCTCGCCACGTTCATCGGCCGAGGCATTTCGTATTATTCCTGGGATGAAGGTTGAATCTACGGGCGGTGAAGGTAATGCTAACATTGCCGTTCGTGGTTTACCCGTGGCGTCTGGTGGCGCCAAGTTTCTGCAAATTCAAGAAGATGGTTTGCCAATCCTGCAGTTTGGCGATATTGCCTTCGGTAACTCAGACATCTTTTTGCGCTTGGACTCTACAGTGCAAACTATTGAATCTATCCGTGGCGGCTCGGCATCGACCGCAGCCAGTAATGCGCCCGGCGGCATTATCAATGTGATCAGTAAAACAGGCACCTCTGATGCGGGCAGTGTTTCTGCCACCTTGGGGCTGGATTACGACACTTTCCGTACCGACTTTGAATACGGCACCAGCATCAACGACAGCCTGCGTTTCCATGTGGGTGGTTTTGTGCGTACGGGTGAAGGCCCACGCGAAGCCGGCTATAACGCCAACAAAGGCGGTCAGATCAAAGCCAATTTAACCAAAGAATTTGATAAGGGCTATGTTCGCCTGTATTTCAAACATTTGGATGATAAAAGCATAGGTTATTTACCTATGCCCATGTACTCGGATGGCAGTTCAATCCCGGGTTTTGACGCTAAATCCGATGCGATTCAATCCGCTTATTTCCAGTCAACCTTGAGCTTGGGTGCCGATGGCGAACGTCGTCGTGGCGATATGCGCGATGGCATGAATCCTGTGGTCGATTCTGTCGGCTTGGAGGCGTCCTTCGATCTGGGTAACGATTGGCAGGTGGAAAACCGTTTCCGTTTCTCCGATGTGAGCGGTAACTTCATAGCGCCGTTCCCCGCCGAAGTGGCAAACGGCAGCGATATCGCCACCAGTATTGCCGGCACCGGCGCTAAGCTGATTTACGCCAACGGGCCGAACGCGGGCAATGCTATGGCCGGTTTAGCCATGCGTATCAATACCTTTGATGTGAAAATGAATGATTTTGGCTCGATCGTAAACGATCTGAAGTTAACCAAAACCTTCGACGACACCAGCGTGACCTTGGGTTATTACAATGCGACCCAAAACATCGGCATGAGTTGGATGTGGAACTCCTATCTGATGGAAGTGAAGGGCGACAACGCCGCGCTGCTGGATGTGGTGGCCGCCGATGGTACCTCTTATTCCGACAATGGCCTCTATGGTTATGGCGTGCCTTACTGGGGAAATTGTTGCCAACGTAATTACGCTACCGACTACAGTATTAAAGCACCTTACCTCGCATTGGCATCGAATCTTGGCGACTTGTCGCTCGATGCCAGTGTGCGTTATGACAGCGGTGATGCCAGCGGTTATTACGCAGGCAGTGTGCAATCACAGGTGGATATGAATCTCGATGGGGTGATTTCCATCCCTGAGCAGAGCGTGTCTTCAATCGACAATGCCAATCCTCAGCCAGTCAATTACGATTGGAGCTACACCTCCTATTCATTGGGTGCTAATTATAAATTTTCCGGTGATTTAGCCGCCTTTGGTCGCTTGAGCCATGGTGGCCGCGCCAATGCCGATCGCTTGTTATTTGGCAAGGTGCGTGCCGATGGTTCGGTGGCGAAGGAAGATGCGGTGGATATCGTTGATCAATACGAGTTGGGTGTTAAGTACCGTCACAATGATCTGTCGGTGTTTGCGACTGCGTTCTACTCAGAAACCGAAGAGCAAAACTTTGAAGCCACCAGCCAACGTTTCTTCGACCGTAAGTACAAAGCCAAAGGTATCGAAATCGAGTCGGCGTATTTTATCGGCGACTTCGACTTTAGGGGCAACCTAACCTGGACAGATGCCGAGATAGCCAAAGATGCCTTGACGCCGGAAGTGGTCGGCAATACCCCAAGAAGACAGGCTGACTTTATCTACTCTTTGATGGGACGTTACAACTTTGACCAAGGTTCAGTGGGGGCCAACTTAATCGGCACCACAGATTCTTATGCTCAGGACAATAATGACTTAAGTTTTGATGGCTACAACCAAGTCAATGCCTTTGCGACCTACAATCTGACCGGGGCCATGAGTGTGTCCTTAAACGTCAACAATTTGTTTAATGCCACGGGCCTTACCGAAGCGGAAGAAGGTTCAATCCCAGATAACAATATCATCCGTGCCCGTACCCTCAATGGCCGCACAACCAGCCTGACGCTTAAATACGAGTTCTAAGCTGATGTTGCTACAGAAACTGTTGCTACAGAAACTGTTTTTACAGGAAAAATGCTAAACCCAAAACAGCCCATGAAAGTGGGCTTTTTGCCCGATACAGAACACAGAATATAGAATGACAAGGTTGGAAGGAATATGAAGGTATTACTCAGTTTCGGTGAGGTGTTAGTGGATTTGCTGCCAACCGATGCCACGGGCAAGCAGCATCAGCCGATTGCCGGCGGCGCGCCGGCAAACGTGGCCGTGGGTTACGCTAAACTCGGCGGCAAGAGTTATTTTGCCGGTGGCATAAGCACAGATCCATATGGCGTCATGTTAACCGCCGCCTTGGCGGAGCAGGGGGTGGCGACCGATTATCTTGCCGAAGTGCCGGGCGCGCCTACGGCGACGGTGCAGGTTTATTTGGATGAACAGGGTGAACGCACCTTCGAGTTCAATCGCAATGGCACAGCAGATATGCGCTACAGCAAACAGCATTTCGACACTATTCCATGGCAGGGGATTGATATCTTTCACCTTTGCTCTAATACCTTTACCGAAACTGCTCTCTTCAACACCAGCCTTTACGGTGCGCACTGTGCCAATGCGTTCAATAAGTTAGTGAGTTTCGATGTGAATCTGCGTTTATCCCTGTGGCAGGATACTTCTCTGTTGGCCGAGCGGGTCGAGCGGTGTTTCAGCCATACCCAAGTGCTGAAGATGAGCCGTGAAGAAGCCGATTATTTAGCGCTGGCGCGGGATAAAAGTTTAGCGCGGGCGCGGGAAATGAGTCTAGCAGAGGCGCGCAGCAGCAGTGGCAAGAATAGTTTTGAAGATTATCTGCAGTTCTGCCTCGCCCAAGGGGTTGAGGTGATTCTGGTCACAGATGGCGCCAATCCTGTGCAATGCATCAGTGCGCGGCAAAGGTTTAGCGTACCAGTCCCCCAAATTGCTGCCGTAGATACCACGGCCGCGGGCGACAGCTTTATCTCTGGTTTCCTGTTCGCCTTAGGCTTAGAGCTCGAATACGATCTCGAACACTTAACCCTGCTGCAAAGGTTAGAAAGCAGAGCGCACTTAGAGGCTGCCGTGGCATTTGCCATCCGCTGCGGCGCCATGACTTGTGGGCAAAAGGGCGCGTTTCCCGCCTTGCCGACACTCGCGCAGATCGGTTAAACGTGACTCCATTAACCATGACATCCAAGTCGGGCCGTGAGTGTCTGTGCGGCCCAAGGCAAAATCACTGCAAGCCTCGGCAGCTTTTAACACCTAAGCCACTAATGTATAAGCCATCAGCGCTCTAGCCATCAGCACCCAAGCCATTAGCACCCAAGCCATTAGCACTCAAGCCGTTAGCACCCAAGCCATTAGCACTCAAGCCGTTAGCACCCAAGCCATGCCGCGTCGGCGGCATCAGCAAAACATCAGCTTTTCATCAGCTTCAACTCAGGCTTTCTCCCCGCACTCGGCTTAGTCTCTGGCCGTACTGGTCCTCCCGCCTGGGCTGGTGGCCGGTGAATCAATCGGCATGAATACAGCCGGGTCCAACGCGCCCGGATAAGGCCCAGATAAGGAGAGTCTCGATGCGAGCAGGGTTAGGTTTCTTGATGTTGTTATGGAGTATAAGCATGGGGGCCGCCGCTGCCGCCCAGGCAGAAGGTGCCAGCGACAGCGACCGGGTGCTAGTGGCGCTCCGGCCGCTTGCCCAGATACAGGGCGGAGAGGCCGGTCGCCAACAGCAGCGAGGGAATGGCGACCAGGTGGGCGAAGACGTTGGGCTCTATGGCGAAGTTCAGCCATAGCAGCAGCGACCAGCTCAGCAGCAGGTAACCCAGGCTCAGCAGTCTGTAAGTGTGGCGCGTGGCGGTGACGTATTTGGACATGACAGGCTCCTTAATGGCTGTACCTCAGATGCATCGCCAGTATAAAAACTGGACAATGTAACCGGGAGTGGCATTATTGACATTAATTGGGTGATAAGTGACATTCGTGTGTGCCGGCACCTAAGCTGGCTAGGTCATGGAGTGGGTTAGATGAAGAAGATACTGATATTGGCGGCGAACAATTCGGTGGCCGGTGGCTTGGTCGGCTTTCTCGATGTGTTCAGTTTCTGCAATGCCTATTGGCGCAGAGCGAACCCCGAGGTGCAGGAAGACTTATTCCACTGCCAGCTGGTGTCCCACGATGGCCGGGCGATCGTGACCAACCAGGGCATAGCGTTGCCTGCTGTGGGGCTGGAACGACCGGAAGATATCCTGGCCGCGGATGCGGTGATCTTGGGGTCGGCATTCGTGACCAATAAGGCCGAGTTTCAGGCCTATCTGAGTGAATTCGAGTCTTTCTTCGCGCCTCTGGCACTCTTTGCCCTAAGCGACAAACCGATAGCCGCCTACTGCTCGGGTACTCTGGTGCTGGCCGCTTCCGGTCTGCTCGATGGCCGGCAGGCGACCACCGTCTGGTGGCTCGCCGAGATGTTTCAGCGCAATTTCTCCAGGGTGCAGCTGCGCCTGGATAAGCTGGTGGTGTCGGACGGTCAGTTTCACACCGCAGGGGCGACCACCTCCAACCTGAGCCTGGCACTGCATCTGGTGCAGCTGCTGGCGGGGGAACAGTTGGCGAGCCAGATGGCGAAGATACTGCTGATAGATCCCAACAGAATTTCCCAGCAGGCCTTCATGTCGATGGCGCTCGATCTTGACAGCCATAAGGACACTCTGGTCGGCAGGGTACAGCAGTGGATGCAGAAGCATCTGACCCAGACCCTGCTGCTCGATGATATCGCCGCCCAATTTGCCGTAGGCAAGCGCACCCTGATCCGCCGTTTCAAGCAGGCGCTCAATGAGACTCCCGCCAGCTATCTGCAGCGGATGAGGGTCGACGAAGCCAAACGTCTGCTGGAAACCACAGAGCTGGCCTTGGAGGAGATAGTCACCCGGGTCGGCTACGAGGATGTCAGTTCCTTCAGGAAGCTCTTCATCCAACTGACCAGCCTGTCACCCAGGGCCTACCGGCAGAAGTTCAACACCCGGCATGGCCAATGACGGCGCGGCGCCCTTGGCCTAGGGCCGGGTGTTGAGCCTTAGAGGCCGAAGATCACCTTCTCACTCTTGAGGGATCTCTCCATTCCCAGCGCCAGCGCCAGGGCGAGAGCCAGGGTGGCAAGGGAGGATACCAGCAGCTGCAACATGGGGATCTCCCGCCCCTTGATGAAGGCCATCAAGGCCTGTTGCTGACCCGAGACCGGCAGCCATTGCAGGGCGTCGGGGGCTATGTTGTAGCTGGCCGCCATCGACAGCGCCAGCGGCACGAACAACACCATGGTCAGGTAGGACTGGGCCTCCTTGAAGGTCTTGGCCATGAAGGACACGAACAGCTGCATGCTGGCGGCCATCAAGGCCACCGGCAAGCCTATGGCCAGCATCAGCACCATGAATTGCGGGCTGATGCTGATGCTGAATCCCAGCTCCTGCCAGGGCACCAGGGTGTAGGCCAGCTTGGACACCAGCAAGATCAGCACCAGCCCCAGCATGGCGAACAGGGTCACGGCGATGATCTTCGACAGCACCAGCTGACGGGTCGACAGAGGATGGCTGAGCAGCAAGGCCAGCGAGTTGCGTTCGCGCTCGCCGGCACTGGTATCTATCGCCAGGTTCATGCCCGAGATGAATACCGAGTAGATCATGGTGAAGATGGCGATGCCGAGTATCATCCCGCCCTTGGAATCCGGGGTGGCCTGATCTTCCAGGTTGACCTGCAGCGAGCGCACGACCCTGGGATCTATGCCGCGGGCGACCAGTCGCAGGCTGCCCATCTCGCTGCTGTAGGCCTGCAGCTGGGTCTGCAACCTGCGGATGGAGGTCTGAAGTTTTTCGTCTGAGTTATCTGCGATGATGGTCACCTGGGCGGATCTTGCCTTGGCCATCTGCTGCGGGTAATCCTGGCTGATCACCAGGCGGATCTTGGCGGCGTCCTCGCTGTCGCTGTGGTTTATGCCCTGATTGCCCAGGTACCTGACAAGATCCGGCGCCCTGTCGGCGTTGCTTATCTTGATGTCCAGATCTTCCGGGCTGGCGAGCTGGGCTATCAGCACCATGAACAGGGCACACATCACAAGTGGCGTGCCTATGGCGTAATAGAGGCCGGCCATCACAGAGCGTTTGTCCCGCGCGGCATCCAGCAACTCCTTGCGCACCAGGGTCAATAACTTACTCAACATGCTGTAATTCCTTCGTTTGTATCAGGCCTGCGAAAGCTTGGGGCTGCCTTATGCCCTCCAGGGCGCAGTGACTCATGCATCATGCCGCTATGCCCTCGTCCGTGCCTATCAGCTGGATGAAAGCTTCCTCGAGCGAGTCTTTACCCGTTTGCCGGCATAACGCCGCCGGGCTGCCGACGGCCACTACCTTGCCGCCGGCCATGACGATCACCTTATCGCACAGGGCGGCGACCTCCTGCATCACATGGCTGGAGAAGAGCACGCAATGCCCCTGATCCCTCAGGTCTTTCAATATGTCGCGCAGCAAGCGGGTGCTCATCACATCCAGGCCGCGGGTGGGCTCATCCAGTATTATGTTGCTCGGCTGGTGGACTATGGCCTGGGCCAGCGCCGTCTTCATTCTCTGCCCCTGGGAGAAGCCCTTGCAGCGCCGGTCGGCGATATCCTGCAGGTGCAGCCTGGTGATCACCCTGGCGGTGGCGTCCCAGGCCTCGGCGCGGCCCATGCCGCTGAGCTCGGCGAAATAACTTATGTACTCCCTGGGTGTCAGGCGTTCATAGAGGCCGAAGGGATCCGGAAATAACCCCAGTTGTTGCTTGGCCCCCAGGGGATCCTTGGCCACGTCTATGCCGTCGATCTCGGCAGTGCCGCTGTCCGGGGTCAGGAGGCCGAACAGGGTGCGCAGGCAGGTGGTCTTGCCGGCGCCGTTGGGGCCGAGCAGGCCGGTGATCTGGCCATTGGCGGCGTCGAAGCTGAGATCGGCCAATGCCTGTACCTCGCCTATATGCTTGGTTAAGTTGGATACCCGGATCATGGTTGCTCCTTGGCGGGGCCGGCCGCCGCCGTTTGTTTGCCGGCGCTGGGAATCGCCTCGACCGTGCTGGCATTGAGGTAGAAGCTGCGGCGCACGTCCTTGCTCAGGCAGTCGGCGTCGAGATCCTCGAGGGAGCCGGACTCCACCAACTGGGCGACCAGGTTATTGCCGCAGGACTGAAAGGCCACCCCATGGGTGGCATGGGGGGCGATGAAGTGTTTGGCGTGGGTGAGTCTCGCCAGCGCCAGTTCACCCCAGCTCGGCGGGGTGGCGGGATCCAGCTCGCCGGATAACACCAGGGTCGGCAGATCGCTGGCGATGGGCTCGGCGAAGTCGGCGCTTGCGGCCGGGATTTGCCACACGGCGCAGGTCTGGCTCAGGCCGTCCAACATGTCGCGCCCGATTCGGGACGCCCGGGTCCTGGCTTTGAGTGCCGGGGTCAGGCGCTGCATGTCCTCGCCGCACACCACTGAGGCATGCATGCCCATGGCCATACCGGCGCCGTCCAGCGTCAGGGCATACAGGCCGAGTATCGGCTGATAATTTTCCCTGGCCGCCTCATGGATCGCATGGGGCAAGAGGGCGCGGGTGTTGGGCATGTACAAAGCCATGCGGATGGCCCCGAGGAACTTGCCCAGGGTCATGGTCAGTGGCGTCGGCTCGCCCGTGAGCGGATCCCGGCTCTGGCTCAGGTTGGGCGCCTTGGCCAGGCGGGCTTCGACCTGAGTGAGATCGTCTGCCAGGGTCGGGAACTGGGCCTGGCAGGCGCGGGTCTCACGACAGTCCCGCAGCAACAGCTCGAAGGCCCTGTCTATGGCGCCGGCGATGGCGAGCACGCTTTGCTGCATGGGCACTACGCCGTCCAGGGTGACGCTGGCCAGATGCTCCGGATAGCGGCGCATATAGAGTTGTGCCATGCGGGTGCCGTAGGAAATCCCGTACAGGTGCAGCTTGTCATAGCCCAGCTTGCGGCGCACGAGTTCGAAGTCGGCCAGCGCCTGCAGGCTGCCGTATTGGGTGACATCTGCGTCCAGCTTGGCCAGACAACGGCTGGCCTCTGCGCCTATGTCCAGTGCCGTGTCGTCCAGTGCCAGGGGCTCGAGTGTCGGATCCGAGTCGCAGTTGAGTGGATGGGATCTGCCCGTGCCGCGCTGATCTATCAGCAGTATGTCTCTCTGCTGGCGCACCTTGGTGAAGATGCGGTCGAAATTGGCGGCATTGTCGATCGCCGACTGCCCCGGGCCGCCGGCGATGGCCAGCAGGGCTTCCCCAGGATGACTCTGCTTGATCGCCGGCAACACGGCATAATGTATGTCTATCTGCCGCCCGGCCGGCTTGTCCGGGTTTTCGGCCACAGTGATGAAGCCACACTTCAGCCTGTCGGCCAGGCCTTCGACATAGCAGCTGGCGTCCCCGGTTTCTGTGCCCGTGGTGGTTGCCTCCGCCCAGGCCAGAGGCGCCAATACCAATGCTTGGGCCGACAGCAGGGCGAAGAGGCCGATGGCCCCCTGGCTGCGTCTGGATAAGAGGTACGCCTTGCTGACGTTGGCTGACTGGCTCGGGTGCATGTCCCATCCCCTTGAATCTATGGTGAAATGAATTATTTTGCAATTCTATCAGTAGTTTAATCAGTTGTAGAGGCTAATGCCCACTGGGGGGGATGTCAACTCACACCGACCTGGACCCGCCTGGCGCTTTTTCCCTGTCGCACTCGGCCCGGCCGAGGCGTCGGCGCCGGGTTAGAGCAAAAACTCTTATTATCCGCCATGAGTTAGGGTAAAATGCGTCCAAAACGGCACAGCTGTAAGCTAAGAACGAGAAAATTATGTCCCTCGAACAGTATCACCTTATTCGACTCCTGCAGCAGAGAAGCGCCGAGTCACCCGCCGCCATCGCCCTGGAGGGCTTCGAAATGTCGGCCCCCTGGCAGCAGGTCAGTTGGCAGTCATTCGACGAGATCAGCGGCCGCATCGCCCGTTGGGCGATAGACATAGGCCTGCAGGTGCAGGACAGGGCGGTGATCCTGGCGGAAAACTGCCCCCAATGGACCTGCGCCGATGTCGGCCTGCTGAAGGCCAGAGCCGTGGTGGTCCCCATATACCCGACCAGCACACTGGAACAGGCCGCCTACATAGTCAAGGATGCCGAGGCCAAACTGCTCATAGTGGGTGACGCCGAACAATACGCCATGGCCCGTGAGCTGCAGGCCCTATGCCCCAGTGTCGAACATATTCTGGTGTTCGACGCCCGGGTGGCGCTGGTGGATGACAGGCATCTGCATCTGGACAGCCTCCTGTCAGCTCCCCTGGTTGCCGGGACGGCTGATGAACTCGAGCAACGCCTGGCGCAGCTCAGTCTGGACGACCTCTTGACCCTGATCTACACCTCGGGCACCACGGGCGATCCCAAGGGGGTGATGCTGAGTCAGCGCAACTTCGCCGCGACCGTGCCCCAGCATGACGACAAGCTGGCCTTCACCCCGGGCGACGTGTCGCTGGCCTTCCTGCCGCTGAGCCATGTGTTCGAGCGCAGCTGGAGTTTCTATGTCCTATGCCGTGGCGGCCGCAACGTCTATCTGAGTGACACCGCCAGGGTCAAGGAAGCGATAGCCGAGGTGCGGCCACATAACTTGTGTGTGGTGCCCAGGTTCCTGGAGAAGGTCTACAGCGCAGTGCAGGACAAGGTGTCCCGTTCTTCCAAGACCAAACGGGCGCTGTTTGCCTGGGCCCTGGGGGTCGGTGAGCGCTATTTCGAGGCGAGCCAGGGACGTGCCGACATGGGATTCGGACTCGCGCTGCAGCGGCGCTTGGCCCAGCGCCTGGTGTTCAGCAAGCTGCAACAGGCGCTGGGCGGACGACTCAAGTTCATGCCCTGTGGCGGTGCCGCCCTGGATACCAAGGTTGGCCGTTTCTTTCATGCCATAGAAGTGCCCGTGCTCTGCGGCTACGGAATGACGGAAACCACGGCCACCGTCAGCTGCAACACCCTGAGCAACAGGGTCGCCGGCTCCAACGGTCAGGTGCTGCCGGCGGTCGAGCTCAAGCTGGGACAGGACAATGAGATCTTGGTGCGCGGCGATACCATAATGCAGGGCTATTACAAGCGTCCGCAGGATACCGCCGCCGCGTTCGAGGATGGCTGGCTGAAAACCGGCGATGCCGGGCGTCTGGACGAGCAAGGCAACCTCTACATCACAGATCGCATCAAGGAGTTGATGAAGACGTCCAACGGCAAGTATATCGCGCCGCAAAGGGTCGAAGGCAAGGTAGGTTGTTGTCCCTTCATAGAACAAGTGGCGGTAATCGCCGATGCCCGTAACTATGTGACCGCTCTGATAGTCCCGGCCTTCGAGGCGCTGGAAGTCTGGGCCCAGGAGCAGGGGCTCAAGTATGGCTCTACCCTGGAACTGCTGCGCCACAACCAGGTCGTAATGCACTTCGAACAAAGGCTGCTGCACCTGCAACAGGACCTGGCAGGCTTCGAGCAGATCAAGAAATTTACCCTGCTGCCTGAGGCTTTCTCCATGGAGGCTGGACTCATCACCCCGACGCTGAAACTGAAGCGCAAGATGATCTACCATAAATACACCCGGGAAATTAATGCCATGTATGGCAGTTAACCCAGTCTGGCAGTGAACTCAAGCGCAACGAGGGACGCCAATGGCGTCCCTTGTCATATGGGTCCAGCTTGCCGCGTTGTCGCGGCCGTTTTATGTCATTCCCTTTGAAGTCAGTGGCTTTTACCGTTAATCTGACGGACTCAACAAGCCGATAGGAAGCCTAGATGTTTGAAAATACCCTGAGCCTGGACATACAGCCAAGATTCAATGAGACCGATGGCCTGGGCCATATCAACAACACTGTCATTCCTGTCTGGTTCGAGGCGGCCCGCGAGCCCATCTTCGAGATCTTCAATCCAGAGCTGGATCTGAACCAATGGAATCTTATCGTTGCCGGCTTCACCATAGCCTACACGGCCCCGACCTTCTACGGTAAGCCTGTGACAGTGAAGACCTGGATCAGCCGCATAGGCAACAGCAGCTTCGAGGTCGGTCAGAGCTGTTGGCAACAGGGCAAGAAAACCGCCGAAGCCAAGACCTCGCTGGTGCATTACGACTATGCCGTCGAGAAGAGCCAGCCGATCCCGGCCGACATACGCGGGCTGCTCGGTCGCCTGTTGCACTCGGAGTAGCAGCCGGACGCCTTAGTCCCTGAAGTTGGGGATGGGCTACAGGATAGAGACTCTGACATTGTTGCCCCGTCGACCAGCCTGAGTAAAATTTCATACAGTGCGACGGATTTCAATGCGCTGTGTATGACATCCAGGCTCGGGGCTGTTCCCGAGTCCAATGTCGAAGGAGAGACTGAGAGCATGACGTGCTTGGCACTCAAGATACCACCGCTGTTGTTGCTGCTGATTTACGGCGCTTTGATGTCGCTCGGCAGCCTTTGTACTCTCGCCGAGATTGAGCTTGAATTCGGACAGTTGGGCCTGACATTGGCCGCGTCGGTTTTTGTTTGCGGGATCTTGCTGGCCACTCTGGGCCTGTATCAATTCAGGGCGGCCAGGACGACGGTCAACCCTATGCTGCCGCAGACATCGGCTGTGCTGGTGCAGTCGGGTGTGTATCGAATGAGCCGAAATCCCATGTATCTCGGCTTCTTCGCCATCTTACTGGCCCTGGCCATTTATCTGGGAAATTGGCTGTCCTATCTGATCTGTTGCTCTTTTATCCCCTATATGAATCGTTTTCAAATCATCCCAGAAGAGCAGGCATTGTTTGAGCTTTTCGGCGAAGAGTTTGCTCAATATCGCCAAAGTGTCAGGCGCTGGCTCTAGCCGTCGACCCTGGCTGGTCCTGGTGTTGTCTCAGTATCTCGAGTAGTGCCGCCGGCAGTTCGGCCTTCTTGCCCGTCTTGAAGTTGAACATCACGGCCACGGATGAGCCTGTGGTGGTGATGACCTGCTGCGCCTTGCTGAAGACCTGGTAGTGCATGGTGAATCTGTCGTTGTGGATATCGCTGATGCCGATGCTGACCAATAAGCTATCGGGGAAGGTGACGGGGCGTTTGTATCTGGCCTGGTTCTCACTGATGACGGGGCCTACGCCGGACTTATACATGGCATCCAGCGGGTACAGGCGGTTGAAAAAATCGATACGGGCCGTCTCGAAGTAGCGGAAATACACTACGTTATTGACGTGTTGCAGGGCATCCATCTCACCCCAGGCGACCGGGATTTCGGTGACCAGAGCATGGCTCGCGAGAAACTTTTCCATAGTTAGACCTTAGCTAAAGCTGAGTTAAAACGCTCGTTTAATTCCAAGGGCCAGACTAACAGCATGGCGGGAGGCCAGCAAGGGGGCCGGCCTCATGCTATTCGTTTGGCTCTCAAGTTGTGTTGTGCCTGCCTCGTGTTTCCTGTCATGATTTCAGCAGCAGAAAAAGCGACCTTGCGAGCTAGAATGGAAAGTACGAAGGGAAAGTTAGCCATATGTACTTGGATTCAAAAGGTTTGGTTACCGTTGGGGTAGGGCATCTCCTGAAAGATTCCGCCAGCGCCCAGATGCTGAACTTTAAGACCTGCACTAACCTGCCGGCATCTAAGGATGAAGTTCGCGCCGACTATGAAGCTGTTAAAAAACAACCGGCAAACAGGTTGGTCGCTTTTTATAAGCAGCAGGTGAAGCTTAAACTTGCGGATGCAGACATAAATAGCCTGACGGATAAACATATAGATAGCTTCGAAGGCGAATTAAGAAGGATATTTCCTGATTTTCCAACCTATCCAGCTGAGGTCAAACTCGCCCTGTTTGATATTATTTTCAACGTTGGCATGACGGATTTGAACAATATGTGGCCTGGGCTTAAGCAAGCAGTCAAAACCAAGGATTGGACGACGGCGGCAAAAGAGTCTAACAGAAAGTCTCCTATCTCATTTGAACGAAATGAATACGTCAAAGATTTGTTCGAGAAAGCCGCGGCTGATTCCCGGAGTCAGACCTTGGTCAAACCATGAGCGGTGGAGCTACTATGAATATTAAGTTTATCAAGCCTTTCTTTATGATGGGCCTTTTCCTGTGTCTTATGGGAGGCCTGAGTGTCGCTGCTATCGTCTCGAATAAGGCTACGGACAGTATTCCTGTGAGCTGGGATACTGGGTTTATTATGCCGGCGTTGTTGGCGTCGCCGGTCGAGCTGCATAATCTAGAGGATCTCCAACAACTCATAGCTGCGCCCTGGTATGCTGAGCTAAAAGTTAGCCAGACGAAGGTTGGAGAATCTGTGTTCTCTTCTTGTCGGGATTACTTCGAACGAGTGGATGATGCAACCCGCACAACCGCGGCCAGTGAGATGAATGCCTATCTGGAATTTAAGGTCATGTGCGAAGCCATTCGTCTGTTGATGACAGCCGAAAATTCTGAATCGAGTTATTTGCCGGATCCAATACTCAGTGATGCTGCGCCAAAACAGTGGCCCAAGGCACTTGCGCTGCAAATATCTGTGGAAGAATCGCGGAGAAGTGCTGAAGATCCCGAATTGAAGTATTGGTCGGATATTACGCCAATCACTAAATATGAATCTCAATCCACGGCTAAAGCCAGCTATTACCATGAGAGTGGCTATCAGGAGGTTGAAATTGTCGGTCGCGGGGATACGAATAGTGATGGTGTTGAAGATGTGCTGCTCGTGATGCGCGACCATGTCTACGGTGGTAATTATTTCAATATCAGACTATTAGTGCTGTCAGTGGATGCCCAGAGGCGCTGGCATCTGCTGACGGAATTTTAGCCGCCTACCGTTGGGTACCGCTCCAGCCATGGCAGTAAGCTTGCCGCTCATCGGCTGGCGTGGGCTCCGGCCTGACAGCTGACAGGCCAGAGACTCATCCCCAGCTCTCGTTTGCATGCTGGTGCCTGTGGCGTGCTTGCGCAAGCTTCCGGTATCCAGGCAACAACGGCATCAACTGTCGCTGATTATCTGTTTGGTTACCTTTATCCCCAGGCGTTTCGCCAGGCGGCTGAGGTTGGCGCGATCTGTGTCCAGGCGCTTGGCCGCCGCCGACCAGCTGCCGTTTTCCTGGGACAATACCCTAGCGATCAGCTGGCGCTGATAGGTTTCTGTCTGCTGCTTGAGATTGAGTTGCTGCCCTGGAGCTGGTCGCTCCTGTGCTGGATTCGGCTCCAGGTCTATGGAGTCGTCATCCGCTCCCTGTGACTGGGTCGCGACCAGCTGCTCTATGTGTTTGGCGTAGATCCTTATGATGCTCCCGGCTTGCTGCCTGGCCCCATTCTCGTTCCTGGCTCTGAGTGTCGCCCGGGCGAGCACATGCTCGAGCTCGCGCACATTGCCGGGCCAGTCGTAACGGCAGAGCAGCTCTATGGCTTCCGAGTCCAGCGCCAGCTGGCGTATCCCGAGTTTACGCCGCAGCTGCTCGACGAAGTAACCTGCGAGCAGGGCGACATCGCCCTCCCTGTGGCGCAGCGGTGGCACCGACATGGGATACACGCTCAGCCTGTGGTACAGATCGGCGCGAAAGCGTCCCTCGGCGACCTCCTGCTTCAATTGGCGGTTGGTGGCGGCCAGCACCCGCACGTCAACCTTCTCCGTGGCGTCCTTGCCCAGGGGTTGGATCTCCTGGTTTTGCAGTGCCCGCAACAACTTACTCTGTACCGCCAGCGGCAGCTCGCCGATCTCGTCGAGGAACAGGGTGCCGCCGTCCGCCAGGCTGAATTTCCCCTTGCGGGTACGATCTGCACCCGTGAAGGCCCCCTTCACATGGCCGAAGAGTTCGCTCTCGATCAGGTTTTCCGGCAGGGCGGCGCAGTTGACATACACCAGCGGTCCCTCGGTGCGTGTCGATTGCCTGTGCAGGGTACGGGCGACCAGCTCCTTGCCCACGCCGGTTTCACCCTCGATCAGTATGGTGAAGTCGGAGGAAGCGACCATGTCTATCTCCCGCTTGAGCCTCTGCATGGCCTGACTGTTGCCTATCAGCTCGCCACCGTCTTTTACCAATGCCTCATGGGTCAACTCGGCCACCAACAGCTGGTTATGCTGTGAGTGTTGCTCCAGCTGTTGCAGCAGTATGGCCGTCTTGAGGGTCGCCGCCGACATGGCGGAGATCACGTCCAGGGTGCGTTTGGGGATGGCGTCGAACACATGGGGCGTCATGCTGTCCAGGGTCAACACACCGATCAGCTGCTCATCGGCCCGTAACGGCAACCCCATGCAGGCATGCACAGGCAGATTGCCCTCATGGACCAGGAGCATGCCATCGTAGGGATCGGGCAGGGGGCTGTCGGCGGGGAAACGTACCGGAGTGCCCGAGTCGCAGATGGCGGCGAATCTGGGGTGGAGTGGGATCTCGAAGCGCCGCCCCAGGGTGTCCTGGGTCAAGCCCTGCTGGGCCAGCGGCTTCAGCTGATCCGGCCGCCCATCCTGGGTGTTGAGGGCCTGCAACAGCACCACGGCATCGCAGCTGACGGTGCGCCTGACTGTGGTCAGCAGGCGCTCGAAACGATCTTGGGTGGTGAGGCTGTTGGTTAAATCCAATGCCAGCTCGATTAACGCCGCCGATGAGATGTCGGCCATGGGTTTGCTCCAATCTGATGTCATGACTCGTGCCTGTTGTTTGCATAAGAGTGCCGGATCTTGGTTTCAGCCTAACACGCCTGGAGGCTAAATGATTCACTTGCGTCATAATGACTCATACTAAAGTGTGTCTTTATGACTCATGCAAGCGTGGCTGATTCGGCAACTGCTTTGTTATTAAAGGATATTCTGTATGCGAGTACCTTGGCATGGTATTCGCTATATCAGTCTTGAGTCGCGTTATCTTTGGTAGGAGGCGCGGTAACAGGTTTGAGGCCAATCTCAGGACAAGAGTGTTGAGCGAGGCAGGGCAAAGGTTAACAGAATTTAAGGGCCAGGCTATGAATATTTCTCAGACAATGGCGTTAACGGCGGATACCCAGTTCGGCCATGATGTTTTTCAGGCACCGCGAGTGAAGGGACTTGATGCTGGTCAAGGCAAGTCCAAGCATGGCTATGCTACCTTGTTGTCGGCGGGTAATTGGGCCATGGGACTGACCCTGCTGGGGCTGCTATGCAGCGTGCTGGTGAGTTACAGTCAACTGCTGAGCTTTTCCCTCGGCGCCCAGATCGCCGGTCATATTGCGCTGGTACTCTTTGCCACCTTGTTCAAGATCTCTTACGTCATACGTTGCATTGGCTTGAACGGTTTGGGTAAGCCAATACACTGAGCATTAGAGAACAGCATGAAACAGATACAGAGAAAGGATTAAAGCAGGCCTATGAGCAAATCACTCTTGAAGATCAATGAGCCGGAGAGCAAGCACAGGGCGGCTAAACCCGGGACCAGGCAGATACTCTCGTCGACGGGTGAGCTCGAGGCGAAAACCGCAGGTACAGGTGTCAAAGCGAGTGGCTATGCCTCGCTGCGCGGCCTCAGCAAGCAAGCCGTCTGGGATCTGCCGTTTCGCCCCTGGTTTCTCGCCGCCGCCTGCCTGTCTGTGGTCAGCATAGGCATCTGGATCTCCTTCCTGCAGGGACATTTCGGCGGCTTTGCCGATGACGGCATCACGCCTCTGGTATGGCATATCCACGAAATGCTGTTCGGTTTCGGTGCCACGGTCGCCGTGGCCTTCCTGCTCACGGCGGCGCAGACCTGGACGGGCAAGCGCAGTCTCCACGGCGGCGGCCTGATCGCCTTGACGCTGGTTTGGCTCTCGGTGCGTGTGTTGCTCTGGAGTCCCGCCCCCGGGCTGCAGCTGCTGGCCATAGGCCTACAGGCGCTCTGGTGGTTGGGCTCGATAGGCTATTTGGCCTCCATGCTGGTCCGCGCCCGCAGTCGGCGCAATTACCAGTTTATTCCGCTGTTGGGCGCCATGATGTTGCTTAACCTGGGCTTCCTGCTGGCCGACTTCAACGGCCATACCCAGCTGGCATTGCATCTGGCCCGCAGTGTGATCCTCCTGTTCGGTTTGATGGTCGGCATAGTGGGCGGGCGGGTGATCCCCTTCTTCACCGGCCGGGGCGCCGAGCATGCCAAGGTAGTGGCCACACCGCTGCTGGACAAACTCTTGCCTCCTGTCACCCTGGCCGGCGTTATCGTTTTCTTTACCGCCGACTTGGTGAGCTTGCCCTTCACCCCGGCGACGCTCTTGATCGCGGCCGGCGTGCTGCACCTGCTGCGTCTCTGGTGCTGGGATCCCCGCGCGACCCTCAGGGTGCCCTTGCTCTGGTCGCTGCATGCCTCCTACCTGGCGTTGGGGCTGGGACTGGTGGCCATAGGCGCCAGCTATTACACAGATGCCATCCGCTTCAGCGAGGCCTTGCATCTGATCACGGTCGGCACCATAGGGGGGATGATCCTGGCCATGATGGCACGGGTGTCTCTGGGGCATACGGGCCGACCACTCCAGCCGCACCCGGCATTGAGTCTGGCCTTCGGCCTGATACTCTTGGGCGCCCTGGCCCGGGTCGGCTTGCCGCTGCTGGGAAACCCTGCCTGGGGCTGGAGCCTGGCCGCCCTCTGCTGGATCTTGTCTTTCGGCATCTTCCTCTGGCATTACACACCTATCCTATGCGCGCCGCGCAAGGGCTAGTGTCTGCCCTGCATGTAGAAAGCGGCCTCTGGGTCGCTTTTTTTGTTTTCATGGGGCCTTGCAAAGCTAACCTATGCCGATATTTTCTGCTAACTTAGCCGAATGTGAGACATTGATTACCCTTAGATGGATAAGTAACAAAAGGAATTAGCATATGGCTGCCATAGAAAACCTGAATCCCAAGAGCCTGTCCAAGACTGTGTGGGCGGGAATACTGCTGGTGTATCTGGTGCTGTTTGTCGCGACAGGTTATGTGGCTTTCTTCGAAATAGACCACAACCCGACTATCGATCTTAATCCCTCCCTCTACGCCGATATCCAGGATCCCGAGACCAAGTCGCTGATCATCGAGACCCTGAAACAAGATACCGCCAGTCATCAGAAGAAACGCGAGCTGGCATCCCATTCGTTCAATGTGGTGTTGGGGGCATTGTTGGGCTTCCTGTCTGCCTCGGCCGTGTCGGGATTCAGGCATCGCGAAACCCAGAATAGCCAGGATGCAGTCGCGGTCGATAAACCTCAGTGACGTTTGACTCAGAGCGCTGCGATAGGCAAGGGCCTGGCCGTACAGGGATAAAATAACAGCGACCCTGGGTCGCTGTCGTGTTTGCCTGTTTGGCGCGTGTCTATGTCACTGCCGGCGCCGGCGCTTATTCGATGAGCAACTCAGCGAAACTCTTCACCTGGCGGAACTTGTCCGTGGTCTGTGCCGGGCTGCGCACCATCTGGCAGGTGAGCATGCCGGCGGCATCGGCGGCCTTGAGCTCTTCCACCACATCGGACACGAACAGCACCTGCTTGGGGCTCAGGCTGATGGTGTTGAGTATGTTGCAATAGGCCTGCTTGTCTTGTTTGTTGCCCGTGCGGGTGTCGAAGTGGCCGTTGAACAGCGGCGTCAGATCACCTGCATCGCTGTGGCTGAAGAGTAACTTCTGCGCATCGACTGAGCCGGAGGAGAAGCTGTAGACTCTCAGTTTCTGCTCGGCATAACGGTGCATGGCCTCGATGAAGTCGGGGTAGATGTGGCCCTTGAAGTCGACCTTGGTATAGCCCTGCTTCCAGATCAATCCCTGCAACGTCTTCAGTGGGGTGGCCTTGCGATCCTCGGCGACCCACTGCTGCAATATCTCCGTGGTCCTGGCCAGATCCGCTTCAGGCTCCAGGGCTATCTCCCGGGTGTCGCACAGGCAATTCTCAACCAAGACATTGGTTTGATTCTGTTCGAGAAACTCGGGTAATGCCTTAACTGAGTAGGGAAACAAGATCTCCTGAATGAAGTTAAGATCAGTCGTCGTGCCCGCTGTGTCTACGACTATGGCTCTGATACCCATATGTGTGATTACTCCCGATATGCCTGCAAAATTAGCTGGCTAGATCCTAAGCTGATTTAGCGGATTTGACCAGCCTTTCGCTGTGGCTTTGTGGTCCCTAAACGGCGAAATTCGGGCCCGGCAGCCTCATGCCAGGCCCGCGACGCCGGGCTCAGCTGTTGGCGCCTCGCAGCTCAGCACGAAACCATGCCGGGTGCGTCGTGCCAATAGCCGTTGCAGGGCATCTCGGGCTTGGGCAAGGGTTGGCCCTGGGTGAGCAGGCTGGCTGTCTCTATGCTGCCAAGATCCGAGGGCGACACCCTGAAATAGTCGACCCCCAGACTATGCATGTCGGCGATTTCGGCCGACAGGTCGACGCAGGCCGCCGATTGGGTCTGAATGCCATTGAGCCTCAGCAGGGGTTGTGCTTCCTGGGTCTGCGCCAGCAGGCCCTGAGGGTGTGACAGGCAGACTATGTTGCATTGATCCTTATGCAACCCCATATGCCTGGCGGTAAAGCAGCGGGCCGAATGCGCCAGCGGCATATGACCGTGACCGAAGACTTCTATTTCGAACGGCAGTTTGCCGCCGGCTGCCTCCATCACCTTGACGAGCCAGGAGCGGGACAGCTCCAGCGGCATGACGAAGCGTTGCATGCCCCAGCCATGGAGCCGGGTCAGGCTGGCGAGGTTGTAGTTGTTGATGCTTGGACCACAGACGAAGGGCAGTCCCAGGGCTTTGGCCTGCTGCACTGCGGCGACATCGTTGGCTTCTATGATGAATTCGCCATTCTCCACCTGCTTCTTGAGCTCGTTATATTCGGAGGGCGCCTCCAGCAGCGCCAGGGTCGAGAGCACCACCTGCTTGCCCGCCTGTTTGAGCATGCTTGCCAATGCCAGATAGTCACCGAACTTCAGCTCGCGCCTGCGACTGCAAACGGCTTCGCCCAGGTAGACAAGGGGGATGGGGCTGTGTGCGACCCGCTGGTAGAAGTCCATGACCTGCGGTTTCTTCCAGCAGTACAGCAGTGGACCTAAAGAAATCTTCATTGTGATTCGCCTCTATTGCCAGTTGCGCTCATAGGCGCCCAGGGTGGTGATTTGCCCTTCCGAGACCTTGGCCAGGGCACTATCCCATTCGCTGCGGCACTGGAAGTGTTGCGGATCTTGCAGGTAGGTGTCTATGGCGCGGCGCCAGACCCTGGTGACCTGCTCCACATAGGCCGGGCTGCGTTGCCGCCCCTCTATCTTGAGCGACACTATGCCCGCCTGTGCCAGCTCGGGGATCAGGCTCAGGGTGTTGAGGCTGGTGGGGGATTCGAGCAGGTATTCGGGAGAGTCCTGCGCGTCTGTGAGGTAGCGGCCCTTGCAGACCACGGGGTAGCCCATCTGTTCGTCGACGTTGGAGACATCGATCAGCACTTCGTTGAGCCGGGTCAGCCTGCTCTGGTCCTGTTCCTGCCAGCGCACATGTTTGGCCGGCGAGCAGCTGCCCCCAGTGTTGGGCGACTGGCCGGTGACATAGGAAGACAGGTGACAGCGGCCTTCGGCCATGATGCATAGGCTGCCGAAGGCGAAGACTTCCAGATCCACAGGGCTGACCTTGGCCAGATCCCGTACCTGTTTCATCGACAATACCCTGGGCAGCACGGCGCGGGCTATGTTGAATTCTTCCTTATATAGGCTCAAGGCGCCCAGGTTGGTGGCACTGGCCTGTACCGAGAGGTGCAGGGGAATATGGGGGTAGCGACTGTGGGCGTAATCCAGCAGCGACAGATCTGCCACTATCAGGGCATCCATGTCGCAGTTTGCCGCGAGATCTACGGCTTGATACCAACGTGACTCCTCGCCGGGTTTAGGGAAGGTGTTGATGGTCAGGAATAACTTCCTGCCCTGCCTATGGGTAAATTGCGCCGCCTCTTGCAGTTTGTCCGGCGTAAAGTTCAGCCCGGCAAAGGAGCGGGCATTGGTATCATCTTTCAAGCCTAAATACACGGCGTCGGCACCGGCATTCAATGCCGTTTTCAGTGATGCCAGATTACCCGCCGGACACAGTAGTTCCATACTCAGTTCCCCCTGTTGTTTGGTTGAGGCGAAAGTGTAGAAGGGTTTGAATGACAGAGAATTGATGTAAAACAGGTTTGCCAACGGAAAGCGCAGTTAAACTTGGCGGCAGTTTTGAGTCATTCAGCAGGAGTGCCAAGATGCACACAGATTTCACCGTAGTGGCGGCAAAGAAGCTATTGGATGGGGTTCCCAGGTTTGCCCGCCGTCCGCTGGCCATGGTGCCTTTTCCGCTCAAGTCGGCGTTGATCGCCAGGGTGTTGGGGTTAATCCTCGCCGGGCAGGCCAGGGAGGGCGAGTTAAGCTTCCTGGAGGATAAATGGGTCGGGATCCAAGTGCCTGATCTGGCGTTGGCCTTCGAAGTCGGCTTCGACGGCCATTGGCTGGTGCGTGAGATGGGGGAGCAGCCCCCGGCTGTGACCTTCATGGCCGAGTCGAAGGAACTGGTGCTGGTGGCGGCCGGCAAGGAAGATCCCGATACCTTATTCTTCCAGCGGCGGCTCTGCATCGAAGGCGATACCGAGCTGGGCCTGGAGGTGAAAAACCTGCTGCTGAGCATAGAATTCGCTGCCATGCCCCTGGCCATTCGCTTCAGTATCGCCAAGTTGGCCGGGGTGATACTGAGACTTCAAGACCATGCAAGTTGTAGGGTTATGCCCCGGCCCTTGTACTAAAATAATAGTAGGGAGTCCGGAAGATTCGGGCTTCGGGGGGCGTGAATATTGAGTGAGTCAGCCCCATATTCGGCCCCTAACATAGCGTCAGGCTAGTAAGGAGGTTGTCATGAAATCAATTTTCCCCTCCATCTTTCACAGAGATGATGCCCGGACTGCACTGCAATCTAGGTTAGACAACGTCTTCGACGAGTTTGCCAGAGATTGGATGTCTAACTGGCCTGGTGTCAGGGCAGAGCGGCAGAACCTGTTTCCTGCAATAGATGTAAAAGAATGCGGCGAGTACTTCGAGATCAAGGCCGAGTTACCCGATATGGACGAAAAGGACATAGAAGTCGAAGTTCAAGGTAACTACCTGAGCATTAAGGGTGAGAAGAAATTCGAACAAGACAAGGATGAGAAAGGCTACCACTTCAGGGAACGTTCCTTTGGCTTATTCAACCGTCAGATCCCTTTGGGCTTCAACGCAGATGTCGATGCCATAACCGCCAAGTATGATAGAGGCGTGTTGTCCATCCATGTGCCAAAACCCGAAGAACTCCAACATGGTGCCAAGAAGGTGCGCATCAGTTTCAAGGAGTAGGCTCTTAGTGTAGAGCTTGGCGGTCAGCCATGTGCCCGGCCTGTCAGCGCCGGATCCAGGCGTCACTCGGTTATTGCAGTGACGCCTTTTTATTAACCTACCTCGCCTTCCATGACCAAGGCCGGGATGCTCCCCATGGGCGTGAGACAAGAAAGTGACTTTTGGCACTTATGGGCCATGGGGGCATTTCATATCATCAAGCTTCAACAGTTAAGGAGCTTGATGATGAACGCCATATTTACCCTGTCACAAACATTGCATATCGGCGCCGGCGCCTTCGCCCTGGTGTTGTTCTGGCTGCCGGCCTTCCTCAGGAAGGGCAGTGCCAACCACAGCCGTTTCGGCCGCTATTATGTGTATGCCATGTATTGTGTCGCGGCCACAGGTTGTACCATGGCGACCCTGGGCCTGCTCGATCCCCTGGCGGTGATCTCGCATCCGGCCAAGGATGCCGAGGCGCTGGCGCAGCAGATAGCGACGCGCAGCAATACCTGGATCTTCTTGCTGTACCTGAGTCTGTTGACCGTCACCACAGTCAGGCATGGGGTATTGGTGTTGCGCCACAAGACCCAGCGTCGGCAGTTGCAGGCGCCTGTCCATCTGCTGCTGATGGCGGGCTTAACGGTCGCGGGTCCTTTGCTGGCCATCTGGGGTCATGGTCAGCAACAAATATTGCCGGTGATCTTCGGCGTACTGGGGACGCTGGTGGGTGGAGGCTTCCTGCGCTACAGCTTCAAGGCCAGCCTGAGCAAGATGGAATGGTGGATAGAGCATCTGGGGGCCATGATAGGTTCAGGCATCGCCTGTTACACCGCCTTCTTCGCCTTCGGTGGCAGCCGCCTGTTCGTCAGCCATGGCAATCTACAGCTGCTGTCGTGGATCTTGCCCGGGGTCATAGGCGTCGGCTTCATTCGTTACCTGGGCAAGCACTATCGGCGTAAATTTGCCGGCCAGGGCGCCTGAAAGCCGCCAATAAACAGGGTCAAGATGCAGGCATCTTGACCCTGTTAGCTATCTTGCCCGGCTCAACTTACTTCACAGAATCCAGCCACATTTCTATCTTCTGCTGCATCAGAGCCAGTGGCAGGGCACCATTTTCCAGCAAGCGGTCGTGGAATACCTTGATATCGAAACGACTGCCCAGTACCTTTTTCGCCTTCTCACGCAATTCTATGATCTTCAGCTCGCCCAGCTTGTAGCCCAGCGCCTGTCCAGGCCATACGCAATAACGCTCGATTTCGCCCGTGGCCTCGTCTATGTGTATGCCTTCGGTGGCGACTGCATAGTCGATCGCCTGTTCTCGACTCCAGCCCTTGGCATGCATGCCGGTATCCACCACCAGACGCACGGCGCGGTGCAGCTCGGATTGCAGGCGGCCGATATCGTCTATGGGATCCTCGGCATAGATACCCATCTCTGCCGCCAGGCGTTCGGCGTACAGTGCCCAGCCTTCGCCCGCCGCATTGGAGTAGAAGAGGGTACTCATCAGCGGCAAGGTGTCGGACAGGCCTATTATGGTCTGCAGGTGATGACCCGGGTTGGTCTCGTGGTAGGTCAGGGTCTGCAGCGAGTAAGATGGCAGGGAGGCAGTGTCGTACAGGCTGATCCAGAAGGTGCCCTTGCGCGAACCGTCCTGGGATGGCGCATCGTAGAAGGCGCCGCTGGTGGAGGCGGCGCGGCTGTCGGGCACGGCCTCGACTGCGACCTCCTGATCCGGCAAGCGCCCGAACCACTGCGGCAGTTTGGCGTTGACCAAGTCCAAGTCGGCATGAATATCCGCCATCAGCTGCCGCTTGCCTTCCGGTGTATTGGGGTAGAGGTATTTGGGATCTTTGAGCAGCACCTGCATGCGCTCACCCACTGTGCCGTCCGTGTAGCCGACTTTTTTCAGCAGGCCGTCCATCTCAGTGGTGATCCGCGCCACCTCGGCCAGGCCCAGCCGATGAATTTCATCCGCTGTCTTGTCCGAGTTGGCCAGGTGTTTGATCATGGCCTGATACAGCTCGGCCCCTTTTGGCAGTCTGCCTATGCCGGCATCATGGGTCGCCTTCGGCCGCAGGGCCTCAAGTGCGGCAATCAGCGCCCGGGTGGCGGGGTAATATTGGCTGTCGACCAATTCAGTCGCGGATGTGGCCAGCGTTTCAGCCCCGTCCACGCCGGCCGCCGCCAGCTTGGCCTTGAAGCTCAACACCAAAGGGTGCTCGGCAGGGGGCATGGCTATCTGGGCCGCCAGGCCGCGCAGCGTCTTGTCTATCACGAAGTCGGGGGGGATCACCCCAAGTTCGGCATCCTGCTCCATCTTGGCGATAAGCCCGGCCATGGCCGCGGGATAGGCCCTCAGGCGTGCCAGATAGGCCTTGGCCTCGGTGCTGTCGGTGACAGCGAACTTGTCTTCCATGTAACCTGGGAATTCAACCTGCAGGCCGGAAAGATGGTTCACCGCATAGGGCAGGAACCAGACACCGTATTCGCCCAGTACGTTGCCATAGTCGACTGTCTGGGCCGGCAGCAGGGCGCCCCTGACTTCGGATCTGATGGCATTCAGGCTCACCCTATCCGATGGGCTCAGCCTGGCACTGTCCATGGCATCGAGTTTGGCCAGCATGGCTGCGAGGCCCGCCCTGCGATGGGCTTCTCCTGCCGGGCTGTAATCTGTCAGGCTGGACATGACCCCGGCACCTGCATTGGCGTCTGTCACCCCGTAATAAGTGGCCAGCTCGGGCCTGAGGGCGAAATAGTCCTTGGTCATACCGACCAATTGCTGCTTGAGGCTGGCCGCAGCCGGGGCGGGGGCCGGGGTTGCTGTCTCGGCCGCGGTGGGCGTGGCGTCTTGTTTAACCGGGTCGCTACAGCCGCTGACCAGTAAACCCAGTATTAGGCCATTGATTATTTTTTTCATAGGGTACTCGTGAAGTGGGTGTATTTGGTAGGCTCATCCTATCGGCGTGCAGCATTGGCATAGATACTTGCTGCGCATTAGGGCCAAAATAAGCTCACAAATCTGACGTTTATTTGGATAGTTATCCTAGCAGCAAAAATGGCCAACATCCCGTGATTTTTGTATACAATCCTCTGGGTGAGATCGCCAAGTGGCATCACCCCTATCCAGCTGGCACCGGCATGTCCGTGCCTGTCATCTCCAATGGTGACTATCGGCTGGATCCTGGATGGGTGTTTGTTGATCTTGTGGCATCGGCCATTCAGCTGAATCTTGTTCCTTTCAGAGTGACGAGAGGCCTGTGTATTCAGGGTGAAACATCGCCTGGCGTTCACCCTGGGTCGTAGGCTCCATGCCAGGCTAGAGCCATAATGGCTATTCGCCGTAGAGCTTGATTTCGAGCACATTGGTGATGGCATTGCCATTCCAATGGTACTCCAGGTGCTTGGATTGCAATATCTGGGTGACTAGACGTGGGCGGTACAAGACATAGCAGTCATGGCCCGGATGACGCACCGACAGGTAGCGGATCCCATCCACATCCCTGAGCTTATGTTCGTTGGCAAAGACCTGGCTGTAGGCATAGCTGGTGCCGTTATAGAGCAGACTCTCCTGGAAGTCTGGCCCCGTGATGTCGAGCAGCAGCGCATCGAATACTGCGACCAGCACCCGCATCTGTATCTTCTGGGGTGGTTCATCGGTATAGCCGAGCAACCTCTCCTGGTGATAGACAGTTTCCTTGACCGAAGTATCCAGCAAGGGCGCGCAGTAGTAGCCGCCAAAATCCCTGGTGGTAAACCTGGCGCCTTCCGGGTTGATATGGGTAAAGGCGGCCATCACAGCATTGCAGCCGGGCAGGCCGGTTAACCAGTCAGCCTTGGGCACCCGATTCAAGTCGCCGGCCTGCTCGTTCAACCTGCTGTTGGTCATGGCTTCTATGGCCCACACTGCCTCGAGTTCGTCTTCATTGGCCACATCCTCGAAGAGGTTGATCGTGGGGTATCGACTTGGGACCACACGATAACATTTCTGCTGCTCGTAGCCTGTCAGCGGCGGTTGCTCCATCAAGCCATGCCTCCGCGCCAGGCATGCAGCCGGCTGGCGACTTCATAGAGATCGGCCACGCGCCCCTGCTTCATGATATCCATGGCGCTGTGACCGGCGAAGAAGGGATGCTTGTTGGGTTTGCGTACCCAGCCATAGACGCTGTCATCGGCGCTGAACAGGGTCCGCAGGCATTTATGTATGTTCAGTATGTAGCTCATGCGTTCTTGGGTGTCCAAGGATAGGCGCAGTCCGCCGCTGGCTTCCTTGTATTTGCTCAATGTTGAACGAGAGCTTATCCCCAAAATTGCCAGCTGCTCCGCGGTATTGCAGTGCCACTTGTCCATGATCCTGAATACCACCGGCAGGGCCTTGCTGTAATCCATGGCTTCACTGCGCTGCTCCTGGGAATGGGTCTTAGCCTGGGCTTTGGAGTGAGCTTGCTGTTTGAGGCCGGTCATACACGGCTCCTTATCTTGAGCTGGCAAGGCGGCCTTGGATGTCGCTTAAGCCGCAATGAAAAGGGAACGTCTGAGTAAATTCTAGTCGAAATGTTCGTAAATGAACATAATTTTGTGTATTTGCACAATATTGGGCATGCCACAGGCGGCAACCCTGGCAGGGAATGGCGTCTGCCACGACCCTGGCTTAGCCTGAATAAGCTGAGCCATGTCGGCCCCGCGCCGCCCCTGCGGGCAATTAATCCAAGACTATTGGCCCAAAAAAGCAGATAATTCCCCCAATTTCGCACTATTTGTCCACGGCCGAGGCATGCTTTTAAACTGCATGTCATCAACAGCGCCCTGGGGCGAGCGGCAAGCCCAGCAGCAATTCGGAACTATCCAATGGAAATCAAAGTAAATTTTCTCGACAATCTCAGACTCGAAGCCAAGTTTGATGATTTCAGCGTCATCGCCGACCAGCCCATCCGCTACAAGGGCGATGGTTCGGCCCCGGGTCCCTTCGATTACTTCCTGGCGTCCTCGGCCCTGTGCGCCGCCTATTTCGTCAAGGTGTACTGCAGCTCCCGCGACATACCCACAGAGGGCATTCGCCTGTCGCAGAACAACATAGTCGATCCGGAAAACCGCTATAACCAGATCTTCAAGATCCAGGTGGAACTGCCGGAAAGCATTTCCGACAGGGACAGGGAAGGCATACTGCGCTCCATCGACCGCTGCACGGTAAAAAAAGTGGTGCAGACGGGCCCCGAGTTCCAGATTGAAACCGTGGCCAGCCTGGATCAGGACGCCCAGGCCATGCTGATGCTCAAGCCAGACGAGAGCCACCACACCTTCATCCTCGGCAAGGACCTGCCGCTGGAGCAGACCATAGCCAACATGACGGGCATGCTGGCGGATCTGGGGATGAAGATAGAGATCTCCTCCTGGCGCAACCTGGTGCCCCATGTCTGGTCGCTGCATATCCGCGACGCCGCTTCGCCCAAGTGCTTCACCAACGGCAAGGGTGCCACCAAGGAGAGCGCCCTGTGCTCGGCGCTGGGGGAATTTATCGAGCGCCTGAGCTGCAACTTCTTCTACAACGACCAGTATTTCGGCCCGGAGATAGCCAACGCCGACTTCGTCCACTACCCCAACGAGCAGTGGTTCCAGCCGGGGGCGGATGATGCGCTGCCGGACGGCATACTCGACGACTATTGCCTGGAGATCTACAACCCGGACGGGGATCTCTGCGGCTCCAACCTGATAGACACCAACTCGGGCAACAAGGCGCGCGGCATCTGCGCCATCCCCTATGTGCGCCAGAGTGACGGCGAGACGGTGTATTTCCCGTCGAACCTGATAGAGAACCTGTTTTTGAGCAACGGCATGAGCGCAGGCAACAACCTGGACGAAGCCAAGGTGCAGTGTCTGTCGGAGATCTTCGAGCGGGCGGTCAAGCGCCAGATCATAGAAGAGGAGATCGCCCTGCCGGACGTGCCCAGGGAAGTGCTGGCCAAGTACCCGGGCATAATGGCCGGCATAGAAGCGCTGGAGGCCCAGGGCTTCCCTCTGGTCATCAAGGATGCGTCTCTGGGCGGGCAGTTCCCCGTGATGTGCGTGACCCTGATGAACCCGCGCACCGGCGGCGTGTTCGCCTCCTTCGGCGCCCACCCCAGCCTGGAAGTGGCGCTGGAGCGCAGCCTCACCGAGCTGCTACAGGGCCGCAGCTTCGAGGGCCTCAACGATGTGCAGAAGCCCACCTTCAACAGCATGGCGGTGCAGGAGCCGGAGAACTTCGTCGAGCACTTCATCGACTCCACCGGGGTGATCTCCTGGCGCTTCTTCAGCGCCAAGCACGACTATGAGTTCGTCGAGTGGGACTTCTCGGGCACCAATGCCGAGGAGAGTGAGCGCCTGTTCGCCATACTGGAAGATCTCGGCAAGGAAGTGTACATCGCCGAATTTACCGAGCTGGGCAACGCCTGCCGTATCCTGGTGCCGGACTTCTCCGAGGTCTACCCTGTGTCGGATCTCATCTGGGACAACACCAACAAGGCGCTGGACTACCGCGAAGACATACTCAACCTGCACACTCTCAACAACCGGCAGCTGCGCAAGCTGTCCGAGCGTCTGGACGAGAGCCAGCTGGATATCTACACGGATATCATCACTCTTATCGGCATAGAGTTCGACGAGAACACAGTCTGGGGCCAGCTGACGATCCTCGAGCTCAGGCTGCTGATCGCCCTGGCGCTCGGCGAGCTGGAAGAGGCGCTGGAGCTGACCGAAACCTTCCTGCAGTACAACAACAACACTGTCGCCCGTGGCCTCTTCTACCAGGGCGTGCAGGCGGTGCTGGAAATCAGCCTCGACGACGAGCTGGAGCTAACAGATTATCTGGAGAGCCTGGGGCGCATGTTCGGCCGGGAGACCCTGGATGCCGTGGTGGGTTCTGTCGAAGGCTCGGTGCGCTTCTTTGGCCTGACGCCAACGAATTCGCAGCTCGAAGGTCTGGAGAAGCATCAGAAGCTGATCGACAGCTACAAGAAGCTGCATGCGGCCAGGGCACGATTAGCGGCCATGGCTGCCGCCAAGGCCAGTTAGGCGGGTTTCAGCGGCCGCCATAGGCCATAGCAGAAAGCCAACCCGAGAGGGTTGGCTTTTTTGTTGGTGTTTTGACTGTGGCGTTGGGCCAGAGCCTTGGGGGTGAAGCGTTGCGGGCTTCATTCAGCTGTAAATGGACCCAGCTGCGCTGGCTCTGACCGCCTTTCAGGCGGTATAAGGTCGTGGGCTTCCCGCCCACACCCGGGCAAGGAGGACTGCTCGTCCTATCCTCCTTGCATCCACCATGACGCCCCGACGAAGCGGACTCTTGTTAAAGCATTAGCCTCGGGCTAATTGCCTACGCCTCGGATGGTAAATCCCAACTCTCTTTTACAAAGAGTCCCGAGGTTGGCGCATCGTCCATGACGCGCCTACGGCATTTCCCCCAACGCCCTCGGCCGCTTCAAAGGGGAATGGGTACACTATTCTGCCTGCGTGCTTACAAGAGAGTTGTGGGTGCCCTCTTTTTCGCCTCTTTCCCGGCTGTGTACTAACAAGAGGGGACGGGGCCACTTGCTTTTTCCGAAAAACGGGCTGGGGATTGGCTCGCCCGGGAATGATTTGATCAACAAGGCCATTAAGTTGCCACATAGATGGTGATAGGTGTCAAACAATCCTTTACACTCTTAACTTATAATGGTCAAATAATATCCTTATAATAAGGAAGTTTTCACAAAACTTTGAATTCAAGGATATGAGTCATGGTTAAATATTGTACCCCAATTTTATTTTGCGGCATTGTAAGCCTTACAGTTTTGGCCGATAGTATCGTCGTTACCTCGCAAGGAACTTTTAAATGTCCAAATGCATGCAAAGTAGCTGCAGACGGAACTGTAACAGATAGTCAAGGCGAGCCCGTCTGGAAAATGCTACCACCGACACCGGAAGCGCCAAAAGAAACTTAATACATTAAAATTCATATCCAAACACGAGCTCAACATTTAAAAAATGTTTTAAGGATTTGTTTTTATGAGTATGAAGTTTAAAGTTTTCTTTGTTACAATTTTGATGGGGGCGAGTGCATACTCTGCGCATTTTTTCACTTTAAATTCAGCATTGAAAAGAATAGATGTCGCTGCACAAAAAACTGTAATAAATAACGAAACACAATCTATAATTTTCACCGAGACATATCCTGATGAATTAAAAATGCAGACTGTACTAGTGAACGACGACATAAGGGAGGAAGATAATAAAGGTATCACAGAAAAACAGAGGCCAGTAAGGTTATCTCATCTTGATGAAATTATAACTAAAAGCAGCGATGGATACACATTATTCGATAGTGGGTCAATTGATAAGCTGTCGTTATCGGATACACGCGAGCTGCTTTCATCGCTCACAGACAAAATGACTGACATAGATTCTCAATCGACGTTAGACTCTTTAAATGATGTAGTTGCTAAAATAGCATATTTAAATGCATCACCCGGTCTATTCGTTGATTCAACATCATGCTCTGACAAAATTTGTGGTTTATTATTGTCTGGGCAAGAACAGAATGTTCTGCTGCAAGAATTAAACGCTGTCACATCCAGCTTAGAATTAAAAGGAAAATTACAAGGCGGGACATTAAGAGTATTCAAGGAGGATGGAATGTATTTCGGACTGATGATTTCAGCCATAGGAAAAGAACCAATTAAAATAAGATAGTCGTGACTGGATACTGCACGCCAAAACAGGCAGGGGAAGATGGGCTGGTAGGTAGGCCTGGTTGAATGGTCCGGTTTTCTTCGCACCGAGAGGGGTAATTATGGCCACCTACAGTAATTGGCGTGCTTCAGTAGCCTCTTCTAGACTGAGATAAATTGTCTATATTAGAGTCTTGCCATGTCGTGCCCCCGGAGAACCCAGATTAGTTTGGAACTGATTATTTACAATCAGACCCTATTACCACAGCTGTAGCCGGGTGGCACGGCACGCACTTCTTGTTAATAAAGAGTGTGCGGCGATGATACCTATTCGGGTAAAAACTATGACCATCGCCGGGGCTGGGTAGAGTCACTGCTCTTTGAACTTGAAGCGGTTTTTGCCATCGATGTGGCGGCTTTTTCGGCCATGTCGAATCATCTGCATGTGGTGTTGTGAATTGATATCGACACGGCAAACCGTTGGAGTGACAGAGAAGTGCTGGAGCAGTGGCATAAACTGTTTAAAGGCTATGAATTAACTGTAGGGGCATACTAAATTTGGCCACCTGATTAGAGGTGATATCATCACGTCTGTATTTAAACAGGTGACACAATGACAAAGCAAACCAGACCAACATACAGCCCGGAGTTTCGACTCGAGGCAGCACAACTGGTCGTTGACCAAAACTACTCAGTCATTGACGCTGCTAAAGCCATGGGCGTGAGTAAATCAGGCATGGAAAAGTGGGTTAGACAACTCAAGCAAGAACGTATGGGGAGCTCACCCAAAGCCACGCTAATGACGCCAGAACAAATTGAAATTCGTGAGTTGAAGAAGAAAATTGATCGCCTCGAGGAGCATAATGCCATCCTAAAAAAGGCTACCGCTCTCTTGATGTCAGACTCCCTGAACAGTTCTCGTTAGTCGAGAAGCTCAAGCAGAGCCATACGGTAAAATGCATCTGTGAAGTGTTCGGGCTTCACCGAAGTAGCTATAAGTATTGGCGCAGTCGTCCAAAGGCCATTTCACCAGAGAAGGTAAAATTACAAAGTCTGATACGGGAAGCCCATGCAGCGAGCAATGGCTCTGCGGGGGCGAGAAGCGTTGCAGAGATAGTAACGGCTAAAGGGATAAACTTGAGTCGTTATCGCGCGAGTAAACTGATGAAACAGTTAGGGCTAGTCAGTTGCCAGCAGCCAAAGCATGCTTATAAGAAAGCTGACCGAGAACATGTTGAAATACCCAACCACTTGGCTCGCCAGTTCCAAGTCACTGAGCCTAATCAAGTGTGGTGTGGGGA
>NZ_JAKCLK010000100.1:0-346 GCF_021412365.1 Shewanella sp. AS16 | reverse complement strand
GGAAATGCGTAAAATGCACGACCCTGAGCTGATGAAGCATCAGCCCCGACCCAATGCGGTCAACGCTCTTTAACAATCTAAAACAAGAAATCTGTGTGGACACTCACAGGTGTTGAGTTAATCGAAATTGTCTCTAACGAGGCAATCAAAATTTAAATCAACCAATTCTTTCACGAGAGTGATGAGTGTTCATAGCAATATGTACAAAGAGTCAATCGTAAGATTGATTCGAATCAGAATTCGTTGAGCCGAACTTCTCTTGTAACAAAGAGTGGTTCAAAAAACTTTAATTGAAGAGTTTGATCATGGCTCAGATTGAACGCTGGCGGCAGGCCTAACACATGCA
>NZ_JAKCLK010000099.1:0-346 GCF_021412365.1 Shewanella sp. AS16 | reverse complement strand
GGAAATGCGTAAAATGCACGACCCTGAGCTGATGAAGCATCAGCCCCGACCCAACGCGGTCAACGCTCTTTAACAATCTAAAACAAGAAATCTGTGTGGACACTCACAGGTGTTGAGTTAATCGAAATTGTCTCTCACGAGACAATCAAAATTTAAATCAACCAATTCTTTCACGAGAGTGATGAGTGTTCATAGCAATATGTACAAAGAGTCAATCGCAAGATTGATTCGAATCAGAATTCGTTGAGCCGAACTTCTCTTGTAACAAAGAGTGGTTCAAAAAACTTTAATTGAAGAGTTTGATCATGGCTCAGATTGAACGCTGGCGGCAGGCCTAACACATGCA
>NZ_JAKCLK010000098.1:0-347 GCF_021412365.1 Shewanella sp. AS16 | reverse complement strand
TGCCGACTATGGCGTGCTGAATGATATTGCCAGAGGGCAATCAGATCCCCGAAAAATAGTCCTTCAGTGGGACGAAATGATCCGGACCGCTGGCTCCCTGAAGCTGGGCAAAGTACAGGTTTCAGTGCTGGTCCGTTCATTGCTGAAAAGTGAACGTCCTTCCGGACTGACTCAGGCAATCATTGAAGTGGGGCGCATCAACAAAACGCTGTATCTGCTTAATTATATTGATGATGAAGATTACCGCCGGCGCATTCTGACCCAGCTTAATCGGGGAGAAAGTCGCCATGCCGTTGCCAGAGCCATCTGTCACGGTCAAAAAGGTGAGATAAGAAAACGATATACCG
>NZ_JAKCLK010000097.1:0-349 GCF_021412365.1 Shewanella sp. AS16 | reverse complement strand
GCCAGCAAAGCAATGGTGCCACTTATCCACCACTGGCTGATCATTCAGGGGCAACGTAGTATGCGCGGCCTGCGCATGAACACCCTCGGCTGGTTCGATTTTAAATCAGCGTGGTTTGCACCACCGGATCCATGATTGCTGGTTGATAACAAAATCACTACACTAACGCCGTTCTCAACGGGGTGCCACGCAGCCGCGTGCGCTGAGAAAATACCCGTCGAACCTGATCCGGATAACGCCGGCGAAGGGATTTGAGGCTCCTTCTCAAGTCCTTTGCCACTCTTTTGTGAGGTGCAAAGTGTTAAAAAAATGTCTTCCCCTGCTGTTGCTGTGCACAGCGCCTGTTTTC
>NZ_JAKCLK010000096.1:0-350 GCF_021412365.1 Shewanella sp. AS16 | reverse complement strand
TTCCTTAGCGTTTTGCCTGCCAGATACGAGCCTGATAATCGCGAATAGAGCGATCCGAGCTAAACATACCGCAGCGGGCGGTATTGAGGATCGCCGCGCGAGTCCAGGCCTCCTGGTCGCGGTACAGCACATCCACCTGCTTTTGTGCCTCTACATAAGCGGCGAAATCTGCCATCACCAGATACGGATCGCCGCCCTGTTTGCCGATACTGTGCAGCATCTGGTCGAAGGCATGCTTATCGCCGTCGCTGTATTTACCGCTTTCCAGCTCTTTCAATACTGCGTCCAGCACCTTATCTTTCTTCCGCCATTTCACCGGGTCGTAGCCTTTGGCCAGAATTGCCTTCACT
>NZ_JAKCLK010000095.1:0-351 GCF_021412365.1 Shewanella sp. AS16 | reverse complement strand
CGTCCTGGAACACCACGGTCACTTCGTTGCCCGCACCAATCGGTATCACCGGGTGATACTGTTCGGCACGTTTGATGTAGTAGTCACTGAGCGTCTGTGCGGCTTTCGATGCGCCGCCACCGATACCCATTTTCAGGACATCACCAGCCCCGTAAGCGGCTGTGGCACCCAGCCCGACAGCCGGCTGGGAGGCGCGCTCCATTCCCTGACCGATACCGTCAACAAATCCCGCGCCCCATGCCCAGCCGAGGATTTTGCCGTTACGCATCACCACTTCGCCCTTGATACCGTTTTTACCCCGGAAGCTGACATGCCCCTTAATCGGCATATCAATAGTTTTGCCGTCCTTCA
>NZ_JAKCLK010000094.1:0-352 GCF_021412365.1 Shewanella sp. AS16 | reverse complement strand
CGAAACATTATGCGGGAAAAGTCTCCTCTTCAGTATAAACTTACACGCATCACAGTCCTGCGCCCGGAACAAGACTGGCAGGTATATTGCATTCGCTGAGTATGAGACGACAATAACTCAGTCCGCCTGGCGCCGATTATTCTGGCCGGTTTTGTAACCTGAGTGTCATTTACATGATCCAACAGGAAATGGCGTGACGCTCAATACTTCTCAGGTCAGTTACTATATGACTCAGCGTAAGAAAGGTATAACTCAGCATATCTCGGCCATGAAGGCTGGTATCTCAGTCCGTTCTGGTCGTCGGATCGAAAAAGGAGAGTGGGCAAAAAACAGTGTTCGGCACTGGCGCACA
>NZ_JAKCLK010000013.1:0-73477 GCF_021412365.1 Shewanella sp. AS16 | reverse complement strand
CAGGGTCGTGCATTTTACGCATTTCCCGTTTGGCGTCAAGGAGTTTTTAAAACTTCTTTTCGCTGTCGATTTAAGCGCCATTCTCAACAGAGAGTAACAGTCTCAAATCAACCCGACTCGGTGGTTAGCTTTCGCTGTCTGCCGTGTCAGTGGATGCGCATTATAGGGGGTTTCGCCGAGGGCGCAAGGGCTTTTTTGCAGAAAATGTCCCATCAACGTTCACATGAACATTTATCAAACGAAACGCATAAAAAAGGGGCTAAATGCCCCTTTTACTGGTTTTATTCTCGGTTAAGCCGGCGACGGGCGTCCCGGCTAAGGAGCGAAGAAGCGCGATTCTTGTTTCACTTCGACCACTTCACCGTCTATGGTCGTCGCCACTTTAATGTTTATATTGGTGACTGTACGCACCAGGTCCGCGGGATCGACCGCCACACTGATTGGCAGAGTCAGCACTTCACCGGCTTTTACTGTGACAGTCTTGGCACCATACCATTCATAATTCGCCAGTCCCTCGACACTCAAGGCATATTCATGCAAGGCTTCCGTTTTATTCAGGATCTTAATGGTGTAGGTGTTTTCTATCAGACCTTGATTGTTCTCTCTGTAAAGCTGATTACGGTCACGAATGATATCCATACGGATCGGCGCTATGGTGGCACTGGCATAGATGAAGAGTAAGATCATCGCCGTCAGGACCACGCCATAACCCACCAGCTTAGGTCGCAAGACTTTCTCTTTAACGTCTTCGAGCTTATTTTCCGTGGTGTAACTGATCAAGCCTTTGGGGTAACCCATGCGTTCCATGGTGTTATCGCAGGCATCTATGCAGGCGCCGCAATTGATACACTCGTATTGGAGGCCGTTGCGGATATCTATTCCCGTAGGGCAGACCTGCACACAGAGATCACAATCTATGCAGTCTCCCAACCCCAAGGCCTTATGGTCAACCTTGCGGGATCTCGGACCACGCGTTTCACCACGCTTGGGATCATAACCTACTATATAAGTGTTCTTATCGAACATGGCCGCCTGAAAGCGCGCGTAAGGACACATGTGGATGCACATGATCTCGCGCATCCAACCTGCATTGCCATAAGTTGCGAAGGTAAACAGGCACACCCAGAAATAAATCCCCCCGGAGGCCTGCAGGGTAAACACGTCCAAATAGACTTCACGACTGGGTACGAAATAAGAGACGAAGGTCATGGCGGTCAGGAGTGAGATCAATAACCAAGCCGTATGCTTAGCCGTCTTACGCCATAACTTATCGAAATTCCAGGGCATCTGGTCCAGCTTGATGCGTTTGTTGCGGGCACCTTCAATTTTTTCTTCGAACCAAATGAAGATGAAGGTCCATACGGTTTGCGGGCAGGTATAACCACACCAGACACGCCCCAGGTAAGTTGTCACGAAGAAGAGGGCGAAGGCGGCTATCATGAACACGGCGGCCAGCAAGGTAAGATCCTGCGGCCAGATGGTGAGGCCGAAGACATGGAACTTTTGCTCACCCAGGTTAAACCAAACCGCCTGACGTTCACCCCAGGGGATCCAGGGCAGCAGCAAGAAAAAGAGCATGGTAATCCAACCCATACGCCGACGCACAGAACTCCAGAGCCCATCGACAGCCCGGACATAAATATGGTTACTCGGCTTGAAGCTGTCGGCTTTGTTGGCGTCAGGCTGGTGAATCTTAATCCGATTAGCTTTGGAATAGTCCTTGTTACGGGATTCTGCGTTCATTTCTAATGCCTTTACTGCTTTAATATTGCACGAAAACAAGGTTAGTATACTCCGTATGCCAACCAGCATTCACCTATATTTGTAAAGGTTATTGATCTGCATCGGATAAAATTGGAAAAAAAATGAAAGGATGGATTATCGTAGGCATCTTGGCCGTCATGATTTACTACTTGGCGACCCAGACCCGACACTTAGACGGCCCCATAGCCCAAACGCAAACCCTGTTGCAAAGAGCCAAAAACAAACTCGATGCCATGACAGGCACACACATCATTAAGGCGGAACATAAACTCTCAACCCTGAAGAACAGCATTGCCGACAGGCTATCCAGCCGGGAACGACAAGAATTTGAGCAGATACTGGTATCGCCACAGGCTGCGGCTGCTTTTAAAGATGAGTTTTGCAACATGCGTACCCTGTCACATCCTATCTTCAGCAAAGACAATCTGCAGTTGATCTGCGATAAATTGTAACCTCAATGACTTAAACCTATGTTTTACCTCATAGGTTTAAGTCTTAATCATTGACCCCTAGGGCCATTCCGCCTAGCCTTTGAACAGTGTTTTACCAGAGGCTAGCCTGACAATGACGCAACCAATTTCAGATATTTTCGATCCCATCCTGTGGGAACCCGTTCCCGAATTCGATTTCACCGACATTACCTATCACAGAGCCAGAGAGCAGGGTACGGTGCGCATCGCCATCAATAGACCCGAATGCCGTAACGCCTTCAGACCCAAGACGGTTGATGAACTCTATGTGGCCTTGGATCATGCCCGCCAATGGTCCGATGTAGGTTGCGTATTGCTTACCGGCAACGGCCCCTCGGCGAAAGATGGTGGCTGGGCCTTCTGTTCCGGCGGCGATCAGCGCATTCGCGGCAAAGATGGTTATCAATATGAAGGCGCAGAAGCCGGCAAGGCGGACTCAGCCCGCATGGGACGTCTGCACATACTCGAAATCCAGCGACTGATCCGTTTCATGCCCAAAATAGTGATAGCCGTTGTGCCGGGTTGGGCCGTGGGTGGCGGTCATAGCCTGCACGTAGTCTGTGATCTCACCTTGGCCTCCAAGGAACACGCCATTTTCAAGCAGACTGACGCTGACGTCGCCAGCTTCGACTCGGGTTATGGCAGTGCCTACCTGGCTAAGATGATAGGTCAGAAGCGGGCCCGGGAAATTTTCTTCTGTGGCTTCGATTACAGTGCCGAGGAGGCGGTCAGCATGGGGATGGTCAACAAGGCCGTGCCACACCAGGAGCTCGAAGTCGAAGCCTTGCGTTGGGCCAAGGCTATCAACTCTAAGTCACCGACGGCGATGCGCATGTTGAAATACGGCTTCAACATGACAGACGACGGCATGGTCGGCCAACAGCTGTTCGCCGGTGAAGCCACTCGGCTGGCTTACGCCACCGCCGAGGCCCAAGAGGGGCGCGATGCCTTTCTCGAGAAACGCGAGCAGGACTTTTCTGCTTTTCCCTGGCATTACTGACGGCATAGGGATAGGTATGAATATCGGCGTTTAAAATAACTTGAAAATTTCAGCCACAATCTTAATGAGAACTGTTATCATTTACTGGTGATTTTGATGATAGTCTGACTCGGAGGATATCAAGGTGGCTAAAACTCTCAGTTTTGCCGTAGTGCATTTCGGCGTGGCTTTTACCATCACTTACCTGCTGACCGGCAGCATAGTCGTCGGTGGGGCCATCGCCCTGATCGAGCCGGCCATCAATACCCTGGTATTTTATTTCCACGACAAGGTTTGGAAACGCATCGAAAGCAACAGGATGAGGGCATAGTCATAAGCCTGAGCCTTGTCTTGCATCCTTAAAACAAAAACCTCCCCGAAGGGAGGTTTATTATCTTACGCCGTTATTCCACAGTCACAGACTTAGCCAGGTTACGGGGCTGATCCACGTCAGTGCCTTTGATCAAGGCGACGTGATAAGACAGCAATTGCAGCGGGATAGTGTAGATAAGCGGCGCCATGAACTCGTCGCAATGCGGCACAGGGATGACTTTCATAGTGTCGTCCGACTCGAATTCGGCATCCACATCGGCAAACACATACATCAAACCGCCACGGGCACGCACTTCTTCGACGTTGGACTTGAGTTTCTCCAACAGCTCGTTGTTGGGGGCAACCACTATGACCGGCATATCGGCATCGATCAACGCCAGCGGGCCATGCTTCAGCTCGCCCGAGGCATAGGCTTCGGCGTGGATGTAAGAAATCTCTTTCAGCTTCAGCGCTCCTTCCATGGCGATGGGATACTGATCGCCACGGCCGAGGAACAGGGCATGATGTTTGTCGGCAAAGTCTTCCGCCAGCTCGGCGATGGCATCATCCAACCCCAGGGCCTGCTCCACCTTGGCAGGCATGGATTGCAGGCTCTGGGTTATCTGCGCCTGCATCTGCGCCGACATGCCGTTATGACGCCCTATCACGGCGGTCAGCATCAGCAATCCTGCCAGTTGCACTGTGAAGGCCTTGGTAGAAGCCACGCCGATTTCGGCGCCGGCTTTCATCATGTAGGCCATGTCCGATTCGCGCACCAAGGAGGAGCCTGGGGCATTACAGATAGTCAATGTGGCCTTGTAACCCATTTCCTTGGCCAGACGCATGGCCGCCAGGGTATCGGCAGTTTCACCCGACTGGGAAATGGTCACCAGCAGGCTGTTGGGGAATAGATGTGACTTGCGGTAGCGGAACTCGGAGGCGATCTCGACATTACAGGACACCCCGGCCCAGTCTTCCAGCCAGTAACGCGCGGCCATGCCGGCATGGTAGCTGGTACCGCAGGCGATGATCTGCACATGCTTGATGTCTTTCAAAAACTCGGCTGCATTGTCGCCGAAAGCCGTGTCCAGCACTTGTCTGTTGGCGATGCGCCCTTCTATGGTGCGGGTCAGTGCCAGTGGCTGCTCGTAGATCTCCTTGAGCATATAGTGGCGATATTCGCCTTTGTCGCCTGCATCATGGGTCACTTCCGACTCTTTCACTTCACGCTCGACGGCGTTGCCATCCCTGTCGAAGATACTGACGCTACGGCGGGTCACTTCGGCCACATCCCCTTCTTCCAGGAAGGCGAAGGTACGAGTCACGGGCAATAGGGCCAGCTGATCCGAAGCGACGAAGTTTTCGCCCAGGCCGAAACCTATCACCAAGGGGCTACCACTGCGGGCGACTATCATGCGCTCGCTGTCACGACGGTCTATGACCACAGTGCCATAGGCGCCTTCAAGTTGCTTCACAGTCGCCTGCACCGCGGCCAATAAGGTGTCATGGCGCTTCAGCTCATGATGCACCAAATGGCAGATCACTTCGGTATCCGTATCCGAAGCAAACTGATAATCCAAGCCTTTAAGCATGTCGCGCAGCTTGTTATGGTTTTCTATGATGCCATTATGCACCACGGCGATATCGCCAGAGGAAACATGAGGATGAGCGTTGCGCTCACTGGGCTCACCGTGGGTCGCCCAGCGGGTGTGGGCTATGCCTGTGCCACCGGCCAGCGGCATGGCATCCAAGGCCGCCGATAGCTCCTGCACCTTGCCCACTCTGCGGGTACGGCTGAGTTCACCATTGTTGATCAGTGTCACCCCGGCCGAATCATAACCGCGGTATTCCAAGCGGCGTAATCCCTCGACTAATATTTCGGCTACATCCCTTTGCGCTACCGCGCCAACAATTCCGCACATATTGATACCTGATTTTTATTAAGTTAGTTAGATAAAGGAGCCAGGATCACCTGTACCCCTTGACTTGAAATTCTGTCCGCCGCCACCTGCGGCAGTCTGTCGTCGGTCACCAGCACACTGACCCGGCTCCATGGGAGCTCCAAATTGGGAATACGCCTGCCGAGCTTGTCGGACTCGAGCATGACTATCACTTCCCGCGACACCTCGGCCATCACCTTGCTCAGTCCCGTCAGCTCGTTGAACGTGGTGGTACCACGGTCGAGATCTATGCCATCGGCGCCGATGAACAGTTGATCGAAATCATAGGAACGCAGCACTTGCTCGGCCACCTGGCCCTGAAAAGATTCCGAATGGGGATCCCAGGTACCGCCGGTCATCAACAGCGTCGGCTCCTGTTCCAGTTCGTGGATCGCATTGGCCAGTTGCAATGAGTTGGTCATCACCACCAGGCCGCGCTTGTCGCTCAGCTCTTGGATCAATCCAGAGGTGGTACTGCCGCTGTCTATTATGATGCGGTTATGATCGCGGATCAGCCTGGCGGCCGCCTTGGCTATGGCCTGCTTGGCCAGAGACAGAGGCTCGGCCTCCTGGGTCATTTCGTGTGGCAATGGCACGGCACCGCCGTAACGGCGCAGCAACAGACCATTTTTCTCCAGCGCAGCCAAGTCCTTACGTATGGTGACTTCAGAGGTTTCGAAACTCACTGCCAGGGCATCGACGCTCACCTCGCCCGCTTCATTGAGCAGGTTGATGATGGCGTGGCGGCGTTGCTGCGTGTTGCGTTTGGTCATAAACAGGCTAACTTTCGCTTAAGTTTCGATTCGAAAGATGCATTATAATCAAACGAAACTTTTTTGCCAGCACCAGGCGTTAAAATGTCCAATAAATGCGAGGGGCTTTTAGCCCACAAAAAAGCGATGCCTGGGCATCGCTTCTTGAGTTATCAGACTGGCATTACTTGGGCTTCTTTACCGGCCGCTGCCAACCCGTCAAGTGCTTCTGCTTCACCCTGGTGATCACCAGCTCATCGGCCGCCACATCGCGGGTGATGGTCGAGCCGGCGCCCAGGGTCGCCCCCTTACCTATAGTCACAGGGGCTACCAACTGAGTATCTGAGCCGACGAATACGTCGTCTTCGATAACCGTCAGGTGCTTGTTGGCGCCATCATAGTTGCAGGTGATGGTGCCTGCGCCTATGTTGACTCCGGCACCTATCTCGGCGTCCCCCAGGTAGGCTAAATGGCCCGCCTTGGAACCTATGCCCAATACCGCCTTCTTCATCTCGACGAAGTTGCCTATATGGGCATCTTGCTTCAACTCGGCCCCTGGACGCAGACGCGCGAAAGGACCGGCACTGGCACCGACTCCAAGTTTGGCGCCTTCTATGATGGAGTAAGCTTTGATTTCGGCGTTGTCGGCTATCTCGCAATCGCTGAGAATGGCGCCGGCACCTATGCTGACATTGTTACCCAGTACCACCTTGCCTTCGAAGATGACGTTGACGTCTATCATCACATCCATGCCGACAGTCACTTCACCACGGATATCGATACGGGCGGGATCCCGCAGGTTGGCTCCGGCCAGCATCAGCTTCTCTGCTTCACGGGCCTGATAGGCACGCTCCAGCTGCGCCAGTTGCACGCGGTTGTTGGCGCCTTCGACCTCTATGGCCGACTGCGGCTGGGCCGTCGTTATCGCCACTCCATCGGCATGGGCCATGGCGATGATGTCCGTCAGGTAATATTCACCCTGGGCATTGTTGTTGGATAACCGGCTCAACCAGGCTTTGAGCTGCTTCCCAGGTACCGCCATGATGCCGGTATTGATCTCGTTGATTTTCAGCTGCTCTGGGGTCGCATCCTTCTGCTCTATGATGCCAACCACTAAGCCGCCCTCACGCACTATACGGCCATAACCGCTAGGATCCGGAAGATTGACCGTGAGTATGGCGACACCTTCCTGCGGACGCGCGGCCAGTAGCGTCTCCAGGGTCGATTGTTGGATCAAGGGCACATCACCGTAGAGGATAAGCACAGTGTCTTCATCGGCAAGATGGGGGCTCGCCTGAGCCACGGCATGGCCTGTACCCAACTGCTCGGCCTGTAACACCCAGCTCAGTGGCTGCTCACCCAAGCTCGCCTGCAGCTTGTCTGCACCATAACCATACACCAGCTGAATGGCGGCACTGCCCAATGCCTTGGCCGTGTCGATCACATGCTGCACCATGCTCTTGTGCGCTATGGGGTGCAACACTTTTGGCAGATCCGAGCGCATCCGGGTTCCCTTTCCTGCGGCTAAGATCACTACGTTTAATGCCATGGGGCGTCCTTACAATCTGGAAAATGATTAAAAAATATTTTGCGGCCAATTTTAACGGAATTCGCCCCGAAATGCAGGCATAAAAAAAGCGCCCTAAGGCGCTTTTTTCCAACACTATCCAATAATCAGCTGTTATCTGGCAATGTGTTTCTTGATGGTTTCAACCACACGCAACTGGGCGATAGCCTTGGCTAGCTCAACTGCGGCTGCAGCGTAATTGAAGTCGGCACCGGCCTCGGCCATATGGGCCTCGGCACGACGCTTGGCTTCGATTGCCGCTTGCTCATCAATCTCTTCGGCACGCATAACCACATCAGCCAATACGGACACGGAAGAAGGTTGTACTTCCAGTAAACCACCGGAAAGGTAAAACACTTCTTCGCTGCCGTCTTGCTTGACGATGCGCGCCATGCCAGGTTTGATCTTGGTCAGCAGCGGAGCGTGGCCAGGCATAACACCCAACTCGCCTTCGGCACCGGTCACTTGCAGGTGTGCTACGCGACCTTTAAATATGCTTGCCTCTGCACTCACAATATCAAGATGTACTGTCATGGCTGCCATCCCGTTCTCCTTAAGAAACTAAGCTACTGCCCAGTTATTTCTTCTTGTTGGCTTTCTCGATAACTTCATCGATTGAGCCAACCATGTAGAACGCTTGCTCTGGCAGGTGATCGAACTCACCGTTCAGAATACCCTTGAAGCCACGGATGGTGTCTTTCAGGGAAACGTACTTACCTGGAGAACCGGTAAAGACTTCGGCGACGAAGAAAGGTTGAGACAGGAAACGCTCAATCTTACGTGCACGGTATACGGTAGTCTTGTCATCATCTGACAATTCATCCATACCCAGGATCGCGATGATGTCTTTCAGCTCTTTGTAACGTTGCAGTACGGTTTGTACGCCGTTAGCTACATCATAGTGCTCTTGGCCAACAACCAGAGGATCCAATTGACGTGAAGTCGAATCCAATGGGTCAACCGCCGGGTAGATACCCAGAGAAGCAATCTGACGTGACAGTACCACGGTCGCATCCAAGTGGGCGAAGGTGGTTGCTGGTGACGGATCGGTCAAGTCATCCGCAGGTACGTATACCGCTTGCACAGAGGTAATAGAACCTGTCTTGGTTGAAGTGATACGTTCCTGCAGAACGCCCATCTCTTCAGCCAGTGTCGGTTGGTAACCTACCGCAGAAGGCATACGGCCCAGCAGTGCTGATACTTCAGTACCGGCCAGGGTGTAACGGTAGATGTTGTCAACGAACAACAGTACGTCACGACCTTCGTCACGGAACTTCTCTGCCATAGTCAAACCAGACAGAGCAACACGCAGACGGTTTCCTGGAGGCTCGTTCATCTGACCATAAACCATGGCCACTTTGTCGAGAACGCCAGAGTCTTTCATCTCGTAGTAGAAGTCGTTACCTTCACGGGTACGCTCACCTACACCGGCGAATACAGACAGACCCGAGTGGGCCTTGGCGATGTTGTTAATCAGTTCCATCATGTTAACTGTCTTACCAACACCCGCACCACCGAACAGACCAACTTTACCACCCTTAGCGAATGGGCAAACAAGGTCGATAACCTTGATACCTGTCTCTAACAGTTCAGTTGTGCTCGATTGATCTTCGTATGAAGGGGCGGCACGGTGAATTTCATAACGCTCTTCTTCACCGATAGGACCCGCTTCATCGATAGGCTCGCCTAAAACGTTCATGATACGGCCAAGAGTGGCGGTACCAACTGGAACAGAAATAGGTGAACCTGAGTTTGCTACTTCAAGACCACGACGCAGACCATCGGAAGAACCCATGGCGATGGTACGAACTACACCACCACCCAGCTGTTGCTGAACTTCCAGCACCAGACCATTACAGGCATTTTCACCTACGATCTTCAGAGCGTCATATACTTGAGGTACGGCATCTTGTGGAAACTCTACGTCCACAACCGCGCCAATCACTTGGACAACAGTACCTGTGCTCATGATTAATCCTCTAAAACTTGTATTCGTTACCTAGCCTAAACCGCAGCAGCGCCTGAAACAATTTCCGACAGTTCCTGCGTAATCGCAGCCTGACGAGCCTTGTTATAGACCAGTTGCAGATCATTAATCATCTCACCGGCGTTGTCGGTTGCCGCCTTCATGGCTACCATACGGGCAGCTTGTTCGGAGGCAATATTTTCAACAACACCTTGATAAACCTGGGATTCTACGTAACGAACCAAGAGTGTATCTAACAGCTCTTTTGGCTCCTGTTCGTAAATATAATCCCAGCGATGAGCGATTTCATCATCGGCGGATTTTGGCAAAGGTAGCAGCTGTTCGATCACAGGACTCTGCGTCATGGTATTCACAAACTTGTTGAATACCACATACAGACGATCCAGCTTGCCTTCGTTGTAAGCCTGCAGCATGACACGTACTGTCCCGATCAAGTCAGCCAACGCCGGAGCGTCACCTAAACCCGATGTATGGGCAGAAACCTGGCCACCGAAGCTTTTGAAAAACTGCACACTGCGAGCACCTATAGGGCAAAATTCGACTTCTACACCTTGCTCTTTCCAGCTTTTCACGTCTGCAACGACCTTCTTGAAAAGGTTAACGTTCAGACCACCACAAAGGCCACGGTCGGTTGCCACAACTATGTAACCAACCCGCTTGGCCTCTCTCACTTCCAAATAGGAGTGTTTGTATTCGAGAGACCCTTGCGCTACGTGACCGATCACCTTACGCATGCTTTCCGCGTATGGACGGCTGGCAGCCATGCGTTCCTGCGCTCTGCGCATTTTGCTGGCGGCCACCATTTCCATGGCGGACGTGATCTTCTGAGTGTTTTTAACACTCGCGATCTTGGTTTTAATCTCTTTAGCGCCGGCCATCTCTACTCTCCAATCTGTGGACTAGAGGTGTCAAAGACACCTCATACGTCTTTACCAGGTTTGGGTTGCTACGAACTTGTCGAGACCTGCCTTCAACTCAGCTTCGATATCGGCATTGTAATCACCGGTATCATTGATAAGCTGGATCAGGGCAGCATGCTCGCGGTTCATGAACGAGAGCAGAGCGGCTTCGAAATCACCGACCTTATTCAGCGCAACACTCTTAAGGTAACCTTTCTCAGCTGCGAAAATAGACACAGACTGGGCGGCTACGCTCATTGGAGCATATTGCTTTTGCTTCATCAGTTCGGTAACACGCTCACCATGCTCGAGTTGAGCACGAGTTGCATCGTCAAGATCGGATGCAAATTGTGAGAACGCAGCAAGCTCTCGATACTGTGCCAGTGCAGTACGGATACCGCCGGACAGTTTCTTGATGATCTTAGTCTGAGCCGCACCACCAACACGAGAAACAGAAATACCTGGGTTAACCGCTGGACGCAGGCCAGAGTTAAACAAGTCGGTCTCAAGGAAGATCTGACCGTCGGTAATAGAAATTACGTTGGTCGGTACGAATGCAGATACGTCACCCGCTTGGGTTTCAATAATTGGCAACGCGGTCATAGAACCGGTTTTGCCAGTTACAGCACCTTTAGTGAACTTTTCTACATAATCGGCGTTAACGCGCGAAGCACGTTCCAGCAAACGAGAGTGTAGATAGAATACGTCACCTGGGTAAGCTTCACGTCCAGGTGGACGCTTGAGCAGCAACGAGATCTGACGGTAAGCAACTGCTTGCTTAGACAGGTCATCGTATACGATCAAGGAATCTTCACCGCGGTCACGGAAGTATTCACCCATGGAACAACCAGAGTATGGCGCCAGGTATTGCAGAGCTGCGGCTTCAGAAGCCGTTGCCACTACCACTATGGTGTTCGCCAGAGCGCCGTGCTCTTCCAGCTTGCGTACCACGTTAGCGATAGTAGAAGCCTTCTGGCCTACTGCTACGTACACACACTTGATGCCGGAATCTTTCTGATTGATGATGGCATCGATCGCCATGGCTGTTTTACCAGTCTGACGGTCACCAATGATCAATTCACGCTGACCACGACCGATAGGGATCATGGCGTCAACGGCTTTGTAACCAGTTTGCACCGGTTGATCTACTGACTGACGTTCGATAACGCCTGGAGCGATCACTTCGATAGGAGAGAAACCATCGTTGTCGATAGCGCCCTTACCGTCGATAGGCTCACCCAGGGTGTTAACAACACGACCCAGCAGACCACGACCTACCGGCACTTCCAGAATACGGCCGGTGGTTTTAACTTTTGCGCCTTCAGCCAGGTTGGCATAAGGGCCCATTACTACGGCACCGACGCTATCACGTTCAAGGTTCAACGCGATTGCATAACGGTTACCAGGCAGTTCGATCATTTCACCTTGCATTACATCGGCCAGGCCGTGAATGCGGATGATACCGTCGCTTACTGCAACGATAGTACCTTCGTTACGAGCTTCGCTAACGATGTCGAACTGCTCGATCCGCTGTTTAATCAGATCGCTGATTTCAGTGGAATTCAGTTGCATGCTCAAACTCCCAATTACGACTGCAGCTTATCAGACAGACGCGATAATTTACCGCTGACAGAGCCATCTATGACTAAGTCGCCTGCCGTGATAACGACACCTGCGATAAGCGCTGTGTCAGTGCTGCAATTCAGCTTAACTTTGCGTGCGAGACGTTTCTCTAAAGAAACACTAATCTGCTGTTGTTGCTCAGAGCTCAGCTCGGATGCAGAAACCACTTCGGCTTCCACTTCTTTTGCCCACTCCTTGCGGTACTCAGCGAATAACTGAGACACAGCAGGTAGTACCTTTAAGCGACCGTTTTCAGCCATTACCTTTATCAGGTTCTGACCTTGCTCATTGATTTGCTCACCACACACATTGATAAAGAGTGTGGCCAGCTTGTTGCTGGCTAATGCTCCAGACAGCAGAGGCTGCATGGCGTCATTTTCAGTAACCAATGCAGCGAAATTGAGCATTTCTGCCCAGCTGTCGACTGCATTCTGTTCAATAGCAAAATCAAAAGCTGCCTTTGCGTAAGGGCGAGCGATGGTGGTTAATTCAGCCATAACTCAACTCCCCTATCAAATTTCAGCGACAAGTTTATTAACTATGTCGCTGTGGGCGGCTGGATCGATAGAACGCTCAAGGATCTTCTCTGCACCCATGATGGCAAGAGTAGCAACCTGCTTACGCAGATCCTCTTTCACGCGATTACGTTCAGCTTCAATTTCTGCTTGACCCTGAGCGATGATTTTTGCACGCTCAGCATCTGCTTCGGCTTTTGCCTCTTCAACAATCTGAGCCTTGCGCTTGTTGGCAGACTCGATGATCTCGTTAGCAGTTACCTTGGCTTCTTTTAGTTGGTCAGTCGCTTTCGCTTGTGCCAACTCCAGGTCTTTTGCGGCACGATCGGCGTCAGCCAAACCGTCAGCAATCCTTTTTTGGCGCTCTTCGATGGCATTCATCAAAGGCGGCCATACAAACTTCATGCAGAACCACACGAAGATGATAAAGGCGACCGTCTGACCGATTAGGGTAGCGTTGAAATTCACAACAGCCTCCTAGTTAGAGTTAAGACAGAAGCGTTTTTTACAGCATTGCACCCAGTGGGTTGGTAAACAGCATGAATAGTGCAATACCAACACCGATCATGGTTACGGCGTCCAACAGACCCGCTACGATGAACATTTTAACTTGCAGCATAGGTGCCATTTCAGGTTGACGCGCAGCGCCTTCCAGGAACTTGCCACCCAATAAGCCGAAACCGATTGCAGTACCTAAAGCACCCATACCAATCAGCAGAGCAACAGCGATAGCTGTCATGCCTAAAATCGTTTCCATCTGTATCTCCAGTATCTAAATCTATGTTAGTTGATGATTTAGCTTAAAATTTCTTCAGCAATCCTTAATGATCTTCATGCGCCATGCTTAAATAAACTATGGTCAGCATCATGAAGATAAACGCTTGTAGCGTGATAACCAGAATATGGAAAATTAACCACCCCATTTGTAACGTAACACCCAGGGCAGATAAGGCCATATTGGCACCATACATAAGCGCAATAAGGATGAAGATCAACTCACCCGCGTACAAGTTACCGAATAGACGCAAGGCCAATGAAATTGGCTTAGCGACCAGGGTCACTGTCTCTAGCAGGAGGTTGACGGGTATCATTGCCTTATGGTTAAAGGGCTGTAACGTCAGTTCTTTAACAAAACCTGATACACCTTTGACCTTGATGCTGTAATAAATAATCAGCAAGAACACACCGATAGATAAACTAAAGGTAATGTTAACGTCAGTCGTCGGAACCACTTTCAGGTGTGAAACACCCAGGTGTTCGGCTACCGTAGGCAGCCAATCCACAGGCAACATATCCATGAAGTTCATCATGAATACCCACACGAAAATGGTCAGAGCTAAAGGTGCGATCAGGGCATTGCGGCCATGGAAGGTTTCTTTCACACTGCTATCGACGAACTCCACCAGCATCTCGATAAAGCACTGAAGCTTACCGGGAACGCCTGAAGTTGCATTTCTACCAACGCGGCTGAAAATCCACAGGAACAAAACGCCAAGACCAACCGAAAAGAACAACGAATCAATGTGCCATGTCCAGAAGCCTTCGCCAACACTCAGGTTGGTAAGGTGGTGCTGGATATAGCCCTGCGGTGTTAACGCTTCACCAGTTGCAGCCATGATTCATCCCACTTAACTTTGCTTGAAGTATAAAGGAGCCGTCCAATGCACTATCAACGTCAGGGTATAACAGACAAAAAGTGGCATAAATGCGACCTCAAGTTTGATAAACACCAGAGAAAACAACGCAATGGTTAACAGCAACTTTACCGCTTCCCCCCAGTAAAAAGTCTTAATGACTCTTGCTGCCGAGCTTGCTCCCATATGGGAAAAAGCGAGGGTTGCGAATACAAAATTAGGGAGTACAGCAATTGAACCACCTGCCAAGGCAGAATAGCCAAACTGAACTCCCCACACGGCGAAAAAGAGAATTGAAGTACCCCCAGCGACCGCCGCCTGCATCATCACCAATTTATAGGCAGACCACCGGCCACGACGCGCTAAAACCTTACTCAATTCATCATCTCCGCATATATACTTTTTGTTTCGATGACCGGATGACAAATATCCGGAAAGAGTCGACCGACAAAAAGCTTGCGAAAGTATACCTTTTCACGCCTTCAATGCAACTTTGAGATAAGGAAAAACGCCTCTTTTAACGTGATCCAGCGCCAAAAGTACGAAAATAGAATATTAACAAATGTCACAAATTTACATTAAAATTCATTAACCTGGCATTTTTAGCTGATTTTACTCAGAATCCCGTCCAATTCAGCGAGATTCTGATAGTTAATTACTATTTTACCTGTGCCTTTATTATTATGAGCTATGGATACCTTAGCTCCCAAACGTTCAATTAACTCTCGTTCCAAACGCATGACATCCTGATCTTTAGCCTTGCTTTCGGCTTCTTTAGGCGGATTTAAGGTTTTATTCACTAATCGTTCAGTTTCACGAACAGTCATTTCTTTAGCAGCTACTAATCGGGCAAGGCTCGTCTGCTCCTCCCCCTCGAGAGCCAGCAAGGCACGGGCATGGCCCATGTCGATATCACCGTATTCCAGCAAGCGCTTCACCGGCTCGTTGAGGCCATTGAGGCGCAATAAATTGGACACTGTGGTGCGTGATTTGCCTACTGCATCGGCAACCTGCTGATGTGTGAGTTCGAATTCCCGCATCAAACGTTCCAGCGCTATGGCTTCTTCCATGGCGTTGAGATCTTCACGTTGGATATTCTCTATCAGGGCGATGGCGACGGCGGCTTCATCCGGGACTTGCTTGACCAGACAAGGCAGTTTATCCAGTCCGGCCAATTGTGAGGCGCGCCAGCGGCGTTCACCTGCGATGATCTCATAGTGTGTGTCAGATATTTTCCGCACCACTATCGGCTGGATTATGCCTTGATTGCGGATAGAATGTGCCAACTCCTCCAGCGCTTCGGGCGACATGTCTTTGCGGGGTTGGTATTTGCCCGGCTGCAATAGATCGAGATCCAGATGAATCAAATCATCTTTCTTCTCTGTGCTATCGAAAGCCTGATCTTGTTTCTTGCTCGCCGCATGGCTGTTACTCAGGAGTGCGTCCAGGCCCTTGCCCAAACCCCGTTTCTTCAAAGTCATTATTAATCCTTACGCCAACTTGGCCTGGGTTTGTTGTTCCGAGCGCCGAATGATTTCCCCTGCCAGCGCCAGGTAGGCCTTGGCACCCGCGCTGGACTTATCGTAGTACATGGCCGGGGCACCGAAACTGGGCGCTTCGGCCAAACGTATGTTTCTCGGGATCACGGTACGATACACCTTGTCGCCAAAATGCTGTTTAAGCTGATCAGACACATCGTTGGCCAAACGGTTGCGGGGATCGTACATGGTACGCAGTATCCCTTCGATCCCCAGACCTGGATTGACCATGGCCGCCAGCTTGGTGATGGTGTCGATCAAGGCCGTCAGTCCTTCCAGGGCATAATATTCGCACTGCATGGGCACCAGTACTGAGTCGGCGGCCGACATGGCATTGACGGTCAACATGTTGAGGGAGGGAGGGCAATCTATGAAGATAAAATCGTAATCATCCTTGATGGGCGCCAGGGCGTTACGCAGCCGCACCTCGCGGGCGAAGAACTCCATCAGCTTGATTTCGACGGCGGTGACATCGCCATTGCCGGCGATCAGATCATATTTCCCTGTGGTATCCTGGATCACGACGTCGGCGAAAGGTTTCTCTTCGACCAATAATTCATAAGCCGTGTTTTCTACCTGATACTTATCGACACCACTGCCCATGGTCGCGTTGCCTTGGGGATCGAGATCTATCACTAACACACGTCGCTTAGTCGCCGCCAACGAGGCCGCCAAATTGACACATGTTGTTGTTTTTCCTACGCCACCTTTCTGGTTAGCCACGGCAATTACTTTACCCACAATATCATCCTGTATGTAAACTATGCTTGATTGCCCGATACTCAAGGTATCTGTACCAAGTTGCGTCATGAAGCTTGGGATTGCAACCTGATCCCTGGCCGGGAGCTGTTATTCTTCGACTATTTTAAGTAAATGGCGCTGCTCATCGAGTTCAGGCACCTTGAGTTCTATCACTTGCTTGAGCACGAATCCCGCAGGGATCTGAGTCAGTTCCTCCGGATTGAGTTGCCCCTTGAGCGCATAGAAACAGCCATCAGGGGCCGGCAAATGCCGACACCAATTGAGCATATCGGCAACTGAGGCAAAGGCCCTGCTCAAGACACCATCGAAACCCTGTTCGTCTTCGTAGGCTTCGACCCGGCTTTCCACCGAAGTAATGTTCTTAACGCCCAGCTCGAATTGCACCTGCTTCTGGAAACGTATGCGTTTTCCCAAACTGTCGAGCAGCACAAATTCCTTATCCGGATTCATGATAGCCAAGGGGATCCCAGGCAAGCCAGGGCCGGTGCCGACATCGATGAAACGCTGGCCATCCAGATAGGGGGACACCACCAGGCTATCCATCACATGGCGGATCAGCATGGCTTGCGGGTCCCGCACCGAAGTCAGGTTGTACGCCTTGTTCCATTTGTTAAGCATATTAACAAAATCAACAAGTTGTTTCTGCTGCTCAGGTGTTGCCGGCAGTTGTATTTCAGCTAAATATGTCGCTAATTGGGCAGCTAACACTGATTACCCTCGTAAATAGATCCGGTCGATATTATGAAGCCCGGGAAAGACGAAGGGAAGCCTGAAAGCTTCCCTTCTTAACCCTGAAGGCGTTTAAACCTGGTTTCAGGCGCTTTTACGCAACAGGCCGCGTTTTTTCAGGTGAACCAGCAAGATTGAAATAGCTGCCGGCGTAACTCCGGAAATCCGTGAAGCCTGGCCTATGGTTTCAGGTTTATGGTTGTTCAGCTTGGCGATCACTTCATTCGACAGGCCAGGGACCTCCTGGTAATCCAGGCTCAAGGGCAAACCGGTATTCTCGTTGCGCACCGCCTTGTTGATCTCTTCCTGTTGCCTATGGATATAACCCGAATATTTAACCTGGATCTGTACCTGCTCCGCGGCGCGGGGATCTTCGAGTCCAGGACCGAAGCCTTCTATGCCCATGAGCTTGCTGTAATCCATCTCGGGGCGACGCAATAACTCCTCGAAGGAGGCCTCACGGGAGATGGGCGTATTCAGCTCGGGATTCAGGGCCTCGATCAACGGAGAATTTGGATGCACCCACTGACTGCGCAGTCGCTGCAACTCAGTTTCGATCGACTCCATTTTGGCACTGAACTTAGCCCAACGCTCATCGTCCACCAGGCCCAGCTCGCGGCCTTTCTCGGTCAAACGCAGATCCGCATTGTCTTCACGCAACAGCAAACGGTATTCGGCACGGCTGGTGAACATGCGGTAAGGTTCTTTAGTGCCAAGGGTAGAAAGATCGTCGACCAAGACCCCAAGATACGCCTGATCCCTGCGTGGGCTCCAGGCGTCTTTGCCCTGTACCTGCAGCGAGGCATTCATGCCGGCCAGCAGCCCCTGGGCACCGGCTTCTTCGTAACCTGTGGTGCCGTTGATCTGTCCTGCGAAGAAGAGCCCGGCGATTGTCTTGGTTTCCAAAGAGTTTTTAAGATCCCTTGGATCGAAATAATCATATTCGATCGCGTAACCGGGGCGGACGATTTCCGCATTTTCCATGCCCTGGATAGAACGAACCAGATTCAGCTGCACATCGAATGGCAAGCTGGTTGAGATGCCATTGGGGTAGATCTCGTTGGTGCTCAAGCCTTCGGGTTCGATGAAGATCTGATGCGATGCCTTGTCGGCGAAGCGATGGATCTTATCTTCGATCGATGGGCAATATCTCGGGCCTATGCCTTCGATAACCCCAGAATACATGGGACTCCTGTCCAGACCACCACGGATGATCTCGTGTGTGCGCTCATTGGTATGAGTGATATAGCAGGATATTTGCTGTGGATGCTGGCTGACATCTCCGATAAATGACATCACAGGCAAGGGTGAATCGCCTTTCTGTTCAGCCATTTGACTGAAATCTATGCTATTGGCATTGATTCTGGGAGGGGTACCTGTTTTCAAGCGACCGACACGAATAGGCAGTTCACGCAGTCTATGTGCCAGGGCGATCGCCGGTGGATCTCCAGCTCGGCCACCGCTGTAATTTTCCAGGCCTATATGGATCTTGCCGCCCAGGAAGGTCCCGGCTGTCAGCACGACTGCCGGTGCTTCGAAGGCAAGTCCCATCTGGGTCACCACACCAATTACTCTGTTATTTTCAACAACTAAGTCATCAACTGCCTGTTGGAAAATACGGAGGTTTTTTTGGTTTTGCAGTATGTTTTGAATTTTTTGACGATAAAGGGCTCTGTCGGCTTGGGCACGGGTGGCTCGTACCGCCGGGCCCTTGCTTGAATTCAGGGTACGGAATTGAATGCCGGCGAAGTCAGTTGCTATCGCCATTGCACCGCCAAGTGCATCAATTTCTTTGACTAAATGTCCTTTGCCTATGCCGCCGATCGCTGGGTTGCAAGACATTTGTCCCAGGGTATCGATATTGTGAGTCAGCAGCAGGGTCTTGGATCCCATTCTTGCAGCAGCTAATGCGGCTTCCGTCCCGGCATGACCACCACCTACAACAATTACATCAAACCGTTCATGAAAATGCATGACACTACCTTAAGATTGGAAAAGAAACATTCTGTACGAGCCGATCATTTTAGCATTTGCTTTCGACTAGGTGAATGATCATTTTGCTCTGTTCGATCGGGATGGATCCGGACTAATAGATCTTAAGATCTTTATATAGATCCTTTTATTATGTTTACTATTAGGATCGCCATTATCTGTGTGTAAGCCTATAACTCTTTTAAAATCATGAGGTAGCAGAAACTCAAACCTGTGATCTATTGGCGATCAAACTCCAAATAAGATGGGGACAGATCCCTTGGTTATCCACAAGGGGGATCTTTGAGCAGATCCGGAGTGGATCAATACAGAGTTATCAGGGGATAAAATAATAGCTTATCCACACTTTTACAGCTAAAAATACAAAAATGTGGATAAGATGGATCTAATCTGTGGGGCGATCGCAGCTTGCAACAGGATCTCTATGGCTGAAGATCGTTTTGCCAACCGGCTAACCAAGTCAAGGCGGGCTCTTCGGGGATGGGATCATACTGCACATCGATCTGGATCTTATCCACATAGGATTTGGCGCCACAATGTTCGAGTGCCGCTATCAACTTATCCGGCCCCTGGCAGAAAGTGTCATAGCTGGAGTCTCCTATGGCGCATAAGGCGAATTTTAGTCCGCTCAGATCGACCTGCTCTGTGGTCAGCTCATCGCAAAAGGGTTGAATATTGTCCGGCAAATCGCCGGCACCATGGGTGGACGACACTATGAGCCAGAGCGCTTCTCTGTCTAATTCGGACAGCTCGGCCGCCAAATGCACGACCACATGGTGGCCGGCATTCGTCAATTCTGCCGCCATTTCATCGGCCACATACTCGGCACTTCCCAGGGTAGTGCCAACTAAAATATCTATCTTTGCCATGCTAATACTCAACCTTAGAGTTAAATGTCTGTGTAATGGGCTTAAGCCAGGGAAGACACTGAGCCGCTTGTATGGGTTAATCATAAGGGAAAAGCCCAGCAGTCACTATGAGGTTGGTTGCAAATCTGCACTCGCAGTGAGTGTCTAGGCTTTGAGTGTTGAGCCTGGCTGCAGCTTGGCGAGTTATCTTTGAATAGGAAGGAATTGATCGCTTTCACCCAGAGGCTTTCACCCAGAGGCTTTCACCCAGAGGCTTTTACCCAGGGGCTTTTACCCAGGGGCTTTCATCCAGAGCCAATTGCCTGTTTGCTGGCGGATAGGCCGCAGTTATGGGGGCCAGGATTAAAGGCTGGCTGCTTGGGGAGTGGTTTGGGAGGTGGAGCCGATATAGAAGCAGCGCTTGGCCGAACAGACCCCAGGTGGTTACGGAGTCCGTTCGCGGCTCAAGCGCTGTCGCTGTTCTTTGCAGAGCGGGTACTTGCTCTTGAGTCGGGGTGATTATGCTTTTTTAACAAATTCCGACTTCAGCATCATCGCACCTATACCTTCTATTTTGCAGTCGATATTGTGATCGCCATCGACGAGACGGTTGATTTTCACCTTAGTACCAACTTTAGCAACGGTAGAAGAACCTTTAACTTTCAAGTCCTTAATCAGAGTAACTGAGTCGCCGTCTTGCAGGATATTGCCGTTTGCATCTTTAACGATAAATTCGTCTGTGTCTTCCGGCTCGGCACCTGGGGTCCATTCATGTCCGCACTCAGGACAGACTAACAGGTTGCCATCTTCATAGGTGTAAGCCGATTCGCATTGAGGGCAAGGAGGAAGGGTATTGTTCATAGTTGCTCATCTCTATTTAAAAATACATATAAAGTAGGTCATAACAATGTCTTGAAAATGACATCCATCTGCGCCTACATTGCCTTACTATTATAAGGCCATTACAATTCTATTATCACGCCATTTTCACCCTTTGGGACTAATAATGATAGCGCTTAAAGAAGCCTACAAGGCCGGCTTACTCAGACGACAACACTGGATGGGCAACCTGGTCTCGGGTGTGATTGTTGGGGTTGTCGCCTTGCCATTGGCCATGGCTTTCGCCATAGCATCGGGTGCCAAGCCGGAGCAAGGCCTGTATACGGCGATAGTCGCGGGTTTTTTTGTCTCAGTGTTTGGTGGCAGCCGACTGCAGATCGCCGGACCAACCGGAGCCTTTATCGTGGTATTGTCCGGGATCACGGCACAGTATGGTATCGAAGGGCTGCAGATCGCCACTTTCATGGCGGGGATCATGCTGTTATTACTGGGCCTGGCCAAGATGGGCGCCGTCATCAAATTTATTCCCGATCCTGTGATAGTGGGCTTTACCGCCGGAATAGGGGTGATCATCTGGGTTGGCCAATGGCAGTATTTTTTCGGCTTGCCGGAGATCCAGGGAGAACACTTTCACATCAAATTGTTCCATCTTCTGCAGGTCCTTCCGCAACTCCATCCCATGACAAGTGTGTTGGCGTTATTCTCGCTGGGATTGGTGATCTATGGCCCCAGAGTGCCTGGTCTCAAGCGGGTTCCAGGTCCGCTTGTCGCACTTATCCTGGTCACACTGCTCCAAGTTGTGTTTCACTTCGATGGGGTCAGGACCATAGGGACTGCCTTCGGTGGGATACCTCGGGGCTTGCCTGAATTGGCACTTCCTTCTGTGAGTCTGGAGCACATAATCGAACTGATAGGGCCGGCATTTACCATAGCTATGCTGGGGGCCATAGAGTCATTGTTATCTGCGGTCGTCGCCGATGGCATGGCGGGCACACGTCATGACTCCAATCAGGAGCTGATCGGCCAGGGGCTGGCGAATATTGTCGCCCCCTTGTTTGGCGGCTTCGCTGCAACCGGGGCCATTGCCCGCACCGCCACCAATATCCGTAACGGTGGCACAAGTCCGCTGGCTGGCATAGTGCATTCGATCACGCTGTTGGTGATTTTATTGCTGCTGGCCCCCTTGGCCGTGCATATACCTCTCGCCACATTGGCCGCCATTCTGTTTGTCGTGGCCTGGAATATGAGCGAGGCGAAACACTTCGCTAAAATGGTACGGCGCGCTCCCAGGGCTGACGTAGTTATCTTGTTGATTACCTTTGGGTTGACTGTTTTTGCCGATCTTGTGGTGGCGGTCAATATAGGCGTCATTTTGGCTAGCTTTCACTTTCTGCGACGCATGGCGACCAGTGTCGAAGTGAGACAAGCGACAGAGCAAGAACTGACACAAGAATTTGCCCATAAGGGGCTGATACGTTTGCCGCCCGGGGTATTGGTTTTCACTGTGGAGGGGCCATTCTTCTTTGGCGCGGTTGAGAATTTCGAGCGCGCCCTGGCCGGTACCCATGCCGATCCGCATATTCTGATCATTCGTTTGAAGTGGGTGCCCTTCATAGATGTCACAGGGTTGCAGACCTTGGAGGAAGTGATTCGGGATCTGCAGAGGCGTGGGGTAAGAGTCATGCTATCCGGTGCGAATGAACGGGTTACGGTAAAATTGAGAAGAGCCGGCATCCTGGAATTGATTGGCCATGAGCACAATTTCAAGGTGTTCGATGCGGCATTGGTTGCAGCGCAAGCCGGCGTGGGAGAAATGAGTGAGGCGGCGCCTGCGCAGCAGATGGCGATAAGTGATCCCATTCGAGCCTCTGCCGGGCAGAGCCCCCAAGGGGAATGATGGGTTAGCGCTTCACCTGGGGATTGTTAACAGCTTCTTCGCTATAGCTGACATTGTGTTGCTCAAGGTATTCCCGGATCAATTGCCTGACGACCTGCGACGGTGTTAAGTCTTGGGAAGCACATAGCCTTTCGAAAGCCTGCTTTTTACGGGGATCCATCAACACGGTAAAACGGGCAGTCTTGCTTTCCACTGTTATCTTCTCTCTGTCACTATGATAATCAAATTATAATCATATCCGGCAGATGAATAAACATCTTCTTCCGCTCGACTGGTAAAGGCCTGGCTTACCCAGAGGCGTTCCGGGTTGGGGGTCATCATTCAGCAAATGCTGTAAAACCTGGCAAGTAACGCCATGGATCCCGGAATTGGAACCGCCCTGAAAAATGGCTCTGTGCTCACCCGAATGAGCACAGGGCCATGTTATCTATGCTCTGCAGAGGCTTTTTGCCTATTACTTGCCGATACAGAAGGAACTGAAGATCTTGCCCAGCAAGTCGTCCGAGGTGAACTGACCTGTGATTTCAGACAAGGCCAGCTGACACATGCGCAGCTCTTCTGCCAGCAGCTCACCTGCGAGGTAGACTTCCAGTTGCTCCTTGCCTATCAGCAGGTGACTGGCGGCGAGATCCAGGGCCTCCAGGTGGCGTCTGCGGGCGATGAAGCCACCCTCAAGGTTGCTCTGGTAGCCCATCAGACTCTTCAAGTGCTGTTTGAGTGCTTCGACTCCGAGTCCCGTCTTGGCCGAGATGCGGTAGACGCTATGGCCTTGTTCTTCTGTGATATCCAAGGTTTCGCCTGTGAGATCCGCCTTGTTGCGCACCACAGTCACCCCGAGCTTGGATGGCAGGCGATCTATGAAGTCCGGCCAGATATCATGGGGATCGACGGCATTTGTGGTGGTGCCATCGACCATGAAGAGCACGCGATCCGCGCTGTTTATTTCGGCCCAGGCGCGCTCTATGCCTATCTGCTCTACGGTATCGGCCGTGTCACGCAGCCCGGCCGTGTCTATTATGTGCAGCGGCATGCCATCCAGGTGTATGTGTTCCCGCAGCACGTCGCGGGTGGTACCTGCTATTTCGGTGACAATCGCCGATTCCTTGCCAGCCAGGGCGTTGAGCAGGCTGGACTTGCCTGCGTTGGGACGGCCGGCGATGACGACCTTCATGCCTTCGCGAATGATGGCGCCTTGCTTGGCACTGGCCTGTACCTCGTCCAGTTTGGCTATGATGCGATACAGGGCGTTGGCAATCTTGCCGTCGGAGAGGAAATCGACTTCTTCATCGGGAAAGTCTATGGCCGCCTCGACGTACAGGCGCAGGTTGGTGACTTGCTCCACCAGCTGGTGGACCTCGTTGGAGAACTCGCCCTGGAGTGAGTGCAGGGCGCTCTTGGCGGCCTGTTCGCTGGTGGCATCTATGAGATCTGCTATGGCTTCGGCCTGGGTCAAATCCAGTTTGTCGTTCATGAAGGCCTGCTCGCTGAATTCCCCCGGCTTGGCTATGCGCACACCTCCTACCTGCAACACCCGCTTGATCAACATGTCGAGCACCACCTGGCCGCCATGACCCTGCAGCTCGAGTACGTCCTCGCCGGTGAAAGAGTTGGGGCCCTTGAAGAACAGGGCTATGCCTTGATCTATTACCTGGCCATCTTTGTTCTTGAAGTCGCAATAGTCGGCGTAGCGGGTCTTTGGCAGGTGTCCCAGCACGGCCATGGCCACTTCGCTGGCTTTGTCGCCCGAGATACGTATGATGCCGACGCCGCCTCGTCCCGGCGCCGTGGCTTGGGCGACTATGGTGTCGGTCGTAAATCTTGTCTCTGTTGTCACTGGATTTCCTGCCAAACTGTCTATCTAATAAAGGAAAAGGCGGCTTAGTAGCCGCCTTTGTTCATTATGTCTTAGCAAAGTGCTGAGCCAGGCTTATTTTAAGCCTTTTTTGGCCAGACCTGCATAAATAATCTTCTGCTGGGTGATGGCCACCAGGTTACCCATGAGCCAGTACAAGACCAAGCCTGCAGGGAACCAGAGGAAGAACACGGTAAAGAGTACCGGCATCCACTGCATCATCTTGGCCTGCATGGGATCCATGGTCGGTGCCATAGGCTGCATCTTCTGCATGACGAACATGGATAAGCCCATCAACAGCGGCAATATGTAGTAAGGGTCCTGTACCGACAAGTCGTGGATCCACAAGATGAAGGGGGCATGACGCAGCTCGAAGCTTTCCAGCAATACCCAGTAGAGCGCGATGAAGATAGGCATCTGCAGCAGCATGGGCAGACAGCCGCCCATGGGGTTAACCTTCTCCTTCTTGTACAGCTCCATCATAGCCTGACCCATCTTCTGCTTGTCATCACCGAATCTTTCTTTCAGATCGGCGATTTTGGGCTGCAGATTGCGCATCTTGGCCATGGAGGTGTACTGCGCCTTGGTCAGCGGGAACAGCATGCCACGCACCGTCAGGGTGATGAGTATGATTGCCACCCCCCAGTTGGAGACCAAAGACTGGAAGAAGGTGAGTAACTTATAGATAGGTACTGCCAACCACCAGAGGAAACCATAATCGACCACCAGGTTCAGCGATTCTGAAATAGCCGATAATGCCTTCTGATCCTTGGGACCGACATAAAACTGGGAGTCGATTTCCTGAGTGCTGCCGGGGGCTATGTCGTACACAGAACCACGGAAGCCTATGTTGGCCAAGCCACCGGCGCTGATGCTGGTGAATATGGTGTTCTTGTCGTTGGCCTGAGGTATCCAGGCGGAAACGAAGTAGTGCTGCAACATGGCGGCCCAACCACCCAGGGTAGGTTGGTTGAGGTTTTTATCTGCCATGTCATCAAATTTGTACTTCTCATAGCGAATATCCGCCGTTGAGAAGGCACCGCCACGGTAAGTCGGCATCATCATGCTGCTTTTGGATTTCTGTATGGTCTGTTTAATCTGACCGTACATCTGCACCTGCAGCTGGCTGTCTGTGGTGTTGTTGATCTTATAGCCAACATCTACGTTGAACTTGCCGCGGTGGAAGACAAACACCTTGGTGTAAGTCACGCCATTGGCTGCCACATAGGTCAGTGGCACCTCCAGGCTGTCTTGATCTGCTGCCAGCTGGTATTCGGTGTTTTGGGCACTGAAATGGGCGCGGCCCTTGGCACTGCTGTCGATACCGTCACGGCCAATCAAACCACTCTGGGCGATATAGGTGAAGTCTTTGGTCTGTTCGAGCAACACGAAAGGTTGGTCTTTGTCGAGTTCCATCTTATGCGCAACCAGCGCCGCATAGACTATGTCACCGCCAACAGGATTGATTTTCACATCCAGCTGATCTGTCTTCACAGTGATCAGGTCTGTCGAAGCACTCACCACTGCGGGCACACCTGCATCGGCTTCTGGCACATCTGTATTAAGGGTGTTGGATGTGGGCGAAGCAACCTGTGTCGATTGGGCTGCCAATGGTTGAGGAGCTTTGTCTGCCTGCCACTGTTGCCACAGCAAGAAGCTGACAACCAGTAGTCCTATGAGCAATATATTGCGTTGAGATTCCATAGCCTATTTATTACACCTGTCGTTTTTAGGGGGGACGGGATCACTACCGCCGGGATGTAAAGGGTGACATTTTAATATGCGTTTCAATGCAAACCAACAACCTTTCGCCGTTCCATGCACTTTAATTGCATCTATGGCGTAATGGGAGCAGCTGGGATTGAAGCGGCAGCGGGGCCCCAACAAGGGACTGATGAAGATTTGATAGCCACGAATTAACGTGGTGGCTAGCCATTGTAGCGGCGACTGAGTTTGCGCCATAGCTTTTCTATCAGTTTTTTGAGTTCAGCATTTTCCATCTCCAATACGCCATTTCTGACCAGCACCACAATATCGAGCGCGGGTATATTGTGTTGATGTAAACGGAAACTGTCTCTGATGACACGCTTGATACGGTTGCGTTGATTGGCACGTTTTACGTAACGTTTGGCAACAGTAAGCCCCAGACGCGGATGATTTTCCGTGTTAGGTATGGCAAGCAGGGTAATTTCAGCAGAAGATGCTTTGACTGGATTGGAGAATACAGATTTAAATTGCGCGGGAGTTAACAAACGTAACTCCCGCGTAAAGGTATAGCTAGTCACCTAGTTATCTACTTAAGCAGATAAACGAGCGCGACCTTTCGCACGACGACGTGCAAGCACCTTACGGCCGCCTACAGTGGCCATACGAGCGCGGAAGCCGTGAGAACGCTTGCGCTTCAGGTTGCTAGGTTGAAAAGTACGTTTACTCATGATGGCAATCCGTCTTTGTGTTAGTGAACATTCCTTATCTCTGAAATTAGAGGTAAGGGCAAAAAAGAGGCCGAATTGTAATCACTTTAATGGATGCCGTCAACAACGAAAGCCGGTCAGTGATTCTTTTCTGCCTTTAGTCTTACCGAACCAGACTGCCATAGACACCAGAAGATGTGGATAACTCTGTGTATCGACACTACATCTAGTAGTTCAGCGGATCTTGATTGGGATCGTAAGACCGCCATTATAGATCAATCCGGATCGCTTAATAAAGCGGGATTTGCGCTTAATACAGGATAAAAGGATCTAAATGGATCCCTGTGGATCCGGGATATCCACATCAAATGATCTCGCTGGGGATAAATCTATTTTAAGGATAGCGATCATTGAGTTCTCGCTATAGAATACTCCTCCTTTGGAATGATCTTTTTGGGGATAATTAAGTGGCGGTTTCACTTTGGCAACAATGTATCGGACGACTGCAGGATGAGCTTTCGGCTCAGCAGTTCAGCATGTGGATCAGACCGTTACAAGCCGAAATGGATGGTGATACTCTGGTGCTGTATGCGCCAAACCGCTTCGTGCTCGATTGGGTAAGAGACAAATACATCAATATCATCAATCAGTTTTTTACTGAGCAGATGGGCAGCGATGCGCCCAAGCTGCGTTTCGATATTGGCAGCCGTCCCTCGGCCAGCCGACCTGCTCCGGCGCCTGCGGTCAGCCGCAACCCCAGTCCAACGACCTCCAAGGCCAGTGTCGGTACCTCCTTCAATACCGTTGCCGAGCCGATCAACAACCCCAATCATCGCAGCAATATCAATCCTACTTATCAGTTCGATAACTTCGTTGAAGGTAAATCGAACCAGCTGGGTAAGGCGGCGGCGCTGCAGGTGGCCGAAAATCCGGGTGGTGCCTATAACCCACTGTTTTTATATGGCGGAACGGGTCTGGGTAAGACTCACCTGTTGCATGCCGTGGGCAACGGCATCATCAAGAACAATCCCAATGCCAAAGTCGTGTACATGCACTCGGAGCGTTTCGTGCAGGACATGGTGAAGGCATTGCAGAACAATGCGATCGAAGAGTTCAAGCGTTATTACCGCAGCGTCGATGCCCTGTTTATCGATGATATTCAATTCTTCGCCAACAAAGACAGATCCCAGGAAGAGTTCTTCCATACCTTCAACGCCTTGCTCGAGGGCAATCATCAGATCATCCTGACCTCGGACAGGTACCCGAAAGAGATAGATGGGGTCGAAGACAGATTGAAGTCCCGCTTCGGCTGGGGCCTGACGGTGGCGATCGAGCCGCCGGAATTGGAAACCCGGGTAGCAATATTGATGCGCAAGGCCTTGGAGAGTGGCATCAGTTTGCCGGATGAGGTGGCCTTCTTCATCGCCAAACGCTTGCGCTCCAACGTGCGTGAGCTGGAGGGGGCATTGAATAGGGTGATAGCCAACGCTAACTTCACGGGGCGTCCCATCACCATAGATTTCGTCCGTGAAGCCTTGAGAGATCTGTTGGCGCTGCAGGAAAAGTTGGTCACCATAGACAACATTCAGAAAACCGTCGCCGAGTATTACAAGATCAAGATGGCCGATATGCTGTCCAAGCGCCGCTCACGCAGCGTCGCCAGACCCAGGCAGGTGGCTATGGCCCTGTCGAAGGAATTAACCAACCAGAGCCTGCCTGAGATAGGCGATGCCTTTGGTGGTCGTGACCATACCACAGTGCTGCATGCTTGCCGAAAAATTGCCCAGCTGCGTGAGGAAAGTCATGACATTAAAGAAGATTATGCTAATTTAATTAGAACCTTATCTTCTTAATACGTTTGGTATAGTCAGGGAACCAGCACACTATGAAATTTTCAATTGATAGGGACGCCCTATTAAAGCCGCTGCAGTTGGTCTGTGGTGCGGTGGAAAGACGCCATAATTTGCCCATTCTGGCAAACCTTCTCGTAGAAGTGAGTAATAACTCACTCAAGTTGACCGGCACAGACCTGGAGGTCGAGCTGGTCGGTCAGGCGACAGTGCATGGCGATGTGCAGGAAGGCCGTACCACTGTGCCGGCGAAGAAATTATTGGATATCGTCAAGTCACTGCCGGAACAGAGTGAACTCAAGGTGGAACAGCAGGACAACAAATGGTTGTTGCGCTCGGGCCGCAGCCGTTTCTCGCTGGCGACCCTGCCGGCGGAAGAGTATCCCAATGTCGAGGCTTTCCAGGCGGATATCGAATTCAGCCTCAAGCAAGGCACACTCAAGTCGATCATAGACTCGACCCAGTTTTCCATGGCTAACCAGGACGTACGTTATTATCTCAACGGTCTGTTGTTCGAGACCGAAGCCAATGTGCTCAGGGCGATAGCCACAGATGGCCACAGATTGGCCATGAGCCACAGGGTCATAGATGCCAACCTGCCAGAGAAGCAAGTGATAGTCCCGCGCAAGGGCGTGATGGAGATGGCGCGCCTGCTGGAAGCCGAAGATCAGGATATAGGCATAGCCATAGGTGAGAATGCCATTCGAGCCACCACGGCCAATGCCGTCTTCACCAGTAAGCTGGTGGATGGCCGCTTCCCAGATTATCGCCGGGTGTTGCCCAAGGGCGGCGACAAGATAGTGATCGCCAGCCGTCATCAGCTCAAGCAGGCATTGACCCGAGCTTCTATCCTGTCGAACGAAAAGTTTCGCGGCGTGCGGATTCAGCTGGAAAATAACCTGCTGAAGATCACCGCCAACAATCCGGAGCAGGAAGAGGCCGAAGAGATAATAGATGTGGAGTACGCCGCTGCTCCGCTGGAAATAGGTTTCAACGTCAGCTACTTGCTGGATGTGCTCAACAGCCTGCGTAGCGACGATGTGCGTATCACGCTGATCGACGGTAACTCCAGTGCCCTCATCGAAAACCACGTCGAAGAAGATTCCATGTACGTGGTGATGCCGATGCGGTTGTAATTCGGCTCTCGGGCTGGGGGTGATGCCTAGGCATCACCCCCAGCCTGTCCCCACATGAGTAATGCATGAGTCTGACCCGCCTCAATATCCAAGCTTTTCGCAATATCACTTCGGCCCAATTGCTTACCGGCACTGGGCTGAATTTGATCTATGGCCAGAATGGCAGTGGCAAGACCAGCATACTGGAGGCCATCTATTTTCTCGGCATGGGGCGCTCGTTTCGCAGTCACCTGTCGCAGCGGGTGATCAACAACGAGGATGACAAGCTGACCCTGTTCGCCACCCTGACGCTGCCCAGGGGCGAGAGCAAGATAGGCCTGCGGCGTTTTCGCAGCGGGGAAACCGAAGTGAAAATCGACGGCGACAAGGTCAAACGCCTGTCGACTCTGGCGGAAACCTTGCCGATACAGGTGATCACCCCGGAGAGTTTTTCCCTGTTGTTCGAAGGCCCCAAATCCCGCCGGCAGTTTATCGACTGGGGTGCCTTTCATGCCGATCCCGAGTTCTACGGTGCCTGGGTCAATGTGCGGCGTATACTTAAACAACGTAATCAGTTACTTAGGGATGGTGCTGCCTACGCTAACATTCAATATTGGGATCGGGAATTTGTCCGTTATGCCGAGCGGGTAACGGAAATACGAAACCTATATGTAGACTCGTTAAATGAGCTACTTAAGGGTATAATCGAGGAGTTTTTACCGCAGGTGGATGTGAAGGTTTCTTTCACCCGCGGCTGGGACAGCAAAACCGATTTCGCACTCTTGCTCGAAAATCAATATCCCAGAGATCTGGCAACGGGTCATACCGTCAGCGGTCCCCATAAAGCTGACTTGCGACTCAGGGTCGGCAATTTGCCGGTGCAGGATGCACTGTCCCGTGGCCAGTTGAAATTATTAGTCTGTGCACTGCGTATTGCACAGGGAAAGTTGCTAAAACAACAAATAGATAAGCACAGTATTTATCTGGTGGATGATCTTCCATCCGAGTTGGATGCACAGCATAGGCAACTATTGCTTAAGCAATTAGCCGATACAGGTGCACAAGTGTTTGTGACTGCCATCGAGCCAGCTGCAATAGTCGATTCGTTAGACAAGCCGCCCAGCAGGATTTTTCAGGTGGCGCAGGGTTGTGTGACGGTAATTGAATAACCATTGAGAGAATAATATGTCAGAGAATAGTTACGATTCTTCGAGTATCAAGGTACTGAAGGGCCTTGATGCGGTACGTAAGAGACCTGGGATGTATATTGGCGACACCGACGATGGTACGGGTCTGCATCATATGGTATTCGAAGTAGTCGATAACTCCATCGATGAAGCCCTGGCGGGTCACTGCAGCGATATCACCATCACCATCCATGTGGACGGCTCAGTCTCGGTAAAAGATGACGGCCGGGGTATTCCTGTCGAAATCCACGAGGAAGAAGGGGTTTCCGCCGCAGAAGTCATCATGACGGTACTGCACGCTGGTGGCAAGTTCGACGACAATTCTTATAAGGTCTCAGGTGGTCTGCACGGTGTGGGCGTGTCTGTGGTCAACGCCCTGTCGCAGAAACTGCAAATGACCATTCGTCGTGCCGGTAAGGTATACGAGCAGTTTTATACCATGGGTGTGCCTGACTCTCCGATCAAAGAGATTGGCGATGCGGTCAAGACGGGCACGGAAATTCGCTTCTGGCCCAGTGGGGAAACCTTCTCAGATCTCGAATTCCATTTCGACATTCTGGCCAAGCGGGTCCGTGAACTGTCTTTCCTCAACTCGGGCGTAGGCATTCGCCTGGTCGACGAGCGCGACAACAGGGACGAATTCTTCAAATACGAAGGCGGCATCAGTGCCTTCGTCGATTACCTGAACCGCAACAAGACGCCTGTGAATAAAGACGTGTTCCATTTCATGCAGGAACGTGACGACGGCATCACAGTCGAAGTCGCCATGCAGTGGAACGACGGTTACCAGGAAAGCATCTTCTGTTTTACCAACAACATTCCTCAGCGTGACGGCGGGACTCACTTGGCGGGCTTCCGCAGTGCCTTGACCCGTAACCTGAACACTTACATGGAACGTGAAGGCTTTAACAAGAAAGGCAAGACCAGCGCCACAGGTGATGATGCCCGCGAAGGTTTGACCGCCGTTATCTCGGTCAAGGTGCCGGATCCCAAATTCAGTTCCCAGACCAAGGATAAGCTGGTCTCCAGCGAGGTGAAAACAGCGGTCGAACAGACCATGGGTGAACAGCTGAACGACTATCTGCTGGAAAACCCGGCCGATGCCAAGCTGATCGTAGGTAAGATAGTCGATGCGGCCCGTGCCCGTGAAGCGGCCCGTAAGGCCCGTGAGATGACACGTCGTAAAGGCGCCTTGGACTTGGGTGGACTGCCGGGTAAGCTGGCGGATTGCCAGGAGAAAGATCCGGGTCTCTCTGAAATCTACATAGTGGAAGGGGACTCTGCTGGCGGCAGCGCCAAGCAGGGACGTAACCGTAAGAACCAGGCGATTCTGCCGCTCAAGGGCAAGATCCTCAACGTGGAGAAGGCCCGTTTCGACAAGATGCTGTCTTCCCAGGAAGTCGCCACCCTGATCACCGCCCTTGGCTGTGGCATAGGCCGTGACGAATACAACCCGGACAAGACACGTTACCACAACATCATCATAATGACGGATGCCGACGTCGACGGCTCGCACATTCGTACCTTGCTGTTGACCTTCTTCTTCCGTCAGATGCCCGAGCTTATCGAGCGCGGCTATGTGTATATCGCCCAGCCGCCGCTGTTCAAGGTGAAGAAGGGCAAGCAGGAACAGTATCTGAAAGATGAGCCGGCACTGACCCAGTACCTGACGACTCAGGCATTGGAGGGCACCAGCATTTACCCAACCCAGGGTGCCCCCGGCATGTCCGGCGAGCCGCTGGAGCGTCTGGTGACCCAGTACCGCGAAGTGGAAGCCATCATTTCCCGTCTGGAGCAAAGATACCCGACCCACATCACCAACCGCATGTTGTATCACCCTATGGTGGACAACGAGATGTTGGCCGATGAAGCCAAGATGAAAGCCTGGTGTGATGCCTTCATTGCCGATCTGGTCGAACTGGAAAACAGCGGTGTGCTCTATACCGCCGAGCCTATATTGGATCCCGAGCGCAAGGTGTACCTGCCTAAGGTGACTATCCGTAAACACGGCATAGATACCCACTATCTGTTCAGCTATGACTTCTTCCAGTCGAGCGATTACCTGCGCCTGGCCAAGCTGGGAGCGGCACTGGATGGCATGATAGAAGAGGGCGGTTATGTGCAGCGCGGTGAGCGCGTCAAAGAAGTCGGCAGCTTTCTGGAAGCGCTGGACTGGACCATCTCCGAAGCCAAGCGCGGCCTCTACATCCAGCGTTATAAAGGGCTGGGCGAGATGAACCCCGAGCAGCTGTGGGAAACCACCATGGATCCCGAGCAACGCCGCATGTTGCAGGTCACAATCGACGACGCCGTGGGTGCCGATCAGTTGTTTACCTGTTTGATGGGCGATCAGGTCGAGCCGCGTCGTGACTTCATCGAAGCCAACGCCCTGAACGTGGCCAACCTGGACGTCTAGTCGGGTCTGATTTGCCAAGAGATGAAAATGGGCGCCCAGCGGGCGCCCATTTTTTATGCCGGTCCGCCAGTCAGGGCAAAGAGCCAGGGCAAAGCAGGCCGCAAGACTTGAGCCTATTTGCCGAGCCTGCGAGTCCAGAGGGTATGCCAGTCGAGCAGTTCTTCGGCCCGCATGGGTTTGGCAATGTAGAAGCCCTGTACCGTATCGCAGCTGGAGGCGAGCAAGAAATTCCAGTCATCGCTGTCTTCTATGCCCTCGGCCACCGTCTTCATGCCCAGCTTGCGGGCCATTTCCAGGCTGCCTTCGAATATGGCCCTGAGGGAGTTGTCTCGGCAGGCACCATGCACGAAGCCCTTGTCTATCTTGAGTTCATTGAAGGGCAGGTCGTGCAGTTGTACCAGCGAAGAGTGGCCGGTACCGAAATCATCTATCGAGAGGTTGATCCGCTTGAGCCTGAGGCGCGTCAGTATGTCCAGGGTGACCCTTTGGTTGCTCATCAGTTTGCTTTCCGTGACTTCGAGCACCAGTGCCGTCAGTGGAAACCTGGCCTTGTTTGCCGCCGCGACGACGCGATCGGGAAAGGTGACATGGCTGAGGTTGGCCATGGAGACATTGACAGCGACACTGATTTTCAGGCCGGCATCACGCCACTGGCGGGCATGGTGTAAGGCCTGATTGAGCACTACCTGGGTCAGGGCATCTATCAAGCCATACTGTTCCGCCAAGGGGATGAATTGATCCGGGTAGATTAAGCCATCTTCCGGGTGGTGCCAGCGCACCAAGGTTTCGACGCCCATCAGTTTTCCGCTAGTCAGATCCAACTTGGGCTGATAGAAGTTTTCCAGCTCTCCACAGACTATGGCTTGCCGCAATCTGTCGGCCCGATAGCCGTCGTGGCCGGCCAGTACCGAAGGCGTCAGCCGGCATAGGTCCTGCTGAAATACCTGGCGCAGCTGCTGAGGTGAAACCGGCTTGTTGAGGGCGCCGACCACGGCCAGGCCATGGGCCTTGGCCAATAATTCGGCCGTCTGCAGTATGCGCTTGTCCTCTCCAGTCACCAGCACCAGACGACTGACTGAGCCTATTTCTGCCAGGTTGCGTACCAGCTCTATGCCATCCATTTCCGGCATTTGTAAATCACAGAAGATCATATCGAAACAGTGACTGTTGTTCTGCATCAATACCAGGGCATCGGCGGCGCGCTCGGTCTGGGTGACCGCCTTGAATCCAAGCCGGTTCAGTTGCTGTCGCAGTAGCTTGATGGCAAAGGGATCATCGTCAATGATGAGTATATCCATGAACTGTCATCTCCTTCTGGCGATTCAACCTGGGCAAGAGTTCAGCTTCCAGTTTCAGCTGATTTTCCTCCAGCTGCCTCAGTGCCGTGACAACCTCTTGGGTGCTTCCCCGCTTGGCAGCCTGCTCCAGTTGCTCGCAGTTGTCGGCCATGATGAGGGCCCCGACGGCACGCGACGATGACTTGAGCCTGTGGGCGGTAAAGGCTAACTCCTGCATCCCGGCTGGGGGTTTGGCACTGAGCCGGGCCATGTGTTGTTGCAGGGCGTCGTAATAATCCTGGAGAAACCCCTGAACTATGTCGTCGTCATCGCCGACCAGCTTCTGCAGCACAGCGACATCCAGCACAGCCTCCCTGGGCTGGGATTGCGGCTCCGGCTCCAGGGTGACGGCCGCCAGAGTGACGGTCTGGGGTAGCCATTTCTCGAGGGCGGTGCGTAGCCTGGCGAGTGGCAGAGGCTTGGTCAGATAACTGTCCATTCCGGCGGCCATGGCGCGACTCGCTTCGCCGCGCAATGCATTGGCCGTCAGTGCCAGTATGGGTATGTGTTGACCATGGGGTTCTTCCTGGCGTATCGCCCTGGCCAGGGCATAGCCATCCATTTCCGGCATATGCAGATCTGTGATCACCAGAGAGAACTGCTGCTGACGCCAGAGTTCCAGGGCTTGCAGGCCATTGGCCGCGACCTTGCCGGCATAGCCGAGCAGGGCGAATTGTTGCAGTATCACCTTGCGATTTATTTCATCGTCTTCCGCCACCAGGATCAGCCGCCCCTGCGCCTGTGCCGCAGCCTTGCTGGGAACTTCTGCCGGCACTCTGACCTTGGGTTTGTGGGGCTGGACAGTTGCCCGTCCGGCGGCCTTGGCGACCGCATTGAGCAGGCTCCTGCGTCTCAAGGCCTGCCCCTTGGGTGCGGCGATTTCCCCCTGACCGTTGCCGTCTCCCGTCTCTGTTGCCGCGCCGATAAACAGGTAGTGCACCTCGGCTTGGGTGCAGGCCGGCTCGACAGGGAGCGGCGGCAGGTATTCCTGTCCATGAATGATGACGACAGTGCCGCGCAACAGGGTCACGGCGCTGGTGGCCCTGTCCATGTCGGCGAACAGCCGCACCTTGGCACCTGCATGTTCCAGATAGGCGCATAGATCTTTGCTCTCATAGTCGAGACTGTTGAGCAGTATGCAGGTCAGTTCAGTGATATTGGGCAGCGGCTCGCGGGGCTGCTCGGCCGCCAGGTTAAATGGCAAGCCGACCCTAAAGCTGGAGCCCTGTCCCAGAGTGCTGTCGACGTCTATCTTGCCATGCAGCAAGTGGACCAGGCGTTTGCATATGGCCAGTCCCAGCCCTGTGCCGCCGAAACTGCGGGTGGTGGCGGCATCTGCCTGAGAGAAGGGGGTGAAGAGCTTATTCAGCGTTTGTTGCCGCATGCCTATGCCATTGTCTGTGACTGTGAAATTCAGCTGCAATTGAGGTGGAGCACTGACTTCGACCCGCACCCAGACCTGGCTGTCCCTGTCCGGCATGTTGGCGCAAAACTTGATGGCATTCCCGAGCAGGTTATACAGGATCTGCCTCAGACGTACGTCGTCGACGAGAATTCTGGAGGGTATCTGCGGCGAGATGAACAAGTTGAGTCTGACATTCTTGGCGGCGGCGACGGTTGCCAGAGAATCACACAGGCTCTCGACCAAGTCTTCCACCGCGGTCGGCATGAGGGCTATTTCCAGTTGGCCGGCTTCTATCTTGGAGAAATCGAGAATGTCATCTATGAGTGTCAACAGCGTCTTGGCTGACTGTTCTATCGTCTGCGCCAGATCGCTCTGCTGAGGCAACAAGGGGCTGTGGGCCAATATCTCCGCCATGCTGATCACGCCGTTCATCGGGGTGCGGATCTCATGACTCATGGTGGCCAGAAAAGCCGATTTTGCCGCATTGGCGGCATCCGCCTCCTGTCTGGCACGCTCCAATGCCAGCATGATCTGATTATGCTCGGTAATGTCCCAATTGACCCCGACGATACGCTCGGCTCGCGCCGCCTCATCGTATATCACAGTACCCACGGCCCGAATGAAGCGCACTGCACCGTCGGGCCAGATGATGCGATACTCGCTGATGCAGTAGCCGGTGCCTGTGACTGCCTCGGCCAACATGCTCTGCGCCTCGGCCAAGTCGTGGGGATGTACGGCCGCGAGCCAGGCCTTGTGGGCATCCGGATATTGCTCCCGTGTCAGTCGATATATGCTGTACATCTGCTCATCCCAGGTGAGTGCATCCTGGACCAGGTCATAATCCCAGAGGCCGATGGCGCCGGCCCGCGTGGCTTGGGTCAAACGCTCTGCGGTGCGGACTAACTGGAGTTCTCTGGCTTTCCTCTGACTGATATTTTTGACTATGGCGGTAAAACCCGGGGCAGAGGCATCTCCCGTCTCTGCCATGGCCAGTTGCAAAGGAAACACCGAGCCATCCTTATGCCTGGCTTCGACTTCACAATCCAGCTTGGCCTGCGTTTGTCCGGCCGGGGGCAATCCCGCCGGCAACAGCAATGTTAGGTTATTGCCTGTGAGCTCTGCGGCAGCATAGCCAAAAATCTGCTCGGCGGCGCTATTGCAGGCGGTGATTATGCCCAGCTCATCCAGGGTGACTATCCCATCCGGTGCCGAGGCTATTATGGACTCTTGCCTCAGCTTCCCTGTGTGAGCCTGCTTGAACCTGTGTTGCATATCCAGGAGCAGACCACAGCAGATGAGTAAATAGCTGACAGCTATCAAGAGTTGCGCCGCCCCCAGGCCGGCGGTCATTCCCTGTGGATGCAGGAGCATGATGAGTTGGGATATCAGGTTGGCCAGTATCGACAGGGACAGCCAGAATACGACTCTGTGATCCGGTTTTTGGGTGAGGTAAAGGTAGCCCAACAGACTCAGCCCCAGCAGCACCAGTATGCTCAATTCCCCGGGCTGCATCAGCATGGCTGCGAACCCTGAGTCTGAGATACCCACGTCGGCATTGAATAACAGCCAAGTGAGGCCGGCCATCATGGGGTAACTCAACCACAGGAGTCCGTGTATGGGCTTGAGACTGCGCGACTCATAGTGGCAGACGAGCCAGCTGAGCAATAGCATGACGCCAAAGTGCAGGCGGCTGGCCTGCCAGTGGCCTGCGGCCTGTGATAGCCGCAGCTCAGGTTTGAGATTGAATTCATCCAGGCTTACCAGCAGTTGGTGGGCGTCCAGTAAGGCGGTACCCAGGAGGCCCAATCCCAGGAGCAGCAGAAAGCCTCGCTTGTCGTAATAGTAGAAATGGATCAGCGCCAGTATGCCTGCGCCGCAGGCCAGCAGAATGAGCACCAGTTGCAGGTAGGTATGCAACAAGGGACGGCCGAGCCACTCCGACAGGCTGAGTCGCCACAGCAGCAGCACTGTGAGTCCTGTGGTACTCACTATTGCAGCGCTTTTTAACCAAGCCAATGGGCGATTGCGATACAAAATATGACTACTCCCTTAATCAAACAGCCCTGGAGACTCAGCCCAGGGACATAGGGGCGACAACCTGTCGCCGGGACCCAGGACTATCTCAGGCTTCAAGGTATGAATACGGCCGGCCTGAATGCTGTCGCACATACTGTCAAAGTGTAGCAAAGATATGTGCCGGCCAATGCCTGCGGCGGTCTATTTAACCCGGGGTTTTACGCCGCTTTTGGGCATGGGCCCGATGGCAATTCCCTGGTCTGCCAACAGCAGTACCAGCGCCTGCACCAACGCCAGCGCTTGGGGATTATCGCCGTGGACGCAGAGGCTATCGGCATGCAGGTGGATCTCCCGACCGTCGAGACAGGTGACCTTGCCTTGTTTGACCAGCCTAAGGGCCTGGTGCAGCGCCTTCGACTCTTCAATTATCAGGGCACCCGGCATGGCTCTGGGCACCAAAGTGCCATCTGGCAGATAGGCCCGGTCGACAAAGGCCTCATGAATCGCCCTCAGACCCGCTGCCGCTGCCATCCTGGGGAGTTCGGTCCCCGCCAATCCCATGACAGCCAAACCTGGGTCGACCGCCTGGATGGCGGCAACTATCAGCCGCGCGAGGTGAGTATCCTGAGTCGCCTGATTATATAGGGCACCGTGGGGTTTCACGTGAAACATGGGCGCCCCTTCGGCGCGGCATACCCGCTGCAGCGCAGTTATTTGTGCCACCAGGGTATCGAAGAGCTGGTCATCCTCGAGGCGCATCTTATGCCTGCCGAAATGTTTCCTGTCGGGAAAGCTGGGGTGGGCCCCTATGCTGACGCCATGCTTCAATGCCAGGCGCACCGCCAGATGCATGCTCCGCTCATCTCCGGCATGGCCGCCACAGGCGATGCTGGCCGAACTGACATAGGCCAATATGGCCTCGTCCTGACCACAGCCTTCCCCCAGGTCGGCATTGAGATCTATCCGGGTTTTAGTTTGCATCTATGCCTCTGGTGAGTCGGTGGAAACAGCTCTGCCAGCGGGCCGTGGCGGCCTGCGCCTCCTGCTGAGTCACTCGATGAAAATAGACTGCTTGCCCAGGGCGGGCCTGCGCCAGTTTCCAGAGATCGGCTTCGATCACCACGGCGATTTTAGGGTAACCCCCTGTGGTCTGGGCATCGGCCAACAGGACTATCGGCTGGCCGGATGGCGGCACCTGGATCACCCCTGGCATCACGGCATGGGATAGCATCTCCAGTGGTTGTTCGAGTCGCAACGCATTTCCCTCCAGCCTGACGCCCATGCGATTGCTCCGGGGGGAGACTCGCCAGGCCTGGGTCCAGAAGGCTTGCCTGGACTCTGGGGTAAAGAATAGGGTTTCCTGGGTCGTCAACACGCGGACATGGGGCGACCAGGAGGGGAGTTTCGCGCCGAGTCGGGTCGTGATACCTGCGCCGGTTTCCCCCAGGGGCAGATTGTCGCCGGCACTCAAGGCCCGCCCCAAATGGCCGCCCATGACGGCATTAAGATCTGTGGCCGCCGAGCCCATGACCAGGGGCACACAAATGCCGCCATCGACGGCCAAATAGCCACGCATCCCCCTGTGACAGCCTCTCAAGTTGAGTCGCTGTCCGGCGTTTATCTTGCTGCGCCAGCCACACCAAGCGGCTTGGCCATCGATAGTGGCAGCGAAATCGGCCCCTGTGAGTGAAATCCAGCTGTCACGCTGAAAGCCCAGGCTCACAGGTCCTGTGCTGAACTCCAGTACGGGCGCATTGTCCGGATTGGCCAGCAGTCGATTGGCCAGCAGCAGCGCTTGCCTGTCCAGGGCGCCGCATAGCGGCACCCCGAGATGACGGTAGCCGACCCGGCCAAGATCTTGCACAGTGGTGAGCAAGCCGGCTTCTATGACGCTGAGCATCTTATGTTCCGTCCTCGACAGGGCTGAAAGTCACGCAGTCACCCGGCATCAAGAGGCTGGGTGGGTCTGAGGTCGGATCGAACAGGGGGATTTGGGTGTGGCCGAGGAGCTGCCAGCCGCCGGGGGCGGCACTGGGGTAGATGCCCGTCATTTGCCCGCCTATGCCGACGGAGCCGGCCGGCACCATCAGCCTGGGATTGGCGTGTCTCGGGGTATGGAGTCGGGAGGGCAGTCCGCCAAGGTAGGCGAAACCGGGCAAGAAACCGAGGAAATAGACCCTATATTCGGCGCCGCTATGCAGGGCTATGAGCTGGGCCCGGGTCAGAGCATGGTATTTGGCGACCGAGTCCAGGTCCGGTCCCGAGTTGCCCCCATAGATGACCGGAATGACTATGCGTTTCCTGTCGGGTTCCCGGTATTTCGCCTGTTGCCAGAGTCGTTGCAGGCGTGATTCCCAATCGGATAGATCAAAATCCCGAGCCAGAAACAGGGTGAGGTTATTCATTCCCGGCACTATGTCGTCGAAGTCGCCGCTGTGGCGGCATTCGGTGGCGAGCCACCAGAGCTTGCCTTGGAGGGCTAAGCTTTGTTGCTGCGTGTCCATGCTGGGGAAGCTCAGTACTATCGCCCGCTCTCCCAGCCTGCTTATCTGTGGCACTAGTGTCATGGCTGTCGGTATCGCTGAAACCAGGTTCTTCTTTGAAGCTAGGAAAGCAGCAGTGCAAAGTCAAACCAGGACCCTGGATACAGTTGATAGGGAGATGATATATCTGGTTGAATTAAAACAAAAAACGCGCCGAAAGGCGCGTTTTTTATCCTAGGGCAAGAGCCTATTGCAGCACAGAGATATCCGCCACATGCAGGAATTGTTCACGCAGGCTGTTAAGCAATGCCAAGCGGTTGTTTTTCAAGTCCTGATCGTCGGCCATCACCATGACATCTTCGAAGAAGAGATCCACACTCTCACGCAGGCCAGACAAGAGGGTCAAGGCTTGCTGATAGTCGGCATTGGCAAACAGAGGTGCCAGTTGCGGCGCCAGTTCATCCAGTTTGGCCGCCAGTGCCTGTTCGGCGCTTTCGGTCAACAGGCCTGGTTGGATGGTGTCAGGCAAGGCGCCTTCCACCTTGGCCAGGATGTTGGAGACCCGCTTGTTGGCCGCGGCCAGGGCTATGGCGGCATCCAGGCTGCGGAAATGCGCTACCGCATTGATGCGGCTGTCGAAGTCGGCAGGTCGGGTCGGGCGGCGGGCCAATACCGCCAGTATGACGTCGACGCTGATGCCCTTGTCCTGATACCAGGCACGGAAACGCGCCATCAGGAATTCGAGCACTTCGTCGGCGGCATTGGCATTGCTCAGGTTACTGCCATGCAGCTCCTGGGCTTTGGCAATCAAATCGACCAGATCCAGCGGCAACTTGTTTTCGACTATGATGCGCAAGATGCCGATGGCGGCACGGCGCAGGGCGAAAGGATCGGCTGCGCCCTTGGGGGCTTGACCTATGCCGAAGATGCCGACCAGGGTATCGAGCTTTTCCGCCAGGGCGACGGTGCAGGATACGCCTGCCGTAGGCACAGTATCACCGGAGAACTTGGGCTTGTACTGTTCTTCCTGAGCCAGGGCCACGGCTTCGCTTTCCCCATCCAGGCGGGCGTAGTGCATGCCCATGGTGCCCTGGGTATCGGTAAATTCCATCACCATATTGGTCATGAGATCGGTTTTCGACAGCAGGCCGGCACGGGCCGCATCGACGGCATCGGCGCCTATGCTGGTGGCGATAAAGCCGGCGAGGGCGGAGATGCGCTCGACCCTGGCCTTCAAGGTGCCTAATTGTTTTTGGAATACCACGGTATCCAGGCTGGGCAGGCGTGACTCCAGGCTATGCTTCTTGTCTGTATTGAAGAAGAACTCGGCATCGGCCAGACGCGGGCGGACGACTTTCTCGTTACCCGAGATGATCTGCGCCGGATCTTTGGATTCTATATTGGTGACGAAGATGAAGTTTGGCAGCAACTTATTGGCGGCATCGAATACCGGGAAGTATTTCTGATCGCCTTTCATGGTGTACACCAGCGCCTCGGAAGGCACGGCGAGGAACTTATCTTCGAAGCTGGCGGTCAGCACTATCGGCCATTCGACCAATGAGGTCACTTCTTCCAGCAGGCTATCTTGGATATCTGCACTGCCACCCAACTGCGCCGCGGCTTTCTCAGCATCGGCCTTGATGATGGCCTTACGGGCATGATAGTCGGCCAAAACCTTGCCTTTTTCCTGCAGGCTGGTGAGGTAGTTGTCCGCATGATCCAGCTCGAAGCTCGCCTGGCCCATGAAGCGATGGCCACGAATGGTGCGTGCCGATGTGATGCCCAACAATTCGCCTGGCACCAGCTCCCTGCCCAGCAGCATGGTGACTGTGTGTACCGGACGGATAAACTGCGTCTTGTTGCTACCCCAACGCATAGGCTTAGGGATAGGCAGTTTGTCCAGTGCCCGCTGCGCCATGCCGGCGATTAGGCTCTTGGTGTCGACACCCTGGATCTTGGCGTTGTACACCAACCATTCGCCCTTATCCGTGACCAAACGCTCGGCTTGCTCGACACTTATGCCGTTGCCCCGAGCCCAGCCCTGGGCGGCCTTGGTGGGATGACCGTTGGCATCGAAGGCCGACGCTATGGCTGGGCCGCGCTTCTCGACGACTTTGTCGGCCTGGGCCTGAGCCAGCTGTAAGACATTGATGGCCAAACGACGCGGTGAGGCGAACCAGAGTGCAGAACCGAAGGGTAAGTCTGCCTTGTTCAGTTCTTCAATGAAGTTGGCCAGGAAAGATTCGGCCAGCTTGCGCAATGACTTAGGTGGCAGCTCTTCGGTGCCAATCTCTATGAGTAAGTTTTCAAAATTCATGTGTTTACCTCTACTACTTACACATAGGGAAGCCGAGGGCTTCACGTGCCTGATAATAAGATTCAGCGACCGCTTTGGCCATGGTGCGAACCCGCAAGATATAACGCTGACGTTCGGTGACCGAAATAGCGTGGCGGGCATCGAGCAGGTTGAAGGCGTGCGAGGCCTTCATCACTTGCTCGTAAGCGGGCAGGGGCAGAGGTTGTTCAAGCGAGAGTAAATGCTGACACATTTTTTCGCACTGATCGAAAAGGGTGAACATGAAGTCGACATCTGCGTGTTCGAAGTTATAGGTAGATTGCTCGACTTCATTCTGGTGGAACACATCACCATAGGTGATGCGCCCCATGGGGCCGTCAGTCCACACCAAGTCATAGACGCTATCGACGCCTTGAATGTACATGGCCAGACGTTCCAGACCATAGGTGATTTCACCCGTGACCGGGCTACATTCTATGCCGCCCACTTGCTGGAAGTAGGTAAACTGGGTCACTTCCATGCCGTTTAACCAGACTTCCCAGCCCAGACCCCAGGCACCCAAGGTGGGAGATTCCCAGTTATCTTCCACGAAGCGAATGTCGTGAACTTGAGTGTCGACCCCCAGGGCTTCGAGTGAGCCCAAATAGAGCTCCTGAATATTGTCAGGTGAGGGCTTTAATACAACCTGAAACTGGTAGTAGTGTTGCAGACGGTTAGGGTTTTCACCGTAACGACCATCTGTTGGACGGCGACATGGCTGAACATAGGCGCTGCTCATTGGCTCTGGGCCTAATGAACGCAGGAAGGTTTGCGGGTGGAAAGTCCCGGCTCCTACTTCCATGTCCAGAGGTTGAACGATGGCGCAACCTTGCTGCGCCCAGTATTCCTGCAGGGTCAGGATAAAACCCTGGAATGTTTTTACGTCGTGTTTCGTCGTCATGTCTACTGCTGTCAGGCCTTAATAGAAAATGGTTTTGATTATACCTTGTAGATCTGAGCTTATGTAGGTTATTTTTTAACGGATTTACTAATCATAAGAGGGGGAGTGTTTGATGGATGTGATCCGTTGTGGCTGGGTGAGTGATGACCCTTTGTATCAGGAATACCATGATAAAGTGTGGGGCAGGCCCGTCTATGACGCCAAGGAACTCTTCGCCAAGCTCTGTCTCGACGGCCAGCAGGCGGGCCTCTCCTGGCTGACCATACTGAAAAAGCAGACAAGCTATGCCGCCGCCTTCGCCAATTTCGAACCCGAGCTGATTGCCCAATTCGATGACGCCAAGGTCGAAGCTTTGCTGCAGGATCCCGGCATAGTGCGCAACAGATTGAAGGTCAACTCCATCATACGCAATGCCAAGGGGTATCTGGCATATACGGCAGAGGGCAAGGATTTTGCCGAGTTCCTGTGGAGCTTTGTCGGCGGCGAACCGCGTGTGAATCATTTCACGTCTCTTTCTCAGGTTCCGGCGCAGACGCCTGAGTCCGAGGCCATGTCCAAGGCATTGAAGAAGCTGGGCTTCAACTTCGTAGGCCCAACCATATGCTACGCCTTCATGCAGGCCGTCGGCATGGTGAATGATCATCTGGTCGATTGCTGCTGTTATGAAAGCTGCAATGCGTCAGGGGAGATGAGTTTAATTACCGGCTAGAGGTGAATCTCTGAGTGAAAAGGGAGTGTTCCACGTGGAACACTCCCTTTTTTTGGTGCAGCTAAGCGGCTGGCCGAGTTGCAAACGACCTCATATCTTCTCGAAGAAGAAAGGCTTACGCCGGCGTTTGTCGCCATTGAGTTGGTTCATTGTCTCGGCGTCGAATAGCTTGCCATTGACCATGGTATGAGTGACCCTGTCTGTGACTCGTATATCCGCCAAGGGATCACCGTCTATGACTATCAGGTCGGCCAGCTTGCCAGTCTTGATCGACCCCAACTGATGATCCATACCGAAGGTTTTGGCCGGATTTAGGGTTGCCGTCTTAAGCACTTCCATATTGCTCATGCCGCCTTGGGCAAACATCCACATCTCCCAATGCGCCGCCAATCCCTCGCGCTGGCCATGGGCACCCATATTTGGGTGTACTCCCAGGTTATTCAGCTCATTGGCGACTCGCGCCACATTGAAATGGTTATACTGCCCATCCGGTGCCTTGGGGCGACGCATGGCTCTGGCCTTCAGAATATCCGCTGGCACATATTTCGACAGCCTTGGATGCGCCCAGACATCCGTCTTGTCGTACCAATAGTTTTCGCCGGAAATGCCACCATAGGCGACCACTAAGGTTGGGGTATAACCTACCCGGGTTTGGCTCCAAAACTGTTTGATGTCATTGTAGATGGCCGCCACCGGCAAGGAGTGTTCCACCGTGGTGTGGCCATCGGCGACCATGCTCAGGTTATGCTGCAGCAGACTGCCGCCCTCGGGCACTACCATCATTTCCAGTTCACGGGCGGCGGCTATTATCTCCTGTCGCTGGTTGCGGCGGGGTTGATTGTAGCTCTTGACGCTGAAGGCGCCGACTTTCTTGAGTCGCTCCAGGTGGAATTTGGCATCCTCGAGCGAATCTATGTGCGCCGTATAGCCGGGGGCGTTGGCGCCATAGAGTATGGTGCCTGTGGAGAAAATCCGTGGCCCTACCAGCTCGCCGGCCTTCTGTTGTTCCGAGGCGGCGAAGATTTCCGTGGTGTCGTTGGAAGGGTCGTGAATTGTGGTGACCCCCAAGGCGAGCCCGGCATAGAGCTTCCAGTTTTGTTGCGGAATGATCTCATTTTCGGCCTGGGAGCCATGGGCATGGGCATCGAACAGGCCTGGCATCAGGGTTTTGCCCTTTATGTTTATCACTTGTGCCCCCGCGGGGATGGCTATGCCGGCGTCGCCAACGGCGATTATGTGGTTGCCTTCGACCAATACCACGCCATTCTCTATCACTCGATCATCTTCCATTGTGATGACCTTGCCGCCAACGAAGGCCACGGTTCCACGTGGAACATCGGCTTTCTCTGTGAAGCCTATGTTGGTTATCACAGGGTCGACTTTCTGCTGTGCTGCTTGATAATGGCTATCCACAGCCGCCTGGTACAGTTCCGGGCCCAGGGTCCAATAGAGCTGGTCGCTCTTGCTATTCCAGCTTAAGCTTTCGCCGGCGCGGATGCTGAGTTGGCTGACGGGCAGGTTGCCGGCCTTGGGGCCTATCTCTATGGTCTCGGCGTGTTTGGCGAACGGTGTCACCCATACCTTGAAGCGTTCGGCAAAGGCCAGTTGTTTACCGTCCGGGGATACCCTGAACTCTGTGGCCTGCTTGCTGGTGTAATGCACTCGCTTGTCGAAACCATCCAGGTTGACAGAGGCCAGCTGCGGGATTTCGTCGCTCTCCATGAAGAACACGCGTTCAGAATCGGCACCGAACTGGGGCTGATAACCCGAGTGACTTATCTTGGTATGCCGTTTGCTCTTGATATCCACCTTGTAGAGGCCGGGTTCCTGGGACCAAGTCTTGGGCAGCAGCTCGCCACCCTGGATCTTATGGTAGACCACAACTTTGCCATCGGGGGAGAAGGTAGGTTCGACGTATTTTCCCGGCTCAGAGGTCAAGTCTGAGGTGCCGCCACCGTGGGCGGCTATGATTTTAACGCTGCCTTGGCGTTGATCGTTCCAGGTGGTAAATACAATATGTTTGCCATTCCGTGACCATTGCGGATAGAGCTCCTCTATGTCGTCGGCCAAGCGGGTGAGTCTGGTTTGCTTGCCATTATGCAGGGAGCGTATCCATAGTTTGCCGAGGGCTTCGAATACCACTTTGTTGCCATCCGGTGATACCTGCGCCATGCGCAGCATCTTCACATCGAATACGTCTTTGTCTATGTCTTGCTTGAAATGCAATGCGGGTTGCACATCCAGTGCGGTTTTGACTTCGAAGGGGATCTGACTGACATGCTTGTCTTCTATGCTGAGCCGGTTAATTTTTCCTTTGGCCCAGAATACTATCTCCTTGTTGTCGGCAGTCCAGGCCATGTGTGGATAGACCCCATGTATGGCCCAGGTCTCCTGCATGTCTCTGTCTAAATGGTCGTAGAGCTTAGTGGTTTCACCCGATTCGAGGTCGAAAAGGTAGAGACAAGACTGGAAACCGTCGCGCTTGATATAGGCCAGCTTAGTGCCATCCGGACTCGGGGTCGGCCTGATGGCACCGCCTGTGCCTTCTATCAGTACCTCTATTTCACCGGTTTGAGTGTCATAGCGCTTGATCTTATAGATGCCTTTCACCGAATCCTTGGAATAGTGGAAGGTCTTGCCCGGGGTTGCATCCTGGCTGAAGTAGATGTAACGCCCATCCGGAGAGTAGGCGGGTTCCCCCAGATCTTTTTCTTCGTTGGGCCGCTCTGTGAGTTTAACCCCTTCTCCACCCGCGACATGATAGAGCCAGACTTCGCCGGCACCCAGGCTGCGGCTGGCGGTGAAGTGTTTGCGGGCCACCAGATACTGGGAGTCTGGGCTCCAGGCCGGACTATTCAACAGGCGGAAAGTTTCCTTGGTCACCGCTCTGGGATGACTGCCATCGGCATTCATTACCCAGATGTTGTCGCCGCCGTCTTGATCCGAGGTGAAGGCTATGTATTTGCCATCCGGACTGTACACGGGCTGCATTTGCCAGGCGATCCCCTGGGCCAGGGGTTTGGCCTCACCACCGGAAATCGGCATCTGGTAGATATCACCCAGCAGGTCGAACACCAGCTGCTTGCCATCCGGACTGACACTCAGGTTCATCCAGGTGCCTTCGTGCACATCTATCTGCACTTTCTCTAATGGGGCATTGCTTGGGGCATTCACGTCCCAAGTGTTTTCATCTTTTTCATCGGCAAAGGCCGAGCCTAGGCTCAGCACCATGGCGGCATAGAGGGGCGCAAGTCTGATTTTATGCATGTGAGTTCCGTCATTTTTATTGTCGTCAGCGGTCGGCGTTTACAGAGGCCGTCAGCTTTTATCTCATAAAAATGTTAACGAAAACACTTATATTCTGTATCAAATGGTTATCCGGCGAACGGGGGGAAATAGAGACCTGGGTGAGGCCAAGACGGCGTCCGGATGTAGAACTGCCAGGCCGTCGGTTTAGAGGCCTTTCTTGATCAGGTATTGATAAGGGGTCACATCTGTCTTGCTGGCGATCAGGGTATGGTCCATAAACTGACAAAAACTGGGAATGTCACGGGTCGTCGCAGGATCATCGGCGATGATCAGCAAGGTTTCACCTTCGTCCATGTGGCGCACCGTCTTGCGTACCATCATCACAGGCTCGGGACAGCGTAAGCCTAAGGCATCGAGTCTATGTTGGGCGTTGGTGAAGTGATCTTTCATGGGGCCTCGCTAAGCTGAAATACGGGCCAATATTACTCCTGTCGTTCCTTGATGCCAAGTTCGCGGGCGCTTATTGCCGCTCTATGAGGCAGTTTTCTCCCTTGTTCCACGTGGAACAAACCTCAATGGCTGCCGGAAAAGCATTTGATTAATCGCTTATGCTTACAGCTCAGCAGTTGCCAGCTATCACAGTTGTTGAAGCCGGCATAGCCTCCTATGGCCCGTTGCAGCGCCCCGATGAAAGCCTCATCCGGAATGAAGTCTTCATTCAGGCTGAGACGCGGCAATTGCAACAGCCGCTGCTGCCTGTCGGCCTTCACGTCCAGGCGGCCGACAAATTGGTCGCGCCAGAGTATGGGCAGGGCGTAATAGCCGTATCTGCGCTTCTCTGCGGGCAGATAGAATTCGACCTGGAAGTCGAAGCCGAAACACTGCGCCAGCCTTTGCCTCTGGATCAGCAGGTTATCGAATGGGTTGAGCAGGCTGACATTGTCTGGGATCTGCTGCTGCAGCGACAGGCGCAGATCCACATAGTAGCTCTGTTGTCCCAATGAGAATTCGCGGATGGCGCCAGCCTCACACATATGTTGCAGTTCGGTCTTGACCGCCGCTCTGATGCCTTTGCGTTGATAGCAGATCTGCGCCAGGCTGCCGAAACCGTTGGCCTGGAGAAAACCTTCTATCAGATGGCGGGCGAACTCGGCACTGGTGGGGGTACGGGTGTCGGTTGTGGATGGCAGCACCCGCTCTGCGAGATCGAATACTTTCTGGAACTTGTCGCGTCTGACGACCATCAACTGGCCTTGCATGAAGAGTTGCTCCAATGCCTTCTTCGCCGGTTTCCAGTCCCACCAACCCGAGGTCTGGGCGCCCTTATGGTTGAAGTCGCTGGCCTTCAGCGGACCTTCGGCCGAGATACGGGCCATGACGTCACGCATCGCCTGGTGATCCGGCTCGAACCAATGCTTGTCACCCTGTTGCAGTTGCTGTTTGCGAAACAGGCTGAAGCGAAAGGCTTCCATAGGCAAGAAGGCGGCGGCGTGAGACCAATACTCAAACACTTGCTTGTCGGCCATCAGGTTCGCCAACATCTGGGGTTGATACTTGGGCATGCGGCTGAACATCACATGATGATGGGCCCGCTCGACCACGTTGATCGAGTCTATCTGCACATAGCCAAGGTGGCGCACTACGGCCAAGGGATCTGTCGCATCCTGGCATAAGAGCTGTTGCTGCAGGGCCAGTTGTTGGAGTTCGGCCGGGCTGTAAGGTGAATCTTTCATAGGGCGTTCATGCAAGTTGCAGAGTGAGTCTAAGTACTGAATTCGATGTTAGCGCGTCTTTGGACATAACAACATAGGCAAGGGGTAATAGGCAAGGGGGTACAGGGTTGGAAATAATGGTTTGAGGCATAAAAAACCGGGCCAGGCCCGGTTTTTTTATGAGTTGATATCGAACGTCAGGGATCAGACGCGCTCGAATACCGTCGCTATCCCTTGTCCCAAACCGATACACATGGTTGCCAGACCCAGAGTGGCGTCTTTGCTTTCCATCAGGTTGATAAGGGTAGTGGAAATACGGGCACCCGAACAACCCAGGGGATGACCCAGGGCGATCGCGCCGCCGTTGAGGTTAACCTTCTCATCCACTAGATCCATGAGTCCCAGATCTTTGACACAGGGCAGAGATTGGGCGGCAAAGGCCTCGTTCAACTCGATAACGTCCAGATCTGCCACTGTGATGCCGGCGCGGCTCAGGGCTTTCTGGGTCGCAGGCACTGGGCCGTAACCCATGATGGCGGGATCGCAACCGGCAACGCCCATGGAGCGGATGCGGGCACGGATCGGCAGACCCAGGGCGCGGGCCTTGGCTTCTTCCATCACCAGCATGGCGGAAGCGCCGTCAGACAGGGCCGATGAGGTCCCGGCTGTGACAGTGCCATTGGCCGGATCGAACACGGGTCTCAGGCCTGCCAAGGATTCCATCGAGGTCTCGGGGCGGATCACTTCGTCGTGAGCTATCTTGATCAGCGCGCCATTGGCATCGTGACCTTCCATCGCCCAGATTTCATTGGCGAAACGACCCTCGACCGTGGCTGCATGAGCGCGCTGGTGTGAGCGCACGGCAAAGGCATCTTGTTGTTCGCGGCTGATGCCATGCATCTTGCCCAGCATCTCGGCGGTTAAGCCCATCATGCCCGAGGCCTTGGCGACGCGGTTCGCCATGCCGGGGTGGAAGTCTACGCCGTGGTTCATGGGCACATGACCCATGTGCTCGACGCCACCTATGATGAAGGTGTCGCCCATGCCTGTCATGATGGCACGCGCCGCCTGGTGTATGGCTTCCATGGAAGAACCGCACAGGCGGTTAACTGTCACGGCACCGGCAGATTTCGGAATGCCGGCCAGCAGGGAGGCGTTACGGGCTATGTTGAAGCCTTGCTCCAGGGTTTGCTGTACACAACCCCAGATAACATCTTCTATGGTGTCTGGGTTCAGCTGTGGATTGCGCAGCAGCAGGGCTTTCATCAATTCGGCAGACAGTGTCTCTGCGCGTACATTTCTGAATACTCCGGCCTTGGAACGGCCCATGGGAGTACGGATACAGTCTACGATAACGGCTTGTTTCATGATTAATTCCTTTCCCGCAATTAGGCCTGGTAGTAACTGGCGTTGGTGGCTGCCATGTCACGCATGGTATCTGTGACCCGATACAGACCACCCAAGTGCGCATATTTGTCGGCTAAGGCGACGAAGTTGGCGATACCCAGGGTATCCAGGTAACGGAACACGCCGCCTCTGAAGGGGGGGAAGCCCAGGCCATAGACCAGGCCCATATCTGCTTCGGCCGGTGAGGCTATTATGCCTTCTTCCAGGCAGCGAACCGTCTCTATGATCATGGGGATCATGGTGCGGGCTATGATGTCATCGGCCTCGAAATGCTTGAGTTCGCCGAAGGCATTCTTCAGCAATTCATAGCTGACGGGATCCAAATCTTTCTTTGGCTTGCCACGGCGATCGACCGAGTATTGATAGAAACCTTTGGCATTCTTCTGTCCCAGGCGTTTGTTGTCGAACATCACATCTATGGCATCTACGCCGGACTTGCCCATGCGATCAGGGAAGCCTTCGGCCATGACCGCCTGCGCATGATGACCCGTATCCAGGCCGACCACATCCAACAGGTAAGCCGGGCCCATGGGCCAGCCGAATTGCTTCTCCATGACCTTGTCTATGGCGGCAAAGTCGGCGCCTTCGGCCAGCAGGCCGTTGAAGCCGGCGAAGTAAGGGAAGAGCACGCGGTTAACGAAGAAGCCCGGGCAGTCGTTGACCACGATCGGCGTCTTGCCCATCTTGCTGGCATAGGCCACCACAGAGGCGATAGTTTCTTCCGAGCTATGCTCGCCGCGGATCACTTCCACCAGCGGCATCTTATGTACCGGATTGAAGAAGTGCATGCCGCAGAAACGCTCTGGCTTCTGCATGCTCTTGGCCAACAGGTTGATGGAAATGGTCGAAGTATTCGAGGCTATGATGGCATCGGCGCCGACATACTGCTCGACTTCGGCCAGCACCTGGGCCTTGATCTTCGGGTGTTCGACCACGGCTTCGACCACCACATCTGCGTGGCTAACAGGAGCATAGTCCAATGCCGGGGTGATGTTGTTCAGCACCTTGGCCATCTTCTCCGGGGTAGAGCGGCCACGTTGTACCTGGGCAGTCAGCAGCTTGGCAGCTTCATTCAGACCCAGGTCCAGCGCCGGCTGGGCTATGTCCTTCATGACTATGGGGGTGCCCTTGCTGGCACTCTGATAGGCGATGCCGCCACCCATGATGCCTGCGCCCAGTACGGCGGCGCTGTTGACCTGTTTGGCCAGCTTGCCTGCCTTCTTGGCTTTGCCCTTGACGAATTGATCGTTGAGGAAGATGCCTATCAGTGCCTTGGCGACGTCTGTCTTGGCCAGCTTGATGAAGGCCTGGTGCTCTATTGCCAGGGCTTCGCTGCGTCCACATTTGGCCGCCTGCTCCACCACATTGACCGCCGCCATGGGCGCAGGGTAATGCTTGCCCGCTACCGCAAACACCATGCCTTTCGCCGTGGTGAACGACATCAGGGCTTCGAGCTTGGGCAATGTCAGGGGAGAGAGCTTGCGATTGCGGCGTGCCTGCCAATCCAGCTTGCCGGCGACGGCATCCTGGAGCATCTGCACTGCAGCGGCTTCGAGGTTTTCCGGGGCCACCACGGCATCCAAGGCACCAATTTTCAATGCATCCTCGGGACGTTGATCTTTGCCTGTGGTGATCCACTCCAGGGCGTTATCCGCGCCTATTATCCGTGGCAGACGTACAGTGCCGCCGAAGCCTGGGATGATCCCCAGCTTGGTTTCCGGCAGACCTATGCGGGCCGTGGTGTCGGCAACACGGAAGTCGGTCGCCAATACGGTTTCACAGCCGCCGCCGAGGGCGAAGCCCTTGATGGCTGAAATAGTCGGGAAGGGTAAGTCTTCCAGCTTGTTGAACACGACGTTTGCCTGTTCAATCCAGGAGAGCAAGACTGCATCATCCTGGGCGAACAGCCCGAGAAATTCTGTGATATCTGCACCGACGATGAAAGCATCCTTGGCCGAAGTCAGGACCAATGCCCGGATATCTTTGTGTTGCTTGATGCTATCCAGTGCGGCATCGAGCGAATCTAAGGTTTCTTTGTCGAATTTGTTTACCGAGCCGGGCGCGTTAAAGCACAACTTGGCAATATTATCCTCAAGTAACTCAACCTGGATCGTAGGACTTTGGTAGATCATTGCTTGCTTCCTTTTTGCTAAGGAGTGATACCCACCTTGTTGTTTTATAAGGTGTTAGTATGACTGTCTATCTCACAGCAGCTTAGGCCATCATTTGACCACTTGTGTTCAGTGTGCGTCGAAATCAAAAAAATTACAACACCCAATTTAAACGACCGTTTAATAACTGGCTGGCTAGGGTGAATTTTCACCTTTGTGATACACTGCACAGAGTTTAGAACAGTCCTATCGAGTTGAAAGCGCCGCCATTTAATTTATGCCAAGCGGCGTCGCCGGGCTGTTTTTCAATGAATCAACCACAGGAAATGACCAATGGATCAGTTAGCAGCACACTATCATGCCCATATTACAGAGTTGAATCGCCGGGTAGCTGAAATCTTGTCCCGTGAGGAACTCTCGGGTCTGGTGATCCATTCGGGTCAGGCCCACAGGCAATTTCTCGATGACATGAATTACCCCTTCAAGGTGAATCCGCACTTCAAGGCCTGGTTGCCCGTGCTGGACAATCCCAATTGTTGGTTGCTGGTCAATGGACATGACAAGCCGCAGCTGATCTTCTATCGCCCGGTGGACTTCTGGCATAAGGTCGCCGACGTCCCTGACGCTTTCTGGACCGAGCATGTCGAGATCAAGTTATTGACCCAGGCCGACAAGGTCGCCGAGCTGTTGCCCCAAGACATAGAGAACTGGGCCTACATAGGCGAGCACCTGGATGTGGCCCAGGTGCTCGGCTTCAAGACCCGGAATCCCGATGCCGTGATGAACTACCTGCATTACCATAGGGCCAGCAAGACGCCATATGAGCTGGAGTGCCTGCGCCGGGCCAACCAGATAGCGGTGCAGGGGCATTTGGCGGCCAAGAACGCCTTCTATAACGGAGGCAGCGAGTTTGAAATCCAACAGGTCTACCTGTCTGCCGTGGGCCAGGGTGAGAACGAAGTGCCCTATGGCAATATCATCGCCCTGAACCAGAATGCCGCCATACTGCATTACACTGCGCTCGAGCATCAGAGTCCGGCCCAGCGTTTGTCGTTTCTTATCGATGCCGGGGCGAATTATTGCGGTTATGCCTCCGACATCACCCGCACCTATGCATTCGAGAAGAATCACTTTTATGAACTGATAGTCGCCCTGAACAAGGCGCAGCTGGAACTGGTCGACATGATGCGCCCCGGGGTGCGTTACACAGATCTGCACCTGGCGACCCACGCCAAGGTGGCGCAGTTGCTGCTGGACTTCAACCTCGCCAGCGGCGATGCCCAGGGCTTGGTCGAGCAGGGCATCACCGGCGCCTTCTTCCCCCATGGCCTGGGCCATATGTTGGGACTGCAGGTGCATGACATGGGCGGCTTCGCCCATGATGAACGTGGCACTCAGGTCGCGGCGCCGGCGGAACATCCCTTCCTGCGGTGCACCCGTACCCTGGCGGTGAATCAGGTGCTGACCATGGAACCGGGTTTATACATAATAGATACCCTGCTGGCCGAGCTGAAACAGGACAGCCGCAAGGCGCAGATCAACTGGCAGACGGTAGCCGAGTTTCGGCCTTACGGCGGCATACGCATCGAAGATAATGTGATAGTGCATCAAGACAGAAACGAAAACATGACCCGGGAATTGGGTCTGAACGACTGAAATGCACCGAGCGGGAACCTGAGTTGATCGACAGCTACGAGATACCTGCCTGTGAGTTGGTGATAGAGGAGGAGATAAAACATAGCCGTTTTATCTCTTTTCTATTTCAGTGTGACTCCGAACTGGCATTGAAGTGTGCGCTCACTGACATCAAGGCGCGCTACCCTGGCGCCAGCCACTATTGTTACGCCTATATCGGCGCCGATCCCGGCAACGACAGATTGATGGGCTCGAGTGACGACGGTGAGCCGGCGGGCAGTGCCGGCCGCCCCATGCTGGCAAGTCTGCAGGGGGCAAATCTGGGAGAGGTCGCCGCCGTGGTGGTGCGTTATTACGGCGGCACCAAGTTGGGTGTGGGTGGCCTGGTCAGGGCCTATACCTCGGGCCTCAAGCAAGGCTTGAGTCGACTCGACAGGCAGTTGAAGCAAGTGCGCCACCCCGGCAGCTTGAATTGCAATTATGCCCAGTTGCGGGACATAGAACATCTGCTGACACAGTACGATGCGCTGATCGAAGCGCGGGCATTCGAGGCGCGCATCACGCTCAGGTTTCAACTGGCTAAGGGCCACAGGCAAGCCGTCAATGCCGCGCTGGCCACTCTGACCCAGGGCGAGTGTCGGGCCAATTTCGACCCCAGTGACTGATGCCGCCATAGGTTTGCGTATTAAGTGATTGAATTGAATAATTGTGCGAAAATAGCCGCCGTAATGACCGGGCATACCGCCACCATGGGATGATAGCGACTGCTTAATGCGATATAGAACCATAATAAGAATTACCGGTCTGTTGATGGGGCTGTTTTCCATCACCATGCTGCCTCCGGCCCTGGTCGCCATCTTCTACAAAGATGGTGGCGGTACTGCATTTCTCCAGGCATTCGCCGTCAGCCTGTCTCTGGGCTTGCTGCTCTGGTATCCCAATCGCCAGTATCATGCCGACTTGCGTACCCGCGAAGGCTTCCTCATAGTGGTGCTGTTCTGGACAGTGCTGGGTTCCATAGGGGCGCTGCCCTTTATCTTTTCCAATCAGCCGGATCTCAGCTGGACCGACAGTTTCTTCGAGTCATTTTCGGCCCTGACGACCACGGGAGCGACCGTGATAGTCGGCCTGGACTCCCTGCCCAAGGCCATCTTGTTTTACCGCCATCTGCTGCAATGGATGGGGGGCATGGGGATCATTGTCTTGGCCGTGGCTATCTTGCCCGTGCTGGGCATAGGTGGCATGCAGCTGTATCGGGCCGAGATCCCGGGGCCTGTGAAAGACAGCAAGATGACCCCAAGGATAGCCGAGACAGCCAAGGCGCTCTGGTACATCTATCTCTTGTTGACCCTGGCCTGCGCCGGCGCCTACTGGCTGGCGGGCATGAGCCTGTTCGATGCCATCTGCCACTCCTTTTCCACCATAGCCATAGGGGGCTTCTCGACCCATGATGCCAGCATGGGGCATTTCGACAGCCCGCTGATCAACATGATCTGCGTCTTCTTCCTGTTGATCGCCGCAGTCAATTTCAGTGTCCACTTCGCGGCCTTCTCCCGTCGGGGCATAGACTTGCGGATCTATTTCAAGGATGCCGAATTCAGGATGCTGATCATGATCCAGGTGGTGCTGATCGCCATCTGTTTCGCGACCCTGTTGCATTCGGGGATCTATGACTCGCCGGAAGAAACCCTGGATTACGCCCTGTTCCAGGCCGTTTCCGTGTCGACCACGGCGGGCTTTGGTACCGAGAGTTTCCATCTCTGGCCACTGTTTCTGCCCATGCTGCTGATATTTTCGAGTTTTGTCGGTGGTTGCGGTGGTTCCACCGCCGGGGGCATCAAGGTGATACGTGTCATACTGCTGCTGTTGCAGGGATCTCGTGAGCTCAAGCGGCTGGTGCATCCCAGGGCCATGTTCTCTATCCGTATAGGGAATAAGGCGTTGCCTGACCGTATCGTCGATGCCGTGTGGGGCTTCTTCTCCGCCTATGCCCTGGTCTTCGTTATCAGCATGTTGATCTTGATGGCCATGGGGCTGGACGACATCACGGCCTTCAGCGCCACCGCGGCGTGCTTGAATAACCTGGGACCTGGCCTGGGCGAGGTTGCCAGCAACTATGCCAGCATCAGTGACGGTGCCAAGTGGGTGCTGTTGGTGACCATGTTGTTCGGTCGTCTCGAGGTCTTTACCTTGCTGGTGCTCTTCACTCCCACTTTCTGGAAAACCTGATGACAAATACGCTGATCCTCTATTCCACGGTCGATGGCCAGACGCTGGCCATTTGCCGGCATTTGCAACAAGTGTTGGAAAAAAACGGTGCCCGGGTGACTCTGGCCTCTCTGGCGCAGACGGACAATCTGGTATTGGCCGAGTTCGATAAGATCTTGATCGGCGCCAGCATCAGGTATGGCAAGCATAGGCCCGAGCTCTATGCCTTCGTTAATCGCCATAAGACATTGCTGGACAGTAAGCCGAATGGTTTTTTCAGTGTTAACGTAGTGGCCCGTAAACCGGAGAAAAACACGCCGGAAACCAACCCTTACATACAGAAGTTCCTGCAGTTATCCCAATGGCAGCCACAGATGTTGGGGGTCTTCGCCGGCAAGATAGATTATCCAAGGTACGGTTTCTTCGACCGGCAGATGATACGTTTCATCATGTGGATGACCAAGGGGCCGACGGATATCGGCGGCACCTTCGAATTTACCGATTGGGCCAAGGTGACCGACTTCGGCGAGGCCTTCGGTCGTCAATAAGCCTGACTCGATCAGGCGCAGTAACGTCGGTAGAGAATCGAGATGATGTCGGCGACCTCGGCGTTTTTCAGCCTGTAGTAAACCGTCTGGGAACTCTTGCGGGTTGCCACCAGGTTTTCGGCCCTCAGCACTGCCAAGTGCTGGGAGAGTGCCGACTGGCTCAGGGGCACAGTCTCATTCAAGGCGGTGACACTGAGTTCATTGTCCAGCAGCCGGCACAAGATCATCAGGCGGTAGGGGTTGGCGATGGCCTTCAGCCATTTGGCCGCGCTTTCGGCATTGGTCATCATGGTTTCAACCTCTATCTCTTTCTGCACTCTGATACCCATGCCTCGATTCTATTCATGCCCAGATTCTAGTTGAATCCCCCGATCCAGACAATCTTGCTGCCACACCGTCAGTAGCGCCAGAAGTTGGGGTGGAACATCACAGCCACTGTGAGAATTTCCAGGCGCCCCAACAACATTCCCAATGCCAGCGCCCATTTGGCGGTATCGGGAAGGTTGGCGAAATTGCCCGCCGGCCCTATTTCCGGCCCCAGGCCCGGGCCCACATTGGTCACAGCCGTGATCGCCGCCGACAGGCTGGTGGTGGGTTCCAGACCCGTCAGGACCAAGATCAGCGACAGGCCGACAATCACCATGATAAACAGCAACACGAAGGTGATGATGGAGCGGATGATATCCTCGCTGATCACCCTGTTGTTGTAGCGTTCGCGGAAAATACCATTGGGATGGAACTGTTGTTTCAATTGCTCGCGCATGATGGCACCGGCAATCTGGAAGCGGAAAATCTTGATCCCACCCGACGTCGAGCCGGAGCAACTGCCGACAAACATCAAAAACAGGAAGGCGACATTGGCGACCGCCCCCCAGGCCGAGTAATCCGTCAGGCCGTACCCCGTGGTGGTCACTACCGACACCACGTTGAAGCTTGCCAGCCGCAGTGCATCCAGCGGTGCTATCTCCCGACTGCTCCATAGCCAGAGGGCCAGGCTGCAGGAGGCCAGTACCAGGAACAGCAGGAAACCCCTAACCTGGGCGTCTTTCCAGACGCTTAAGGAGCGCTGTTGTATGCTCTGGACAAACATCAGCAAGGGCAGGCCGCCGGCGGCCATGAAGATGACCCCCACCCAATGGGCCTGGTTGGAGAAGGCGGCCATGGAGCTGTCCGAAGTCGAATAGCCGCCGGTCGACAGGGTGGTCATGGCGTGGTTTATCGCTTGAAACCAATTCATTCCCGCCAGGTGGTAGGCCAGGCTGCAACAGAAGGTCAGAAAGATGTAGGTGAGAAACAGGTATTTGGCCATGCTCTGGGTGCGCGGCACCGCCTTGTCGCTCCAGTCGGAGGATTCGGTGCGAAACAGCCGCATACCACCTACGTTGAGGAAGGGCAGTACCGCCACCGCCATGACGATGAAGCCTATGCCCCCCAACCATTGCAACAAGGAGCGCCAGATGAGGATGCTGTGATCCATGGTATCCAGGCCAGAGAGCACGGTCGAACCTGTGGTGGTGATGCCGGACATGGTCTCGAAGAAGGCATCTGTATAACCCATGCCGTGATAGAGGGTGAAGGGCATGGCGGCGAACAGACTGACTATGACCCAGGTCAAACTGGTCAGCAGAAACATGTCGCGAATATTCAGGTTCAGTTTCTTGCTCTGGCCGCTATGGATGCAAAGACTCGCGACGACACCCGTGAGCAGGGCCGATAACATGAAGGAGCCTACCGTCTCTTCGCCATGGATCAGGGCAAAAAACAACGGCAACAGCATGAAGCTCGTCAGTACCGACAAGAAGAGCCCGAGGATAAACAGCAGGGGTTTGAAATTCAGCATGTCGGGACTTAAAAGAAGAAAGCACTGGGCTGGAATAGTTTCTCTACTTCACCGATGAATTTCTTGTTCACCAGGAAGAGAATGACGTGATCCCCTTGTTCTATCACAGTCTTGTCGTGGGCCATCAGCACTTCTTCATCCCTGACTATGGCGCCTATTGTGGTGCCGGGCGGCAGCTTGATGTCACCTATGGCCTTGCCCACCACCTTGGAGGTGCTGGGGTCACCATGGGCTATGGCTTCTATGGCCTCGGCGGCCCCGCGCCGCAGCGAATAGACATTGCAGATGTCGCCCTGACGTATGTGCGTCAGCAGCGCCGAAATCGTCGCTTGCTGCGGCGAAATGGCGATGTCTATGTTGGCTTCCTGCACTATGTCTACATAGGCTTCGCGTTGGATCAGCACCATCACCTTCTTGGCGCCCATGCGCTTGGCCAGCAAGGCCGACATTATGTTGGCTTCGTCATCGTTGGTCACAGCGATGAACACATCCGTCTGATCTATGTGTTCCTCGAGCAGTAATTCCTGATCCGAGGCGTCACCGCAGAAGACAGTGGTGTTTTCCAGCCTTTCCGACAGGGCTTCGGCTCTTTCCTGCCTATGCTCTATCAGCTTGACCGAGTGGTTGCGCTCCAGATTCTTCGCCAGCCCCAGGCCTATGTTGCCGCCGCCGGCGATCATCACGTTGCGATAGGTGTTATCCAGCTTCTGCATCTCGCTCATCACGGCACGGATATGGCGACTGTCGGCGACGAAGAAGACTTCGTCGTCGGCCTCTATTATGGTGGTGCCGCGGGGCATTATGGGGCGGCCCTGGCGGAAAATAGCGGCAACCCGGGTATCGATATTCGGCATATGATCCCGCAGGGCGGCCAGTGCGTTGCCGACCAGGGGACCCCCATAATAGGCACGCACCGCCACCAGGCTCAAACGACCTTCGGCGAACTCCAACACCTGCAAGGCCCCCGGATATTCGACCAGACGCTGTATGTAAGTGGTCACTAATTGTTCTGGGGCGATCAACTCATCGATCACGAAACCACCACGGGGCCGGCTCTCGCCTTGCTTGGTTTCGCTGTCGATAAACAGCTTCTCACGCATATGCAGGTATTGCTCGGAACGTATCCTGGCGATCTTGGTCGGGGTGCCGAACAGGGTATAGGCTATCTGGCAGGCGGACATGTTGCACTCATCGCTGTTGGTCACGGCGATCAACATGTCGGCATCTTCCGCTCCGGCTTCCCTGAGCACATCCGGGTGGGCGCCATGACCCACAACGACGCGAAGATCATACTTATCCTGCAGGGTGCGCAAGCGGTTCTTGTCGCTGTCGACTATGGTGATGTCGTTGTTTTCACCGACCAGGTTTTCCGCCAGTGTTCCCCCGACTTGGCCCGCACCCAATATGATAATTTTCATTGCCTTGGCTAACCCCTAAAGTGTCGCTTTATGTAGACGGGCGTAATAGAAGCCGTCCATATTCTCTTGTCCAGGTACTATCTGCCAGCCTATGTCCTCGGGCGCCTGCCGGGCTAAGGTGTCCAGCTTGGCATCGGGTGTACGTGCCAGAAATGCCTGAATTTGCTGCTTGTTTTCCTGAGGTAAGATGGAACAGGTCGCGTATAAGAGTGTGCCACCTGGCTTGAGCCACTGCCAGCAATGATCGAGAATTTGTTGCTGTAGCGCTGCAAGCTCTTCGATATCTTGGCTTTTTCTAAGCCATTTGATGTCCGGGTGACGGCGTATCACCCCTGTGGCCGAACAGGGGGCGTCCAGCAGTATGCGGTCAAACTTATCGCCTTGCCACCAGGAGTCTATATTGGCGGCATCGCCATGTATCAGCTCGGCCGTTAATGACAGACGTTGGAGATTCTGTTGCACCCGCTCCAGACGTTTGGCATCGAAATCCACCGCCACCAGTTTGATGTCCGGTGCCAGCTCCAACAGATGGCAGCTCTTGCCACCGGGTGCCGCACAGGCATCGAGGATAAGTTCATTTGCCTGGGGAGCCAACAGGGTCGCCGCCCACTGAGCCGCGCCATCCTGTACCGAGGCTGCACCCTGGTGGAAACCGGGTAATAAGGACACGTCTTTGGGGCTCGCCAGCAGTATGGCATCCGGACTTTCGCCGGCGCCTGCGTCTATGTCCGCCGCTTGCAGCCGGGCCAGATATACGTCCCGGGTTTGAGACAGACGATTGTTGCGCAGCCACATGGGCGGGCGTTCGTGACTGTGAGTGATCACCTGTTGCCAATTTTCCGGGTAGGCTTCCTTGAGGCGCTTGATGAGCCAGGCCGGGGTGTTGTATTTGAGGGTATCCGAGTCTGTGCTCAGCGGCAGCTCCTGGCGCTGAATGTTGCGCAGCACGCCGTTGACCACTTTGACCATGCCTTCGAACTTCAGCTGACGGCAGGCTTCGGCGGTTTCCGAGATGGCGGCATGGCCCGGAATGCGGGTGAAGTACAATTGATAACAACCTACGATCAGCAACTGGTGCACAATTCTCTGCTTGCCCTTGAGGGGCTTGCTCAGGCAATCGCCTATGCGTTTTTCCAGTTGTGGCAAGTGCCGCATCACCCCATAGCAAAGTTCGGCCAACAAGGCCTTGTCCTTACCGCTGGCGAGGTGCTGCTGTTGCTCAGGCAATGCCACCGACAGTGAGACACCCTTTTCCAATACCTCGAAGACGGCTCTTGCCGCCAGCGCACGTAAATTCATGTCTGTTATTCCGCCTCTGGCATGCCGATGAGAGTGCCAGGGGTGAACCAGTCGGCCCTGGAATTGAGAATGTCCGCGGCGCTGAGGGGCTTCTTGCCTGGGAGCTGCAGCATCTTCAGGCGCAGCACGCCTTGCGCGGTGGCAACATCTATGCCCTGCTTGTTGGCACAGATGATGGTGCCCGGCGCCTGGTTGCTCTGGCTTGGCTCGAATTCCGTTTGCCATACCTTGATGCTATTGCCCTGGTGTTCGAAGTAGCTCACAGGCCAGGGATTGAAGGCCCGGACTTCCTGCCATAGCTGTTGTGCCGGCTTATGCCAATCGAGGCGCGCTTCTTCCTTGCTGAGTTTCTCGGCATAGCTGGCCTGGGATTCGTCCTGCTTCTCGGCTGTGAGTTTACCCTCAGCCAAGCCTGCCAATGCCTGCAGCAGGGCTTCTGGGCCCTGTTGGGCCAATTTTTCGTACAGACTGGCTGAGGTATCCGAGTCTTCTATGGGCAACCGGGTCTTGAGCAGCATGTCACCGGTATCCAGGCCTATGTCCATCTGCATTATGGTGACGCCTGTGGCTTTATCGCCGGCCCAGAGCGCGCGTTGGATAGGCGCGGCCCCACGCCAACGCGGCAATATGGAACCATGGACATTGATACACCCGAGTCGCGGGGTATCCAGCACCACCTTGGGCAAGATGAGGCCATAGGCAACCACCACCATGATATCCGCATCCAGGGCGGCCAGTTGCTGCTGGGCTTCTTCCTTGCGCAGGGAAGGGGGTTGATAGACGGGGATCTGGTGCTCGAGTGCCAGGGTCTTAACCGGGCTGGCGCTGAGCTTCTTACCTCGGCCGGCGGGCCTGTCGGGTTGGGTGTAGACGCCAATCACTTGGTGTTCCGAATCCAGCAGGGCCTGCAAGTGTCTGGCGGCAAAATCCGGAGTGCCGGCGAAGATAATTTTTAATGGTTTCAAATCGTGTCCTATGCTTCTTTAGCTTCCTGGCGAGCGGCTTTTTCCAGTTTCTGTCTGATGCGTTGGCGCTTGAGTGGCGACAGGTAATCGACAAACAACTTGCCTTTCAGGTGATCTATTTCATGCTGGATGCAAACGGCAAAGAGTTCATCTGCCTCTACCGTGAATGGGTTACCCTCTCTGTCCAGTGCCTTGACTGTGACAAATTCGGCCCTTTCGACCTTGGCGAAGATCCCAGGTACCGACAGGCAGCCTTCCTCGTTACAGAAATCGCCACTGCTGGCGATGATCTCCGGATTGATGAAGACCTTGGGTCTGTCGACCTCATCCTGCAGATCCATGACGATGAGTTGTCGGTGAAAATCGACCTGAGTCGCCGCCAGGCCTATGCCTTTTTCCTGGTACATGGTATCGAACATGTCGTCTATCTGGGTCTGCAAAGCCGGGGTGAATTCGGTTACGGGTTGGGCTAGCGTCCGCAATCGCTCATCCGGGTAACGTAAAACTGTTAACAATGCCATACATAAACTCTTAACAGATCTGTCAAATAAAAATCAGTTGGTTATACTGACCCATGCTATAGCAGTAATTTTAATCCTTAGCGGCATTCAATAACAGCAAAAGCTCAATTTAAGGGCTAAACAACATGGACACCACCATGAAAAGGTTAATTTTCCTCGCGTTACTGACATTCAGTTCTTCATTTTTATTGGCAGACACTCTCACGCTCAAGCCTGGGCACCCAAACAGTTATGTGGTCAAGAAGGGGGATACCCTCTGGGATATTGCGGCGCATTTCCTGCAGGACCCCTGGCGCTGGCCCAAGTTATGGGGGGCCAATCCCCAGATTGCCAACCCGCATCTCATCTACCCCGGCGACCAGCTTACCCTGGAATTTGTCGATGGTGAGCCGCGCCTGGTTCGCAAACCCCATATGCGCAAGGGCCCCCAGGGACGAATCGTTTCCAAGGATGCGGCGATTCCGGCGATCGATTTGGCGTTGATCCAACCTTACCTGGTCAACAACAGGGTGGTCGATGCCGAATGGCTGGCGCAGCAACCCATGGTTCTGGGCGGCGAAAGCCCATCCAGGCACCATATTGGCGGCGATGTCATCTATATCAACGCCGAACTGCCGGTAGGGCAGGAATATGGGATTTATGCCCAGGGGCGGGAATTTTTCGACAAGGCGTCGGGCGATCCCCTGGGACAGGAGGTGATCTTGACCGCCAGCAGCCGGGTGATAGCCTCAGGGCCTGTCTCCAAGATCCAGCTCCTGAGTAACCTGAGGGAAACCAAGGCGGGTTACCGGGTATTGGCTATCGAAGATGAGGCGTTAACCTCGGCCTACTTCACCCCGCAAGCGGCAACGCTGGAGAGTCAGGCCCATGTGCTGGCCTCGGAGAAGAATATCCGTGAAATGGGCAAGCTGGATATCGCCTATCTGGATAAGGGCAGCGACGACGGAGTGTTGCCTGGGCAGGTATTTTCCATCCTGCGTGAAGGTGACGAGATAGTGTTCGACAAGGATGGCACTCCTATCTCCTCGAGTGAGCGTTCGACCTACGATAATCTGGTGGCCGGTCTTTCATTCGATAACGGCATCAAGGTTCCGGATGTGCATCAAGGAAAGCTCATGGTCTTTAAGGTCTTCGACAAGACCAGCATGGGACTTATCCTGGTCGCGGATCATACCGTCAGGGTAGATGATAAGCTGGTGACGCCTGAGTCCTTGGCGCTGAGAGGTGACTGATCCGAGATGAGCTGGTCGATTGGCTGGTTGTTTGTGCAGTATCCGGGCTAGGACCGGCCCGGATCCAACAATTATTGACCCGGATGGGGGTTGGCGAACTCAGGTTGCGGCTGGAGCATGAGCAAGCTGCCTTGCCCTTCTCCGAGACCCAGCTTGCCCGGCTTAAGCCCGACTATGCCAGAGTGGAGCAAGCGCTCGAGTGGCAACAGCAAGCGTCTAACCACAGCATCATCAGCTTCTCAGATCCCCTGTATCCGCCTCTGTTGAGGCAGATCCCAGATCCCCCTCCGATACTCTTCGTCAAAGGCCAGGCCGAAACGCTGTTGCTGCCGAGCCTGGCCGTGGTCGGCAGTCGCAATGCCTCTCCCGCCGGGTTGCAACTGAGCCGGAGGCTCGCCGCCGAACTGGTGGAGCAAGGTCTGGCGATTTGCAGTGGCATGGCGACGGGTATAGATGGCGCCGCCCATAAGGCGGCGCTGGCCCAGGGGGGCACCACTATTGCCGTTTTAGGGACGGGGATAGAGAATGTCTATCCCAAGCGCCATCAGCAACTTTATCAGGATATTCAGCAGCAAGGCTGTGTCATCAGCGAATTCTGGCCGGATACTGCACCCTTTGCCGGCAATTTTCCGAAACGTAATCGCATCATCAGCGGTCTATCTCTGGGAGTCTTGGTGGTGGAAGCCTGCCGTAAGAGTGGCTCATTGATTACCGCCAGACTGGCGTCTGAGCAGGGGCGTGAAGTGTTCGCCGTGCCTGGCTCGGTAGTGGGCGGCCATAGTCAGGGATGTCATGATTTGTTACGAAATGGAGCAAGCCTGGTAGAGACGGGCGCGGATATCATACAAGAACTGGCAAGTTTGTATCAGTTTCACCTTGAAGACGTTAGAATGCGTCACCATATAACGGAGGAGTGCAGAATGTGTGATTTGCCATTTGCATCCCTGTTGGCTAGTGTAGGTTATGAGACCACATCCCTGGATGCTGTGGTTGAGCATAGTGGAAAAACGATAGATCTGGTATTGGAGCAAATGCTTGAACTCGAGTTGCAAGGCTGGGTTGCTGCTGTCCCCGGCGGATATGTCAGACTTAAGAGGAAATAGCCATGTTTGATATTCTCATGTATCTATTTGAAAACTATGTTCATAGTGAGATTGAGCTCCTGGTTGATGAAGACGAACTCACCAAGGAACTCACGCGTGCGGGTTTTCATCAATCAGCCATCCTCAAGGCCCTGTCCTGGCTGGAGCGTTTGGCCGAATTGCAGGAAGGCGACACGCCTTATCTGTGCAATCATGCGCAGCATTCCTTCCGTATCTACACCAAAGATGAGATGGATAAACTGGATGTGGAGTCCCGTGGTTTCCTGTTGTTCTTGGAGCAGGTCAAGGTGCTCAGTGTCGAGACGCGGGAAATGGTGATCGACAGGGTCATGGAGCTGGATGAACCGGCTTTGATATTGGAAGATCTTAAGTGGGTGATCCTCATGGTATTATTCAATGCCCCAGGCAATGAATCCGCCTATGAGCAGATGGAAGATCTCATCTTTGAGCAACCCGAAGGTCGCTTGCACTCTTAGCCGCCTGCTTGATGCATCCCATGCTGCGTTATTATGGAAGGAGGTCGATGGGCCTCCTTTTTTGATCTTATTTTCCAAGCTGTGAGCATAGGCATTTCCCTGCCGGGTCTGAGCTTGGTAAAATATCGCCACCTATTGTCGCCGAGAACCCCATGTCCAAGATAGATCAACAGCTGTTCAACGCCCACGAGCATGCGCTGGAAAAAGAGTACGAACTCTGTCCCGAGTGCGGCAGTGAACTGTCTGTGAAACACAGTAAACATGGGAGTTTCCTCGGTTGCAACAACTACCCGGCCTGTGGCTATAGCCGGCCATTGGTGCAGCACGAGTCTATCGAGAGTCAGTTGATAGCCGGCTCCGAGTGCCCAGAATGCGGCCATGAATTGGCGGTAAAGTCGGGCCGCTTCGGCATTTTCATCGGCTGCTCCCAGTATCCTGCCTGCACTCATATAGAAAAACCGGATCAGCCCAGCGACATCTCGATCATTGGCTGTCCCTCGTGCAAGCAAGGACACCTGGAGCATAGGACCAGCCGTTTCGGCAAGAGTTTCTATGCTTGTAATGCCTATCCCAAGTGCAAGTTCTTGGTGAACTATCCGCCCAGAGCCGAGTCCTGCCCGGATTGCGGCTTCGGTATTCTGGTTGAGCGCAAGGGGGCCGCCGGCGCCCGCCTTGAATGCCCGCAAAAAACCTGTAAGTACAAGCGGCCACTATGAAGCTGACATCCTGGCCGGACTTGTTCGTATCATTTTTCGCTTTCATCATAGCAACATGAGTGTATTCAGACTCATGTCAGTAAGGTATTAGAAATGTTGCAGTTGCTTCCGACTGAAACCTCAGCCGTGCTCCAGCAGGGAGGGGTGATAGCCTACCCCACCGAGGCCGTTTACGGCCTGGGGTGTGATCCCGATAACCTGGAGGCGGTGCAGCAGTTACTCACGCTGAAACAGCGGCCCTGGCAGAAGGGCTTGATCTTGGTGGCCAGCGACTACCGTCAGCTGCAGCCTTATATAGATGAGTCCAGGTTGACTCGGGCCCAGCTCGCCTTCGCCTTCAGCAAGTGGCCGGGTCCTTTCACCTTGGTGATGCCGGCGCAGCCGCAAGTGTCTCAGTTGCTGCGGGGCTCGTTCGATTCTATCGCCGTCAGGGTATCTGCCCATGCAGGCATACGTGCCATCTGTGACACCACAGGCAGGGCCCTGGTGTCGACCAGTGCCAATCTCGCCGGGGAGCCTCCGGCGCTCAGTGCCGAGACGATCCTGACGAATTTTAACCAACACATTGCTGCGCTTGTGCTCGGTGAACTTGGCGAAGAGCGTCAACCATCGACCATAATAGATGCCCGCAGCGGCCAGATTTTACGAAACGGACAATAAGGAACACAACATGTTGCCAGATGCATCGGTGGTTAAGGCCTTTTTACTCGAGCTGCAGAGCCAAATCTGTGATGGGCTCGAAGTGTTGGACGCCGAGGCCAAGTTTGTTGCCGACAGCTGGACCCGGGCCGAGGGCGGTGGCGGAACCAGCAAGGTATTGACCGGCGGGGCTGTGTTCGAACAGGCCGGGGTTAACTTCTCCCATGTGACAGGTGCCGCCATGCCGGCATCCGCCACGGCCCACAGGCCCGAACTGGCCGGCCGCAGCTTCGAGGCTATGGGGGTATCCCTGGTGATACACCCGAAAAACCCTTATGTGCCTACCACACATGCCAATGTGCGTTTCTTTATCGCCCACAAAGAGGGTGCCGATCCCGTCTGGTGGTTCGGTGGCGGTTTCGACCTGACGCCTTACTATCCGTTCGAGGAGGATGTGCTGCATTGGCACCGGACCGCCAAAGACATTTGTGATCCCTTCGGCGAAGCGGTCTACCCCAAGTATAAGAAGTGGTGTGATGAATACTTCTTCCTGCCCCATCGCAACGAGACCCGCGGCGTCGGCGGCCTCTTCTTCGATGATTTGAATCAAGGTGGGTTCGATGCCTGCTTCGACTTCACCCGGGCGGTGGGCAATGGCTTCCTCAGCGCCTATGCCCCTATAGTCAAGCGCCGGCAGGACACTGCTTATGGCGAACGTGAACGTGAGTTCCAGCTCTATCGCCGTGGCCGCTATGTCGAATTCAATCTTGTGTATGACAGAGGCACACTATTCGGGCTGCAAACCGGTGGACGCACCGAGTCTATCCTCATGTCCATGCCTCCCCTGGTGCGTTGGCAATACGCCTACAGCCCGGAAGCCGGCAGTCCCGAGGCCGAGCTGTACGACAAGTACCTGCAACCCAGAGACTGGCTGGCTGTCGGTTAACCCGGTTAGGACTATAACTGAGCACTAATTGGCTATGGCGGGGATGCCATGGCCAAGTCCATGGCATTTTTGCCTGCAGTCTCGTCGAATGTGCTAACCCTGATTGAGTTTAAAGCTGCGTACCTGTTCATCCAGCTCCCTTGCCAGGCTGAGCAGCTGTTCACTGACCTGTTTGCTGCCATGGGCATCCTGCAGCGATTGTTCGGCATTGTCCCTTATGCTGGTGACACTCTGGTTGATCTCCTCCGCCGCTAAATTTTGCTGCTCGGTCGCATCGGCAATCTGCACATTCAGCTGGTTTATTTCATGCATTTGTCCGGATATTTCTTTCAAGGCCAAGGCCACATCCTGAACCTGGCGCGCGCGTTCGTCGGCCTCGGCACAGGAATCATTCATCGCTGTGACCGTTTGTTGTGCCTCGGTTTGCAGCTTCTCTATGGTGCGCTTGATTTCGTCGGTCGAGTCGTGGGTGCGGGTTGCCAGTATGCGCACCTCGTCCGCGACCACGGCAAATCCGCGCCCGGCTTCACCGGCGCGCGCCGCTTCTATTGCGGCATTCAATGCCAAGAGGTTAGTCTGCTCGGCAATGGCACTGATGACCTCCAATACCTTGCCGACTTCCAGCGTCTGCGCCTGCAGCTGGCTGACCTGAGTGGTCGCCGCCCTGACATCATTTGCCAGTCGGTTGATGCTCTGCTCCGTCTGTTGGGCAATGGCCATACTCTTTTCAGCGACCAGATTGCTGGCATCGGATTTAGCCGAGGCATAATGGGTGGTATTTTTCACTTCCGCCGATGAAGACTCCAGCTCATTGATCGCGGCGGCTACCGAATCTGTGCCGAGTTTCTGCTGCATTATCGCCTGCTCCGTGGCTTCGGCCGAGCTGTAGATGGTTTCGGCCGAGTGGATGAGCACCTTGGATGACCTGGATACCTGGGTAATATTGTCTTTGAATGCCGCCATCATCTTGTTGAAGTTATCGGCGAGCAGCCCCAGTTCATCCTGGCTCTTATCCGTGATGGTCAGGCTCAAGTCTTTATTCTGGGTCGCCTGGCGCATGGTCCGGCCCAATTGTTTCAGGCGCTTGATGAACAATTTGCGAAATACCATGCCAAGAAAGACGAAGGCGACGATGAAGATGGCGCTCAGCAATGCCGTGCTGAACCAAGTATTGCGGGTGACGGTAGCGTCTATCTGGGCCAGAGAGTAGCTGATCTTCACCGCCCCCAGCACTTCCCCTTCCTTGGCCTGATGGCAGCCCAGACAGTTGGTGCCCTTGTAGTTTTCGCGGGCGGTCATGGGTTTCAGATAGGTCAAAACACGCTTATCGCCGCGTTGCTCTATGAACAAGGACTCTTTTCCCTGTAGCGCCGCCAGTTCTGCCGCCCCCTTGGCCTGCTCATTGGGGTTACCCGGACCATAGACTTGCTGGACTCTTTGGCCACGTATGATGTGAGCGTCTTCTATATTGGCTTGGCTGCGGATCTTGTCACTGAAGATGTTGCGATTCGCCATGGTGCCAGTGAGCATCATGGTGTTGATGGAATCGAAATAGTTATCCGCCAGCAGGCGGATATTGTTCTCGACTGTCTCCTGGGCCAGGCTTTGTTGCTGATTCGAGCCGGTAATCAGGCTGGCAGCCAAGACCAGGATGCCGGTCACCGCCAGCAGCGCATATATTTTATGTTGAATCGAGTGCAGACGCATAATATCCCAGCCCTAAATGTGAAGGGCATATTATGCGGCCAGCCGCCGGAGAGGGGCTTTGATTTGGCGCAATAAAAGGCCAGATTTCGCCAGGCTAGCGGTTGCGCATATGATCTGCCAGTGTGCTGATGGCCTGGTAGATGACATCTCTATGTTGGGCGTCCGCAATCGTTTCCTCTATGGCGTGTTTCATGCAGAGCAGCCATTGATCCCGCATGGCTTCATCTATGGCGAATGACATGTGTCTCGCCCTCAATGCCGGGTGACCATACTTCTGTTGATAGAGCTGCGGCCCACCCAACCAACCACTGAGAAATTCGAACAGTTTCTGCTCCGACTGGGCCAACGGTGCCCTGTGAATCGCCAGGAGTTCGGCACTGGCGCTCTGGCGTTGCATTTGCAGGTAAAATTGCTGGGCCAGGGCGCGGATCACTGGCTCACCGCCGATCAGCTCATAGGCATTGGATTGCTTGGGATCTCTGTCATCTTTAGATGTCTGACGCTTGAAAAGTTTGCTGAACCAGTTCATTTCATATCCAGTGTGGCGGGGTTGGCGCCATTATAGCCCCAAGCAGGGTGAAAATAACTCGCAGATAAAGAATTGCAATGGGACCCGGGCGCAGTAGACTGAATGCCTCACACTGACGATAGGCTCAAGATGACAGACAGATATGCGGTTTTCGGCAACCCCATAGGGCATAGCAAGTCGCCCTTCATTCACCGACTCTTTGCCCGCAATACGGCGCAGGCGCTGACCTATGAGGCCATACTGGCCCCGGTTGACGGTTTCGAGCCGGCATTGCAGCGTTTCTTCGCCGAGGGCGGCAAGGGCGCCAATGTGACTGTGCCCTTCAAGGAGCAGGCATTCGCCCTGTGTGACAGCATGAGCGAGGAAGCCAGATTGGCGGGGGCCGTCAATACCCTGATATGCCAGGCCGACGGCAGCATACGTGGCGAGAATACCGATGGTTTGGGGCTGGTGGCCGATCTCGAGGCTAACCTTGGCAGCCTCACGGGCAAGACAGTGCTGTTGCTGGGGGCCGGTGGCGCGGCCAGAGGCTGTATCCTGCCGCTGCTCAATGCCGGTATTGGCGAACTTTGCATCACCAACCGCACCCAATCCAAGGCAGACATGCTCGCCGGGCAATTCGCCGGTCATGGTAAGGTGACGGCGATAGCCATGCCGGAGCTCAACCAAGCCTACGACATCATAATTAATTCAACGTCCGCGAGTTTATCCAACGAGCTGCCGCTTGTGCCTGCCAGGGTGATTGGCAGTCATAGCGTCTGCTACGACATGATGTATGGCAAAGAGGCCACGGCTTTCAATCTCTGGGCCAAGGCCCAGGGGGCGGCGCAGGTGATGGATGGCTTGGGCATGTTGGTAGGGCAGGCGGCCAAGAGTTTCGCCCTATGGCGTGGGGTCGAGCCTGAAACGGCAACTGTGCAACAGGCGCTCAGGGCCTCGTTAGCCTCAAGCTAATACTGGACTAATAGAAAAACAGGGCAGCCAATGAATCAAAGTATCCTTTTCCCCGATCTGCAGCAGTGGGACAGTGAACGGCAGAGAGTGCACTTCCCGGTGCAGGTTCAGGGGGCCACACTCGATTGTTATATAGGTATTCAAGCCTTGGCCAAGTTGGCCGAATGTGAATGCTTGTCAGACTCACAGGTGCTGCAGGTGTTCGAGGAGCATCGCTTCGACATCGAAGACTGGGTGGAAACGCTCATCGAACGGGAAGCCTTCGATGAGCATGGCGCCATACAGTTACAGCCTTAGGCTTGACTAGCTAAACAGCGGGGGAGGAGATTCCCTGCTGCGCCTGTCTGTCCGCCAGGTATTCATTCTTCAATACCACATAGTTGTCGGCCGACTGTGGCAGGAAAGCCAGTTCGGCTTGGGTCAAAGGCCTGGCTTGCTTGGCTGGGCTGCCGACATACAAATAACCGCTCTGCAATACCTTGCCTGGCGGCACCAGAGAACCGGCACCCAAGATCACATCGTCTTCGATCACTGCACCATCGAGAATGATGGCACCCATGCCGACCAACACCCTGTTGCCCACCTGGCAGCCATGCAGCATCGCCTTATGGCCTATAGTGACATCGTCGCCTATGAGCAGTGGATGCCCGTCTGGCTTGGCTGGCGATTTGCGGGTGACGTGCAGAATGGTGCCATCCTGCACATTGCTGCGTTTGCCTATGCGTATATGGTTTACATCACCGCGAGCCGCGACCAAGGGCCAGACACTGGCATCAGTATCTAAGGCGATGTCACCAACCAAGATTGCAGCTTCGTCTACATAGACAGCTTCTGCCAATTGTGGACTGATGCCCTGGTAAGTACGTAAAGAAGTTGACATGAAAGGTCCTGAATTAGGGGTTTTCAGCATTATAAAGCTTAAAAAGTGGCTGGTCAGGTCAAATTTCAGACGAACGACAATAAAACTGCAATTATCTCAGAATAAGGGGTTGCGCACTTTCTCAATCTCCCTATAATGCGCATCCACTGACACGGCAGACAGCGAAACGCGAGGCGTTAAGCGAATGGCGGTGACAGTTCATCGACTGATGTATATCAAGTAGATGGGCGGAAAAGAAGTTGAAAAAACTCCTTGACGCCAACCGGGAAATGCGTAAAATGCACGACCCTGAGCTGATGAAGCATCAGCCCCGA
>NZ_JAKCLK010000093.1:0-352 GCF_021412365.1 Shewanella sp. AS16 | reverse complement strand
TGGGTCGTGAAGGATTCGAACCTTCGACCAATTGGTTAAAAGCCAACTGCTCTACCGACTGAGCTAACGACCCATCTGCTATATCTCACTGATTTCAACACCTGAGTGTTCACTTTCAGCAAAGTGGTGGTTCGTATCGGATTACAACCAATCGACCGACTGGTTAAAAGCCAACTGCCCTCGCACTTACAAGAAGCGACTGAGCCAACGACCATCTAGGTACTGCGATTTGTCTTTATCTAAGCTGATGCAGATAAAGTGGTGGGTCGTGAAGGATTCGAACCTTCGACCAATTGGTTAAAAGCCAACTGCTCTACCGACTGAGCTAACGACCCATCTGGTATATCTCACT
>NZ_JAKCLK010000092.1:0-357 GCF_021412365.1 Shewanella sp. AS16 | reverse complement strand
CGACTGGATCGCCTCATTTAAACAAGCCTTCAGCGAAGGGCAAACGGTCGTCGTGCCTGCCGGATTCGTTTGTGAAAATATCAACACCGGCATCTTCATTCCTCCTGGCAAAACGTTGCACATCCTTGGAAGCCTGCGCGGCAACGGCAGAGGGCGTTTTGTCTTACAAGACGGCAGCCAGGTGACAGGGGAGAAGGGCGGCCGTATGCATAACATCACCCTGGATGTGCGCGGTTCTGACTGCATCATCAAAGGGTTGGCGATGAGCGGTTTTGGCCCGGTAACGCAGATTTATATCGGCGGCAAAAATAAACGCGTCATGCGCAACTTGACCATCGATAACCTGACCGTCAGCCA
>NZ_JAKCLK010000091.1:0-358 GCF_021412365.1 Shewanella sp. AS16 | reverse complement strand
GGAAATGCGTAAAATGCACGACCCTGAGCTGATGAAGCATCAGCCCCGACCCAATGCGGTCAACGCTCTTTAACAATCTAAAACAAGAAATCTGTGTGGACACTCACAGGTGTTGAGTTAATCGAAACTGCTTAGCCTTAGGGTTGGTAGTCAAAATTTAAATCAATGTTTTCAAGCTACTCTCCTTAACAGGAAGGGCAGTTGAGTGTTCATAGCAATATGTACAAAGAATCAATCGCAAGATTGATTCGAATCAGAATTCATTGAGCCGTTTCTTCACTCTTTATGGGTGAGAAGCAAAAAACTTTAATTGAAGAGTTTGATCATGGCTCAGATTGAACGCTGGCGGCAGGCCTAA
>NZ_JAKCLK010000090.1:0-362 GCF_021412365.1 Shewanella sp. AS16 | reverse complement strand
TGGTGCGGTATTATCCCGTGTTGACGCCGGGCAAGAGCAACTCGGTCGCCGCATACACTATTCTCAGAATGACTTGGTTGAGTACTCACCAGTCACAGAAAAGCATCTTACGGATGGCATGACAGTAAGAGAATTATGCAGTGCTGCCATAACCATGAGTGATAACACTGCTGCCAACTTACTTCTGACAACGATCGGAGGACCGAAGGAGCTAACCGCTTTTTTGCACAACATGGGGGATCATGTAACTCGCCTTGATCGTTGGGAACCGGAGCTGAATGAAGCCATACCAAACGACGAGCGTGACACCACGATGCCTGCAGCAATGGCAACAACGTTGCGCAAACTATTAACTGGCGAAC
>NZ_JAKCLK010000089.1:0-363 GCF_021412365.1 Shewanella sp. AS16 | reverse complement strand
AGCTGTCGCGGCGCTGCTGGTGCCGATGATGCGCCAGGCCAACTATCCGGTAAACCGCGCCGCCGGGCTTATCGGTTCCGGGGGGATTATTGCGGCCATTATCCCGCCTTCCATACCACTCATTATCTTCGGCGTCTCCAGCGGACTCTCCATCAGCAAACTGTTTATGGCGGGCATTGCGCCAGGCATCATGATGGGCGTCACGCTGATGGTTACCTGGTGGTGGCAGGCAAAACGACTGAATTTACCTTGTCAGCCGAAAGCCTCACTGCGAGAAGTCTGGCAATCCTTAGTTTCCGGTATTTGGGCGCTCTTTTTACCGATAATTATTATTGGCGGTTTCCGTTCGGGGTTATTTACACC
>NZ_JAKCLK010000088.1:0-363 GCF_021412365.1 Shewanella sp. AS16 | reverse complement strand
AGACGAGCACGCGGCTGGAGGCCAAGGATGTGTGGTGGGGCGCGGCCGATGGTGCCGGCGGTGCCGCGGGAGGCAGTGGTGATGAGGTCAATGCCAATGTGACAGTGAGTGCGGCCCGCAGTGACGGTACCGAGTTTGCGTATTTCAATGCCGGGGCTAATGAGACCAGCGGGACATTGGCACAGGTTATCGTAGAGCAAGGCAGTGCTTCAACCGAGTGGGGCGTACGGAATGCCGAGCGTTTTCTGTTTGATTTGGACAGTGTCAGCCTGAGGTTGAAAGGTCTGGACGATGCCAAGCACTATAGCCTGCATGTTACTTACCTGAATAAAGACAGCGCCTCGGCCAACTGCCAGGATTGCG
>NZ_JAKCLK010000087.1:0-364 GCF_021412365.1 Shewanella sp. AS16 | reverse complement strand
GACTCAAAAAGAGTTTGACCAGTTTTATGAGTTAGAAGGTTGGTCTTCCACTCTGATCAATTCGCGGTGGGTGCTTGAGCTGATGACTCGTGATGACGCACCTGCTTTGATGATTTGCGACATGGGTGAAGATGCTGACTTTATGGATATGAGCGAATTTTGTGTGGACACATACAACCGCAGCCAGAAGTACTACTTCACATGCGATAGCGAAAATGACGTGATTTCTAAGATCTATCTTCACCTCGTCCAGCATTGGGACGTTCAGGAGTTTCTTGAGGTATTCGCGTAATCACAATCAAAGCCAGCATTGCTGGCTTAACTTAATCTGTAGCCGCAGGGAAGAACCTGCATATCGCTCATG
>NZ_JAKCLK010000012.1:0-75362 GCF_021412365.1 Shewanella sp. AS16 | reverse complement strand
ATGATCAAACTCTTCAATTAAAGTTTTTTGCTTCTCACCCATAAAGAGTGAAGAAACGGCTCAATGAATTCTGATTCGAATCAATCTTGCGATTGACTCTTTGTACATATTGCTATGAACACTCATCACTCTTGTGACAGAATTGGTTGATTTAAATTTTGATTGTCTCGTGAGAGACAATTTCGATTAACTCAACACCTGTGAGTGTCCACACAGATTTGCTTGATAAATTGTTAAAGAGCGTTGACCTTATTCACTGCGTGGCAATGGGTCGGGGCTGATGCTTCATCAGCTCAGGGTCGTGCATTTTACGCATTTCCCGGTTGGCGTCAAGGAGTTTTTTCAACTTCTTTTCCGCCCATCTACTTGATATACATCAGTCGATGAACTGTCACCGCTATTTGCTTAACGCCTCGCGTTTCGCTGTCTGCCGTGTCAGTGGTTGCGCATTATAGGGAGATTTGGCCGGCGCGCAAGGGCTTTTTTGAGGAAAATCGAGGTTTTTTGTTATACCCGAATTAGGCACATACAACCCACCCGTTATCCTCAGACTTATCCACAATCCCGGCGCTCAGGAGGGTTAATCCCTGACGCATCCCTTGTCTGCGCTCCCAAGCGGATGGGTCCCATGCCAGGCAAAAGCCCCAGCCATAAAAAAAGCGACTCAAAGAGTCGCTTTCCATGAACAATAGCCCGGTTGCCGGTTTAACTCAGCTTGCCGTGGCACTGTTTATACTTTTTACCCGAGCCACAAGGGCAAGGATCGTTACGTCCCACCTTGTCACCCTCGCGCACAACAGGTGTATGAGCCTCGACGGCGTCACCCTCTACGGCACCCGTTAACGCCTCGGCCGCCGCATGCTGATAGTCACGCTGGATCTTGGCATCTTCCTGACGTCGACGCTCTTCCATCTCTTCCACATCGGATTGCGCCTGAACCTGCACCTTAGACAAGATGCTGATGACATCGTGTTTCAGGGTATCGAGCATCTGTTGGAAGAGTTCGAACGATTCCCGCTTATATTCCTGCTTAGGATTTTTCTGGGCATAACCGCGCAAGTGGATCCCTTGACGCAGGTGATCCATGGCCGCCAGATGCTCTTTCCATAGACCATCCAAGGTTTGCAACATGACGGCTTTTTCAAACTGACGCAACACCTGAGGGCCGACCATCTGTTCTTTCGCCTTGTAGGCGTTGACCCAAAAGCTCACGATACGTTCGCGCAGCGTCTCTTCATGGAGATCGTCTTCGTTATCCAGCCACTCCTGAATGGGCAGCTTGATGGCAAATTCCTGGGCCAACCTCTGTTCCAGGCCGGCGATATCCCACAGCTCTTCGACCGACTGCGGCGGAATATACTGTTCGACCACACCCAAGATAACGTCTTCCTGAATATTCTGAATCGTCTCTTCTATGCTGTCGGCATCCATCAACTCGTTGCGCTGGGCGTAAACCACTTGGCGCTGATCGTTGGCGACATCATCGAACTCGAGCAATTGTTTGCGGATATCGAAGTTGCGGGCCTCAACTTTGCGCTGGGCATTTTCGATGGCACGAGACACCCAAGGATGTTCTATCGCCTCGCCTTCTTCCATGCCGAGCTTCTTCATCATGCCGGACACACGCTCGGAGGCGAAGATGCGCATCAGACTGTCTTCCATCGACAGGTAGAAACGCGATGAACCCGCATCCCCCTGACGACCGGAACGACCACGCAACTGATTATCGATACGACGCGACTCGTGACGCTCGGTACCGAGAATATGCAAACCACCGGCGGCGAGTACGGCTTCGTGACGCTCCAGCCAATCGGCCTTGATCTTGGCCTTCTGCTCTGCAGTAGGATTCTCGAGTGCATCTATTTCCATGTTCCAGTTGCCGCCGAGCACGATATCCGTACCCCGGCCCGCCATGTTGGTGGCGATAGTGACTGCGCCTAAGCGGCCCGCTTGGGCAACAATCTCGGCTTCTCTCTCATGGAACTTGGCGTTGAGCACTTCATGCGGGATCTCCTCTTTACGCATCAGGCCGGCGAGCAATTCAGATTGCTCAATGGAAATGGTACCGACCAATACAGGCTGACCACGTTTACGGCAATCTTTGATGTCTTCAATGATGGCGGCGTATTTCTCTCTGGCGGTGAGATAGACCAAATCCGCCATATCCTTGCGGATCATGGGACGGTTGGTCGGCACTACGACAGTGTCCAAACCATAGATGTGCTGGAACTCGAAGGCTTCGGTATCGGCCGTACCCGTCATGCCCGCCAGCTTCTCATATTGGCGGAAATAGTTCTGGAAGGTGATGGAGGCCAGGGTCTGGTTCTCATTCTGAATGTGCACCGCTTCCTTGGCTTCGACCGCCTGATGCAGACCTTCAGACCAGCGACGACCCGGCATGGTACGACCCGTATGTTCATCGACTATGATGACTTCGTTGTCCTGGACTATGTAGTCGACGTCTTTCTCGAAGAGGGTATGGGCACGCAAGGCCGCCATGATATGGTGCAGCAGCGAAATGTTCGCGGCGGAATAGAGTGAATCGCCTTCGGCCAACAAACCTGCCTCGGTCAGCAGATTTTCGACCTTCTCCTGACCGCGCTCGGTCATGTGCACCTGCTTGGCTTTCTCGTCTATGGTGTAATCGCCTTCACCCACATACTCTTCCGTGTCTTCCTTATCCTGGCGAATGAGGTGCGGAATGAGCTTGTTGACGCGAATATAGAGCTCGGAACTGTCTTCGGCCGCGCCCGAAATAATCAGCGGGGTACGGGCTTCATCGATCAGGATGGAGTCGACTTCATCTATCAGGGCATAGTGCAATGGTCTTTGTACCCGCTCCTGGGGAGAGAAGGCCATGTTGTCGCGCAGATAATCGAAGCCGAACTCGTTGTTGGTACCATAGGTGATGTCGGCATTGTAGGCGTCTTTCTTCTCTTGCTGACCCAGGCCGGCGACATTGACGCCGACGGTCAGACCGAGGAATTCGAATAGGGGACGGTTAAATTCGGCATCACGGCGCGCCAGATAGTCGTTCACAGTGATCACGTGTACGCCTTTACCCGTCAGGCCATTGAGGTAGGCCGGCAGGGTCGCGGTCAGGGTCTTACCCTCACCTGTGCGCATCTCGGCGATGCGGTTACTGTCGAGCACCATACCACCGAGCAGCTGCACGTCGAAATGGCGCATCTCAAACACACGCTTTGAGGCTTCGCGTACTGTGGCGAAGGCTTCGGCCATGATGCTGTCCAGGGAGGCCCCCTGTTCCAGACGCTCACGGAACTCGGCGGTCTTGGCCTTCAGTTCACTGTCGCTGAGCTTTTCGTAATCCGCCTCTAGCGCATTTATCTCGGCGACTATTTTAGAAAGGCCTTTAAGGGTACGGTCGTTGCGACTACCAAATACTTTTGTCAGTAATTTACCAAACATCTGAATCACTTATTATCTGTAGGCCGAGTCCATGATGGAATCAAGAAGCCAAAGTTTTAATTAACTTGCTTTGCGGTAGACAAACTTCTGTGGATCTATCTGTTGTCCACCCCGCAACACTTCGTAATGTACATGTGGACCGGTCGAGCGTCCCGTACTCCCCATACTGGCGATGGTTTCACCCTTGGCAACCACATCGCCGACTGTCACAGACAAGGCCTTATTGTGTCCATAGCGAGTACGCAGACCATTTCCATGGTCGATTTCCACCAACTCACCATAACCAAACATCTTGCCAGCCCAGGTAACGACACCGGCGGCCGTCGCGACGACCTCCGTGCCTTCTTTACCCGCGAAATCTATGCCTTTATGCATGGTTCTGCGGCCATTGAAGGGGTCGTTGCGCAAACCGAAGGGGGAAGATAGCCAACCTTTGTTGATCGGCTGCCCCGAAATATAACGTTCTTCATCTATATGGAGATTAGATGCCACAGTTTCAAGTAGTGATAATTGAACATTATTGTTATCGATTCGTGAAACCAGGGCATTCATATCATCAAAAAGTTGCCCAAGCTCTATGCTGGCGCCAACATCACTCGGTCCGCCGATACCGACCTCGGTCGAGAAATCGAACTGTTCTTCGAGCTGATAATTTTGCGCCACTTGCTGTCCCAGCGCCTCGAGGCGGGCAATCTTGGCCTGCATCCGGGCGACATGGGTCACCAGCATGGCCAATTGCGACTCGGTGGCATTCTTGAGATCTAAGACTTGTTGTTTTTGTTGTTCACGGACGAGACGATCTTTATCGACACTGGCCTGCTGACTCTCGAAGCGCTCAGTATTCTGTTGATAAATACCGGTACCGGCAGCGAGTAACAGAATGGGCAGCAGTAACCAACGTTTACCTGGTTGCCAGCGGCTGACGCCATTCCGACCTTGAATAAAAACTGTTACACTCATAGCCTAATTCAGCCATCTTATTATCATATGAAAAAGCCCCCTCAGGATCTCAGCCAGCTGTTACACCAATCGGGGAAATTACCCGATCTTGCCGAGAAAGCGGAACTGCTATTGTACCTGGATCAACATGTGAAACAGATGCTGGCAGGTCCTGTCGCGGAGCAGCTTAAAGTGGCCAATCTCCGCCAGGGTGTTCTTGTTATTGAAACTACTACCTCGGCCTGGGCTGCCAGAATTAACTTCCAAAAGACGAAGTTACTCACGCAACTGCAAACCGAAACGCTCCCAATGCTTACCGCAATTGAAGTGAAAGTCAACCCGGGATTAGCCTTGTACACCCCCAAGTCCAAGGTTCCCCAGCATCAACTGAGTGCGGTGGCCGCAGAACATCTGGAGGCATTGGCGGAACATGTTGAAGGTTCCCTGGGTGAAAAACTAAAACGGCTGGCTGCATTAGCCAGCCGTAATAGGCAATCTTAATTCTTAACTAGGCCAGTACGGCGCCGCCCGGCACCATGAAGCTGACGGGAACGTCGGCCTCTTTCTCGAAACTCACCAGCTCCCAGGCATCTTGCTGGGCCAACAGGGCCCGCACCAACTGGTTGTTGAGGGCATGGCCCGTCTTGTAGGCACAGAACTCGCCGACTATGGCGTGACCCGCAACATAGAGATCACCGAACGCATCCAGGATCTTGTGCTTAACGAACTCATCCTCATAACGCAGACCATCGGGGTTGAGGACACGATATTCATCAAGCACCACGGCGTTTTCCATGCTGCCACCCAGGGCCAGGTTATTGGCACGCAGATATTCAATATCACGCATGAAACCGAAAGTCCTGGCACGACTGATGTCTTTAACAAAGGCGGAAGTGGAAAAATCCATCACCATATGCTGCTGGCTGCGGGCGATTTCAGGGTGATTGAAATCGATCGCGAAATTAACGCGAAAGCCCTTGAAGGGTTTGAGCTCGGCCCATTTATCACCGTCTTCGACGCGAACCGTGCGCTTGATCCTGAGGTATTTCTTGGCAGCCGCCTGCTCTTGGATACCGGCAGTCTGCAACAGGAATACGAATGGACTGGCACTGCCATCCATGATGGGGATTTCAGGCGCATCCACTTCGATAACGGCGTTATCTATGCCCAAGCCGGCCAAGGCGGCGAACAAGTGCTCAATGGTCGAGATGCGGACACCCTGGTCATTTACCAACGCCGTACACATGGTGGTTTCCCGTACTTGCTCAGGCTTAGCCGCGATGGCAACAGCTGGGCTCATATCGGTTCGTACCAGTACGATACCCGTATTGACAGGGGCGGGCTTGATGCACAGAGTCACCTTGTTGCCGGAATGCAATCCGACACCAGTGGTCTTCACCATTTTTTGAACAGTTCTTTGAAAAATCATTCAGTTACCCGTATTCATCTCAACAAAAAAGCCTAACGTCTGCGCACAGCAACGGCCCACCAAGGGCGCGACTGGGCGAAGATATTAGCATAAGTTTGGCATTTCACAAAAATTCCACCACTTTCGGGCCATCAACCCGAGCGCGCAGTGGCAACTATCATGTCTATGCCGCCCTATTAATCCGCCTGCTTACGCAGAAACGCCGGAATATCCAGATAATCCAGCTCATGCTTGGCGGCCGGTGTCGGTATCGACTGGGTTGCCGGCACGACATTACCCTTAGGCGCAGCCTGAGTCAGACTCGGTTCTTCGGCGTACTGCTCAACCTTGGGCTCTATGGCCACTGGCTCAGGACGCGGCGCCGGCTTGGACACGAGTTGGATATCCGGGCGCTTCTCGGCACCTATACCCGTTGCAACCACAGTCACACGCAGCTCGTCGCTCATTTCCGGATCTATCACGGCACCCACGACCACGGTCGCGTTGTCTGATGCATAGGCCTTAACATGATTACCGACTGTCTCGAACTCTTCGATGCTCATGTCCATGCCGGCGGTGATGTTAACCAGGACGCCACGGGCACCGGCCAGATCTATGTCTTCCAGCAGAGGACTGGCGACGGCCGCTTCGGCCGCTTCTTCGGCCCTGTCTTCCCCGCGGGCGACACCCGTGCCCATCATGGCATTACCCATTTCGGACATCACAGTCTTGACGTCGGCGAAGTCGACGTTGATGAGGCCTGGGCGGGTGATCAGCTCGGCTATGCCTTGCACAGCGCCCAACAGGACGTTGTTGGCGGCGGCGAACGCATCCAGCAGGGAAGTGCCACGGCCCAGGACCTTGAGCAACTTCTCGTTGGGGATGGTGATCAATGAATCCACATGTTTCGCCAGCTCGGTTATGCCTTGCTCGGCATAGGCCATACGCTTCTTGCCTTCGAAGGGAAAAGGCTTGGTCACCACTGCCACGGTAAGAATGCCTTCTTCACGGGCGATCTGAGCGACCACAGGCGCGGCTCCCGTCCCTGTCCCACCGCCCATGCCGGCGGCGATGAAGATCATATCCGAGCCCTTGATGGCGGCGCGGATGTTCTCTTTATCTTCCTCGGCGGCAGCACGACCCACTTCAGGATTGGCGCCGGCGCCTAAGCCCTTGGTGACATCGCGACCCAATTGAATGGTTGAGCCCGCAGCCGACTTGCGCAGCGCCTGGGCGTCTGTGTTGGTGACTACAAACTCAACACCTTCTATGTTGTGTTTCACCATGTGTTCGACGGCGTTACCACCGCCACCACCGACACCGATGACCTTGATCACCGCGTCGTCTGAATGTGTATCCATGATCTCAAACATTGTCTGATCTCCGTTATGCCTGCGTTATGAAATTAAAACTCACCCTTAAACCAGCTCTTGACCCGATTCAAGAAACTGGTGACCCCTTGACGCTCGGGACGCTCGAACTGACGTTCGATGACCCGTCTTGCGCCATAGTGCAACAGTCCCACTCCGGTCGAGTAGATAGACTGATCCACATATTCGTATAAACCTTTGATCGGCAGCGGCGACGCTACCCGTACCGGCATGCCGAAGGTCGCTTCGGCTATGTCGACGGCCCCCTCTATCGAGGCTGTACCGCCCGTCAGCACTATGCCGGCGGCGATCTGATCTTCCAGACCGCTGTCCTGCAATTCTTTCAACACCAATTCGAACAGCTCCTGATACCTTGGCTCGACCACTTCTGCCAGGGTATGACGCGACATGCTCCGCGAAGGGCGACCGCCGACCGAAGGCACTTCTATGCTGTCTTCGCGGCTCACCATGGCGCTGCGGGCGCTGGCGAACTGCACCTTGATCTGTTCCGCATGTGACAAGGGAGTGCGGAAAATTTTGGCTATGTCGTTGGTCACCTGGTTGCCGGCCACCGGCACCACGGCACAGTGACGCAGGGCGCCATTGGTATAGACGGCTATGTCTGTGGTGCCGCCACCTATGTCCACGATGCAGACCCCGAGATCTTTCTCGTCATTGGTCAGCACTGAGTCGGCCGAGGCAATGCCGGAAAACACCAGATCATCCACCTTGAGGCCACAGCGCTCGACGCTCTTAGTGATATTCTTGGCCATATCGTTGGCACAGGTGACTATGTGTACCTTGGCCTCCATCCGCATGCCAGACATGCCGATGGGGCTCTTGATGCCGTCCTGCACATCTATGGCATACTCCTGTGGCAACACATGCAGTATCCGCCGCTCGGTCGGGATCTTCACGGATCTCGCCGTATGAATCACATTGTCGACGTCTTCCTGGGTCACTTCTTCGTCGTTGATCGACACCATGCCATTCTCGTTCTGGCAGGCTATGTGTTTGCCCGAAATGCTCAGATAAACCGATGACACCTGGCAATCGGCCATCAACTCGGCCTGATCCAGTGCCCGCTGCACGCTGCGCACTATCGAATCCAGATCGTTGACGCCGCCCTTATCCATGCCTCTGGAAGGGTGATTTCCCAAGCCGACTATGCTGATCTCACCGTCGGGCATGACTTCGCCTATGATCACTGCGACCTTAGATGTCCCTATGTCCAATCCAACAATCAGATTTCTATCTTGGTTCTTGGTCATTACTTAACGGCTCTCTTGTTGTGCATCATCCCAGCCTACGGCTAACCCTGTGTCGTAACGCAAATCCACCGTGGCGATCGCCTTACTCTGTTTCGCCAGGATAGGGTAAACATCAATAAATCTTTGAACTCGCGCCATATTATCCTCACGCCCCAGATCCAACAGTATGCCGTTGTCCAGCATGGCGTGCCAGGCATGGCGCGGGCTCAGGCTCAAACTCGCCAGTTCGAAGCCGTTGATCTTCAGCAGCGACTCGAGCAGCTGATAGGTCGTCAGCACTTCGCTGCCCATGTCTTCCGGCCCGGCCAGCAAGGGCAACTTCTCCAACCCAGGCGGCGCCGCGGCTTGAAATACCTCGCCCTGGACATTGAGCCAGGCATCACCGTTCCAGTGTGCTATCGGCTGCTGCTCCTGCAGGTAGACCTTCAATTTCGCCGGCCATTCGCGCCTGACCGATGCGCTGTACACCCAGGGCAAGGCTTCCAGTGTCTGCTGCACCTGAGCCACATCGGCGCTGAAAAAGCTGCGTTGCATCAGGCTCTGTAATGCCTGCTGGATCTCCCGATCGCTGGTATAGAGGCGCTCGCCCTTGATGGCGACGGCTTCTATGGGCAGTTTATCTGCATCGTTCAGCACAGAGTGCAACTGGCGCCCGGCGGCGATAAGGCCAAGCAGCACGGCAAATAAAAACGCCAGCCCCAGCCACAGATACCAATCCAGCTGCAATAACTTCTGTTGCCAATGTCGCCGCTTATCGCTCCAAGACACAGCTCACCTACCCTTACTCAGCACCGGCAAAAACCACAGAAAATCGGTCATTATATAGACCTGAGTTCCAGGGTCAAAATATGTTTTCACCAAAAGCTAACAGATTAAAAATCAATCGATTTCTTTATCATTTACCTTTATTGCAAAACCCAGCTCCGAGGTCGCCAATTGACGCGCCAAGGCACCTATATTTCCGGCCCCCTGAGTCATGAGCAGATCCCCATCCTGCAGCACATCCGGCAAGACCCCCGCCAGCTGCTCCGGGCTGGCAACGAAGATGGGATCCACCTGACCGCGTAAACGGATAGAGCGGCACAGGGCCCGGCCATCGGCCCCAGGGATCGGTGCCTCACCGGCGGCATAGACATCCAGCAGCAAGAGACAATCAACCTGGGACAGGACATCGACGAAGTCCTCGTACAGATCCCGGGTGCGACTGTACCTGTGGGGCTGGTAGGCCATCACCAGGCGCCTATCCGGCCAACCGGCACGGGCCGCCCTGATGGTCGCGGCCACTTCACTCGGGTGATGGCCATAGTCGTCGACCAACATCACGGCGCCATTTGGGGTGGCAAACTCGCCCAGATGCTGGAAACGACGGCCTATCCCCTGGAATTCGGCCAATGCCTGCACCATGGCGGCATCATCTATTTCATCTTCGGTCGCCACGGCAATCGCCGCCAAGGCATTGAGCACATTGTGCTGCCCCGGCAGGTTCAGCACCAAGCTCAGATCTTCCTTCCCCTTGCGCCTGACGGTGAAGCGGGATTGATGACCCTGCTGGCTGAAATCCAGCGCCCTGACATCGGCATCCTCACTGAAGCCGTAGGTCACCAACTGGCGACCTACGCGCGGCATGAGTTCGCGCACCACCTCATCGTCGATACAGACCACGGCCACGCCATAGAACGGCAGGTTATGCAGGAAATCCACGAAGGTAGACTTCAGCTTCTCGAAGTCACCGCCATAGGTATCCATATGGTCGGCTTCTATGTTGGTCACCACACTGACCATGGGCTGCAGATGCAGGAAGCTGGCATCGCTCTCATCGGCCTCGGCGATCAGATAGCGGCTGGTGCCCAACCTGGCATTGGTGCCGGCGCTGTTGAGCAGGCCACCTATCACGAAAGTGGGATCCCGCTGCGCCTGGCCATAGACGCTGGCGATCAGACTGGTGGTCGTGGTCTTGCCATGGGTACCGGCAATCGCCACCCCATGACGGTAACGCATCAACTCCGCCAGCATTTCCGCCCGGCGGACTATGGGGATCCGCAGCTCCCTGGCGGCGACTATCTCCGGGTTTTCCTGGTTGATAGCGGTCGACACCACCACCACATCCACCTGTTGCACGCTCAGAGCCTGATGCCCTATGACTATCTGCGCCCCCAGGGCCGCCAATCTCTCGGTCACCGCATTCTGGGCTATGTCCGAGCCACTGATCTGATAGCCCTCGTTGAGCAGTACTTCGGCTATGCCGCCCATGCCGGCGCCGCCGATACCGACGAAGTGGATCCTCTTGATGCGACGCATCTCGGGGATCATGGTGCGCAACTGGGCGTATTTTTCTGTTTTTGTCATTGGTGTTTTTTCCCGGCAAGATCCCTGCACACGGCGGCGACACGTTCGGTCGCATCGAGTACGGCAACATCTCGCGCTCTTTGGCCCATACGGGCTAATTCGTTTCTGTCACTGGCGAGCAAGTGCAACTTGCCCACCAATTGCTCTACATCCAATATGGCCTGCGGCAACAAGAAGGCGGCACCGGCATCGACCAGGACCTTGGCGTTACGGGTCTGGTGATCGTCGACGGCATGGGGGTAAGGCACCAACACCCCGGGCAGGCCAACCGCCGCCAGCTCAGAGACTGTCAGGGCACCGGCACGGCATAAGACCACATCGGCCCAGCGATACGCCGCTTCCATGTCGTCGATAAATTCGGCCACATTGACGCCGCCATCCTGACCCAACTGCTGGTATTCGGCCTTGACCCGCTGCAAATTGTCGCGCCCGACCTGATGCCAGACTGTGATTGAGTGCTGCTGGCTCATGGCGGCCACGACCGCCGGCATGAGATCGTTGAAGACCTTGGCCCCCAGGCTGCCGCCTACGACCAACACTCTGAGGGCATCGTCACCGCTTACCCTGGGTTGATTGCCCAAGTTGATAAGCTCCCGCCTGATGGGGTTGCCCACCACCTCGGCCTTCACATTCAAAGCTGCGAAGGTATTCTCGAAGGCACACAGCACCCGGGTTGCTATGCGTGACAGCAGCTTGTTTGTCATCCCGGGGATAGCATTTTGCTCATGCAGCACCAGAGGAATGCCGCAGAGCCGCGCGGCGACCCCGCCTGGACCGCTGGCGAAACCGCCCATGCCAAGTACCACATCCGGGTTAAATTCCTTTATGACCTTCCTCGCCTGGGCGATAGAGCGCAGCACCTTGAAGGGCGCGGCCAGCTTACGCACCAAGCCATTGCCACGCACTCCCTTGATATCTATGAAGTCGATATCGAAGCCATGTTGAGGCACCAATCTGGCCTCCATGCGATCGGCCGTGCCTAACCAACGCACCTTCCAGCCACGCTTGGCCAAGTGCTTGGCGACCGCCAGGGCGGGAAACACATGTCCGCCCGTGCCGCCGGCCATCACCAGAATACGTTTGTCTTCGCTAAGGATATCAGCCATTAGTTTACTCTCCCCTGAATGGCCTGCACCTTACTCAGACGCCGTTCGAAATCGATTCGCAGCAATAACATGGCCGCCGCCGTCATCACCCACAGGCTGCTGCCGCCATAGCTGATGAAGGGCAAGGTCAGCCCCTTGGTCGGCAACATGCCTATGCTGGCGCCGACATTGACCACAGTCTGGAAACAGATCCAGATGCCTATGCCGTAGGCCAGATAGCCTTCGAAGGCATTTTCCGTCTTGAGGCAGAGGTTGCCCAAGCGGATCGCCCGCAGCGCCACGAACAGCAACACGGACAGCACGGCTATGATGCCGATGAAGCCCAACTCCTCACCTATGATGGCGAAGATGAAGTCGGTATGGGCCTCGGGCAGGTATTCCAGCTTCTGGATGCTGTTGCCCAGCCCCTGCCCCAGCCAGTCACCGCGGCCATAGGCCATCAGCGACTGAGTCAACTGGTAGCCGCTGCCGAAGGGATCTTGCCAAGGATCGAGGAAGGACGTCACCCGGCGCATGCGGTAAGGCTCGAGCAATACCAGGGCGACGAAGGCCATCACTCCGGCGAGGATCAGGGCGAAGAAGTCCAGCAGACGGGCCCCCGCCAGAAACAGCAGGCCGACGGTACCGACGAATAACACCACCACAGTGCCGAGATCCGGCTGCATCAAGATCAGGATGGCGTACACGGCAAAGACGGCGATCGGCTTGTAGAAACCCTTGGAATTTTCCCTCAGCTCCTGGTGGCGCCTGACCAGATAACCGGCCATGTATACCACGAAGGCAAACTTGGCCACCTCGGCGACCTGAATGCGCACGGGTCCTATGGCGAGCCAGCGGGTGGCGCCGTTGACACTGGTGCCGACGAGCAGCACCGCCACCAACATCAGCCCCACCACCAACAAGATCACCGGGCTGAGCTGCTGCCACCTGTGGATCTCTATCTTAAGCACCAGGGTGGCTATGATGACGCAGCCAATCAGGTAGAGGATATGCCGCCCCATGAAATGGAATGGATTCCCCGTCAGCGTCTGCGCCTCGGGCATGGACGCCGACATCACCATGACGAAGCCGAAACTGATCAGCGACAGAATCGCCATCAGCAAGGCTCTGTCGTACAGCTGCGCCCCCGGCGCTTCGTTATCCCGCAGCAAGTTGGGCCAGGCCCACTTGAGGCGCCCGGCAAACAGGCTGAGTTGGCGCGCATCAGTCGTCATTCAATGCCTCCACCAAGTGCCTGAAGTCATCGCCACGGGCCATGAAATTCGCGTACATGTCCAGACTGGCACAGGCGGGAGACAAGAGCACTATGTCTCCCGAGCTCGCCAGCTCGGCGGCCTTGGCAACGGCCTCGGCCATGGTGGCGACCTCTAGGCTTCCCGACTTCAAGGCGGCGATCTGCCCGCCATCCCGTCCCAGGGTGATAAGCTGACTGACGTTGGCGAGCGCCGGCGCCAGCGGGCCGAAGTCGGCGCCCTTGCCATCACCGCCGGCGATCAATATGACATCCCCCAGATAATCGCTCAGCCCCTGCAAGGCGGCGACCGTGGCACCCACATTGGTGGCCTTGGAATCGTTGACATAAGAGACCCCGGCCTTCACAGCCACCAGCTCACAACGATGGGCCAGGCCGCTAAAGCGGCGCGCAACCTCAACCATGGCGCTGCGGTCGACACCCGCCTGATCCACCAGGGCCATGGCCGCAAGCAGGTTGGCATGGTTATGGCTGCCGATGAGCGCCACTTCACTCAAACTGAGGATCTCGCTGCTGCCATGCACCAGCTTGCCGCCGGCTATGCCCCAGTCATCGTTCTCTGGTACGCCCAGGCCGAAGCTCAACTGATTCATGGGCTCCTTGGGCAGGGTCATGGCATCGTCGCGGTTGAAGATCGCCACCCGGCTCTGGGGATACAAGCCGAGCTTGGCCTGGCGGTAGGACTCGATATCCGTGTATCTGTCCATATGATCTTCACTTATGTTGAGACAAGTGGCGGCCAGGCAGCGGAGGCTATGGGTCGTCTCGAGCTGGAAGCTGGAGAGTTCGAGCACATACAAGTCGGCCGGCTCACGCAGCAAGTCCAGCGCGGGCACGCCAATGTTGCCGCCGACAGCCACCTTCTTGCCGCCGGCCCTGGCCATTTCCGCGACCAGGGTGGTCACGGTCGACTTGCCGTTGGAGCCGGTGATCGCCAGCACACAGGGCTCGCGCTCGGCCAGGGCTCTGGCAAACAGCTCTACGTCCCCTATGACTTCTATGCCCATGTCGATGGCGGCCTGGACTTCCGGGGTATCGACGGCGATCCCAGGACTTATGATGATCTGACTGGCTTGCACCAGATAACGACAATCGAAGCCGCCGGCGTGCAGCGTCACCTCGGGATATTCGGCCGCCAAGGCTTCGGCACCTGGCGGCTGACGGCGGCTATCCATCACCAAGGGCGTGATCCCCTGGCCACACAAATAGCGCACGACCGAGAGCCCGGTCGCCCCCAAACCCAACACTATGTGTGAATATCTGTCCGCCATGACGCTTTACCTTAATTTCAGCGTGGCTAAGCCAAGCAATACCAGGAACAAAGAGATGATCCAGAAACGCACTATCACCCGCGGCTCCGGCCAACCCTTGAGCTCGTAGTGATGGTGAATGGGCGCCATGCGGAAGATACGCTGGCCGCGCAGCTTATAGGAGCCCACCTGGAGGATCACAGATACAGTTTCCATCACGAACACCCCGCCCATGATGACCAGCAGGATTTCCTGACGGATCAACACGGCTATGGTGCCCAATGCCGCGCCCAGCGACAGGGAGCCGACATCTCCCATGAAGACCTGCGCCGGGTAGGTATTAAACCAGAGGAATCCCAGCCCTGCGCCCACTATGGCGGTGCAGACGATCACCAACTCGCCGGAACCCGGCAGATAGGGGATATGCAGGTAACTGGCGAACTGCACATGACCCGAGAGATAGGCTATCAGGGCGAAGGCGGCGGCCACCATCACGGTCGGCATGATAGCCAAACCATCCAGGCCATCGGTCAGGTTCACCGCATTGCTGGCGCCCACTATGGTGAAATAGGCCAGCACAACGAAGGCGATCCCCAGTTGCGGCATCACTTCCTTGAAGAAAGGCACCACCAGCTGGGTTTCCCCCGGATGCACAGTAGTGGCATACAGGTAGAAGGCGATCGCCAGTGCGGCCAGGGACTGGAGGATATACTTCCAGCGGGCGATCAACCCCTTGGTATCCTTGCGCACCACCTTGCGATAGTCGTCGATGAAACCTATCAGGCCGAAGCTGGCCAGCACGAACAACATCACCCACACGTAACGATTGCCGAGATCGCCCCACAGCAAGACGCTGATGAAGATGCCCGCCAGGATCAACAAGCCGCCCATGGTGGGGGTGCCACGTTTGCTCAGGTGTGATTCGGGACCGTCGTTGCGCACCACCTGACCTATCTGCAGTATCTGCAGACGTTCGATCAACTTGGGCCCCCACCATAGGCTGAACACCATGGCCGTCAACAGGCCGAGAATGGCCCTGAAGGTCACATAAGAAAATACGTTGAACCCGGAATAAAACTGGGTTAAATACTCGGCCAGATAAACCAGCATCTACACTAACTCCCCGCGCTCGAAAGCGACTGTTAAGGCCTCGACAACGCGCTCCATGGCGGCGCTGCGGGATCCTTTGACCAATACTGTTACCTGACCAGGTAACTGATTTATGTGTTTGATTAATTTGCCAAGCAATTCATCCATGCTGTGATTATGCTCGGCGCCGAATGCCAGACTGGTGTCGCGGCTGAGCCGGCCGACACAGAAGAGGGCGTCAATGCCCCGGCGTTTCGCCAGCAGCCCCAGCTCTGAGTGCAAAAGTGGCGCATTGTCGCCCAATTCGGCTAAATCGCCCAGCACCAAGCAGCGATGGCCACTCATTTCCCTGAGCCAGTCTATGGCAACGCCTACGGAACTCGGATTGGCGTTGTAGCTGTCATCCACCAACAGCACCCGGCCGAGCCGGTGCGGTAACATGCGGCCCTTGACCGGCTGCAACAGCGCCAACCCTGTGGCTATCTGCGCCAGACTCAAGCCCAGTGCCAGGCAGACACAGGTGGCCGCCAGGGCATTGCCGACCTGATGCCGCCCCGCCAGCGGCAGGCTGACGGCAACCGACTGGCCGTCATACTCGAGGGTAAAGCTGTAGCGGCCCTCGGCATCGGCGCTCAGCGCCGTCGCCATCACGGCGGCGGGGGTGGCCATGCCAAAATCCAGCTGACGGTAAGCCTTGGCTTGGGTACGCATCAGGGCGGCAAACTCATCATCGGCATTGATGACGGCCGTCCCCATGGGCTGCAGGTGATTGAAGATCTCCGCCTTGGCCGCTGCGACTCCCGCCTTGGAGCCGAACCCTTCCAGATGGGCATCCCCTATGTTGTTGACCAATGCCACCTCGGGTTTAACCAGAGAAGAAGTGTAATCTATCTCCCCCTTATGATTCGCCCCCAGCTCGAACACCCCGAATTCATCGCCCGGGGTCAGCCTGAGCAGGGTGAGCGGTACGCCTATCTCGTTGTTGAAATTGCCCGCGGTGTAGAGCACCCGGCCATGCTGCGACAGTATGGTGGCGATCATCTCCTTGACGCTGGTCTTGCCGTTGGAGCCGGTCAGCGCCACACATCTTGGGGCGACACTGTCACGCACATAGGCGCCTATGGCCCCCATGGCGCGCTGGCAATCGGGCACCAGGATTTGCGGTAATGCCAGAGGCAATTCCCGCTCCACCAGCAAGGCGCTGGCGCCATTGGCCATGGCGGTGGCCGCGAAATCATGACCGTCGAAACGCTCGCCCTTGAGGGCCACGAACAGACAATCCGGGCCCAGGTTACGGCTGTCGCTGCTGAGACTGCGGATCTGCCGCTCGTTGGCGGCCCAATCCTTGCCAACGAGCCTGGCATCCAGCTGTTGGCAGAGGCGTGAGAGCATCATGGGGATCATAGGGAACCCTCCGCCAATTGCCGCGCCAGGGCGCGCTCGTCATAGTCCAGACGCACACCGCCGATTTCCTGGTAGGTTTCATGGCCCTTACCGGCCAAGAGCAGCAGATCGCCGCCCTTGGCGAGGGCCAGCACCCGCTTGATGGCGCTGACTCTGTCTATGTCGCTCAGGGCGGCATCGGGCCGGCTCAAACCTGAAAATATGTCGGCGATTATGGCTTGCGGCGCTTCACTGCGGGCATTGTCGCTGGTGATCATCAACCTGTCGGCGAAGGCCTCGGCGGCCTTGGCCATCAATGGCCGCTTGCCCTTGTCGCGCTCGCCGCCACAGCCGAACAGACACCAGAGCTCTCCCGGACAATGGCCCCTGAGCGCCTGCAGGGCCTGCGCTATGGCGTCCGGGGTATGGGCATAATCCACCACCAGAGTCACCCCGGCCGCAGTGGTGAAACGTTCCATCCTGCCGGGAACCGGGGTTAATTCCGGCACCAGGCTCAACAGCTGATGCATGTCATAGCCCTGCAGATACAGGGCAGCGACGGCGGCGACCAGGTTGGACAGGTTGAAGGCGCCGAGCAGGGGCGATGCCAGCCTGGCCTCACCCTCGGGCCACACCAGCGTCGCCTCGACGCCATGTTCATGGAAGCTGGCATCCTTGGTGAAGAAGCTCGCCTGTGGCTGCCCCGCCGTGCTGAAGCCCAAGATCTTGCTATCGTTCAGGGCGCGGAACCAGTCGAGGCCGACGGCATCGTCGAGGTTGATCAGCCCATGCTGCAGGCTGGTGAAACCGAACAGACGTCTCTTGGCCAGGGCATAGGCATCCATATCACCATGATAATCAAGATGATCCCGGCTCAGATTAGTGAATACTGCGGTATCGAAAGGCACGGCCGCCACCCGTCCCTGCACCAGGCCGTGGCTGGAGACCTCCATGGCACAGACCTTGGCGCCCCTGGCCTCGAATTGGGCCAGTTGTTGCATCAGGGTGATAGCATCGGCCGTGGTATTGCCGCTGTCGACCAGCTCTCCCCAGAGGCCATTGCCCAGGGTGCCCATCACAGCGGCGCGGTCACCGGCAAGGCTCACCAGCTGGGCGAGCAATTGGCTGACCGAGGTCTTGCCATTGGTGCCTGTGATACCGACCAGCTTGCAGCTGCGGTGCAAGGGATAAAACTGCGCCGCCAGGGCAGACAACTGCCTGCTCAACTGAAAGAAAGCTATCTCTATGCCCCGCCCGCTCGCGCCGGCGGTACGGTTCACCCGGCCATGCGCATCAGGATCATCCGTATGCACCAAGGCCAGGGCGCCCCTTGCCAGGGCTTGGTCCACAAACTGACGGCCGTCGACCTTATGGCCGGGAATGGCCACAAACAGGCCTCCCTGCACCACAGCACGGCTATCCAATGTCAGCATGTTAACGCTTTCGGGTCCTGGATAATGAAACCAAGGCGCCAGCAGATCCCGCAATAATATCATTCTGCACTCCTCGGAATTCCGGCCAATTGCACTTGCGCTTTCGCAGTCATTGGCTCAACGTTTAACATCTGCAACGCCCCGGACATCACGGCGGCGTACACGGGGGCGGCAACATCGCCGCCATAATACTTGTCGCCCTTGGGCTCATTAATCACTACGACTATCGCCAGCCTGGGATCGTTCACAGGCGCGACTCCGGCAAACTGGGCCACATAGTCATCGCCGTAACCGCCGGCGACGGCCTTGCGTGCCGTTCCCGTCTTGCCGGCCGTGGGATAGCCGTCGATATGAGCCTGGGTCGCGGTGCCGCCCTTCTGAGTGACCCCAACCAGCATATGCATCACGCTCTGGGCCACGGCCGGCGAGATCACTTGCTCGCCCTGGGGTTTTTGTTTGAGCTTGAGGATAGACACTGGATAGAGCACGCCCTTGCTGCCCAGGACGGCATACATGCGCGCCAACTGCAGCGGCGTCACCGTCAGGCCATAGCCGAAAGACAGGGTGGCACGTTCAAACTCGGACCAGCGCCGGCGATCATGGATAAGCCCGGCGCTCTCACCCGCGAGATTGATGCCTGAATAATTGCCCAAGCCCACCGACTGGAGGTAACCCAGAAGTTGCTGTACCGGCATGGACAAGGCTATCTTGGTCATGCCGACGTTGCTCGAGTGCACCAAAACCTCGGCCAAGGACATATCGCCATAATAGCGGCTGTCACGGACGATCTTGCCGCCTATGCGCATCAGGCCTGGGTAGGTCTTGATGACCTCGTCCTGCTTGACAGTGCCCGCTTCGAGCGCCGCCGCCACCACGAAGGGCTTGATCACAGAACCCGGCTCGTAGGTGTCTGTCATGGCGCGGTTGCGCATGCGATAGGGCTTCAGTTTCTCCCTGGCGTTGGGATTGTAGGAAGGGGTGTTGACCATGGCCAGCACCTCACCCGTATGTACATCCAGCACCACCACAGAGCCTGAGGTGGCCCGGTTCATTTCCGTGGCGCGTTTGAGCTCGCGATAGGCCAACTGCTGAATGCGTTGGTCTATGCTGAGCACCAGATCGTTCGGACTCTCGCCTTCCTGCACTATGTCCAGGCGTTCGACCACATGACCATCACGGGACTTGCGCACTTTCTGCTTGGACGGGGTCCCCGTCAGCCAGGAATTGTAGGTATTCTCTATGCCTTCGATGCCGATATCGTCTATGTTGGTGATGCCGATCAGCTGGGCGGCGATCTCGCCGGCCGGGTAATAGCGCCTGGATTCAGACTTGAGGAAGACCCCGGGCAACTTGAGCTGACTTATGTAATCGGCGACGCCGGGGGTCACCTGGCGTTTGAGGTAGGTGAAACGTCTCTTGGGGTTGCTCTTGACCCGCTCGAGTATGTCATCGACTGGCTCATGCAGTACATCCGCCAGGGCCTGCCAGCGGCGCATGTCGGCGAAACCATTCTTGTCATGCACCTGCTTGGGATCCGCCCACACGGCGCGCACGGGCACGGACACGGCCAGCATCTCGCCGTTTCTGTCGGTGATGAGTCCCCGCTGCACCTCACGACTCGTGGTTCTCAGGGTGCGCATGTCACTCTCGTGACGCAGTTTCTCCGGCTCTATGATCTGTATGTAGGCGGCACGACCTATCAGGCTGACAAACAAGAGGCAAACCAAGCCCACGACGACATAGAGTCGCCAATGGATCAGCTCGGGTTTCTGTTTGCGCTTTGCCTGTTTACTCATGACTTCCTGTTCTCATGGGAGCCTGACCACCACTTCTTCGCTGGGCAAGGGTCGACTCATATTCAGTTCTTTGGTTGCTACTCGGGTTATGCGACTGTGTTCCGCCAGAGATTGCTCTTCCAACAGCAAGTTACGCCACTCTATGTCCAATCTGTCCCGCTCCTGCAGCAGCTGATCCCACTGGGTCGTCAGCTTGCGGCTCACATGGCTGGTGTACACCACCAGGATGGCGTTCAACAGCACCAGAGTCGCGACCACCAGCACCCACTTATGGCGCCAGAGGTCGAGCACTATTATCCGGGTCAGATTGAGCTGAGGCTTGGACATGAGCAGGCTCAGTAATCCAGACGCTCGGCGACCCTGAGCACTGAGCTCCTGGCCCTGGGGTTGCGCGCTATCTCTTCATCCGACGGTTTCATCGCCTTGCCCACCGGCAGCAAATGACGCGACTTGTTGATCTGCGCTTCGGTGAGCGGCAGTCCATGGGGCACGCTCTCGCCCTGGCTATGACGACGAATGAAACGCTTCACCATCCTGTCTTCCAACGAATGGAAGCTTATCACCGACAGACGCCCCTGGGGTGCCAGCACCTTGAGTGCGCCCTCGAGCGCCTGGTCTATCTGCTCCAGTTCGCTGTTAATGTAAATCCTGATGGCCTGAAACACCCGGGTCGCCGGATGCTTGTTGCGTTCCTTATTCTTGGTGATCCTGTTGATGAGCTCGGCCAGATCCTTGGTGCGCAGGAAAGGGGTCTTGTCGCGATCGGCGGCGATACAACGGGCTATGTGGCGGGCATTTTTTTCCTCGCCATAGGTCTTGAAGACCCAGGCCATGTCTTCTATTTCGGCCCTGGCCAGCCACTGAGCCGCGGTCTCACCCTGGCTGTTGTCCATGCGCATATCGAGCGGGCCGTCACGCAGGAAGCTGAAACCTCGCTCGGCATCGTCCAACTGAGGCGATGACACCCCTAGATCCAACAAGACACCATCTATCTTGCCCGTCAGGCCCAGCTCTGCGACATAGTCGGCCATCTGGCCGAAGCCGCCGTGGACTATCTGAAACCTGCTGTCGTCGGCAAATTGCTCGGCCGCGGCTATGGCCTGTGGATCTCTGTCGATGGCGATGAGGCGGCCATTGGGACCGAGCTGACTCAAGAGATAGCGGGAGTGCCCCCCCCGGCCGAAGGTGCCGTCGATATAGATGCCGTCGCGCTTGAGGTTCAAGCCGGCAACGGTTTCTTGCAACAACACGGATAAATGGGCAAATTCCTGACTCATATTCTCTTCTTCAATTGGTTAACGCATGGCTTAGAGTGAAAAATCCGCCAATCGCTCGTTCACTGCGAGCCGTTCGCTGCGGATAATTTCCTGACTGTCTTCTATCTGCTGTTGCCATGCAGTTTCATCCCAGAGCTCAAACTTATTCAGTTGTCCCACCAGCATCAGATGTTTATCCAATCTGGCGTAGCGGCGCAGGGTTGGCGTAAGCAGTATCCGTCCATTCGCATCCAGCTCAGTCTCATGGGCGTAACCTAACAGTAAGCGTTTTAATGCACGTTCTGTGGGCTGGGTATCGGAGAGACGCAGCAGTTTAGTCTCGACCCTTTCCCATTCAAGGAGGGGATAAATCAACAAACAGTGAGATTCGATATCGACGGTGACAACGATTTTTCCGGCATGCTCAAGCTGCAAAGATTCACGGTATCGCATTGGAATGGCGATCCGTCCTTTGATATCTAAGTTGATTGCGCTTGTGCCCGAAAACACTTCATTGCATCCCTGTTGTTGTTGAAGTAACTCTTAATATATCCACAAATATCCACTATTCCCCACAAATGCTAAGTTTAGGGACAGAATGCAAGCAATGTCAAGGAATGGGATCTTTTTATAAAGCCAGGCAGCAAGCGGGTTAGCAGCATGTTGAAACAGGATAAAACCGCTGCAAACCGAGGTGGTAAAAAGTGGGCTCGGGAGCTAAACACGTGGAAACAATAGACATAAATTGACCACCAGGGTGGGGCCGACAAGCCTTAAGGTGGCGGATAATGCCCGCAATCGCCCGGCCAACCCTGAGTTTCCCTCGAAAAAACGGCTCAATATACCCGAAAGTCCAAGGAGAATAAACGCCGTACGCCAATGAGTGCGGGGGTAAGGAATCGCCGGGCCATGCCTGCGGGGAAAAAGATCTCTGTCGCTGCAACCCGATAACGTAAAAGTCACCTAATAACCGCCAAAGGGCAACATGCCGACCGGCATTTGCCGCCGCGGAGTCGGCAAGGGCTGCGGGACGGGAGAACCGCCGCAGGCGTGCTGGCCGATGGCGGAAAAACCGCATATAGTCTAAACATTAACCATGAGTTGCCCACAGCAGGCAGTTGTCATCGGCCTAAATCAATGAATAAGGGATGCTTCATGATAAGTTTAGACAGCATGTATGCCATGTTAGCCAGACCGGTTCGCTCGGTATTCAGACCCAAGCGGACCGTCGAGCCGGTGGCGGCCGCCACCAAGATAGCCACAGACAGTCACGAGGCGCCGCAGTCGCAGCTGCCGCCCAGGCTGGAACGGCGCAAGACAAGCATAGATCGCCGCCGCGATCCGGACGCCGACAGGCGCCACCATACGGAAACAGATCGCCGTCGCTCCGCCAGGCAGGAAACCGATGCCAACAGCCAAACGCCGACAGAGCACCCGACAGATCACATAGACGTCGAAGTATGATGGCGGCCGCGATGCAGGTTAATCTGGGCTTGGCCGCTAAAGCCGAAGCTCGGGTCGCAGCGGCCTAGCTGTGACAGAAGCCTAGCTGCGACAGCGGGCGACGGCATCCTGCCAGGCAGCATACAGGGACGCCCGCTTCTCGGGCGTAATCTGGGGCACAAATCTGCGTTCGATAGCCGTCTTATGTTTGATTTCATCCATGGATTGCCAAAAACCCACAGCCAGTCCGGCGAGGAAGGCGGCGCCCATGGCGGTGGTCTCTGTCAGCCTGGGACGCAGCACCTCGACATCCGTGATATCGGCCTGGAATTGCATCAGAAAATCATTCACCACGGCACCGCCATCCACCTTGAGCTGCTTCAGGCTGACGCCGCAGTCTTTGCTCATGGCGTCGAGTAAGTCGCGGCTCTGATAGGCGATGGCCTCGAGCGCGGCACGTATGATGTGGTTACGGTTGGCCCCCCGGCTCAGGCCGAACAGGGCGCCCCTGGCACCTGGATCCCAATAGGGCGCCCCCAAGCCGACAAATGCCGGCACCAGGTAAACCCCCTTGGTGTCTTCCACCTTGCTGGCAAAATACTCAGTGTCCTGGGCATCACGGATCAACCCCAGCTCATCCCGCAACCATTGCACTGTCGCACCGCCCATGAAGACGGCGCCTTCCAGGGCATAATTCAGTTCGGCCCCTGGGCCGGCGGCTATGGTGGTCAAGAGGCCATGGCGGGAACGCACCGCCTGTTTGCCCGTATGCATCAAGAGGAAGCAGCCTGTGCCATAGGTATTCTTGGCCATGCCTTCCTCGACACACAGCTGGCCAAACAGGGCCGCCTGTTGGTCGCCGGCCATGCCAGCCACCTTGATCTCCCCATGGCCACCTATGAGGGTGCTGCCGTAGACGGCGCAGGAAGGTTTCACCTCGGGCAGGATAGCCGCGGGAATGTCGAGCGCCTCGAGCAGTTTGGGATCCCATTGCCCAGTGTGGATGTTAAACAACAAGGTACGCGAGGCATTGGTGGGATCTGTCACATGCACCTTGCCCTCGGTAAGCTTCCACACCAGCCAGGTATCTATGGTGCCAAACAACAGCTCGCCCCGCTGCGCCCGCTCCCTGGCACCCGGCACGTTCTCCAGCAACCAGCTTATCTTGGTGCCGGAGAAATAAGGGTCCAACAACAGGCCTGTGTTTGCCCTGACATACTCCTCCAGCCCCTGGGCTTTTAAACGCTCACAGATCTCGCTGCTGCGGCGGCACTGCCAGACGATGGCGTTGTAGATGGGCTTGCCCGTGGCTTTATCCCAGATGACTGTGGTCTCACGCTGATTGGTGATCCCTATGGCCGCCACCTCATCGGCCGGGATCCCGGCCCTGGCGAGCACTTCGGTGAAAGTCGAACTCTGGGATGCCCAGATCTCCATGGGATCATGTTCGACCCAACCGGGTTGGGGATAGAACTGACTGAACTCACGTTGTGACAGCGCCACTATGTTGGCCTGGTGATCGAACACTATGGCACGGGAGCTCGTGGTTCCTTGATCGAACGCGACTATGTATTTCTTGGTCACTATGGCTTTCCTTATGACTCTTTCTCTTGTGCTTGCAACTGCAGGGCCAAGCAACGGCGGCTCCCCAGGTCGGACTCGAGCCCGTTCGCCGCCACATCCAAGCCATGACTATACAATAATGGCCAACAAACACAGTAACTGAAAAACAAAAAAGCCCAGCAATTGCTGGGCTTAATATTAATACAACCTCAGTATACGGCCATTTTACATCTTGTAGCTCAACTGCAAACCGGCAAGCCAGACGTTACCGCCGGCCTCACCGTTGAAGCTGACATTGGCCAGCCCCAGCAGATCCTGGGATTCGTTAATTGACGCATCGCCATGGGCCTTGATGTAAGTCAGCGCCAGATCCAGAGTCAGGTTGGCCGTCGCCTGATAACCAGCGCCAACACTGAACCATAAACGGTCCGAATCCGGGATAGTGATGGTGCGATATTCATCATCCACGGCCGTCTTGTCCAGCGCCACGCCGGCACGCAGCAGCCAGGCCTTATCCAATTGGTAAGTCGTACCCAAAGCGAAGCGCCAGTTATCCTTGAAGTTTTCCTCTTTCACCAGATCCGACTCCAGGCCACCCATGGGCTTAACCTCACCCGGGAAATAGGCCACCAGCTGCTCGAACACGCTCCACTGAGTCCAGTTGACGCTGGCATGCATGGCCCAGTCATCCGTCAGCTCATGGTAAGACGCCAGCTCGGCGAAGGCAGGCAACTCCAGCGGCAGGTAACCCGGGATCTCCAGGTCCTGGCCACCCGTATAGAGCAAACCTGAAGCCTGGCCATCCAGTTCCAGCTCAACGCTGCTGTGATAGGCGAAGCCCAAACGGTTGGCCGCATCTATTTGCCAGCTGGCACCCAACTGCCAACCATAGCCCACGTCATCGCCTTCCATGCCCTTGAGGCTGGTACCGGCGGCGGGTAAGCGCGCGGCAATCTGGGCCGGCACATAAGGATTTGCCTTGATGGCACCTATCCAGCCGGGTGCAGAGGCACTGATCTCGCCGTCGCCATAGACCAGGCGCAAACCGGCACCCAAGGTCAAGGCATCGTTGAAACGATAGGCCAGGTTAGGGTTGAACTCGACCGTGGTGACCGAGGTGTGGTTGCCGAAGATCGCCGTTGGGTGTGTCGCCGCAACTTTGGTCTCCAGGCCATAATTGGAGTTTATCGCCAGGCCCCAGGTCCAGTGGTCGTCGAGTTGATTCGAGTAATAGAAGTTAGGCACCAAGGCATTGTCCGCGACATCGACGGCGTCGGCATCCATCACCATAGGCTGTGAGCCCAACAAGGGAGAGCTCAAGGCAAGCTCACCCTTCACATCGACATCCGGCATCACATAGATGCCACCGACGGAAAGATTGCGTCCTGGGAGCAAACTCAGCATCGCCGGATTGCGTGCCTGGGCACTGGCATTGTCCGCCATCGCGGCTTCGCCGGCAAAGGCGCGCCCCAAACCCGTCGCCGAATACTCGGCCAACTGAAATCCTGCCGCCTGCACTTGAGCCATGGCTCCCAACATAGCCGCACTCACGGCCAAACTGATGTAACGTTGTTTCATTGTTATTCTCTGTGTTTTTTTGTGTGTTTATCACTGAGTCGAGTTGTGAAAATAGAGTAATAACTCCATTCCGGTAGCAGGCAGTGTACTCATACGGCGCCCGTTTGCAACCGAGCAGAAAAGAGGCGCTCAAAAACCCGGCAATACCAGGGCGTGGGACATGGCACTGAAGAAAGGCGCAAGAGAAAGTGGAGCAGGAGAGAGTGAATGGCGCTGCAGAGGATGAATGAGCCGCCGGCACCGGACTGATGCAAGTCAGCTCAGCGCCGGCGCCCCAATTCGGGTGGCGTCATGGCGGATGCGGCAGCCTGAAAGGCGCAAGTGAACCGATTAAGCCCCTAAACAGAGCCTTTATCGACACGGATTAACTCACGGGCGCCAGCATAAAAACCACGCGAACAAGCTGCTCTAGTGGTTTAGCTCAGGCACAAGCGCCTTAGGCCCGCCAGGCGGGAATGCCGGCCTCATACTCCCTGATGCTCGCCTCATGGGACAGGGTCAGGCCTATGGCATCCAAGCCATTGAGCAGCTTATGCCGCGCCGATGCCGCCAGGCTGAAGTCGAATACCGCCCCCGAGGGGGCCGTCACCTTGAGCGTCTGCAGATCGACGCCTATCCTCGCCCCCTCGTTGGCTGTCACTTCGTCGATCAGCTGTTGTACCTGGGCATGGGTGAGCACCACGGGCAACAGGCCGTTGTTGATCGAGTTGCCATAGAAAATATCGGCGAAGCTCGGCGCTATTATGACCCGCAAGCCAAAATCCGCCAGTGCCCAAGGCGCATGTTCCCGACTGGAGCCACAGCCGAAGTTCTCTTGGGCCACCAACACCGAGGCCCCCTGGTATCTCGGCTGATTGAGGGAGAACTCGGGATTTGGCTGTAAACCCGCCTCATCCAGATAACGCCAATCGTGAAACAGATGCACGCCGAAGCCATCGCGGGTGACCTTGGACAGGAACTGCTTGGGGATGATCTGATCCGTATCTATGTTGGTGCTGTCTATCACCACGGCCAAACCTGTATGTTCAGTGAATGCTTGCATTGGGTACTCCTAGTAAGGCTTGCGAATATCGACGAAATGGCCGGCCACTGCAGCGGCGGCGGCCATGGCCGGACTCACCAGATGAGTCCGGCTGCCACGCCCCTGGCGGCCCTCGAAGTTGCGGTTGCTGGTCGAGGCGCAGCGATCGCCGGCCTCCAGCCTGTCGTCGTTCATCGCCAGACACATGGAGCAGCCCGGCAGCCGCCATTCGAAACCTGCTTCGATGAAGATCTTATCCAAACCCTCGGCTTCGGCCTGCAGCTTCACCTGACCCGAGCCAGGTACTACTATGGCCACCACGCCGGCGGCGACCTTACGGCCCTTGGCATGAAAGGCGGCGCTGCGCAGATCTTCGATGCGCGAGTTGGTACAGGAGCCGATGAACACCTTGTTGATGCTGACCTCTGTCATCCTGGTGCCGGCCGTCAGCCCTATGTACTCCAGCGCCTTCTCCATGCTGGCACGGATAGCGGCATTGGGCTCGGCCTCGGGATTGGGCACGGCCTCGTCTATGGCCACCACTTGCCCAGGGTTGGTGCCCCAGGTCAGTTGCGGCGCAATATCGGCGGCGTCGAGGATGACGCTGGCATCGAATATGGCATCGGCATCGCTTTTCAGCTCGCTCCAGGCCGCCAATGCCTGGCTCCAGGCCTCCCCCTTGGGGGCAAACTCACGTCCGGCCAGATAATCGAAGGTGGTCTGATCCGGCGCCACCATGCCCGCCTTGGCCCCCATCTCGATCGCCATGTTACATACTGTCATGCGCCCTTCCATCGACAGTGCCGCTATGGCCTCGCCGCAGAACTCGACCACATAGCCAGTGCCGCCATCCATGCCTATCTTGCCTATGATGGCCAGGACTATGTCTTTCGCTGTCACACCCTCGGCCACCTTGCCGCGCACCTCGATCTTCATCGTCTTGGCCGGCAATTGCCTCATGGTCTGGGTCGCCAGCACATGCTCGACTTCCGAGGTGCCTATGCCGAAGGCCAGGGCGCCGAAGGCACCATGGGTGGCAGTATGGGAGTCCCCACAAACGATGACGGTCCCTGGCAATGTGATGCCAAGCTCAGGGCCTATGACATGTACTATGCCCTGATTGGGATGGTGAATATCGTACAGGCGCACGCCGAATTCTTCGCAGTTCCGGGCCAGGGTCTCCACCTGGGTGCGGGCCATGGGGCTCAGGGCCGTCAGGCTGGCACTGCGGGTCGAGGTGTTGTGATCCATGGTGGCGAACGTCTTGTTTGGCGCGCGCAACTTGCGGCCCGCGGCCCGCAGACCACTGAAGGCCTGGGGCGAAGTCACCTCATGCACCAGATGCCGGTCGACATAGATGATGGGCGCCTCGCCCTCCGGGCTCGCCAGCAGATGACTGTCCCACACTTTCTGATATAAGGTTTTTGCTACCGACTGAGACATTACACCCCCTCCCTAATTGCCCTGGCGATATAGTCGCCCATCTGTGCCGTCGTCTTGGCGTCCGCTCTGTGTTCGGCGCTCAACAACTCTCCCGTTAAATAACCGTCGGCCAATGCCTTGCCGACGGCGCGTTCTATGGCGGCGGCGGCGGCTTCCTGCTTCAGGCTATGGCGCAGCATCAGCGCCGCCGAGAGGATCTGCGCCACAGGATTGGCTATGCCCTTGCCTGCAATGTCCGGAGCGCTGCCGCCGGCGGGTTCGAACAGGCCGAAGCCGCCGGCGTTCATGCTGGCCGAGGCCAACAGGCCCATGGAGCCGGTTAACATGGCGATCTCGTCCGACAGGATATCGCCGAACAGGTTAGAGCAGAGCATGACGTCGAACTCATGGGGACGGCGCAGCAGCTGCATGGTGGCATTATCTATGTAGATGTGTTCCAGTTCGACATCGGGAAAGTCGCGCGCCACTTCTTCGACCACCTGACGCCAGAGCACAGAGCAGGCCAGGACGTTGGCCTTGTCGACCGAGGTCAGCTTCTTGCGGCGGCCGCGGGCGGCCTCGAACGCGATACGGGCGATGCGCGCTATCTCGCGGCGACTGTATCTCATGGTATCGAAGGCTTCTTCATCTTCGCCCTCGCCCTGACGCCCTTTCGGCTTACCGAAATAGATGCCGCCGGTTAACTCACGCACACACAGGACATCGAAGCCGCGGGCCGAGATGTCACTGCGCAGCGGCGACATATGTTCCAGCCCGGAATGCAACTTGGCAGGACGCAGGTTGCAGAAGAGTTCGAAGTGACCCCGCAATGGCAAGAGCGCGCCACGCTCCGGCTGCTCGTTGGGCGGTAACGTCTCCCACTTGGGGCCGCCTACGGAACCGAACAGTATGGCGTCGGCCGCTGCACACCCCTGCAGGGTTGCTGCCGGCAAGGGGCAACCATGCTTATCTATGGCGATACCGCCGACATCGAATTCGGCATATTCCATCTCCAAAGCGAAACGCGCCTCGACGGCACTCAACACCTTGCGCGCCTCGGCCATCACCTCTGGTCCTATGCCGTCACCGGCCAACACTGCTATTTGATAACTCATACGCCACCCAACTCCTTATTTTTCTGAATGCTATCGGCAATCGACACCCGTCGTTGCGAGACGTTAAACGCTGCCCAGCTCTTTGCTCTGCTGCATCCGCTGCTTGCAATCCGCGACCCTGTCGGCACGGCGGATCAGGTTCATCACATGCACCAATGCCTGGGCCGAGGCTTCAACCACATCGGTCGCCAGCCCCAGGCCGTGGAAGTTCTGCCCATGATAATTGGCCGTGATGTCCACCTGCCCCAGGGCATTCTGACCTTCACCCTTGGCCCCCAGCTTATAGCTGGAAATATTGACCTTGTGGGCCGTTGCCCGCGCTATCGCGTTGTAGGCGGCATCGACCGGGCCATTGCCAGTGGCGGCCTCGGTTTTCGACTCACCATCTATCGCTATGCGTACGGTCGCCGTCGCCACACCTTCGGTGGAGTCTGACTGCACCACCAGCTGTTGCAGTTGGTAATGAGCGTCAGTTTCCGTCTGGGCCTCCATGAAGGCCAGGGCCTCCAGGTCATAATCGAACACTTGCCCCTTCTTGTCCGCCAGCTTGAGGAAGGCCTGATACAAGAGGTCCATGTCATAGTCGCGCTCGCTGTAGCCCATTTCCTCCATACGGTGTTTGATCACATGGCGGCCCGAGCGCGAGGTCATGTTCAGGTTGTTACGATTCAGACCTATGCTTTCCGGGGTCATGATTTCATAGGTATTTTGCGCCTTTAACATGCCATCCTGGTGAATGCCCGAGGAGTGGGTGAAGGCATTGGCCCCGACGATCGCCTTGTTGGCCTGCACCGGCATGTTGCATAACTGGCTGACCAGATTGGAAGTGCGGTGGATCTCCTTGGCCCTGATGCCGGTTTCCACTCCCAACAAACCCTTGCGGGTCGCCAATATCATGGCAATTTCTTCCAGTGAACAGTTACCGGCGCGCTCGCCTATGCCATTGACGGTACATTCAATCTGTCTGGCTCCCTGCTCCACCGCGGTGATAGAGTTCGCCACCGACATCCCCAGGTCGTCATGGCAATGCACCGAGATGATCGCCTGATCTATGTTGGGAACCCGGTTGAACAGCGTCTGTATGATGCCACCGAATTCGCTCGGCACCGTATAACCTACGGTATCCGGGATATTGATGGTGCGGGCACCGGCGGCGATGGCCGCCTCCACCATGCGGCACAGGTTGTCTATCGGGGTGCGGCCGGCATCCTCACAGGAAAACTCCACATCGTCGGTGAAGCGACGGGCATATTTCACCGCCCCGACCGCCATGTCCAACACTTGCTCGAAGGAGCGCTTCAACTTGCTCTCGACATGTATGGTCGAGGTCGAGATGAAGGTATGAATGCGGAACTGCTCCGCCACCGACAGCGCCTGGGCCGCCGCATCTATGTCTTTCTCCAGCGCCCTGGCCAGGGCGCATACCCGGCTCTGCTTGATGGTGCGGGCTATGGTCTGCACCGACTCGAAATCCCCCGGTGAAGACACAGGGAAACCCACTTCCATCACATCCACGCCGAGACGCTCGAGTGCCAGTGCAATTTGCAGCTTTTCCTTGACCGTCAAACTGGCGGCCAGCGCCTGTTCGCCATCGCGTAAGGTGGTGTCAAATATGATTACCCTGTCAGACATCTCGCTTCTCCATAGGAGGTCATCCCCCGTTGATTGCAGCTTTACCCGCACCTGAAAACAAAAAACCCCGCGACTGTTAGCGCGGGGTTTGTGAATGCTTGCCTATTTATCGAGCGTGCAACACTAAGACCTCCGCGCAGTATCTGCGAGAGAGAGAATGAGGAGGTCGAGTGTCAGGCTGATGTTGTTCATTGGAATTTTCTATTCACCAAATGTAGATTTTTATTCTGTATCAATATTTTGAACTGGTTAATATTTAACGTGTGGCGCCATGGGTGTCAACCCCGAATTTTTCATGTTCAACACATTAGACCAGTCAGAAGCCGGCGAAAACAGTTCAATTCCCCTCCGGGCAAAGACCAGATGGTCCGCCGCAACAGCCAGGGCGTTCATGTAAGCCCAAGGGGCAGCATGGGGATAAGCGGCTCATAGCATAAGATTTTTATGCAACTTAGCATGAAAAACTGGGTATACTGGCGCCCGGTTTATTCTGGGATCCCCACTCGCGCACTATCGGAGCATTAAATGGATTTTCGTGTCATGGTTCTGAGTCTGCTGATATGGCTGACACCGCTCGCGGCGGGGGCCATGGAGCAGATGGATAAGCTGAATCTCTTGATGTATCAGTATCCGACCCAGGCCATGGAACAGATAAACCAACTGGAAAAACAACTGGATAAACCTGGCACGCCTGAGATTGAACGCCTGCGCCTCAGCCTGTTGAAATGTTTCAATCTATTGCAACTGGGTGAGAATGAAGCCGCCCTCAACCTGGCACAGCTGGGGGATGCCAAGGCCAAGCAACTGAAACTGGATAGGGCCAGGCCCTATTTCCTCACCTGTCAGGCAGATGCCTACACCAATTACGACATGCTCAAGCTGGCACTGCCCTTGTTGGATTCGGCCGTGATCTTGGCCAAGCGCTACCAGCAACCCCAGGCGCTGGTCAATGCGCTGCGCCTCAGGGGCCAGTTGGATACGGACACAGACAATTTCACCTCGGCCATCGAAGATTTACGCCTGGCACTGGACATCTACCCCGACATTCACACCCAGATAAACGACTGGAGCTGGCCACCACAGGCCTATCTCTACGCCGCCATGAGCAATTTACTCTACGCCAGCGGTGATCTGCAGCAGGCCCTGTATTATGCCAACCTGGGGCTGCAATCCGACGAGGCTAAAGGCAAAGCCCAGCAAGCCTTGTTGATCAATGCCGCCATGGTGACTCTGGCCAATGGTGACACCCAGGCCAGCGACAACTTGCTCAAGCAAGCCAAGGCCCTGCAACCGGAAATAGCCTCACCACTGGAACTGGCCTTCAGCTATGGCATCATAGCCTCGATCGACTTCAAACGCGGCCGGCTGGACAGTGCCGAGGAGTTGATCCGACTCAGCCTGCACACCTTCGAGGCGCAGAGGAAGTTAATTGTAACCATGCGGGCCAAGCGCCTGCTGGCGCAGATCCTCTTTGCCAAGGGCAAGAACGACGCCGCAATGGAACTCATAGAGCAAGCGATAAGCCAGGGCATAGAACTTGGGCAATACAGTGACCTGGAGGAGTTTTACGCCATAGTGAGCCAACACTACGCGGCCCAAGCCAACTTCAAGTTGGCCTATGCCTACTCACTCAAACGCTATCAAGCCAAGGAACAGGCAGATCAAGCACTCAACGATGCCCGCTTCATTCAGTTCAAGGCCAGATTGAATCAGCAGGAATCCCTGCAGCTGGTCTCGCAACCCGACACCGGCAACGCCCTGTTTGCATTCAAGGGTCTCTACTTGGCCCTGATAGCCGCCACCCTGGTCCTGCTGTGTGTCTGTGTCTGGTACCTGATCTACCGTAAGCACAGGCATCAAGCCGGCAATAGCGGCGTGCAAGAGTCAGGCTCCATGACGCAGGAATTGGATGCCATGCTCAGTGGTGCCAAACGGGGCAACACGCCATTGTCACTCTTGTTGTTCAACACCAGCCATGTGCGCCAGGTCGATCTGTCGCCTTTGCAGTCACAGATGGAACAAAGACTCAGGGAGCAGGACAAGCTGATACGCTATTCGATGGATGAGTTGGTGATCATCTTGCCCCATACCTCAGCCGTCGGTGCCAAACGTGTGATGGAGCAGCTCGTCGACTGTATTCAGCCCTGGCAGGCGGGTTTCAAGGTCAATCTGGGGCTGGCGACACTGCAACATTTCGATACCTTGGCGTCGCTGATAAAGCGGGCCAACATAAGTCACTTGGGTCAGGTCAAAGCCACAGAGTCACCGGCGTCATCACCACAAGCCCAATAGCTGGGACACAAGTGCCGTTTCCGCCCTCACTCCCCCGCCAGATAGGCACTGATTTCGTCGAGGAACTCACCGCCGAAACGACTGAGCTTGCGTTCACCCACGCCATTGACCGCCAGCATCTCCCCAGGGCTGGTCGGCACCATGGCCGCCATTTCGGCCAGGGTGGCGTCGTTGAACACCAGATAGGGAGGCACATCTTGCTGTTCCGCCAGATTTCGGCGCAATAATTTCAACCTGGCAAACAACTTACGATCGTAATTCTGTGGCACCCTGGCCTGACTCGGCCTGCGTTTGCCCGTGATAAGTTGAATTCTGGGCTCGGCCAACATCAACACTAGTTCGCCCTTGAGCACGGGTCTGGCGGCTGGATTCAAGCGGATCGCCGAGCCGCGGCTGATGTCTTGGCTGGCCAGCCCCAAATGGATCAATTGGCGAATGACACTGAGCCAATACTCATGACTCTTGTCCTTGCCTATCCCCCAGGTCGTCAACTTGTCATGTCCCCTGTCCAGCACAGGCGCGGCCTTCGCGCCCCTGAGCACTTCTATGACATGGTTGATGCCGAAACGCTGTCCCAGGCGATAGATGCAGGACAGCACCTTCTGGGCATCCTGGCTGCCATCATAACGCTTGGGCGGATCCAGGCAGATATCACAGTTACCGCAAGGCTCGAGGGCACTCTCATCGAAATAGTGCAGTAACACCTGACGCCGGCAGGTCTGTGCCTCGGCGAACGCCGCCATGCTGTTGAGCTTATGGAATTCGACCTGCTGCTGCGGTCCGGGTTCGGACTGCTCGATAAGATGCCGGACCCTGCCGATATCCGCCGGATCGAACAACATGAAGGCCTCGGCGTCCAAACCATCGCGGCCGGCACGGCCCGTCTCCTGGTAATAGGCTTCGACGCTCTTGGGAATGTCATAGTGCACCACATAGCGCACGTTGGACTTGTTGATGCCCATACCGAAGGCGACGGTGGCCACCACTATGTCGAGTCTGTCCTTGAGGAAGCCGTCCTGGACGGTCGCGCGCTCTTCCTGGGTCATGCCCGCATGATAAGCCCCGGCATTGAACCCTTGTTGGCGCAAGCGCTCGGCCACCTCATCGACCCGGCGCCGGCTGCTGCAGTATATGATGCCGCTGTTGCCCTTCTGCGCCGTGATGAACTGCCTGAGTTGATTGGCGGCGTTGAGTTTCTCGGCGACCGTATAACGTATGTTGGGTCTGTCGAAACTGGCCAGCAGGCTGTAGGGGGTGATCCCCAGGCGCTCACAGATACTGGCGCGGGTCGCCTGATCTGCCGTGGCCGTCAAGGCCATCATAGGCACATGGGGAAAATACTGTTTCAACTGCCCCAGGGCGGCGTATTCCGGCCTGAAGTCATGGCCCCACTGACTGATGCAATGCGCCTCGTCGATGGCGAACATGGCCAATGGCAGGGACTGCAGCCGCTCTATGAAGTCGGGCCGCAACAGGCGTTCGGGCGACACATACAGCAGCTTAAGCTCACCGAACCTCAACTGCCTCAGCACCTCCAGACTCTGCTCCCTCGGCTGGGACGAGTTGAGATAGGCAGCGGCGACGCCTGTCTGCAACAGGCTGTCGACCTGATCTTTCATCAAGGAGATCAAGGGAGAAACCACCAGGGTCAGGCCCTCCATCAGCAGTGCCGGCAGCTGGTAGCACATGCTCTTGCCGCCACCGGTCGGCATGATCACCAGACAATCCTCGCCGGCGCACACCCTCTCTATCACTTCCCGCTGGCCATCCCTGAAGGCGCGGTAGCCAAATACTTGTGCCAGGCGCTGTGACAGCGGATCTTGTGATACTTCCAATGCAGATGGGTCCATGGGGCTCGGATGTCAAAAGTGAGGCGCACTATTCTAATCCAGCTCGCCGGCCCTGTCTTGCCTCAATCGCCTTCGTGTCTCCTTGGGTTTGCATTTCTCGCCTGAATGGCGGTAGATTAATTGCTCTAAAAAGAATCATTCGGCTTGCATAGGCACAGGGACACACATGGCTACAGCTATTCAAACAGAAACACTCCAAAGGGTCGCCCAGATTTTCGACGCCCGGGTGCCCTTCCATAACCTGCTGGGATTGGACATCAAGCGTTATGATCTCGACGGCGTCGAAGTGACTATCAGGATGAAGCCAGAGCTGATAGGCAACATACACCAGCAGATCCTCCACGGCGGCGTGACAGCCACCATACTGGACGTGGTCGGCGGCCTGACCGCCTTCGCCGGCCTGGTGGCCAGCCGTGACGATTGGTCCCTGGAGGCCTTGCAGCAAAGGCTCAAGACCCTGGGCACCATAGACATGCGGGTCGATTATCTGCGCCCTGGCCGCGGCGATGTCTTCACCGGCACGGGCAGCGTGATCCGCGCCGGCAACAGGGTCTCTGTCTGCCGCATGGAGCTGCATAACGAGCAAGGCACTCACATCGCCTTCGGCACGGGCACCTACATGGTCGGCTAGCGCTTGCTATCTCCCCATAGGGGATAATGCCAGGGACGCCTCCAAGCCGTCACGGCTCGGTGGCAGCCAGGCTTGCCGGCCATGGCAGACTAACGGGACAGGGAGCGTTAAAAGAAATAGCCCCAAGGCTTGAGCCAGGCAGTTCGAGGGCCTACAATCGCCACTCCAATCGACTCCGAACTGCTCACATGCCCAATCTCGAACACCGCAAAGGGATCTTCCTGGCGATTTGCGCCTATTGCCTCTGGGGCTTTGCGCCTCTGTACTTCAAACTGCTGCAACAGGTGGCCGCCACCGAAATACTGCTGCACCGCATCATCTGGTCGTTCGCCTTCATGTTGTTGCTGATGGCCGGCATCGGCGGCTTCTCCCGCCTGAGATTGCTGCTGCGCCAGCCGAAACAACTGGCGGTGTTGCTGCTGACCTCAGTGCTGATCGCCGGCAACTGGCTGCTGTTTATCTGGGCGGTGAATAACGACCACATGCTGGATGCCAGCCTGGGTTACTTCATCAATCCCCTGCTCAACGTGTTGTTAGGCATGCTGTTCTTGGGTGAGAGGCTGCGCAAGCTGCAATGGGTTGCGGTGGCGCTCGCCTGCGTGGGGGTGATGATCCAGTTGCTCTCTTTCGGCTCCATCCCCTTGGTCTCACTGGCATTGGCGGGCTCCTTCGGCTTCTACGGCCTATTGCGCAAGAAGGTCAATGTCGATGCCAAGACCGGGCTGCTGGTCGAAACCGCGATCCTGCTGCCCGTGGCACTGAGCTATCTGCTGCTGACCCTGGACAGCGCCAGCGCCAACATGTTCACCAACCCCTGGCAGATGAACCTGATGTTGATGGCCGCCGGCATAGTGACCACCATTCCCTTGTTATGCTTCGCCGGTGCCGCCGTCAGAATCCCCCTGACCCTGTTGGGTTTCCTGCAATACATAGGCCCCAGCATCATGTTCATCATGGCCATAGCCGTGTTCAACGAGCCTTTCGATGTCGAGAAGAGCATCACCTTCGGCTTCATCTGGAGCGCCTTGCTGCTGTTCAGTGCCGACATGCTCATCAGGCGCAAGCAAACCAGGCTGGTGTCCGACTAGCTCGGCCAGCCGCTGACCTGGCGGCCGATAAACGGGCGATGAAACCAAAAATGCCAGCTGAGCTGGCATTTTTATTGGGCGCTTACTGCAGATCTAGGGCGAGAATTTTGGAGCGCCGCTGATAGTTATACAGCTGCTTCTTCTTCTGCGGCAAGGCATCCACTTCGACTATGTTGAAGCCATGCTCCAAAAACCAGTGAATGCTGCGGGTGGTGAGGGCAAACAGCCGATCATAGCCCCTGACTCTCGCCTGATTGATGATGTTCTTCAGCAACAGGCTGCCTCTATCCGCATCCCGGTAGTCAGGGTGTACCACCAGACAGGCGAATTCGCCGGCATTGTCTTCCTCGAAGGGGTAGAGGGCGGCGCAGCCAATGACCAGCCCATCGCGCTCGATCAACATGAACTGCTCTATCTCTATTTCCAGCTGCTCGCGGGAACGCCGTACCAATATGCCCTGCTCTTCCAGCGGCCGGATCAGATTCAATACCCCGCCGATATCCGCTATGGTTGCCCGGCGCAGTCGCTCGGCGCTCTCTGTCACTATCTGGGTACCTATGCCCTCACGGGAGAATAGCTCCTGCAACAGGGCACCGTCTTCGAGATAGCTGACCAGATGGCATCTGGGCACCCCGTTACGACAGGCGTCTATGCTGGCCTTGAGGAAGGCCGTAGTGCCTATGCAAGGTTGTTGCTCCGCCTCCAGCCGATCGAGGATCTGTTGTGCGTCGGTCGGCATCAGCTCGGCGATGACCTCACCATTGCTATCGAGGATCCCGCTCTGGGCACTGAAACCTATCATCTTGTCGGCCTTGAGCTTGATGGCCACCTGGGTCGCAACTTCTTCGGCCGTCAGGTTGAAACTCTCGCCTGTGACCGAGGCCGCAATCGGCCCCATCAACACTATGCAATCCTTATCCAGCTGATGCCGCAGGCCCTCGACATCTATGCGGCGCACCTTGCCGCTGAGTTGGAAATCCACCCCATCATCTATCCCCAGCGGCTGGGCGATCACAAAGTTCCCGCTGACCAGGTTGATCTGCGCCCCCTGCATTGGGGTATTGCTCAGGCTCATGGACAGGCGGGCGGTAATGTCGAACTGCAAGGCCCCGGCCACCTGTTTGATCACTCTCAGGGTGTCTTCGTCGGTGATCCGCACGCCATTGTGGTAGGCAGGTGCAATATTGTTGCTGCCGAGCGCCGCATCTATCTGCGGCCTGGCGCCGTACACCAGCACGACCTTGATCCCCAGGCTATGCAGCAGGGCGACATCATTGATGATGGCGCGAAATTGATTCTGGGCCAGGGCTTCTCCGCCGAGCATCACCACGAAGGTTTTGCCCCTGTGAGCATTCACATAGGGAGCGGAATGACGAAAACCATCGACTAATTCAGTGGTACGCACGCGTTATTTTCACCTCTATTCGACCCGGGACGGGCACCCGCCCTGTCCACATTGACAATTTCGGCTATGCTATTGCATTTTAATTCACAATAAAAGAATTTAATCTCACCATGGAGCCATATTTCATCATAACCAGTCAGTATCGCCGTTTTGTGTTACACAAATATAAGTGTAGAAGAAATAATAGTACTTTCAGGCGCATTCCCGCCGGCAGCCGGGGTCGGATTTCGCCAGGCAAAAAAAAAAGCCCCAAGAAGGGGCTTTTCGCAAGAAGTGAAATCGAGTAATTACTTGATTTTAGCTTCTTTGTAGATAACGTGCTGACGGATAACGGGATCAAATTTCTTGATCTCCATTTTCTCAGGCATGTTACGCTTGTTTTTCTCAGTAGTGTAGAAGTGACCAGTCTTAGCGCTTGAAACTAATTTGATCTTCTCGCGATTACCTTTAGCTTTAGCCATGATCTATTATACCTTCTCGCCACGGGCACGAAGTTCAGCAACAACTGCTTCGATACCTTTTTTGTCGATCAGACGGATACCTTTAGTAGATATACGTAACTGTACGAAACGCTTTTCTTCTTCTAACCAAAAACGGTGGTTTTGCAGGTTAGGCAAAAAACGACGACGGGTCGCGTTTTTTGCATGCGAACGGTTGTTACCAACCATCGGCTTCTTGCCAGTAACTTGGCATACTCTTGACATGTCAATCTTCTCCAAAAACAATTTAACGCTCGAGCATTAATGTACCTCGTATGGCCGTCGCCCGAGGCACAAAGAGGGCGCATTTTATACACGATCCCCTAGGGAAGATCAAGCAATAGATTAATTAATCCACCCTCGCTCCGCAAAGGATACTATCTCAGTGTCGCCGACAACCATATGGTCTAGCAAAGATACATCTATGGTTGCCAAGGCATTTTTTAAGCGTTCAGTTATGCGTCTGTCAGCCTGGCTGGGCTCGGCGATGCCAGACGGGTGATTATGGCACACTATAACTGCCGCAGCTTTTTTCTCCAGCACCAGGCTAACCACTTCGCGAGGGTAAACCGATGCCGAATCTATGGTGCCGCGAAATAGCTCTACAAACTGTATCACTCTGTGCTGGCTATCGAGCAGCAAGATGGCGAACACTTCATAGCTGCGATCGGCCAATTGTCGCATTAAATAGTCCCGAGTTAAATCGGGATTTGTCAAAACCTGGCCTCTTTGCAGATTTTCGTGCGCCACACGCCGTGCCAACTCGGCAGCGGCCTGAAGCTGGGCGTATTTTACAGGGCCAACCCCGGGAAGTCGACACAACTGCTGCCTGGATGCCGCCAACAGGCCCCTCAGACCGCCAAACTCATTGATCATGCCGCGGGCAAGCTCGACGGCATCCACGCCGGGGATGCCACTGCGCAACAACACCGCCAGCAATTCGGCGTCCGAGAGCAAGTTGGCCCCAAGTTGCAGCAGCCTATCCCTGGGGCCCTCACCCTCGGGCCAGTCTTTAATTCCCATCCGCCACTCCCTGTCCAAGCCTGCTGATTTAACGGCCGTTCCCTAAACAGTATGGAACATAATTTTTCCCCCTTGGCCTCACAACAGCGAAACCCTTTGTGATATCGTTGGCGCAATGATTTCTCAGTCGGATTGAGTCTGTGAGCCTGACCAATAAAAAAATACTCCTGGGCATAGGTGGCGGCATCGCCGCCTATAAGAGTGCCGATCTGGTGCGGCGCCTCAAGGAACGTGGCGCCCAGGTGCGGGTGATCATGAGCCAGAGCGCGCTGGAGTTTATTACCCCGCTGACGCTGCAGGCCCTGTCAGGTCATCCCGTGGCCACCAGCCTGCTGGATCCGGCCGCCGAGGCCGCCATGGGACATATAGAATTGGCGCGTTGGGCCGATATGCTGTTGATAGCTCCTGCCACGGCCAACCTGCTTGCCCGTATCAATGCCGGCATGGCAGATGACATACTCACCACCACCTGCTTGGCTACCCAAGCCCCTGTGGTGCTTTGCCCGGCGATGAACCAGCAGATGTACCGCAACGCCGCCACCCAGGCAAACCTCGCCCAGCTGGCGCAGCGTGGACTCACTCTCTGGGGCCCGGACAGCGGCAGCCAGGCCTGTGGCGAAGTCGGTCCCGGACGCATGCTGGAGCCTTTGGCCATCGCCCGGTTGACGGAGCAGTTCTTTGCCCCCAAGAGTTTTGCCGGCCAGACGATATTGATCACCGCCGGGCCCACCCGCGAGGCCATAGATCCCGTGCGTTACATCTCCAACCACAGCTCGGGCAAGATGGGCTTCGCCCTGGCCAAGGCCGCGGCCGACATGGGCGCCAAGGTCACCCTGGTTGCCGGTCCCGTCACCCTGCCAACCCCGTCCGGCGTGCACCGCATAGATGTAGAGTCGGCGCAGGAGATGCTGCAGGCCGTGATGGATAATGTTGATCAGCATGGTATTTTTATCGGTTGCGCCGCGGTCGCCGACTATCGCGTCGCCGAAGTCGCCGCCGGTAAGATCAAGAAGTCAAGCGAGCAGATGCAGCTTGCACTGGTACGCAATCCTGATATCTTAGCCACGGTTGCCAGCCATAGCCCCAGACCCTTTACCGTGGGTTTTGCCGCCGAGACGCACGATGTCGAGGCCTACGCCAGGGGCAAACTCAACAACAAGAAGCTGGATATGATAGCCGCCAACGATGTCTCGGTTGCCGGTCTTGGCTTCAATGCCGATGCCAATGCCCTGCGGGTCTTTTGGCAGGATGGCAGCCAGGATTTACCCGCGACCGATAAGCTCAGCCTTGCCGGACAATTGCTCTCATTGATAATGAAAAAAATAACCCATAAATGAAGACACCAATAGAACTGAAAATCCTCGATTCGCGCATAGGCTCTGAGTTTCCCCTGCCTGCCTATGCCACCCCAGGCAGCGCCGGCATGGATCTGCGGGCCATGCTCGACACAGACCTGACCCTGGCCCCGGGCGAAACCGTGCTGATCCCCACAGGCATCGCCGTCCATGTGGCCGATCCCAGCCTGGCGGCGGTGATCCTGCCACGCTCCGGCCTGGGTCATAAACACGGCATAGTGCTCGGCAATCTGGTCGGCCTCATAGACTCGGACTATCAGGGGCCGCTAATGGTGTCCTGCTGGAATCGCAGTCAGCAGCCCTTCACCCTGGAGATAGGCGACAGACTGGCACAGCTGGTCTTCGTTCCCGTAGTGCAGGCACAATTCAAACTGGTCGACGAGTTTGACAGCTCAGATCGTGGTGAAGGCGGATTTGGCCACTCGGGCACCAACTAATCTGTCGATGATTGATCCAAGGATTGATCTAAGAGTTGAGCTAAGAATTGAGCGAAGGAAACTGCAATGGCTGTAACCCCAAAAATAAATCGCCGTGAACATATTCTCCAGTGTCTGGCACAGATGTTGGAAACCAACCCGGGACAAAGGATCACCACGGCAAAACTGGCCGCCGAAGTCGGGGTGTCCGAGGCGGCACTGTATCGCCACTTCCCCAGCAAGGCCAGGATGTTCGAAGGCTTGATCGAGTTTATCGAAGAATCCTTGTTGTCGCGCATCAACCTCATCATGGACGAAGAGAAAGACACAATGAAGCGTTGCCAGCAGGCACTGCAGCTCTTGCTGGTGTTCGCCGAGCGCAACCCTGGGATCTCCAGGGTACTCAACGGCGATGCCCTCTTGGGTGAAAACGAACGCCTGCGCAGCCGCATCGGCAGTCTGTTCGCCAAGATAGAGACCCACCTGAAGCAAATCCTGCGGGAAAAGACCCTGCGTGAAGGCAAAGGCTTCAACCTGGACGAAGCCATACTGGCCAACCTGCTGCTGGCGGTTGCCGAAGGCCGCATAGCCCAATTCGTCCGCAGCGAGTTCAAACAGAAGCCTACCCAGCACTTCGAGCAGCAGTGGAACTTCATCCAGCAACAATTGCTGCAGAGCTGATGCGTTAGCCTCTTCCCAAGAATAAAAAACACGGCGCTAGCGCCGCCCCAAAAGCACTGGCAAACCTTGTTTTGCCAGTGCTTTTGTTTTAAGGTGCGCCACTCCATATTTTCAACAAACAATTTACACTTAGTGCACAAGGACGTTTATGAAACTCTTCCGGCTCCTGGCTTTGACATTGCTGGTTGGCGCCAGTAATGCAAGCGCCAGCCAACCTCTGACCCAGGCACAACTCTTCAGCAAGGGCGCGGCATTTGGGGATGTAAAAATCTCCCCCGCAGGCGACTATATCAGTGCAATAACCAAACACGATGGTAAAAACAAGCTGCTGATCTTAGACGCCAAATCGAAGAAAATCATCCATGCAGTGTTTTTTGCCGACAATGCCCAGGTGGGCAATTATGCCTGGGCCAACGACGAACGTATCGTGCTGCAAAAAGAATATCTCAAGGGGTGGCAGGATCATCCCCTTTATTATGGAGAGTTGATGGCGGTCAACGCCGACGGTTCCAAGTCCACTTACCTGTTCGGATACAACAGTGGCGAGCAGCAAACAGGCTCCCACCTCAAAAAGAACACCCCAATACAGGCTTCGGCTTTTATTCTGGATCCTCTGCCCAATGACGAGCGTTACATGCTGGTCAATGCCGTTCCCTGGAACAACTCTCATACACTGGACTTCGAACTGCACCAGGACGTTTATCGGGTCGATATCTATAAAGGCACCCGCAAACGCATCGCAGGCTCCCCCATAGGCCAGGCACGCTTCATGACAGATCATGAGGGGCAGCTGCGTTTCGTCACAGGTGAAGATAAAAACAACGAGACCCAGGTCTTCTATCGCAAAGATGGTGACTGGCTCAACACAGACAAACTCCGGCTCGAGCTGGATGACTTCACCCCCATTTCCTTTGCCGAAGACAAGAACAGCATCTATGCCGCCGGCAGCACTGCCGGCCAGCCTCAGGCCGTCTATAAGATCAATCTGGAGAATGGCGAGAAGCAGCAGCTGATCCAGGATGCCAGCGTCGATCCGAGCCACTTCTGGATCAATGGCCAAACCAAACAACTCTACGCGGTCGAATTTGAAAATGGCTACCCCACTTACGCCTTCATCGACAGTGAAGACAGCCATGCCAAGCTGTTGAAGCAACTGCTGGGCGCCTTGCCCGGACATCAGGTGCAGATTGTCAGCGAGACCCGCGACTCGGATAAATTTATCGTGTTTGCCTTCAACGACAGAGATCCGGGTAACTATTACCTGTTCGACAGCCGCAAGCTAAAACTGGAATATTTCGCCTCGGCCAAGCAATGGCTGGATCCCGAGCTGATGGCCGAAGTCAAGCCTGTCGAATTTCACAGCCGCGATGGCAAGCTCATCCACGGTTACCTCACCCTGCCCCACGGCATAGAGGCCAAGCAGCTGCCGCTGGTAGTCAACCCCCACGGCGGTCCACACTATGTGCGCGACGCCTGGGGCTTCGATCCACAGAGCCAACTGCTGGCCAGCCAGGGCATGGCGGTGCTGCAGGTCAACTTTCGGGGCTCAGGCGGTTATGGCGAAGCATTTCAGGCGGCGGGTTACCAAAAATGGGGCACAGAGGTGCAACAGGACATCATAGACGGCACCCGCTATGTCATAGAGCAGGGTCTGGTAGATAAAGACCGCATTTGCATCGTCGGTGGCAGTTTCGGTGGCTACAGCGCACTGCAGAGCGCCGAATTGGCACCGGACTTGTTCAAATGCGCCGTGGGTTTCGCCGGTGTCTATGATCTCAAGCTGATGTTCGAGGAGGGCGATGTCTCCGACCGTCGCACCGGCATCAGCTACCTGAAGCAGGTGCTTGGCGAAGATGCAAACACGCTCAAGGCCATGTCACCCGTCTATCATGTCGATAAACTCAAGGCAAAATTGTTATTGATCCACGGCGGTGAGGATGACAGGGCCCCCATAGCACAGCTGGAGTCACTGGAGAAATCCCTCAAGGCCCATAACTATCCCTACCAGAAGCTGGTGATGGACGATGAGGGCCACGGTTTCTATAAAGATGAGCACAGGGCCAAATACTACAGTGAGATGCTGAGCTTCTTAAAAACCAACCTGAAACTCTGACATAGCCCAGAGCCAGTCCCAGCAACAAGCCGATAGCCACTGCTGGCCATCGGCTTTTTTGTGGTCTTTTGCCCGCCCGACGGTATGAATTTACAGCAATTCAGGGTATTCTCCCCCTCCGCGCCTGCGAAGGGGCGCAATCCCAGAGTATATTGCCGGTCTCCAGGGCGCTGCATAGCCAGGGCCATGGAGAGAGGCACACAGTGACAACCACTGCCTGTGGTAGTGGAGGAACCCATGACATCGAAAGAAGCGGTATTATCCGAAGCAGCATTGACGGTACGCACGGCACTGAGCGAGCGCGGCCTGGAAACCCCCATGATCCCCTGCGGCCTGAGTGCCGACGAGCGCAAAGAGCGCATCGAGCATCATATGAAAGAAGTCCTGACCCTGATGTCATTGGATCTCAGTGATGACAGCCTCGCCGATACCCCGCGCCGCATCGCCAAGATGTATGTCGATGAGATCTTCTCCGGCCTGGATTATGCCAATTTCCCCAAGATCACCGTCATAGACAACAAGATGGGCTTCGATGAAATGGTCAAGGTGCAGGACATCAGCCTCACCAGCACCTGTGAGCACCACTTGGTGACCATAGACGGGGTGGCCACAGTCGCCTATCTGCCGCACAAGAAGATCATTGGCCTGTCGAAGATCAACCGCATAGTGCGCTTCTTCGCCCAACGGCCCCAGGTACAGGAACGCATGACCCAACAGATCCTGGTGGCCCTACAGGCGCTGCTGGAAAGCAAAGATGTGGCGGTCAAGATAGATGCTGTGCACTACTGCGTGAAATCCCGCGGCGTGATGGACTCCACCAGCACCACCACCACCACGGCGCTTGGCGGCATCTTCAAGAGCAATCCTGCTACCCGCGCCGAATTCCTGCATCAGTAGTCCCGCCGGTGCCTAGCTCGCCGTCAGGCGCGCAATAAACAAAAAGCCAGACCCAAGGTCTGGCTTTTTGTTGTGGCCGAGTCGCTCAAGCTACACCTACACAGGCATCAGATGCCGTATTGGTCACGGTAGCGGCTCACGGCTGCCAGCTCGGTTTCCATCCCTGACTTTTCAGACAGATAATCGATCAGATCCGCCAGCTTGATGATGGACACTATCTTGCAGCCAAAATCACGCTCCACTTCCTGAATCGCCGACAGCTCCCCCTTGCCCTTCTCCTGACGGTCGAGCGCGATCAACACCCCGGCCAGCTGAGCTTCATGGGCCGCTATGATATCCATGGACTCGCGTATGGCGGTACCCGCGGTGATCACATCGTCCACCAGCATCACCTTGCCCGTCAGCTCGCTGCCGACCAGGCTGCCGCCTTCGCCGTGATCTTTCTTCTCTTTGCGATTGAAGCAATAAGGCATGTCGAGATCATGATGTTCCGCCAGCGCCACAGCAGTAGTAGTGGCTATGGGGATCCCCTTGTAGGCAGGGCCGAACAGCAAATCATACTCTATGCCCGAATCCACCAATGCGGCGGCATAGAAACGCCCCAGGCGCGCCAGATCCCGGCCGGTATTGAACAGGCCGGCATTGAAAAAATAAGGACTGGTACGGCCCGACTTAAGGGTAAACTCACCAAATCTCAGTACCTGACGTTCTAAGGCAAATTCAATAAACTCACGCTGATAGGCTTTCACAATCTCTCCTCGTTATTACAGCCGGCGCTAACCCAGCTCTCATTATCTATGCCGTTGCTCTTGGCTAATCCAAAAAAAGGACCCTTGCGGGTCCTTCATACAAACTTAATTCAATGCCGACTTCTGTACATCGACTATCTCACGAATGCTGTTCTTGGCCAGCGCCAGCAGTTCGAGCAATTCTTCATGGCTGAAAGGCTCGCCTTCGGCTGTGCCCTGGATCTCGATGATCTTGCCGGTTTCCGTCATCACCACGTTCATGTCCGTTTCGGCGGCGCTGTCTTCCAGATACTCGAGATCGCTGATGGCTTCGCCCTTGAAGATGCCGACGCTGACGGCGGCGATCAGGAACTTGAGCGGATTGGTCTTGAGTATGCCCTTGGCACGGGCCCAGTTCAATGCATCGACCAGGGCCACACAGGCCCCTGTGATCGCCGCGGTGCGGGTACCGCCATCGGCCTGGATCACGTCACAGTCGATCACTATGGTGTTCTCGCCCAGAGACTTCATGTCCACGGCGGCGCGCAGGGCACGGCCGATCAGACGTTGGATCTCCTGGGTGCGGCCCGATTGCTTGCCACGGGCGGCTTCCCTGTCCATGCGGCTGTGGGTCGAACGCGGCAGCATGCCGTATTCTGCCGTCACCCAGCCCTGGCCCTGGCCCTTGAGGAAGCGCGGCACGCCTTCGGTAAAGCTGGCGGTACAGAGTACCTTGGTCTCACCGAATTCGACCAGCACAGAACCTTCTGCGTGAGCGGTGAACTGACGCGTGATGGTGATAGGACGAGTTTGAGCTGGCGTTCTGTTGCTTGGACGCATGCGAGATTCCTGTTTTCAGAGTCATTACCGATTTTGGCTGCATATTATAAGGGCTTGGGCTCCCGGATGCCATGTTATCGCGCCATTCTATGCAAACTGAGGCCAGTTCACTTTAACCCCGGGGATAAGATCACTATAATCGCCATTCAATCTGCCGATTTAAACCAACGGGATAACCCATGATCCAAAGCATGACAGCCTACGCTCGTATCGAGCACAAAGCCCAATGGGGCACAGCCTCCTGGGAAATTCGCTCTGTCAATCAGCGCTATCTCGAAACTTACCTGCGCCTGCCTGAGCAATTTCGCAGCTTCGAACCTGTGCTGCGGGATCGTCTGCGCAAACGTTTAAATCGCGGCAAAGTCGAAGTCAACCTGCGCTACGAACTGGCCGACAGCAGCAACAATGAGCTGCAACTCAACCAGGACTTGGCCAAACAGCTGCTCAGCGCCGCCAACTGGCTCAAGCAGGAAGCGGGTCAAGGCGAGCTCAGCCTCACGGATCTATTGCGCTGGCCCGGCGTACTCTCCAGCTCGGAACAAGACATGGACGCCATAGGCGCAGATCTGCTGCAAGCCTTCGACAGCGCCATAGATCAATTCATCGAGGCCCGCGGCCGTGAAGGCGCCGCCATCAAAGACATGCTGCTGAGCCGCCTCGACGGCGTCACCGAGCAGATCGCCCTGGTACGGGAACACATGCCCAAGGTGATGGGATATCAACGCGAGAAACTCAACAACCGCCTCGCCGAGATCAAGGGCGAACTGGATCCCGCCCGCATAGAGCAGGAAATGGTGCTGCTGGCACAGAAGCAGGATGTCGCCGAAGAGATGGACAGGCTCGAGGCCCACGTCACAGAAGCGAGGCGCATCCTCAAGAAAGGCGGCAGCGAAGGCCGCCGGCTGGACTTCATGATGCAGGAGTTCAACCGCGAGTCCAACACCCTGGCCTCCAAGTCCATCAGCACAGAAATCACCGCCGCCGCCGTGGAGCTGAAAGTCTTAATCGAGCAGATGCGCGAACAGATCCAGAACGTGGAATAGTTGCGCATATAGATAACAGAGAGATACCAAAGCCCCGCAATGCGGGGCTTTTGCGTTTATGGCGCTTCGAACTTCGGGAGCAACAGGCATCGTGACACTTGGGGCGTTTCATCACAACTCATGCCTCCCCTCTCCGACACGCCGCAGCTCCTACATGGAGGCCAGGTCGCGCCATCCGCCACTGGTGCCGCCGGGGCCGGTTTGGCCTTCCAAGGTGCAGCAAGTGCAGTGCTCTCGGCCACTATTGCCATGGAAAACAGGTAAATGTGACCCCTGCCAGGCGCTTAGGTGTTTTGCATTCATGCCCACTGAGGTATATTGGACTCCTTATCATTGCAATGTAGATACAAGGAAAATCAGTGGCCTACTTGATTGATAACTCATCGGGGACGCGAGTCTATTTATGCACCAGCCACAGCTTCGGCCGCCTGCTGTTTTCGGTGCAGACGGAAGTCCCGCGTGCGGAAGTATCGAAAATACACTGCCTGGTAGAATGGGAAAATCAACAATGGCTGATAAGGGACATCAGCCTCAACGGCACCTGGGTCAATGGCGAGCGTCTGGAGCCGAATAAGCACAGGTTATTGCACCTTGGCGATCGCATCAGGATCTGCAATCTCGACGATGCCAGCTTCGAGGTGCAGGACTTGTCTCCCCCCATAGATATGCTGATCCCCCATCCGGAGCAGCACACACAGCAACAAGAGATCCCGCTGGCCCGTTTCAACATATTGCCCAATGAACAGGCTCCCGAGCTGCTGGTCTATTACGACACTGAGCGCGACGTCTGGACCATAGAAGAATATGACCGGCAATCGGTGGAGCACAAGCCTTGGCCGGATCACGACAATATTTTACTCTCGGGTCAAAAATGGCAGCTGTTCGTCAATGAACAGAACTGTGATACCAGAATATTGCGCCATAACGCGGTCAACAATCTCACAGTGACCATCAAGACGAGCCTCGACGAGGAGAGCACCCAGCTCCTGATCCACAACGCGGGGCAAACATTCGATTTGGGCATGCGCAGCCATCATTATCTCACCCTGTTGCTCGCCCGCTATCGAGTGCACGATATTGGCCTGGGGATAGCGGCGGATGAACAGGGCTGGAGAGACGGCAGTCAACTGATGCGCGATTTAAAAATTGATGCCAACCATCTCAACATTCTCATCTACCGGGCGCGCAAACAGTTTGCCAGCGAACTGGGACTGAGCAACAGCCAGAACCCGGCGCTCATAGGACGCAGGCCGGGTAAGATACGTTTCAATGTTGCCCATTTCACCCTGAAAAAAGGTGACATAGACGAATATGTTGCGCCTCTGCTGCCCCATGACCCAGTAAGTCATATTGAATGCTAACCCGGGTCCAACATTATCGTATCGAGAAGTGCCTGGCCCGTGGGGGTATGGGCAGCGTCTATCTGGCCTATGACGAGAAGTTGTCACGCCACGTCGCCCTGAAACTGCTGGATACAGACAAAGGCGCACCGCAGCAGAGCCTGCAGGAAGCCAGGGCGCTGGCACGGCTTAACCATCCCCATGTGGTGCAGATCTACGAAGTCATAGAGGGCGAGTCCCCTGGGCTGGTGATGGAATACATCAAGGGCCATGACTTGCTGACGCTGCAACGCCAACAGATATTGAGCCTGCCGCAAAAACTGCAGATCCTCAGCCAGATTGCCGCTGCGCTGGCCGCGGCCCACAAGGCCGGCATCCTGCACTGTGATATCAAGCCGAGTAATATTCTGATCTGCGACAGGCTGCAGGCCAAGCTGTGCGACTTCGGCCTGGCACAACAACCACAGAATGCACCGCCCTCTTACGGCAGCCAGCCCTATATGTCACCGGAGCAGCGACAGGGCAAAGCGCTCGATGAGCGCAGCGAGCTGTTTTCTTTTGCCGTGCTGGCCTTCGAGCTGCTGGCTAAGCGTCACCCCTTTAGCGACGCCGACAAGCCGCGCGCAATGGATGCCGCCGGCATCATACCCGCACTCCCGACGGAATTGATTAGCCTGCTGAATAAGCTGCTCGATGCCAATCCGGGACGGCGGGGGTACAGCAGCGAGCAGGTCGCCGAGGTGTTGGCCCGCATCTACCGGGATTTGGAGTTCCAGGCACAACTCAACCAGCAGACCATGGCCATTCCTGTCGCCAAACCATCGCGTCTGCAGGGCACACTCACACTGTGGGGGCTGGGGTTGCTGCTCTGCCTGGGCCTGGGTTACGCCGGCTTGGATTATTGGCGCAGCCATCAAGCCAACCGCTATGTCCTGGTGCTGGAACCCAGATTCGATCAGCCAACGGCGCAAGAGCAACAGCTGTTGCTGCAAGCGACCATAGACGATGCCCTGCGCCAGGCGGTGCTCCACACCCGCGGCACGACGCTGATTTCCCGCAGCGAGCTCAACCAGAACCACGACAACCTCAAGCAGTTGGCACAGCTGACGGGCGCTACGGATATTGTCGATACCGAGATCGACTGCCGGGTCCAGCCTTGCCAGATAAAACTCAGCCGCTTGGAGCCGAAGCAATTAAGCGTACTGGGGCAGGTCAATTGGCCCAGCCTGAGCAACCTCGACAACTACAGCCTGTTTCAAACGACCCAAAGCCATTGGGCAAGGCTGTTTCAGGGCCTGGATATGCAGCCCGACAAACCGACTATGTCGGCGGTCGAATATCAGGAATATCTGGCGATATACAGGTTGTCATTCAACACCCTGGATGCAGGTTTGCTGGCGCGCCTGGATACCTTGTTGGAGCTTAACCCCTATATTACCGCGGCCTATTCTCTCTATCGGGAACATGCGCTCAAGCTGTACCACTCATCCGAAGACTCTGCCCTGTTGCAGCGGCTGGCGCAGCGGCTGGACAAGAGCCCGGGCTCCTACAAGACCAGTGTGTTTTATGCCGTCGACAGATTCTGGCTGGCACTGAGTAAACAGGACTATCGGGACGCAGAACAATACAGGGAGAAAGCGCTCGAATTGGGCCTGGATCCCGCCCATGCCGCCGCCCTGGGGGGACACCTGGCCCTGTATCAGGGCCAGTATCGTCAGGCTCGGGAGCAATATCTGTTGGCCTATTCGCTGCGCCACGACACCGCCAGCCTGATGAACCTCGCCATCACAGAAATCGCACTCGGCGAGGCCAGCCAGGCGCAACAGCGGCTGACGCAGATCCTGGGTATTCAACCGCAAAACTGGTCGGCCAACGTCAATCTGGGGATCATTTATTTGACCCATGGACCGGTAAGGGATGCCATAGCGCGTTTCGAGGCTGTGCTGGCACAGAGTGAAGACCCGGAAATCCTGAGTTACCTTGGACTGGCACAGCTCATCGGCGGCCAACAGTCGGAGGCACTCGCCTCCATGCGCCGCTCTGTGGCACTCAGCCCCGACGTCGCCACCTATCGGCTCAATCTGGCCGACGCCGAGCTGGTCAGCGGCAACCAGGCCCAGGCAGAGCAACATTATCAGGCGGTGTTGCACCTGTCACCACAGACGCCGGTGAGCGTGGGCGAATGGCTCGAACGCGCCCAGGCCTCGCTGCATCTGGGCAGCACAGTGGCGGCCATGCGTGCCTTGAATGAAGCGCAAAAACTGGCGCCGGCCGACACCAACGTCGCCTATGTTGCCGCGTTGATCGGCAGCAAAACCGGCAATCTGGACTCGGCCCTGGTACAGATGGAACAGGCACTGGCCTCTGGGTTGGCCAAAGAGTGGTTTACTCTGCCCTGGTTCACGCCGCTGCAGCAACGCGAGGAATTCGCGGCACTGCTGCAGCGTTATTGAGTCCTAGCCCTGCGGACGTTGAATTTTGATGCTGGGATCTTGTGAGTAATAGAGTCCCAATTGACCGCCGCCAAGGCTGTTCTCAGGCAGGAAGCTGGCCAGGTAGCGGAACGCCAGCGGCAGCTCGTTGCTGCTTTCCTTCACCTGGCTGACAGTGATAGTCAGGCAAGTGCTGTCATCATTGAGTGCCGTGGTTACCGCAAAGTCCGGGTTGTTGGCGGTATTGTTTTCAAAATATACCCCCTTATCATAGAACTGCCATATGCCAGGCTCTTGCGTCGAAGCGTCGAGCAGTACAAGCAGCTTGAATGTCTGCATCTCGGCCAACAAATTCAGCGTCGGGAATTGCACATTGTCCGCTGCGAATATCACCTCCAGTTCACCGTCCAGGGGTTGGAACTCGTTATTCCTTAATATTTGCGTCTGCCAGTCGGCCGTCTTATGTGGCGTCACCTTGAGGCAGACGATCGCTATGCCGCCCTCGACAGTCGAGGTGTTCGCATTAAAAGCCGGTACTATTATGGTATTTTCGGACATAAATTTCTCCAAGTGACAAAAGGATGCAGCGCGATACTCAGCTGTATGAGTCGTGTTCAACTCACTATCCACGCTAGCAGTAATCAGAATTTTATTCTATCTGTTAATGACTTAAAAAAGGATTACACGGCATTACACCCAGGAACCAGGGAAACGCTCTTCGGCTTGCCGGCATCGGGCCGCAGGCTGTCTTCGCTGAGGCTGAGCCTGGCCTCAAATCTGCGGGCACTGCAGTAGCTCACCTGCATCTCGTGTCTCAGCCGGGCCGAATGCTGGATCTTGAGCATGGACTGCTGGGGCAACAGCGACTTGGTCAACGTCAAGACCAAGCGTATCCCGGGATTGTCCCTGGCCTGATAGCGCGCCCAGCCCATGAAGACCCGGGCGCCCACCTGCGCCTCCAGCAGTATGCTGGTGCTGCTGTTCGCGGGCAGCACGGCGGGAAATTGTGCCTCATAATGGCTGCCACCCGGTCGCCTGAACAGGGGAAAGGGGGAATCATTGTTCAACTCTATCCTGGCGCAGTGCCTTAACTCGGCCTCCTGGAGCTGTAGTGTCTGTTGCATAAGCCCTTGCCCACCCTCATCCGCATCAAGGCGTGAGCCGGCCAAGGCAGCTCCGCCATCCAGTCTGTAAGAGTAAGGAATTTAACGGCCAAAGCGAATTACACGCCATTACACGAGCGCGCCACAGTGGCGCCGACAAGCAAGATCTGGCTGCGGCTGCCCGAACATTCAGCCAACTTGCCGGGTTTTATGACACAGGCTCGGGTAGCGACTCACGCACCTTATCCGGCCAGGAGAAGCTGAACACTGCGCCGCGGGGGGAATTTGGGGTCAGGCTGATGGTGCCGCCGAAGGTTTCAACCGTCTTCTTGACTATCGCCAGTCCCATGCCGCTGCCCTCCACCTCATCACGGGGTCTCAGGGTCTGGAACATGCTGAAGGCGCGCTCGGCCAGCGCCGGCGGTATGCCGGGGCCGTCGTCTATGACATCGAACTCAAAGCTGTTGCGTCCTGGGCGCACCCTGACCCTGATTTCACCCCCGGCTCTGTCGTGATGCTTGATGGCATTGCCGAGTAAATTCCTGAAGATCAACTCCAGCGGCACCCTGGCCGTCCGTAACCTGGGAAAGTTGCCCTCGAGTTGCAGCCTGAAGACGGCATCCAGGCACAGCAGCTCGAAGGTATCCCGTACCAGGTCGGCGGTGTCGACCAGCTCAGGGTCGCCTTCCAGGCGCCCGGCACGGGCATAGGCCAGCAGATCCGCCAACAGTTGCTCCATACGGTTGATCCGCCCCCGCATCAGCCTCAAATGCTCGGCCGATTCCGGGTCTATCTTGCCGCTCAGGTCCTCTTCCAGCCAGGTGGCCAGCTGATCTACGCCCCGCAGCGGCGATCTCAGATCATGGGAGGCCACATAGGCGAAGTTATTCAATTCCTGATTTCTGCGGGTAAGCTCATCGGTAAACTGCTTGCGCTCCGAGATGTCGACTATCGCCGAGAGCACCTTGATGCCGACCGTGGTGTCGACCCGGCTGAGGCCTATCTCCACCGGGAATTCACTGCCATCTTTGCGCAAGGCATAGAGATCCCGTCCCAGCCCCATGGCCCTATTCTCCGGCTTGGCAAAAAAGCCGCTGCGCAGGCCCGGATGCTGATGCCGAAAGCGCTGCGGGATCAGCATTTCTATCGGCTGCCCCAGAAGCTCCTCACGCAGATAGCCGAACAGCTTTTCGGTCTGGGCGTTGACCAGTTCGATACGGCCCAAATTATCCGTCATCACCATGCAGTTGGGCGCGGCCTCGATCACCTGCCGAAAGCGCTTCTCCAGGCTGGAAAGTGCCTGGTTGCGCTGGGACAACTCGGCAATGAAATGCCGGCGCTCTGAAATATCCACTATGGCCGACAGCACCTTGGCGCCTTGCTTGGTGTCTATGCGACTGAGGCCTATCTCGACCGGGAATTCGCTGCCATCTTTACGCAAGGCATAAAGCTCCCGTCCGAGTCCCATGGGGCGGGTTTCCGGCTTGGCGAGAAAGGCATTGCGCAATCCGGGATGCTGGCGATGAAAACGGGCGGGGATCAGGGTTTCTATTGGTTTGCTCAAAAGTTCGGCACGAGCATAGCCGAATAACGCCTCTGTCTGGGCGTTGACCATTTCGATCACCCCGGCCTGATTGATCAATACCTGGGCATAGGGGGCGGCTTCTATGACCTGGCGCATGAGCGTCTCCAATTCGCTCACGGCCTGCAGTTTGAATTGTTCATTTTTCAGGAATAATTTCATCCGGAAATAATAAAATACCCCGCCACAGATGAGCCCCAGGAGGCCGATGGCAAGCAGGCAATAACTCCCCGCCATGACAGCCCTGTTAAGGACAACAGACTCGGGAGCCAGGGTGATCAGGGTCAGGACCCGCTGTGGCTCATCCGGATCCAGCGCTATGTTTTTCTTTGAAAAATAAAAGGTACCCGATTGCGACAGTCCGGGAACCGAGTGAGAGGCGGCTAATTCCCGCGGTGAGACCAGGTTGAAATCATGGCTCCAGAGATGCCGCTCTCCCAGATCGAAACCGAAGCTCTGAGCTGCGTCCGGATGCACCAGATAATCGCCTTCGGCGTTAACCATCAGGGTGCGGATTGGGCCGAATTCGAATGGGATACTACCTATGCTCGCCAGTAACCGGGAAACATCCGCGTTCAATACCAGCATGCCAAACAGCTGGCCATCCTGGCGATACACCGGCATGCCGGCGCGGACCATGGGCGTCAGGGGCTGCGACAGCCGGCCATGCTCCCGGTTCAGGCTGATATCGGAAATATAGACACTATCCCTGCCGAGTTTGGCGATCGCCATGAAATAGTCCCTGGCGGCCTTGGGCTGCAACTGATTGTCGGCGACGGCAACAGGTGTGCCATCGATACGATCGACCCGGACCAGTTCATGCCCCTCATCCGCAATGCCGATGAAGCGGATCTGGTTCAATGCCGGATTGGCCACGAGATAGGCACTGAAAATTTGTTTCAACCTGGCGCGCCAGATCTCGAGCGAGTCCCCCTGCAGTGGGTCCAGGCCGGCGTTGAAACTGGCACGGACCATGCCTTGTACCCCCGGGGTCTTCTCCAGAAACTGCACATCTTCTTGAATGTTGACCAGCAGCAACTGCAACTCGGCGCTTTTCTTGTCGGCGAGCGTCGCCAGTTGTTGCTCCAGTTCCATGACGCCCCTGGTATACACTTTGCCGCCATAATAGGCCGAGAGCAGCACTGCCAGCAGCAGGAAAAGCAACAGGGGTCTGACGAAAACGCGTTTATCTTTCGACAGCAAAAATCGGGAAAACGGCACAGCAACACTCCCTTTAGTTAGCCATTCCAAGACATGGCTCCGTGTTCCCCGCTCTCACGACCTTCGCCATAGATGGGGCATAGCTCAGGTCAGGCCAACAAGAACCTGGACTCGAACTCGGTTGCCGGCAGGGCCTCGGCATAGAAATACCCCTGCTGGAAATCACAGCCATGCGCACAACAAAATTGTGCCTGGGCATTGGTCTCTACCCCCTCGGCGACCACTTTCAGCCCCAGGGCCTTGGCGAAGCGTATCATGGCGGCCAGCAGACGGTCCTGGGCCTCGCCCTGACCTATGCCCGAGACGAAGATGCGATCTATTTTCAGCGCGTGAATGGGGAATAGCTTCAGATGCTCGAAGGAAGAAAAGCCGGTGCCAAAATCATCCAGGGATAAGCGCACCCCGCGGGCAGCTATCTTGGCCAGCTTGGCGGCGATATTCTGGGGATTCTTGATCAAGGCATGCTCGGTAATCTCCAACTCAAGCAGGCCGGCATCCAGACCGCTGTCGGCCAGGGCACTGTCTATGGTTTCGAACAGATCTTGCTCCTGCAATTGCCCGGCAGACAAGTTGATGGCGATGGCCAGACACAGGCCATCGGGAGCCAGGCAGTGACGCCAGGCATGGACCTGGCGGCAAGCGCTTTGCAACACCCACTTGCCTATCTCCGGCATCAGCCCTATCTCTTCGGCCATGACCAGAAAGTCGGCCGGCAGTAGTACCCCGCGGCTGGGATGCTCCCAACGCAGCAAGGCCTCCAGACCGATCAACCGACCATTCTTGGCATCGATCTGGGCCTGGTAGTAGAGTTTGAATTCCTGTTGTGCCAGCGCATTGCGTATGTCGCGCTCCAAGGCCATGCGTTTGCGCACGGCCTGATGCAGTTGTTTCGAATAGAAGTGGCTCTGATTGCGGCCCGCCTGCTTGGCGCGATACAAGGCGATATCGGCGCATTTCATCAGATCCAGGGTGTTGTTGGCACTGTCGCCGTAAACGGCTATGCCTATGCTGGCGGTGACCCGCAACGAGATGCCATCGCATAGCATGGGCTCGTGAAAGGAGGCCACTATGCGTTCGGCCAGCAGTATCGCTTGCTCATCGCGGGCCAGGTCCTGGAGCAGGACCACGAACTCATCGCCCCCCAGACGCGCCAGCAAATCGCTCTCGCGGATGACGGGTTTGAGCCGCCGCGCCACCTCGATCAACAGCCGATCACCCACTCCATGGCCGAAAGTGTCATTGACCTGCTTGAACCTGTCGACATCCAGCAAGAGCACCGCCAGGGTGCCGCCCCTGCTGGCCCTGCCGACCCCAAGCTGCAGGGCGCGTTCGAAATCGTAGCGATTCGCCAACCCGGTCAGGGGATCGCACTCGGCCAGCTGCCGCAGTTCATTCCTGCTGTTATGCAATGCCTCTTCCAGGCGGTAGCGATGCTGCGCCTGATATACGGCGCGCCACAGGCGGCGGGAGTTGACCTCATCCTTGAGCAAAAAATCTTGCGCCCCGGCTTCCAATGCCTGAGCCGCCAGCGTCTCGTCCTCCTGTTGGCTGAGCATGACAATCGCCGTCTGACAGGCGTCGGTGCTGCGCAACATTTTCAGCACCTCGATGCCATCGCAGTCAGGCAACCTGAAGTCGAGCAGAACGACATCGAAACGCTGCGCATTGGCGAGTATCAAACCCTGCTGCGCCGTCGTCGCCTGGGCAAAGTTGACCTCAACCCCGGCGTGTCTCATGGCCCTGATGATAGCCATGCGGTCCAGCTCATCGTCATCGATAATAAGTACTTCCATGTATTATCTTCCTCGATTAACGTTAACTTATGCAGGGCATCTCGACCACACGCCAATAATGCTCCAGCATTTCCATTATGTGTATAAAACCATCCCCGCCCTGTCGTTTGACTATGTAGCCCGCCACATGCTGGTCATAGGCGGCTATCCTGTCTTCGTCGTCCTTTGAGGTCGTCAGCACAAAGACCACTGAGCTCGCCAGCTTGCGGTCCTGGCGTAACTGGGCCAACATCTCTATCCCATTCATGCGCGGCATGTTGATATCCAGCAAGATAAGATAAGGCCGTGACACACTGTCTGCTTGGCGCAATAATTCCAGCGCCTCCACCCCATCCTTGGCACGAATCAAAGGATTGGGGATCTTGAGTTGCTTCAAGGCGCGCTCAACGCCCTTCACATCGACATAGTCATCATCCACCAGCAAGATGGTGACAGGTTTGCGTTCACTCAATTCTTGATTCATGGCAATACTTCCGTGTTTGGTACCCTGACCCATGCACTGGTTCCATCAGGCTGCAAGCCTCAGGCACCTGTCGATGAACTATAGTAGTCGAACACTGTCTGCTCAAGTTTCTGATTTAAAGGGGAGAAGTGGCCTGGCTATCGCCATGGGATGCCAAGTGCCTATTGGGGGCGCTTAGGCCGAATAGCCTGCGCCCGATTGGGACTTGAATACGAAAGCCCTGCAAACCCAGGGCTTCAGAGCTACATGGATGAAGACGCTGCAGCCTGCTAGCTGCACAGCAGCGCTTGCAGTTCGCTCAAGGAGTTCACCTGATAATGGGGCGATATGCCTGTTGGCACCTGCTGACCGTGGGCGTTGTACCAGCAGGTGTGAATGCCGGCGTTGATGCCGCCCAGAATGTCGGAATGGGGATTGTCCCCCACCATCAACACCCGCTCCCGCGGCGGATCTTGCATCAGTTTCAAGGCATGTTCGAAGATGCCGGCGTCTGGCTTGGCGATCCCCACCTCTTCGGAGATCACCAGAATATCGAAATGATGCTGCAGCCCGGTGCGCTCCAGACGCACAGTTTGCAGCTCGGTGAAGCCATTGGTGATGATCCCCAGCTTGGCCTTGCCCTGCAATGCCGCCAACAAGTCGCGGGCACCGGGCAGCGGCGCACAGATCTCGGCCATGGCCGTCAAGAATGCGCTGTTGAGCCTTTGGGGCGTGAGCCGGAGCCGTGCCGCCCAGGGCTCAAAGCGGCGGGTTTGCAGCTCGGCGGCGCTTATCCTGCCGTCCTGATAATCGACCCACAGAGGCTTGTTGACCGCCTGATACTCATCGAAATCGGCCTGGCCGAAGTCGACCCCAAAGCCGGCAAACATCAGCCTGAGGCCGGCGAAGGCATCGAAATGAAACAGGGTCTCGTCGGCATCGAACAACACCCAATCGAAGGGCAGGCTTGTGCTGTGGGGCATGATATTCTCCAGGAAGTAACGACAGGCCAGCGGTCGCCGGCCACACCTATGGCGAGCGCTACTCTACTTTGTTTTCAGTCATTCTATAATCCCCAATGAATAAATTCATTGTTGACTGAATCTCTACAATGCCGACAACCGCAGATGGACAAGAGCCACAGCCAATCTACAACCAAGGCGCCAGAGCCGGTTAACATCGAACCCCAGCTACAAGCTGATGAGCCAGACCAGGTTCTAAGCCAAACTGGGTTATGAGTTAAGTTGCCAAGAAAAAGCTTATTAGCCTATAAGCACTGGGCATCGCTTAAAGAAAGGTGCACCCCGGCAGACTCGCTTATAAGTGAAGTGGGATAACAGCCCTGCCCCTTGGACATTTCAGAGATACGCTCCCTGGAGATGCCGCGAGCGTCCTGTCGGCACTCTCTATCAGGGACTCTCTCTATCAGCACTACTCCTATCGACTGCATTCCTATCGCCCTCTTCCTATCGACCCTCGCCCTATCAAAAGCATTCCTGGTAAACACAACCCTTATCAGCAGACCAGCGGCAGCGCAATAAGCGAGATGGCGGCGTTGGCATGATGCCACACCCCATAGATAAGCGTTTATAAGCGAATGCCGTTCGCCTATGAGATCGGCCCCTTAAATATTGTATAAATCATTGATTTAAAATGGTTAAAAAGTTGGCCAATAAATTGCTGTATGGCTTGCTGTAACCGGAACTATTCAATCCATTGAGGACAGGCGAGCAAGGCTCGCCGATATCCCGTCCAGCTCCCGTACAGTTCCTGCACAGCCTGAGTTGCGTACCGTCTGCCAACGGGCGTAGATAAAAGTGTTAACCAAGAAATTTTAGAAGAAGAGGATGGAACCATGAAAATAGCAATCCACAAACATCTGGCCGCCAGGGCCCTGCTCTTGGGCAGTTGTTTGCTGTTAGCCCCCATCAGCGGCTGGGCCGAGATCGACAGCAGTGCCGAACAAGTCACCCGTCTCACCCTGCAGGGGCAGATAGATACCAGAGCACCCCTGTCCAAGAGTCTGTGGGCGGGCGCGCACAACGCCTTCGCTTCCTATGATTGGAAGGCAGGTGATTACACAGATGTGAACCAATGGTACTCGCCGAAAAGTTTATTTTGGCGCGGCATTCGTGTGATCGAATACGATGTCTACCCCATGTCGGCCAGCGATAACACCCCCAAGCTCTGTCACCTGGGTTTAGAAGAAGCAACCAAATGCAGCTGGACCTTTGTCAGTGTTGCGAGCCTGGCGACAGGACTCGACGAGCTGTCGGATTACTTATCCACCCATAAAGACGAAGTCTTGATGTTGAAACTGGAAGCCTATGACTCGGATTACCATAACAACTTCCGCAACTTAATCGGCGATAAGATCAAAGACAAGCTCGGTGACTACGTCTTCAAACCCGAGAACTGGGGCTATAACAGCGGCGATTGCGCCTCCTTGCCGGTGCAAACACTGCGTAAGCAGGATGTGCTCGATGCCGGCAAGAACATCATCATAGTCACCCAAATTCCACGCAAAAAAGATCTGTGCAATTATCATGACGAGGACCACGCCAGCAAGTATCTGGAATGGGTATGGATAGGCGCCGACGAGTTCGACAGCAGCGGTAATTTGTCGTCCAGCGAAGCCTTCTGCCAGAACGGAGATCAATGCGCCAAGGATGCAGACGGCGATGAATCCTTCTCCGCCCATTATGCACTGGGGAATTTCAGTTTGGCTCTGGACGCCACCACAGAATACAAAAAAGACGAGATCGATCTCCACGGCGATAAGGTGCTCGCCAAAGCCGAAGAAGGTGCCAATATTCTGGAACTCGCCCTGGTGGAAGCGAACGCCACCACCATAGGCGCCTCCAAAGCGCCGCAGATCGAAGATTACGTCTGGTCATGGTATAGCGGCGAACCTAACAATGCCAACAACAATGAAGACTGCGCGCTGAGCCGCTCCGACGGCATGCTCAACGACGCCAACTGCAGCCTAAGCAAACGCTTCGCCTGCGTCGATGACAATAGAAACTGGCAAATATCAACCGCCTCAGGGTCTTGGGAGCAGGGATTCAGTGCCTGTGAAGCGCTGGGCAACTTTCACTTTGCCATGCCCTTCAACGCGCGCGAAAATCAGGATCTCCTCAGTGCCAAAAGCGATGCGGGTATCACCACTGCCTGGCTGAATTATCATGACCAAAACATCGAAGGGGTATGGCAGGCCAGTACCGAGTATCAAGACATAGGCTACAGCAAGAGTACCGCCAAAGGCGACGCCTCGGCCGGTGATGCTTTCGATGATCTGGATATGCTGCTGCGCAAACTGCAGGGCACAGGCGCCTTGAACCTGAGAAGCATCAAGCTCAGCGAAGGCGACAACGGCAAATTTCGCTATGTGCGCATGTGCTATAAGCAGGGACAAGTCGTCTCCCATGCCACCGCCGACGGCAACGACATTTGCAAGACACATGGCTCAATCAATGGCGGCCACAACAGCGAAATCACCCTGGCTAGCAGCGGATACGTCAAGGCGATGACGTATTGTGTCGATCGTGACGACGGCAAAGATCGCGTGGTTTATCTGAAATTCACCACCAACAAAAACAGCTCGATCTCATCGGGCACCTGTACCGGCACCACCTATACCCTCAACTACGGTGATCAGATCTTCGCCTTGCACGGCCGTGCGAGTAATGATTTCATTAGGTCACTCGGCGCCCATCGCATCGCCGCCTCCCAGGTCACCCCGCCTCTGTATGCCACCGACTGGCTGGACAGGGACGACCCGGCGAATGGCGACAACGAGCTGTTTACCGCCCAACAGCAAAGCGGCAATATCTCCTCCGCCTGCGCCGCCAGCGATGTCACCGGCATTGTTGCCAGGGTAGTAGGCAACAAACTGGATGCCCGCCTCACAGGCCAGAGGCTGGTCAACAACAGCACAGGTTTCGCCTGCTGGAACTCGAGCAACGGCGGTGACTCCAACAATACCACCTGTGAAGACTACGAAGTCAGATACTTCTTCACCAATGCCAGCTGCCTGCCCTGATAGCGCCGCTTGGCCATCGGTGTAATAAAGAGCGTGCAACAAGCAGCTGGGAACAAACAAGATGTAACAAACGGCCTGTAACAACAGACGTATAACCAGCGGGGCAGTCATTGCCCCGCTTTTTTCTTTTTTCTGCCCTTAGGAGCAATCTTGTCCGGCATGGCTGCCATGGCCAGTGCAGCCCATAGCCTGCTGCAGATGAGGTGCCGGATGCACTCATCTTGCTATGGCAGGAAGCCATAGCGCAACCTTTGGCATTATCCCTATTACAGGGGCTGCAGTGAGACACAGGTTCTTGATCTCACAAGCAGCGGCCAATCTGCATTTCATTTTACAGAGCAGAGACTCCGAGTCATGCCAAGCAATCGCCTCCCGCGAGGGTAGTGCAAGCACAGCTGTGACACGCCGCCAGCACCTCCCTGTGGGCTCTACGAAAACATCCCTGTTTTCGAAGGTCACAGCCATGCTTACACCCGGGTTATATCCCTCTTCGATTTGACAACTCTGTAACAGAGGCAATGCAGCACCAGAACATTATCAACGGCAGCATCCGCCAACTAGCGCTAGCTAAATGTCGTGAACACATAGACGCACAAACAATCATCCATGTCGCCAACGCCTGTTTAAGTGCTCCGGTTTGGCATCGCGACGTCCGGAAATTGTCATTGGAAGTTATACCTGTCCCCATATTCTTTTTCACAAGAAGCATCCCTGGATGCCCTACGGTGACAAAAATCCTCCATAAACAACTATCAGCAGCTAACCAAATATGTCCATATATCACGGCCAATTCGGCTTCCTTGCCTCTCGTTCACTGTTATATGGCTGATTCCATGCTCGCCCTATCAAGGCGCTACTACAGAAATTTTACTCGTTGGTGATCCTAAATCTCCGCAGAGCGCGGCATTAAGTGGAGCAGTGCCCAATCTAAAATAATTTGCCGTTGCCTTATTTCATATTATGGGGTTAGCCTACATATGCTATGAATTGAGCATTCATCTTTAGGAGTCACTATGAGGCTTTCAGAATATTTCGTCTTAAATCGCACACAAGCCTACCTAGACTTTGTAGACATCCCCTTAAATACCGATCTAGCTGTTTTCTTGGTTCCAAACGCAATCAAGTCGCTCGATTCCTCATGGGGAAATGAGTTGTCATCATTTCTACAATCTTTTTTTGAAACTGTCTTAAGGCTTATAAAGAATGGTGACAATCATAGGGCTAAAAGATTACTCGCGTCATTAAGTGAAGGAAATGAGTTCCACTTGGGTTACTCAGTGGGTAAATCACGTGGCCACGGTTTTGGTGATGAGTCGGCTGACTCTGTATGGGATGCTTTAACCAAAAGTAAGGCAGCAACATCTGGGTTGCTGCAAGATTTGGAAGATACCGCTTTACTTATTCATGGTATTGGTACCGACATGATTTCTGATGCCGTATGCAACATTCTTCGTCGTCCTTTAATCAAATATACTCAAGATATGTGTCGCTACTACGGAATACCATTAACGCAGAATGTAGAGTCTGGACCTCTCTGGAACCCTAAAAAAGAAGTTTGGGAAACTACATTTGTAGACTTGCCAACTACTTCATATGGCAAAGTCATATTGGTTCCCAAGGTTTTAGTTCGTACCCGATTAAGTTACCAATATGACGAATACTATAGGTATTACTTGTTGCCTCAGATGCAATCAGAACACCTTCGGAACCAAAGCTCACTTGTAGAAACGCTAAAAAATGGCTCACAGCGGGTTACGAAGAAAGCTCTGATGGAAAAGTATGGCAAAGATAAACTTGCTGTAGTTGAGCAAACAATCCTGAAACCATATGTATTAGATGAATATCGTGATGCAAAAGTTGAGAGTCCATCTAGCCCGCTTTCTCACGAGCAACTTTCTGAGCTTGAACACATTGAAAAACCTGACTTAAATTTGTTATTGGACCAACTAAAATCTCTACCTGTCGGCAGGGAAACCGCCGAGCAGTACGAGGACATAATTGAACGAATTGTGTCTGTAATTCTATATCCATCTTTGTGCAACCCGACGAAACAACACAAAATACACGATGGTAGAAAAAGAATCGATATCACGTATGTGAACGAAGCTAAAGGTGGTTTTTTCTACTGGTTAGCAATGCACTATTCTGCGCCTCATATCTTTGTTGAGTGTAAAAATTATGGTAAAGAAGTTGCTAATCCAGAAATAGACCAATTATCCGGTAGATTTTCACCGAGTAGGGGAAAAGTTGGCATGTTGATATGCCGCTCAATTGAAAACAAAGAGTTATTGTACAGACGTTGTGTGGATACTGCGAAAGATGAGCGAGGGTTCATCATAGCCTTGGATGACGCAGATCTTGAGGTACTGGTTCACGAATATATGGATAGCGCCAACTCACAAGACTTTAACCTTTTGCGCCAATACTGGAAGCAATTGGTGGACTAATCACCTAACAAGTGACAGTGGTGTTTAATCAAAAAAAGGTAAAATAGCCAAAACACTCTTAAATTAAAATGCTTAGATGAACACTATTGCCGAAGGAGCACACCCTCCCCATCGAAGTTGCCGCGGGGCGAACAGACAAATTGCGTGAGTCTTGCCATGGATGGCAAGCTAGCTTTCGCAGGTGCAGGGACGCATCCTTCGAAAGCGCTAGCGAATTTGGCTATGAGCCCAAGGGGCTGTCAACTTCGTCGGGGCGTCATGGTGGATGCAAGGAGGATAGGACGAGCAGTCCTCCTTGCTCGGGTGTGGGCTGAAGGCCCACGACTTTCATCCAAACGAAATTTGGAAAAAAGACACCCCCTGAAGCTCTGAGGTCGTCTTAAAGCGCTTGTATGGTTAATCCTCCGTCAACGGTGCACTGCTGAAGCTGTGCAGCACCAGCTTATCTGCCTCCGGGTTGATGAAACTCGATGCCAGCAGCTGCTTGTCGCCATCTTGCCAGACGGCGTGACTGTGGGCATTGAGCGATACCAGCACCAGGTTGACGCCCGGCTTGAACAGCTCTGCGGGCAAGTGAACGTCCGGCCCGTAGAGGCGCTGGATCTTCTTGCCGTTCACATAGAGATGGGCGTGACCGTTGAGCATCTTCCCGACTGCGGCCTGCTCCGGAGGCCCCAAAGCATAGTGACGCAGTGCCAGGTGCAGATTGATGCCGGACATGGCATCGCGGTGCAACACCAGCGCCAACTCGGGCAAGGGGCTGTCATCCGGCACCTGAATGGGCCCATAGTCGTGCACCATGCTGGCCATCTCGGGCCCTGCCATTTGATGACCTGGCATTACGGAACCGGCTGTTTCGGACACGGCCATGGCCTGTTGGGCGTCGGCGCGCGCCGCCAGACACAGCAGCAACAGCGCACCCAAGACTCGTTTGCTCATGCTCGCCTCCTAGTTGCCACAACTGGCAAAGGTGTCGGCGGGCAGCTCACCGTAGAAGGTCGGCCCCACCTGATAGGGGAATACCGGTTGCAGCTGGCCCGCTACCGATTGGGCGGTGACGTGATAGTGGTAGCCCAGGCCGTCGTGATCATGGCCGTTGTGTTGGTCCAGGTATTCCCCGCCCATGGCCGTCAGAGCGGCATCGTAATAATAATCTTCGAAATAGATACCACTGACGGCGGCTATGCTGTTGCCGGACATGGTGGTGACATTGGTATCTGTGTCCGGTCCTGCGCTGACGCTCTGGGTGCCTTTGCTCAGATCGTATTGATCCACCAGTTGACAACTGCGCACACCGTCGGCGCCACAGCCGGAAACCGATGCGGCGCTGTAGTCACGCTTGACCCAGGCGGACTTGGCCAACACCCCCTGCATAGTGTAGGGACCATAGATGGGATAACCATCGGCGGCGAAACCATAGATGGGGGAATGACCGTTGCCATTATCATCCAGTAAAGTCTGCAGACAAGCCGAGTACATGTGGTGGTGGTAGTTGCCCTGTTGCTGGGCATGGCCCTGGCAGATATCCACGTCGTATTGTTCAAACACCGGCGCCAGATTGAGCCAGACCTGCTGATTGTTGTAGCTGGAGCCATCCTGCCAGTTGAATACCGCAGCACCGTTGAGCATCAGGCCTATGGTGTTGAGCGAGGTCGCACAGGCGGTGCCGCCAGCCGGGGCCGGCTCGGTGGGCAGCTTGAGTTGCGCGCTCTGATTGGAGGGACATGCAGGACCAGGCGGCCAGTAACCCAGATTGCAACTTGAGCCCACAGGCTTGTAGCCTATATCCTGGCCGAAGGCGATCATCTCGCCGGCTTTGGCCGAGGTCACGCCACCGTAAAAATCGCTGGCGGCCTTGGGCCTGTTATTCAGCCAGTCCACATCGCTCTGGCTGAGGGTCACTTTGTAATCCGGAATACCAGTCGTGGCCACCGTCAGGTAGTTGGTGCCCGCCGACGCCGAGGTTTGCAGCCCCTGGACATTCACCAACACGCCATTGCCGTTACTCTTGATGTAACCGGAGCGGACACTGGTGTTGAGCAACCACTCGGCGGCGGTGACGCTGACTTCGTCCAGGTTACTGATCTCAGTGCCGTCGCTCACTTCCAGTCTCAGCAGGTAGTTGCCCGCCTGATCCGGTACCAGGGTGGGGCTGGCGCTGGCGGCGTTGCCGAGACTGCTGTGGCTGCCCGCCGGCTGCTCCGCCAGGGTCCAGCTGTAGCTCAAGCTGTCGCCGTCGGCATCGCTGCTGCCGCTGCCATCCAGGGTGACAGTGGCGCCGACGAAGCTGTATTGATCCTCGCCGGCCGAGGCGATGGGCGCCGCGTTTTGGCTGCCCTGACTGCCACCGGCGGGGGTGGCACCGCTGCTGTCTGCAACTGTGCCGCCGTCATCCGCACTGCCCCCGCCACCGCAGGCGGTCAATGCCAGACCGACAGGCAAGAGCAGCGCCAGGCCGCGCAGGCGTAAAAAATAAGCTGGAAACTGTGATGAAAGGTGCATGGCAAAACTCCCTGTAGTTAACATTAAATCCATTTACATCAACGCAACTTTCCTGCCAACTTTATTTAACACTAGTAATCAAATGCTTAGGCAGCCGCATGCCTGAAACGCTTAAAGACAGGCCCAATCGCTTATAGCTTGGCATAGCTTCGCTTATAACATCCCTCGCTAGTCGGCTGTGTAATAGGCCCAGCGGCGCTCTCCCTGCTTCACGAGTCGCCCCTCGCGGTGCAGTTTCTTCAACAGGTAGGAGGCGCGGCCATGATCCACCCCCAGCAAGGCCTGGACGGCAGTATTGTCGATCCGCCCCCGGGCGCTGGCATAGCGCAGCAGCGCGTCTTCCTCCGAGTCCGGCGGCGCGCCGGCGCCCACCGCGTCTGCAGAGAGTCTGCTTTCAGAGACCAGCCCTTCTGAGTGAAGTCCATCGGCAAGCCTCCCATCTGAGCTCACCCCGGCGTCGGCTTGGCCGGCATGTGCCGCCGGCGCGTCCCGGCCCACGGCGGGCATAGGTTCCAGAAAATGCAGGTGTTTCAGCCTGATGCCCTTACCCCGACTGGCGATCAGGGCATACTCGAGCAGGTTCTTCAACTCACGCACATTGCCCGGATAGTGGTAGCGCCCCAGCGCCTGCAACGCCTCCCGGGCGATCGCCGGTTTATCCCGCCCCATCTGGGAGGCGAGCAACTGCAGGAAATGCTCGACCAGGGGGGCTATGTCACCCGGGCGCTCCCTGAGCGGTGGCAGGCTCAGCTGATAGCCGGCCAAACGGAAGAAGAGATCCTGGCGAAACTGCTTATGCTGCACCTTGTCCCTGAGGTCGACATTGGTCGCCGCGACCACCCGCACATCCACCCGACGGCTGCTTTTCCCGCCTATGGGGATCACTATGCCGTCTTCCAGCACCCTGAGGAGCTTGGCCTGCAATGCCGGCGGCATGTCGCCTATCTCATCGAGAAACAGGGTGCCGCCGTCTGCCTTGACGAAATAGCCCTGCCTGTCGCTCGTCGCCCCTGTATAGGCGCCCTTCACATGGCCGAAAAATTCCGCATCGGCCAGCTCGGCGGGAATGGCTGAGCAGTTCACAGCCACAAAAGGCCGGTTGCTGCGCTCACTGCCATAGTGGATCGCCCGGGAAATCAACTCCTTCCCTGTGCCGCTTTCTCCCAGCACCAGCACATTGGTGCGCGGCGCCAGCTGCAGATCCCGCACTTCATCCAGCAGGCGCGCCGTGACCCGGCTTTGGCCTATGAAGGCATCTATGCCCCATAACCTGGCCTCCTGCCGGCTCAGCATGGACAGCTTTTCGTCCGCCAATTGCAGTGCATCCTCCGCCTGTTGGCGCCTGTCAATCTGCTGCTGCAGCGCCAGATTCAGCCCCGCCAGCTCACTGTTCTTGCTTTCCAGCTCCTGCTGTTGCCTGCGTATCGTCAGGTGCGCCAGGATCCGCGCCAGCACTTCCTCTCGCTGCAACGGCTTGCTGATAAAGTCTATCGCCCCGGCGTTGAAGCCCTTCACCTTGCTGTGGGTGTCCGACAGAGCGCTCATGAAGATCACGGGCACGTCCTTGGTGGCCTCGGCCTGCTTCAGCCGGCGACAGAGTTCGAAGCCGTCGATGCCGGGCATCATCACGTCCAGCAACATCAGCGCCGGGGTGTTCTGAGCCGCCAACTGCAGCGCCTGCTCCGCGTCCAGCGCGACCCTCAAATCCAGGCCACTGTCGGCCAGATAATTGACCAAAACATCCAGGTTGTCCGGCTGATCGTCGACGATCAATACCTGTGGTTGCGACATGAGATAACTCCGGAGTAAACATGATTATGCGAAACAGTATAAGAACCCAAAGCTATAAGAGCCTATAAGCGATCAGGAAAAACTATAAGCACCGGGGTGGACTGTTCCAAGAGTGGCAATATAATGCCCTGATATTTAATAATTTATCAAGTTGGCGTTTTTCTTGCTCTGCTATGCCAGGCATTATTCTTACCACAGAGCCGCAATGGAAAACTCCTTGAATACCCTGACAGACAAACCTTGTGTTCTGGTCGTTGACGACAATGTCGATAACCTGGATGTGATGATCGCCAACCTGCAGCAGGAGAGCATAGAACTGCTGGTCTCCCTGTCCGGCGAGGAAGGTCTGCAACTGGCACGGGAACTGTCCCCGGATCTGATCCTGCTGGACATCATGATGCCGGGCATGGACGGTTTCGAGGTCTGTCGGCGGCTGAAACAAGATCAGGCCACAGCCGATATTCCGGTGATCTTTATCTCGGCCAAGAACAACGAAGCGGACATAGAACAGGGGTTGCGGCTGGGCGCAATAGACTTCGTCAACAAGCCTTTCTCCATCCCCATACTCAAGGCCAGGCTGCGCAACCACCTCGAAGTCAAAAACCGCACGGACAGGCTGGCCCGGCTCGCTTGTACCGATGCCCTGACCGGCATAGCCAACCGGCGCCATTTCGACTGCATGCTGGAACGCGAGTGGCGCCGCGCCGCTGCGACCCAATACCCCTTATCCGCGCTGATGATAGACATAGACTTTTTCAAACAATTCAATGACAGCTACGGCCATAATCACGGCGACGAGTGCATAAGGCAGACGGCACTGACGCTGAGCCAGCAGCTGCTGCGCCCCGCCGATCTGCTGGCGCGTTATGGCGGTGAAGAATTCGTGGTGCTGCTGCCCGAGACCAGCGAAACCGGCGCCCTGGCGGTGGCCGAGCGCTTGCGTCAGGCCATGGAAGCACAGGCCATCCCCCATGCCGGCTCCGCATGCCTGCCCCATGTCAGCGTCAGCATAGGCATGGCCTGCATGCATCCCTGGCAAGGCGACAGCTGGCAGACGCTGCTGCACAGGGCCGACCAGGGCTTGTATCTGGCCAAGCAACAGGGGCGCAACCGGGTCTGCAGCCGGGATGAAACCTCGGCGCAGATAAGGCTGAGACTCAATTAAATTTGTGCTGGGCTCAGGTAAAATTTATCCTGCTAACAATTTTTTGGTTAATAGCGCGGATAAAAAAATAAATGAAAAAAAACCGACTGCGTAATCTGCTGCCTTTGGCAGCTACCCTGACACTCATGGCCCCCGCTTTCGGCTTGAGGGCCGATGAACAAGAGGAGATGGCCGCCCTGATGGCGCTGCTCGAAGAGGAGACAATGCTGGCGACCCAGACCAAGATGAATGCCGACTATGTGCCCGGCATGGTCAGCGTATTGGATGCCAGAGAGCTGGCCGGCTACGGCGTACAGACCATAGGCCAGGCGCTGAACCAGGTGGCCGGCTTCTATATCACGGTCAACAATGCCGGCGATCCCCTCGCCATAGTCCGCGGCACGGGCGCCAGTCTCGGCGCCAGCAACCTGAAAATCATGTTGAACGGGGTGCCGGTCAACCGCGCCATCGACGGCTCTGCCGATTGGCTGTACCGCCTGCCCCTCAGTCAGTTTGAGCGCATCGAAGTGATCCGCGGTCCCGGCTCCTCCCTCTATGGTGAATTTGCCTTTTCCGGTGTCATCAATGTCATTTCCCGCAGCGATAATCTGCTGACGGCTGCAGCAGGCAGCCATGACGCCCTTGGCAGCAACCTGTTGGCACAGCACAGATTCGGCGACGACACCCAGGCGAGCCTGAATTTCTCTGTGTGGGACAGGGACGACAGCGGGCTCAAGGGCAACCCGGATAACTTTGCCAACTCGGGACGCGGGTTTTCACCCGGCGCTATTTTCGATCGCGAGCAGGGCACCCTGGCACTGGCCAGACTCGAACACCAGGGCTACCAGCTTGAGCTGCAATACGCAGATGTGGAGCGCGGCGGCTGGTATGGCCGCAATGCCGCCATGCCGGCATCGATAGCGCCGCGCCAGGAGACATTCCTGGCCGTCAATATAGATAAGAGCTGGCAATTTACCCCGGAATTGACCCTCAAGACCGAGCTTTCCCACACCCGCTCGCAGCTGACCGAGGCGGCCTATCTGCCGATCCCGGCCGGGGGGCTGAGGCCGGGAGGCCAGCAAGTGCTCGTCAACCAGTACCGCCAGGACGGCAATAGCGAATCGAGCGACAGGGCCAATGTCTCGCTGCATTGGACCCCAACAGAAGATCACAAGCTCTATGCTGCGCTCGGTTACAGCCACAGCCGGGTCGATGATGCCTTCGGCAGATTCCTGCAACCCGGCCAGGCGGCGATCGAGTTTCCCGCCGACAGAACCCGGGTGCTGGAGGATTCGAGCCGCAGCCTGACCAGTGTGACACTGCAGGATCAGTGGATGCTGACAGAGGCGCTGGAACTGACCCTGGGGGCCAGGTTGGACAGTTACAGCGACTGGGACGCCAACCTGTCCCCCCGCCTGGCCGCGGTATGGCGCGTCGACGAGCACCATATACTCAAGGCCCAATATGCCGAGGCCTTCCGGCCGCCAACCCTGGAAGAAGCTCACCCCGGCCCCAACTCCTTCCCCGGCACTGTGTTCACCCAGCTGAGCGAAGAGAGACTGAACTCGAGCGAAGTGGCCTATGTGTACCGGCGCGATGGCTTGAGTTTCCACACCACAGTGTTTAACACCAAGATAAAAGACCTGATCGAATTTCTCCAGCAGCCGGGGCGGCCGCCCATCTGGCACAACAACGGCGACATCAGCACCACAGGGGTGGAGTTCGAGTGGCAACAGGCTGTCAACCGCAATTGGGATTGGTTTGCCAACCTGTCTTACGTCAGGGCCAGGGACCATAGGGACAGGGACAAGATACTGATAGGATCGGCCCAATGGCTGGCGCGGGCCGGCATCAGCTGGCACGGCGACAACCATTTACACCATGCCTTGCTGTTCAACTATGTCGGCGAACAGGAAGGAGCGGATATCGAACTCAGGAGTCAGGTGGCGCACGAATTTGATCCCTACTTTACGCTGGATTACACCCTGGGAGTGGCGCAGCCCTTGCAGATAAAGGGGCTGGATATCACGGTCGGGCTGAAGAACCTGACGGGGGAAGAATACGACACAGTGCCCAATCCTGTGCAATATCCCCAGGGGCTGCATCAGGGTGAGCGCACAGCCAACCTACAACTGAGTTATCAATTCTGATGCCGTATTAGGAGCAAAGTGAGATGAGACCGGGCGCAGGCATACTCCATCAGACAAGCAAACTTGCCCGGCAACTTAGGTTGCCTGGCAAGTTTGCTGCTCTGTTGCCTGTTCTTTTGCTTAGTCTGTTGCTGTGGCCGCCATTGCTCCATGCCCAGTCAAACAACGACAGCTTCACCGACCACAGGGTCAGGGTCGGCCTCAAGCTGTTTCGGGCGCTGCTGAGCGCCGATCTCAAGCTCAAGGAGAAGACAGACACCTCGGGCGCCGTGCCCGTGATCTTGGTCCATATCAACAGCGAAGACGACACCCGGGAATACCAGGCCCTGCTCGACAACTATCTGCGCGAGATCAACGGCTTGCCCCTTAGAATCGACATCCGTACCCTGGAGCAGATATTGCGGCCCGGCAGTGACAAGCCGGCGGCCATCTTTATCGCCCAAAAGCTGAATGATGCCGAACTCAGCGCCCTCATAGAGCAGAGCATCAACCAGGGCGTCATCCTCTTCTCGCCCTTCGAGGGGGATGTGGAAAAGGGCGTGCTGGCGGGGATCTCGGTACAGGCGGCGGTGCGGCCGCTGCTCAACATAGGCACGATGAACCAGAGTCGGTTGAGTATCAAATCTTTTTATCTCAAGGCGGCACGTCAGTATGAGTAAATTTTCCCTGCCGCTGCGGCTGCGCCCCGGCAGCAGCCTGTTCAGCCAAGGTATCATCAGCGCCATCTTCATCGCCCTGCTGGCCGTGCTCGCCTGGTCGCTGGAAAATTATTGGCAGCATACCCTCAAGCCCAGGCTCTATTTGGCCGCCCAGACCCAGGCCAATGTGTTGGCACAATCCCAATCCGCGGTGATAGTCGAGACCCTGGAGCACAGCAAGCCCGAGGAGCTGGCCGGCAAGCTGCGCAGCCTGGTGCAGGAGATGCTGATCGTCGAAGATCCGGCGATCGGTGGGCGCTATGTCCGCGGCCTGACGCTGCAATTCGATTACGATCTGCTGGAACTGGCACCCGGCTCGCTGGATTTCCATGAGGGCGATGCCCAATGCCTGAACTGCTTCCAGATAGCGCTGCCGCTGATCACCGGCCGCGGCGATCTGCTGGGGATCGCCAATATCGCCATCAGCGACGGCTATTTCAAGACCCTGAGCAATGAAATGCAGAGCCGGCTGTTTGCCGAGTCGGGGCTGACCTTCGGACTCTTGGTGGCTGTCTGGCTGGTCATGATGTTGATGTTCCACCGCCTGCATGCCGCCAAACACTTGCTCGAAGCCTCGGACAAGGCCAAGACCCGCTTCATGGCAAACATCACCCATGAGCTGCGTACCCCGCTCAATGCCATTTTGGGTTACACCCAGCTCTACAAGGAAGATCCGGCCTTGATGGAAAACTATCGCCAGGGTATCGACAGCATAGATCGCAGTGCCGACCACTTACTCATGATGATCAATGACATACTCGAATTTTCCCGGGCCGATGAGGACAGCGTCACCTTCCACCCCTGCGAGGTGGCACTCACAAGTTTCCTGAACACCCTGGTGGAAATGACGCGTCTCAGGGCACAGCTTCAGGGGCTGAATTTCAAGGTGCAGTTCGATGACAGTCTGCCCAAAGCCATCCGGGTCGACGAGAAGCGCCTGCGGCAGATTTTGCTCAATCTGCTCAGCAACGCGGTGAAATTTACCCCAGGCGGTGAGGTGGTTTTCAGTGTTACCCGGCTGAAAACCCAGCTCCAGGACCACTGCCGCTTGCATTTTTGCGTGGCGGACAGCGGCATAGGCATAGCCAAGAATCAGCTCAAGGAGATCTTCATTCCGTTCCAGCAATTGGATAACCCCATCACCCGCGCCGAAGGCTCGGGTCTGGGCCTGAGCATCAGTCAGCGGCTCATCGCCCTGATGGGCGGCAAGCTGCACGTCAGCAGCACCCCGAATGTCGGCAGCCGCTTCTGGTTCGAACTCGAACTCCCCTGCAGACGGGACCCAAGCCCGGCCATCGAAGCCAGGATGGAGACAGCCACAGACACTGAGGCCGACAGCAGTATCAACCTGCCGCCACTGGCGCAGCGGGAAGAGCTGGCGCTGCAGGCCCAACGCCACGACGTGCTGGCCCTGCGCCAGCTGATCCGGCAACTGGAACAGGCCGGCTGCTACCAGGATTTCCTCGCCGACATAGCCCCCTTCGTCAGCAACTACAGATTCAAGCTGCTGGTCGCCAAATTAGGCCAATATGAGCAAACGCCATAGCGGCCAGCCGACAGCACAGGCACTCACGCCGAGATGAAGCACGCTTTGCGACGGCGCCATCCCAGCAGACCCAAGAGCCACACAGACCAGAGTGACAGCGAGCCGCCCTTGTCCGCCTCAGGTTCAGGCTCTGGTTCAGGCTCGGGATCCGGCTCGACAGCGGCCGCCGTCACTGTCACTGCCACCATGCCTTCGGCCATGCCGCCGTAGCCGTCACTCACCCGGTAGCCGACAGTGACTGTGCCGCTGAAGCCAGGCTCGGCAGTGTACTCCAGCCGATTGCCGGCGGTCACCACAGCGCTGCCATGCCCGGCACTGACCTCGACCAATGTCAGGGCATCGCCGTCGGCGTCGCTGTCGTTGGCCAGCACGTCGATCACCAAGCTCTGCCCCTCGACAACCTCGGCCTGATCCGCTAAGGCCACGGGGGCGGTGTTTTGCACCTGGGTACTGACCACCCCCGGATCTTCAATCACGCCGTTGGCTACTCCATCGGCATCGTTGGGGCCACCGTCCTGCAACAGCAGTTGCACGCATTGATGCCCTGCCACCAGGCCGGGCTCAAAACTGTCGGAACCGACTTGCGGGCACTGGCCCTCAAGCAGCGGCGCCGAGCTTATGCTGTTGTTGGCATCTTCGACAAAGTCATACCAGCCTTGAACCTGATTGTATTTACGATAGACGGCGCCTTCCGGCAGCACACTGGCGCGCGGCAGTGGGAACACCACGGCAACCGATTGCCCGGCCTGGAAGGTGCCGCTCAGGGTAAAGTCGAGCACGGCGGCGACCTGGCTGAAGTGGCTGTCGTTGCTGTCAGCGGCGCCGCTGTCTGCCGCTACCGAGGCTGCCAGGTCGTCCATGCTCATACCGGCGCCGCTGCCGGCTATCATGGCGCCGGTGATGTTGCCGAGCGCCAACTGCACGCCGGCCGTGGTTTGCATTGGCTCTGTGCTGCTATTTACCGGCAAACGGCTGCCATCCACATCGTTGTCCAGATAATCGGCGATACCGTCACCGTCGCTGTCGCCGTAACCTTCCTGGCTGTCGACAAGGCCATCGCCGTCTGTGTCTGCCTCGCTGCTCAGCTGCGGCAGCGACTCGACCTTGAAGCGAATGCGGCGGCTGCTACTGAGCGGTGCCGGGGTATTGGTTTCGGTCACAGTCACATCCACGGCGTAGCGGCCAC
>NZ_JAKCLK010000086.1:0-366 GCF_021412365.1 Shewanella sp. AS16 | reverse complement strand
GCTGCACCACCGCATTCAACGGCTTGTTAAACTGCGCCATACGTGAAAAATAGTGATTCACCAACGCCACTGAGGTGGTTTCTCCGGACGCCAACTGTGCCAACAGTGTCCCTGCGCTACGATAGCTCTGCTCACTCATCGCCCTTTTCTCCCTGTTGGGCACGTTTACGCCGCAACGCCAGATTCTCGCGCGCAGCGCTGACCTGCGAAACCTCAGCCTGCGCTAATACGATATCGTGGGCGGCGGGTAGATTGTGCAGTTGCTCATCAAGGTAACGCGCCACATCCGCGATGGTTGGCAGACGGAACAGATCGACAATGGGAATCTCCTGCCCGATAATCGCCTCAAGTGCCTGCTGAATACGC
>NZ_JAKCLK010000085.1:0-367 GCF_021412365.1 Shewanella sp. AS16 | reverse complement strand
TAATGTGATTGTGGCCGTTGCTCGGGGTCACTTTGGGGTCCAAAATGTTGCATCCGGTGCGAAGCACCGTTTCGAATGCCGCAACGCTGTGCACGCCGGGGTACCGGCAGTTCATGCCAACAATGGCAATATCGCTTTCACTGTAAGTCATTAGTTTTTCCTTAACGCTGACGCTGGTGACGACGTACAAGTCGTTGCTGGGCGCGGGATCGGGAAGCATCACGCTGCTGTGTTTGATTCACCGCCCGTGCATTGTCCTGCATAGCCTGCAAATAACCGGCAATTCTTTTCACGGTGGTTAAGCGAAATAGCTCAGCAATAGGTACCGTAACCTTAAAAATCTCCTCAATACGGCGATGCAACAGCA
>NZ_JAKCLK010000084.1:0-368 GCF_021412365.1 Shewanella sp. AS16 | reverse complement strand
TTATTGACAAGGTGGCCTCGTCGTCATCGATTACCGGGAAGCCGTATATCGTGAAGATGCCCGGTAAGAGCGATGAGAACGCACAGCCTTTTTTACATGCGTTAATTGCGCAGACGGATAAAACGGTGCCTGCGCAATAATCTTAAATCCCCGCCCCCTGGCTAAAATGCTCTTCCCCAAACACCCCGGTAGAAAGGTAGCGATCGCCACGATCGCAGATGATCGCCACCACCACCGCGCCAGGGTTAGCTTTTGCCACCCGCAGTGCTCCGGCAACCGCGCCGCCGGAGCTTACGCCGCAGAAAATCCCTTCCCGCACTGCCAGTTCGCGCATGGTGTTTTCCGCATCGCGCTGATGAATATCCAGC
>NZ_JAKCLK010000083.1:0-368 GCF_021412365.1 Shewanella sp. AS16 | reverse complement strand
CTTTTAATTCCTTTTTATTCCTCATCATTTTCTGGAAAGAACCTCTCCATCTCAGATGACACCTTATCCCTGATATCTTCGACCATATTCGCATATTCAAACTTTGGATTCCCGGAAACATGAGGGCTTAGTGACTCAATACCTAAAATCTTAGCAACTGTTGACTGTGTTTTTACCGCACATTCAAGAAGTACCTTATTAAACTCAGCCTGATTGAACGCTGACTCTTTACGCTCCATCTGAGCCTCATGTACACGAAGCCCTAATTCGAGAAGCATAGTGGATATGCTTGAGAAACTTACATCTGTACTTTTAGCTCCTTCTGCACGTCTTCTTTCCACAATTTTATTTATTTTATAGACAATTTC
>NZ_JAKCLK010000082.1:0-370 GCF_021412365.1 Shewanella sp. AS16 | reverse complement strand
AGGAATCAACAGTTGTGATTGCCATTGCGCCAGCGTTAAGCGAGCGAGTTCACCCAGTGCACGGTAGAAAGGGTGTTCTGCTTTTTCGATAAAAACGTCAAGAAAACGTGTTGACCACGGAAAAAGGTGCCATGCCAGCAATTCTTCGCATTCTGTCTGGCGACCATTCTCCGCCAACCACGCAGCCATCAGCAGCAGTGAACCAAAATGATCTTCCGGTTCGTTTTGCTTCATTTCGAACTGAATGCCTTTCTCGCGCATCCACTGACGAAGTGCCAATGTTGAATCGCCAAACAGCACAGATTCGCGATCCAGCCAGACCGATCCCCACGGCGGAGACGGCAGTGCCCACGGGCCGACAAACAAACGC
>NZ_JAKCLK010000081.1:0-371 GCF_021412365.1 Shewanella sp. AS16 | reverse complement strand
GTCGGCCTTTTGGCAATTGCCAAATGCTTTGCTGTAAAGGTCACTAAACGGTGTACCGATTTTAACACCGGTGTCAGCAGGAATATCGCTATCCAGCACATCAATGCGGCTGATCGTGCCTTGATCGCCGTTAATCACCATCGCCACGTTGTCGCCTTTCATCACTTCAAAAAAGCGCACCACGTTGCCGTTCGCGGTTTTCATTCCGCTGCGCAGGCGATAATCGCCATCAAGCGCATCAGCAATGGCTTGTTCTTGCAGTGGTGTGGACGCCGTTAATTCACCCACGCCCTGCTCGCTCACTTTGGTGGATGATCCAAACCAGTTCCACGGGTTAGCGGCCGACCAGTTAACTGACGACATCGTGGAAC
>NZ_JAKCLK010000011.1:0-91741 GCF_021412365.1 Shewanella sp. AS16 | reverse complement strand
GGAAACCATAGCATTGTGGCACCACCTGATCCCATCCCGAACTCAGAAGTGAAACGCAATCGCGCCGATGGTAGTGTGGGGTCTCCCCATGTGAGAGTAGGTCATTTCCAGGCGCCTAATTTTCTCGTAAGAGAAGCGATAAATCCCCAGCACACTGTGTTGGGGATTTTTTCGTTTAACGGCTTATGAAATGCCCACTCGAACATGGGGAAGATAAAAGGTCCGAACGCAGAGAGCTTGGCTCGAAGCTGGCCATGACAGGCGCCTAATTGCTCGTAAGAGCTCGTAAGAGAGTGAAGAAGCCACTTGAATAAGGTGGCTTTTTTGCGTTTGGACTCGAGTGATATTTTGGGTGTCCGGCGCGAACTTATCCGTATTGCTATGCGCATTGCTATTAAGTGACGTTGCCACTCAGGCAGGCAGGCATGAATGCCTGCTCCCTATGTAGGTCGATAAATGCTCCTTCTATATCGACACTTCCGCCATTCATGGCGGTCCCCCGGCTTCAAAGGCAAGCTTCTGCGCGCTACGAGTTAGCAATCTACTTAGTACCTTAAGCGCAACCTCTTGGCCCATTGCACTCGAGGTTTACCCCAAGCTGATTATTTCCAGGTGCATCCCTTATCCCATGACAAGAAAGCCACCCCAAAGGGGTGGCCTTCTTGTCATAACGGCTTATTGCCGGCTTTCTGCGCCTTAAGACTAGGCACTCGCTTCACAGAGCAGGTGTCTTAGGCGATATTCTCTATGAAGCATTATTAGGAGAAATTAGGGACGTGCTGTGAGCTATAAGGGCAACTCTATGCTGACCTTGAGTCCGTGAGGAGGGAGGTTTTCCGCCCAGATCTTGCCTCTGTGGGCTGTGATGGCGGCTTCGGTGATCGCCAGCCCTAGACCCCAGCCACCACTTTCTCTTTCCCTTGCCGAATCGGGTCGATAGAAAGGTTTAAAGATGGCAGCCAACTCGGTTTCATCTATTCCAGGACCATCGTCACAGATACAGATAAGCAGCTTATCCTTGAATGCCTTCGCTTCCAGTATTACCTCTGAATTGGCATAGCGGATGGCGTTACGCAGCAAGTTTTCTATCGCCCGGGAAAGGGGTTTGGGATAGTGAGCCAATTCCAGCTCTTCCGGGATGCTGATGTGTATGTGCTTAGCTTGTTGCTCGGCCTCAAATTCGGCATCGTCCAATACTTGGCTGAGCGACTCGGCCAAGCCAAGCTGTACTTTGGCCTCGCGACTGTTGAGTGTGACCCTGGACAGTTCCAGCAGCTCACCGATCAGCTTATCCAGTTGTTCGGCCTCATAGCCGATGCGTTCGTTTTCCGCCGTCTGTTGCCCCTTCTTGCGCGCCAGTGCCAGGGAGAGTTGCAAGCGTGTGAGTGGGGTCCTGAGTTCATGGGAGATATCGCCCATCAGTCTCTGCTGGCTGAGTACCATGGCCTGGATGGACTCTGCCATGCTGTTGAATGCATTGGCGAGCTGGCCTATTTCGTCGTTGCGGCCCGTGGTTTTCGAGTCGACTCTGCTATTGAGCTCACCCCGAGCCAGTGCGTCGGCGGTATTTTTCAGCGATGCCAATGGCTTACCTAAATGCCAGGCGAGCAGGCCGCAGAGGAAACCCGAGAGTAAGATGGCCATGCCAAGGGTTAACAGTTTGTTTTCAATGAAGAAGAAGAACCACGGCCGCGGATGGTGATCGGGCAGTCTTCCATAGAGCGCATAGGGGGTATCGTTAACTTTGAAATTGTAGGGGCCGAAGATGAGTTCATCGCGGAATTGATGGCTGATGGGGCGACTGGCCTCATCGGCCATCAAGAGGAAACTGCGCAGGCCCCGGGAGACTCTGTGGGTGTTCAGCACCTGGCCACGTTCATCGACCAAATACAAGCGCAGCGGCTTACCCTCAGCCGCTCTCTGGTGTTCCCAGCGGCGGAGAAATCCCGAGTCTATGAGGTTGGGCTCCTGCTGCAAACGTTCGGCTATATTGGCGAGCAGCCCTGCCAGTTGTGGCGGCAGTGGCGCCCTGTCATGGCTCTGTTGCAGCAAAGGCAATAGCCCAATCGAGGCGATGATCAAGGAACTGCATAGCCAGAAACCGAGTAACAGTTTGATGAAGAGTTTGTTTGGGGCTTTGATCGCACGCATCATGGGATCCAGATGTAGCCTTTACCACGTATGGTCTTGACCCTTGGGCGACCGTCGCTGCGCTCGGGGAGCTTCTTGCGGAGGTTGGAGAGGTGCATGTCCAGGCTGCGGTCGAAGGGCATAAGCTTCTTGCCAAGCACTTTCTCGCTGAGCAGATCTTTGGTGAGCAACTCGCCGGCCTGTGCCACCAAGGTGTACAGCAGGCTGAATTCGGTTCCCGTCAGCATGATCAGCTGTTCCTTGCAGTAGGCTTCTTGGCGGGCAGGATCCAGGCGTAGGTCACCGAATTGTTGCACTTGGTGTTGATGATTATCCTGCGTGGTCAGGGCGGCTCTGCGCAGGATGGCGCGAATGCGGGCGATAAGCTCCCTGTCGTTGAAGGGTTTGGGGAGGTAATCATCTGCGCCTATCTCCAGGCCGACGACCCTGTCTATCTCATCACCCCTGGCGGTTAACATGAGCACTGGGGTCTGTTTGTGTTGCCTGAGTGCTCTAAGCACTTCGAAGCCATTGAGCTTGGGCAGCATGACATCCAGGAGTATCAGATCCACATCCTGGCTAAGCGCCAGCTCCAGGCCCTGTTGCCCGTCGTGGGCCAGGAATAACTCGAATCCTTCCAGCTCCAGCAACTGGCCAAGGAGCTCCGCCAGACCCAGGTCGTCATCGATGAGTAAAATTCGGCTCATATTTTTCCTCTGTACGGCAAGCTATTAGGGGCAAACGCATAGGCTAACGCTGAGTATACCCGCTTTCTTGTCAATTGCGGTTTAGCTGTGTAAGTGAGTGTAAAGAAAGGCGAACTGTCGCAGGTTTACAATGATTTACCTTAATCCAACCCTCACTGACATTGAGAGGGCTAGACTGAACTGGCTCGAGTATGGCCGAGTGCTCAAGTGCAGCGCAACGGCCCGCTTTATAGTTGAATATCAGGAATAGAGAGGTGATTGCTATGAAAACATTATCCCCACTGAAAACGGGTCTGTTCGTACTCCTGGCTGGCTCTGCAATATTGGCAACCAGTGCCCAGGCTGAGCCTTGCCCCCATGAGCATCATGAGAGGGGGGAGATGGCCCACCATGATGGCATGCATGGTATGTTACGCGGCCTGGATTTGACCGAGGCGCAGAAATCAGAGGTCAAGAAGCTCTTCGAACAACACAAGGCCGCCAGGGAAGCGGAAGGTCAGCAGGGAGATCTCAGGGCTGCCCATAGGAATGAGATGTTGGCGTTGATCACTGCAACAAGTTTCGACGAGGCGCAGGCGCGGCAGCTGATATCGGCACAAGAAGCCAAACATGAGGCGCGGGAGATAGAGAGGATGAAGATGCAGAATGAAATATATCATCTGCTGACTTCGGAACAACAGGCGAAGTACAAGGAACATTTGGCGAAACCCAGAGGTAAAGAAGGTCGCCGTTAATCCCGGAAACTGTTATAAAAGGTCATGGTTTTCCGATACTTTCATCCATGACCGACACTTCTCAATATGATTTCTGGGTCAAGCTGGCCAGCCGGGCTTCGGTTGCGACGGCTACGACCCTGATCATCATCAAGCTCCTCGCCTGGCTTTGGTCAGGCTCGGCCAGCATGCTGGCCTCCTTGACGGATTCTTTCGCCGATGTGCTGGCCTCGATAGTCAATTTCATCGCCATTCGCTATGCCATAGTGCCCGCCGATCATGAGCATAGGTATGGCCATGGCAAGGCGGAACCTCTGGCATCCCTGGCGCAATCTGCCTTCATCTTAGGTTCGGCATTTCTCTTGCTATTCCATGGTGGCGAGCGCCTCTTCAACCCTGAGCCCATGGAGCATACCATGGCGGGGATCTTGGTATCGGGAATCGCGATGCTCCTGACCCTGGCCTTAGTGTTGTTGCAGAAACGTGCCTTAGCCGTGACCAACAGCAGCCTGATCGAGGCCGATGCGCTGCACTATAGATCGGATCTCTTCCTGAATGGGGCCGTGTTGTTGGCCCTGGTATTGGCCCAGTATGGCTGGTGGTGGGCCGACGGCTTGTTTGCCCTGTTTATTGCCTTATTCATAGGTCAGCAGGCGATCGATTTGGGCTATAGATCCATGCAGTCCCTGCTCGACAGAGAATTGGATGACAGTACCAGACAAGAGATAGTTACCTTGGCCAGGGAGGATGCCAGAGTGAGGGGATTACACGATCTGCGTACCCGCCAGTCGGGCAAGACCATCTTCATTCAATGTCACCTTGAGTTGGATGGTCGGCTCAGCCTGAACGAGGCCCACGCCATAGCCGAACAGACAGGCTTGAGGATCCAGGGGGCATTCGAACATGCCGAGGTCATCATCCACCAGGACCCTGTCTAGCCAAGGCGCCGCAGGGCTCGACGGAATACAAGCATTTCTCCATGTGGCGGCTTAGAGTTATGGTTCTTATTTTGCTAACTGAATCAAAACTGTACAGTCGAATTATATTCTGAAGTGGTCATTTACATCTCGACGGGAACCGAATAGGCTGCTCTGGGCATTATTCTATTACAAGGGACTGATAATGAAATGTTTAAGTATTGCTTCGTCGATATTGATTTTGACTTGTGGGATGGCTGCGGCTCACGCGGAAACAGACAAAACCGGCTTCTATGTCGGTGGTTCGCTTGGCCAGATGCAAGTGGAGTTGAATCATGGTGACTTCGATGAATCTGGCGTGGGTTTTGGGGTGTATGGTGGGTATCACTTCAATGAATGGTTCGGCTTGGAGAGTCATTTATTTGTGTCGGGTGATTTAGACGTGGGTAATGTTGGCGTCGCTGCCGCTTCCTGGACCTTTGCCCCTAAGCTCAGTTACCAGATTAACGATACTTTGTCAGTTTATGCCAAAGCTGGTGCCGCCCTTATGGCGGTTGTGTTTGATTCGGCTTTCTCAGATCAAGATTTCAGTGGTCAGGGCTGGACCTATGGTGTGGGCATCAATGCTGCCGTAACCGAGCACCTGAACCTACGCTTGGGTTACGATATCATCAAGGGTGATATGGATTCGAAGAAGGGGTGGAGAGTGAAAGATCTTGATACTGAGATATCCGCTGTCACCGCCGGTTTGCATTACCAGTTCTAAGGTATTGTATTACAGCTTGGATGAGTGCGGGGATAGCCGGGTTTGATACACCAAGACTATCCCTTTTCCTAGCTTGAATTCAGTCCATAGACAGCTCTTTCAGCTTACGGGTCAGGGTATTGCGGCCCCACCCCAAGCGTTTGGCGGCTTCCTGTTTATGTCCCTGGGTATGACGCAGCGCGGTTTCCAACAAGATACGCTCGAATGCAGGTTGCACTTGGGTCAGGAGATCGCTCTCACCTGCGGCCAGGCGTCTGTCTATCCAATCCTTTAGCGCACTCTGCCAGTCGTTATGGCTCAGGCCGTCGGCCGGGTGGCTTTCCAGGGGGGCCTTGAGCAGTTCGGGCGGCAGGTCCTGAGGCAAGATCTCCTGTCCCGAGGCCATCACGGTCAACCAACGGCAGGTGTTCTCCAGCTGACGCACGTTGCCGGGCCAGGGCAGCTGCGACAGCTTAAGCGCAGTTTCCTTGGTGAGTATCTTGGTTTCGACGCCAATTTCCTTGGCGGCACTGGCGAGGAAATGGGTCGCCAACTGGGGTATGTCTTCCCGGCGCTGGGATAGCGGCGGCAGGTGCACCCGGATCACATTGAGGCGATGAAAGAGATCTTCCCTGAATCCCCCTTTCTGCACCAGCAGCTCCAGATCCTGGTGGGTCGCGGCTATGATGCGCACATCGACCTGCACCGGGGAGTGGCCACCTATGCGATAGAACTGGCCATCGGCCAACACCCTCAGCAAGCGGGTTTGGACATCCAGGGGCATATCGCCGATTTCGTCGAGAAACAGAGTGCCGCCGTTGGCCTGCTCGAAGCGGCCCTGACGCACACTGGCGGCGCCGGTGAAGGCGCCTTTCTCGTGGCCGAAGAGCTCCGATTCTATGAGGTCCTTGGGAATGGCCGCCATGTTGAGGGCGATGAAGGGCTTGTCCTTGCGGGGGCTATGCTTATGCAGGGCCCCGGCGACCAGCTCCTTGCCCGTACCGGATTGACCGTTGATCAACACGCTGATGGAGGAGCGTGACAGGCGGCCTATGGCGCGGAACACTTCCTGCATCGCCGGGGCCTCGCCTATGATCTCCGGGGTCTTGACCTGAGTCTCGCTGATGGTGACCTGGGTCTGTTCCGTGGCATGGCTGAGGGCGCGCTCGACCAGGGCTATGGCTTCGTCTATGTCGAAGGGCTTGGGCAGGTATTCGAAGGCGCCGGCCTGATAGGCGCTGACGGCGCTGTCCAGATCCGAGTGGGCCGTCATTATGATGACGGGGATCTGGGGGTAATGCAGCTGCAGCCGCTCCAGCAGGCTCAGGCCATCTGTCCCCGGCATGCGTATATCCGAGATGATGACCTGGGGTCTGGAGAGCTCCAGCGCCTGCCAGAGGGACTCGGCGGCGGCGAAGCTGGCGGTGCTCAGTTTGGCGCCGTGTAGGGCCTTTTCCAGCACCCAGCGGATGGAGCTGTCGTCGTCGAGGATCCAGACTTGTTCACTGATACTCATGGTTTTTCCTCATCTTGATCTTGGCCGTCGGCGCTGAACTCATCTGGCGCTGTGAATAGGCAATGAAATAATAAATTCCGTGTGCCCAGGAGTGGAGACACAATCTATGCGGCCATTGTGTAACCTGGCGATGTTGTGGGCGATGGACAGCCCCAGACCCGATCCCTGTTCCTTGCTGGTGACCATGGGGTAAAACAGGGTATCTATGAGCTCAGGCGGGATCCCTGGGCCGTTATCTATGATGGACAATTCCAGCACCAGCTTATGCCTCTGGCTGCCTATGGTGACTTGGTGTTGGGTGCGGGTCTTGATCACTATTTCGCCGCCAGTGGGGCCGAGCGCCTGAATGGCATTCTGCACTATGTTGAGCAGCGCCTGCTGCAGCTGATCCGCATCCATCTCTATATCCGGGATCGAGGGGTCGTAATCCCGTCTGAGACGTATGTTGGTCGGCAAGGCCATTTCCACCAACTTGAGCACCTTCTGCACCACCTGATGTATGTTGTGCAGGCTATGTTGGGTCGGTCTCTGGGGGCCAAGCAGGCGATCCACCAAACTGCGCAGGCGATCCGCCTGTTCTATGATGAGGCTGGTAAATTCTTTCAGGCCAGGGTCGGTCAACTCCCTCGCCAGCAGCTGGGCGGCGCCGCGCAGACCGCCGAGCGGGTTCTTGATCTCATGGGCCAGATTACGCACCAGGAATTGTGCCGCCTGTTGCTGGGCATCCTGACTCAATTGCTGGTGGATCCTGCGCTGCTGATCGACCTGGCGCAACTCCAGCAGACTCAGGGTCTGCTCCTGTTCCAGGGGGATCAGGGTGAGATCGACCGTATGATGCTGGCCATCCAGGGTGATGAGCGTCGTGGTATTGACCGTCAGCCCCTGACCTGTCTGCACTGCGTCCATCAGGAGTTTAGCTTCGACCCCCAGCAGCTGATAGTGTTCCGCCAGGCTCTGTTCCGTGAGTTTATGGCTGCCCAGGCCCAGCAATTGCTCGGCAGCGGCGTTGACGAAACAAGGCCTGAGTTCCTTGTCTATGACAAGTACCGCGGTAACTAAGTGGTTGAGCAGGTTGTTTGTGTCCATCGGCCATTCCCGGAATAGAGTTGCACCAATATGGTGCACCAAAATGGTGCGTGCTGCAACTTAACTTCACCCGGGAGCGCATAGATACAAATAATTCTAGTAGACTGTATTTAAAGAATTAATATCAATTTTTCTTGATGCTGGGTAGCGCTCCTGGCTTGGCAAATTGTGCCGCCTGGTGAAGAAATATCTTTCTTGGGGAACTTGATGCAAGGACTTTGCCGTTTTGAGTCACTACTCTAACCTGCAACGAATGCGCGCCCCGATCTATATGCTTGAGGCTGAAGAGCGACTGCCGCTGCGGCTCGCCCTGCAGCTTGCCATCCATGAATAAGGCGAGCAGGTGCTGGCCGGCCAACTCGGGCGTGACCTCGACCCTGAGTTCGAAATCGCCATTGTTATTCCTTATGGTGGCCTCTTCGGCGGGAGAGGCTATGTTCAGTTGGTAATGGACTTCGTCTGGCATTGCCGTTGCGGATCGCCGACCCGTATCCTGGGCCCGAGGGGGCAGGGTTATGGCATTTTGCGTGTTTTCCTTCAATTCGAGCACCTGGGCGTTCGCCTTGGGCTCATCTGAATAATGTACCTTGCCATCCTTATCGACCCACTTATACACGGTCGCCTGCGCCAGGCAGGCGACTAACATCAAACCAAGGAATATCCGGGTGCGCATGCTAACTCTCTATCAGTCATGGAAGAATCTAACCAAGATTAGCCCCTTTGAAGATAAAAATCATGAGCTTTCTGTCCGGTTCGCGCGAGTGCGGCCACGGCGCGGTGGCCGCTTACAGGCTATTATCCAGCTCGGCTTCGAGCCGACTGGCCCTGATGAAGCCGGCATGCTGCTGCAGACGCTCGGCATAGGCCTGAATGTGGCTGAACTTACCCAGCTCCCCCTGGTTTGCCAATATCTCTACTATGAAAGACATCATGATGTCGGCACCGCTGAGGCGTTCCCCCACAAGATAGGTCTTACCTGCCAACATCTCGTTGAGATACCCCATGACCTTGGCGATTTCCATGGCGGCATAGCCTTCGAGGAAGTGGGTCTTGCAGCCATCCTTCTGCACAAACATTTGCAGCAGCAGGGGCAGTATCGCCGAGCTTTCGGCAAAGTGGATCCATTGCAGGTAACTGGCATAGTCGCTGCTGTCAGGGGCCGGAGCCAGCTTGTTGGCGGCATATTTGGCGATCAGGTATTCGGTAATGGCGCCGGATTCGGCAATCACGCGCCCCTCTATCTCTATCACGGGTGATTTACCCAGGGGATGTATCTGTTGCAGTTCCGGTGGCGCGAGAAAGGTCTGGCTGTCACGCTGGTAGCTTTTAATCTCATAGGCTTGCCCCAGCTCTTCCAGCAACCAGATGATGCGTTGCGAGCGGGATTTATTCAGATGGTGCAGGGTGATCATATCGGCTTCCTTGAAAAGTGCGCCGCCCATGGACGGCGCAGGCTTGAGTCTGTTGCTTGAGTTAGGGCTGGTCGGTGAGCTGAGCCATCATGGCCTCGGCCACCGCAGCCGATGAGGCCGGATTCTGACCCGTGATCAAATTGCCATCCTGAGCTATGAAGGGGCTCCAGTCATCACCTTTGAGATAGTTGCCGCCCTGCTCCTGCAGCATGTCTTCGACCAGGAAGGGGACTATGTCGGTCAGTTGCACGGCCGCTTCTTCCGAGTTGCTAAAGCCGGTGACCTTTCTGCCGCCGACCAGTGGCCGGCCATCGGCAGCCTGGGTGTGGCGCAACGCCGCCGGTGCGTGGCATACCAGGCCGACAGGTTTGCCCGCCAGGTGGAAGGCTTCGATCAGGGCGATGGAATCCGCGTCTTCGGCCAGATCCCAGAGGGGACCATGGCCGCCGGGATAAAACACTGCATCATAGTCCTTGGCCCGGACATGGCGCAACGTGAGGGTGTTGGCTAAGGCGGCCTGGGCTTGAGCATCCTCGGCAAAACGCCGGGTGGCAGAGGTTTGGAAATCCGGCTCGTCGCTCTTGGGATCCAGTGGCGGTTGGCCACCCAGTGGCGAGGCCAGGGTCACCTCATACCCCAGATCTTTGAATGCATAGTAGGGGGCGGCGAACTCTTCCAGCCAGAAACCGGTCTTAAGGCCGGTGTCGCCTAATTTATCGTGTGAAGTCAGTACCATGAGAATATTCATCTTGATTCCTTACTTGTGATTCATAGCCGTAGGCAGGTGCTTTAGCCGCTCGGCAAGCCGTTGGCTGCGGCTCGCCTAGCTCTCTGTTTCTAGGGCGAAAGCCTTACAGTGCCAGGGTCAGGATGTCGCGACTCATGGCGAGATCGACATCCTGATGTTCACCCAATGCCACCATGCCGTGGGCTTGCAGTTGCGCTATGACGGCATCCACAGCCTCGGCCCCTAAATTGTAGGCGGATAAATGTGTGGCTATGCCCATGGCTTCGAAGAAGTTACGGGTGTTATCGATCGCCGTAGCTATCTTGTCATCGTCGCTGCCGTCAGTGATATGCCAGACACGGCTGGCGTATTGCAGCAGTTTCTCGCGTTTCCTCGCCTTAGTGACCGTCAGCAGCGCAGGTAACACCAGGGCCAGGGTGCGCGCATGATCTATGTCGTAGAGTGCGGTCAGTTCATGGCCTATCATGTGGGTCGCCCAATCGTGGGGCACCCCTGTGCCCAGGGTGCCGTTGAGCGCCGTGGTCGCGACCCACATCAAGTTGGCGCGTATGTCGTAATCGCCAGGATTGCTCAATACCTGGGGGCCGAGCTCGATCAAGGTCTGCAGCAAACCTTCGGCAAACCTGTCCTGTACCGCGGCATTCACCGGGTAGGTGAGATACTGCTCTGTGATATGCACGAAGGCGTCGACCACCCCATTGGCCACTTGGCGCTCGGGCAGGGTGAAGGTCTTGGTCGGATCCAAAATGGAAAATTGCGGATAGACCAAGTCGTTACGAAATGGCAGTTTGGCCTTGAGCGCTTTGCGGGTGACGACGCTGGCATTGTTCATTTCACTGCCAGTGGCTGGCAGGGTCAGCACTGAGCCGAAGGGCATGGCCTGAGTGACGTTGGCGCCCCAGTTGAGCAAAATATCCCAGGGTTCGCCGTCGAACATGGCGGCGGCGGCAACGAATTTGGTGCCGTCGATGACGGAACCGCCGCCCACAGCCAGCAGGAAGTCGATCTGTTGCGCCTTGACCAGGGCAACCGCCTGCATCAGGGTCTCATAGCTTGGATTGGGCTCGATACCGCTAAACTCCAGCGATTCGCGTTGCCCCAGCGCCCGCTTGACTTCATCCAGGGTGCCCGTCTTCCGGGCGCTGCTGCCCCCGAGCAACACCAGGACCTTGGCGTCTTGCGGCACCAGTTTGTCGAGATCCTGGATCTTGCCTGCGCCGAAGCTGATGCGGGTGGGGTTGTAATAGTCAAAATTAAACATGTATGTACCTTCTCAATGCGTTGTACGGTCTAGTTAGTAGACCAGTCGTCTAGTTGTCGGTCGCGAAAATGCCGCGTCCGCTTGGGGGAGCCGGCGATGGATCTAAGGGTTAAGGCAGAGCGTTAAATTGCAACAGGGACCGAGTCGTGATGAGGGCGCGTTCCATCGCGGCAGGGCTATGGCCCAACTTATTCATCAGACTGGCACCCAACCACATGTGGTAGAGCATTTCGGCGCTCGATTGTGGCTCCTGAGCGGCGACCGAGCCGTCGCTTATGCCGGTTTCTATGCAGGCAGACAGGCGGCCGATGACGGCGGCGGACCCTTTCAACAGCGCCATCCGCATGGCTTCGGACAGGTCGGCGACTTCGGCACTGAGCTTTACCACCAAACATTTCTGCTCGACACAGGCGTCGGCTTGAATGCTCAACCAGTTCTGCCAGTAGCTCATCAACCTGTCATAACCGCTGAGCCGGCTATTGGCGAACAGGGCATCCAAATTCTCTTGGTATTGCTCGAAATAAGCCGTGATCAGGGCCTCGCCGAACTGTTCTTTCGACTTGAAGTAATGATAGAAGGATCCCTTGGGCACATCGGCCGCTTTCAGCAGTTGTGCTAATCCCATGCAGGTAAATCCCTTGGCAATGATAAGCTTATAGCCTATGTCCAGGATATGCTGACGGGTTGAGTGGGTCTGGGTCGCAGTTTTCATGTCGCTGAGTCTAATGTTAATTAGACCGGTCGTCTAGTGATTTGTTTGAAGGCGTTTTTGCTTGGTGCCTAGCTGACGTCAGGCGCTGGTATCAGCGCCTGACGCCTGAGTTACAGATAGCTACAGCAGTATTCGGCCACTGCGGCATTGCGGAGCTTGAAGCTCACGCCGGCAGCCAACTCAAATTGACTGCCGGCGGCAAACACCTGCCAATCCTGGGCATGAGGCAATAACACCTCGAAGCTGCCACTCATTACCTGCATTATCTCACCCTGGGAGGTGGCAAACTCATACTCACCCGGTAACACCACTCCCAGGGTCTGTTTGCTGCCATCGGCAAAGAAAATGTTGCGACTCGACACCTTGCCATCGAAATACAGATTGGCGCGCTTCGCCACCGATACCTGTTCAAATATATCCATGGTCACCTCAGTAAACAAAAAAGATGCAATGAATATATAGGCATATTTATTAGATATCTATGCTTTTCGTCAGGCTAACGTTTGCGCCAGATGCTCATCTCGGACACTGTGTGCTGGAACTTGCGTTTGGTCTCGCGGATCACGAAGGGGATCTCTTTCACCGCCACCAATTCAAACTGGCCTATCAGGCTCTCGGTCAGGCCGTCGAGGCTGGTGAAGTTCTCTCCCTTGCGCTTGACGCCGCCGAGCCACTTGTCTTTCGGGGTATATTCCTCCAGCCAGGTATAGGGCGAGGCTATGACCAGATAACCGCCGCGGTTGATCCTCCTGTGTATGTCGGTGAGAAACTCCAGGGGATCGGCCAGGCGGTCGATAAGATTAGAGGCATACACGAGATCGTAACCCGTATATTGCGGCTTGAGATTACAGGCGTCACCCTGGACGAAGTTCAGCTTATCGACCAAATGAGCGTAGCCCAAGGCCTCGAGACTGACGCTCTTGAATTCCTGCAAGTCACCTTCGGTGCGTATGGTGTAGCGCTTCTCGCCTTGCTCCGTCAGGGCGTAAGCCTGTTGGATGAAGCGGGCGGAAAAGTCTATGGCATCGACCCGGTCGAACACCTTGGCCAGCTCGAAGCTGGCGCGGCCGACCGAACAGCCTATGTCCAGCGCCTTGGCCGTGTGGCCGAGTTGAATTTCGTTCAGCGCCTGGGTGACGCCATTGACACAGAAATTGCCGACCCCGAAATATTCGGCGCCATAATGAAATTCCAGGTATTGGGAGATGAGTTCATCGGTTTCGTACACGTTTACCTCGGCCATTTGGGCAGGATCTTGTGGGGATTGCACATATCTGAAACCTGCATGTTGGTAGAAATGCCGTCTGAAGGCATAGCGTGAGGCGGCTATGGCCTCGTTCCCCGTAGAGATCCATGAACCTCCCTTGATGAGATTGTGTTTGCCATCGAAGGTGGGGGTGGAGAAATCATCATATAAGGGATGGACGGCGAAGCCGTTGAAGCCGTCTATTTGGCTCTCGGTCCATTGCCACACATTGCCGATCAGGTCGCAGAATTCCTGGTGCGCGAAGCGATTCACAGGGCAGGGGGAGGCGTAGTAGGCCAGGCAGATGTTGCCAGGTACTTCGCGCCAGCTGGGGGCATCGTCGGCAATCTTTTCCCGCAGCAGATACCATTCGGCTTCGGTGAGCAGGCGTATGGGGGCCTGGGCCTGTTCGGCCTTCCAGTTGCAAAAGGCCTTGGCTTCCAGTTGATTGACTTCCACCGGCCAGTTCAGTGGCAGGGGGATCTCTTGGGTCAGGTTGCGTTGCAGCCAGCGGCCATCCTGTCGGCGCCAGAATCTGGGCATGCTGGCTTGGGTGTAGGCCAGCCAGGCCAGGCCTTCCTCATTCCAGAAGCGCGGCTCTGCATAGCCACCCGCCTCGACGAAATTCAGGTATTCCTGGTTGGATACCAGGTATTTGGCCGCCTTGAAATCGGCCACCTTGAAGCGTTTATGGCCGTATTCGTTGTCCCAGCCATAGGTGTGATCGTCGGCGGACTTACCCAGGGTCATAGTCTTGCCCGGCACCGACAACAGGACATTGGCAGCGGCCGGACCTGTGTCTTGGCAGGCTTGCCACCCGGGATGCGGGCTCACATCCGCCAGAGGTAGCTGACGTATGATCACCGATGAGGTCTCAAGGTGAATGCGCTCGTGCTCTATCCCCATGAGTATCACCCAGGCAGGGCTGTGCTGGCTTATGGGCAGGGTCAGTGGCATCTGCTCTATGACGTCATTGACCAGGGCCCTGACCTGGCTGCGATATGTTCGGGTGGCGGCGACGCTTGGCCATTGGTAGTTGTTGGCATCGAGATCGTCCCAGGACATCTCGTCGACGCCTATGGCGAACATGGATTCGAAATTGTCGTCGATACGCTCGTCTATGTATTTGGCCAGTTTTAACTTGTTGATATAGAAGGTCGCTGTGTGGCCGAAATAGAAGATCAGCGGGTGACGCAGGGGTTCGGCCTTGAGGTAATAGGCGGCGTCATTGTTGATCAGCTCGAACAGTGACTCATACAGCTCCCAGGTTTGATTGAAATAGTCTTTCAATTCCTGGCGTTTAGCCGCTTCACTCTCCCCGGTAAGCAACAGAGTCTGGGTGACTGGGGTAGTTCCGGTATTCATCAGCAGGCTCCTTATCGACTGTCTTCAACTGGGCTGTCTCTCTCTTGCCGGGGACCCATGACAGGCGGCCGACCCGACTCCCTGTCTCGCCCCGGATAGCCTTAAAGTATCAGAATGCCGGGCAAATTAACAACAGGCAGCCCAGGGCACCGATGGCAAGAGCACTCCGAAATAACCCGGCGGCGGATCTGTTGGCTGTGCTGGTGATCTAGGCGCCGCTATCCCCCTTGGCAAGGGAAGTGCGCTTGGCTGTCAGGGCGTTGAACCAACGGCGGACCGGCAGTTTCATCAACAGCAAGGCGCTCAAGATCAAGGCTATGCCTGTCCATTGCTGCAGATCCAGGGACTCGCCCACCAGTATGACGCCGAGGGAGACGGCCACCATGGGGTTGGTCAGCGCCAACATGCCCATGATCTGTGGTCCCAGGCGCCGCAGTGACCAGAGCCAGGCCCAGTAGGCCACGGCCGTGTTGGCTATCGCCAGCCAGGCGATGGCGGGAAAGGCCGTGGCGGGCGGCAGTTGTGGCGGACCGGCCATGAACCAGGCCAGGGGGATCAACATGAGCCCGCCGAGGAATAGCTGCCAGGCCGTCAACGTCAGCAGGTCCCCCACGTCCCAGCGCTGCATCCAGCGGGAGGATTGGGCTATCAGCAAGGTGGCGAGCAGCACACAGGCAACGCCGAGGGGATCCAGGTTGGCCGAAGGATTGAGCAGCATGAGCACGCCGCTCAGTCCCAGCAGGCCGAGGGCCAGCCATTTGAGCCCGGGTCTTTGCCTGTCCAGCACCCAGGCCAGCAGGATGAACATCAGCGGCAGGGTGGCACCCAGGGTGCCGGCGACGGCCCCCGGCAGTCTGTAGGCGGCGATGAACAGCAGCGCGAAGAAGGCGCCTATGTTGCAAAATGCCAGCAGGACGATTTTGCGCCAAGGCAGGTGGGGCAGTTTCGGCCGCAACAACAGCAGCAGGATACCCGCAGGCAGCGCCCGCCAGACGGCGACCCAGAAGGGCGACATGTCCTTGAGGTAGAGGCTCACGAGTGCATAGGTGGTACCCCAGAATACCGGCGCTATCAGGGCGATCAGAAATGGCATAATATCTCTTAACTAAGTATCTTGATATGAAGATATATTAGAAGCCAACGGCGCCGATTGCAAGCCTGAATGTCAGCCAGGCTCAGATTTCCAGCGGCAAGGCGGTGCGGGAGAAGGTTTGTTTCAACACCACGGTCGATTCTATGCCGGCGATGCACTTGAGGCTGCCGAGGGATTTCTTGACGAAACTTTCATAGTCGAGCAGATCCCTGGCGACTATCTTCAGCAGATAGTCGTGGGCGCCGGTGATCACCGAGCATTCCATCACCTGCTCCAGTCCGTCCATGGCGCGCTCGAACAGCTCGGCCGAGCTGTCTGAATTCTCCGTCAGGCGAATGAAGGCATAGACTATGACATTGAGCCCCAACTTCTGTGGATCCAGCTGGGCGCTGTAGCCTGTGATCACCTTGTCCTGCTCCAGTTTTTTGACCCGCCTGAGACAGGGGGTATCGGACATATTCATGCCGCTGGCCAGCTCGGCCATGGTCATGCGGCCCCTGCGCTGCAACAGCGCCAATATGTTGAGATCTTTCTTATCCATGGTCTGCCCGCCCTTTGAGTTCTCCTTGGATCATACGCAATATTTTGGTGGTATCCGACATTAAAGTTTAATTTTGTGGTGATATGTTGCGTTTGATGGCTTTTGTGTGACGGATTTTGGTGAGATGCGTCTCCGGCGGCATGCTAGGCTAGAGGCATGGAAGCTCTGAGAGCCAGGCAAGCCTGAACCAGAGTGGCAGCAGAAACCTATCTAGGATAGAGAGCATGAAACCCGTAACCCAAAATACCCAAGCCTTCGATGACTGGCTGCGTGGCCGGTTCGTCGAACTCAACTCACGCCTGGAGAGCCTCTACCGGCAACAGGCGGATCGCGCCAACGTGGCCGGAATAGGCGAAACCGAGAAACAACAACTGGAAGAAGAGGGCAGGGTGCTGATCAAGGCCTTGCTGGAGGAGGGCAACACAGATCAGGGCTTCGACAGTGCCTTCGATCTGCTGGGCAATGTCGGCCTCTACATGGCTGCCTGTCGCCGTCACGAGATCACCGAGCCCTCGCGGGAAACCCGCTCGCCACTGGTGGAGGCCTCGGCGCTGGCGATGCACATAGGCGCTTCCATAGGCGTCACCCCGCGCTTCGCCACCGCCCATCTCACCACCCATAACCGGGCCCATAATGGCCTCTACAAGCGCTTCACCGACCTGCCGGCCGAGAAGCTGTTCGTGGATTACAACACCAAGGGCATACTGGCCTACAAGCGCGCCGCCGATGCCTTGCTCAAGATAGAACCTCTGGGGATTTCCCATCCCATCAGCCATGACCTGCTGCGGGTGGCCAAGCAGGCGCTGCAGGAGGTGATAGACTCCAACACCTATCTGTTCAACGCCCTGGATGCCGATGATTTCTTCTATTGTGTGCGGCCCTACTACAAGCCTTATCGAGTCGGCTCCGTGGTGTATCGCGGTGCCAACGCCGGCGACTTCGCAGGTATCAATGTGATAGATCTGCTGTTGGGGCTATGTGCCGCCAACGAACCTTCCTATTCGCAGATGCTGGTGGACAAGTTCCTCTACATGATGCCGGAAGATCAGCTGATCCTGCGCGACTGCATGCGCAGAACCAGCCTGATGGACGACTTCCTCGCCGCCGGCGAACAACGGGACCAGGACTGGTATAGACATAACCTGGCCCTGTTCCTCGAGGTGTGTGAACTCCATGGGCAGACGGCGATCCAGCATCATAATCAGCTGGTGGAGAAGTATATCGCCGAGCCGGCACAGAAGATGGAGCAGCAGCACCTGGACAAGGTCACCGCCAGCGGCCCGCCGCTGCAACTGCTGCTCGACAGCCTGGAGAAACTCAAGGACAGGCGGGCGGCGCTGCCGCGCAGCGACATACACACCCGCTATCATGATCTGCAGCAATTGAAGGCGACACTGGAATGAAGATGCTACAGCCACAGGAGCTCAAACAGGACTTCCACCTGGTCGAGGCCACTTACCTGCTGAACCATTCCGTGGGGCGGCCGCTTAAATCGACCCAGGAAGCCTTGCAACAGAGCTTCTTTGCCCCCTGGCAGGAATCGGGGCGCGAGCCTTGGGGGGCCTGGCTCGGCATCATAGATGATTTCCGCAACGCCCTGGCGCGCCTGTTCAATGGCCGCAGGGATGACTTCTGTCCGCAGGTCAACCTGTCGAGCGCCCTGACCAAGCTGGTGATGTCGCTGGAGCGTTTGCAGGGCGAGCACTGCGTGGTGCTGATGAGTGAGATCGACTTTCCCAGCATGGGATTCGCCCTCAAGAAGGCCCTGGCTGCCGGGTGTGAGCTGAGGTTCATTCCCAAGGCGCTGGACATCACGGATGTTAACGTCTGGGATGCGCACCTGAGTGCCGATGTGGATCTGGTGTTTATCAGCCACGCCTATTCCAATACCGGCCAACAGGCGCCGCTGGCTGAGATAGTGCCGCTGGCCAAGTCCCGCGGTTGTCTGACGCTGATAGATGTGGCCCAGTCGGCGGGCATAGTGCCGCTGGATCTCGCCGCCCTGGCGCCCGACTTCATGATAGGCTCCAGCGTCAAGTGGCTCTGTTCGGGTCCGGGGGCGGCTTACCTCTGGGTCAATCCCGGGCGTCTGGACGAGTGTCGTCCCAGAGATGTCGGCTGGTTCAGCCATGAAAACCCGTTCGAGTTCGATATCCACGGTTTTCGTTATCATCCCAGTGCCCTGAGGTTCTGGGGCGGCACCCCCTCTATCTTGCCCTATGCCATAGCGGCCAACGCCATAGGCTACTTTGCCGAGCTGGGTTCGCTCTCGCTGCGGGCCCACAATCAGGCGCTGATCGACCTGGTCGCGGCCGAACTGGATGAAGAGTTTGTCTCGCCGCGGGAGTCAGCGAGGCGCAGCGGCACCCTGATACTCGACCTGGGTGAACGCCAGGATAAGCTGCTGCAGGCGCTGCAGCAGGCCAACATCAGCGTCGATGCCCGCAGTCAGGGGATCAGGGTTTCACCCCATATCTATAACGACGAGGCGGATATGCGTGCCTTGCTGCGGGTGATCGCCGCCTGCCGCTAGCCCATGGACCATGCGCCTTGGCAGTATGCCGCCGCGGCGCATGGCCTGGAGGCTATTGGGGGGCGATATTCTGGTTCAGGCGGAAAAAGTTGTCCGGATCATACTTGGCTTTCACCGTCGCCAGTCGGGCCAAATTGCTGCCATAGGCGCCTTGTACCCTGTCTTCGTCTTCGCTGATGAAGTTGACGTACACCCCGCCGGTGGCGAAGGGCTTGGTGGCCTGATAAAACTCACGCGCCCATTCGACACAGACATCGTCCTGTTCTGTGTCATCCCAGCGGGTATGCACATTCATGATGAACTCCACGTCCCTGTGCGGATAGGCACATGCATCGGCGGCCACCCTGTTGGTGGCGCCGCCCATCTGGGCGAGGAAGATTTCCGACTGAGGGCTGGGCAACCTGGCGGCGTAATCCACCAGGGCGTCTATCAGGCCGTCCTCCAGTGAGGTGAAGTTGTGGGATTTCCAATAGTTGCGGGCCCCTGGGGTCAGCAGGGGATCGAAGGCCTGTTGAAACGCGCCGAAGGGATGTGGGGCAAATCCGTCGGCTATGGGAGTGCCGAATTTGCGCAGCTGCGCCAGCCACTTGTCGCCTTCCTTGAGATCGCCATTGTACAGTGCCGCCAGGATCAATACCTTGGTGCCATGGACCGCTTTGGGCAGGAAGGGCAAGGGCGGGGCATCGCGAAACACGGCCCAGACAGAGAGCGCATCCGGACAATTCCGGCAGAATTGCCGATAAGCCTGGAGTACGAATTTGGCCTGATCGAAGGGGTAGACAATCGCCCCGGACATGACTTCGGGACCGACCGGGTGCAGCTTGAACTTGAATGAGGTCACTATGCCGAAGTTGCCGCCGCCCCCCCGTATGGCCCAGAAGAGATCCGCATAGTGGTGGGCGCTGCAGCTCAGCCTTTCGCCGGCGGCGGTGACCACCTCGGCCGCCAGCAAGTTGTCTGCGGTTAAGCCCAGACTGCGACTGAGCCAGCCGAAGCCGCCGCCCAGGGTCAGGCCGGCGACGCCCGTGGTGGAGTTGATCCCCATGGGGACGGCCAGGCCATAGGCCTGGGTCTCGTGATCTACATCCCCCAGGGTGGCACCTGCGCCGGCGGTCACCTCCAATGCATCGGGATCCACCTGCACCGCCGTCATCAGACTGAGATCTATCAGCATGGCACCGTCGAACAGGGATTTGCCGGCGATATTGTGGCCCGCGCCCCTCACACTGGTGAGCAGCTTATGCTTCCTGGCGAATCTGACCGCCTGTATGACATCGGCCGTGCCCCGGCAGCGCACTATGACGGCGGGATGGCGATCGAACATGGCGTTCCAGATTTTCCGTACCTGGTGATAATCGTCTTCGCCCGGCAAGATCACCTGGCCGCGTATCCCCTGGCGCAGCGCATCCAACTCCGTCTTGTCGAGTTTCTTGGGTTTGTCGTCTAAGGTGTAAATCTGGAATTTTTCCATCGTCTGGCCCCTTCATCATTCTGGTTAGCATCTTTAAAGCTAGCCCATGGCAATGATAAAGCGAGCCGGGCTCACTTGGCCGCCCGCCCGTTCCAACCCTGCAGCCGGTCGATGATCTGGCTGGCGGTGAGATCGTGCACCACGTTGATCACGGTCGAGACCCCGTCCGTGATGGCGCCGAGCACCACCAATATGGGGATGGTTTCCAGCGGCAGCCCCAGAGTAGTGACGATGAAAATCTCCCCCAGGAAGGCGCCGCCCGGTACCCCGCCGATGACGAAGGCCGACAGCACAGAGATGAGCAGGGTGACCATGAACACATCGACGCCGAAGTCGAGCCCCAGCAAGGAATAGATGAAGACTATCTTCAGCGCAGTGATCATGGATGCGCCGCCCTTGTTGAGGTTGACCAGCAGCGGCAGGCTGATGTCGGCTATCTCTTCCTTGACTCCCATCTTGAGTGCTGTGCTCAGGGTCACAGGCAGGGTCGCCAGCGATGAACTCGTGCCCAATGCCGTGACCGCCGGCGCCAGCGCATGGCGCCAGAATACCCTGACCCCGGGATAGCCGCCGCCGAGCCAGGCATAGCAGGTCGACCCCAGGGTGAGGTACAGCAGGCTGGTGGCGAAGAATAAGCCTATGGCACGGGCGAAGGTGACCACGAGTTCAGGGTCCTGGCTGGCCATGGTCGAGGCGAAGTAGGCGCCCAGGCCCAGCGGGGCGACGAACATTATGATGGACACTATCTTCATGATGACAGTGTTGAGGCTGTCGAGCAGGGCCGAGACCTTTCTGCCGTCCTCACCCGACTGACCTATGGCGATACCACTGACGACGGACATGATGATCAGCGCCAGGATGTTGGATTTGGACAAGAGGCCGGAGAAGTCATTGGTGGTGAGCAGACCGACGAAGTCCATGTGGGCGGATCCCGTGTCCAGGGTCTGCTGGAGATCCAGGGTCACCCCCTGGGCAGGATCGAACACCAGTGCCAGGCCCACTATGGCAACGGCGGGAATGATGGCCATGCAGATGGAGACCGCCATGATGGACACCAGGATGGCGCCCAGCTTCTTCAGATCCGTCATCCGGGCGATGGAGGAGGTCACGCTCACCGCCACCAGAGGCACTATGATCATGAACAGCAGATTGAGGAAGATCTGTCCCACTGGCTTGAGCCAGAGCCCAGTCTCGGGTGACAGGCTGCCGATGAGGCCACCCAACAAGAGCGCGGTCAAGAGTATGAGTGAGTCTTTATAGGGTTGCAGTGTTTGCCACATAGGTAAGCGCCTATTGTTATTTTAATAAACCAAGATACCCAAATGACGGGTATTCATCATGCTGCATGGACCTCACCAAGCTAGCGAGTCGCGTGTAATAGCGCAAGAACTGGTTGGAAATAAAGAGTTTTAATCTATTAAATGATGCTGAGACGCTGATTGGTGCCGCCATGCCAACAGGCAGCGCCTTCATCGTCTCCGGCGAGTCCCAGGGTGGCTGGCTTGGAAAGTCTGCACATGGTCACAGAGGCAAGAATGTCTTTTGAGGTTAGAGTTCCGAAAGCGGCGAGTCGTGAGTTGTTGAATGACTATCATGGTATTTTTAGCCGATAGGGAATCAATATGAATACAAACTTTAGAATGAAGGCAATTGAGAAAAGGGCTTTTTCTGAGCTGATGAACCTGAGCGCTCAAGAGCTGGAGAAGCTCAATGCAAGCTGGGTGATTGCCGATGCCAAACCAGGCTTTCCTTGCAGGGTCTCTTTGCAAGAAGCTGAAATAGGGGAAAGAGTGTTATTGGTGCCTTTCAGGCATCATGATGTCAATTCGCCTTATCGAGCATCCGGTCCCATTTATGTTCGAGAACATGCCGAACAAGCCGAATTGGACGTGAATGAGATTCCCGAGATATTGACTGCAAGATTGCTGTCCATCAGGGCTTACAATCACCAGCACTCTATGGTGCACGCCGAGATTTTACAGGGGGCAGAATTAGCAAGCGGCATTCGTCAGCAGTTTTTAAAGGCTGAAGTCAGCTATATCCAAATCCACAATGCCAATCGTGGCTGCTTCAATTGCAGCGTGTATCGAGCTTAATACTTAGATGGACGGCAAGTGAGTGAGTCGCCAGTGTGGCATAAAAAAGCCCCGACGAGTCGGGGCTTAATCAAGCTGCGGCTAAAGATTACAGGCTGTAGTACATCTCAAACTCAAGCGGGTGAGTGGTGCGGGCCACGCGTTCGGCTTCGGCTGTTTTCAGCGCTATGTAAGACTCGATGAAGTCTTTGCTGAATACGCCGCCTTTCATCAGGAACTCATGGTCGGCCTGCAGGTTTTCCAGGGCGTTTTCCAGTGAGGTGGCAACCTGTGGGATCTCGGCCGCTTCTTCGGCCGGCAGATCATACAAGTCTTTGTCCATGGCTTCGCCCGGATGGATCTTGTTCTGGATACCGTCCAGACCCGCCATCAACAGCGCCGCGAAACCCAGGTATGGGTTGGCGTGCGGATCCGGGAAACGGGCTTCGATGCGACGACCCTTAGGGCTGGGTACCACAGGGATACGGATGGAAGCCGAGCGGTTACGGGCAGAGTAGGCCAGCATCACAGGGGCTTCGAAGTGTGGCACCAGACGCTTGTACGAGTTGGTGCTAGGGTTGGTGAAGGCGTTCAGTGCACGGGCGTGCTTGATGATACCGCCTATGTAGTACAGGGCGGTTTCACTCAGGCCGGCATACTTGTCACCGGCGAACAGGTTAACCCCGTCTTTGGACAGAGACTGATGCACGTGCATACCGCTGCCGTTGTCGCCAACGATAGGCTTGGGCATGAAGGTCGCCGTCTTGCCGTAGGCGTGGGCCATGTTATGCACCACGTACTTGAGAATTTGGATTTCGTCCGCTTTCTTGGTCAGGGTATTGAAGCGGGTGGCGATTTCGTTTTGACCCGCGGTGGCGACTTCATGGTGATGAGCTTCAACAACCTGACCCATTTCTTCCAGTACCAGACACATGGCGCTGCGCAGATCCTGTGAAGAGTCGACAGGCGCTACCGGGAAGTAACCGCCTTTGACCATGGGTCTGTGACCCGTGTTGCCGTCTTCATAGCTGGTGCCCGAATTCCAAGAGGCTTCCTTGGCATCCACTTTGACGAAACAGCCTGACATGTCGGCGCCGAAACGCACGTCGTCAAACAGGAAGAATTCAGGCTCGGGGCCGATCAGCACAGTGTCGGCGATGCCGGTGGAACGCAGGTATTCCTCGGCCTTCTTGGCGATGGAGCGGGGGTCACGATCGTAACCTGTCATGGTGCCTGGCTCGAGAATGTCGCAACGGATCAGCGCCGTGGTTTCTTCGGTGAAAGGATCCAGCACGAAGGTCGTTGGATCCGGCATCAGCACCATGTCTGATTCGTTGATGCCTTTCCAGCCTGTGATAGAAGAGCCGTCGAACATCTTGCCGTCTTCAAAGAAATCAGCATCCACCTGATGAGAAGGAATAGATACATGCTGCTCTTTACCTTTGGTATCGGTAAAGCGTAAATCAACAAACTTAACTTCTAATTCTTCGAGTTGCTGTAAAACTGATTCAACTGACATTCTCAAGCCTCCGGTAGGGTAAAGGGATGTCCCTTCTATATTCTGTTATCCGCACTCGGGTGAGCGGGTGCAAATTTGCTATACTTAAAGCGATAACTATGCCAACTATTTAATGCCTTGATTTTAAAGCAAGTAAAAAATACCAGCTCTTACACTCATAGGCTAATGCACCAGCATGGTGCATGTCTTGATTGTTTTTGGTGCAAGCGTCCAACTTGGGGCATCGGCTTCCGGGTCGGCGATTATCCCTGCCTGAAACCAGGACACTCATGCCGGCGCGTGCAGTATTACGCTAGCATAAGTCGCGGTTCCTGTAAGGTAGATTTATGCGGCATTTATTAGTGTCATATTAAGCGGCTATATTGGCTTGGGTGCCTCCACAGCTTGCTTGCCGACAAGCGAGCCGTTTACTGACATGCAGGTGCGCTTCTTGTGTCCGGCGATGTGCTCCGGCTGGGGATTTTCAGCTTAATGCCATGGCGGCGCCGGGTCTGTGAAACGGATGAGGGCAACATCTTGCCGTTTATCAAGGGACTCGGGTGGAGCGGGTGCGGCTTGCCCCCGTCGTTTAGGGCACCTTCCATGGTCGTGGGATGCAGCTTTTGGGCCCATGTTTTACAAGTGCTCAAAAATAATCCTGTGAGATATGCCGCCGCTGGAGTAGAATGGCACGCTTTTTATTATGGCAAAGGCCTCATGCCTGGCCTAATAACCCCTATTTTTGTTTGATGGTAAGAGGTTTATCCGTGCTAGAGAATTTACGTAACATCGCTATTATTGCACACGTCGACCATGGCAAGACGACCCTGGTAGATAAGTTGCTGGCGCAGTCAGGAACCCTTGCGACCCGAGGAGAAGCTACTGAGCGGGTGATGGATTCCAACGATCTTGAAAAGGAGCGTGGGATCACGATTCTGGCAAAGAACACTGCCATCAAGTGGAACGATTACCGTATCAACATAGTTGATACCCCAGGCCACGCCGACTTCGGTGGTGAAGTAGAGCGCGTTCTGTCTATGGTTGACTCAGTATTGTTGCTGGTCGATGCCGTTGACGGTCCAATGCCACAGACCCGCTTCGTGACCAAGAAAGCCTTCGCCCAGGGCCTGAAGCCAATCGTTGTCATCAACAAGATTGACCGTCCGGGTGCACGTCCTGATTGGGTTATCGACCAGGTATTCGATCTGTTCGACAACTTGGGTGCCACCGACGAACAGTTGGACTTCCCTATCGTTTATGCTTCGGCATTGAACGGTTTCGCGACGCTGGATCCTGAAGTCGTCAGCGAAGACATGACTCCTCTGTTCCAGACTATCGTCGAGAAAGTCTCTTCACCCGATGCCGACGCAGAGGGTGCTTTCCAGATGCAAGTTTCGCAGCTGGATTACAACTCCTATGTGGGTGTTATCGGTATAGGTCGCATCAAGCGCGGCAGCATCAAGACCAACCAACAAGTTACCGTCATAGGTGCCGATGGCAAGACGCGTAACGGCAAGATGGGCCAGGTCTTGGGCTACATGGGTCTGGAACGTCACGAAGTCGACGTCGCCAACGCCGGTGACATAGTCGCGATCACAGGTCTGGGCGAGCTGAAAATTTCCGACACCATCTGTGCCGTAGGTGCCGTCGAAGCCCTGCCTGCACTGTCTGTCGATGAGCCAACCCTGACCATGACCTTCCAGGTCAACACTTCTCCGTTCGCGGGTAAAGAAGGCAAGTATGTGACTTCACGTAACATACTTGAGCGTCTGCAACAGGAATTGGTCCACAACGTGGCCCTGCGTGTCGAAGAAACCGACAGCCCGGATCGTTTCCGCGTATCAGGCCGTGGTGAATTGCACTTGTCTATCCTGATCGAAAACATGCGTCGTGAAGGTTACGAACTGGCGGTATCCCGTCCTGAAGTTATCATCAAGACCATAGATGGCGAGAAGTGTGAGCCATTCGAAACTCTGACTGTCGATGTTGAAGAAGATCACCAAGGTACAGTTATCGAGAAGCTGGGTACCCGTAAGGCCGAAATGAAAGACATGCAGCTCGACGGCAAGGGCCGTGTGCGCATCGACTTCGTTATCCCAAGCCGTGGCTTGATCGGTTTCCAAACCGAGTTCCTGACGGCCACTTCAGGCACGGGTCTGCTGTACCACACATTCGATCACTACGGTCCGCACAAGGGTGGCGATATCGGTCAGCGTGCCAACGGCGTGTTGATCTCCAACGCCACAGGCAAGGCATTGACCTTCGCCCTGTTCGGTCTGCAGGATCGCGGTCGTCTGATGATCGGCCACGCAGCCGAAGTCTATGAAGGCCAGGTCATAGGTATCCACGCTCGCTCGAACGATCTGACAGTAAACTGTCTGAAAGGCAAACAGCTGACCAACATGCGCGCCTCAGGTACAGACGAAGCTCAGGTACTGACACCGCCAATCAACATGTCACTGGAGCAAGCGCTCGAGTTCATCGATGATGACGAGTTGGTTGAAGTGACGCCTAAGAACATCCGTGTTCGTAAGCGTCACCTGACCGAAAACGATCGTAAGCGTCATAACCGCGGTTAATGGCAGTTGCGACTGCTGCGACTGACCCGTCAGTCGCTCGGTCCCGGATCTAAGATTCGAACCTAAGCTTCGAATCTAGGTTCGAATAAGAAAGCCCCATACAGGCAACTGTGTGGGGCTTTTTGTTTGTCCGCCTTTGATGGCGCTGATGTTTGGCTATCATGCCAGAGGGTTGTGTAGCGAGCTTGGATATTTTCTGGGTGCTTCATTGGCGCTAATCTTTCCCGGCATAGCTGCAATGTTTGTGCTGCTCATTGCCTGCCGCAGGTGACGTGCAGGATGCACTCATGTCGCAATGACAGGGATGTCATGGAGCGACCTTTTGCATTGCTACACTAAATGATTGATCTTAATTATGCCCATCGCATGGTATCGCACGTAGGCACGCCATAAACTCATCCCTGAGGGCTCCACCGCGCCATCCCTGGCGCAGAGGGCCTGCTTAGCGATACCCTGCTCGCCCTATCAAGTGATCTACAGTTTGGCACAGCCATTTAGTGAGACGCAGGCTCTTGATCTCACAAGAAGCATCCGTGTAGGCTCGACGGCGACATCCGCTGACCAAGGAGGGTCGAATGTCACGCCATGGAGCGACCCTGTCGCATTGTTCTTATTACAGGGCAGTAGTGAAATGCCGGCTCTTGATCTCAAATGTCGTCATATACTCAAGCAGGGTTACGAGCTGCATTTTATGTTAAAGAGCAGAAACCCGGAGTCATGACAAGCCATCGCCTCCCGCGGGGGATGTGCAAGCACAGCTGTGACACGCCGCGAGCACATCCCTGTGGGCTCTGCGAAAACATCCCTGTTTTCGAAGGTCACAGCCATGCTTGCACTCGGGTTATATCCCTCTTCGATTTGACAATAGTGTTACAGAGGACATGCAGCAACAGGGCATTATCAACGGCGGCATTTGCAAGAATGCATGCGTGTTTAGCCTGAACGTATGGCACTAAACCGAACTTAATGCTTCCCACAACAGCAGCTTGTGATAACTTGGTTTGCATCGGACATAATGTGTATATGCGCACTATATAAAATATTAGGTGTATGAAGCTATGAGGTTCATAAGAAAACTTTTCGGTTTTAAAGAACGCAAACCCAAGCCAAGGCTTTTCCATGATTATTTTGGGTTGATCCAGTACAACGACGACTCTAAAGATTGGGAAACTGTAGAAAATGAAATTTACTATGGGGGAATCTCAGGGGGTGAAACAGGGCCATTAGATAAATCAGTAAAAGCCATTAGACATAAAATAGAAAATATCGATAAATATTGGGGTGTGTGTGAAAAAGACTTGCGCTTTATAGCTGAATCATATGATTCCATACCTAAAGGGATGCAAATAAATGAACTCTATAAAATTGCAGCCTTATGCCTATATAGCGATTACTGGGAAATTTGTTTCGAAACTTACGATAAGTATAAGTGGTTATATGTAGGAATGCAGTTCGAGGGAGATACGCTTGTATCAAATACAATTGACACCTAACTAATAATTGTAGCCGCCCGCAAGCTGACCGGGACCTCTGCTGCTACGCAGCTTCGGCCCTGAATTTGGCGTTAGCTATCACATGAAGCGAGCGTCGAGGGTCTTGGGCTCATATGTAACAAGGCCGCGTCGGCAAGGCGTGGCAATAGTCTGCTCGTGTTGGTGCTGTTGTATTAAGGACGATGAATGAAAAAAATGCTCTCGCTGCTGCTATTGAACCTGCTGCTGACTCCCCTGGTGTCGATTGCCGATGATTTTCCGGTTCATATGGAGGCGATGGATATGGGAGTGCTGACGACCGGTCGCCCGGGGAAAATCAACCTCTGGTATCCGCAGGGTCTAGAGCGCAGCAATAATTGTCTCGAACGCAAAACGCCCCTGTGCCTGGCCGATTCGGCCGTTACCCGTAAGGTGGTGGTGTTTTCCCATGGCGCCATGGGGTCGGCCCAGGAATATTCCTGGCTGGGCGAGAGTCTGGCGGCGGCCGGATATATTGTGGTTGGGGTGAATCATTACGGCGAGTCGCCAGTTTACGGGAAGGAGACTCAGGACTCGCGCAGTAGCGCGCTCACCTGGCAGCGACCCCAGGATATTTCGGCGCTGTTGGATCGCTTGGCGAACGCAAATATTTTCCAGAAGCCGGTGGATTGGAACAGGGTCATCGCCATAGGCCATTCTGCCGGTGGTCAGACGGTGGCCCTGCTGGCGGGGGCCAGATTTGATCTGCACCGACTCACCGAATACTGCAATTCAGCCAAGGCTCAGGCGGATCTTTCCTGCCATTACGGCCGCGACCGCGCCAGTGCGCCCGAAGCATTCATTGCTTTGTTCAATGCTGACTATCAGGACGCCCGCATAAGAAAACTCATTCTGTTAGACCCGGCGCTGGGTTCTGCCTTGCAACAGGATTCCCTGCGCGGCATGGCGCTGCCCAGTCTGATTGTGGGGGCAAGTCACAACGATTTCCTGCCTTGGGCGGCGCACGGTCAGCGCTATGCCGCTGCTATCCCCAACAGTCACACCATGTTACTCCAAGGTCAGGAGGGGCATTTCATTTTCCTGGACTCCTGCGAGCATAAAGTGAAGGTGATGGGGGTGGCGCTGTGTGCAGACAAACCCGGCGTAAACCGCAAGGCGGTGCAACAGAAGCTGATTCGGAAAATAGTGGATTTTGTACGCCTGGATAACGAGCCAGTCTCTGTGATGCAACATGCAAATGTTCTGCGGCACAGCCAAGCCACCTTCAGTCATGACAGCAGCTTGTCGCAAATTTTGCTCTACACCCCGCGCTGGGTTTTTGCTTTGTTGGCCATCCTCTGCGTGTTTGGATGGATGCAGACGCGTACCCGCCGCGTCTCGGTGGCGCTGGCGCTGTTTTTGCCCGCCGCCATGCTGGTGCTGTCCCTGACAGGTGTGTTGCGCTATTTTGGCTGGCATTGGCCTGCGCTGGCATGCTGGCTGTTGGGCATGAGTCTCCTGGCTGCACTGTGTCTTAAGTGGATGGGGGCGGGCATCGCCAGCTATGAGGCCGGCAGCCGTAGTTTGCTTATCAATGGCAGCTGGATGCCCATGCTGGTTATTCTGGCCATTTTCATAACGCGCTACGCCGTGGGTGTGGCCAACGCCATGTCGCTTGAAATAGCGCAGGCAGGGTATTTCCCCTGGGGAGTGAGCCTTCTTCTAGGCGCGTGGAGTGGATTCTTTTTGGCTCGTGGAGCTATTTTCTGGCGCACGAAGCAATTGGGCGAATCACCCCGCCGGCCTCTGCCAAGTGATATCTAACAACCAAGGATAGGCTGCTTCGATTTGGCACTAGTGTCACTGAGAAAATGCAGCAACAGGCATTAGCAACGTCGGCATCCGCAAATGCACATACACATGCGCGTTTAGCCGGAAGGTATGATGTTTGATTCGAATCTAATGCTTTACACAACAGCAGCTTGTGATAACTTGGTTTGCATTTGACAAAGGTACATCTGCGCCTGCGCGCGATTGAAATGTTAGCAGTACAAGGAAAATTATGAGTACGGTTGATTATTCTAAATACTCTGTCGAGGAGTTGCTTGACGTACAAGCCCACATATCTTCAGATTCGCCAAACTATCAGGCGCTAATGGCAGAGCTTGATGCTAGAAAAGAGAAAGTTGATGAGTTTGCTCAGCAACAAGAGCGGCAGGTATTTTCGATAGCAGAAAATAGAGTGAAAATTATCGGCTATTTCCAGCTGGCAGCTGCGGCAGTAATGCTAATCATGTTCATTCTGATAGTGATTGATGGTTCAGTGACCTATTTAAGCGCTTCAATAGCTATTGTTGCGATAGCATTGAACACAGTTGCCGGTTATACAGCAATAAAGGAAATGTATGACAAATATTGGATTTCGATACTAAATCAATTGATTCAAATTCCTGGATTGGCTATTGGCTCGGTTAAGGCTGTTTATTCAGGGTTAGGTGGCTTCTATCTTTACATAAACTGGACTCATGAAATTCAGCTTGGTTTTTCCGCATATTTTTCACCTGGATTTTCATTTTTTAAATACATGGGTAATTCACCAGATCAATATATCAGAATAGATATACTTGCCTTGGTTTTTTTAGGCGCACTATTAACTGTGAGTCAGGTTAAAGGTGCAGCTAACAAGTAAATGCATCCGGCGCCAAACGGCGGTACGGCCGATTAGGGCTTTAGTCGCACTTAGAACGGAGGGAACTGGATATGGTGCAACAAGAGACAAGATCGCAATTCATGGCTCGGCTGCTTCGCCCCAAGGCGGCAGACGGCAGCGGCTGGGCCTTCATAGTTCTGCCCCATGAGGCGAGTGCCAAATTGCCGCGGCGCGGGCGCATGACGGTATCGGCGGCGATTAACGGCCACAGCTTCGAGGCCTTGCTCGAGCCTGATGGACAGAAGAGTCACTGGCTGCGCATCGATGCCGCCCTGCTTGAAGTCTCAGCCGCCAGGATGGGGCATGAGGCAGAGTTCGAGATTGCGGCCTTGGCGCAGGAGCCTGAGCCGCAAGTGCCAGGCGATCTTGCCCTGGCGCTGCAGGCTGCACCCGAGTCCAGGGCGACCTGGGATGCCACCACGACCCTTGCCCGGGTCGATTGGATCCATTGGATCACGTCCGCCAAGCAGGCGAAGACGCGCACCAAGAGGATCCTGGATGCGTGCGACATGCTGGCCTCGGGCAAGAAGAGGGTTTGCTGTTTCGATCCTTCGGGTTTCTACAGCAAGGCTTTCTGTACGCCCGAAACCGCGGATTAGCAGAAGCAGAGGCACTGGCAGCGGCGGCCTTAGGCTATAGCCGCCTTCCCCAGATACAGCTGCCTGGCCATGAGTCGGGTGCCCGCTGAATTGCCATGGCCGGGATTTTTCAGTAGACTCGCGCCCGAACGGGTGGCAGAGACCTTTATCGCGTTTTTTTCACTGTAAGCAGCATAATCTAAGGCAAAGGAGCCAAGATGGAGGCAAGGTTCAACAAGGGCTTTACCCTGATCGAACTTGTGGTTGTCATCATAATACTGGGGATCCTGGCCGTGGTTGCCGTGCCCAAGTTTGTCAATCTCAGAGACGATGCCACCAGACAGGTGTTCGAAGCCGAGTTTGCCGCCTTCGAGAGTGGCGTCAAACTCTACCACACAGGCTGGTTGGTCAAGGGCCACAGCGAGGCGATCGATAACTTGAGCAGTTTTGGGGACGGCGATGTCGATTCTAGCGCCACCGGCTGGCCCTATGCCACCGAAGGCAAGGATACAGTGCTGTTCGATGCCTGTCGCCAGCTCTGGCATGGGGTCACCAACACAGATCTCAGCATAGATTATGTGGCGGATGCCGATCTGCTAAGCACGAAAGTCGATATCGCCTACACCTACTACAGCTCTCCGCGCACCTGTATCTACCGTGTCGTGGATTTCATCCAGAGGGCCCAACCCAGGCTCACCATGAAATACCAGGTCGATACCGGCTCGGTGCAGATAGATTAGCAAGCCAGGGCCCGGCCCTGCCGCATGGTGTCCGGCCCAAGGGCCGCGCCGCCGTTTCTTGGGTTGCTTATCCCCCCAGCGACTGGCACTTTGATTCCAGGCCATATTTTCTGTTACCCCCCGCGGGTTTATGACTAAGCTTTATGTGTCATGAACATCAAACACCAAATACCAAACATCTACGCCAGTGATAGTCTCAAGCAGGCATGAAACCAACATGGGCCTGACGCTGGCCGGCATGGGCTATGGCTGAGCCATGCATTTAGCTAAGGGGGAGGGCGGCTATGGCCGATTTTACCACAGAGCAGATACGCAACCTGGCGGTGCTGGGGCACACGGGGGCGGGGAAGTCGTCGTTGCTGGAGGCGCTGCTGTTCCAGGCCCATGAGATACCCCAAATGGGCAGTGTGGATAAGGGCACCAATCATGCGGATTTCACCGCCCAGGAACAAGAGCATAAGCATAGCCTGGAACCCGCCTTCCTCAGCCTGAATATCGATGAGCATCAGATCAATCTGATAGATACCCCGGGATTGCCGGATTTCTTCGGCCGCGCCTTATTGCCCCTGCCAGGGGTCGAGTCCGTGCTCTTGGTGATCAATGCCAATACCGGCATAGAGCCCATCACCCAGAGAAGCTTCGAGGCGGCCAGGGCCCAGGGCAAGGTAGTGCTGATAGTGATCAATCACATAGATGGCAATGGCGACAAGCTGCCGGCCCTGGTCGCGGATATCCAGCGGCGTTTCGGCAACCGCTGTCTGCCGGTGAACTTGCCCAGGCGCGATCTGGAACGAGTGATAGATTGCTACCTGCATCCGCCACAGGAGGCCGCCGGCGAGCCGCTGTTTCACAGCCTGAGCGCGGCCCGAGATGAATTGGTCGATACCGTGCTGGAAGAAGACGAAGCCCTGATGGATCTGTATCTGGAACAGGACGAGTCCCTGGATGCCGAGCAGCTGCATACGCCCCTGGAAACCGCGCTGAGGCTGGGGCATCTGGTTCCTGTGTGCTTCACCAGCGCCGGGACTCAGGTGGGCGTCGCCGCCTTGCTCGAGCTCATCATGGCGCTATGCCCGAATCCCTTGGAGGCCAATCCGCCGCAGTTCATGCGCGGCTCGGGTGCCGATGCCAAGCCTGTGACTGTGAGCCGCTCGCCGGACGATCATGTGCTGGCCCATGTGTTTCGGGTGGCGATAGATCCCTTCTTCGGCCGCATGGGGGTGTTCAGGGTGCATCAGGGCACGATTCAGCTCGGGATGAAGTTGCTGATAGGCGATAGCCGCAAGCCCTTCAAGGTGACGGGCCTGTTCAAGCTGCAGGGGGATAAACAGTTGCCCGTGACCCGCGCCGTGGCGGGCGACATCTGCGCCCTGTCCAAGATAGACGAGCTGCAGCCGGGAGCCGTGCTGCACGATTGCCACGAGGAAGACGAGTTTCATCTGCCCGATCCCATGCTGCCGCAACCCATCTTCGGCCTGGCGGTGTCGGCCAAGCGGCGCGGCGACGAGCAGAAACTGGCCGAAGTGCTCAACAAGTTGGTGGTGGAAGATCCCAGTCTGAACGTCACGCGCAGCGAGGCCGAGGGACAGACGATATTGCAGGGCCAGGGGGATCTGCATCTGCAGATAGCGCTGGAGAAGGCGCACTCTGTCTATAACCTGGATCTGGACACCGCCGTGCCTGCGGTCGCTTACCGCGAGACCATTACCCAACTTGCCAGGGCGCGTTACCGCCACAAGAAACAATCTGGTGGTGCGGGCCAGTTCGGCGAGGTGGAATTGCAGCTCGAACCTTTGCCGCGCGGGGCCGGCTTCGAGTTCGTCAACAAGGTGGTTGGCGGCTCGGTGCCGGGGCAGTACATACCCGCGGTAGAGAAAGGGGTGAAGGAGGCCATGAATGCCGGGGTGTTGGCCGGCTATCCCATGCAGGATATCCGGGTGTCCCTGCTCGATGGCAAGCACCACAGCGTCGATTCTAAGGAGATCGCCTTCGTGATGGCGGGCAAGAAGGCCTTCATGGATGCGGCCAGGCTGGCATCTGCCGTGATCCTCGAGCCCATAGTGCAGCTGCAGGTCTGTGTGTCACAGGATCATGTCGGCGATATCACAGGGGATATCAGCGCCAATCGTGGCATCATCTGTGGGACCCAGGCCCTGACGACGGGCAAGGTCGAAGTGGCTGCCGAGGCGCCGTTGGCGACGGTGGAGGACTACTCGACCCGGCTCAAGTCGATGACGGGCGGCGACGGTCAGTTTGTCATGGCATTCAGACGTTACGAGGCTGTGCCTGACTATGTGCAGAAGACCCTGATAGCCGAGGCCAGCGCCAAGGCAAGCGCGTCATAGCAGAACGGCTCATAGCAAGCCATCTTATGGTAGATGGACTCCTCTGCTTCACTCCGTTAGCGGCTTGGATGACCAGGCCAATAGCGTGAATTAGAGTGGGATACAGCATCCCTATGGGTAACCATCTTTGCGAGTGAAGACCATGACAGCCTCAATGCAGAGCCGCTTCAAACTCTTTGGCCTGACCTTGGTGACCCTGCTGGCCTTTGCCGGTAATTCGCTCTTATGCCGGCAGGCGCTCGCCCATACCGGCATGGACGCCGCCAGCTTCACCTCGGTTCGCCTCCTGTCCGGTACCCTGGCCTTGCTGCTCATCTGCCGGGTCACCTCTCGTCCCTACAGAGGGCAGGGCAACTGGATCTCGGCGGCGGCCCTGTTTGGCTATGCCGCCGGCTTCTCATTCGCCTATCTGGCCTTGCCGGCCGGTGTCGGTGCCCTGTTGCTGTTCGGTGCCGTGCAGACCAGCATGATAGGCTACGGCTGCTGGCGTGGCGAGCGGCTGGCGGCGGTGCAGTGGTTGGGGTTGTTGCTGGCGTTCGCCGGCCTGTTGGGACTCTTGTTGCCCGGCGCCGCGGCGGCACCATTACCGGCCTCCCTGCTGATGTTGTTTGCCGGGGCGTCCTGGGGCCTGTATTCCCTGCGTGGCCACAGCGCGGCTAACCCTGCAACCGGAGCCGCGAATGGCAGCGGCAAGGCCATCTCGCTGACCGCAGGCAATTTTCTGCGCACCTTGCCCTTTACCTTGGTCTTGAGCGCCTCGGTCCTGCTCGCGAGTGCCTTCGACATGGGCCGGCTCTCGATGCCCCCGGCCGGGCTGGCCTATGCCGTTGCCTCCGGCGCCCTGGCATCGGGTGTGGGCTACGCCATCTGGTACAGCGTCCTGCCCTATTTGAAGGCGGCCCAGGCGGCCACAGTGCAATTGAGTGTGCCCGTGCTGGCGGCCTTCGGCGGCGTGCTGCTGCTCGATGAGCACGTTTCCCTGCGTTTGCTGCTGGCGTCCGTTGCCATCCTTGGCGGTGTGGCCCTGGTGCTGCTGGAAGCCAAGCCTAAACCTGAACCCAAAGCCGGTCCAGGGAGCTAGGCCCGGGCGCCGGCTATTCGCCTTCCAATGAGGCGATGAACTTGTTGGACTCGGCGATGGACTTGTTCATCTCCTTGATGAGCCCTGAGATATCGGTTTTCAGGCTGGCGAACTCGCCCTTGATGGCACCTATGGCCTGGGCGTTGAGGTTATGCTTCAGGTACAGCATGTTGTCTTTCATGGCCGTCAGGATCGGCGGCATCTTGGCTTCGGCGCGGCGCATGCTGCCCAGGAGCTTCTGGTAGGATCTACGGGTGGCCTTGAGCTTGGTTTCGCTGCTGCGGCGCAGGCTGGCCTTGCTGATCTCGCCGATTTCGGTTTGCCATTCCTCGAATAAGGCCTCGGCAACGTCTTCGACCTTGTCTATGCGTTTGCTGACCTCGTCGGCCGCATCCTGGGCCGATTCGTACTCGTCCTTGGCCTTGTTGTAGGCTTGTTCCAGGTCGCCGCCATCATGACTGAGCAGGGCCTGCATTTCCGCCAGCGCCGAGCTGAATTGTTCCTGCGCCTCCTGTTGGGATTCCTTGGCGTCTTTTACCCTGTCGACCATGATGTCGCGCTTGTGGTAGCCGACCTTTTCCATGGCGCCATAGTAGGCGCTCTGGCAACCGCCGAGCAGCAGGCTGGCCGTGACCAGCATCAGGGAGAGTGTATTTTTCATGAGTGAGTCCGTGTTAAGTAATGTTTGCTGTGATAGCCGAAGGCGCGTGCGCCAGGCTGTCAGTCGGCCTTGAAGGTGGCCGCATCTATAATGCTCCACAGGTGGACTATGCCGGCTATGATGGCCGGGACTACCAACCACCACAGTGCATAACCGACGACAGTGATGACGAAGAACAGCAGTGCGGCCAGGATACGCCCCTGCACCAACTGGCCTAACCCGGGGAAGAAAAAACTCGCGATGGCGGCAATCACGTTGCCGGTCGATCCTTGTCCTTGTTGAGACATCAATTCACTCCTGAGACTTGTACATTTTAGCCGATAGGCTTTATTGTACGAAGATACCCATGCAGCAGCCATTCAATCAAGAGAAACCCGTGATAAAAAAGATAGATATAACGCATTTCCGTTCCTTCTCCCTGGGTGTCTGGTCGTTTCTGCTGCACCTGAAACAACGCCTGCATCAGGATCAGATCAACATTCGCGCCGGTCACCTGGCCTATGTGACTCTGTTGTCCCTGGTGCCCATGGTGGCCGTGACCATGTCCATGTTGTCTGTCTTTCCCGTGTTCAAGGGGATCCGCGGTCAGATAGAAGCCTTCGTCTACAATAATTTTCTGCCAGCCGCCGGCGACACTGTGCATCTCTACCTCAATGAATTCGTCCACAACGCCTCCAAGGGCACGGCGGTGGGGATAGGCTTTCTGGTGGTGGTGGCTATCATGCTGATTTCCGCCATCGACAAGTCGCTCAACAATATCTGGCGTACCAAGGAAAAACGCCAGGCCGTGGTGTCTTTCTCCATGTATTGGATGGTGCTCACCCTGGGGCCCGTGCTGGTGGGCGCCAGCCTGGTGGCGACCTCCTATCTGGTATCGCTCAAGTTATTCGACCAGGAGGCGCTGTCGGGGCTGATGCCGCTGCTGGTGGCGCGACTGCCACTGTTGTTTTCGGTCGCGGCCTTCCTGCTGCTCTACATGGTGGTGCCGAATCAGAAAGTCAGATTTCTGCATGCCCTGCTCGGGGCCCTGGTGGCGGCGCTCCTGTTCGAGGCCGGCAAGCGGGCCTTTGCCCTGTATGTGACCCAGTTTCCCAGTTATGAGGCCATCTATGGCGCGTTGGCGACCATTCCCATCCTCTTCGTCTGGGTCTATCTGTCGTGGATCATAGTGCTGCTGGGGGCGGAAATTACCGCCGCCTTGCCCGAATATCTGGATGGCGCGCCGGCCGCCGCGGCCCCCTCAGATGAGGTCTGATTCCGGACTCCGCCGGCATCTGCGCCTGGGGCCGAGCGCATGACGGCGAGCCTGATACGGCGCGACTGGTTGGCCGTGGGTGAGGGCCATGAGCTGCATCTGGCTCAGTATGGTAATCCCAAAGGGGTGCCCTTGCTCTACCTCCATGGCGGCCCGGGGGCGGGCTGCTCTGTGGACGAGCTGAGCCTGTTCGATGGCCGCCGCTTTCGTATCCTTTTGCTGGATCAGCGTGGCGCCGGCTTGTCCCGCCCCGGTGGCGAGTTGGCCCACAACGACCTGGAGGCGTTGTTGGCCGACATCGAGAAGGTGCGTCTCTGGCTGGGGTTGCGGCGTTTATGCCTGGTTGGCGGCTCATTCGGGGCGACGCTGGGGCTGATCTACAGTGGCCGTTACCCGGACAGGGTGCAGGCCCAGGTTTACTGGGGACTGTTTCTGCCATCACAGGCCGGCCTGGAGTGGCTCTATGGCCATGAAGGCGCCGCGGCCCGCTTCCCCCAGGCCTACGGGGCGCTGCTGGGAGAGTCGGATTGTGACTCGGCCGCGGCCCTGATTGCCCATTACTATGCCGGCGTGACGCGAGCCGCCGCCGACACGCGCCTGGCCTATGCCAGGCGCTGGCTCGAGTGGGAGTTGGCGCTGGCGCTGCCCGGCGCGGTCGTGCCGCGTTCTCTGCTCACCCAGGCTCGAGCCCAGGCACTGGCGCGTATCGAGCTGCACTTCGCCCATCAGGGGTATTTTGCCGCCAACGAGCACTTGTTTGAGGTCTGGGCCGGGATAAGGGCCCAGACCCAGATACTGCAGGCCAACCAAGACTGGGTATGCCCCCAGCACCTGGCGCGGCAGTTTCAGCGGCTGATGCCGCAGCCGCGGATAAGCTACCGTGAGGTGGCGGGGCATCACCTGCTGGCAGACAACTTGACTCAGCTGCAGGTGCGGGCGGCGATAGCCGCCATGGAACTGGACAATTTTGTGCCTTAGGCAACCGAGAGGAGAAACGAGTTTGATAGCCTTGATACAGAGAGTCAGCCGCGCCAGGGTCACGGTCGATGATGAAGTTACCGGCGCCATTGATAGGGGACTGCTGGTGCTCCTGGGCGTCGAGCGTGACGACAATCTGGAGAAGATGGAAAAGCTGGCGACCAAGGTCATGAGCTACCGGGTGTTCGCCGACGCCGGCGGCAAGATGAATCTCAATCTGCAGCAAGTGGGTGGCCAGCTGTTAGTGGTGTCGCAGTTTACCCTGGCGGCCGACACGGGCCGTGGATTGAGACCGAGTTTTTCCGGCGCGGGCACGCCGGAGCAGGCATTGCACTTGTATGAAGCCTTCGTGGCTTATTGCCGCCGCCAGGGCATAAGCACAGAGACGGGGCGCTTCGGTGCCGACATGCAGGTCGAGCTGGTCAACGATGGCCCTGTGACCTTCCAACTGCAGGTCTGAGTGGATGAGCACGCGTCCAATGGCCATTAACAAGAGATGAGCAAGCATATGGATCCCCAAGATTATCCCGAGCTGCTGGAACGACTGCGCCGCACCTGGCATGACACCATTCCCGTGAGTGAATTCATGGCGATACGCCCCTCGGCGTTCGATGGCAGGTCGTTGATGGTCGAGGCACCGCTGGCGCCCAACATCAACCTGCATCAGACCATGTTTGCCGGCAGCATCTATACCCTGATGACGCTCAGTGGCTGGGGCATGCTGTGGTTGCAACAGCAGCTGGCGGGGGTCAGCGGCGATATCGTCCTGGCCGATGCCCATATACGTTATCTCGCGCCGGTCACGGGCAATCCCCTGGCCAAGGTGGCCTGGCCAGAGACAGGACAGGCGCCCTTGAGCCAGGGCCGCAAGGCCAAGGTCAAGCTGGAGGTCGAACTCTTCAGCGCCGACACCCTGTGCGCCCGCTTCAGCGGCCTGTACGTCAGCCTGCCGCCCAAGGTGTGAACTCATCCTTTCTATTTAATCGAAGCTAATAACAGATTTTATCCGCTATATTTCTTTTTTATAGGCTAATAAACTGGCGCCATCGAGTTGGGAATAGGCTTTCAACTCACTTGGATTTACATGCGGAGTTATTGATTATGTCTAAAGTATTAGTGTTGAAATCCAGTATCCTGGGTGATTATTCACAGTCTGCCCAGCTGGTGGAGCATCTGATCCAACATTGGCAGCAGCAGGGTGCCGAGATCACCACCCGGGATCTGGCAGCCGATCCCTTGCCGGTACTGGATGGGGAAATTGCCACCGGCTTGCGTGGCGGCGAAAATCTGACCCAGCGCCAGCTGAGTGCCCTCGCCTTGTCCGATACCCTGATAGGCGAACTCAAGGCACACGATACCTTAGTGATCACTGCGCCCATGTATAACTTCAGCATCCCGACTCAGCTGAAAAACTGGATAGATCTGATCGCCCGTGCCGGTGTGACCTTCAGCTACACTGAGAAGGGTCCCAAGGGGCTGTTGGAAGGCAAGCGCGCGGTCGTTATCACCACCCGCGGCGGCATGCATAAGGATGGCGCCTCGGACCACGTGGTGCCTTACCTGAAGACGGTACTGGGTTTCGTCGGCATCACAGAAGTGGAAACCGTTTACGGGGAAGCCCTGGCCATGGGCCCGGAAGCCAGCGAGAAAGCCCTGGCCGCCGCCAAGCAAGATTTAGAGCAAGTGCCTGCGTAACCAAAGCCCAATGGGCTCCTCGGGAGCCGAAAATAGACGCCTCATCCCAGCGGATCGAGGCGTTTTTTTATGTCTGGTCCGGGTGCATGGGTAGCAGCTGCCTGCTCATGAACAGGCTGTTGGGGTCAGGGCGATAGTCGCCGAAGGGCGGGCAGAACGCGAAGCCGTGTTTGGCATACAAGCTGCGCGCCGGCGCGAAAAACGCCATGCTGCCGGTCTCCAGGCTCAGGCGCTGTACGCCGCAGTTGCCGGCATCCGCTATCAGGTGCGCCAGCAAGCCGGAGGCCACGCCCCGGCGTTGGAAACGGCTCGCTGTGCGCATGGATTTGACTTCTGCATGCCCGGCGTCGAGCCGCTTGAGGGCAGCGCAGCCGGCCAGTTCGCCCCCTAACCATAGGGTCCAGAAACGTATTTCGGGACGGCGCAGCCCCTCGAGATCCAGGGCATGGACGCTTTCCGGGGGCGAGGTTGCGCGCATGTCGTCGAGATGCTCCTGCAAGAGGGCGGCGACTTCCGGGCCAGACAGATCGTCGAGTACAATTTTCATCTTTACCTCCCATGAAATAGCTCGGTATCAGAACCAGGACCAGAGCCCGGCACTGAGACTGAATGTTGCCAGGTGTCAGCAAGAGTCATGCCTGGTTGAGCCGCCGCGGCGGCGGGGGATTTCCAGGCGAGCCCAACCTAGGTTGCACCCTGAAGGTGCAAATGGGAGCCGGCATGCGCGCTTGTCGTGCGTTCGCTAGCGCCGAGATGCAGAGGTGTTGAGGGGGGAGGGAGTGGCTGTCGGGTTGGCGCCGGACCCGGGTCCGGCGCCTATATCAGTAATAGCTTTTCATGTATTTGGCGGCGTAGTTGCGCAGTTTCTTCTGTGGGGCGTTGGCGGCGATATCGGCAATCACGGGTCTGTATTTGATATTGCCCGAGCTGGCGAGGGCCTTGGCCATATGAGCGTAAGTGTCTATGGCGAGCTTGTCGTTGCTCAGCAGACGTTGGGCCTGCAGCTCTGAGCTCAGTTGCGAGAGCATGAAATCATCATACTTGCCTTCCTCCATGAGGCGTTTGGCGGCCATGCGCATGAGTTCCAGCTCGTTACTGTGCAGCGCATTGGCATACAGGTTATTGCTTTGGCTCTGGCCGGCATCATAGTGACTCTTGTCGGTCAGAATGGCGTTCCACACCTTGTACTGAGACAGGTTAGCGCGCGCCTGCTTGGCGTACTTCCGCAGTTTCTTGGGGTAGCTGCCGTGGATAATGCTGTTGATGGTACCGAGATACTTGTCGTTACCCGAATAGGCCAGCCCCTTGACCAACCAGGCGCTGTAGTCGACGGCATTCTTGTCTGTCGCCTCCGGCAGTGAGGCTATCAACCTGGTTTCCAGGGCATCGAAGATGGCGGGATCCGACAAGCCAGCCATCGCCAGGGCTTCGATCGCTTGTTTCTGTCTGAATTGGCTGTCGCCCTGAAACACGGCGCGATAACTCTCGGGGGTGAATTCGCCGGCCGAGGCTTGAGGGCCGAACAGGCTGGCTGCCAGTAAGAGACTGGCGACGAATGACTTCATGTGAATGTCCTTATTATGAATGAAAGCTGTGTTAAGCGCTCCAGCGCTTGAATATCAGCGAAGTGTTGATACCGCCGAAGGCAAAATTATTGCTCATCACATGGTCAGTGTCCAGCCGGCGTATGCCACCGCGAATATAGTCCAACTCGGCACACTGGGGGTCCAGGTTATCCAGGTTCAGCGTGGGGGCGAACCAGCCCGCATGCATCATCTCTATGCTGAGCCAGGCTTCCAGTGCGCCACAGGCGCCCAGGGTATGGCCGGTATAACTCTTGAGCGAGGATATCGGCATATGGGCACCGAACACTGAATGGGTGGCCTGACTCTCGGCTATGTCGCCGCGTTCCGTGGCCGTGCCATGGGCGTTGACATAGCCTATGGCATCCGGCGACAGGTCGGCATCCGTCAGCGCCTGGCGGATGGCGATTTCCATGGTCTGGGCATTGGGTTGAGTGACATGCAAGCCATCCGAGTTGGTGCCGAAGCCGACGATCTCGGCGTAAATTCTGGCGCCGCGGGCCTTGGCGTGCTCCAGCTCTTCCAGCACCAGGGTGCAGGCACCTTCGCCTATCACCAAACCATCCCTGTCGCGGTCGAACGGACGCGGCGTCAGGCTGGGGGTGTCATTTTTGGTGCTGGTGGCAAACAGGGTATCGAACACCACTGCCTCTGTGGGGCAGAGTTCTTCGCCGCCACCGGCCAGCATCAGCATTTGACGCCCGTACTTGATCGCCTCGAAGGCGTAGCCTATGCCTTGGCTGCCCGAGGTGCATGCGCTGCTGGTGGTATGCACCCGTCCCTTGAGGCCGAAAAATACCCCGACATTGACTGCCGTGGTGTGGGGCATCATGCGTATATAGCTGGTGGCGGTAACGCCGGACATGTCGCCGTCCTTGAGCATGTTGCCGAAGGCGGTGATGGCGTCCGTGCTGCCGGTGGAGGAGCCGTAGGCTATGCCCATGGCACCCGAGGCGACGACAGGGTCGTCGAGCAGCCCAGCGTCGAGCAGCGCCAGCTCGCTGGCGCGGGTTGCCATGATAGAAACACGTCCCATGGAGCGGATCTTCTTGCGTGAGTAGTGTGCCGGCACCTCGAAATCCGTGATGGGCGCCGCCAGACGGGTATTCAGCCCCTGGTACATATCCCATTCCGGCATGCTGACCACGCAGTTGTGTTGGGCCTGTAGCCGCTTGGCTATGCTGGGCCAGTCATGGCCCAGGGCGCTGATGCCGGCCATGCCGGTGATCACTACACGTTTTGTTGCGCCCATGTCAGATCATGCCCCCGTTGACCGAGAATAATCGTTGCCGGGTGATGTGTGTAACAGGCATTGGCATGGAAAAAGGTGTGTTGAGTGTCATAGCATGCCTCCGTTGACCGAGATCACCTGGCGGGTAATATAGGCCGCATCCTCTGACATCAAAAAGCCTGCCAGGGCGGCTATTTCATTCGGCTTACCCATGCGGCGCATGGGCACCAGTTGTTCGACCATCTCCTTTGGGAACTCGGATACCATGTCGGTCTCGATAAGCCCAGGGGCGATGCAGTTGACTGTGATCTTGCGTTTCGCCAGCTCCAGCGACAGGGCCTTGGTGGCGCCTATGATGCCTGCCTTGGAGGCGCTGTAATTGACCTGGCCGCGGTTGCCCGCTATGCCTGAGACAGAGGCCAGGGTGATGATGCGTCCCCCCTTGCGCCCCTGGATCATAGGCATGACACAGGGCTGGATCACATTGTAGAAGCCGTCCAGGTTGGTATGGATCACGCTGTCCCACTCGCCTTCGGTCATCGCCGGAAAGGCGGTGTCGCGATTGATGCCGGCGTTGAGTATCACCCCATAATAGGCGCCGTTGGCGGCTATGTCGGCCTCGATGGCGGCCCGGACTGCGCCGCGGTCGGCGATATCGAACTGCAACAGGCTGACCTTGACCCCGATGGCGGTCAGCTCGGCGGCACAGGCATCTGCAGCCTGGCTATTGCTGTGGAAATGCAGCGCTATGTCCCAGCCGGCTTCGGCGAGCCTGAGGGCGATGGCTTTGCCTATGCCGCGGCTCGAGCCCGTGATTAATACCCTGTTTGTCATTATTATTCTCCGTAAATGTGGTTCTGGGGGGCGCACATGGGGCGCTAAACCCGTTAAAGCTTGTCTCGGCAGCGGGCCCTCATTGGGATGAAGGGGCTTGTTGTTCTGCCTGAGCCTCCTGAACGAAGGCCTGGGTGTCCTGGGGTTGGAATACGTTCACCTGGGCCGCCGCTACCCGGGTCTCGCCATGGTAGATCTCACAGTCGAATACCGCCAGCCCCGAGTCTTCCTGATACAGGCGGGTCACCCTGGTGTTGTAACTCTGCCCCAGTCGATAGGTGCGGGTAGCGAAGCTGAGCTTACGGCTGCCGAGCAGGAAGCCGACGCGCACAGTGTCGCCCCTGAGTTTGGCTTCTATGCCGGCCAGGGCGGCTATGCTCTGGGCCATATATTCTATGCCGACATAGTTGGGCACGCCCTGCAGCTGGTCATCGAAATAGGCGCTGTCCTTGCTTATCCGGGTTTCGGTGATCAGGGAATCCGGGCTGTGGGACACCAGGGCGTCGATCAGCACCATGGGTTGCCTATGGGGCACAAGTTCGGTGATCTGAAGCTGGCTCAGCTCCAGGGAGGTGAGGGGGCTAGGCATTGTTGACTCCGCGACAGAAGATCAGGCTGGCATTGCTGCCACCGAAGGCGAATGAATTACTCATCACATACTCGAGAGGGCCATGTTGGCCGGGCTGCACCAGTGGCAGGGCAGGATCCCGGCTGTCCTGTTGGCCATCCCACAGCTGAGGCGGCAAAGCATTCTGGCTGTTATGGGCCGACAGCAACAGGCAGCAGAAGGCGGCTTCTATCGCCCCGGCGGCGCCCAGTGCATGCCCCGTCAGCGGCTTGGTCGAGCTGCATGGCGGCAGGGTGTCGCCGAACACGGCCAGCAGGGCACGGCTTTCCATGGCATCGTTCTTTGGCGTGGCCGTGCCATGCAGGTTCACATAGCTGATGTCGGCCTGGGTCAGCCCTGCGTCCTGCAATGCCGCCGTCATGGCGGCAATGGCCCCCAATCCCTCTGGATGGGGGGCAGAAATATGGTAGGCATCGGCCGACTCGCCGACCCCCGCCAGCAGCAGGCTGCCGCTGCCGCGCTCCAGGGTGAACAGTGCCGCACCTTCGCCTATGTTGATGCCATCACGGTTGGCGCTGAAGGGTTGGCAATGGCCGCTGGAAACCGACTCCAGAGCCTGGAAGCCATTGAGTGTCAGCTGACATAGGCTATCGACACCGCCGACTATCACAAGATCGCATAAGTCGGCATTGAGCAGGCGGCGGGCGGCGGCAAAGACCTTGGCACTGGAAGAACAGGCTGTCGACAGGGTATAACTCGGGCCCGTCAGGCCAAAGTGCCGGCTGAGGAACTCACTGGCGCCGCCGAGTTCCTGCTGGTGATAATGATACGCCCCGGGAAAGACCCCATGTTGTTGGCGGTATTTCAATGCCGCCTCGCCACTGGCGATGCCCGAGGTGCTGGTGCCTATGACGACGCCGATCCGCTCGCCGCCGTACCTGCTCTTGGCATCCAAAACGGCCTGGGTGAGCTGTCCGGCCGCGCTCAGCAACATCTGGTTGTTGCGACAGTCGTATTGGGCCAGGGCTGCGGGGATCAGGGGTAAGGGGCAATCCACCTGGCCGACCAAAGCCGGGCCATCGAATAATAGATCCTCGCGCCAGCACATGGCGCTGTCATCGCCCTGGAGCAACCGGGCCAAAATTTGCTGCGGTTCCTGCCCCAAAGGGGTACACAATCCCATGTGGGTGATGGCTATCTGGGTCATAGTCTCATGTCCGTCGGCAAGCAGCCGCTATCTAACAATTAAAGGGGTTTGATATTCAGCGAAAACCCTGTCTCTGGCATCTGTAACTGCACCTGGGCCAGCCAGGGATCCCGGCGGTCGTAGCGTATGCTGAGCACTGGGGTGGCATTCGCTGCCGTCAGCGGCCCAGGATAGAGGTTGCGACACCAATCTGCGCCACAAGGGGCCGCGACCAGCACTCCGCCTTCGAGTCGCGGCGCCAGGCTCAGTTCGGGCCAATAGATGAGCTGCATCATGGCCAGCAGGTATTCGGCCTTGAATTGCTCCCCCAGCAGCAGGCTCTGACGGCTGCTTAGTGTAGTACCATCGTATTCCAAGGTAAACAGCGCCTGTCCCAGGGGGGCCAGCCCCACGACTGTCATCCTGGCCTCATCCAGCTCTATCTGGCTCAGCAACTCATGGGAGGCATCCTTGATGGCTATGGCGACCTTATAGGTGGCCGAGAAGGGGAGCGGCAGCTGTGAGACCTGCTGCTCGCCGCCGCTCCCGGGCGCCGCCTTGGTCTCGGGTGCCTGACGGTGTTTGGGCGCCGGCGGCTGCAGCTCTATGGGGGCCAGACAGTAATGAATGTCATGGCTCAGGCCGACACAGGTCTGGCGCAGCAGCAACTGGCTGCAGCCGCTCAACAGGAGTGCCGGCAACAGGGCCAGCAGGCACAGGAGTGTCTTGCGAGGCTGGGCAGGCATCATGAAGCCTCGGCCGCCTCTGCCTGACTCTGGCGGCAGATCTCTATCACAGTGTTGAGTCGGCGGCTGGACTCGCTGACGAAGGGATTGTTGGTGTCCCAGGCATAACCCGCCAGGATAGAGCAGATCATCTGCTTGATCTTGGGGTTGGGATCCGGGTGGAAGATCACCTCCTGGAAACTGCCGTCGTACCAGGCCTGGACATAGGTGCGGAAGGTATCGACTCCCTGCATCAAGGGCGCTGCATATTCGGCCTGCCAGTCGACAGCCTGTCCATCGAGTTGTTTGAGCACACACTTGACGGCCATGGAGGCCGACTGCATGGCTATGGTGACGCCTGAGGAGAAGACGGGATCGAGAAACTCGCCGGCGTTGCCCAGCAGGGCAAACTTATCCGTGGCGAGCTGGGTCACGTTGACCGAATAGCCCTGTAGGGTGCCGCACTCCTGTACCGGGCTGGCATTGGCGAGCAAGGCCCTGAGTTCGGGATCTTCCTTGACTATCGCCAGGAGTTTTTCCTCCAGGCTGCCTTCCAGGTGCGCCAGCAGCTGCGGCTCGGCGACCACCCCCAGGGAGCAGCGGCCGTTGCTGAAAGGGATCAACCAGTACCAGATGTCTTTCTGTTGCGGATGGACGCTGATCAATATCTTGTTGCGATCGAAGTCGGCGGCGTCGATCTTGTCCTCTATATGGGTAAAGATCGCCATGCGTGGCGGCAAGTTCGACGGTCGCTCCAGCCCCAGGAGCTTGGGCAGCACGCGGCCAAAACCACTGGCGTCCAGCACATATTGGGCCTCGAGCCGGTAACTCTGACCCTGTTCGTTGCGCACAGTCAGGGTCGGAGTGCCATCCAAGTCTATCTGCTCGACGGTCTCGCCATAGCGGATCTCAACCCCCTGGCTCTGGGCCGTGTCGGCGAGCAACTTGTCGAAGCCGGCACGCTGTACCTGGAAGGTGGTTCCCGGGCCCGGGGTGAACTTGTCCGTGAAGTTGAACTGGGTCGTCTGGCCGTCACGGCGGAAGGCGGCGCCATTCTTGAACTGGAAACCTGCGCCATTGACGGCCTCGAGCATGCCGGCTTCTTCGAGAAACTGCATGCAGCAGGGCAGCAGGCTCTCGCCTATGGAGAAGCGGGGGAAGTGTTGCTTCTCCAGCACCCTGACGCTCCTGCCCTGGCGCTGCAACAGGCTGGCGGCTATGGCACCGGCCGGCCCTGCGCCTATGATGGCGACTTCGACAGTTTCTGGGGTATGGCTCGATGCCTGGCTGGCCGTTAGTTTGGACATGAATTCACATTCCTGGTGACAGTGTTGATTAAAGGGGCTTGGATTAAGGGCGCTAATAGTAAAGTGCAGGCGATCCCCAGCGACAGGGTCAGGCCGAAGAAATGGATCGCCAGGGTCTGGCTGAAGGCCAGCAGTCCGAAGGCCAGCAGGGTCGAGCAGGCCGACATGAAGACAGCCATCATAACGGCGGCGCCCCGGTCGCGGTTTTCGGCGAAAAACAGGCTGTAGTCTACCCCTATGCCGAACACCAAGATGAGCGCCAGCGCATGGAATAGACTCAGAGGCGACCCCATGAGCCCGAGTGCGGCCAGGGTCAACAGGGCCGCGAGTGCCGGCACAGCCACCACCACACAGGCCAGCTTGAAACCGAACCTCAGGCTGAAGATCAGCGCCGCCATGAGCAGTGCCAGCCCAAGCCAGCCCAGCGTCAGGCGGCGGTACTGCCCCATGACGGCAGAAATTTGCGCCACCTTATCCACCAGTTGTACCTTGTCGTCATAGGCCAGTCTCTGTGTCAGCCCAGGCAGATCTGCTATGCCGCCGAGCATTATGATGGCGCCATATTCGCTGGTTTGCCCGGTCGCTGCGCTTGCCGGTGCCAGCCAGAGATCGGCGAGATCCTGGGCCAAGGGTCCATGCAGCAAGTCCAGGGGATGAATTTCCAGTCCGGCGGCATCCAGATACGCCTGGCGCAATGTCGGCAGCAGCGCGTCGGTCAATCCCAGGGCGTCGCCAATTTGCGGCAGATGTTGCAGGTAGATCTGCGCCTGCAGGGCGTAATTTTCCGCTTGTCTGGCGGTGCTCGGCAGGTAGGGGCTCAGGCTGACGAAATTGCCCAGTTCACCCGCGGCCAGCGCTTGTTCCAGCACTGGGGTCAGGTGCTCTAGTCTTTGCAGCAGCGCCTGTTCGCTGTCGGCCCTGGCGAGGATGAATTGATTGTCCGTGCCGCCACTGAGCAGGGTTCGCAGCCTGTCCTCCTCGGCGCCGAGTTCGGCCGGGCTCTGTTGCAGGTTGCGGATATTGTCGTCGCTGGCGAGGCGCGCCAGTCCAGAGCCGAGCAGCACCAGCAGCAGCAGGGCGGCGAGCCTTCTGGCTTTGGGCGCGGCACTTCCAGGAGTTGTCGTCCCGGATTGGAATAAGCCGAGGTAAGACTGCAGGTATCTTTGGGCCATCGCCAGCGGCTTATCCCCGGGCGGCAGGCGGCTGCCTGCCAGCAGGGGGTAGGCCAGCAAGAGGCAGAGGTAGGCACCGACCAGACCGCTGGCGCAGAAGATCGCCACCTGCTGCATGCCGGGGAAAGGCGTCAGGCCGATCCCCAGATAGGCCAGGACGCTGGTGAGCAGCGCCAAGCTCATGGCCGGGAAGATATGTCTGACGGTTGCCGCCGCACTCTTGTGCTGGTGTTGCAGGCGCTCGCAATAGTAGTGAAAGCTGTAATCTATGGCTATGCCTATGAGGCTGGTACCAAATACCAGGGTCAACAGGTGCAGTTCCTTGAATACCGCCAGGGTGCTGACGATGGCGAACAGGAGCCCTGAGCCTATGGTGAGCAGTGCCAGCAGCAGTGGCATCACGGAGCGAAATGCCAGCCACACCAGGAGTATCACCCCGACGAGCGATGCCATGCCTATGATGGAGATCTCCGCCTTGGCGCTCTGGGTCGCGGCCAAGGCATGGAATAGACCGCCGGCCTTGAGCACTTGTACATCCGGATAGGCGCCCTGCAGCCGGGTCAATGCTTGTTGCAGCGCGGCATTCTGTGCCTGCTGGGCATTGGGATTGAATACGCTCTGGCGTCCCTTGGCCATGATGATGGCGATGGAGTGCGCTTCCTTATGGGTCAGCAAGATCCCCTGTGACACCCCCAACTTGAGCCTGGGAGCCAATGCCTGCAGGTTTGCCGGGTAAAGCAACAGGGGGTCCTGTGCCAGCAAACCGCTGCCGGCATAACCGAAGGCACTGTAGGTCTGTTGCAATGCCTGTTGGAGCAGCTGCTCGAGTCCTTCGCCCCCGGCGCTTTGCAGCAGCTGTGTCTGCTCCCGGGTCAGCAGTTTGAATCTGTGGGGAAAATAGAAGCGGCTCAGGGCATCGCCGCTGTCGCTTGCGCCGCTGCGGATCTCGCTGAAAGGGTTGCTGGCACCCTGGGGGCTTTGTAACTCGCTCTGCAGCAGCTTGGCGGCGGCGATCGCCCGGGCATCATCCTTTGCCACCAGTGCCAGATAGAGGCGGTCGCTGAGCTTGCCCTCGACCCTGGCCAGGGCGCGTTCTGTCAGTGGGTCCTGCTGCAGCTTGGGCAACATGGCCAGTATGTCGCTCTGGATCTTGGCGCCATGGCTCCATAGCTGCCCGCCATAGGCAGCCATGAGCAAGAGCAGGCCGAGCCAGATGCCGAAACGCACTCTGGGGGAGATAGCGGCCAATTTGGTGCCGCAGGCCTCGATTGGGGAAGGGGAGCCGGTCATTGTGTCGGTTCTGCGAGCCTGTAGAGCGCAGTTTCATCCTCGGCCAGAGGTCCGGCACGCTGGGCACTGAATTCGATGCGGCTGAGGTCGCCGTTGTCACTCAGGAGCGTCAGGGCGTCGAGTTGCTTGTCGCCTTCGAGCACCATGGCGGCTATCGCCTTGGCGACCAGGGGATCTCTGGGGATGAGCCCGAGGCGCCAACCCGGGCTTGGCTCTGCTTCTGTCTCAGACGCGGTTGCCGCTTCCGGATGTTGCAGGTAGAGGGAGAAATGGCCGCTCAATGCCTGGATATCCCCGCTCAAGATCGCCAGCATCAGCTGCGGCAGCAACTGGCTGATGGCACCTGCGCCTTGGGCCTGGGTCGCATCTGACACCTGGAGTTTGCCCTGGCTATCCCTCTGTATCAGTTGTTTGTCCTTCAAGATCAACAGGGTGTCGAAGGGACGGGTTTGTTGCCAGACCAGGCCCTGGGTGCGATCGAAAATAAATTCCCCCCGGCTGAGCAAGGGTCGCTTCAATACCTTGAGGTGGCGGGCCTGGCTGAATTCACCGCGGACTGTATCCGGTAATTGCAGTCTTTGGCTCAGCCCCAGCAGGTCCGCGTCAGAGGCGGGCCGGGCAAACAGGGCGCGATAATCCGGGCCCGCGTCCGGGATTGAGGCCGGCGCCTCGGCCGTTGCCTGGGGGGCGGCATGCACCAGAGCCACAGGCGCCAGGCAGACGGCCATGCATGCCGGCGCCAAGTATCGCCTGGCGGTAACGGCTAAGCGGCATAGATAGAGAGGCTTAAACCACTGCAACATGGAGCATACCTTATTGTTTGTCAGAGGAGGCAGCGAGCCAGGGAGCCAGACACAGACGAAACACCTCAGGGGTGACGAAGCATAGCTCCTGGGTTTCCATGTTGACGGCGGCCTGAATTGTGTAGCCCTTGGTCAGGCGCTCGCCGCTGAGGGCATCGAGGATCTGGTAATTGATCCTCAGACGGTTTTCCCATTCCACCAGTGAGGCTATGACCTTGATTTTCTGATCGAAGCTGCTGGCCTTAACATATTTCAGCTGCAGATCCACTATCGGCCAGGCGTAGCCCGAAGACAGCATCTGCCGGTAGTTGTAGCCCAGGGTATCGAGCAGCTGACAGCGGGCTATCTCGAAGTAGCGCAGATAATTGCCATGCCAGGTGATGCCCATGGAGTCGACATCATGGAAGGGGATGACCATCTCCATCTCAGTGGTCAGCAGGGCCGTCATTGGCAGACCTCCCAGGCGCCGGCCTGGATCTTGGCGACTGTGTTACGCAGCACGGCTTCCAGTGGCCTGTCTTCGGTCAACAGGCTGAAGTCGGCCTCGACCTGGGCCAGGGTGGTCGCCAGCGATGGCGTCAAGCTGGTCTCTGCCAGCTCTTGCTGCATTATCCTCAGACGTACTCCCTGGCTCATGGCCAGCAGCGCCGCGGCCGCCACCTGCTCCGTCAGTTGCAACACCCGCATGCAGTCGCGCGCGGCTATGGTGCCCATGCTGACCTTGTCCTGGTTATGGCATTCGGTCGAGCGGGAGAAGACGCTGGCCGGCATTGTATGTTTGAGCGCCTCGGCGGTCCAGGCGGAGACCCCTATCTGCACCGCCTTGAAGCCATGGTTGATGGCGCGGCGGTTGCCGGTTGCCGCCGAGAGGTTGGCGGGCAGGCCATTGTTGAACTTGGGATCCATCACCAGTGCCATCTGACGGTCGATGAGATCGGCCAGGTTGGCGACAGCATTCTTCATCCCGTCCATGGCGAAGGCGATATGGCCGCCATAGAAGTGACCGCCATGGAGTATATGTTCGCCTTCGGCATCGACTATCGGGTTGTCGTTGGCGCTGTTGAGTTCAGTCTCGATAAATTGGCGCATGAAGGGCAGGGCGTCCTGCAATACCCCTATGATGTGCGGCGCGCAGCGGATCGAATATCTGTCCTGCAATCTGTCTGAGTTGCGCGGATGCTCGAAGTGATTCAAGTCTTCCCGTATCCAGGTGGCTATCTGGTTTTGGCCAGGATGGGGTTTGGCGGCGAAGAGTATCTCATCGAAGTGATGGGAGTTGCCCTTGAGCGTCAGAGAGGCCATGGCGGTGAGGCGGCTGCAGAGGCGTGCCAGATACTGGGCCTTGTCATAGGCCAGGCAGGCCAGTGCCGTCATCACGGCAGTGCCGTTCATCAGTGCCAGGCCTTCCTTGGGTCTGAGCCTGAGGGGGGCGATATTCAGTTCGGCATAGACTTCTTGGGTTGGCCGGCGCCGGCCGTCATATATGACCTCGCGCTCACCCACGAGTACCGCCGCCAGGTAAGACAAAGGCGTCAGATCGCCGCTGGCACCGACAGAACCTTCTTCGGGGATCACTGGCACCAGGTTGAGGTTGAGCAAGGTTTCAATCCGCTGCAACAGCTCATAGCTGACGCCCGACTTGCCTATGGCGAGTGAGTTGAGGCGGCAGGCCATCACGGCCCTGGCTTGCATAGGACTGAGGGTGTCGCCAAGGCCGCAGCCATGGAAGCGCGACAGATGCAGGGGCAGCTCGTGGACCAGATCCAGACCTACGGCCACAGTGCAGGAATCGCCGTAGCCTGTGGTGACCCCATAGACCACGCCTTCCTCGTGCAGCAGGCTGTCGATGAAGCGCGCGCCCTTCTGTATGCTTTCTATGTAATCACTGTCGGCGCATAGCTCGACCTTGGCGCCTTTGGCGACGGCAACCACTTGTTCCAGGCTGAGCAATTGGCGGCCAAATACTACTGTCTGTGCTGTTGTTTGAGTCGTTTGGCTCATTTATGTGTTAGTCCTGTCTTGAGCTTGAGTCGTTGCGCCTGAGTCTGAGTCAGACTGGCGCCAAAAATCAAAAAAGTTAAACCATTGCAATGGGTTGCGTCTGGCGTGATATTCGAGTCGCTGGCTGTAGCGCTCGACCGCGGCCTGCAGGCGCGCCATGCGGCCTTCCCGCGGGCCCTTGAGCGTCTGGGCGAAGGGTTCCAGATAGACACGGTAACAGTCGGCTTCGCGCACGCAGAACATCTGAAAGACGGGGCAGTCGAGCAAGCCGGCCAGGACGAAGGGGCCCTGGGGAAACGCGGCTATGCGGCCCATGAAAGGCGCCAACAGCACACGTCCGCGCTGGCTGGCCGGGGTGCGGTCGGCGGCGATGACGACCAGTTCACCCGCATCTATCTTCTGTTGCAGCAAGATGGCGGTGGCGGGATTGAGCTCGGTCACCTGGATCAGATTCAAGTCGCTGTCGGGGTTGAGCTGTTTCAGCACCCGATTGAAATTTTCGGCATGTTGGGTCAGCACCATGACGTTGACCTTGACCCTCTGCTGGTGGATGGAGATGGCGCGGCAGAGCTCTAGGTTACCCAGGTGCGAGGCCAGCAGCACGGCACCGCGGCCGGAGGCTATCTGTTCCGCCAGCAATTGGCGATTGGGAAAATCCACCTGTTGGATAGTGATGCGATTACACCAGGCATCGATGCGGTCGAGGGCGGCGTTACCGAAACTGAGGAAATGCCGCAGGCTGTCGCGCCAACCGGGAACCCGGCTCAGCACAGGGTCGAGTTCGGCATTATCCGGCTCGAGCGCCCTGACCCGGCGGAGAAAATCGGCGGATGCGGCCCTGGCGTCTGTGCCCGTGAGAAAGAAATAACAGATCACCGGATACATGATGGCGCGGCATAGCCAGTGGCCGCCGAATTTATAACTGGCCGCCAGCAGGCGGATGCCGAGGTAACTGCCGCGCTCGGCCATCCGTGACCAATGTCGCTCGTCGCTGGCGCCATCTGCAGCCTGGGGCGCCGGCTGGTGGTTCACGGCTTTGCTGCCGAGACGCTTGCCCAGTAGCTTGGGCAGGCGTCTGAGCATGCCGAAAAACAGCTTGGTATGCAGCTTGCTGATACGGACATTGTCCCTGAAGCCCTGGAAGTGGCTGATGCCGTCATCCGGGTAGATCACCCTGGTGGGCAGGTGCACTATGGGCACTCCTTGCCAGTAGAGCTTCACCAGCACTTCTATGTCGAAGTCCATCCGCTCCCCCAAAGCGGTTTGCCGGAACAGGGCCTCGGTCGCCGCCAGTGGATAGATGCGAAAACCACACATGGCATCTCGAATATCCAGGCTCAGGGTCTCGACCCAGACCCAGAAGTGGGTCAGGTAGCGGCCATAGAGGCGGCCCTTGGGGATAGAGTCATCGTATTGTGGCAGGCCGGAAATCACCGCCTCGGGTCGGCTTTCTGCCTTGGCTATCATGGCCGGGATGTCGTTCAGATCGTGTTGGCCGTCGGCGTCCACCTGCAGCGCATGACTGAAGCCATCCCGGTAGGCGGCCCTCAGGCCCGTCATCACGGCCGCGCCCTTGCCCCTGTTATAGGGGTGTTGCAGCAGCGTCACCCAGGGATACTGCTTGGCCAGGCTTTGCAGCAGGTAGCGGGTCTCATCCCGGCTGCCATCGTCCACCAGATAACAGCTGAGCTCATATTGCGCCAGGGTCGCCAGGGTGTCGGCTATGGCGGCACTGTGATTATAGTTGGGGATCACCAACGCCAGTCGCATCATGCCTCCGTCGAGCCCAGGGCGATCCTGCCGGAAGCGTAGCGCTGCTCGCCCTGGCTATAGCCGAAGGTGAGTTTGCGTTTGGCCTGGTCATGGCTCAGCGTCAGCTTGACCTGGGTATCAGGCAGCAGCAATTGCTGAAACTTGAGCACCTCCAGGGTGGCAACATCGAGCGGGTAACCGAAGTGGCGGCAGCCGAAGCGTATGGCCCAGTCGAGCTGGGTCACCCCAGGCAGCACGGCTTGCTCTGGGAAGTGGCCCTCGAAATAGCCTAAGCTGGCGTCGATGAACAGCTGCAACTCCAGGGTCGTGGCTGTCGCTTCTTGGCTTAAAACGGGTGGCAACTGCGAGCGTTGACCCTGGGGAGCATGGTTAGTCATGGGAAAATAATCCAATAATGTCGGCCTGCAGGCGCTTGCCCTGGGGGCTTTGGGGCAGCTCATTCGGATAGCGCCAGCGTCTGGGCAGGGTGACACGCTCAAACTGAGTCAAGAGGTGGGCCTTGAGGCTATTGTTGATGTTGAGCTTGCCGGCGGCTGCCAGCAGGGCCAGGCCTTCGTCCGATAGGGTGACGGCGGCGCCCAGCTGCTGCTTGGGTTGAGTCAGGAGCACCAGAGCGGCATCTTTGACCAAGGGATGTTGGCGCAGCAGGGCCTCCATCTGTGCCAGAGACACCCGCTTCTCTTCTATCTTGACTATCCGATCCAAACGACCGAGCAAACGGAAATGATGCTCGCCGATCATTTCTATCTGATCGTCACACCTGTACCAGTCGGTATCTGCCAGGTAGGGCGACTGCAGCAACAGGGCACCGTCCTCCTGGGCCTGGCGGATCTTGACCTTGTCGAAGGTCTGCCAGGTGTCGGCCGCGCTGTTCTGCCGTCGATAGCCTATGCCACCGGTTTCCGTGCTGCCGAAAATTTCTATCGGGGGCTGGCCGTAACAGCCGGCTATGCCCTGCGCCGCTTCCAGGCTCAGAGGCCCGCCCGAGCTGAAGATCAGGCTGGGGGCACGTGCCTGCCGCTCATGTTCCAGGGCGCTCGGCAGACGCGACAACTGTGCCGGACTGCTGATGAGGCAGAGGTTGGGCAGCAGGCTGGTGTAATAGCTTAAGGTCTCAGGGTATTCGACCAGATCGCTCAGGAAAGGGCGACTGGCGGCCAAGGGCCACAGAATCTTAAACAAGAGACCATAGATATGCTGGTGCGAGACTGTGGCAATCACGCTGCAATGGGGCAAATGCCCGGCGAAGGTGTGCTCCAGTTGCGAGACTTCCTCATCCAATTGCCTCAGGCTCTTGTGTATCGCCTTGGGGCTGCCGCTGCTGCCTGAGGTAAACAGGACCAGCTCGCCCAGGTCTTGACTCTGGGGCCAGTGGCTGTCCGGCAGGCTGAGCTCACGTTTCAGTTCCAGGGCCGGCTTGTCTTCACACAGTCTGGCATCGGCAAGTACGGCATCGAACTTGTCCGCCAGTTGGGCCAGGGTGCCAGGCTGGGTATTGGTCGGCAGTATGACTTGTTTGCCGGCGAGGAGCGCGGCACACAGGCCGACGGCGAATTGGTCGCTGCTGTCGCAGGCGAGCAGCCAGCGCGTGATCTTGGATTCGCGCAGCAGCCGACAATAGTGGGCTACCTGATTGGTAAACAAGGCGCCCGTGACTATGTCGTGATGATTAAAGCTGATCAATTGCTGGCTCGAAGGCCCCAGGGTTAACCAGTTTTTCAGTAGCTGTGTCATGATTTTTTCAACCAAATGCTGCGATATAGCCATTCCCCGCCCAGGAGCAGGCCCATTAACAGGTAGGAGATCAGTCCGTTATATAAGGTCCAGGTGGCTAAGCTGCTAAAAGCCGCGGTATAGGCCGCCATGATGCCGTTGACAACGAATAGGCCACACCAGAGACGGGTGACCCGTTGCAGGTAAGGGATGGCCTCGGCCGGCAATGTTGGCTCCTTCAATCTGGCGAACCTTTCTATCATGCTCGGGCCTTGCCTGAGCGAATAGCCGAACAGGGCCAGCATGCTCAGGTTGATCACCACAGGGTAATACAAGAGCAAATCATGACGCCGGGCGAAGTAGCTGCCCGCCGTCAGGCCTATGCCCAGCAACAGGGGCAACAACATGAGTTTAATCTGTTGCCGCTGCACCACCAAGCGTAGAACCAAGAGAGCGCATAGCACCAGGGCTATGCTGCCGACGGGCAAATAGGTGAGACCAAAATAGACCGCCAGCGGGTAGGCCAGCAGCATTAAGGTCGTCAGCAGGTGCAACAGGGGGCGCATCAGGCTTGAACTAGGCCTTCGATGGCATTGACCACGTCATCGACGGTGCGCACTGCCTTAAATTCGTCGGGTTGGATCTTCTTGCCCGTCATCTGTTGCAGTTTGATCACCAGATCGACGGCATCTATGCTGTCCAGATCCAGTTCCTGGTAGAGCGATGCCTCGGGCGTTATCGCCGCCGCATCTATCTCAAATTCATTGACCAGGATTTCGGTTAACATTGCTAAAATTTGTTCACGACTCTGCATACTTAGGCCCCGACACGCTGAGATTCGATAAAGTTTGCCAGGCTGGCAACGCTATGAAAGTGGGCCTTGGTGGCCTCTGAGTTGGCTTCGATCTTGACATCGAATTGCTTCTTGATGGCCAATCCCAGTTCCAGTGCGTCTATGGAGTCCAGCCCCAGGCCGTCACCAAACAGGGGCGCCTCAGAGTCTATGTCGGCTATGCTGACATCTTCGAGATCCAGACTGTCTATGATGAGTTGTTTTATTTTATCAGTTAAGTTCATAAGTATTATCGAGTTGTTGTCTATAAAAGTGTTCTAGGTCCCGGGTCAATTGACGGGCAATCTTGGCATCACCAAGCCGGGCATCATACCCGAAATGAGGAATTGTTGCGCCAATTTCTACGCGCATCTCAATGGTTTGCCTTGGGATCTCATACCAAGGTTCCTGTTTGGTCAGCCCAGGATATCTGGTGTGCAAGACGACGGTCAGTATGTCTGCCCGGGTTCTGAGGGCGATATTGGCGGCACCGCGGGCAAAGTCGTTGACCCTGTGGCCTATCAGGGTGCGGGTGCCTTCGGGGAAAATGATGAGATTCGTGTCCCTGTCCAGCACCTGGCGGCAATCTTTGAGCATCAACTCGGCGCCGCGGTTGGGAATATAGCCGGCACAGGAGACCACGCCGCGCATGAAAGGATTGCGCCATAGGCCTTGCTTGACTATACAGCCGGCATTGGGCATCAGGCTGATCAGCACCACCACGTCTATGAGGGTGGGATGATTGGCTATGACTATCATGCCTTTGGCATTTGCCAACTTGTGAATGTCGTTTGTGCTGAGGCGGATCACGCCGGCCCAGGTCAGCATGTATACGAACACTTTGAACATCAGGTGCACTGCGTGTTGCACCCTCTGGATGCGGCGCTCGGGCGTGCCGGGCCAGAACCTGAGCACAGGCAGTATGGTCAGCGAGCTGAGCAGGCCGCCCAGGCCGAAGGCGACATAGCAGGCGATGCCGCCGCACCAGCGGGGCAAGTAGGCCAGGCCTGTGAGTCTGGGATTAGCCGGATTAGTCATAGCTGAGCTGCCAATGGTGGTTGGCGAGCAGGCCATCCAGGGGACGGCCATGGGCCAGGGCGTGAATGAAGGCGCCATAACTCAGGTATTGGGCATCGGTTGCGGCGGTTTTGGAACTTAGTTTCAATTTGGCGATTCCCCGAACGTCGGCGGGCGCCAGCTGCAGTCCCAGGGCGAGTGGCAGCTCTGTCTCGGCGGTAAATTCATCGTATACCGGCGGCACGGGATCGTCGCCGAAGACCAGCAGCAGGGGCGTTGCGTTTTCATGCAGCTGGCCGTAGGCCTCGATCATGGCCTGGGATAGGGTTTGGTCACCGGCGGCGACCGAGGTGGATGCCGCCGTGTTACCCGTGATTATGCTCAATATGCCGCTGGCGGTGTTATGTACCGATTGACTGAAGGCAGTGGGGGACAGCGGCTGTTTGGCGATGATGTCTTCGAGTATGCCTATGGTGCGGTGCAGTTCACCATGACGGGAAGCAAAAATGGTGCGGCATTGCGCTTCTGGCTCGGCCTGGAAGGCCACCTCCAACATCATCTTGGTGAGTCGGCTGAAGCGCCGGCGCTGCATGGCCGGCACCTGGGGTAGCTTGGGAGCACAAGAAAGGGGGGCACAGGCAAGCTCCGCCTCAGACGGCGCCCGGGATTTTTTCCAGCCCAGCCAGTCGCTCTGGCATTGATATTCGGGTGACCAGGCTCCCCATGAAAGAATGCTGAATTCTATTTGCACCTTATTGCCTCTGACGCAGATTTAGCTGCCTTGGTTATCCCTAACTACGAAGAAATATGAGCCATGCTGAAAGTGGCTGAGCGCCATGGTTGGCGTCGGCCATAAAGGACCATTACCGAGTGGCATTGCTCATAGGAGGGGTATTCTACACCAGAAAACCGCGGGGGCAGAAGGGCTATGCGCGCTTCTTGTTAGTAATTTGTAGCAATAGATTAAAAAGTTGGAGGCGGGCCGCTGGCCCGCCTCCTTCACTGCAGATAATGACAGCAGGTCATTGTCTGCTACTCAAGTGCAGCCTGCAACTTCCTGACGGCGGCCTTGATCTTGCGGGTATTTTCAGGACCCATGCGGATCAGCAATTTCTGCGCGCTGGGCAGGGCTTCCAGCTTGGGATCGACGAACTTATAGTTGACGCTGATGCTGGTCAGTTCGATAGGATCTTCTATTACTGGGGCGGCCAGCACTGTCTTGAAGGCCTGTTGCATCCGTTCCTCGAAGCTCAGCTCACCATAGCCCAGCTCATCGAAGGCGGTCTCGAACAGGGGGGACAGCTCACGATAGGTCTGCAGCAACTGCTGCTCATCCAGGCCGGCGACGAAGTCGGCATACATATCGTATCTGTGATAGCTGTCCGGGTTCAGATAGGTCTTGTTGGTGATGTCTGTGACGCTAAAGGCTTGTTGCGGTCCTTTCATGGGACTGGCCTTGCGCGCCAATTCCCCTTGCGCCAGGTTGTCGACAAATACCACCCACTGGCGGGCGAGGTTTTGTTTGATCAGCAAGGGTGCTATCGCCATGCCGTCCGCCAGGGTGATGATTTTCTGCTGGACAAAATCATCGCTTTCGGCCAGTGGCGGCAAAGGTTCGGGAGCCTGAACTTGCGGCTCCGGCGGCATTTCGGCTTGGGTCGTGACTATTTCCGGCTCAGGCACGGGCGCCTCGGTCGGCAATGGCTCTTCCGGTGTGGTCGCCGGCAGAGGAATCGGCTCCAGCTCTGTGGGCTGGGGCTCGTTACTGTCGGTGCTTATGTAGTAATAGGCGCCGCCCAGCAACAGGGCCAACAGGGCAACAGCCAGGATGGCGATGCCGTTGGCACCCGCCTTCTTCTGCTGAGGCGTAATTCTATCATCTTGATTCACTTGCATCTTACTTCCTTTGCTTGGGTGCTGATGATCTTGGAGCTATCGACTCCTCGGCCAGCATAGACGTAAAACATCCTGCTGAGGTTACACATCCGGTTGTGTTGTTATATCCATTCTGCAAAAAATGCTTGGCTTGTCCATAGCGGGGAGCTGAACACTGACACTTTATTTTTAGTCGGCGCCCGAACCATGGTTAATTATAGTCTAATCAGGCCTGTACGTATTGCTGGCGATTGCCCAGCCAGCGCTGGATGATGGCGTCGACATTGTCAGGCACCTGTTGCATCACATGCCCGGCCAGCCGCTGGACCTGGGGTATGAGTGCCTGATCCCGCACCAGATCGGCAATCTTGAGATCGGCAATCCCAGTCTGCTTGGTGCCCAGCACTTCACCCGGGCCGCGGATCTCGAGATCTTTCTGGGCGATGACGAAGCCGTCGTTGCTCTGGCGCAGCACCCCAAGGCGTTGGGTGGCCGTGTGTGACAGCGGCGCCTTATAGAGCAAGACGCAATGGCTGGCGATGGCGCCGCGACCGACCCGGCCGCGCAGTTGATGCAGTTGGGCCAGGCCGAGCCGCTCAGGGTTTTCGATGATCATCAGGCTGGCATTGGGCACATCTACCCCGACCTCTATGACTGTGGTGGCGACCAGCAGATGCAGCTCGCCGGCCTTGAACTGAGCCATGATGCGCTGTTTATCCGCCGACTTCATCCGCCCATGTACCAGGCCTATCTTGAGTTCGGGCAGCGCCAGCGCCAGCTCGGCGGCGGTATCTTCGGCGGCCTGGCATTCGAGCACTTCGGATTCCTCTATCAGGGTGCAGACCCAGTAGGCCTGGCGTTTATCCGTCATCGCCGCCTGGCGCACCCTGTCGATCACTTGCTGGCGGCGCAGATCCGACATGGCGACTGTGGTCACCGGAGTGCGTCCCGGTGGCAGCTCATCTATCACAGAAGTGTCCAGATCCGCATAGGCTGTCATCGCCAGGGTCCTGGGAATGGGGGTCGCCGTCATGATCAGCTGGTGTGGATGAAAGCCCTGATTGATGCCTTTTTCCCTCAGCCCCAACCGCTGGTGCACCCCGAATCTGTGTTGCTCGTCTATGATGATCAGCGCCAACTCATGGAACACGACCTGCTGCTGGAAGATGGCGTGGGTGCCTATCACCATCTGGGCCGCGCCGGATTGAATATCAGCCAGGGACTGCGCCCTTGCCTTGCCCTTGAGCTTGCCGGCCAGCCAGCCGACCTTGAGCCCGAGCGGTTCGAACCAGGCGGCGAAGTTGGCCGCATGCTGCTCGGCCAACAATTCGGTCGGTGCCATCATGGCCACCTGGTAGCCATTCTCTATGGCCTGCAGGGCGGCGAGCGCCGCCACCAATGTCTTGCCCGAGCCGACGTCACCCTGTACCAGGCGCATCATGGGTACGGCCCGCTCCAGATCCCTGCTTATCTCGGCGACGACTCTCTGCTGTGCCCCCGTGGGTTTGAACGCCAGACTCTTGAGGAAAGGATTCAGCAGTTGCCCCGAGGCCGCCATGGTGACTGCGCTGTCGCGATCGCTGCGTTGCCGCAGGCGCAGCATGCTCAGGTTATGTGCCAGCAGCTCTTCCTGTACCAGGCGTTGCTGGGCCGGGTGCTGTCCGGCTTCCAGCTCGAACAGGGCGACATCCACGGGCGGCCTATGCAGCAGCTGCAAGGCCTGCACCAGGCTCAGGCTGTTGGGTTGCAGTTGAGCGGGCAAGAGTTCGCTCAGGCCGCCTTCCTGCAACATGGCCAGCGCCTGCTCTGTGAGCTTGAGCCAGCTGGCCTGTTTCAGTCCCTCTGTGGTGGGGTAGACGGGCGTGAGGGTCTCGCTGAGGTTGGCTTCGTCGCCGGCTTGGAGCAGCTTGTATTCGGGATGTATGATTTCGAGCTGGTGCATGCCGCGGCGAATTTCGCCATAGGCGCGGATCCGGCTGCCATTTTGCAAGGCATTGCGCTGGGCGACGGAAAAGTTGAAGAATCTCAGGGTCAGGCTGCCGCTGGCGTCCCGTACCTTGCAGGTGAGCATGCGTCTGCGGCCCTGGACTATCTGGCTCGATTGGATCTCGGCTTCTAGGGTGCCATAGCTGCCGGGGAATAGCTCGGCGATAGGGTAGATTCGGGTGCGATCTTCGTAGCGCAGTGGCAGATGAAACAGCAGATCCTGCACCGTCGCTATCCCGAGTTTAGCCAGCTTCTGTGCGACCTTGTTGGCGACGCCCTTGAGGTCGGTTATCGGAACCAGATCCAGTCTCTGCACGCCATTCGCACCAAATCACTGTGAATTTATACATATATTAACAGAGAATTCGTTTAAGGCAATCCTGGCGCTGGGCGGGCCAATAAGCACGCAGGTGCAGATGACACTTGCGTGCTTATGAGCCGCCATCCGGGCTAAGCCGTCTGCGATGGACTAATTTCATCTTCCCAGACGACCTTGCCGCCGCGAATGCCCTCGACCCTGGCGCTGAATCTCTGCTCCAGCACGTGGCGCTTGATCTTGAGTGTCGGCGTCAACACATCGTTTTCTATGCTCCAGGGCTCGCCGACCACTATGATGGCGTCGACGGTTTCATGGGACTCGAGATGTGGATTGATGGAGTCCAGCGTCGCCTTGAGCGAGGCACGCACCTCTTCCCGCGGCTGCAGTGTTGCGCCTTCCGACAGTTGTACCAGGGCCACAGGGTGAGGCAGACCCGAGCCTATGACGCAGATGAGCTCCACATGGGCGTCTTGCGCCAGTTTGCGCTCTATGGGCACAGGCGCCACATACTTGCCCTTGGCCGTCTTGAAGTTGTCTTTGACCCGGCCCGTGATGCTGACACAGCCATCCGCATCTATCTCGCATAGATCGCCTGTGTGGAAGAAACCATCGGCATCGAAGGCCGCTGCCGTGGCCTCGGGTTGCAGGTAATAAGCGCTCATCAGTCCGGGACTCTTGACCAGCAGCTCACCGTCTGCGCCTCTGCGAACCTGGCTGCCCTCTATGGGGCGGCCGACCGTGCCTATCTTGGCCGCGTCGAAGGGATAGTTGATGATGGAGTAGGCGGAGTTTTCCGTCATGCCCCAGGCCTCACAGATATCCAGTCCTACGCTGTGATACCAGTGGATCAGTGATGGCGGGATAGGCGCCGAACCCGAGCCAAGCAGGCGCGCGTCCTGCAGTCCCAGGCCCTTGTGGATCTTGCGTTTTATCAGGCTCTTGATGACAGGCAGCTTGAGCAGGAAGTTGAGCTTGTCCATGCCTATCTTGTCTATTATGTTCTGTTGGAATAGGCTCCACAGCCGCGGCACTGAGAAGAATACCGTCGGATGGGCGCGCTTGATGTCGGTGACGAAGGAGTCCAGACTCTCGACAAAATACACTTGGCTGGCGGAATAGAAGGAAGAACCTTCGATGGCGACCCGCTCTGTGATGTGTGCCAGCGGCAGGTAAGACAAGAGCCTGTCGGCCGTATTGGTCTGCAGATCCCGCACCACAGCCTGGCAGGTCCAGCCATAGCTGCCGAAGGTCTGGATCGCGCCCTTGGGTTTGCCGGTCGAGCCTGAGGTATAGATGAGGGTCATAGTCTGCTCGGCGGTCGGCAGTGGCGCTTCTATGAGCGGCTCACCCAGGTTCAGCAACTGCTGCCATTGATACTGTGCCGGCATGGTATCGTAGGGCAATGCCAGCCTGAGAATATCCCCGCCGATGGCGGCTTCCTGCTCGGCCCAGTGATCCAGCTTGCCGACCAGTATCGCCTTGGCGCCGCTGTGTTCCAGCACATAACTTATGGTCTCGGCATTGGCCGTGGGGTAGATGGGCACGCTGATATAGCCGCCGTGCATCAAGGCCAGATCGCAGATAAACCATTCGGCGCAGTTCTTGGATAACAGGGCGACCTTGTCACCGGGCACCAGGCCCAGGTGCCTCAGGGCCCCGGCGAGTTGCTGCACCTGGGCCTGCACCTGGCGCCAGCTGAAATCCTTGCATTGGCCGTCTATGGGTTGGCGCAGATAAACCTCATCGCCTCGGGTCTCTACCCAGTGTGCCAGCATTTCTATCGGAGATTTGATCTGAGTATCCATAGGCAATTCCCTGTCTTTATTGTTATTTTTCAACTTCAACCAGTATGGCGATAATTACCGTGCGGCGCAATTGCTTTGCTCGGCAGGTTCATGCGTGAACAGGGGCTCCAACTGACCGAGGCCGTACCTTGAGGCCAAATGACTGTTTAAGGAGATGCCATTCTGTTAATGCTTGGTTGGAAATGTAAAAAGGTTTCGATATTCTAGGGCCGGTTTTGTACGGGTCCTACCAGATGCAGGCCCAGGAGTACAACGCCTTTCTGAATCGATTCCAAGGATGATATTACATGATTTCCAAACAAAGCATTATCAGTAAAACACTGTTGGCGACGCTGATTTCGACTGCGCTGGCCGGTTGTGGCGGCGGCGAAGACAAAGCCGTCGAGAACAAGGTGCCGACAGTGTCCGTCAGTGACATAAGTGCTGTTGAGATGACCTCTGCGAGTCTGACCGCAACAGCCAGTGATGCAGACGGCAGTATCGCCAGCTATGCCTGGACGCAGAAGTCCGGCATTGCGGTGGCCCTGACGGGGGCCGACAGTGCGACCGCCTCCTTCACAGCCCCTGCGGTGGCTGCCGATACTGCATTGGTCTTCAGTGTCACAGTCACTGATAACCAGGGCGCCAGTGTTTCCAAAGATGTCACTGTGACAGTGACAGCCAACATGGTCAGCTTCAGCCTGCAAGGCAAAGTCACAGATGCGCCCATAGCCAATGCCAGAGTTGTAGTGTCTGTTGGCGGACAGGACTTCAGCGCCGTTGCCGATGTAAATGGTGACTACAGCGCCGAGGTGAGTGTGGACGATTCCTTCGCCACCAGCCTGGTCAAGATCACCGCCATGGGGCCTGCAGAAGACAGCCAGGTGAAGCTGGTCTCTTTGCTGGGCAGTGTCAATGCCGTGGTGGAGCAAGCAGGTGCAGACGGTGTCGCCACCAAGGATGAGTTGTTTGGGGTCAATGTAACCAATGTGACCACGGCCGTAGATGCCCTGATGCAAGCCGCCAACCAAGGCGAGGAAATCGCGACCCAGGAAGCATTCGACAGTGCGGTCCAGGCTTATGACACATCTCTGTTATTGCCATTGGCGACCGCCATCAAGCTGGTGATAGATTATGCCGGGGCAAATCCAGATCTGGCACTGCCTGAAGGGGTTGCCGACACCCAGGCGCTGGTGGCACAGTTGGAAACAGTGCAGACCTATCTGCAGCAGGCGCAGCAGACTGCGGCAGAAACCTATAGTGAGGCCCAGGCCGCCATAGTCGCAGATGAAGAAGTGATTGCCAGTGGCACAGGCAGCGCCGAGCTTCCGATCGCCGACACTTATTATTTCACGAGTACCGAAGGCATGCAGTCCGGTGACAGGTTAGTTCTGACTGCCGATGGTAAGGGGACCTTGTACAGCTGGGACACCTCTATATCTCTGACCTGGAGTACCAATGACGCCGGCATTCTGCTGAGCTATGCGGGTGAAGGTTTGGTGAGTGTTGAGGGTAAATTTATCGATGGGAAATACTTTGACGTCGAGCGTCACCGCACTCAGACACAGATAAAATGGCTGGCCCGTGGCGAGAAGGCCGATCAGCTGCTGTTGCAGCACACCAGTTACATCCATTATCCCAATGCCGAATATCCTGACTCTGAGCCTGGGCTTTCCGATGCCTTTGCCTTCCAAGTGGTCAAGAATGCCGGGGTGATCGCGGCCAACTCGGTACTGGCAACCGGTGTACCCTATTCCATTCCGACGCCACAAGTGGTTCAGGGCATGGAAAACAAACATGAGCGGGCCGATCATTTCTATCGCAGCGCCTTCAGCCTTACCCTCAAGGAAGATGATACTGCCACCCTGGGCGTACCTGTGATGCAGGGCGATGGCAGTCTGACGCAATTCGACGTGGAGGCGACCTACAGCTACAGCGATGCGGGTCATTTGTTGCTGAGTGCCAGGGGAGAGCAAGGGGCACTGTCGTTGGATTATGCCTTCCTTGGGCAGGGTGCTCCCTTAAAGGTCAATGTGTTGGTCGATGATGGTACGACGCCCCATATAGTCGCCGCCGGTGGGCAGTTTTTGGCTAAAGAGGTCGACAAGTGGACGCCGCAGACCGTGGTTGGCATTTACAACTTAGGCGGGGATTTCTTTACCCCGGAGCAGTATTTCTGGGTTGAAGTCAACGCCGATGGTACGGCACTGACGGTCGATATTTATGATTATGATAAAGATGGCGAGATAGGCGAAAATGAGATCAGACTTGAGCCCGGGCTGTGGCAGATAAACGACAGTGGCAACTTGAGTATTCGCCGTTATCGTAACAATCGTACCGTCACCAACTCCATTGGCTATTGCACACCGCAGAGTTATGATCCTGCATTGACCGACGCCTGTGTGCTCTACCATGAGCGCGAGTGGAACCTGCACCAGGTCGTGGGTGATGAATATCATATGCAACACGTGCATCGTTACTATCTGGACATGTATGCTGAAGATCTCGGTGATGCCTACCAGCTGGGCCAACATGTGCTGGACCGTGGTTTATTCGATAACAGAATCTGGCATAAACTAGATGCCCGCCCCTATCCGTTGCCAGCCAGTCTCTCGGTCACCGGCGAGGCCAAGCCGCAGCCTGTCTCCGGGCCGACCTCGGTGTTTACCTTGAAAGAGTTGGATCTCAGACAGAAAAGCGCCGAAGTTGCGCGGGAAGCACGTTTAGCTCGACACTGATAGGCTTACAGACTCAAGCCGTTTTGAGGCTATAGCCTGACTTGCGATTAAGCCCCTGGACTGCTCTTCGGAGTGGGACCAGGGGCTTTTTTATATCATTGGGGCGCGCATCCTGTCCCACCAATCCTTATCGGCAAGTATCTGTCCATTTTGGTCTATGTGTGGATAGGGGATGCCCTTGCGCCGACAGGCCTTGGCCATAAGGGTTGGGGTGGCCCTCGTTCTGGCCGCCGTTGCCGGCTCAGGTGGTTTCCGGCATTGGGGCGCGCATCCTGTCCCACCAATCCTTATCGGCAAGTATCTGTCCCTGGTCGTCTATGTGTGGATAGGGGATGCCCTTGCGCCGACAGGCCTTGGCCATAGGAGTTGGGGTGGCCTTGTTCTGGCCGCCGTTGCCGGCTCAGGTGGTTTCCGGCATTGGGGCACGCATCCTGTCCCACCAATCCTTATCGGCAAGTATCTGTCCATTTTGGTCTATGTGTGGATAGGGGATGCCCTTGCGCCGACAGGCCTTGGCCATAGGAGTTGGGGTGGCCCTTTCTCGAAACTTTGCTCTAAGTTCTGTGCTCAGCTCAGGCAATTTCCGGCATTGGGGCGCGCATCCTGTCCCACCAATCCTTATCGGCAAGTATCTGTCCCTGGTCGTCGATGCGTGGATAGGGAATGCCTTTGCGCCGACAGGCCTTGGCGTAGATGGGGTGACCCTGTTCGAACAGCAGTTTCTGGCAATAGGCCTCATCCAGCTTGCGTGTGCCATACAGGCCGGCGGCGCGGCGCTGGCGCTCGGCCTCGAACAACAGCAGGCCGGCGGCGACCGAGACGTTGAGTGACTGCACCATGCCGACCATGGGGATGATGACCTGTTTGTCGGCCAGGGCTATCGCCTCCGGGCTGACGCCGTCTTTCTCGTGCCCCAGTATGATGGCCGTCGGGCGGGTATAGTCTATGTCACGAAAGTCCACCGCCTCATCGGAGAAGTTGGTGGCAATGATTTGCATGCCCTCGGCTTTGAAGCCGGCTGCGGCCTCATCGATATGATAATGCTTGATGGTCTTGACCCATTGCTGGCTGCCCGAGGCCGTGTTGCCCGAGACCCGCATCTCTATGTCGGGCCAGACGGCGTGGATCTGGTGGACGCCGACGGCATCGGCGCTGCGGATCACAGCGGCTATGTTGTTGGTCTTATGGACCTGATCCAGGCAGAGGGTGAGATCAGGCTGGCGGTTATCCAGCATCTGGTTGATGCGGGCGAAACGTTCCGGGCTCATATTCAAGATACTATTCAGGGTGATTGCTAGACAAAAACAAAAGGGCGCCGCGGCGCCCTCAGTGAAGTTGGATGGATTAGAGTTCCATCACGCCATCCATCTCGACCAGTGAGCCTTTTGGCAGTTCTTTCACGCCTATGGCGGCGCGTGCAGGGTAGGGCTGACTGAAGTAGCGGCTCATGATCTCGTTGACTGTGGCGAAATGCGACAGATCTGTGAGGAAGATGTTCAACTTGACTATGTCGCTCATGCTGCCGCCGGCGGCTGCGCACACGGCTGTCAGGTTGTCGAATACCTGGACCACCTGGGCGGAGAAGTCTTCGCTGACAATTTGCATGCTTTGTGGATCCAGTGGGATCTGGCCGGACAGGTAGACAGTGTTGCCGACCTTGACCGCTTGGGAATAGGTGCCTATGGCCGCTGGGGCCTTGTCTGTCGCTATGATGATCTTTTCAGCCATGAGGTGCTCTCTTTCCTTGTTAGGGTATTGAAGTTAAGGGCTAAGGTTGAAGGCTTAGCGGTTACGTGAGGTGCGCAATACTTCGGGAAGCACCCGGATACGACGCATCACGTTAGCCAAATGGACACGGTCATGGACAGATATCCTCAGATTGATCAGATATACCCGGCCGTCGCGTTCTTCGGTACTGAGATTATGAATATTTGAGCCTGCGGAGGCAATGATAGAAGTGATCTTCGCCAGCGCGCCCTGATGATTGACGATTTCCACCCTCAGATTAGCCTGGTATTCGACTCCATCGACATTGTCCCACTGCACAGGAATATACTTGTCCGGTTCGCCCTGATAACCGCGGATGTTGGCGCAGTTTTCCATGTGCACCACCAAGCCTTTGCCCGGGCTCACATGGGCTATGACCGCATCCCCAGGGATGGGGCGACAGCAATTGGCGAAGGTGACCAGCATGCCTTCGGCGCCGCGGATCGGCATGAGGTGGGCGTCTTTGTTTTCCTGGCTCTCAACCTTATCGCCCATGAGGCGCTGGGCTATGACTATGCTCATGGCATTGCCCAGGCCTATGTCGGACAGCAAAGAATTCAGTGAAGCGTGTTTGGTTTCGCGGATCACCTTTTCCAGTTGCTCCGCCGGTATGCTTTCGAGCTTGGTCTTGCCCAATGCATGGTTGAGCAGGCGCTTACCCAGGGCCACAGCGTCATCGCCCTTGAGGCTCTTGAGCACCTGACGTATCTTGGCGCGGGCCTTGCCCGTGACCACGAAGTTGAGCCAGGCGGCATTGGGGCGGGCGCCCTTGGCTGTGATGATTTCCACCGTCTGGCCCGAGATCAGCGGCTGACTCAGGGGATAGGCCTGGCGATTGACCTTGGCGCCGACACAGGTGTTGCCCACGTCGGTATGCACTTCGTAGGCGAAATCCACTGCGGTGGCGTTGACCGGCAACTCGAGGATCCGCCCCTCTGGGGTGAAGACGTAAATCTCTTCCGGAAACAGCTCTGTCTTGACGTTCTCGACAAACTCGAACGAGCTGCTGGCGCTCTGCTGCAGCTCCAACAGGCTCTGCATCCACTTGCGGGCGCGCACCTGGGTGGTGGTGCCTTGGGTGGGGTGAGTGCCGCCCTTATACATCCAGTGGGCCGCAACCCCCTTGTCGGCCATCTGATCCATGTCTTCGGTGCGGATCTGGATCTCGACCGGCACCCCATGGGGGCCGAAGAGCGAAGTATGCAGGGATTGGTAACCGTTGGCCTTGGGGATGGCGATGTAATCTTTGAAGCGCCCGGGTCTGGGTTTATACAGGCCATGCATGGCACCCAGCACCCGATAACTGGTATCTATGCTGTCGACTATGACCCTGAAGGCATAGATATCCATGACTTCCTGGAACTGCAATTCCTTATTGCGCATCTTGTTGTAGATGGAATAGAGGTTTTTTTCCCTGCCCTTGACCTTGCCCTTGATGCCGGCATCTTCGAGGCGGGTGTCTATGGCGGCTTCTATGCTCTGGATCAGTTCCTTGCGATTGCCCCTGGCAGCCTTGACCACTTCCTGCAATACCCGGTAGCGCATGGGGTAATAGGCTTGAAAGCCCAGATCTTCCAGCTCAGTCTTGATATTGTGAATACCCAGGCGGTTGGCGATAGGGGCGTAGATTTCCAGGGTCTCGCGGGCGATGCGGCGGCGCTTGTCGGGTCGCAATGCGCCCAGGGTGCGCATGTTGTGGGTGCGATCTGCGAGTTTGATCAGTATGACCCGGATATCCTGGGTCATGGCCATCATCATCTTGCGGAAGTTTTCTGCCTGGGCTTCTTTCTTGTCGCGAAACTTGAGCTTGTCGAGTTTGGAGACACCTTCGACCAATTCGGCGACCGCGGTGCCGAACAGTCCGGCGAGATCTTCCTTGGTGACCTGGGTATCTTCTATGGTGTCGTGCAGCAGGGCGGCCATCAGGGTCTCGTGATCGAGACGCATGTCCGCCAGGATGCGGGCGACCGCAACCGGATGGGTAATATAAGGTTCGCCACTCGTGCGCATCTGCCCTTCATGGGCATCACGCGCCACCTGATAGGCCTGCTTGAGTAATTCTACTTGTTCTGGTTCTAAATAACCCGATGCAGACTCTTTGAGACCTTCAAACAGATACAAGTGGCAGTTCCCCTCTTACAACTATGGGTCTTACAGTGAACGGCCTTCGGCAATGGCTGCCACTGCTGCGATCTCGGCAGCTTCGCGTTCACGTACGGTTTGGCGCTCATCCGCGTCCAGGGTGTTTGAAGTCACTAAACCAAGCTCGATTTCACGCAGGGCGATAACCGTTGGTTTATCGTTCATTTCTTCAACCATAGGGTCTTTACCCTGCACGGCGATTTGGCGAGCACGACGCGCCGCAACCAGGATCATATCAAAACGGTTGCCGATTTGTTCTACGGCGTCTTCTACAGTTACGCGAGCCATGTGTTGAAACTCCAGTGTTATCTATTGGGAAAAAATGACGCAAAATTGTACACGAAGACAGTTAGTCTGCCAACAGATCGTTAAGCATATCATTGTGTGTATGACATTGACTAGCGCGGGTTAAGCGCTGGCTGCCTATGATAACCCTTAAATCCGCTAACGCCTGCTCAAATTCATCGTTCACTATGATGAAATCATACTCGTCATAGTGGGACATTTCGGAAACCGCCTGGGCCATGCGGGCGGCGATCACTTCGCTGCTGTCCTGGCCACGGCCCGTGAGGCGGCGTTCGAGTTCGGCTTTCGACGGCGGCAGGATAAACACCCCAATTGCCTCGGGCATCAGGGCCTTCACCTGTTGCGCGCCCTGCCAGTCTATGTCGAGGAACACGTCTATGCCCTTGGCCAAGGTGTCTTCTATCACCCGGCGTGAAGTGCCATAAAAATTGCCGAACACCTCGGCCCATTCGAAGAAGGCCTCGTCGGCTATCAGTGCCTTGAACTGCTCGACGCTGACGAAATGATAGTGTTGGCCGTCGACTTCGCCGGGACGCGGGCTACGTGTGGTGTGAGAGACAGACACCTGCATATCGGCAGGGGCATCTTTGAGCAACGCCGAGAGGAGTGATGACTTTCCGGCGCCACTTGGGGCTGACACTATAAACAGGTTTCCGCGTGCGGCCATGTGCTGAATATCCAATTAAGTTAACGCAAACAAGGGCTGAGAGAGGAGTCGTCGGCTCTACTTGAACTGAAACTCGCTCCCGGCGCTCGATTCCGGCCCTGAGGGACGCGAGTCGAGGCTTAGGAGCCCATTATACAGATCCAGGCCCCATCCGCGCCAGCCCAGGGCCAAATTGTGCCGGAAAATGGCACTGTCACTGACATTCACGGCCAAATTGGTTACTCTCTTGGGCTGGGCGCCGTGGCTGAATGCTCGGCGTCAATTCGTTCATAACCTGAGGAAGAGTCGTGCTGTTAAAATCTCTTTTGTGTTTTCGTGGCCGCGATACCGGAGCCAGACTGGCCGCCGTCGGTAGCGCCGTTTATGGCGCGATTTCCATTACAGCCCTGTTGTTTGGCGCTAACTTCTTATTGGTCCTGCTGGGACTGGCGACCATGCCTGTGTTGGGGCTGGCCGGCTATCGGCGCCTGCGGGATGCCGACAAGCCCGCCTGGCTGAGCCTGATGCTGTTGTTGCCCCTGTTCGCCTATGTGTTGGTGCTGCTGTTGGGAGCCGGTCTGGCGGCTATCCTCTTGTGCCTGCTGCCGGCCGTCGCCGCGCTCGCCTGGCTGGCTTGGCTGCCACCCAGGTTATCCCTGACCTATGTGCAGGGCTATTGCGGTCCCGTGTTGACCCAGGCGGACTTAAGCCCCAAGCATAGGCGCAGGGTGGAACCTACCCTGGCGGGGCAGCAAGGCGCCGGGCCTGAGATGGCATTTCAGGACCCGAGCACTGCAGATCTTGGGGGCGGCTTGGCGGAGGACACAGGTTCGACGGCAAACGCCGCAGTGATTCATGGCTTTGCCGCTGGGCCGCAGGAGCCGACGCCCCATGCCTGGCAGGAAAGCCACCCGCAGGGGAATGCCGGGGAAAATGATGACGGCTATTGGGCCGACAAGCTGTGGCACGACAGCCAGGATAAGCAGGGCGACGCCGAGGCCTACGGGTCCGGCTCACTGACGGCGCTGTTGCGGCAGGGCATGCAAGGGGCTGCGGCGCTGGCACTGAGGTGCCGCCCCTATGGGAAATACCTGGGCGCCGGCCTGTTGGCCTTGGGCCTGTCTGGGCTGGTGTGGGCGCTGTGGCCGGATGCTGCCGCGCCAAGCGACACGCCGACGGCTGCCGGGGCCGTCACTCCCGAGACGGCACAGAGGCAGGTGCGCCGGGAAGTGAAGTTTGCCGATGGTTTCAGCCTGCAGTTGGAGGGGGAGGTGTTGCTGCTGCGCTGGCTGGGGGATAGCGGCGAGCCGCAGACCCTCTGGTCATTGGCGGATGCCAAGGGAGACAGACGTTGTGCCAGACTTGAGTTCAACAACGGCACCGTCTATCGCCCCATGCGGGTGACACTGGGAGCGGATACCGCCACCGAGGCCAGATTCTCGCCTCTGGACACCCGCGACATCATAGTGGATATCGCCAGACGCGGTAGCATCAGCCTCTGTGGTTATCGTTTCGACCTCAAGGGCAGCCAGAACACCCTGGAGCAGAGCAGGTATTTCGCCGACTACCTGAACCAGGGCTAGGCTATTAAGGCTGGTCAGGTCGGGGGCGTTTGCTTTACACTTTCGCCCCTGCCTGCGCCGCGTTTGGCAAGTCCGCATTGTCTGTATCTTTCGCTTGATGACTCGAGTCTTAGCTGAAACAGTCGGTCCTGCGCCGCAGGTCGCCCGCAGTCTGGTCATATGGGCGACTGCCAGGGGAGCGGCTGCCGATGTCATCCCGGGGCAAGCGCCTGTTGGCCAAGGTTATCTGCCGCCCTCGGGCATCCGGAGGAAGTCACTTGAGTACAACCAAAATTGATGGAGTTACTGGCTTGATAACATTGGTCCGGCAGTCCGTGCTGCCTCATTTCGGCATAGTGGCGGCAGACGCCAGAGTCGCACCGCTGGGCAATGGCCATATCAACGATACCCTGTTGGTGCGCTGGCCAGGTGGCGAGTTAGTGCTGCAACGCATCAATACCCAGGTCTTCAAGCAGCCTATGGCGCTGGTGGGCAATGCCGGCATGATAAGCCGGCATCTGGCCGTTAAGGCGGCGGCGGGGCAGTATGATCTCAAGATCATCAGCCCGCACCCGACCCTCGAGGGGCAGTTGGCCATAGATCTCGGCGAAGACGGCTTCTGGCGGGCGATAGCCTATCTGCCCCACAGCCACAGCATAGAAGTAGTGCAATCGGCGCAAGAGGCCGAGCTGGCCGCCAAGGCCTTCGGTCATTTCGCCAGGGCACTGAGCGATTTCGATGCCACTCGGCTCGAGGATGTGATCCCCCAATTTCACCATTTGCCCGGGCGCATCGCCGCGCTCGAACAGGCGGTCGCCGCCGACAGCCGGCACAGGCTGGCTCAATGTCGCACTTGGGTGGATTTTGTCCGTGCGCAGCAGGGGCTTTTGAGCGAGCTGGCCCTAGTCTCGCCGCAGCTGCCACTGCGAATTTGTCATAACGACACCAAGATCAATAACATGCTCTTCGATAAACGCGACATGTCCGGCATGGCCGTCATAGATCTCGACACCTGCATGAAGGGTCACCTCATGTATGATTTCGGTGACATGGTGCGGACCTTCTGCTCGCCGGAGGCGGAAGACTCGACGGCCCTGACGCGGGTGCGGGTGCGGCCGGAGATCTTCGCCGCCATCTGTCGTGGTTATTTGGCCGAACTCGGCGAAGTGCTGACGCCCTTGGAGAAACAGAGCCTGTGGCTGGGCGCCAGGGTGATATGCCTCATGATAGGGGTGCGTTTTCTGACCGACCATCTCAACGGCGATGTCTATTTCCATATCCAGCGCGAGGGCCATAATCTGGACCGCGCCGCCAACCAATTCACCCTGTATCAGAGCCTTCTGGAGCAAGAAGCGCCGCTCAGGGCCTGCCTGGCCTGAGATTTTTTCGGGCCGGCCGGCCCGGCGATTTCCCCTCTGCACTCTGGCTTTGGCGGCCGGGATCATCCATAATCGCGCAATTAACAACCTCTTGATTTCACGCGGACTCATCCCCGATTATGGCAATTCCAGCGCCATCTGGCCCAGGCTATGTTAACTGCCGCAGCGACCGCACCGCCTGGCTGCGGGGAACCCTGAAGCGCTCGCAGCAGGAGGCGCTGGCTTCCTCCACCATGACGGCCGCCAGCGACAACTTCTTCAACGCCTATGCCATCTTTCTCGGCGCCTCGCTGTCGCAGATGGGCTGGGTCACAGGCCTGCCGCAGCTGTTCGGCGCCCTTGCTCAGCTGCTGTCGGTCTGGCTCGCCAGCCACTTCTCCCGCCGCCAGTTCATCGTCTGCTGCGCCGTGCTGCAGGCGCTGACCGTGCTGGCGGTCGGTGCCCTGGCGGCCTGGTCGCCCGAACATCCAGTGTGGTACTTCATCGTCCTGGCCGTGCTGTATCAGGGGTTCATCAACCTGATCCAGCCCCACTGGCGCGCCTGGATGGGCAGCATAGTGCCGGAGAAGCGCCGCGGTGCCTTCTTCGCCGCCCGCACCCGCCTCACCATGGGCGCCTCGCTGAGCGTGTTCTTCGTCGGCGGCGGCATACTCAGCCTCACAGACTCGCGCGGCATGGCCTGGCTCGGCTTCAGCCTGCTGTTTGCCATCGCCGCCATGGGGCGGTTGGTGTCGGCCTGGTTGCTGCTGCAGATGCACGATCCCGACATCAGGACGGCCCGTGAGCCTGGGGTGTTTGTCCGCAGCCTGCAGAATTTTCGCGCTGCCTGGCAAGATCAGACCTTTCGCCACTACAGCCTGTTCGTCGCCGGCATGCAGGCCATGGTGGCGATCTCTGCGCCTTTCTTCGCCGTCTACATGTTGCAAGATCTCGGCTTCAGCTACCTGGAATTCGTGCTCGCCAGTGTCGCCTCCATCTCGACCCAGTTCATCAGCCTGAGTTTCTGGGGCCGTTTCAGCGACAGGTTCGGCAACCGGTTGGTGATGATCATCACCAGTTGCCTGATCCCCAGCTTGCCACTGTTGTGGCTGTTTGACGACCATTATGGCTACATATTGCTGCTGCAGGCCTTCTCCGGCTTCGCCTGGAGCGGCTTCACCCTCAGCACAGCCAATTACCTCTATGACATCAGGCCGTTCCGCTCTGACTTTGCCAGCTACGCCGCGCTGCAGGCGGCCCTGAGCGCTGCGCTGGTGTTCCTCGGTGCCATGGCGGGCGGCGCCATCGCCTCCCACGCCGCCGACTTCCTGGCTTGGTCCGGCTGGGGGGCTTGGCTGTCCAGCCCTATATTCCTGGTGTTCATGGTCTCCAGCCTGCTCAGGACCCTGGTCACCCTCTGGTTCATTCCGCGCTCGGTCGAGCCCAAGGTACGGCCCAGGCCCAAGCTGCTCGGGTTGGTGTTTCGCATTCGCGGCTTCAACGCCATCTCGGGCGTTGGCCTGGACTGGTTGACAGTGGTGAAGCGGCGCAAGGAGTGACAGGCGACAAGAGCTGAGCCCTAGGCGCTTCGCTCCTCCAGCTTATAGTCGAAAAATTTGCGGCTCTGCGGCCCGGCGCTGTTGGCATTGATCTTATTGGGATGTTTATACTCGCCCCAGCCGGCGACATCTCTGCCGACGTTCAATTTGGGAAAGTTCAGTTCCTGCACGCCATCCGTAGACTCATTGGCCTCGGCCGCTAGCCCTAAAAATTGCAGCAAAGTGCCGAGGCTGCCTTGCCGGCTTATGTCCAGTCTCAGGAAATCCTGCCGCCCATCGAAGTAAGCCAGCACCTCCTGTCTATGTATCTGATAACAGTTGGTTAGATGCTCGCTGTCTCTGGGATCTGCCACCCGGCCAACGCCGAAGGTGTGGCGAAAACTGCGTTTCAGCACTGGGTGAAAATAGCCCGTCTTCTCATCCAGGTGGGGCAGCATCTTGCCCAGCAGCATCTGCATAGACGCCAGCCAGCCGCTTATCTCCCGCTCCAGATAGACAAACCTGGCGCCGGGAAACAGCGCATCCAATTGGCGATAGTCGCTGAAACAGGGGGTATCGGCCACGGCATCGGCCAGCTCGAAGGCGCGCTTGGTGAAGGCCATGTGCGCCACCTTAAATCCGGCCTCCAGCAGTGCCACGCTGATGCTGGTGGTGCCGGTACGCGGCAGGCCCAGGATGAAGATTTTGCCGCCCTGGGCTTGGGGCTCGGGTTGCGATGGGGTGTTGGACATAGATGGGTTACTGTCTGTATCTGCCTGACGGGACGCGGGAGTATATCCCAGCCGCCAGGGCTTGTCGGCAGAAGTTGCACCGGCCCTGGCGGCTACGCCACCGCGCTTGAGCCGGAGCCGGGCCGTAACTTGGTTAACCCTGTGCAGGGCGGCGGTTTGCCTGAGTGTTGTTCTGACCCTGGATCAGCTTCATGTTTGGGTTCCCGCAGCGAGCTGTGCAAACAGGGTCTGATAATCTTCGAGGTGCCAGTTATCCGTGATCAGGCCACCTTGCACCCGATACAGGTCGACGGCGCGAAAGTCTATCTGCTGTCCCTGGCCCTGTTGCTCGCCAAATACCCAGCTAAAGTGGCCCTTGAAACGCAAACGGACAATGGCGCGATCGCCAACCACAAGTAAGTGTTCGACAGTCACAGACAGATCCGGCACCGCCGTCCTGAATGCCTTGGAGGCACGAGTGGGCCGGCAATTCCCTGTGCCCGGCCTTGGGCCAAGATGCAACAATTTTCGCAGGACAACCCCTTTCCTTAGGGCTTCAGGCTCGGGGCTTCGCCATATGCCGCCGCGTTCATGCGGCTCTTCCCGTGCGCGCTGCCCTGGTCTCCCAACATGCCCTTTTGATGCTGCGCTTCACCATGAATGCTTGGTCCGGACCTTAGCACTCAGCATACCGGGTTACGCCATGCTGCCATCGCCCAGTTTTTCCGCCAGAAAGGCCACCAGGGCGCTGACCTTGGCCGGCAGATGCTTACGCTTGGGGTAGACGCAGTAGATGCCATGGGGCGGCAGGGCATAACCGGACAGTAGCGGGACGAGTCGGCCGCTGCGCAGGTCGTCGCCGACGATGAATTCCGGCATGTTGGCTATGCCCAGGCCGTCCAGCAGCACGCTGTGGATGGCGTCGCTGTTGTTGACTTCGAAGTTGCCCTTGGGCTCGATACGCACTTCCCCCTCAGGGCCGAGAAAGCGCCATTCGCTGCCGCCGCGAAACAGGGAATAGAAGAGGCAGTTATGCTTGGCGAGATCGGCCGGGGTGCTTGGGGTGCCGTGTTCGGCCAGGTAGCTTGGGGCGGCGCAGAGCCGACTCAGGCAGGGGGCCAGACGCTTGGCCACCAGGCTGGAGTCCTCGAGTTCGCCGATGCGGACCGCCAGATCCAGGCCCTCGGCGATGAGATCCGTCTGGCCATCGTCCATGGCCAGTTGCAGGCGAATGCCCGGGTAGCGGCGCAAGAACTCGGGGATGACGGGGGCTATGTGGCGCCTGCCGAAGACCATGGGCACAGTGACCCTGAGCAGGCCTTTGGGGGCCTGTTGCAGCTCGCTGATGGCATCTTCGCCTTCTCTGGCGAAACGCACCGCCTGACGGGCGCTGTCATAGTAACGCTCGCCGGCTTCGGTCAGGCTCAGACTGCGGGTGGTGCGATACAGGAGCTGCGCTCCCAGGCCGATTTCCAGCTGGCTGATGCGTTTGCTCACCGCCGACTTGCTGATCCCAAGTTTTGATCCGGCCGCCGAAAAGCTGCCGCATTCCACCACGGTAACGAACAGGGGTAATGCCGAGAAATGTTCCAATTTGGGCCTTCGCTCTTGTCCGGGTCGAGTCAATTTTTACTCAACACTGCCACTATGTTTAGTGGGATTGTAGAATATTTGGAGGCAATATGGATCATCCAGCCTGTGCGCTAGCTTGAGCCTAGCGCTGCTTATGAAAGATTTCGCTCCTGTGGTGCTGAAGAAAAATGGGATTGGGTAGATGTTTACTCGGGTTGGTAATAGGTTTTCCTTCATAGGGCTCGAAGCTGCTAGCAAGGTAGTCGTTGTTACTGTTCAAAAGTTTTGGTGACAGCATGAGCTCCAGATGCTCGTTTAAGCTGATGAGTCCCTTGTCAAAGGCGGCGTCGTGTAGTCTCGAGAGACACAGGCCGTTGCTTGGGTTTAGTCTTTGCTGCGGATCTCGGCTCCAGGGCACTATATGACTGGCGATCAGCAGTTCTGGAATATCTATGCCCGTGATGCAACAACGAAAGTCGTAGGCGCTAAGGACGACAGCACGAAACTGCTGCTGACCGACGCGGGTTTTGATTATCGCTAGCTTTTCTGGGCCATGAAAGTCGTCAAGCTCAAGGCTCGGGTCGGGGTTGACGGCCTCTGGGGACTGAAGCTTGCTGATTTTATTGAACGCCTCGCTGGCATTGAAGTAAAAGTTCTCCCAATCCCGAGTCATCTCCTGCCACATTTCCCTATCGGCCTTAGCTGCGCCGGAGAGGCCCGAGCGTCCGCTCGCCGTAATGCTGGGATCGCAACTGGCTATGTTCGCCATCTTCATGGATAAGGAGGAAGGCGTTCGGCCCATCAGTTTGGCGGTATTGATAATCTCGGGATTGCGATGGCTGATTTTACCAAAGGGAGTTTGGTTATAGAGGTGGAAAGCAACCAACAACTCGTCCCGCGTCCAGCTGCGTCTCTCTGTCATGTTCTTTCCTTGAATTACCCGAGTGTAAGTGCCGATTATCTTGTTAACTTAAAAGGAAATTCAACTGCTAATTTGAATCGAGTGATTCGCTTTCGGCAAAGTCGTGGTTGGACTAGCAGGCTGACGTGTAAAATTTGCCGCCAAATCCGCAACTGCATATTTCCTGCACATTAGCCCTCTAGAGTGTGCCTAATGCATGAGCGCCATGCTCATTCTCTTTCCCTTGCATTCGATTATAGAGGTGGTCAATGTCCAGAAAATTACTCTTCCCCCTGCTGGTGGCGGCGGTACTGACCGCCTGTGGCGGCGGTGACGGTGCCGGTGACAGCACTCAGGATAACGGCAGCGGCGCAGGTACAGGTGGCACTGGCACAGGAGGCACTGGCGGCACAGGAGGCACTGGTGGCGGTACGGGCACGGGCAGCAGCGACAGCCCAACCCTGACCCAGGGGCCGGCCAGTGTGGAACAAGCCAACCTGTTTTCTGCCGGCAGCCGGGTGGCCGCGCTGGGGCGCAGCTTCGACGGCGATGGCGGCTCCTGGCTGGTACCGGCCGAGGTGCGTTATCAGGACAGCACTGTGCCCATGGCGAGCGATCTCTACAATGCTTACGTTTCCGGCCACAGCTATGCCGATTCGGCGGCCGCCATCGCGGCCCTGGATGCCAATGGCAGCGACATAGTGGAGATTGATGCCGATGGTGAGGTGATAAGCGCCTTTATCTTCGCCGACAACTACTTCGAGCTGTATGTGAACGGCGTCGCCGTCGCCAAAGATCCCGTGCCCTTTACCGAGTTCAACTCCAACATAGTGCGCTTTCGGGTCAAGCAGCCCTTTACCGTGGCCATGCATCTTGTGGATTGGGAAGAAAACCTGGGCACAGGCACAGAAAACAACCAGGGCAGCAGCTTCCATCCCGGCGATGGCGGCATGGTGGCCCTGTTCAAGGATGCCAGTGGCAACATCATAGGCAAGACCGACAGCAGCTGGAAGGCACAAACCTTCTATACCGCGCCCATCACGGACACGACCTGTCTGAGCCAGAGCGCCGGGCTGCGCGCCAGCAGCAGCTGTGCCACCACGGCCCCCTCGGACATAGCCACTGTATACGCCGCCCACTGGGCGGTGCCGGAAAACTGGGCCGCGAGCGACTTTGACGATTCGCTCTGGCCGAACGCCTACAGCTACAGCAACACCACGGTTGGGGTCGACAACAAACCTGCCTACACCCAATTTACCGATCTGTTCGATAACAGCGTGAGCGATGCCCAGTTTATCTGGAGCAGCAACCTGGTGCTGGATAACGAGGTGCTGGTGCGGGCCACCATAGGCAGCTCGGGCACAGGTACGGGCAGCGGCTCCTCAGGTGACTTTTTCCTGACCAGTCCGGCGCTGAAATCCAAGCTGATATTGCCTCTCAGTGCCACCTGCGAGGGTGCGGACAATGGCAAGATGCTGCCCCTGTCCTGGGACAATGCCCCTGAGGGCACCCAGTCGTTTGCCCTGGTCATGTACACCTTCCCCAATCCTGCGGACACAGACTTTGCCGGTGCCCACTTTTATCAGATCCAGTACGACATACCCGCCGCCACCACGGCCCTGAGCGAGGGGGATCAGGGCACAGGGGTGTACGGCATCAACTCGGTGAACGGCCAGCAGCTGTATTCCGCCCCCTGCTCCCAGGGAGCGGCTGAACACACCTATATCCTCAGCCTCTATGCCCTGTCGGCCCAGGTGGGCAGCCTGGGCTTAACCGCCGCCAGCACGGATCTGGTTGCCCTGGAAAACGCCATCGAAGGCAAGGTGCTGGGCAGCGCCAGCCTGCATATGACCCGGGTACGCTATAACCCCAATAACGACGAGCATGTACCGACCAGCACCCCAAGCGACTGCGCCACCAAGTCAGCGGCCTTCGAAGACTATGCAGGTCTGGTGTCTGTCAGCTGCGACAGCAGCACCATGACGGTCAATACCCTGGTGGGCCTGCCGGATCGCTCGCAATTGGATGTCGACAAGGCCAACGTCGGCACCCATTCCTGGATAGGCCGGGTACCGCTGCCGCAACAGCCCAGCTGGTCCGTGCCCCTGGTGCCCCAATACCTGGCAAGCACCGGCAGCAACCTCAACATTCACTACCCCATAGGCATAGCTGTCGATGGTGTGCCTATTCTGCACTATGCCAAGGAGAACAGTGCGGACGAGGTCGCGCAGTTGGGCCAGGACTACAGCAGCCGAGATACAGTGCTGCTGGGCGAACTGGATCAGTGTGGCGCCCATGCGGGCAACGGTGAGGACTACCACTACCATTATGCCCCCCTGTGTTTGATGGACACCCAGGATCCTTCCAAACCGCTGGCCTACATGTTTGACGGCATACCCCTGTACTTCGGCACCGGCGGCGGCCAGCTGACCAGCGGTGGGGTCGATTACGGCGGCGGTCGCTACACATCACTGGATTACAGACCGCAGAAGGTGAAAACCGGTGAGCGGCCGCTGGATGAGTGCAACGGCTACGATCTGCACGGCGACGGCAGCGAGTATGTGTATTACTCCACTAAAACCGCGCCCTACACCATAGGCTGCTATCGCGCCGAGGCCAGCCAGTCAACGGCCATGCAGACGGTCGCGGCCCACTGGGAAAACGAGCGTCTGCAGGATTTCACCTTCGGCACAGAGGTGGAACTGACGGACTACGACAGCCTCAGCCTGAATGGCGCCACCTGGACCTATATAGAGGTGACCCCGAGCGCGGACAACAGCCATATTCCCGCCGGTAATGTCGCCATGATCCTCTATCGGCCTCTGGTCGCGGGCGAGTCGGGTTACCAGGCCGGCAAGGATTGCTACCGCTTCCGCTATCGGCTGGACAAGAACGACACCACGGGCAGCAATGACCTGGTGACGGCGCATTGCCGATAACCTTGGCCCATAAACGTAAGGAGAAATGAATGATGAAGAAACGGATATTGCCGCTGCTCGCCCTCTGCGCCGGCCTGATCTCCATGACAGGCGCCAGTGCTCATGGGCTCAACATGACCTCGGCCAACATTAGCCTGAGGCAACACAACCACCTGTCGCTGACTGTGGCCACCTCACTGACGGCCCTGTTTCACCGACTGGAGTGGCAGGGCAAGCCGGCGTCGATCGCCCATCTGGTGGCCGATGAGGCCAAACTGGCAGAGTTTCACCGCCAGCTGGTGCAGGTCTTTGCCGAGCGGCTGACCATCTCCATAGACGGTCAGCCCCTGGCCAGCCGCCAGACCCGGGCCCCCAGCCTGGCACAGCTGAAGCAGCGCCTGGAGGAGGAAATTGCCGAGGCCCTGCTGCCCCCCCATAAGGCACAAGGGCAGGCTCATGACCATGGGGCACACGAGGCCATGCCACACGAAGCTCTTTCTCACGAGCCGCTCTCTCATGAGAAATATCAGACCCTGGTGATCCATATCGATGGCTTCATGCCACGCGCCGTCAAGGCCGAAATGCTCAATGTGCACTTTCCACCAGCCCTCGGGCCAGTGCTGACCAACTACAGCGAGCCGCGCAGCCAAACCTTGACCCCGGGGGCCGATGGCAGCAGCCTGCAGATAGGGCTCAGGCACTGATAGCGGCAGGCGCAGCCAACCCGGGCAAGCGCAAGGCGGCAGATCCGTCCGGCCCAGGGCGCAGCCTCTGTGGCATGATAGAGGCTGCGCCTCGCCTTTGGGCCGATTATCCATTAGCATCCTGTTACCCCGTCCGGTGTTACCGCTGGATGATGACAGTGAGCCTGTTGAGGCTCCCGAACCGGCACAAGAGTCAAGCCAACACTGACTTTGCCAACTTAGTTTCTATAAGAATAAGACGAGCCGATGACACACAAGGTTTTTATCGTAGAGGATGAGAAAAGCATCGCCGAGGTGATGCAGCTCTACCTGCAGGCCGAGGGACTCGAGACCCGGGTCTTTCACGACGGCAATGCCGTGGTGGAGGCGGTGCGCTGCGACGCCCCCAGCCTGATGCTGCTGGACCTGATGCTGCCGGGCAAGGACGGGCTGAGCATCTGCCGCGAAGTGCGGGCCTTTTCCGAAGTGCACATCATAATGACCACGGCCAAGGTCGAGGAAGTCGATCGCTTGCTGGGACTGGATACAGGCGCCGACGACTATGTCTGCAAGCCCTACAGTGCCCGAGAGGTGGTCGCCAGGGTGCGGGCCGTGCTGCGTCGCCTCGACGGTCGCCTGACCTCGGCTGGCCCGCAATTGTCTGTGGACGAATCCAGCCTGACGCTCGGCTATGGCGGTCACAAGGTGATCCTGACGGCGCTGGAATTCAGGTTGTTCCATCTGCTCTACAGCCATCCCAACCGCATCTATTCCCGGGGGCAAATTCTCGACCTGCTCTACAGCGACTTTCGGGTGCTGTCGGAACGCACTGTGGACAGCCATATTCGCAACCTGCGCAGGAAGCTGGCACAGTTGGAGTCGCCCGATGAGATGATCCGCTCCATCTATGGTCTGGGCTATCGCTTTGAGACCTGAGCTTGAGGCTTGAGTTGCGAGGCTTGAGTTTTGAGAGCGGGGTTCGGGGGAGGGGGGCAAAACAGGCGTAAAATCACAGGCTACTGCACATTCGCTGCATATTGCTGTGTTTTACTCTGTACCATCAACAGCTTTATTGCACTCTCAGTGGTGTTTTTGCATCAGCAAGGAAAAGGGATGTTCGATTTTTTACGTACCAGCCATATTTTAGGTCAGCCCCTTGCCGAGGATGATATTGACCTCAGACGCAAGCGGGTGGTGCTCCATGGCCTGCTGCTGGCCATTATCCTGCTGCTGCTGGTGTTCACCTTCTACAACCAGCTGCGGGGCATGTGGCCCATAGCTCTGCTGGACGCCGTGGCCCTGCTGGTCTGCACCCTGGCCTATTTTCGCCTGCGCCGCAGCCAGGGCCAGTCCGCGGAGCGGCAGGCAAGCGTGCTGCAATCGACGGCGCTGCAGATAAGTCTGATTTTGATAGTGTTTCTCTGGGCCCTGGCCTGGCAGGGCCGGGCGGAAAACTTCATCCTGATCTGGACCTTATTCCTGCCTGTGTTCGTGTTCATGCTCAATGGCCGGGCCTTGGGGGCCGCCCTGGTGGCTGTGTTTTACCTGGTGCTGTTTGCCATGGCTTTTACCCATCTGGGGCAGTGGCAGGAGGGCGCCTGGAATCAGGTCAGCCTGATTCGTTTCGTGCTGGCTTCCCTGGTCATGGTCTTTACCTGCTATTTCAGCGAGTTGACTCTCAATCGTGCCCATCTTGAGCTGCAAAGATCCCATGGGGAGGCCCAAAAATTGATGCTGGAACGCAATGCCCTGATGCTCGACACCCTGGCCAAACAGGAAAAGCTGCTCACAGATGTGTCCCATGAACTGAGAACCCCGCTCAGTGTGTTGAGAATGAAGCTGGAAGCCATGCAGGATGGGGTCATGGCGCCCAGCAGCGCCAATATCGAGGGGCTGCTGAAACACATGCAGCAGCTGGATGCCTTCATCTCGGACCTGTCCCAGGCCAGCAAGCTGGGCCAGACCCGGCTCGATGGCAACTCGGTGCGGGTGGAATTGCAAGATTTCCTGCCGCGCTGGCTCACCCGCTTTCAGGGCAGCGCCGCAGAGAGGGGCTTGCAGTTGACCCGGGATCTTCCCTTAAGCGATAACTGCCCGGCATTGCTGGATGAAGCCAGCTTTGCGCTGGCGCTCGGCAAGCTGATGGAAAACAGCCTGCGTTATACCCGGGCGCCCGGCAGCATAAGGTTGGGTCTGCAGCGCCACAGCGACACCATAGTTATCAGTCTGGAGGACAGCGCCCCCGGCGTGGCTGCTGACCGGCTTGAGCGCCTGTTCGAGCCCCTGTATCGGCTGGAGGATTCCCGCAACCGCGACACGGGTGGCGCGGGTCTGGGCTTATCCGTGGCCAAGTCCATCATCCAGGCGCACCGGGGTCAAATCCAGGCCACCCAGTCGCCACTTGGCGGCCTGCGCATGGTGATCACCCTGCCGGTACTGACTGAGCCCGTGACGCTTTAGTACAATTTTTTCCCGACGCTTTCCCGCCTTTTGCATTTTTCCTGCACTTTTGCCTGTTTTAATGTGGGGTAGAAGATTCTATGCGGGGAAATACAGCATGATGCGTTTGTTAATTTGGATTCTGTTAATCGGCTTGTGCCCGGCACAGAGCCTGATGGCCGCCAGTTTGCAAAAGCAATCGGTCACGGTCGATGGTGTTGCCAAAGATGTGACCTATGTTAATGACGCCGATAATCTGGTGTTTTTTCAGGCGATAAATCCGTCCAAGCCGGGCTTTGCTACCGAAGCCGATGGCAAATGGATGTACGCTACCAGTGATGGCTCAACCCCGCCCAATACCACAGCAGTAGGTATGCAGTTTAACGGCGCACCGGCGCTGTTGGGTATTCCGGCGGAAACGGGCACTTTAACTATTGGCGCTAATAACCAGATCGCCGACCTGTGGACCAACCGTATTTTCCAGCGCCCTGTGGTATTTGTCAGCCTCGAAGACCCTAATCTAAACCCCGGGGTGAGCATAGTGCCCACGGCACCCATTACCGCCGGCAATCAGTTTTTATTTGATGTGCGTCAGGCAACAGGCTTTGCCGCCGATTTAACCGGCGCCAAAGTGCACTATATGGTGGCCGAAGAAGGCTGGCACCGACTGGTTGACGGTCGTATGTTGTTGATTTCCACTGCCGAGGTTAAGCACACCGGTTTTAGCGGCCAAAGTATTGCGCTCGGTGCTAGCTTTACCGATGCAGTGACGGTGGCTCAGCTGCAGCGCCCTATGTTGTATAAAAACAGCCTGGGGTTTCGTCAGCTGGACGACGTTACCCTTTACCAGGGGGCAACCGTCACCAGTGGTACGGGTAATTTAGATAGTATTACGCTGCGCCTGATGCAGCAAACCAGTGTCGAACAGGCCAACAGCGAGACGGTTTACGCCGGTCGTGTTGGCTTTATGGTGCTGGGTGACATCAGCAGTATCGCCAATACCTTTAAAGTGGTCAGAGATACCAATACCAATATCCGCGGCGGCAGCTATTTAACGGTACCGCAAGCAAACTTTCAGTTCTTCCCGCACAGTGCCGCCACCTCTCCCTTATTAAATCGGGCAGCCTGTGCTGAGGATGATGATGTGCAAAACTTTTGCGCTTATGTCTCGATGCCGGTCGATGCCATGAGCCGGGGTGTGTTTAATACACCGCGCCTGCCGTATGTAAACAGCGAGTATGAGCCGCTGGAAATGGAGCGTACCTTTTACTCTGAAGTGGAGTGGGATTGGGAGAGTGTCACTGAGCCGGAAATGCTGAATCCGGTGACCGACACTGACCAGCAGCCTATTGTCGGTACGCTGGCCAAAATGTTCCCGAATTTTGTCGCGGACCGCGGCTGGGATGAGGTGATATTTGGCAATGACAATACCTGGCACTGGTTAGCGACGTATCACTACAATACCTGTGTGTTCGACAATGTGCACACCGCCTGTGTCGATTATGCACCGGGCAATAGGATTGTTGAAGACAACGATATTCAGTGGGTTGGCAGTGCCAATTGGGACAATTCGGATTCTCAGGTCAACTTTAAAGGCGGTGGCCACCCCGCTGCGACGCCGGCCCAGAATTTATTAGCCGTATACGAATATAACCGCAGAAGTTATACCTATTTTAAAGAACGCCTGACGCCACCGGATTGGGCGGCCAGTCAAACCCTTAGTTATTTGAATATCGACCGGACAACACCGGTTCATCGCACGCAGCTCTCCTATCAGAGAGCCAGTTACGATGAAACCATCGATTTGTTATCCAAATATGCCGATACCTGGCAATTTATTGGCGTGAATGTAGAGGCTGCTTCAACCGAGTGGTATTGCGGTACCTGCGATGGCCCGCTGCCAGGCATCGACACCGGCGATTATAAGACTCAAGAATACTTACATATTCAAGTGCCGTATAACAGTAGTACCGACGGTTTAGGGAAGTCGCCCTGGTACACACCTGGCAGCGTCCGGCCTCATGTCGATAAAGTAGGGCAAAAAATGCGCGTTGGCGACTATCTGTTTGCCAATATTGCGTATTCTGTTGATGCAACAAATTTTGTCTGGTTACGCTCGGCGACCGGGCAAGTCAGTGATGCAACCGTGGTTGCCACCAATGTGTTTGGTTATCAGGCGACGGTGGATGATGGCAATGCCTTTGTCACCATGTGTATGACCTTTCAAAGCAGCCAGCGTTGCGGTGACTGGATACAGGTTGGGCAACTACCGCTGGCCTCTGAGGTAAAAATCACTGCAGAGATGGACCAGCCTATCGCCGGTTTTGGCTTGATTGGTCAGTACACTTATACCGCGCCTGACGCAGGCAACTACAGCCTGGAGTCACAAAGCCTGTACCTGTGGCAGCAACTGCAAAATGCTAGCTGGACCACTATGGCCGGACAAACTGAGCGCACTTTTGCTGTGAATGTTGCTGCCGGTACGCAGATACGTTTCTGTGTGACGCCGCGCACGGTCGGTGGCGTGCTCGGAGAGCAGGTTTGTTCTGCCAGTGTAACTATGCAGCTGGATACCGACAGCGACGGCATCGCAGATGACAGAGATAGTGATGATGACAATGATGGCAAACCTGACTGGGCAGACGCCTTCCCTACAGATGCCACCGAATGGCTGGATACCGATCGTGACGGCATTGGTAACAACTCGGATACCGATGATGACAATGATGGTTTAAGCGATGCCGATGAAATTACTGCGGGCTCAGATCCGTTAAATCCGGACTCTGACGACGACGGCGTGCTCGATGGCGCAGATCCGAGCCCGACGGTGGCGGGTGATTTAGCCGATTTTGACAATGACGGCATCGCCGATATTGTTGATGAAGACCGCGACAACGATGGCGTGGTGGATTTTGTCTATCAGATAGAGGGCACTGTAGAATTACAAACCCTGGCAGATGAAAATGACGTGGTACTTAACTGGGCGCGTATCGATGACAACCCTTACCATGCATGTACTGCCAGCCAAATCACGGTTAGCAGCAATGCCGACAGTGGCCCGGGGACATTACGTCAGGCGATAGCGGATTTATGTGCCAGTGCACTTGGAGCAGATCTTAACACCATTACGTTTACCGGCCCGATGACGATCATGCTGCAGTCGCCTTTGGTGATCAGCAAGGGCATGAAGATTGATGGCAACAAAGAGGTTGTGCTCGATGGTCAAAACGCCACGGCCATTTTTAACGTAGCATTGGTCGATAGGTTGACCAGTAGCCAGTTTCCGCATCTGGTGGGGCTAACGCTGCAAAACGGTGTGAATGATGACGAGGGCTATGGCAGCGCTATCCATATGTACTCATCGTCTTATTTACTGCTGGATTACAGCCTGATCGACAATATGGCAGCGCCGGCCATCGCAGGTGATAACTTCAAGCTTTATACCGATAATAGTTTGCTGAGCAACATTAGCGGTGAGTATGCGGCTATTGCGGCAGAGCAGGGCCATGTTGCGCTGTTCTCCAGCACCCTTTACAACAGCGAAGGTGGCGCGATAACTATTAAGGACAGCGGCACGGCGCAGCTGCGCAACAGCTTACTGCTAAAAGGCCCAAGCGGCTCTACGGTGTGTAATGTTGACACCTGGGAGCAACAAACCGCCAGTTGGGTTGAAGACAGCGAGTGTGGTATCACATCTTCTGGCTATGTTGAGCTGGCCGATCCGGACAATGGCGACTACCGGCCGGTGCCGGGCAGTGCCAATATCGATGCCGGTGAAGCCGGTGAGTTAGATAGCGGGAAAGTCGACATATTGGGGCAGCCGCGCGTATCTGGCCTGTATGATGAAGCCGCGCCCGGCGGCCCTGTGTATCCCAAAATGGATATCGGCGCTATCGAATATGTGTTTGCCGGCGACTTCGACAATGACGGTGTAGCAGATGGTCAGGATGCATTCCCAAATGATCCGACTGAAACGCTTGATAGCGACAGCGATGGTGTCGGCGATAACGCCGATGCCTTCCCCAATGATCCAGACGAGACATTGGATACCGACCAAGATGGTATAGGCAACAACGCCGATTTGGATGATGACGGTGATAACGTCGCCGACACGGACGACGCCTTCCCGCTGGATGCTAGCGAGTGGCTGGATACAGATGCCGATGGCATTGGCAACAACGCCGATACCGATGACGACAACGACAATGTCCCGGACAGCTCCGATGCCTTCCCCTTGGATGCCACCGAATCCATGGATACCGATGCCGATGGCATAGGCAACAATACCGATAGCGACGATGACGGCGATGGCGTGTTGGATACCGGCGATCTGTTCCCGTTAGACGCGTCTGAATGGCTGGATGCCGACTTGGACGGTACCGGCAACAACGCGGATCTTGATGATGACAACGACGGTGTTGCGGATCTGGCCGATGCCTTCCCCTTTAACGCCGCCGAATGGCTGGATACGGATCTCGATGGTATAGGCAACAATGCCGATTTGGATGATGACAACGATAATGTGCCGGACAGCGCCGATGCCTTCCCTCTGGATGCCGGCGAGTCTGTTGATACGGATCTGGATGGCATAGGCAATAACGCCGATCCCGACGATGATAACGACAATGTGCCGGACAGCTCTGATGCCTTCCCTCTGGATGCCAGCGAGTGGTTGGACTCGGATCTCGACGGCATAGGCAACAACTTGGATACCGACGATGACAACGATGGCGTGTTGGATATAGTCGATGCCTTCCCCTTCAATGCCGGTGAATACCTGGATAGCGACTCGGACGGCATAGGCAACAACGCCGATACCGATGATGACAATGACGGCGTTGTGGACAGCGACGATGCCTTCCCGCTGGATGCGACCGAGTCTGTCGACACCGATGTTGACGGCATAGGCAACAATGCCGATACCGATGATGACAACGACGGCGTGCTGGACAGCGACGATGCCTTCCCGTTGGATGCGACCGAGTCTGCCGATACCGACCTCGACGGCATTGGCAACAATGCGGATTTGGACGACGACAACGACGGCGTAGTGGACGGCGAGGATGCCTTCCCGCTGGATGCAACCGAGTCTGTCGATACCGACCTCGACGGCATAGGCAACAATGCCGATACCGACGATGACAACGACGGGGTAGTGGACACAGAGGACGCCTTCCCACTGGATGCAACCGAGTCTGTCGACACCGACAAGGACGGCATAGGCAACAATGCCGATACCGACGATGACAACGACGGTGTAGTGGACAGCGAGGATGCCTTCCCGCTGGATGCAACCGAGTCTGCCGATACCGACCTCGACGGCATAGGCAACAATGCCGATCCCGATGACGACAATGACGGTGTAGTGGACAGCGAGGATGCCTTCCCGCTGGATGCCAGCGAATCTGTCGATACAGACGGAGACGGCATAGGCAACAATGCCGACAGCGATGACGACAACGACGGCGTAGTGGACACAGAAGATGCCTTCCCGCTGGATGCGACCGAGTCTGTCGATACCGACCTCGATGGCATAGGCAACAATGCCGACACGGATGACGACAACGACGGTGTAGTGGATACAGAGGATGCCTTCCCGTTGGATGCGGCAGAATCTGTCGATACCGATGCCGACGGCATAGGCAACAATGCCGATACGGATGACGACAACGACGGCGTAGTGGACAGCGAGGATGCCTTCCCACTGGATGCAACCGAGTCTGTCGACACCGACAAGGACGGCATAGGCAACAATGCCGATACCGACGATGACAACGACGGCGTAGCGGACAGCGAAGATGCCTTCCCACTGGATGCCAGCGAATCTGTCGATACCGACAAGGATGGCATAGGCAACAACTTGGATACTGACGATGACAACGACGGCGTAGTGGATACAGAGGATACCTTCCCGTTAGATGCGGCAGAATCGCTCGATACCGACAAGGATGGCATAGGCAACAACTTGGACGCTGACGATGACAACGACGGCGTAGTGGACAGCGAGGACGCTTTCCCACTGGATGCCAGCGAGTCTGTCGACACAGACAATGACGGCATAGGCAACAATGCCGATCCGGACGATGACAATGACGGTATCAGTGATGAAGATGACGCCGCGCCGCTGGACCCGAGCATTGGCGATACCCAAAAGCCGGTGTTTGCCGAACTGGTGCCACTGACCTTTGAAGCCACGGGGCCGACCACGGCAGTGACCCTGCCAGAGCCTGTGGTAACAGACAATATCAGCACCATACTGACGCTAAGCTCGGATCTGGCGCCGGAGCTGGCCCTGGGCGAGCACCTCATTACCTGGACGGCGACCGACGGGGCCGGTAATCAGGCCATTGCCGAGCAGTTGGTAACCATCGTCGATACTACGGCGCCTGAGTTTGATGTGCTGGATACCTTGGTTATTAACGCTACTGGCCGCCTGACCGATATCAGCGCGCTGTTGAATATCAGCGCCTTTGATCTGGTGGACGGTGATGTGACAGCAACCCTGGTTGGCAGCAGTGAGCTGGCAAGTGGCGCCCATGAGCTTGAGCTTGGCGCGACCGACAGCTCTGGCAATACCGCCACCACGATGTTAACAGTGC
>NZ_JAKCLK010000080.1:0-373 GCF_021412365.1 Shewanella sp. AS16 | reverse complement strand
GAAGCGCGAATGGGACGTACCGCCCTGGTGATTCATCCAACATTAAAAGAACGTAGTTCAACACTGGCTGAACCCGCTTCCGATATTAAAACTTGCGATCATTACCAGCAATTTCCGCTCTATTTAGCGGGTGAACGTCATGAGCATTACGGTATCCCGCATGGCTTTAGTTCGCGTGTTGCGCTTGAACGTTATTTGAATGGTTTATTTGGCGAAGCCAGTTAAAGACGCGACTGGCGATGCCAGTCGCGAAAAGAAGGGTCAGGCTTTTACCTGCTGGTAACGGCTGACTTTAAACAGTCGGCGGCAATAATCGAGGAAGTAGCCATAAACCGCCCCCATCAACATCGAAACAACGATGTTTGAACTGACT
>NZ_JAKCLK010000079.1:0-377 GCF_021412365.1 Shewanella sp. AS16 | reverse complement strand
GGTGGATTCATCAACCCCCAGAGACTTACTGAAAATCCAGCCCAGCAGCGCCAGCACAAAGACACCGAGCAGCATTTTTTCGCGGATTTTCATCGGTCCCAGTTCGGCAAGGCCCGCTTTAGCGATGGTTTTGTTATCCACCTTCTTAATTTCTGGTGGATACATGGTGTAAATCACCAGCGGGGTGACCAGCAGCATAATGATGCCCGGCAATCCGGCGGCTAGCGCCCATCCACCCCAGCTAATTTGCAGGTGCAGAATGTCGTTGATCATTTTCAGCGCCAGAATGTTCCCCGCCATTGCGGTAAAGAACATATAGCTGGTGGTTTTAGTGACCATGTAAATGGACATCATCAGGTAATGTCCAACACGACGCG
>NZ_JAKCLK010000078.1:0-377 GCF_021412365.1 Shewanella sp. AS16 | reverse complement strand
TGGTACGCTTTCGGAATTAATCGGCGATCTCGGTAACAAACTGTTTGGTCGGCAATTTGTCCTTCCCCGCTGGCTGGATATTCCTCTGCGCGGCGTGAAGTATTTGCTGTTGAGTTTTTTTCTCTATATCGCGTTATTGATGCCCGCTCAGGCGATTCACTATTTTATGTTGTCGCCCTACAGCGTGGTGATGGACGTTAAAATGCTCGATTTCTTTCGTCATATGGGGACCGCGACATTAATCAGCATGATCGTTTTGCTGATTGCCAGCCTGTTTATTCGCCATGCCTGGTGTCGTTATCTTTGCCCATATGGCGCGCTGATGGGCGTGGTTTCGCTATTATCGCCGTTTAAGATTCGTCGCAATGCCGAAAGTT
>NZ_JAKCLK010000077.1:0-377 GCF_021412365.1 Shewanella sp. AS16 | reverse complement strand
GCAATCAGAGAAACCTTACCTTCGGCTACCGTTGCCAGCACGATAATTGTCGACCCCAGCTGATTTTTTAAATCGTCAACCATGGTACGCAACATTTTCGGCTCAACACCGCTAAGCTCGCTAACCAACAGCTTAACACCATTAACATCAATTGCCTTACTGGAAAGATTTGCGCTCTCCTGTGCGGCAGCTTGTTCTTTAAGCTGTTGTAACTCTTTTTCCAGCTGACGCGTACGTTCCAGTACTGAACGCACTTTATCAGCCAGATTATTGCTATCGCCTTTCAGCAGATGCGCGACTTCGCTTAAGCGATCGCTGTCTGCATGAACGGTGGCGATAGCGCCTTCTCCGGTTACCGCTTCGATACGACGAACGCC
>NZ_JAKCLK010000076.1:0-378 GCF_021412365.1 Shewanella sp. AS16 | reverse complement strand
TTACAACACCGGCCTTTATACCAACTGGAAGTTTGATATGTGGCTGGAAAATTCACCAGTTTCATCTCCTTTAACTGGCTTGCGCTGCATCAACTGGTACGCAGGGTGTAATATGACCACCAGTCTTATCCTGCCGCAAACCACCGACGCCAGTGGATTTTATGGCGCGACGGTGACCAGCGGCGGCGCGAAATGGATGCACGGCATGTTGTCAGACGCGTTTTACCAGTATCTGCAACAAATGCCCGTCGGCAGCAGCTTTACAATGACCATCAATGCCTGCCAGACCTCTGTGAACTATGACGCCAGCAGCGGCGCACGCTGTAAGGATCAGGCCTCCGGCAACTGGTATGTTCGCAACGTCACCCATACGAAAGC
>NZ_JAKCLK010000075.1:0-379 GCF_021412365.1 Shewanella sp. AS16 | reverse complement strand
GACCAATGTGATTATAGCCATCGCCCTGTCGCACTGGGCGTGGTATGCACGCATGGTGCGTAGCCTGGTGATTTCACTGCGCCAGCGCGAGTTTGTGCTGGCATCACGGCTTTCTGGCGCGGGCCATGTGCGGGTGTTTATTGATCATCTGGCAGGTGCGGTGATCCCCTCGCTGCTGGTGCTGGCGACGCTGGATATCGGTCATATGATGCTACACGTCGCGGGGATGTCCTTCCTCGGTCTCGGCGTGACCGCGCCGACCGCCGAATGGGGCGTGATGATTAACGACGCGCGTCAGTATATCTGGACCCAGCCGCTGCAAATGTTCTGGCCGGGGCTGGCGCTGTTTATCAGCGTGATGGCCTTTAACCTGGTGGGT
>NZ_JAKCLK010000074.1:0-379 GCF_021412365.1 Shewanella sp. AS16 | reverse complement strand
CAAAGGATGAGCGCGACAATTAGCGAGAAGATAACGGGGACAGGTATCCCAATTACGCTGGCGGCAAAGAAGTTCACGAAGTCAAATGAGAAGCCGTATACCGAGTTGGCATCGGAGATCACCAGCGTGATCCCACGGAAAATAGCGTTGGTGCCAAGGGTGATAATGAACGGGTGTAGTCCCGTCCAGTTGACCAGGCAGCCGTTGATCGCCCCCAGTGCGCCGCCAACCAGTACACCGCCAATTAGCGCCGCGAGAAACGGATCAATACCTGCCAACATCAGTTTAGCGGTCACCATACCGGAAAGCGCCAGAATCGCGCCAACCGAAAGGTCGATACCGGCGACCAGGATAGCGAAGAATTCCCCCATGCCGATCA
>NZ_JAKCLK010000010.1:0-92094 GCF_021412365.1 Shewanella sp. AS16 | reverse complement strand
TACCAAATAAAACAGAGCTTAAGTCGACGAGGTAATTGTTGGGATAACGCGCCGATGGAGCGCTTCTTCAGAAGTTTAAAAACAGAATGGGTGCCCTCATCAGGCTACACATGCTTTAGTGAAGCTAGAGCATCAATCACGCAATATATCGTTGGATATTACAGCCAGGTCAGGCCGCATCAATATAATGGTGGTCTGACACCAAGTGAGTCGGAGAGAAGGTTCTGGCTTGCGTATAAAACCGTGGCCAAAAAAGGTTGACCACTACACTATACGGTTTGTCTACTTTGCGGCCGGGAAAGCTGTGGCACTTCTGCTCACCTGAGGCAACTCAGATGGGAATGCACGCTTTTTCAATTTGACTGTGAGCTTTATTTGCGAGTTGTAGTTGCCACAAATGCAAGCTGATACATTTGGTGGCATTTTACGGGATTTACTCGCAAGTGGAGTCCTCGATCCGCAAATTTTCTATACGTGCTTCTTTCATATGAAAAATTATCGCTCCCTTTAAATGCGGAGCTGCAATTTCGTCGCCGAAGTCTGTAGGAACTCCGCAACTCCATCTGTAAAATCTCCTCACATCGTTGAAAATTAGGTGTTTATTATCTTTTTTCGATGGGAGTAGCTGCTCTATTGTGAAATCTTTAATCATGACCCCAGAGTCATCGAAGATGGCAGCTGCAGGACCGGTTTCTTCAGCAACGGGTTTATCAATGGTCAAAACATAACCTGAATTGGCAATTACAAAATTTAAGGGTGAGAAACGGTAGGGCAAGTAGATTGTATGGCTAAATACATAGCCGTTTTCGATTTCCCATTTGTAAATCGCGATACTTGCATTATGGGCTTGAATTTTTGAATCAGGGTAGGAGCCTGATGTCAGACGGGCTATCAAATTACCGTTCTCACTGATTTTGGTGACAGTTTCTTCCACTGGCCATTTGGTTGCCCAAGTTGAAAATGCACATAACATTAGGCTGATAAAGGCTAAAAATTTCATTGTGATATCCCAAGCAATATTGGCGTCTAGTCATCCAGTGAAAGTTAAAGCTACCAAAATATTCAAGACTGTCGAGTGTTTTCCATAGTTGGCTGTCTGGTGCTGGCAAGTCGGGTGAGGATAACCTGGCCCTCAGCCTCAACATTGCGTTGATCCGCAGGTAAGGTTGAGCCATGACAGGAATCAGTCCTGAATTTTCTCATTTTGATTTGAGTGTGGAGATTCTGTTCAGCCAGCCACTTGTTGCTGGCGACTTCTACGAATTCGTATTTTCCTTCAGCACGAGGGCAAATTGAATCTCCAAAACGGATGGATAATTTAGCGCCTTCAAGCACTTCCCTTTCCATTTGAAACCGGGAAAAAGCAATATCTTTATCCACCTCAAATGCAAGATTGAATTCATACGAGGGCTTTTTTTCTCGGTAAATCCACAATGCGGCCAGGTTATACTCTTTGTATTTTTGTGGGATATTTATAGCAACAAGAAAGTTTTCTTCATTTCTGATCGGATTTTCGATTACCAAACCCTCTGGAGAATCGAACTCTTCCATCGGTGAGTATAAAGTGTCTCTATAGATAGCTATATCGGGAAAATCTGTCGGCAGATGGCTGCTAGGTTTAGAGCAGGCAAAAACTGATGTAGCTGTTGTGACCAGCAGCAACATTAAAACTGCTGTGAGCTTTTGTATTCCCTTCATTTCAATCATCCATGCTGTAAGTGATATGTCTTTCATTCTACTGGTATTTGAAAGAGAAAGTCCCTATAACTCTCAGATTTTTTTGCTGATAAATATCCCCTCATTGTTTGTAGCCTTGGGCGTTTGAATCTGCTGCTCAAGAAGAAAAGTGAGGACACCCACAACTCTTTAGCTACTTGGAAGCGTCGGACAAGAGTAAAGACATCCACAATTTTTTAGCGACTCTAAGGCGTCAGTATGCCCCAGATCCCCATCTGGAGTCGTTGAGGATGGCGGGAAAAATTGCGTGGCCTAAGTGGAACGCCAGAACTGGCATTGCTGCGCCAGTGACCGTCGAAAACAAGGATGTTTTCGTCGAGCGGCCAGGGATGGCTTCACAGCGAGTCACTGGTGTAGCAATGCAAAAGCCCACGGCAGGTGATTGTCGACACAATCGCTGGCAGTCATCAGTTGCATCATTGAGAACCTCAGAGATTCAAGCCACTTGCCAAGCGCAACTTGGCCGGGTGTGGGAGAGCAAAGAATAGATAGGACTGCCATCACTTTTGCAGTCTCGTGATCTCCCGGCTGGGTTTTGATGTGTCCTTTTTTGCCTGTCGGGGCTTGCCATGACCACTGCCCGTCGCCAGTTGATTGATGCCGAAAGTACGCCCTTATCCAGCGATTAATCTCTGTGTTTGAAAGGCGCTTCTGTGTGGTGAAGGTGTGGTCACTGGGCGCGGTTGCGGGCACAGGCTGACCTGTGTAACTTACTGATTTCAGTGATTGACAGCATTCCTCACCTTGATTAGAATTCAGCCAATTTCATAGAGGTATCCTTTCATGACTCTTTACGCCTCGGATCAGCGAGTGACCCGAGTGTGCTCCGTACAGTTGCTTGCGATGAAGCCTTGTCCGGAGCCAAACAGGAAAGCCTGAGCTTTCTACCCAGTCATCGCCACGACATGCACTGTTGCCATCCCGCAAGGGAAGGGCGCGTATGTCTTGGCGCAGTCAACGGGGGCCACAGATGAACCTTCATCCGTGGCCCCTTTTCGTACCCGCCTTATGGCGATTCTCAAAAGCGAACCGGGTCCCGTTCGCTTTTTTTATACTTTGAATCCAGTTTTCAGGAGACAGTTATGTCACAAAATATCTATGACAATCAGGGCTTTTTTGATGCCTATGCACAGCTGCCCCGTTCGGTTCACGGGTTGGATGGCGCCCCTGAGTGGTCGGCGCTCAAGGCGATGTTGCCGCCGTTGGAGGGGCGCAGGGTGGTGGATCTCGGCTGTGGCTACGGCTGGTTTTGCCGCGCCGCTAGGGAGCTGGGGGCCGACTCGGTATTGGGGATAGATCTCTCCAGTAAGATGTTGGCCCAGGCGAGGGCAACAACCCAGGATGAAGCGATTGAATACCAACAGGGGGATCTCGATGGCCTTATGCTGGCACCAAAGAGTGTGGATCTGGCTTACAGCTCATTGGCGCTGCATTATCTTGCTGATCTGCGGCCTTTGTTTGCGACTCTGTATCGGGCGCTGAAACCCGGCGGCCGGCTGGTGTTCTCCACCGAACATCCCATCTTTACCTGCTCCCCGAATCAGGGTTGGCTGGTGGATGAGGCCGGCAAGCGTTCCTGGGCAGTCAACAGCTACCAGGCCGAAGGCGAACGTCGAAGCGACTGGATGGCCAAAGGGGTGATCAAATACCACAGAACCTTGGGCACTATGGTCAATGCCTTGTTGCAAGCCGGGTTTGAATTGCGCCAGCTGAACGAATGGGGCCCCTCGGCGCAGCAGATAGCTGCCAACCCCGCCCTGGCCGAGGAAGCTGAACGGCCAATGCTGTTGTTGATTGCAGCCCAGAAGCCAGTTGGTTAAATCCAAGCTGTCTGCATAGGTTAACCAGTGGATGTGCCACCGTGTGTTTCTGTCATAACTGTGTTGCTTGAAGCTGAAAGAGTGAGGGCATCACTTTTTAGCGGCTCTAAGGCGTCAGTATGACCCAGATCCCCATTTGGGGCACTTGGGATGGTGGGGAAAATTGCGTGGCCTAAGTGGAACGCCAGAACTGGTATTGCTGCGCCAGTGACCGTCGAAAACAAGGATGTTTTCGTCGAGCGGCCAGGGATGGCTTCACAGCGAGTCTCTGGCGTTCTAGATATCAGAGCAATGCAAAAGCCCACGGCAGGTGATTGTCGGCACTCTGGTCGGCATATGGCCTGCAGTCATCACCTACTCATTGAAGACAAAGAGTGAGGACGCCTGCAACTCTTTAGCGACTCGATGGCGTCAGTATGCTCTAGATCCCTATCTGGGGCCGTTGAGAAGCTGACAGCATTGGTCCCCCATCATTAGTTTGAAGCATGTCTTGTCGACTGTTCATAAACTGGGCAGCTGAGAGTGCATGCCTGGTTGTTTTATTATGGCCGGCCTCATACACTCCTTGCATCTTAAAAAGGAGTTTATTTTGAATAAGTTAATTACTGCGATAGTCATTTGTTTCTGCATGATGGGCTGTTCTTCGTTGAATGAGGTTCAAGCCGAGGCTAAGCCTGCATCAAGCTATGTTGGTGAAAATGTGAAGATCACGACTTACTCTGGGGAAACCTTCGAGTTTGAAGTTGAAGGTGCAACAGAGCTTGCTGTGTACGGAGAAGGCAAATCCATCAACATGGCTGACATAGAAAAAATGGAAGTCGAGGAGCTGAGTCTACTCAAATCTATATCACTCTCTGGTGGCCTGTATATGTTGTCGGCCGTGGTGATAGCCGTCGCTGTTTTGTGATACAAGATCCAGTCTGCAGCCGTTGAAGGTGTGAGCAGAGCCGGTGAGATAGCAGCCATGCCTAAGAGGAACCCAGCACTGGCATGGCTGCATCATAGGGATAGGGCACCGGGGAGAGCTAAGCCACGCCGTTGGGCGCAGCTTGGCATCCTGTCCTTTGCCATCATTGATGAATGAGTTTGCCGGCTTTGACCACATCCACCAGGGGATTGACCCCGTAGGAATAGGCCAGCTGCGCCGGGGTGGAGATGTTCCACAGGCAGAAGTCGGCCTGCATGCCGACGGCGAGTTGGCCGACGCGCTTGTCTATGCCGAGGGCCTTGGCGGCGTTGCGGGTGACGCCGGCCAGCGCCTCTTCCGGGGTCAGGCGAAACAGGGTGCAGCCCAGGTTGAGCATCAATAGGGTAGAGCAGATGGGCGAGGAGCCGGGGTTGAAGTCACTCGCCAGCACCATGGGCACGCCGTGTTGGCGCAAGAGATCGATCGGCGGCTTCTGGGTTTCCCGCAGGAAGTAGAAGGCGCCGGGGAGCAGCACGGCGCAGGTGCCGCTCTTGGCCAGGGCCTTGACCCCGGCCTCGTCGAGAAATTCTATATGATCCACAGACTTGGCACCCAGGCGCGCCGCCAGCTCTGAGCCGCCCAGGTTCGACAGTTGCTCGGCATGCAGCTTGATCTCCAGCCCTGCTGCCCTGGCGGCACAGAGCACCCGCTCCGTTTGTTCCAGGTTGAAGGCGATGCCCTCGCAGAACACATCCACAGCGTCGGCGAGGTTCTCCTCGAGCACCGCCGGCAGCATCTCGTTGACCACAAGATCCACATAGGCGTCGCTGTCGTGTTTGAACTCAGGCGGAATGGCGTGGGCGCCGAGGAAGGTGGTGACCACCTCCACATGGTGGTGTGTGCCCAGCTCGCGGGCCACCCGCAGCAGCTTGAGTTCCGTCTCTGTGTTCAGGCCGTAGCCTGACTTGATCTCCACTGTGGTGACCCCTTCCCTGGCGAGGGCATTGAGGCGTTGGCGCCCCAGCTCGAACAGCTCGGCCTCGTCCGCTTCGCGGCAGGCCTTGACGGTCGAGATGATGCCGCCACCGGCGCGGGCTATGTCCTCGTAACTGGCGCCCTGGAGGCGCAGCTCGAACTCGTTGGCGCGGTTGCCGGCGAACACCAAATGAGTGTGAGCATCTATCAGCCCTGGGGTGATCCAGCCGCCCTTGCCCCTGTAAACCGGGGTTGCCAACACATCGAATTCCGGCAGTTCGCTCCTGGGACCCAGCCAGGCGATCTTGCCGTCCCTGACCGCGACGGCGGCATCGCTGATGGCACCGTAAGGTGCTGATACCTGTGGACTCATGGTGGCTAAGTTGACGTCGATCCAGACCTGATCCCAAGACATGCTGCTTCCCCTTCAATGAATACTAGATGCAAAATTTGTGAACGACTTGTATTTACTTGTATATACAAGTTAGGATTGTAACCGAGTTCCTGGCGAGATTAAACATATCAGTTTAATCGTCCTGGATGCCAGCATAGGAAAGACCATGGCCACGCCTAAATTTGCCGAGATCAAGCAATACATCATCGCCCGTATCGAGACGGGGGAGTGGGAAGAGAACGCCAGGCTGCCGTCGGAGAACCAGTTCGCCGAGCAGTTCGGCTGCAGCCGCATGACGGCGCGCCGGGCGCTGACAGAGCTGACCGACAACGGCGTGCTGGAGCGCAGTCAGGGGCTGGGCACCTTCGTCGCCGGCCTCAAGTCCCAGTCCTCCCTGCTGGCGATCCGCAACATAGCCGACGAGATCAAGGACAGGGGCCATGGCTACAGCGTGCAGCAACTTGAGCTGGCCCAGGTCGAGGCCAAGACGCCGATCGCCATCGCCCTCGGGCTCGAGGTCGGCAGTCCGGTATTTTATTCTGTGCTGGTGCATTGCGAGCAGGGCGCGGCCTTGCAGCTGGAGGAACGTTACGTCAATCCGGCGCTGATCCCCGACTATCTGCAGCAGGACTTCAGGGTCCAGACTCCCCACGAGTACCTGTCCCAGGTGGCGCCGCTGACCGAGGCGCGCCACACCATAGAGGCGATAGTCGCCAGCGAACAGATACAGAGGCAACTGCAGATCCCGGCCAGCGAACCTTGCCTGCAGATCCTGCGCCGTACCTGGTCACGCCAGGGGGTGGTGAGCTTCGCCCGCCTGGTACATCCGGGCAGCCGTTTCCGTCTGGGCGGCCACCTGACCTTCGGCAAGGGCTGATTCAAACCAGGCCTGCCGAGGGCGGGCCAAACAGAACCCAAGTTAGAGCAATTAAAACAATATGCCCGAGCGCCAGAGGCCGAGGGTAAACACCACAGAGGTTGAAACACGATCCCAGCCGCCGCATCATAGCGCCCCATGGCACCACACTGAGCTGCAAGAGCTGGCTGACCGAAGCGCCGATGCGCATGCTGATGAATAACCTGCACCCGAACGTGGCCGAACGTCCCGAGGACCTGGTGGTCTGCGGCGGCATAGGCCGCGCCGCCCGCGACTGGCAGTGCTACGACAAGATAGTCGAAGTGCTGCAGCGCCTGGAAGACGACGAGACCCTGCTGGTGCAGTCCGGCAAGCCTGTGGGGGTGTTCCGCACCCATGCGGATGCGCCGCGGGTGTTGATCGCCAACTCCAACCTGGTGCCCCACTGGGCCAACTGGGAACACTTCAACGAGCCAGATACGCCATGCCGCCGAAGTGCTGGGCACAGAGGCCAACGGCGTCACGGACAACCCGCTGGTGTTCCAGGACACGGGCGACATCATCTCCGGCGGTAACTTCCACGCCGAGCCCGTTGCCATGGCGGCCGACAACCTGGCGATCGCCATCGCCGAGCTGGGTGCCATCGCCGAGCGCCGCATCGCGTTGCTGATCGACTCCAGCCTGTCCAAGCTGCCTCCCTTCCTGGTGAAGAACGGCGGCGTCAACTCTGGCTTCATGATAGCCCAGGTGACGGCGGCGGCACTGGCGTCGGAAAACAAGACCTATGCCCATCCGGCCTCGGTCGACAGCCTGCCGACCTCGGCCAACCAGGAAGACCATGTGTCCATGGCCACCTTCGCCGCCCGTCGCCTGCGCGACATGAGCGAAAACACCCGTGGGGTGCTGGCGGTGGAACTGCTGGCCGCCGCCCAGGGACTGGACTTCCGTGCGCCGCTGACACCGAGCGTCGCCGTGGCCAGGGCCAAGGCCGAGCTGCGCGAAGTGGTGGCCTACTACGACAAGGACAGATACTTCGGCCCGGATATCGAAGCCGCCACGGATCTGTTGTACACGGCCAGCTTCAACGCCTACCTGCCGGCAGGGGTGTTGCCCAGCCTGTAATTGACAGCCTGGCTCGCGCCGGCATTCAGTGAAATGAAAAAGGACCCCAGGGTCCTTTTTTGTTGCGCCCAGGAAAGGTTGAATCCATGGGTTAGTCACAGAGGCGGGTTTTTGATTTCCACATTTCGTTTGGATTGAAGTCGTGGGCTGCCCGCCCACACCCGGGCAAGGAGGACTGCTCGTCCTATCCTCCTTGCATCCACCATGACGCCCCGACGAAGCGGGCAGCCCCTAGGGCTTATGATGCCAATTGGCTATCGCGTCAGACGCTCATCCCTGATTCGACTGACGCTGCTTCGGCATCCATGCCTCGCCACGCCATTAGCCCCAACGCCCTTCGGCCGCTTCGATGGGGATGGTGTCATCTGCAGGTGTCTTTAAATTTCCATATATGATCACCAAACGGCACTTTTTCTAGAAAATCATCCTCAGCTAATTCATTTAATATGGCATTGGCTTCGTCGACGGAGGGGACTTTACAGCAATCTAGCTCTTTAATATGTTCGATCAAGTCATGAGTGCTGAAAAAACCTTTTTCCCCTTTGGCTTTCTCTTCGCCAGTTTCTTTCCTGTACTCGCTAACATTTGGGATAAGTGCTTTAAAATCACCAGCATTGCATTTTTTAATTTTCATTTTCATTCCTTAAAAATTAAAACTAATAAGGGCTTAAGTGTAGCGCTTGAGGCAGGTTTTTCTTTTGAGGGAAGCTTAGTGCTTTGTCTTGGTCCAAATTTGGCTTGCCTAAGTGTGAGGGCGCGTGATTTGTTTAAAAACTTAGTAGTCAAATGCAGCTGTAGACTACAACTATCCTCATCGGAGTTGTTGAAATAGCTACGGAATGAAAATTCCGTAGCCTCGTCATTACAGGGACGTAGCATCCGTGGTTTACGCCTGTGATGGTAATGCCGCCAATCTGCTGTCGGTGACCTTCTTCGACACTAACCCGCGACCCTTATCGCCGATCGTGGTGGCAGTGTCTCGCCGATGTTTATCCAGCCAGGCGCCCGAGCCGAGTTGCCGCAAGGCGCCCCGGTCTGCTACTTCAGCGTAATGGCCGTCCCGGCGGCTATGCTGGCCTGCACCAGGTCGAACACCAGATCATCGGCTTCCTCGCCCAAGTCGGCCTGGACATCGCCCAGATCGCCCATTTGGTCACCGAGTCTGTCCATCTCGGCGCTCAGCTGGTCCATTTCTGTTTCAATTGCCGTCAGCTGTTGCTCATCCTCCTCCTGCCTCAGGCGATTGTGCAGCCGGCTCATGGCATCGCCGTGGCTGTGCATCTCGTCGCCCAATTTTTGCATCCGCTCACCCTGCTGCTGCATGGGCTGCAATGCGGCCTGCACCTGCGCCAGGATCGCCGGCTCAGTGATTTCATAGCGGGCCTTCCTGGTCTTGACCCACAGATAGTCGCCGTCGTGACGGCTGCGTTCCAGTTGGCGCCATTCGTCGCTGTTGCCGGCACCGACCGTCATGCTGCCATCCGCTTGCAGCAGTACCCAGGAAAAGTGGGGATGCTTGCCTGTCTTGATGACATGCTCCTGGCTCTTGTGCTGCGCCTTGGCCGGCGGTGTTGGGGTTGCGGCGGCTTGCAGGGAGAGGGCGCCGACGGTGGGGAGCATGCAGGCCAGTAACAGGGTCAGGCGGATCTTCATAGTCTATTCCTTTCAGTTTGAGGTTTGCGCCCGGCACTTGCGGCCGCTCGATACGGCTGGTTTGCATCCTGGGCTAATGACAGCCAGGCTGCTGTATCCATTTACAACCTCCATACAGCAGTATCCGTGCCAATGCTGGGTTTCCGCCTTGGCCGCGGCCTCCAGGGGCAAGCTGTCCGCTAGGGGCGGGCCGTCTGCGTCCGCCCAGTGTCCGTAAAGTGTCCGCGGACAGCCAGACTGTCCGTTGGCCGCCATGGGTTTTTAGGATAAAAAAAGCGGACCCTGGGAGTCCGCTGGTCTTGGGTTCCGCCCGGCGCTAGCGGGTTTCTATTTCGGTGATCTTCAGGCTCAGGTGCTGCTTGCGCCATTGCTCAGGGCTGATGCCTTCGACCCAGAACACTTGGCTCTGACGGGTCTGGCCGTTTCTGAGATACGTCTCAGGTACCCGGGTGATGGCGCGCCATACCTCGAGCTTCTCCTGTTTGATGCGCATGCCTTGGTCGTCGAAGAAGCTGGCCTCGACTTCGACTCCTATGACGTGCTCCTTGCTGGAACTGGTCAGGGTGAACACCAGCCCCAGCTCAGCGCCGCGCCATTGGGCCCGTTCGAAGCTGACGCCTATGCCGTCCTTGGCCGTGTGGCCGAGCATGGCGCCGTGGCTCATGGCCTGGGCGGTCAGCTGCTCGCCCGCCGGCATCTCTGGCGTGGCCGCGACCGCTGTGACCTCAGGCATTAGGGCGGTGGTCGGCATCATGGGCTCCGCGGGGCGCCGGGCCGCAGGGGCCTCGATCGCCTGGGTGATGACATACTCCCAGGTGAAGTCGTCTTTCAGGCTCACCACGGCGCCATTTGCCAGTGTGGTGCGGGCAATTTCGTTGGCGGCGAATGCCTGGGATGCGAGTGCGCACCAGATGAGACAGGCGCAGGACAGGATTCTAGTCATATATGTCATCCTCTGACTGGTATGGACAAGTTGATTGGCGCTAGGATAAACAAGTCTGGGGCGGCTTGTCAGGTTAAATGTGCCTTCATGGGAAACTGTCCCATTTGTCGGGGCAGTTTATTCACCCGTGGCCTTGAGGCTAATGCCGCGCCATATCGCTTTGTTCCCTGGGTGGGTGTAATATTGAAACTCTTTTTAAAATAACCACATGTGACATATTTGTTGCCAGTTGCAGCCGGGCTGCCGGCGTCTGGCCGTCGATGGGGCCGTTAATGGATCGCGGGAGCTATTTTGGATACAGATTTAAGACTGGAGATTTCCGCCTGGCTGGCGGGGTTTGGCATAGATAGCCAACCTGCGGATGGGGTGTCGACCTCTGTGATGATCCTGGCCTGTCTTTTGTTGGCCGGGTTGTCCTACTTCATAGTGCGCCGCGGCGTGGTGCGGGCGATGAACCTGGTGATCCAGCGCTCCAGAGTCAATTGGGACGACATCTTCATGCGCTATCGGGTGCTGGAGAAGTTCGCCATGCTGGTGCCTGTGCTGGTGCTGGAACTGCTTCTGCCCATAGCCCTGACCCAGCATAAGCTGGCCAGCTTGCTGGCGGATCGCCTGCTCAGCATCTGGATGGTGGTGCTCCTGGTGCGCGGTTGCTATGCGGCCCTGGATGCGGCCAACGAGGTGGCCGACGTCAATCTGGTCAGTCGCCGTCTGCCGGTGAAGAGTTTCGTGCAGCTGATCAAGCTGTTTCTCTTCTTCATCGGCATCATCATCGCCATCTCAGTGCTGGCGGAGCAGTCGCCACTGATCTTCCTCAGCGGCCTGGGCGTTGCCACAGGTCTGGTGATGCTGGTGTTTCGCGACACCATTCTGGGCTTTGTCGCAGGTATTCAACTGGCGGCCAACCGCATGGTCAGCCGTGGCGATTGGATCCAGATGGATAAATACGGTGCCGATGGTTCGGTGGAAGAAGTGTCCCTGACCACGGTCAAGGTGCGCAACTGGGATCAGACAATCACCATGATCCCCGCCTATGCCCTGGTGTCGGATGCCTTTCGTAACTGGCGCGGCATGTCCGAATCCGGTGGCCGCCGCATCAAGCGCTCGCTCAATATAGACGTCAACAGCATAGCCTTCCTGACCGAGGCGGAGCGGCTCAAACTGGCGAAGATCAATTGCCTCAAAGACTATCTACAGCGCAAGACCCAGGAGATAGAGGCGTCGAATCGCGCCGTGTCGGACTTCGACATGCCGGTGAATGGCCGGCGCCTGACCAATATAGGTACCTTCAGGGCTTACCTGCTGGAATTCCTGCGCCAGCACCCCAAGGTGCATAAGGAGATGACCCTGATGGTGCGTCAGCTGGCGCCGACCACTGAGGGCCTGCCGCTCGAAATCTATATCTTCACCAATGATACCCGCTGGGCGAATTATGAAGACATACAGGCGGATATCTTCGACCATATCTTCGCCATCCTGCCGATATTCGGCCTGCGGCCATTCCAGGTGCCGACCGGCATGGACATGCAGGCCCTCAGGGGATGAGGCTGGGTTCCTCTCGGGCTCAGGCTATCAGGGAATGAAGTCGGGGATCACCTTGGGGTGGCGTCCGGGCACTGAGCGATAGAAGCCGAGGATCTGTTCCATGTCCCTGGCCATGTCGCCGGATGGCAACAGGGGCTCGCTGAGGATCACCGCCTTATGTTTGAAATCCAGTCCCACAGGCACTATGGCGACATTGGCCTTGACGGCGATATGGTAGAAACCCGTCTTCCAGCGTTTCACCGGGCTGCGGGTGCCTTCGGGGGCCAATGCCAGCTTATAATCCGGCTGGTCGGCGAACAGCTCGATCGCCGCATCGACCAGATTATTATTCCTGCGTCTGTCGACCGGGCTGCCGCCTATGGCGCGAAAGAACCAGCCCCAGGGAGGGATGAAGAGTTGGTGTTTGCCGAGGAAATGGATCCGGGTCCCCAGGGCGCCGCGGGCCATGACGCCGACGATGAAATCCCAGTTGCTGGTGTGGGGGCCGACTATGATCAGGTACTGGCGGCGATCGGGCAATTGGCCCTGAATGCGCCAGCCTGTGATTCGCATCAGCCATTGGCAAAATTTTTCAAACATAGTTAACGACTCGCTTGTTGCTCTTCATGATGGCGCTCGCTCCGCTGCTACCCGGGCGTCTGGCGCTGTGGTTGGCTATAGTACTTAGTATTACCGAGTTGGAGAAATTTTATGATTAAAAAAGGGCTTAGCCTGTTATTGCTGCTGTTGGCGTTCGATGTTGCCGCCGGGCCAAGCGACGAGATAGCCGGCTTGCTGACCAGTCAGCAGGCGGCCTGGAATCGCGGGGATCTGGATGCCTATATGCAAGGCTACTGGCATGACCCCAAGCTGAGGTTCGTCTCCAAGGGTCAGTTTTGCTATGGCTGGGAAGAGATGCTGGCGCGCTATAAGGCGCATTACCCCGACAGGACAACCCAGGGTGAGCTGAAATTCAGCCAGCTGGACATCAGGCTGCTCGGCAAGGATGTCGCCCTGGTCGTCGGCCGTTGGGAGCTGGCCCGCATCAAGGATAAGCCCAGCGGCGCCTTTACTCTCTTGATAGAGAAGCTGGATGATCGCTGGGTGATCACCCATGATCACAGCTCGGACTGATCCAGCCGCCTCATCCAAGTCATGGCTGCGGCGGGGCGAGCTGGAAATGCTCCCGCCCCAGCTTGCGGCCCTTGCCATCGTATCTCACCTCGGTGAAGTCTATTCTCCCCTGGACATCCTGCAACACCAGGCTGGTGGAGCGGGTGCCATAGTCCGGATGCTTGATATAGATGGCCGACAGGCGCCGCTCCCATTCCAGATCTATGCCTGTGCTGGGCAGTTCATCATCCCGCGCCCGGGTCTCATCCTGCATCAGCGCCAGCATGGTATCCAGATTGAGCTCATCCCGGCTGCTTATGAGGCGCTCCAGCGCCTGCTGGCCCTTGGCCATCTTGGGCCAGATATCATCCAAGGCACCGTTGCTTATGGCATGAAACCCCGGGCTCAAGGCCTGCATCTGTCCGCTCTGGCTGTTGAAACACTGCAACTGGCCATTGCGGCCAAACACCAGGTTGAAGGGGTTATAGTCTTGGCTATGGGCCAGCAGCCATGTGTCCGTCATGAGGGAAGGCTGGGTCAGGGCCAGGGTGACCAGCTCGCCGCGGCTGCGCATGCCGTCCTGCTGCGCCGGGGCGCGAATATTGGTCAGCGCCGCTATGTCGCCATCGCGATTGACCCCCAGCCAAGTGCCGCCTGCCTGCAGATCCCGACCCGCGAGCAGCCTGTGCTCCGGGGGCCAGAAGTGGGCCGGCGCCGTCGGCCTGTGATGGAATTCATCCCGGTTGGCACAGAGGACGAGCGGATACCTGGGGTGCATCTTGAGGGCGATGAAGAGAATACACATGGTGGCAATGGCCCGGGCTAAGTTAGGAGTTTATGCCTTAACTTAGCCCGTCTGCGTCCAAATGAACAGCCGCAGATCAGTGCCTGTGGCTATCATGCCCCGGATGCTTGGCATCCGCTTCGGTGCTTGGCCCGGCTTGCGTCTGATGGCTATGACTATGGTTATGGCTGTGGCTGTGGCTATGGGAGTGGGCATGGCCTTGCTTATGGCTATGCTGGTGCGGGCCCGTGCCTATCCAGGTGAGGCGGCGCAGGAACTTGCGCGGCCCCAGGCGCAACAGGCTGGCGGCAAACAGGCTGGCCAACAGCAGCAGGCTCGGCAGCTCCAGCAGCGCCGGCAGCCGAGGTGGTGCCTGCCATTGCAGCGAGCTCAACGCCGGCAATGCCAGCAGCAATGCCAGCAGCAGGAATAGCCCAAGTTGCTGTGGCCACCTCAGCAGGCGTAATTGGGTCAGACTGAGCAGCGGCGCCCCGAGCAGTGGCAGCAGCACGGCGACCGGACTCCAGCCGCTGTAGGCCAGTGCCAGCGCCAGTACGGCGGCGCTGAGGTTGCAAAAGCGCATCGGCAGGAAGAGCAACAGCAGGAGCGCGAGCTGCAGCAGGGGCTGGGTCAAGGCCAGTGAGGGGTGACCTATCAGGTTGGCCAGCACCAGGCCGAGCAAGATCCAGGGGGCACTGCGATCCACCAGGTGGGCGAAACCGAAGCGCCAAGCCGAGTCCGGCAGGTTGGTGTGGGGATCGGCCAGGTCGGCCTTGATCCAACTCAGGTAAGCCCCTATGGCGAGGGCCGCCAGCGCCTGGTAGAGGGCGAACCAGGGGCCGAGCAACAGGGCGCTGATGACCAGCGCCTCCGGGCCCAGCAGGCGTTGCAGCCAGCGGCGTCTCAGGCTGGCATCCTTGGGGGTCAGGCCCAAGTGAAATCGGATGGCGGCGGCGCCATAGCTGAGCAAGAGCACGGGCGCCAGCGTGAGTAGCCAGTTGCTCAGTTGCTCTGCGCCTTGGTCGTGGTGGGCATGTTGATGGCCACCCGTGTCCATCAACAGCAAGACGAGCAAGAGGCCTATGCCCAGCAGACTGCCTATGCCCGCCTGATATTCATACTTGCCCAGGCGATCAGGTTCGTGTTGCCCGTGGGGCTGATGCAGCACCACATGCAGAATAGAGCCGGTAACGAAGGCTTGCAGATAGACGGTATTGTCCAGGCTCAGCTGCGACAGGAGTTGCTCACCGGCGAAATAGCCTATCCCCGTCAGCAGGATCATGGCAGTCAACACCAGGCTGGCCCAGCGGGTACCGACCTGGGGCTTGAGCAGCCACCAGATCGCCAGGCCGACGGGCAATCTATGGAGTATGACCCCAAGCGCCAACAGGCTGGAGTTGCCCGCCTGTTGTGCCAGTACCATAGCGCCGCCATCGGTAATGGTATGCAGCAGCAGGCCACCGACGCCCAGCGACAGGGTCAGATTGTGGGTGATCTCCGAATAGCGGTGGAATAGACGTTCGCTGGCGGTGGGCCCCCAGAGGCCCAGTACCACGAAGACGATGGCGACAAATCCACCGTGCTCCAGCAGCTCGGGGAGGATATGCAGCAGCACCAATCCGCCCAGGGAGACGAAGATAAAGCCATCCAATCCCTTCTGCAGCCCGCTACCCGAAGAGAAGTAACGGTAAAACAGGGGACCGAGTAAGAGTGCAATACAGCTGGCGACGAGATAGAGCATGAATTCCAGGGACGAATGTCGAAAAAACGCCATAGTATACCAGCTGCAGCAGAAATGAGCAGTCTTGTCGCTTGAATTTAGTGAATAACTGCAACCCTGTCCGGGCGCTCCCGAGACTGGGCCCCTGTTGGGAAAGTCAGGGCCGGGTCAGGTTTAAAAGGCGTAAATATTCGCCTATGGGAAGATAAAAGGCTATACAATATGGCCTTATGTTGACTCATTCATAGATATTTACCATGGATATACTTTCTGCGGCAGTGATGTTGTTTCTGATCATGGACCCTCTGGGCAATTTACCCATCTTTGCCTCCATCTTGCGTCATATAGATCCCAAGAAGCGCCGCAGGGTGTTGATCCGCGAGCTGTTGTTTGCGCTGGCGATCATGTTGCTCTTCCTCTATGCGGGCGAGGCCATCCTCGACTTCCTCAACCTGAGGTCCGAGTCGGTCAGCATAGCCGGCGGCATCATATTGTTCCTGATCGCCATCAAGATGATCTTCCCCCAGCCGGGCGGTGTGGTCGGCTTGGCGGCGGGCGAGGAGCCCTTCATAGTGCCCATGGCCATCCCCCTGATGGCGGGGCCGTCGATCCTGGCGGCACTGATACTGCTGGCCCACACAGACAGCGGCCGGATGACGGACTGGACCATAGCCCTGGTATCTGCATGGGGCGCCAGTGCCTTTATCTTGATGTTCTACAAGGTGTTCACCCGGGTGCTGGGAGAGAAGGGCCTGACGGCGGTCGAGCGCCTGATGGGCATGGTGCTGGTGATGCTCTCGGTGCAGATGTTCCTCGACGGCGTGTCCAACTACCTCAATTCCCCGCCGCATTGAACAGGTATTGCGTTCACAGGTCTTAGTTAACATAATGCGGATATTGTATCCAATTTAGGTTGCCCCTGTGCTGACTTGTCTCCTCCTCTGTGCCGCTGGCTTGGCCGGCCCTGGGTCTGCCGATTTCGAGGATCTTCTGCCCTATGCCGGGACCCCCACCGCCATGGAACCGAGGGACGCCAACGGCAACCTGCGGCCGGGCGCCGTCTATGTGGATGCCGGCGCCTGGCATGGTTTTCACCTGCCAGACAGCCCGGCCTATTATGGTGGCTTCACCGGCCCGCTGTTTATCGCCCAGGAGTATAGCCTCTACCTGAGCGACGGCCTGCAGCGCCTCAGTCTGCAGGATGCCGACACAGGGCAGGCGCGTGAGCTGGCCTCCGCCACAGGCATTCATATCTATTCCAGGCCCGACGGCTTGTTTCAGCAGTTTGACTGGGTAGATCTCTCGCTGACGCTCGGCCTGAGCTACAGCGACCAACGCAGCGCCATAGTGACGACCAAGCTGCATAACCTGAGCCCTGGAGCCCAAAGTTGGCGCCTCAGCTGGCATGGACAGCCCCTCAGCCAACACCCTGAACTGCCCCAATACAGCTTGATTGCCTCCCTGAGTCTGGAGGGCGACAGCATACGCTGGCGCTTCAATCCCATAAGGGAGCCCTGGCGCATCTTGTTAAGTGATGCGGAATATGAACTGAGTTTCGACACCCATGTGACCCTGAGCCGCCAGGGCAAGTTTGGCTATAGGGCGAGCACAGAGGCGCTGCCACTCGCCGCCGGGGAGAGTGTCAGTCTGATGGCGGCCCATAGGTATTTTCATACCGCCAAGGAGAGCCGGGACTATCTGGGCCGCGACTGGTCCCGCGTCGCTAAGGGATTGCAACAGAATCGCCAACGCTGGCGGCAGAGACTGCAGGGCCTGTCAGGGGCCGAGCCTGCCGCCTATCGCTCCCTGGCGGTGAAGAGCATGTTGACCTTAGTCCATAACTGGCGCAGCCCGGCGGGCGCCATACGCCATGATGCGGTCACCCCGTCCGTGACCTACAAGTGGTTCAATGGGGTGTGGGCCTGGGACAGTTGGAAACAGGTCGTGGCCCTGGCTCACTTCGATACGGCTTTGGCCAAGGGCAACTTGTTGGCCATGTTCGATTATCAGTTCGCTGCCGACGACCCGGTGCGGCCGCAGGATGCCGGCGGCTTGCCCGATGCCGTGTTTTATAACCAAGATGGCGAACGGGGTGGCAGCGGGGGCAATTGGAATGAGCGCAATGCTAAACCGCCACTCGCGGCCTGGGCCGTCTGGGAGCTCTATAGCCGGACGCAGGATCTGGCGTTGCTGCGGCTCATGTACCCCAAGCTCAAGGCCTACCATGAATGGTGGTATCGCAATCGTGATCATGACCACAACGGCTTGGTCGAGTATGGGGCGAACCTGCATCCGGCCCATGTGAAGGAAGGCAAGTTGGATGTCGCCGCCATTATCCAGGCCGCGGCCTGGGAGTCGGGCATGGACAACGCCCCCAGGTTCGATGCCGGCGCGGATCTGCGGGTGTGGGAGAATCGCGATGCCGCCGGCAAGCTGCTGGGTTATTCCCTGTCCCAGGAGTCGGTCGACCTGAACAGTTACCTCTATGCCGAGAAACAGTTTTTGGCCAGGATGGCGCAGCGGCTGACACTGACCGTCGAGGCGGCTGACTGGCTCGCGCAGGCCCAGACCCTGGGGGAGCAGATACGCAGCCGTATGTTCGATGAGGCCAGCGGCTTCTTCTACGATCTCAGGCTGACGTATGGCGGCCCCCAATTGCTCACCTCGGCGGGCAAGGGAGTCGAAGGCTGGATCCCCCTATGGGCGGGCGTTGCATCGCCGGCGCAAGCCAGGCGCATGATAGCCCAAGAGCTGCATCCCCAAAGCTTCGCCACCCGGGTGCCATTCCCCAGCGTCGGCGCCGACAGCCCGAATTTCGCCCCGCGACAATATTGGCGTGGCCCTGTGTGGCTGGATCAGGCATGGTTTGCCCTGCAAGGGCTGGATAGATACGGCTACCGGCGGGAGGCCAGCCGCCTGGCGAAGCAATTGGTTGCACAGGCGCAAGGGGCGCTGGGTGATGCCAGTATCAGAGAAAATTACGATCCTCTTACGGGCGAGGGGTTGCATGCCAGCAATTTCAGCTGGTCCGCCGCCGTGTTCTTGCTGATTTACGAGCGTTGGTTGAAGGAGCGCGACGCGGCGGGCATCAGGCCACAGCCCAAGATGATTGACATAGCCGACACCAAGCTTAATGCCGGCTGAATTCCCCGGCATTAGCTCGCCTATTTAGCCCTAGGGATATTGTGACCCCAGGCTTCTGCTGTTAATGTCTTGGGTTTGCACTGTTAAGGGGACGTGATTGTGAAGCTATTCTATTCAAGCCTGCTTGCCCTGTCGGCTTGCCTGGCGCTCAGCCATTGCGGCTCCGCCGTGGAAGGGGCCCAGATAGCCACCGATACGCAAGTCACAGACGCGATAGTCACAGACAAGGCCCCCATCCAGATAAAGCCTGGATCCTGTGGCGCCATGCCGCCGATAAGGGATACCAGCAAGCTCAAACAAAACCTGATTAAGAAAGGCGTCATCACCAAGGACATGAGCGAGGCGGAGGCGGATGCCAAGGTCGCCGAGTACATACGTCAACGACAGAAAGCCTTCGAATCTTGCAAAAGGAAGTGAACACCATGGTGATTAAAGCTGCAACCTGCGCCGCAGGGTTGGGATTATTGTTGGCCCTGAGTGGCCCGGCCGCGCTGGCGGCACCCATTCAGGGGACACCGGCAGACGCCGGGGTGGTCGATAGAGAACAAGTGCTCTATTGGCTGCTCAAGCGCGGTGAGCTGGCCGCCGATGCCAGCGATGAGGAAAAACAGGCCGCGGTGGCCGCCTTCCTGGCGCGTTCGGCCAAGCCCCAGGCCAAGGGGAACAGGATCGAAGTCGCTTACGAGCAGCAACGCTTCAAGCAAGCCGCCAAGCCCAAGGCGGCGCGGGCACAGGCCTTGAATGCGCTGGCCGATAGCGAGATACATAAGACGGTCAGGGTGCTGGGGGTGTTGGTCGATTTTCCGGATCTGCCCCACGATGACAATCGTCTCTCGGCCGCCGACACTCGCATGTATTACCCTGACTATCCGGCGACCCATTACCAGGGGCTGTTGTTTTCCGGTACTGGCTTCAGCGGACCTTCTGGCGAGACCTTGCTTTCTGGCTATCAATATTACCAGGCCGCTTCCGGACAGACCTTTTCCTTCACGGGTGAGGTGAGAGACTGGGTGCGGGCGGATAATCCTGCCGCCTATTACGGCGGCAACGATCCTGCCAACGATGACAGCGACAAGGCGGCGCAGGAGCTGGTGCTGGAGGCGGTGACCAAGGTGGTCGCCGGCATGTCCGACAGCGAAATCGGCAGCTTCGATGTCGAAGATCCCTATGACATAGACAATGACGGCAATCTGGATGAGCCGGATGGCGTCATAGACCATGTCATGGTGTTCCACTCGAGTGTCGGTGAAGAAGCCGGCGGTGGGGTGTTGGGCAGCGATGCCATCTGGTCCCATAGATTTGTTGTCGGCAATACCCCTGTCAGCATTCCCGGCAGGAGCATCAAGCTGTTTGGTTACACCATACAGCCCATAGATGCGGCGGCCGGGGTCTGTACCCATGAGTTCGGCCACGACTTGGGCCTGCCGGACGAGTATGACACCAGCTATGGCGGCAAAGGCTCACCCGTAGGTTCCTGGTCGCTGATGTCCGGCGGCAGCTGGACCGGGGCCATTCCTGGCTCGGAGCCAAGCGGCTTCAGTCCCTTTGCCCGTTCTTACCTGCAGCAGAAATACAAGGGTAAGTGGGTGAATGAACAAGAGATCCCCTTGGCCAGCCTCAATGGGAGCAGCATGGATCTGGCGCTGAATCAGGCCGTCGACAGCGATGGCGTCAACCAGCTTTCCATCCCCATTCCGGCGGGAAATATCCTCCTGGGTGCGCCCTATGAAGGTAGTTTTCAATACTATTCGGGCCAGGGCAATCTGCTCAACAATGCCATGTCGGTCGAGTTGACCCTGCCGAGCCTGTCACCCCTGACGCTGACCATGAAGGCCCGTTGGGACATAGAGGAAGATTACGACTATATGCAGCTGCTGGTGGATGGCGTCGCCCTCCCCGGCAATCATACCAAGGCGAGCAACACACAGAATGCGGCCCGCAATATCATCACGGGCGCCTCGGCGAAGCTCGCCGAGGCCGAGGCACCCGGCGCCTGGGTCGAGCTGGAATATGATCTCAGTGCCTACGCCGGGCGCACCGTGACACTGGGCATCAAATACCAGACGGATGAAGCCAGCGGCGGCTATGGCATGGCCATAGACAAGCTGCTGATCAGCAACGGCACCGAGCCTGTCTATGGGGACGATGCCGAAACCGGGGATAAGATGACTCTGGTGGGATTCAGCCGTATCGGTGACAGCTTCCCCGGCAAGGCCCGCCGCTACCTGGTGCAGCTGCGCAGCTATCAGGGGATAGACAGTGGCCTGGAAGGCGAGGGGTACGAGCCTGGGGTGTTGATCTGGCTGGAAGACTTGAGCTATTCGGATAACACAGTATCTGAACATCCAGGCCATGGCTTGATCGGCGTAGTGGATGCGGATCAGCATCTGATAGGCACAGCGAGTACCGATGTGCAGGTGCGGGATGCGGCATTGAGCATGAATGATCAAAGTCCCTACAGCGGTGACACAAATCTCAGTGCCGTCAGCCTGTTCGATGACAGCCTGGATTACAGCGCGCCGGCACAAGCCGAATCCGGAATGCAGTTGACCGAGTTGGGACTGACGATGCAAGTCATTGCCCAGGAAGTGGATAACAGCAGCGCCACCCTGAGGGTCGCCAGGCTCACCCCTGTGGGGGAGATAGAGCCTCTGGTGGCCAACATAGTGGTGCAGCAGCTGGCGGGCAAGGTGGACTTCAGCGTTCAGAGCAGCGGCGGCAATGGCGGCAACAGCTATCTGTGGGACTTTGGCGTGCCGGGTGCCGACAGCACACTGGCGAGCCCGAGTTATACCTATAGCGACTCAGGCAGCTATCAGGTGACGTTGGTGGTGACGGATGCCAAGGGCCTGAAAGCCACCGCAGCTGTGACCCTGAATATCGCCATTCCGCCGAGCGCCGCCTTTACCCAGCAAGTCAGCGGTTTGAGTGTCAACTTCAGCAATGCCTCCACCGCCGGGGTCGGGTCTTTGGTTTACCACTGGAATTTCGGTGACGGCCAGAGCAGTGAGCTGGCATCGCCCAGCCACAGCTATAGCGCCGGCGGCACTTATACCGTGACTCTGACTGTGAGCGACAGCCAGAACAATGTGAGCAGCGCCAGCACCCAGCTGAGCCTGGTGGCGCCGGCCGCGCCTGCGGGGTCGGGCGGTGGCGGCAGCCTGGGGGCCTTGAGTCTGAGCCTGTTGGCCCTGCTGGGCTGGCAGCGCCGCCGGAGTCTCGGCTGAGCCTGACTTGGGTCTGGAACACAAAAAAAACGCCCATCAGGGCGTTTTTTTATGGCCTGCACCGCCGGTCATAGCTTGGCGATGGCGGCTTCGGCGGCGGGCAGAAATATCTCACCTACTATGAGCTCATGCCCGCCGTAGGCGAAGTAGCGTCGCCGCCCCCAGAGTGGCTGTGGCTCGCCCTGGGTCATGGATTGGGCCAATAGCGCCAATTTGCTGCAGATGTCGACCCGGGCGAGTTGAATGCGCCCCGGGATGAAGGCATCGCTGCTGTAGAGGAGCTCGCCTAGGGGGCGATTCCCCAGGCCCATGAAGTCATCTCTCTTCAGGGACATCAGCTCGGCCGGGATCAGGGTGCGGGCGAAGACCCAGGGCACATGGTCCAGGCTGAGGAGCACTTCGCGCACCCAAACCTGGGGATGTTGCGGAAATTCTTCGTCTACGGCGCTCAGCAGCCCTTCACCCAACACCCTGACATCGAAGCGGCCGCCACAGGCTTTGAGTTTCTTAGTCAGGCTGCCGGTATCCAGCAGCCAATCCCTGAGGGGCGGCGGGGGGAGTTGACTCCGGCCATCCGGCGAGAACCAGCGGATAGATCCGCCGTAAGGAAAGCTTAAGCTGGTCACATTCATCAAATACTCGTTACAATACACTTAAACCCGGGCAGTCTAACATGCCAGTATCAGGGCAGGTAGATGAGTGGGGCCGGCAGCCTCGGCTGTAGACCAAGTTTCAGAACCATACCCAGAATAAAGGAGTCACACCGTGGCTATGATAAAATGGCTCACTGCGGGCCTGCTCTTACTCTCGAGTGGACTATGCTCAGCCGCCGAAGAGGAAGCGGCATTGGCCGATTATGCCTATTACGGTTTCGAACCCGAGATAGTGACTAACTACATCTCCAACCGCAAGAAGCTGGGGTTTGTTAAGCTCAGTGTCGAGCTGATGGTCAAAGATCCCGAAGACCTGATCGCCATAGAACACCATGATCCCCTGCTGCGGGCGGCGATTGTCGAGATCTTGGGTAATCAACCTGAGGCCAAGATCAAGTCGCTCACTGGACGGGAAGAGATCCGCCGAGAATGCTATGACATGGTCAATCGCCTGATGGAGCAGGAAACCGGCCGCCCCATGATAGTCAACCTCTTGTTTACTACCTATCTCTACGACTAATTTCAGCGGCGGTCGGCAGGGTATTGTCGACGACCGCAAAGCAGAGCCGATGCATACTAAAGCCGCCAATTCCAAATCGAGAACCAACAAGCCAGACAGCGACAAGCGCAAGCGCACCGAGGCCAACAGGTCAGCTGAACCCAAGTCTGGGGCCAAGACACGCCCCAAGATGGCGTCACGGCCCAAGGCCAATCCTAAAACCAAGACCAACAAGGGGCTGCATCCGCGCAATCAGCATAACCAGGGCTATGACTTTCCCGCCTTGATCCAGGCGTCGGGGCCGTTGGCAGCCCATGTCAGGCCCACTTCCTATGGTGAGGCGTCGATAGACTTCGGCGATCCCGCGGCGGTGAAAGCCCTCAATGCCGCGCTGCTCAAGCATAGCTATGGGATACTCGAGTGGGATATTCCCGCGGGTTTCCTCTGTCCGCCTATCCCCGGCCGGGTCGATTACCTGCACTATGCCGCCGACTTGTTGGCCCAGGGGGGCAAACCGCCCAAGGGACAAAAGATCCGCGTGCTGGACATAGGCACGGGAGCCAATGGCGTCTACCCCCTGCTGGGGATCGCCAGTTACGGCTGGCAGTTTGTCGCTTCCGACATAGACGAGATCGCCCTGGCCAATGTCGCGCGCATAGCGACGGCCAACCCCAAGATACAGCCGCGGCTGGAGTTGCGTCTGCAGCGGGAGAAACAGGCCATCTTCGAGGGGATCATAGGCATGGATGAGCGTTTCGATCTCACCATCTGCAATCCGCCTTTCCATGCCTCACAGGCCGAGGCCAGTGCCGGCACCCAACGCAAGCTGGCGAATCTGCGCCATAATCGCGGTGAATCCCGGCCACAGGAGTCCAAGGCAGTGCTGAACTTCGGCGGCCGGCAGGCCGAGCTCTGGTGCGAGGGGGGAGAGCGGCGTTTCCTGCAGCAGATGCTGCAGGAGAGTGCCGGCTTTGGCAGCCAATGCCTCTGGTTCAGCTCCCTGGTGTCCAAGGCTGATAATCTCAAGCCCTGTTACCGACTCTTGGCCAAGCTGGGGGCCAAGGAGGTTCAGACCATGGAGATGCACCAGGGCAATAAGATCACCCGGGTGCTGGCCTGGAGCTTCTTGAGCGAGCCGCAGCGGCAACTCTGGGGCAAGTTGCGCCGATAGCGCCGGGCGTGACTCGCTTCTGAGTGATGGGATGGGCTAACAGCATCTGGCTTGAAAGATGAGGCTTAGAGCTGAGGGATGTATGGCTGGGATCAGCTGTTTTCCAGGGGATTTTCGTCCGAGAGTTTATTCTGCAACAAGGCTTCCAGCAGCTGCATTTCCTGTCTTATCAGGGTGACATAGGCGTCACTGTAATCCAGGCTGTCAAATTCCTTCAGACAGGACTGATATTGTTCGAGCTTCAGCCGCAGGCTGGCCGAACTCTGGGTGAGCAGGTCGATACTGGTTACTGAATCCATTCAAGCATCCTATGGGGAATGTGAGGCAGTCAGTTCCACTGGACCGCCGATAAAACGGGGTAAGTTTATCCTGAGTGCCAGCGTTAGCGCATGGATAAATATAGTACAGCCGTCGAAAAAACCACCACGCCGATATTTTTCACAATGAAAAACAATGTATTGGCAATGTCTGGATTGAACTTTGGTCCGCGAATGGCATCAGATAAGGCACAAGGCCCACACCGGCTTGAGATATGGCTTACAGCCTGGAAAGCCAAAGGCTGACGCTGGCGGATATCCTTGGGTGCGGGTATAGAACAGACAACAGAGGAGACGGATGCCATGCATTACCCGACAATGTCGACCCCGAGGTTAAAGATCCGGGCCTTTACCCAAGCAGATCTGCCGGCCTTTGCCTGCTACCGCGCCCTGCCGGAGGTGGCTAGATTCCAGAGTTGGAGCCAATACAGCCTGGCCGATGCCCAGGCGCTGTTTGTTGCCATGAATAGCGTGCCTTTCGGTACTCTGGGTGCTTGGTTTCAACTGGCACTGGCCGATACGGCGGACCAACTGATTGGCGATCTGGCGCTGCATTTTATCGACGAACAGCAGCTGGAGATTGGTTTCACCTTGGCCCCTGAGTTTCAGGGCCAAGGGCTGGCGACCGAGGCGCTCAACGCCCTGTTGGCATATCTGTTTGAAGAGTGCGGCAAACATAGGCTAGTCGCCATCACGGATGCCGAGAATACCCCCGCCTGGCAGTTGCTGGAGCGGCTGCATTTTCGCCGCGAAGGTCATTTTGTCGAGAATGTTTTCTTCAAGGGCCATTGGGGCAGCGAGTTTCAATATGCCTTGCTGGCGTCCGAGTGGCGAACTTTGACCTAGCCCTGATGGCCTGCTTTCCCTTACCATGAGTCATTCTCAGTCCCTGGAGCGCCGTGACATGGCCAACATCATTCTGCTCGCCAATCTCAACTGTGATCGCATTCTGCTGCTGGATAAACCCCTGGAAAGCGGCGGCAGGTTTCACTATCAGGATGGCGGTCAGCGCCTGGGTGGTGGCGGTGCCAACAGTGGTATCGGCCTGGTTTGGGCCGGTCATAGGGTGGCGCTGGTGAGTCAGGTCGGGCGGGATGCGCTGGGTGACTGGCTGCTGGCCGAGGCCGGCAACCAGGGGCTGGATTGCCGCCTGGTGCCGCGGCATGGGGGCAACAGCAGTGAAATGCTCCTCCTGATGACGCCCGACGGTGAGCGCACCATAGTCAGGCCCCAGCGTCCCAGGTTTGTCTTGCCTGCCGCACCCGAGTGGAGCCTCTGGGATGCCCTCTATATCAATTCTTCGGCCGAGGGCGCGGCGGACTGGGCACGCGATGCCCTGGAACACTGCTTGGTGCTGGCCCAATTGGCCAAGGATGACAGGCCCAGACCCTGCCATATCCTCCTGGCCTCCGGCAGCGATATCCAGGGGCGCTGCGGCGCTTCCTTGTGGGACTATGGCGTGAGCATAGCCGGGGACGGGCTGAGATATTTCATCGTCACTGATGGGGTTAACGGCGCCAGCCTATACCGGGCGACGGGTGTCGAACGTCTGCCTGCTGTGTCCACCCTGGTGCTGGATACCACGGGTGCCGGAGACGCCTATGCCTCGGGCTTGCTCCATGGCCTATGCCATGGCATGGCCATACTCGAGGCCATGGCCGAGGCCGCGCACTGGGCCGCCTGCGCCGTCGCCAGCGTCAGTTCCGTGCCTGGTCCCGAGCTGCAGCTATATCTGCGCAAGCAGGGCTAAGCCTATCTCTAAGCGGCCCCTTTAAATGTTCTCTAAATAGCCACGGGGTCATACAAGTGTCATATCTCAGGCGTAGACTGGCCCCAATAGCTGAGGTGCGCCTCTTAATTGTTATTATCCCTTTATTGCCTTGTTTAGTTTGCCCCGTTACCCCAACGGGGCATTTTTTTGCGTTTTTGTCGGCTCCGGGCGCCAGCTCTGACCTAGCAAAATGCCATAGGCGCAGGGGCAGATTTTGGCTATGATGGCGCCTGTCTCTTCTTTGTTTCGGGAACAGCTATATGGAAAATACCTTGTTAGTGAATCGCTTATCCGGCCTCTATCTGGGAGATAGCCTGGCGTTTCGATCCGAATTGGCCAGTGGCATAGACAACAAGTGGGCGGTGAGCCGGCTGCAGGTGCTGACAGATACTGTCGTTGGCGATGCCCAGGCGGACGCGAGGCATCATGGCGGCCCCGACAGGGTGTTGCATCATTTCCCCAGGGAACATTATGGCCAGTACCGGCGTTGGGATCTGATCACAGATCTGCGGGATGCGCCTTCCATGGGAGAGAACATCAGCACAGTTGGGTTGAACGAGAGTCAGATCCACATAGGGGACATAGTGTCCATAGGTGAGGTCAGGCTGCAGGTGACTCAGCCCAGATCCCCCTGTTACAAATTGAATCTGCAGTTCGGCCACAGGGAATTTGCCCTGGCCATGCAACAGACCGCCATGTGCGGCTGGTTTTACCGGGTGCTGGAACCCGGCACCATAGGGAAGGGAGATGAGATACGCCTGCTCGAGCGCCTGAGTGGGATAAGTGTCGCCGAGGCGATGCGGCTCTACTTCCTGCCTGAGTTCGACGCCAAGGCCTACGAAAAGCTGGCGGCTTGCCCCGGCCTGGCACCCCATTGGGTCAATAGCCTGCAGAAACGTTTGGCAAATCAGGGAATAGAAAACTGGCAGATGCGCCTCTATGGCCCGACGCCCGCTTAGCCGGCATGGGGCGCACCTGCTTGTCCGTGGCTATTACACCTTGAAACGGGCCACCAGCACGTCCAGCCTGTGTGCCAGCTGATTCAGGGATTGACTGGCCTGGGCCGCCGCCTGGGCCGTGTCTGCCGTGCGCTGGGTGATGTCGTTGATCTCTGTGACATTGCGGTTGATGTCTTCCACCACTGTCGATTGCTCTTCGGTCGCCGCCGCCACCTGAATGTTCATGTCACTGATGAGGCCGATACGCTCGCTTATTCCCGACAGCGACTGGCTGGCCTCGTCGACGGCGCTGACCCCTTCATGGGAGCGGCTGCGGCTCTGGGCCATGGCGCTGACGGCGCGTCCCGCTTCCGATTGCAGCTTGTCTATCATGCCCTGGACTTCGTTGGTCGATGCCGCGGTGCGCGAGGCCAGGCTGCGCACCTCATCCGCGACCACGGCGAAGCCACGACCCGCTTCACCGGCACGGGCGGCCTCGATGGCGGCATTGAGCGCCAACAGGTTGGTCTGTTCCGAGATGGCACGGATCACATCCAGAATGCCGCCTATGGACTTGGTATGAGTCGCCAGGGACTCTATCACCTCGCCGACCTGTTCCACGTCCTGGGATAGCCTGTTGATGGTGTCCCGGGCGCGGGTCACCACCAGCTGGCCGCCGTCGGATTCGGTATCTGCATCCTTGGCGGCCACTGCGGCCTGGGCGGCATTGCTGGCGATTTCGTTGACCGTGGCCCCCATTTCGTTGATGGCCGTGACCACCATGACGGTGCGGTCTTTCTGATCGTGGCTGTCTTCCAGCGTCTGTTGCGCCTGGTTGGACACGTCCTTGGCCGAGTTCCCCAGTTGTTCGCTGGTCTGGGCCACTTCTATGACAGTCTCCTGGATCTTGCTGATGAAGCTGTTAAAGCCCTGGGCCAGCTGAGCTATTTCATCTTCGCCATTGACCGGCAGCCGTTGGCGCAAGTCGCCTTCTCCTTCACCTATGTTGCGGAACATCTCGGCAACCCTGGCGATAGGACGGCTGACCGAGCCGGCAACCAGGGTGGCCAAGGCGATGAAGCCGATGGCGATGACCAGGGTCCAGATCAGTATCTGATAGGCGGACTCATTGAGCAGGGCGAAGACTTCGGCGGCCGGCACCTGCGCAACCAGATACCAGTCCATGGAAGGGATATAACTGCTGGCGACCAGCATGTCTTCGCCATCGAGCTGGATCTTGACCAGGTTGAAGTCGCTCTTTTGCAGCAGTTGGGTCGCGTTGCTGCTCTTGTAGAGGCTGTTGAGGCTGGCCTTGCCAACCTGGCGCTTGTCCTGGTGCAGCTTGACCTGCCCCTGGGCATCGACCAGGTAGACGAAACCGCTTTTCTCTATCTTGAAGGAACCCAGCAGGCTGACCATATCGGCCATGGACTTGGCCAGGCCGACCAGGCCACGGCCATTGGGCTGCTGGTAGTTGATGAAGAGCTTGACCTCGCCGTTGGCTTCGGTGAATACGTTGAGCATCCGCTCCTGGCCACTGTTGCGATAATCGAAAAACCAGCCGTCCTGTGCCTGGGTCAAGAGCCGCAGGAAGCCGTCCTGGGTGTAGTAGGCCGCCGTCTGCTTATCTGCATAGGACGCCTGGGCCAACTTGTATTGGCTAACCAGATCACCCAGCTGGCCCGTGACCAGCGCCTCCTGTGCCTGCGGCCTGTTGTTTTCCAGCCAGGCGAGCAGCATGCGGTTGTTGGCCAGTTGCTCGGCGGCATTCATCAGCGGCGCGATTTCCAGCTCTATCTTGTGGCGGATCTGCATCAGCAGGCTGGGCATTTCCGAGTCCAACATGCGTTGTTCGACCACAGATTTTGCGCTGCGCTGGCTGAGAACACCAACCAAGGCGGTCGACAGGAGGACCGCCAGGGTCACTGTCAGCAGAATTTTTTGTTTAATGGTGAGGGTGTTCAAGTTCATAAATGTCAGCCAGTCCGGGTGAATACTCGGTTGAAAAAGTTAACCGCAGATCACTATATCGACAGTTTGCCGCTGAAACTTTAGGGCAAACTGCAGCTATGCAGTCGAGTCGATGAATTAACGCTGTAGAGTATAGGCAGGTATATGAATTTCAGGTTGAAATTTATACTTCTCATTTTGAGGCGGCGATTATGGCGATTTTTTATGCCCAATGCAAGGGGCCACGGGGCGCCATGGGGACAGAAAAAGCCCTGGCATACAAGGACAAGACGCGCCCCGAGGGCGCGTCTTGGCATGCTGCCTACTACATGTTGGGATAGTTGGGGCCGCCGCCACCCTCGGGTGTCACCCAGGTGATGTTCTGGCTGGGATCTTTGATGTCGCAGGTCTTGCAGTGAATGCAGTTCTGGGCATTGATCACGAACTTGGGCTGGTTGGCCTCTTCCACCACTTCATACACACCCGCGGGGCAATAGCGCTGGGCCGGCTCGTCATATTTGACCAGGTTGACCGCTATGGGAATGCCGGCATCCTTGAGGCGCAGATGACATGGCTGATCTTCTTCGTGGAAGGTGTTGGAGAGATACACGGAAGACAGCTTGTCGAAGGTCAGTACCCCATCGGGTTTGGGGTAATCTATCTTGGCGTAGGCATCGACGGTCGCCATCTGGGCATAATCCGGGGTGTTATCCCTGAGGGTGATGGGGAACTTGCCGCCAAACCAATTCTGATCCACATAGTTGAAGGCGCCGCCCCAGAAGGTGCCGAACTTATGCATGGCAGGGCCGAAGTTGCGGGAACGATAGAGTTCCTGCTGCAGCCAGCTCTGTTCGAACCTCTGTTGAAAGCAATTGAGATCTTTGCCGGCTTCCACCCCGACCATCAAGGCCTCGCCCAGGGTTTCGGCGGCGACAATGCCACTCTTCATGGCTGTGTGTGTGCCCTTGATCTTGGCGAAGTTCAGGGTGCCGGCATCGCAGCCTATGATGAGCCCCCCGGGGAAGCTCATCTTGGGCAACGAATTCAGGCCTCCCTTGGTGATGGCGCGGGCACCATAGCTCAGGCGTTCGCCGCCCTTGAGGTACTGGGCGATCACAGGGTGAGTCTTGTAACGCTGGAACTCATCGAAGGGGCTCAGGTGTGGGTTCTGATAGTTGAGATCTACTATCAGGCCGACCGCTATCTGGTTGTCTTCCATGTGATAGAGGAAGCCGCCACCCGAGGCTCCTTGGGTCAGTGGCCAGCCACCCGTATGCACCACCTTGCCCTGTTGGTGCTGTTCCGCCGGTACCTTCCAGATTTCCTTGAAGCCCAGGCCATAATGTTGGGGCGTCTTGCCGTTATCCAGCTGGTATTTTTCGATCAGTTGCTTGCCCAGGTGGCCGCGGCAGCCTTCGGAAAATACCGTGTACTTGGCATGCAGCTCCATCCCTGGCATGTAGCTGTCTTTCGGCTGGCCGTCGGCCCCGACGCCCATGTCGCCTATCAGTATGCCCTTGACGCTATTGTCTTCGTTGACTAAGAGTTCGCTGGCGGCGAAGCCGGGGAAGATCTCCACTCCGAGCGCCTCGGCGCGTTCGGCCAGCCAGCGACAGAGGTTACCTACGCTGATGATATAGTTATGCTCGTTATGCATGGTCTTGGGCACTAAGGCCTGCGGCATCAGCTTGGATTGAGTGGCCGAATTGAGCAGATAGATATCATCCTGGGTCACTTCCGTGAGCAGGGGGGCACCTGTCTCGCGCCAGTCGCTGAACAATTCCCCCAGGACCTTGGGCTCAAACACGGCACCGGAAAGAATATGGGCACCGACTTCCGAGCCTTTTTCAACGACACAGACGCTGATTTCTTTACCTGCATTCTGGGAAATTTGCATTAAACGACAGGCAGTGGCCAGTCCGGCCGGCCCCGCCCCGACGATAACAACATCAAATTCCATTGACTCGCGTTCCATCTGCTCACCTCTTCTTCAACTACCCCCGATTCTAACCGGGTGTTCTAGTATGTTAAAATTTAGTACCAAACGAGTGTTTCTACTTTTGGTTCACCTTACCTCAAAATTAGCTTGTGGCACAGTGGATTCATGCATGGGGCGTTGCAATTCAAATCTGCTTTCGCCGGTCTATTGTCACAGATCCTTAACGCAGGCCGGGCCACTATGTCATTTAGCATGGGCCGACTGTCGTCTGCAGCGGCTTTATGCCTATAATGGCCCCATGGCGTTGCTTCTATATTGTCCTGCATCAAACAGATAGGGATCTCAGGGCGTGGCAATAGTGCTACAGGGTGAGTAGAGCAAGCACTCTCCTCAGGTAATTGGAAAGGTGTTCATGTCGCAACTTCAGGACGGCCTAGGTCGCAAGTTCCATTATTTACGCATGTCGGTCACGGATGTCTGTAACTTCAAATGCAGCTACTGCCTGCCCGACGGTTACCATCCCCAGGGTAAACCCAAGTTCCTGTCTCTGGATGAGATAGAGCATCTGGTGGCGGCCTTCGCGGCCGTCGGCACCCGGAAGATCCGTATCACGGGGGGCGAGCCCACCCTGAGGCGGGACTTCACCGACATAGTGAGGCTGGTTGCCGCTAACGACAAGATCAGCACCCTGGCGACCACCACCAACGGCTATCGGCTGGAGCAAAATGCCAGGGAATGGTATGACGCGGGTCTGAGACGCATCAACGTCTCGGTCGACAGCCTGGACCCCAGGATGTTTTACCGGATCACAGGCGAGAATAAATTCGATACTGTGATGCGCGGGGTAGACGCCGCCCTGGAAGCCGGTTTCGAACGGGTTAAGATCAACAGCGTCCTGCTCAAGGGGCTGAACGACAAGGACCTGCCGCGCTTCCTGCACTGGATTAAACACACCCCCATAGACTTGCGCTTCATAGAGCTGATGGAAACCGGCTTGGGGCGGGACTATTTTAACGCCCATCATCTGGCGGGTGGGGCCATCAAGGCGCGGCTCCTGGCCGAAGGCTGGCAATACCAGACCCCGGCGCCCGACGATGGTCCGGCGCAGAACTTCAGTCACCCGGATTACCTGGGGCGCATCGGCCTCATCATGCCCTACGCGAAAAACTTCTGTGCCAGCTGCAACAGGCTGAGGGTATCGGCCAAGGGCAAGCTGCACTTATGCCTGTTTACCGAAGCCGGGATAGACTTGCGTGACTTGTTGCAGACCAGGGAGCAGCAGGGGGAGCTGATCGAGCGCCTGCATGCCCAGTTGCAGCATAAACAGGCGACCCATATGTTGCACCAGGGGCTCACGGGTGTGACTCAGCATCTCGCCTCGATCGGAGGTTAGGGCAGGAATTGAAACTGAAATTGAATGGCAAGGGGTGTGTCAGACACCCTAGTCCCGACAGGAGGTTAGGGCAGGAATTGAAATCGAAATTAAATGGCAACGAGTGTCTCAATCAACATGAGATTTTAGTCTCGATAGCGCGACATGCCTTGGAATACGAGTGTTAAAGGAAAGCGAAATGACCCAGGAATTTACCCATCTGGATGCCGCCGGCCATGCCCACATGGTCGATGTCACAGCCAAGGGGGTGACGGAGCGTGAGGCGCGCGCCGAAGCCTATATCGACATGGATGCCAGTACGCTGGCGCAGATCCTCGGCGGCAGCCATCACAAGGGCGACGTGTTCGCCACCGCCCGCATCGCAGGTATTCAGGCGGCGAAGAAGACGGCGGATCTCATTCCCCTATGCCATCCGCTGATGCTGACCAAGGTAGAAGTGACACTGGAACCTCAGCCGGCACATAACAGGGTGCGGGTGGCCAGCCTGTGCAAGCTGGCGGGCAAGACAGGGGTCGAGATGGAGGCCCTGACAGCTGTCTCGGTCGCGGCGCTGACCATCTATGACATGTGCAAGGCGTTGCAGAAGGACATGGTGATTTCCCGCATAAGGCTGCTGGAGAAACGGGGCGGCAAGTCGGGGAATTTTCATGCCGACACGGCGGAGGAGAGCAGCAGATCATGATTAAGGTGTTGTTTTTTGCGCAGGTGCGGGAATTGCTCGACACCCCAAGCCTGACCTTGGCCGCGGGTCAAGACACCCGCAATGCCGGGGCGCTGCGGGCGACGCTGGCGGCCAGAGACGAACTCTGGGCCAGGGTGATGGCATCGGAGCGCCTGCTGGTGGCCGTCAACCAGACTCTGAGCGACTGGGATGCCGAGATCCGGGACGGGGATGAGGTCGCCTTCTTTCCGCCCATGACAGGGGGTTAACATGAGCCGGGAGGTTAACATGAGCCGGGAGCTTAGCATGGGAGCCGGGGGTGACAGGTGCCAACAGGGGCAGGATCTCATTCGGGTGCAGCAGCAGGATTTCAGTGTGGCCGACGAATATGCCCGCCTCGCGGAGGATGCGGCCGACGGCGCCCTGGTCACCTTCGTCGGTAAGGTGCGTGATTTCAATGACGGCAGGGCGGTGACCTCCCTGAGCCTGGAACACTACCCAGGCATGACGGAAGGCGTGCTCGAGCGTTTGCTGGCCCAGGCGCGGGCACGCTGGCCGCTGGGGCGGGTGACTGTCATCCACAGGGTCGGCACGCTGGCGCTGGGCGAGCAAATAGTGTTCATCGGTGTCAGCAGCGCCCACCGCCAGGCGGCATTTTCCGCCTGCGAGTTTCTTATCGACTTTCTCAAGACCCGGGCCCCCTTCTGGAAACTGGAGGCGGGTGCGGCGGGGCGGCATTGGTTGGAAGCCAGAGCCACGGATGAGGCGGCGGCGCAGCAGTGGCAGGAATGAGCCATGTGCCCGGCCTTAGGATGATCAAAAATTAATCCTGCCGCCATCCAGGTTTGAGGTTGTTTTTGTTAGACTTGTCAGCGACTGTCAACCCGTCCCGGTATTGATATAAGATACGAGCTTCGAATATTTTCATGGAGGTGTCATGGTGCGTTGGCTGTTAGTGTTACTCATGTTCACCGGCATGGCAGATGCCGCCCCCCCCAGCCTGTACAGCCTCCTGTCCCAGGGACAATATCAGCCGCCCATGCAGGTGATGCTGCAACTGGAGCAGAATTACCCAGGGGTGATCACCCAATTCGACATAGATGTGCAGAATGGCGAGCTCATCTATGAGTTCAACATGCTGGACCCCGATGCCAAGACCACTGTCGGCTTCGCCTTCAAGGCGAGCAACGGCAGCCTGTTGGAGCAAAAAGTCGCTAAGCTCGAGTCCGACGATTTGGAAGAGTTGGCCGCCGTGACCTTGATGCGGCAGAAGCAGCTGAAATTTTCCCAACTCATCACCCTGGCGACCGGGGAGCTGGATGCCTATCTGACCGAGGCACAGTTGGATCATGATCTTGGGATCAGCTATCTCGAACTCAAACTGCTCAGCGCCGCCGGCAGGCATAAGTTGGCGTTCGACATCGCCAATCTGCGGCCCTTGCCGTTACTCAAATGGGACTAGTGCGCCGCTGCGGCGCGAAGGGAGAGAATCGAGCACATGAAAGTACTCTTGGTTGAAGACGACAAGACCACGATCGACTATATAGTCAAAGGTTTCCTCGAGCAGGGCCATAGCATAGACACAGCCAGTGACGGCCATCAGGGCTTGCTGTTGGCGACCGGCGGCCGCTATGAACTTGTGATTCTGGATCGCATGTTGCCCCAGCTCGATGGCCTCAAGCTGCTGGCGGCATTGCGCGCCACCGGCGATCTGACCCCTGTGCTGATCTTGTCGGCCCTCGGCCATGTGGATGAGCGGGTCAAGGGGCTGCGTGCCGGTGGCGATGACTATATGACCAAGCCCTTCGCCTTCTCCGAATTGCTGGTCAGAGCCGAGAAGCTGATGCAGCGCGGCCAGTCGCAGCCGCAGCAGACGGATTTGGCTGTCGGCCTGTTGCAGATGGAGCTGCTGACCCGCAGGGTGACCCTGGAGGGGCAGGAGCTGCTGCTGCAACCCAAAGAATTCCAGTTACTCAAGTATCTGATGGAACATCCCAATCAGGTCATCAGCCGCACCCTCCTGTTCGAGGCAGTGTGGGATTATCATTTCGATCCCAGAACCAATGTGATCGATGTGCATATCGCCAAGCTCAGACGCAAGTTCGAAGAGCTGGGTCATGGTGAGTTGATCGAAACCGTCAGGGGAGCGGGTTATCGCCTACGTCAAAGGCATTAAGCCTTACCAGAGCAGCGCCTGGCGCATTACCATCATCTTTTCTACCTTGGTGACCCTGATCATAGGCGCACTGCTGTTTTCCCTCTATCGTCAGTTGGTGATAGAGCAGCAGTACCAGGTAGCGCAACACCTGGCATCGGAAAAACTCCGTTATCAGCAATTGGCGCTGACGGTAAGCCGGCGCAATTTCGCGGCCCAGATCCGGGCCGCAGATCCCAAGACGGCACTCATCGCCTGGCGCAACAGCGTCGACATGGTCGGTGCCCTGAGCCTGATCCCCGACAACATGCCCCTGCTGCCCCAGACCCGGGACTTCCCGATATTGACGGGGGGCCCGGACAAGCTGCATATACTCACGGGCGGCATAGTCTTGACCCGCTACGGCCCGGTGCTCATCGCCACCCGTACCGACCATCTGGCGACGCTGATAGACAAGTTCATCAATGCGGCGGCGACCGCTGTGATGCTGACCATATTGCTGACCCTGGCACTGGGATACTTGTTCTCCAAGGCCATTCTGCGGCGCTTGGTGCATTACCGGCGCCTGAGCGAGCAGATAGCCAAGGGGCATTATGATACCCGCTTGCCCGAGAGTTGGCGCCAGGACGAGTTCGACATGGTGGCATGCCAGTTCAATCAGGTGCTGGATACCCTGGAGACCAATCTCACCGCGGTGCGCGGCGTCACGGACAACATAGCCCACGACTTGCGCACGCCGTTGTCGCACCTGCGCATCGGCCTGGAACAGTTGCCGCAGAAGAGTGCCGCCGAACGCGCCGACGCCAGCGCGGCACTGATCGAGGAGCTGGATCAATGCCTGGCGACCTTCGATGCCATGTTGTCGCTGACCCGGATAGAGGAGGGCCAGCAGGCGCTGGAGCTGCAGCCCTTGAGCCTGCGCGGCCTGTGTGAAGATCTGGCGGAAATGGCCGAGGCCGTGGCCGAACTCAAGCAGCAGACCCTGGCCCTGAGCACGGGCAAGGATTTTGAGGTGCAGGGCGACAAACATCTGCTGTTTCAGGCCCTGTATAATCTGGTCGACAACGCCATCAAGTACTCGGGCGAAGGCGCCAGGATAGAGATAATCCAGGAGGGGCGCAGGGTCGAGATCCGCGACAATGGCCCAGGGATCCCGGACGATGCCAGGGAAAAGGTATTCGAGCGTCTGGTGCGACTCGATCCCAGCCGGCATCAGCAGGGCACGGGTCTGGGGTTGTCTATGGTGAAAGCCATTCTGGCGCGGCATAATACCCGAATCCTCTTGTCGGATAATCATCCAGGGCTAGTGATCAGCCTGACCTTCCAGTAGCCAGCTCAGATTAGGCAGTTTCTATGCATAGCCCCATGTACCAAATAGTCGCCGACGAAGCCGATTTCGTGGTGATCGACAAGGCCCCCAGGGTGCACTTCCACAGCCAGGACGGCAGTGCCGGCGTGGCCGCCCAATTGGCGGCGGATCTCGGCTATCCCTTGTTTTCCGTGCATAGACTCGACACCCCCACCTCGGGATTACTGCTGTTCGCCAAGTCGAGCGAGACGGCGAGCCGTTTCACCGAGCTGTTCAGCGCCCACCGGGTGCAGAAATATTACCTGGCGCTGGCCAAGGGGAAGCCCAAGAAGAAGCAGGGCTGGGTGATAGGCGACATGGCCAAGTCGCGGCGCAGCATGTATAAGCTGCTGCGCAGCACAGACAACCCGGCGGTGACCCAGTTTTTTTCCCAGTCTGTGGCCGAGGGATTGAGGCTGTATCTGCTCAAACCCCACAGCGGCAAGACCCATCAGCTGCGGGTGGCATTGGCTAGCCTGGGGGTGCCCATACTGGGAGATGCACTCTATGGCGGCGAACCGGCCGACCGCTGCTATCTGCACGCCTATTGCCTGATGTTCAGCTTGGATGGCCGCGAATATCAATACCTGGCGCCGCCGACGGCGGGGGACGGCTTTCGACTCGCCGCGGTCGCCGAGCAGTTGCACCTCTGGCATAGGCCGGCCGAATTGGCGTGGCCGGACAGGCGCTGAACCTTAAAAGAGTTGCATCCGACTGCGCTTACTGCGAAGTTATTGTCTGACAAAGGCAAAATTGCATAACGGAGCATAAAATAATGGATACCAACAAGTTACTGCTGATTATTATTGCAATACTCTTACCCCCTGTCGGGGTGTTTTTAAAGGCCGGTGCGGGCAAAGATCTGGTGATCAACATCATACTCTGTCTGCTGTTTGTCATCCCTGGGGTATTGCACGCCCTGTGGGTCGTGACCCGGGATTAGCCTGCATCCAGGCGATAAAAAAGCGCAACCCAGGTTGCGCTTTGTGTTTCCGGCTCTGCTTGCGGGCTAGAAAGCCAGGCTGAAGCCCAGGTTGAGGGTGCGCCCCATGCCCTTGAAGTAGCGGGCATTGGTGCCGACGGTCTGGGCATGGTAGGTATAGAAATCCTCGTTCAGCAGGTTCTGTATGCCTAGGCTCAGGCTGCCGCCCAGCAGTGGCAGGGCTAGTGAGGCGTCGATACTCGTGTAGCCGTCGAAGTTGGCATACTCGCTGCCATCCGCCTTGTTGAAGTCCCGGTCGAGGAAGACGTTGGCCTGAATGCGGCTCGACATCTGGTTGTCGAAATTGTGGGTCCAGAAGAGGTTGATGCGGTTCGGACTTATGTTGGCCCCGTCGAGATCTGTGTCGAGCCTGCCATCGTCGTTCGAGTCGTAGCGGCCCTGCATCAGTGCCAGGTTCATGCCCAAGTCGTCCTTATCCGTCAGATACGCCGTCAGGCTGGCCTCTATGCCTACCACCAGGCTCTTTTCCCGTTTCACATTGTAGAAACCGTCGGCATTCAATGCCAGACGTGCACCGTAATCCGCCGCCGAGTGGTAATAGGCCAGCTTGGCACTGAAGTATTCGCCCTGATAAGCCGCGCCCAGTTCCAGGTTGTCCGTGACTATCGGGCTCAGCGCCACTGAGTCTGCTATGCCGGGCGCAGTACCGGGGAAACTCTTGCCGTCACGCAATACCCTGCCTATGTCCGGCATGCCGAAGCCCTGGCTGTAGCTGCTGTAGAGCCTCAGGCTCGGGCTGAGGTTGTAGGAGGCGCCGAGGTTGAAGAGCGTCTCGTTGAAGTCGGTGGCGCCGCCTGCTATCTGCTTGTCGCCGTAACCCCAAAGCGTCTTGTAATCGTCCACCTTCAGCCTGGCATGCTCATAGCGTACCCCGGCCGACAGGGTCAGCTCGGCTAGCGGCTCCAGGTCCAGTTGGGCATAGGGGGCGATATTGTCATAGCGGCTTTGGGGCACCCAGGACAGACCTGTGACCACAAGATCTTGCTCCGTGGTGTCACGGAACAGATCCACCCCGTAGGCCAGATCCAGCGGCAAGCCGGCGACAGTCTTGGCAACCAGGGTGGTCTTCAGCCCCCACTTGTTGGACTTGTTGCGCGACTGCTCGTAGAACAGGTTCTCGCCTTGTTTGCCGCTGCCGCACAGGGTCACCCGGTCGCTGCCTTCGAAGGCGGGATCGTAGAAGCTGTCGAAACAGCCACCGCCATAGACGGCTTGGAAGTTCTGGTTGAACAACTGCAGATGCAGCTGCTGGCCGGCGATGTTTGTATGGCTGTAGCTCAGGCTGCTGGTGGTCACCTCGTTGTTGGCGGCCTCCCAGGGTTGCCGCTGCTCTATGGCGCCGGTGGGAATGTCCTGGGCCCTGTCGCCGTTGACGCCGCTCCAGTCACCGTTGTTGTCCATGTCATAGTGGTTCACCATCAGCTCGAGGCGTGAGCGGGCGAAGTCGTGGCCCAGCTTGATGAAGAAATCCTTGCTCTGGCTATCCATGGACTCGCCCTGAGTGGTATCTACCCCTATCACCCTGTCCTTGGCGTCGTAATAGATGCCGTTGTTGCGATAGCCGAGCGAGCCTATGACATCGACCAGCTCTGTCTTTCCGGAGAATCCATAGCTGGCGCCGAAGCTGGTCCCCCTGGAGTTGGCTTTATTGGGGACAGTGACATCCAGGCTGACCTGCTGCTCGCCGTCGGCGCCTGGCTTCCTGGTGATGTAGTTGATGATGCCGCCCTGGGCGCCCATGCCATGCATGGCGTTGGCACCATGGATGATCTCTATGCGCTCTATCATGGCGGGATCCAGGGTCTGGCCCGAGCGGCCGCCGCTGCGCAGCGGGTTGGTCTGAGGCACGCCGTCGATCATGATAAGCGGCGTACGGCCCCGCAGGGTTTCGCCCGAATTGCTCATCTTCTGCCGGCTGGGGGAGAAGCTGGGAGCCAGATTGCCTATGATGGCGGAAAGATCCCTGCCGGTGCGGAACTGCTGCTGCAGCGCCTCCTGATCTATTATGGTCACGGTATTGGGGATGGCACTGACAGGCTTGTCCATGCGACTGGCGGTGACAGTAATTTTTTCCATTTCCTGTGGCTGACTCGCGGCCAAGGCGGGTGGCGCCAGCGCGGCAACGACGGCCAATGCGGTGAATGACATGGTTAACTTCATACAAGATCCCTTGAAGCGCCGGCAATTTACCTCTGTCTCCATCCCGTGCAGGCCATCCATAGGCGGTAAATTTCGGTGCGAATGATAATGATTTTTATTAGCGAGCGGATTGTATGTAGATGCGCAAATAAAGTCCAGCCTTAAGTCCGACTGGAGTTATAATTGCGCCGCCTAAGGTAGGCCGAATGGGACTAAGCATGAACCGCAAGAAGAAGATCAACGACACCCTCAAGAGCAAGGCGAAGAAGGCCAATGCCAAGCTGCATAGCAGCAACAAGCCAAAATACATCTCCAAGGCCGAGCGGGCCAGGCTGGAACTGGACGCCGGGATTGAGGCTCCTATACCTGACCCAGAATAAGACTCAGAACAAAAGTCAGAGCCAGAGCAGAGGGTTATGCCGTCCGGCTCTGGCGGTTGGCCGCATCAGGCCCGGGCCGGAATGCTCACAGGTTCTGGCGCGAACGCCGGCAGCTGACGCTGCCACCAGCCGTGATCCAGCGCTTGGCTCTGTTCCAGCTTGTCCAGCGCTATGGCTTGACCGAATTCCGGGGTCAGCAAGGGCACATCATAGGCATTGGCGGCGGCTTGCAGCCGTTGCAGGGGCTCATACCAGCTATGCAGCGCCAGCGCGAAGCTGCTGTTGTGGATAGGCATGAGATAACGTCCCCTCAAGTCCAGGTGTGCCCGCAGGGATTGCTCCGGCAGCATGTGGATGTCGGCCCATAGCTCGTCATAGGCGCCGGTTTCTATCAGGGTTAGATCGAAGGGTCCCAGCCTGTCGCCTATGCGTTTGAAGCCGTCGAAGTAACCCGAGTCGCCACTGAAGAACAGCTTCAGCGGCGCGGCCTCTATCACCCAGGAGGCCCACAGGGTCTGATTGCCGTCTCTGAGGCCTCGGCCGGAAAAATGTTGCGCCGGGGTGGCGGTAAACTTGACGCCCTGCTGTGTGGTGTCTTGCCACCAGTCGAGGGCGATGATCTTGTCTGCCGCTACGCCCCAGGCGCGCAAATGCCTGTCCACCCCGAGCGGCACTATGAATACCCCGGTGCGCGCATCCAGCGCCTGTATGCTGTGTTTGTCCAGGTGATCGTAATGATCGTGGGAGAGAATGATCCCGGCCAGCGGCGGTATGTCGGCCAGTTCAAGCGGCAGCGAATGAAAGCGCTTGGGGCCGACCCATTGGCTGGGGGAGGCGCGCTCGGCAAACACGGGATCCGTCAGCCAGTAATGCCCCCGGAGTTGCAGCAGGAGGGTGGAATGGCTGATCTTATACAAGGCAGGCTCTGTGCTCGGCTGCCGCGGCAGTCGCAGCCGGCGCACCGGGATCTGCTTACCGGGAGTCTTGTCCACAACCCGGGTCGTGAGATAACGCCAGAGGATCTGCAGCAGCTTGCCGGCGCCACTGTCGACCCGCTCGGCTTCGTTGCGAAAGCCGCTACCCTTGACGTGGGTCCTGTGTGCCTGTGTGCCATGAGATGTCAGCATGATGATACCCTCAATATCCGGATGATAGCCCAGCCTGGATGCTGTCTGTTATCATAAAAGTAAACTACACAGTGTAGTTTACTTGCTGGCGTGTAAAAGTAAACTCCTTAGTGTAAAATATCTCCAGGACAGGCAACCCGGGACATCCCATGATAGACAAGCAAGACGGGCAGACACATTCACAGCGTAAACATGCCGCCATACTGAAGGCCTCGAGGGAGGAGTTTTTGCTCAACGGCTTCGCCGGTGCCAGCATGGACAGGATCGCCGAGCGTGCCTGTGTGTCCAAGCGCACCGTCTACAATCATTTTCCCAGTAAAGATGCCTTGTTCGAGAGCAGTACCCTGGAGCTATGGTCGCGGATCAAGGAGGCGACGACCCTCAAGTTCGATCCCGCACTCAGTCTGGAAAGCCAGTTGAGCCGGATAGCCCACAACAGCTGGGAGCTGTATCGTCAGCGCGAGTTTCTCGAATTGGCGCGGGTGGTGATGGCCGAGTTTATCCGCACCCCGCAGCAGGCGGCGGAGGCGATGGCAAAAATGGCGCAACTGGAGGGCGGACTGGAACCCTGGCTAAAGGACGCGGTCAACAACAGGGCATTGAAGATAGAAGATATAGAGCTGGCGACGACCCAGTTCTGGGGCCTGATGAAAGCCTTCTCCTTCTGGCCGAAGGTGTTTCATCTGGCCGAACATGATGAACGGCGGCAGGAGATAATAGCCGCCAATGTGGAGATGTTTCTCGCCAGATATCGGGCTTAGCGCTAGCTGAGCTTATGATCCCTGCGATAGAGTTGCCACTCCTCGATTTTCTCACCATCGGGTAGGGTACAGATGCCCGTCTCGCCATTGGCCTGAGTCGCCAGGTCCAGAATGCCCCCCAACGCCAGGCAATACTCGGCCGCCGGATTGGCGCGCTTAAGCCCGGGTTTGGTCTCTTCCTGGCTGTCGCAGCCGCCGAGTGTCGCCAGCAAGAGTAACAAGATAGGCGGCACAGCCGCCGCATAAGATTTATCCGGCATTCGCTTTCCTCGGGTTGGCATGCCCTTAATGAGTATCGGCCAAAGGTTATTTTCTGCCAAGAATGCGCAGGATACGCAGGAAGAGGTTGATGATGTCCATGTAGAGGGCGGCGGCGCTGTCTACGGCATTGTCCAGCGTCTTGGGGATCTGGTTGGCGCGGCCCCAGTCATAGCCTATGTAGCCGCAGAAGATGAATACCACTATCCAGTCCAGGATGTCGTGATGCATCTTGAACACATAGATCTCGACTACTTCTATGACTATCACCAGCAGCAGGGCTATCGTCAGGGCGCCGACAATTTTCTGGAAGAAGGCCGGGAACAGACTCCCGAGACACAGCATGCCGACCGTGACCAGGCCGGTGAGCCTGATGGCCTCCACCACCAGGGCGGGATCATAGCGGCTGACCACCAGGTTGATGATGAAGCCGAAGGGCACCACCACCAGGTTATACCCCAGGAAGCTGACGGCGGGTTTATCCGAGCTGCGAAACAGATAGATGCCGAGGAAACAGCAGGCGAAATACCCCAGGAAGAAGACCCAGGGATTCACCCCGGCTATGGCCTCAGGGGCTATGTTGGTCAGCATCCAATAGTTGACCCCAAAGCCCCAGGCCAGTGTCAGGCCTATGATCAGGTTATAGAGGCCGGCACCTATCAGGGGATCTGTGGTGCTGCGACGGTCGAAAACACTTTCTTCGTTATGCATTGGCGTTCCTTCTTTTAGTCTATCCAATTCATCCTGGCTGGCTGGCTGGCTGGCTTTGCTGCCGGCGCCAGGCGTGTCTATGGTTTCGTTGCGTGCCCTTTGTCTTCAGTCCCTCGCACCGGCCGGTCTCTTTTGGCGTACGCTTTGCCACATACCCGGCAGTCGGGCCGCTTGGGCAGCTGCAGCTCGCGAAACTCCATGGTCATGGCATCCAAGAGCAAGACGCGTCCCGTCAGTGGCCTGCCCATATGGGTCAGCAGCTTGATGGCTTCGACCGCCTGCAGGCAGCCTATCATGCCGACCACAGGTGCCAATACCCCGGCCTCGACGCAGCTCAGCTGTTGTTCACCGAACAGGCTGGCGAAACAGTGGTAACAAGGGCTGGCGACTGCTTGCCCCAGCTGGCGGAAGTCGAACACAGTCACCAGGCCTTCCATGCGGATGGCTGCGGCCGACACCAGCGGCAGTTGCCGCCGCAAACAGCTGAGGTTGAGCTGCTCCCGCACCGCCATATTGTCGCTGCAATCGAGCACAAGCTCATGCCCGGCGACCAAGGCATCGAGTTGCGCCTGCTCCAGCCGGGCGTTGATTGTTTCCAGTTGGAGATGGGGGGCGAGCTTGCTCAGGCTGTCCCTGGCCGAGTCGACCTTGGGCCTGCCTATATCCTGGTCGCCATGCAGCACCTGGCGTTGCAGGTTGGAGGCCTCGACTGTGTCGAAATCCACCAGGGTCAAGTGACCCACCCCGGCCACCGCCAGGTATTGTGCGGCGGCGCAGCCCAGGCCGCCGACCCCGAGGATCAGCACCCTGGCCTGCTTCAGCTTCTCCTGGCCGTCGATATCCATGCCCTTGAGGGAGATTTGCCTGCTGTACCTGATGAGTTCGGCATCGCTGAGGATCTCTTGCCCTGTCATGACTCTGTTTCTCTCAACATAGCACAGAGTTGAAAGGTTCGACCCTGACCCTGGCACCTATGGGGGTATCCCCTTGTTCCTGCGCTAAAATGATGAAGCAATTGGCCAGGCTCATGGAGGTCAACATGCCGGAGCCCTGGGCGCCAGTGACTGTGACTTCGAGTTCACCCGTCGCATTGCGGCTCAGGATACCGCGCTGGTATTCGACCCGTCCTGCTTGCTTGCGGATCTGGCTTTTCAGGGTGGCATCCAGCAGCAGTGGCTGGGTCTGGGGCAGGCCCTGCATCTTGTTGAGCAGGGGCCAGACCAGCTTGTAGAAGGTGACCATGGAGGACACAGGGTTGCCCGGCAAGCCGCAGAAGATGGCGTCGCCTATCTGCCCCATGGCGAAGGGCTTGCCCGGCTTGATGGCGAGTTTCCAGAAGCTGATCTGGCCTTCTTCTTCCAGTATTTGTTTGGTGTAATCGGCGGCGCCGACCGAGACTCCGCCCGACGTCAGCACCATGTCGGCCTGGGCCGCGGCGCTGCGAAAGGCCTGGCGCAGCGCCTCGGGTTCGTCGGCGACCACGCCCAGATCCAGCCAGTCGACATCGGCGCGGCTCAACAGCCCCTGGATGGCATAGCGGTTCGAATCGTAGATCTGCCCCGCAGCCAGGGGGCTGCCCAGTGGCCGCAGCTCATCGCCGGTGGAGAAGAAGGCCACAGTGAGGCGGCGATAGACGCGCACCCGGGCCACGCCTATGGTGGCCAGCACCCCCATCTCGGCGGCGTTGATTCTGGTGCCTGCACTGAGCACCTGGGTGCCGGCGGCCACTTCCTCGCCGCGGCGGCGCACATTGGCGCCCCTGGCATGGGGGGCCTCTATCCGGATCCGCTCGCCCTCGACCCGGGTCAGTTCCTGCATCTGCACAGTATCCAGCTCGGGTGGCAGAGGTGCGCCCGTCATGATGCGGATACAGGCGCCTCGGGGGCAAGTGCCGGCATAGGGATGGCCGGCGAAGGCGCTGCCGACCAGGGTGAGGCTGGCCTCTTGTTGCCCTTGGCTGTGGACTAAGTCGTCGAAGCGAAAGGCATAACCGTCCATGGAGGCGTTGTCGAAGGACGGCAGGTCTATTGTGGCGGCCTGATCTTCCGCCAACACCCGTCCCAGGGCCTGGGCCAGCGGCAAGACCTGGGTCTCGGTGAGCGGTTGGACTCTTTCGAGCAGCAGCGGCAGCGCCTGGTCCGGGTGCATCAGGCTGGGTTGAGCGCAGGGATCTGTTGGCATCTGGCTTCCTTGATGGTGGCCGGCGCCCGGGTCATCCCATGGGCGCCGGCGCGATAAATGACTTGAGTCCATTATGCCAGTCTCGTCGAAGAAGACTATGTTCCATAGGCTATTTTTTAGTAACCATGGCCAATGGCCAATGGCCGACACGCTGCGCCGCTAGCCGGCCGAGGACGCTGCCACGGCCGGGGCTTGCAGTTGCACCTGCTGGCCATCCTGCAACGTCTCGGCGCCGCGGACTACCACGCTGTCGGCCTCTGTCAGTGCGCCCTGGACCGCAATCCAGTCACCGGCGCCGTTGCCCAGGGTCACAGGCACCTTCAACGCCTTGGCGTCCTCGTCTATCTTGAACACGAAGGCGCCGCTGGATCTCAATACTATGGCGTCTCTTGGCACCAGGGTGGTGAGTTGCTTGGGGGCGATCGGCAGTGCCAGCGACACCAGCTCGCCGACACTGAAGCCATCCTGGATCTCCAGCGGCAAGTCTATCCTGGCTTCGAAGGTCTGGGAGCGGACATCCGAGACGGGGATCAGGCTGCGGATGCGGGCCTCGAATTCTCCCTTGCTATGATAGATCTGCAGGCTGTCGCCGACCTTGACCCTGCGGCTGTGTTTCAGCGGGGCATGCAGGCGGATTTCCAGCTGCTCGGGATCTGTCATCGCCAGTACGGCTTCGGCGCGGCCTATGTCTTCACCCGCCTGATGCTGCCTGGCCGTGACTATGCCGCCGAAGGGCGCCTTGATCCGGGTGCGACCCAAATCATCTTCTATTATCTTGAGTTGGATCTGCGCCAACTTGAGGTTAGCCGCCGCCATGTCCCTGTCGGTCTCGGCCTTGTCCAGCTCAGTCTGCGAGGCATTCTTGCTGGCGAGCAGCTGCTGCAGGCGGCGGTAATCACGCTCCAGTCGCACCAGGGTAATGCTTTCCCGTTCGATCAGTGCCTCTTGCTCCGCCTGTTGCAACCTCAGACGGCTTTGATCCAGTCGGGCGACCGTCTCGCCGGCCTGCACCCTGGTGCCGGCCTCGGCAACCCATTCGAGGCGGCCATCGACCCCGGCCGTCAGCTCGGCGCTGTTACGCGAGTGGACCGAGCCTATGACCATGATCTTGGGTGACAGGGGGCGATTCTCGACCCGAACCACGCTGACCAGGCGCGGCGCTTCGGCGGCCAGCGCCGGGACGTCGGCACCGAGCAGCAACAGGGAGGCCAGCAGGCCGCGCAGGGGAAAGGAACTGGGGCTCATGGGGTAACTCCTTGGACTAAATCGAGAGACTGTGGCCCGGGCCTGTGGGTCAGGCGCAGCAGGCTCGGCATCAGGACTAAGGTAAAGAGGGCGCTGAAGCTCATGCCGCCCACTATGACGGCGGCCAGGCCGCGATAAATTTCACTGCCGACGCCGGGCACCAGCATGAGCGGCAACATGCCGAAGATGCTGGTCAGTGTGCTCATGTAGACGGGGCGGGCGCGGGTCGCTACCGCCTGATAGATGGCCTGTTCCAAATCCAGGCCTTCGCGGCTGCCTTGGCGGGTTTGGTCTACCAGGAGTATGGCGTTGTTGACCACCAGGCCGAGCAAAATGATGAAGCCTATCATGGTCAGCAGATCCAGGCTCTGGAAGCTGAATAGATTCAGCAGCCGCAGGCTGATGACCCCGCCACTGAGTGCCAGTGGCATGGACAACAGAACCAGCAGGCTGTCTTTGGCCGACTTGAACATGGCGGCCATCAAGAGGAAGAGGATGAGCACGGCCAGCAGGAAGTTGGTGCCCATGTCTGTGATTGTCTGATCCAACTTGTCGGCGCTGCCGCGGAACTTGACGGCGCTGTTTGGCGGCAGGGTCGCCTGCAGATCCTTCAGGGTCTGGCCGCGGAGTATCTCCATGGCCTCATCCAGCGACATATCGTCGGGCGGGAACACCAGCAGGCTGACGCTGCGTTTACCGTTCACCCGCTGCAGCTGAGTCGGGCCTACGGTGCGCTTGAAGCCGGCGAGTTCGCCCAGGGTCTGAATGCCGGCGGAGGCGGTGTAAACCGGGGTGGCGGCCAGCTGCTCGGGCACTGTCCACTTGGGGCCCTTGAGCAGCACGTCCATGCGCTCGTTGCCATCGAAGTATTCGCCGACGAACAGCCCTGAGGTATAGGCGCGCATGGCGTTGGCTATCTGGCTGCGATCGACTCCTGCCTGTGCCAGGCGGCGTTCGTTGGGGACCAGCTGCAGCTCGGGCTGGGCCATGGACAGTCCGGGGATGGGCCGGACCACGGCGCCGGGCAGGGCGTTTTTGATCAGCTCCATGCCGCCGGCGGCCGAGACCATCAGCGCCTCCATGTCCGAGCCCTGCAGATCGATATTGATGGCGCGGCCGCCGTTGAAGCCAAACTGCAGCAGCGAGCCTCTGTTGGTGAAGGCCTGGGTATCGGGCAGGCCTATGAGGATCTCATCGTTCAGCAGCTTGATCATGGCATCGGCCTGGGTGGGATCCTCAGGGTAGATGAAGAGCACGTTGAAGGCCGCATACATGGAGAAGTTGTAGCCATGTATGTAGGGCTGCTTCTCCTTATCGTAATAGGGCTTGAGGCGGGCGATGATGGTATCCCCTATTTCCTTCTCCAGGGTCTTGACGCTGGCGCCGGGTGGCAGGGAAAAGAAGGCGAAGATGCCGTCGGACTTGGCCTGGGGCAAGAAGTCAGGCCTGGGCATGAGACAGGCAGCCAAGGCACCTGCGCCTATGACCAGGAGCGCACACCAGAAAGCGGCTAAGCTGCGGGTCGAGGTCAGGCGCTGGACCAGCAGGGTGAGCCGCTGCCACAGGCGTTCGTTTTCCGGTTTGAGCGGTAATTTGAGCCATAGCAGGCTGAATACTGGGATCAGTGTGATGGCGCTGAAGAAGGAAGAGACCACTGCGACCGACAGGGTCAGTGCCAGATCGGCGAACAGCTGACCTTCGACCCCTGGCATGAAGAGGATGGGCAGGAAGATGGCGACAGTGGTGGCGGTCGAAGCCAGCAGCGCGCCCCTGACCTGGGCCGTGCCTTCGAGTATCGCCAGGGTCTTGCCCTTGCCCTTGCCCTTGCCCTGTTGCAGCAGGCGCACTATGTTTTCCTGCACTATGATGGCCGCATCCAGCACCAGGCCGACGGCAAATGCCAGACCCGCGAGGGAGATCACATTCAGGGTGCGACCCATGGCATCCAGTGCCATGAAGGCGATCAACAGGGCCACGGGTATGGTGGAGGCGATCATCAGGGTCGCCCGCAGGTTTCGCAGGAAGGCGTAGAGTATGATCAGTGCCAGCAACACCCCGATCCCCAGGTTGCCCTTCACCAGCAATATGGCCCGCTTGATATGCACAGAGGCATCGAAGGAGAGATCCATCACGAGTCCAAGCTGCTTGAGACTGGTCTCGTTGAGTTCGGCAATCGCCGCATTGACGCCATCGAGCACGGCCACCGTATTGGCGTCGAAGGTGCCTTCTATCGTCATATAGTAGGCGGGATAGCCGTTGCGTTTGGTGAAGCCCTGTACCTCGGCGTTGCCTATCTCCACCTCGGCCAGCTCGTTCAAATAGACGGGCCGGCCATCGTTGTAGGTAACTATCAGGTTGCCGAGATTCTCCGGGGTATATTGGCCGACGAAGCGCACCGTATATTGGCGCCGGCCGACGTTGGCCGTGCCGCCCGATATATCGGCGGCGCGGGACAGGGTATTGCGCAGCTGATCCAGGCTGATCCCCAGGGCGGCGGCGCGATAGGGATCGAAGCGGATATGCAGCTCCTTGGGCAGGCGGCTCTGCAGCCGCACCGAACCTACCCCTGTTATCTGTCTCAGCCTGGGTTCGACCACATCGTCGATCAGTTTCTGGTATTGGCCGAAATCTGTTGCCGGATTATCGGGTGCCATGCGGATCAGTATGGAGGCCAGGTTCGGGGCGCCGTTGCCGCCGCCGACATTGATGAAGGGCTCGTTGGCGTCCAGTGGTCTCGGCGGGGTCTGATTGAGGGCGTTGATCACATTGATCATCGCCTCCTGCATATTGCTGCCGACTTCGAAGGTGAGGGTCACACCGCCGAAGCCCTGGGAAATGTTCGAGGTCATCTCTATCACCCCTGGCACCCGGCGCAGCACATTTTCCTGGGGTTCTATGATGTTGGACTCCATCTCCTGTGGCGCGGCACTGCGCCAGTTATTGAAGACGGAAATTTGTGGCCTCTGGATATCCGGCAACAGCTGTATGGGTAACTTGGCGATGGCGAGGATGCCGAAAACGGCGATCAACAGCAGGGTGACCAGAGTCCCGGCGGGGTTGCGTGTGCTTATGTTGGTCAAATCCATGGTAAAAGAGTCCGCTTATCCTGTTGAGCCGGTGTTAAGAATGTCGAATTCTAGTGCCTATTGGCGTCGGCTTCTGTCTCTTTTGGTTAGCAAATGTTACAGGAGGCCGGTGATGTGGCCGGCGCCCGGTATCCATGGGTTGCATGAATCCTAATGCGAATAATTTATATTTATCAATCAATTTGTTAGCTAAAGATTGTTGCTTTTACGGCCTGGGTTTATACAATAGTCCCCCTTTGAATGGGCCTAAGGCCGTGAGGATTTATTATGTTGGCACAAGCCATGATCGATAAGTTGAATGAGCAGATCAACATGGAGTTCTTCTCCTCCAATCTCTATCTGCAGATGAGTGCCTGGTGTGAGGATCAAGGCTTCGAGGGCGCTGCCAAGTTTATGCGCAAGCATGCCGACGAAGAAATGGGCCACATGCGTCGCCTGTTTACCTATGTCAGCGAGACGGGAGGCCTGCCCTTGATAGGGGCCATAGCAGCCCCCCAGGCGCAGTACGCTTCCCTGCTGGCACTGGTCGAGCATACCTATGAACATGAGCAACTGATCACCCGCAACATCAATGCCTTGGCCCATGCCGCCTTCAGCAACCAAGATTATTCGACCTTCAACTTCCTGCAATGGTATGTGGCCGAGCAACATGAAGAAGAGAAGTTGTTCAAGTCGATAGTCGACAAGATCCGCTTGGTGGGTGAGGATGGCAAGGCGCTGTTCTTCATAGACAAAGACCTGGCTCAGCTGGCCAACGAGAGCGGCGAAAGCATAATGAATGCCCAGGGCAGCCTCTAGCCGTCCTGAGCAGGATGCAGCAATAAAAAAGCAGCCGAGGCTGCTTTTTTATTTTTTGGGAACAGCCAATACCTGTGGGGATGTGGCAGGGAAAGTCATGGGCCTTCGGCTCCTCAGCTTTTATAGAGCGTCGAACCCATGGGATGCTCACTCCGCCGCCGAACGCAACATTGATAGTCATTATTATTTGCTATAGCATCGGGGTCTTACGCAACGCTGGTTTAAACAAGGAAGATTGAACATGGCAACAAAAAGCGGAAAATATTGGGTTACCTGGGCTAACACCAACGCCAAAAACAGCACCAATATTGATGACCTCGATACCACTTTTAAAACAAACGTAAAGGCATTTAAAAAGGCACTCGAAGATGCTGGCGCGAAAATCGTTATTTCAACCACAAAGCGCAGCAAGAAACGGGCGTACCTGTTCCATTGGTCATGGAAGATATCCCAGGGGAAATGCAAACCCACCGACGCGCCTAAAATGGCGGGTGTAGATATAGAGTGGGATCATGGTGATATTGCAAAAAGCAAAGCTGGCGCCTTAGAAATGGTGAATGGATTTGGCCTTGCCGTGCCGCCTAAAAGCATCAATGCACCATCCTTAACCAGCAACCACATTGATGGCAAGGCAATTGACATGACCATAACCTGGGCTGGAAAGATAAAGGTCAAGAAGAAAGACGGGACTGAGACTGAAGTGACTTACTTCCCTAACGCAAATAACAACCTGGTTCTGCATGCGGTAGGCGATTCTTACAGTGTTAAAAAGCTGAAAACCGACGCTCCTCACTGGTCGCATAACGGAAGGTAATGGATATGCAAATTAAATCATTGATCTTTATGTCATTATTTGTATGCATTGCCAGCTGCAGTACTCAAAACGTCAATGCACTCCCCATAGAGAGTGCTGTTGGCTGGCTGCATGGAAACTGTTTGGCGATTCAAAATGACGCTTTGAAAAGTAACGATCTATTGAATATCGTTTTACTGGAAAATGAACCGGCAAAGGTCGCGGCCAGGATATCGGGAAAAGCGCAAGACGGAACATCTTGCTACGCGCTTATGGAAGATCGTCGGGACATTAATCAAAGCGCCGGCTACACCTTTTACACAGTGAAGGCTGATACAAATATAAATCTGGCCATAGGCATAGTTGCCGCTGCAAAAAACAAGAAGCTTGTGGCCGCGCTAAACAATAACCTGGCAGGATTTACCTATTGTTCAAGCAGCGAGGGCGTCCACTACAGCATGTGGAGCAAGTCACCGTACACCAGTGAAAAACTCTGGAGTGCATATTATTATCTGGGCTACGAAAGCGAAGCCGATTGTCCAGCACTCCAGTAGTTAGCAAAGGGTCAAGTTCAGGGTCTATGTCGATCACTTGTTATCTTGTTTCTGAGCGAACGCAAAAGCCGAAGGAATACACCAGAGAGGGCACTGTTGCGCCTGATATAAGAGCAGTGCAAAAGGTCGCTCTATGACATCCTTGTCATCGCGACATTAGTGCATCCCTGCACGGCACCCACGGTAGGTGATGGGTTGCAAATCCACTTTGCAGCAACACCAGGCTTGTGAGTCACACTTTCTCTGCCGAGAGTTCTATCATTGATGAGCGGCCTTACGGCCGAGACAGTCGTGGGCTTTCTGCCCCCTTGGTTTAAATCCAGAGCCGACCAAGAGGGGATCGACAGCAATCCCCTCTTGCCTCTCGCTCATAAGCTTGAAATCGAAGATTTCATTTGCCCATGCACCTGCGGCAGCACCCATAGGGTTAGCTACTGGCACTGCCTTGTCGCTTGGCCAGGTACGGCTGTGCGAACAGGTATAGACCGGTAAGCAGCATTAAAAACAGTGGCGGGAGTGGCGAGTATGTTATCCACGGAGAGGGCTCGGCAGCATCTACGGCTCTGGCTGTAAAGTTGGCGATCACTGTCATTGTAAACAGGATAGATAGCCAACGGTGGCTTTGGCGGATCCACTGGTTCCAGTTCATATCGAGCTCCTTGATTGCGGCTTGGCTGCAGTTTCTATCATCTTCCATCCGTTGCCGGATGGATCCCGAAAGCCGGCATCCACCCTGCCATAGCGTTCCACGGGTTCCTGGGTAAATTCCACGCCACTCTCTCTCATGCGTGCGTACGCAGCGCGGCAGTCATCCACCGCGAGAACCAGAGGTGGCATGGCACCTTTGGCGACCATTTCATTCAGCGTCTGTGCTGTTGCCGCATCATGCACAGGTGGGCCGGGTTTAAACAAACCCAGCTGAAAAGCCGGCTGCTCTGGATGCTGAACCGTCAGCCAACGATAGTCGCCATTGCGAACATCCGTATGAAGGATAAACCCCAATTTCCCGACGTAGAATGCGAGTGCTTCATCCTGATCCCGCACATACAATCCTGCCGTGTTTACACCTCTAGTCATAGCACCTCTAGTCATAACACCTCCTCCCTTAGATTGGACTCATAGCTTGCCAGCAGACTTAAGTCGGCGCTTCTCCAAAACTGCTATATTGAGGTTCGGGCGATCGACGGCGCGCATGACGCATTCGGGCATGTCTTGGCGTGCGTCTGAAATCGAACTTGCACGCGCTCGAAACTCTCCTGGACTCTCACAGGTAATGTCATTGAAAATGCGCCCAAAGGTGCCGACACTGTTCCAGCCGGTTCGAAAGGCAATTTCGGTAATGGGCAGGTCTGTGTCCCTGAGTAATGCAGTGGCTCGCTCTATGCGGCGTGTGAGCAGGTAACGGTGTGGAGGCAAGCCGAAGGCTTTTTTGAACTCTCGTGAAAAGTGCGCCACTGAAACCGCGCTCACCTGGGCCAGGCGCTCGACCGTCCAATCCTCGTGGGGGGCGCCATCCATGCGATCTTTCGAGCGCAACAATCTTCGCAATAACTCAGGACTTTGACTCATCTCATGCCTAACATTTCAATAGTGCGAATGCGCATCTGTGCATAGCTCCAATGAACACCAAGTTATCACAAGTTACTGTTGTGTAAAGCATTGAATTCGAGCATAGAGCCTTACGGCTAAACACATGCGAGCGCAGACCCTCGTCATGCCAAGGCTCTGCGCAACTTAGAAGGAAACTGGTGTTTTCTGTGGCTATGGCTGCCGCAAATGGGCTTGTTGTCTTATTTTTTGAGCAGGGTTTTGGATGTTTTGTCTTTTCGTCCTAGAAAATGTTGTGGTGTGCAAGGAATATACAAATATATTGACTGAACACCACAGTCACTCGCTATATGTTTATAGCTTCCTACCTAAGCGTTTTTCAATTTGTCTTTTTTCCCAATCAGGACCCAAAAGGTTAAATGTTTCAAACACACACAAGCCATGAATAAGAATGCCAGTCCCCCAGCCCATCGCGGGTAAATGCACCCAGAATTCAGCTGGTGAGTCGAATAAATTAATAATGAGAAAGATAAATAAAACGCCGACGTAAATAGTTAAGTGAGTGTAAAAGCCTTTAATGCCTTGTACGTGCTCAATTGCCTTTTGCTCTGTTAAGTCTACTCTTGATTCAGTGTCCATAGTAATCCCTTCTTGCAATTGGTTAAGTTCAATTTCAAAAACAGCAGCTAAGGAATTCAATGTCTCTAAGCTAGGTGGTTTGCCTCTCTCTACACGCTGAATCGTGCGAGTGTTAAGCCCAGTCAATTGAGCTAAGTGTTCTTGAGACCATCCTCTTTGCAATCTTAGTTTTCTAATGAGCATTAACTTCCTCTGTTCTAGCTATTTAATTCACGGGAAATAATAACCAATAAAAATGAAATCACCACGACAAATACACGGCACGAGCACGACACTCAGCCCAGAAACACATAATACTTGGTCCAGGTGCGCCTTAGGCTGATCTATCTTGTTAGCTGCCTATTACACCCAAAGTATCAATTACTGTTAGCATGACAATAAAACCAATTACAAAAATTAATGTTGTTATACGTAGTTTTTAGTAATATCTTTTGCTCTGAATTTTTAACATATTTCATCTGTGACTTACCAAATGAATCAAAATAAAACATTACATTAAATCGATGATTGAATTCACGATAAGAACCATACTGTCGTTTAAATACTCTTAAAGTTTTACCACCTCGAAGCGCCCATATTTTTCGCTTTATTCTTTGATCAAAGAGTAAAGCGATTAAAGTAAAAATTAACCAAGTAGGAAAAACTAATGCTGGTGTAACCAAAAAGTCCATATTTGAGCAAAACTCCGTAAGGCTGCTAACAGCTGTATAGTGCGCATGCACGACAAATTGATGAACATGCTCAAGTCTGTAACCTATCATCTATTAATAGCATATGGAAAGACAGGACAGGCAAAACAATTTTGAAACCCGAATGCTTCACTAAACACTGAGGTCACAGAAATACACCCTCCCCATCGAAGCGGCCGAAAGGCGTTGGAGCAGATGAGCGTGAGCGAGGCAAGGATGCCGAGCTAGCCTCAGGTGAGCCAGGGACGGCGAATATGAGGTGCTAGCTCAGATGCCCATAAGCCAGAGGAGTTGTCCGCTTCGTCGGGGCGTCATGGTGGATGCAAGGAGGATAGGACGAGCAGTCCTCCTTGCTCGGGTGTGGGCTGAAAGCCCACGATCTTAATCCAAACGCAGTTTGGAACAAGCAAGATGCTAGAGTCTAAGGAGGCCGGATTCAATAAAATCCAGGATAGGCATAACACCGAAGTTATTCGATTAAGTGTTAGTTGCTGCCACAGATGAGAATGTGAAAATCGGGTTGATTAAGGCCAATAAGCAGGTTTTCGGGGGTGGGGGACTGTAGCGATTGATATGCTTTAGTCAAGTGAGCTGACAAAAAATCCCCCGGGATTAGCGGGGGATTTTTTGTCATGGCGGCGTTACTGCGGCGGCTCGCTAGCCGACCTTGGCCAGCAGTGACTCTTGCTCAAGAGGCTTTGCGCTAAGGGCTTCTTGCTCAAGGGCTTCGCGGTAGACCACTATGTCTTCTATGGTCAGCACAGGCATATTGTGCTGGGCGCCGAAGGCGATGATCTCCGGCAGGCGGGCCATGGTGCCGTCCGGGTTGGTGACTTCACACAGCACGCCGGCGGGTTTGAGGCCGGCCAGTCGCATCATGTCTATGGTGCCTTCGGTATGGCCGCGACGGCTGAGTACGCCGCCTGGCTGGGCCCGCAGCGGATACACATGGCCGGGGCGCGCCAGACTGTTAGGGGTGGCATCGTCGGCAATCGCCGCCTTGATGGTGGTGACGCGATCCGCGGCAGATACGCCGGTGGTGACCCCGACCCTGGCCTCTATGCTGACGGTAAAGGCGGTGCCGTACTGGCTGGAGTTATCCTCGACCATGGGCGGCAGGTCCAGGGCTTTGATTCTTTCATCCGGCAGGCAGAGGCAGACTATGCCGCTGCATTCGCGGATGAGCATGGCCATCTGGGCGTTGGTGAGTGATTCGGCGGCGAAGATCAAATCGCCTTCGTTCTCCCTGTCTTCATCGTCGACGACTAGGATACCCTGGCCTTGGCGCAAGGCAGCTAAGCCAGCTTCGACTCTTTCTATGGCGGTGCCGAAGGCGGCGAGCAGTGAGGGGCTGTGTAAAGACTGATCCATGATTAATATCCTCTTTAATACGACATTGGAATTTCCAGGATCAGGGCGTGCAGGAATAGCGCAGCGACGGCCGGGCCGTGTTTGCGTATCATAAGAGCTGGGCAGCCGGGTTGGCCCAAGTGACGGGCTCGGCTGGCATCTCATATTCTCTTCCATCCGGACTCGGTCAGCAGGACTGCTGAGCATTACCGTCGGCTCTGGAATGGCACCCGAGTTTGCGGGTGAGGCACCAGATCTGCTGACCCCAGGCAAGGCCTGGGCGCTCGCGGGCTTTCATGCTGCAGCTTGAGTTGCAGCCTGATTTACCGCCGGTGGGGAGTTTCACCCCGCCCTGAGAATTGTGCTCCAGCAAGTCCGAATGATGTCATTCGGGCAGGATAAAGCGCGCATATGGTGCACCTTATCCTTGGGGATAACAAGGCAAGGGGGACTTTTAATGGCGGTATGGGTTGCCTCGACTGTAATTTCTGCCTGACGGATTGCACTCGGACACCGCCGCCCTCTATCATGGGCGTCATACCAGGGCCATGCGGGCCTCGATGATGAGCAGGGACAGAGGCAAACACTTTGGCCTCAGCTTTGGGGCCGCAACAGGGAAGGTTCAATGAGACGTTACACTAGTATCTTTGTCATATCACTTTCAGTCATATCGGGTGTCATTATGTCCTTAAGCGCTTGCACTACCTCCGGCCCAGCGACAGTGGCCGCTCCCAGGGCGGAACAGAGGCCCCATCCCATGAGTCTGCATGGGGTAACCCGCAACGATGATTACTATTGGCTGCGGGACGATGCCAGGCAAGATGCGGCGGTAATCGCCCACCTGGAGGCCGAGAATCGCTACGCCGACCAGCAGCTGGCGCCCTTCCAGGGGCTGCGGCAACGCCTGTTCGACGAGTTGGTCGGGCGGCTGGAGACAGACGAGTCGAGTGTGCCTTATCATTGGCAGCGGCATTGGTATTATCGCCGTTATCAGACGGGCGGCGAATACCCCCTCATAGGACGCAAGACCAGCCTGGATGCACCTGAGCAGCTGATGCTGGATGTCAATCTGCGCGCCGCCGGGCATGAATTCTATGGCCTGGGAGGGGTGGCTGTCAGCCCCAATGAGCGCCTGCTGGCCTTCGGCGAAGATACCCTCAGCCGGCGTATTTATCAGATCCATTTTAAAGATCTCGACACGGGCGAACTGCTGGGCGACGTGCTCGAAGGCACAGAGGGGCGGGTCGTCTGGGCCAATGACAATCTGCATCTCTTCTACATAGCCAAAGATCCCCAGACGCTGCTGGGGTTCCAAGTGTTTCGCCATCAACTGGGCACCCCCCAGAAGGAAGACGTACTCGTCTATGAAGAGCAGGACGACACCTTCTACATCTCCCTCGGCAAGAGCCTGGATGGCACCCGGCTGGTGCTGCTGCATGAGAGCACCACCAGCAGCGAAGTCTCGCTGCTCGATGCAGATACTCCTCTGGGCGAGTTCAAGCCCTTCCTGCCGCGGGAAGAAGGCCATGAATATTCCATCGCCAAATTGGGCGACGACTATTATGTGCTGAGTAACTGGCAGGCCACCAATTTCCGCCTGCTGAAGGTGACGGCGAGCGACAGTGCCGACAAGTCCAAGTGGCAACAGGTGTTGCCCTATGCGGCCGATGTCCGCATCGAAGACGTCCTGCTGCTCAAAGACTATCTGGTGCTGCAGACCCGCGAGCTTGGCATCAGCCATATCAGGGTGCATCCCCTGGATGGTGCTGCGCCCTTCGAGCTGGAGTTCGACGAGGCCGCCTATGTGCTGGGGCTGGATGTCAACGCCGAACAGGACACGGATAAGCTGAGGATCTATTACTCCAGCCTGACCACCCCAGAGTCCATATTCGAATACGATCTCGGCCGGCCCGGGGAGCGGCGCCTGCTCAAGCAGGAGCGGGTACTGGGCGGCTTCGATGCGCAGAATTATCGCTCCGAGCGCCTGTTCATCCAGGCCCGTGACGGGGTGCAAGTGCCTGTATCTCTGGTGTATCGCAAGGATAAGTTTCGCAAGGATGGCAGCAATCCCCTGTATCAATATGGCTATGGCGCCTACGGCCACACGGTAGAGCCGGACTTTTCCTCCTCCGTCATCAGCCTGCTGGACAGGGGCGTCGTCTATGCCATAGCCCATGTGCGCGGCAGCGAAATGCTCGGCCGTCCCTGGTATGACGCCGGACGCATGTTCAATAAACAAAATACCTTCAACGACTTTATCGATGTGACCCAGGCACTGACGGAGCAAGGCTATGGCGATAAAGGGCGTGTGCTGGCCGCCGGCGCCAGTGCCGGTGGCCTGTTGATGGGCGCCATCGCCAACCAGGCGCCCGAGCGTTATTTTGCCATCGCCGCCCATGTGCCCTTCGTCGACTTGGTCACTACCATGCTGGACGAGTCACTGCCGCTGACCACCAACGAATATGACGAGTGGGGCAATCCCAACGACAAGGCCAGTTTCGACTATATGCTGAGTTACTCCCCCTATGACGGCGTCAAGCGCCAGGCCTACCCGCATCTGCTGGTGACCACAGGTCTGCATGACTCCCAGGTGCAGTATTTCGAGCCCGCCAAGTGGGTCGCCAAGCTGAGACAATACAAGACGGATAGGCATCAGCTGATCTTCAAGATAGACATGGAAGCCGGGCATGGCGGCAAGAGCGGCCGTTATCGCCAATATGAGGACACGGCGCTCGAGTATGCCTTCTTCCTCGGCTTGTTATTCCCGGATAGTGAAGCGGCTCAGGGGGCGAGCCAGGAATGACCTCAGCCGTCTGGTCGCTATACATGATACGTTGCGCCAACGAGCATCTGTATACGGGGATCACCAAGGATGTCGAACGCCGCTTCCTCGAGCATAGCAGTGGCGGGCCCAGGGCGGCCAAGTACCTGCGTGGCAAGGGACCATTGACCCTGGTGTACCGCGAGGCCGTCGGCAGTCATGGCGATGCCCTGCGGCGGGAACTGGCGCTGAAGAAATTGCCCAGGGCCAAGAAACTGGCACTGCTGGGGGGAAGCGTGCCGGCACCCGGCCTAAGGGGTGGGCAGAAGCGAGCCGGTGACCCGGCATAACCGGGCGGCCGACACGCTCTGCGCCGGGAAGTCTGTCAGGGCCTGCTGACGGCGCCCTTTATCTGGTCGAAGCTGACCTTGCCCGAGCCGGCCTCGAGTATGGTCAGCCCCAAGGTGTTGCTGACCTCTATGTTGCCCGAGCCGTCGCGAATTTTGACCTTGCCCTGAATGTCGCGTATGTCCATGTTGCCCGAACCATCGTCTATCTCTATGTCGCCCGTTACCCGACTTATGTCTATGGCGCCCGAGCCATCTTCTATTTCTATGTCACCCGTTACCTGGCTGATGACTATGGCACCCGAGCCATCATCTATCCTGAGGTTGTTGCCACCGACTATCTTCAGTGCGCCCGAGCCATCCTTGACTCTGATGTCGGCGCTCATGCCTGCTATCTCTATGCCACCCGAGCCGTCGTCCAGCTCGAGTGCCATGGCTGCAGGCAGCTGCACTGTCACATCCATGTAGGGAGAGTCGTAGCTGCCGAAGAAGAAGCCCTTGGCCTGTTTAACATCTGCGACCAGTTTGGCCTTGCCGGCCTGGCGCGCTAGGCTGAAGTCGATCTGTGCCTCGTCGTCGCTGTAGATATCGGCCTTGACCAAGATCTGATTCAGCCCCTCGACACCTTGGATCTCCAGGCTGCCGGCACCTGTCCGGGCGGCCAACACATGGATATCTGCGGCGCTCAGCTGCAGCTCGCGCTGCTGGTGTTCGCTGGCCGCGTTGGCGTTGGCCAGGTAAGAACTCAATGCCACTGTTATGGAGGCTAGTATGGCTGGACCTTTCATGGATTATTCCTCTGTATTCTGTGCCTGGCATGGGGCCTGTGCCCACACCCGGGTGTTCCCTGTCGTTTCTTCCTCGGTTAAAGCACAGAGCGTGCCAAGTTGTAACTATATGATTTAACGCTATAAATATTCTTCATCATGAGTATGGTCGCGTTTTAACAAGCTATCCATGGGACAAAAAACCAAGTTTTAGCGAATTTGCCCATCTTTTTTGCCCGAGTCGCCGCCGATCTGCGGCCATGGCGTTCTGTTGACACCAGGCTGCGGAAGTCTTGCGGCTTTTTACATTGGTTGACACTGATTTACCCGCCACCTGGGTCATAGCAGTGCAAATGTAATTAATGGGTTAATGGAGTGATTATGAAAAGAAAAACAGTTTGCGGTTATCTGGCCCTGCCTTTGATCTGTGCCGCCTTGGTCGGCTGTGGCAGCGACAGTGAGAGTGGCAGTTCAGCTGTGGCCTATGTCCAGTACTATAATGCGTCACCCAACAGCAGGGCCACAGCCCTGGTACTCGACGACTATGAGTATGCCGCCATAGACTTTGCCGATGCCATGCCGAGGTATGAGTACAACACAGGCAATACCGAGGTCAGCATCCTGGGGGCGGATGCCGACGCCGATGAGGTGAGCCTGTATTCGGAAACGCTGAACCTGGCCAGCGACAGCAACCATTTGCTGGTGTTATTGGGTGACTATCTGACACCCGAGTTGCTGGACGTCAGCTATTCGCGCGGCGAGATGGACAGGCTCAATGCCGATACAGACAATGACTACAGCAAGATGCAGCTCCTGGCGGTCAACGCCGCAGCGGATGCCGCGGCGTTCGATGTCTATGTCGCACCTGCGGGGGCGGATTTCTCCCAGGCGCAGATGTTGGGCAGCCTGGCCTATAAGGATTACACGGGCGAGCAGATGTTCGATACCGGCGACTATGTCGCTTACCTGACGGAGGCCGGCAGCACCAAGATCCTCTATACCACAGGGATCATGGATTTCAGCAATGAAACCGTCTACAAGCTGGTGATCCGCGCCAGTTTCGGTGCGGGTGAGCTCAAGATCACCCTGGACAGTGTCGACTCCACCAGTACTCCGGTGAACTATGCCGCCCTGGAAGCCGTCGCCGAATACCGGGTCTACAACGGTCTGGCGGATAAGCAGATAGATGTGCGACTCGCCAGCAAGCAGGAGAGCCAATACCTCTATGATGTCGCGCCCGGGGCAGTGACCGACTTCAGCCAGACGGCGTTCGACGATTATGGCATCACAGTGGCCGACAGTAACTCCAAGGCTGGCTTGTTCGATAACCTGCTGGTGACCTTCAATCAGGATGAGAGCAAGTCTGTGTTGATCTACGCCGATGCCGATGGTCAGACCCGGGGCATGGTGATAGCCCATGACTGGCGCCCCAGGGCCTTCGAGTACAAGGTGGATATTGCCAACCTTGCCAGCGACTATGATGACTTGAAGGTGTATTTCGTGCGCGCCTCAGAAACCATAGACACGGCCGCCTACAGCCTGGGGGACTTGGACTTTGCCGAGCAGGCCAGCATCACGCTGCCCGCCGACGACTATGAGATCAACATAGTGCATAAGGCCGACAACGGCACCCTCACCCTGGTATATCAATCTTCGGCCATAGCCCTGGATGGGAGCAGCAATTACAGCCTGGTGCTGACCAGGGACGAGGCCAGTCCTCTGGGGCATAAGCTGGCCTTGCTGTAAGCCGCATCGAGTCCGGCTGCTGGCGCCAGCTTCCTCAACGGGCCTTGAGGACCGGGTAAGTCAGGTACTGGGCATCATAATAGGGGCTGCGCTCATAAAACCAGCGCAGCCTTGCCTTGGGATCGGCGGCGAACTCGGGGTCTGCCAATGCCTGGTCGAACTCCTGTTTGAGGCGGGGATCCTGTGCCAGCATCTTGGCCGCCAGAGGTTCTACCGCATAATCCTCTATATATTCGGTGCGGGTAAACACGGGATTGAACAAGCCCCACTGAAACAGGGAATCCGCTGACTGGGGCTCCAGCAACATGATGGCCAGATCCCCCAGGGGTTGGTCCGTGCTTATCTTCATGGTCCCGGGGACTAAGGTGCGGGTGACCCGGTCGAGTTTGACATCGGCACTGACTCTTTGGTGCCCCTCGTAATCCCGGGGGGCAAATTTGGGCTCGCCCAGACTGTATTGCTGCAATTGCAGCGTCTGCGGCTGGGTCAAGGGCGTCATGCGTATGCCATGCAAGCGCAACTTGGCTATCACCTGGGTCCACTGTGGCGGCACATAATAGGCCGAGGGGCGGACTATCTTGATGTCGGCCACTGTATCACCGAACACAGGCAAGTTAGGGTAGAGCCTGGGGGTGCCGAGCCAGCGCACCACAGGGGCTCCGCTGATGGGGCTCTGCTCCAGGCGATAGTCTATGCCCTTGAAGTCCCAGCCCTGCTCCTGGGGGGCGCTCTTCCAGGTCAGGGTGACCAGCGGCGAGGCGCGGTACTTATCTTCCTGAATGGCCGACTTGAGGCGGGTGGCCTGCGCGCCGACGGTTTTCAGCGTCTGCTCCAGCATGACATAGGTGCCCAGCACCCGCTGTTTGAAGGGCTTGAGGCTATGGTTTTCTATCAGTATGGTGGGCAGATGGCGGGCGTCGCCATAGCCGTTGGAAAACCTCGGGCCGGCGCGCCACAGGGACATGCCCTTAGACAGATCGCCGTTGTCCAGGGCGAAGATGAGCCTCCCAGGTATGTGTCCCTTGGCCGTCAGTGCGGCTTCGACAGCGGGTCTATAGTTATTTTCCAGCCACAGGTAACTCGCCGGACTCAGGCCCTTGGGCAGGTTATAGCCGAAGGTGACATCGTATTGATAGTCTATGCCGTCGGTCACATGCACATCTATGTAGAGCTCCGGCTGCCAGAGGTTGATGGCCGTCAGCATGTGCTGCATCTCCAGGGTATCTGCCTTGGTATAGTCGCGGTTCAGATTGAGGTTGTTGGCCGTGGTGCGCCAGCCCAGTTTCACCGGACCACGCTGGTTGACCCTGTTGTATGCGCCACTGCGCTCGTGGGCGTCGACGCTGAAGATGGGCACCAGCAGCAGGTTGGCCTTGTCGAGCAACCCGGCCTTGTCACCCAACACCAGGTCCCTGAGCAGCATCATGCCGGCATCTTTGCCGTCGATCTCCCCTGCGTGTATTCCCGCCTGGACCAAGACACTGGGCTTGCCGTTGCGTTTCAGACTGACGGGGTCGGCCGCACCCTCGCTCGATGCGACAAGCATCCAGATATCCCGCCCCTGGGGGCTCTTGCCCAGGCTGACCTTCTGCAGCTTGTCGCTCCGGGCGACCAGCTTATCCAGCCAGGCGAAGGTGTCATCATAGCTGGGGCTCTCCAGTCCGCGGCTCTGCTCGAATGGGGTCGCCCAGGCCGCTTCCGGTGCCAGCATCAGGGCCTCACTGGCGCCATGCCACTCTGAGTGCGGCGGCAATATGGCATCATTGGTGAAAGTGGCGTCAGCCAGGGGGGCAGCGGTCTGCACGGTGGCAAGATCCGGCGCCGCCAAGGTTTCCAAGGCCAGGGTTTCCGAGGCCAGGGCCGGGCCAACCGCCGAGATAGAGGCAAGCAGGGTCGCGACCAGGGTGGGGAAGGAGAAGAGGCGCATGGGCAGGTGTCCGGTGATGGCGTTATATTGGATTGATATCTTTCATTAAAAGCACTGAGAGTGCAAGGGAGTCGGCTGGATAATGCGGCTTGAATCGACGCGCCGAATTCAACCTGGGCTTGCAGTGTCCGTTTCCTAAATACCCTATGCCGTACGGGGCGCAGCTTGGTGTCAGCCCATGTGGCAGGCCAAGCAGAGGTTATTGCTTGGATACGGGCTGTGGGGCGGCATGGAGCAAAGGCTGCTTGTAAACCTGGCCCCCTGGTAGCGCCTGGACGGCTGCCGGCTTGGCATCCGGCTGGGGGTTGAGCGCCTGTAGGGTGATGAAGGTATCCCGGGAGTCTTGTTCACTGCTGAAACTCATCCATACCCGCTGGGCACCATCGCCCTGGAATTGGATGCTGAGGTATTGAGGCAATTCCCCCTGTGACGGCTGCTCGACGCGATAATCCTGATCTCGCTTGACTGAGCCGAGCGCAGTGATGAGTGAAGTGACGAAGGCTTGTGCATCGACAGCCGGGTTAACTATGTAGATCACTGCGCTATGCTGCTGGAATTGAATGACGAGGGATTGATTGTATTTGTTCTCCAGGGTGAGTTGATACCAGGAGCATTCGGGTACCGCATAGTCGCGGCTGTGTTTCAGCAATGGCGAAGGCTTGCCATTACCCGGCAGGCGCCTGTTGCGCAAGCCCTCTGTGTTGGTCGGCATGTCGACGCTGCCAATGCAGCACTCGATACTGCCGCTGCTCGTCTGAGTGATTGCCGCCGAAATAGTGGTGGTATCCCGGCCTGATACCAGCACCAGAGAGGCGGGGCCTTGATTGCCCTCGGTCCCGGGCACAGTGACAGTCACAGGCGGCTGCGAGTTGCTCCACACCAGGGTCACGTCGACATTGTGATCGCTGGCCGAGCTGTTGTACAGGAACAGGCAGTACAATTGCCCCGACTTGAGTGTACTGCAGACGGCGGTTTCGCCTTGGCTAAGGTTGATCAGCCGGCCATCGTCCCAATCGATGAGATTGTCGTCTTGGGTGGCGGGCATGGCCCAGGCATCGAGGAAGTCATAGTTGTGGCAGCAGCTCAGCATGCCGGTGGCGGCCAGCCCCAGGGAGAGCCGCAGAAAGGCTCGGCGCGGAATATCAGGTCGCAAGTCATCTTTGGGGGGGATAAGATTTTTCATAAATAAATCAGGCACCTTTTCGATGCCTGATCCATTCATTGGCGCACATTTTCACTGACGTCAGTTACATGTACTGAGCCGCGATGGAGGAGTTGTTTGAATTTTGACCGCTGTCGGCATTCATCCACACCTTTTGCTGGCCATTGCCCTGATCTTGATAGGTGATGGTCTGAGGTGTCGAATCCGACTTCACTATCTGATAAGAGCCAAGGCCGGGCGCGCCTTCTTTCACCGAGCCCGTTGGCACTATCACAGTGGCAGGATCACCGACAGGATTGTTGATGAACACATTCAGGTAGTTTTCGGTGAATTGGGTCGAGATGAACTGAGTCACAGGACTGTTGAGCGTCAATTGGTACCATTGGCTCTTGGGCACGGCATAATAACGGTAACACTTGTCATAATGCTGTTGTTCGCCATTGAAAGGCAAGGACTGATTGTTCAGGCCAGAGGTATTGGTCGGCATACCGACGCTGCCTAACCAAGCGGTCACTTTCGAACCTTGCTGCTGACTGGTAATCGAAATAGAGACCGTTTGGGTATCTGTGCCTGAGACCAGAGCCAGGGCCGCCAAGCCCATGTTGCCCGTGGTGCCTGGTACTGTCACTGTTTTTGGTGGGTAGAGGTTACCAATGTTGACGTTGACCCCTATGTTGGCATCTTCGCCTGCCGAGTTGTAGAGAAAAACCGCGTAAAGCTGTCCCTGCTTCAGATTGGCACAGGTCAAGGTGTCACCACCCGTCAGTGTCGATACTGCACCATCATTCCAGTTTATTTCACTCATGACTAATTCCTTTTGAGTTGTGGACCAGGTAAAAATTCCCATTTTCCGGAAGTTTCAGGTCCGACGTAACACCATGTCACGCTTGCAAGTTTGCTTGAGTTGCCGTCAAGGATTGTGGCCGCAAGACGCTAGCGTGCGGTCAGTCCTTGGACAGAAAAATTGTAGGTAGTAATTCCCGGTTGTGCCGAGTTTTTCAGGATAATTTTCATTCGGCTTAAGTGTCCCGGCCTGGAAAATCCGCACAACCCACTGTTGCAGCGTTAGATTTCAGGATAGATGGGTAAGCTTGTCGATGGACCCGGATGACAGCCATAAAAAATCCCGGCGCTGTGGCCGGGATTGTTAATACTGACTACAGGGCGTGACTAGCGCTTGGGGCCGGCATTTTTGATCGCATCAGACACCTGATACTTGGCGAAGTTGTTACTGAAGGCTTCGGCCAGTTGCTGGGCGTATTCGGCATACAGGGCCTTGTCTTCCCAGGTGTTGATCGGGTTGAGCAGCTGGCTGTCGACGCCAGGGATAGCCACAGGCACAGCCAGGTTCAGTTGCTCCAGGTGCTCTGTCTCGGCGGTTTTGAGCGAGCCATTGACTATGGCATCGACTATCGCACGGGTAGTAGGTATGTCGAATCTCTTGCCTATGCCGTGTGGGCCGCCGGTCCAACCCGTGTTGACCAGATAGACCTGGCTGCCGAAAGAGGCTATGCGCTGCATCAACAGCTCGGCATAGACACCGGCAGGGCGTGGGAAGAAAGGCGCGCCGAAACAGGTAGAGAAGGTCGATTGGATGGCCGATGTCGAGCCTACCTCGGTAGAACCTACCTTGGCCGTGTAACCGGACAGGAAGTGATAGGCGGCCTGTTCCTTGGTCAGGATAGACACGGGCGGCAAGACGCCGGAGACGTCACAGGTCAGGAACACCACAGCATGGGGCTCGGCGCCGCAGTTGTCTTCCTTGCGCTGGGCAATGTGTTCCAGCGGGTAGGCGGCGCGGGTGTTCTCCGTCAGGCTGGCATCCTTATAGTCAGGTACCCGCTTGTTGTCCATGACCACGTTTTCCAGCACTGTGCCGAAACGTATGGCATCCCAGATCACCGGCTCGTTCTTCTGGCTCAGGTCGATACATTTGGCGTAGCATCCGCCTTCTATGTTGAACACCCCACCCGGTGCCCAGCCGTGTTCGTCGTCGCCTATCAGGAAGCGCTTGGGATCGGCCGACAGTGTCGTCTTGCCCGTGCCGGACAGGCCGAAGAAGAGGGTGGTATCGCCATCCGCGCCGACGTTGGCCGAGCAATGCATGGGCAACACGCCTTTGGCGGGCAGCAGGAAGTTTTGCACCGAGAACATGGATTTCTTCATCTCACCCGCGTACTTCAGACCGGCGAGCAGCACCTTGCGTTCGGCGAAGTTGAGGATCACTGCTGCGTCCGAGTTGGTGCCGTCACGTTCAGGCACGCATTCGAAGCCAGGGGCGTTGATGATCTGCCAGCAAGCCTTGTCCCCTTTGTTGAACTTTTCCGGGACTATGAACAGGTTGCGGGCAAACAGCTGGTGCCAGGCGTATTCAGTGGTGACCCGTACCGGCAGGTAGTGGACGGGATCTGCACCGACTTCGAGTTCTGAAACGAATAACTCCTTATCGGCCAGATAGGCCTCGACCCGACCCCAAAGGGCGTCGAATGCACCGGCATCGAAGGCCTGGTTGACCGGGCCCCATTCGATATCATGCTGGGTGCCGGCTTCTTTGACTATGAAACGATCGCCGGGGGAACGGCCGGTGCGGTTGCCTGTGTTGGCTACCAGGGCGCCATCGGCCGTGAGTTGGCCTTCGCCTCGCTGCAGCGCCAGCTCGACCAGCTGTGCCGTCGAACAGTTAAGGTGTACGCGGTGTAGTTCATCCGCCATGAGTAAGGTCTCCATCTTATGTAGGTGAGTATATCGGTCTGCTTGCCGATTTTGGTTTGCGCTCAGGGGCTTCCTGTAGCGAAATTGATTGTAACTTAAGCGGGATGAATGTGTGAGCGGGAAGTTCAGGCGTCATAAAAAAGGACGCCAGATGGCGTCCTTTCAGTTGAGCAAGGTTACTGTTTCGTTGCCGGTGCCGGCGTATCTGCGAAGATACCTTCGACATCTATGCTGTCGAAGGCATAGCGGCTGTTGCAATATTCACAGTCCATGCGGATCTTGCCTTCCTCGGCCAGAATGGCATCTATCTCGGCCTTATCCAGGGTACGTATGGCGGCGGCGCTGCGCTCCCGTGAGCAGCTGCACTTGAAGCTGACCTCTATGGGATCGAACAAGCGCACCTCTTCCTGATGATACAGGCGATGCAGCACTTCTTCGGCTTCAAGGTCGAACAGCTCTGTGGCCTTCACAGTGGCGGTCAGTTGGCTCAAATGGTCGAAGTCCTCGGCGTGATCCGACTCGCTCGGCAGCACCTGCAACAACATGCCTGCGGCCTGCTTGCCGTCGGCAAACAGCCAGATGCGGGTAGGCAGCTGCTCGGACTGGGTGAAATAGTCTTCCAGACAGGCGGCCAGATCTGCCTTATCCAGGGCGACCACGCCCTGATAACGCTCGCCCTGATCCGGCGTCAGGGTGATCACCATATAGCCCTTGCCAAACAATTGTTCCAGACTGGCATCGTCGCTCGGCTCGCCGCTCCAACGCGCCACACCGCGCAGCTGCTGCAGGTTGTTGCCGTTGATCACCGCCAGGGAGACGGGACCATCGCCCTGCAGCTGGACGCTGATGTCGCCGCTGAACTTAAGGGTGGCGGTGAGCAGTGAGGTGGCGGCCATCAGCTGACCCAGAAGGGTCTGCAATACCTTGGGATACGCGTGGGCGGCCAGCATCTGTTGATAGCTTTGCTCCAGCTGCACCAGTTCGCCACGCACATCGGCGTTGTCAAACAGGTAGCGGTGTAAAATATCTTTGCTCATTTGAACTCTCACTGGTTAGATGTCTCTAAAACGTGTCAGCTGTCGCCGTTGTTTCTTGTCCGGCTTATGGTCCGGCGCCGGGTTGTTCAGCATGTTAAGCCGCCTGGCCTCGGCGTTAATCTGGCGTTTGGCCTGACTCTCGGCCGTTTCCTCGTATAAGGTCTGGGCCACGGTGGCACTCTGGCGTTGCTGGGATAAATTCAGTATGACGATCTCTTTTTCGTCATATCCCTGGCGTATCCTGAGCCGCGCGCCTACTTCGGCCAGTTTGCTGGATTTAGTGCGTTGGCCGTTATAGTGTACCTTGCCGCCGTTGATCATCTCTTTGGCTATGGCCCGGGTCTTGTAAAACCTGGCCGCCCAGAGCCACTTATCGAGTCTGATACTTGTGCTATCGTTATGACTGTCGGTCATGGTTCCTCCAACGGGCTCGGGGCGAGTGTCGGTTTGCCGTGGCGGTCAGCGGGTTGTGATTTTCAGTCATGAAGCTCATGCTCTGACGATATCACGCTTCCCATGCCTCGATGGCGCGCAAAGTTAGCATAATTGGTTAAATATCGCCAATGCTAGTGGTGTTATGGGCTTGTTGCGCTAAGCCAGCTAGGTTAGCATGTGGCAGGATTTGTTAAATTATTATAATCAGAACAGAGACCTGTATCGAGGGTCCAAATAAATATGGATATATTAGATAAGATTATCGCCAAAGCTGCCGGGGTCCCCCACAGAGCCTTGAGCCAGATCGTGTTCTGGCTGGGGCTCATTCTCGCCTTGTATCTGGCAGCCCAGATCAGCTGGAAACTCGTCCCCAATTCCCAACGGACAGGCAACTGGTCGCCAAGCCCCCAAAGCGTGGGCCAGGGCACTAAGGTTGACATAGGGGAGGTGTTGCAATTGGGTTTGTTCGGTAAGGCAGGTCAATCCGATAAACCTAAGGTCGAGCCGGTGGAAACTGTGACGGATGCGCCCAAGACCTCGCTGTCGATCCAGCTCACCGGCGTGGTGGCCTCCACCGCCGAGCAGAAGGGCCTGGCGGTGATAGAGTCCGCCGGCAGCCAGGAAACCTATGGCCTGGGGGATAAGATCAAGGGCACTTCGGCATCGCTCAAGGAAGTCTATGCCGATCGCATCATCATCACCAACGCCGGGCGTTATGAAACCCTGATGCTCGACGGCCTCAAGTATACCAGTCAGAGCCAGGTCAACGAACAGTTGCAGCAAGCCAAGGGCAACAGGGTGCAGCGGGTCGATCGCCGCCGCGACAGTGAAGTCACCCAGGAGTTGGCCGAGTCCCGCGAAGAGCTGTTGGCCGACCCGAGCAAGATCACCGACTACCTGGCGATATCCCCGGTAAAACAGGGGGATGAGCTGGTAGGTTACAGATTGAATCCGGGCAAGGATGCGGCGCTGTTCAAGCAAGCCGGTTTTCAGCCCAATGACTTGGCCAAGTCTATCAATGGTTACGATCTGACCGAAATGAGTCAGGCGTTGGAAGTTATGGCACAGTTGGCCGAATTGACGGAAGTGTCCATCATGGTCGAGCGTGATGGGCAACTGGTCGAGATCATGTTTAGTTTGCCGCAATAAAGCAGGGGAAGAAGAAGAATGAACAAGAAAGTGAACCGCCGCAAGCTAATCGCCGCAGTCGTCGCCGGGGCCAGCATGCTCGCCTCGCAGCTGGTGTGGGCCGAGCAATATGCGGCGAACTTCAAAGGCACCGACATTCAGGAATTCATCAACATAGTCGGCAAGAACCTCAATAAAACTATCATAGTAGATCCTACCATAAGGGGTAAGATCAACGTCCGCAGCTATGACTTGCTCAACGATGAACAATATTATCAATTCTTCCTCAATGTGCTGCAGGTCTATGGCTATGCCGTGGTCGAGGTGGATAACAGCATCATCAAGATCATCAAGGATAAGGATGCCAAGACGGCGGCGATCCGGGTTGCCGACGATGCCAAGCCCGGCATAGGCGATGAGATGGTGACCCGCATAGTGGCCCTGTATAACACTGAGGCCAAACAGCTGGCCCCCCTGTTGCGCCAACTCAACGATAATGCCGGCGGCGGTAACGTGGTCAACTATGATCCCTCCAACGTGCTGATGATCTCCGGCCGTGCCGCCGTGGTGAATAAGCTGGTGGAGATAGTGCGCCGGGTCGACAAGCAGGGCGATACCGCAGTGCAGGTGGTGCCGCTGGAATACGCTTCTGCCGGGGAAATGGTGCGTATCATAGATACCCTCTACCGTGCCTCAGCCAACCAGGCACAGATGCCGGGTCAGGCCCCCAAGGTGGTGGCAGATGAAAGGATCAACGCCGTCATCGTCAGTGGCGACGAGAAGAGCCGCCAGCGGGTGGTGGAGCTGATCCATAAGCTGGATGCCGAGCAGGCCAGCACGGGCAATACCAAGGTAAGGTATTTGCGCTATGCCAAGGCGGAAGACCTGGTCGAAGTGCTGACGGGTTTTGCCCAGAAACTGGAAGACAGCAAAGACGGCGGCGCCAAGGCAGGCAATAAGCGTCGCAACGAAATCAACATCATGGCCCATGTCGACACTAATGCCCTGGTGATCAGCGCCGAGCCGGATCAGATGCGTACCATAGAGAGCGTCATCAATCAGCTGGACATACGCAGGGCTCAGGTGCTGGTCGAGGCCATCATAGTCGAAGTGGCCGAGGGCGACGATGTCGGCTTCGGGGTACAGTGGGCAACCACTGCCGGTGGCGGCACCCAGTTCAATAACCTGGGGCCAACCATAGGCGAAGTCGGCGCTGGCGTGTGGAGTGCCAGAGACAAGAAGGCTTCGCAGACCTGTAGCGGTGCCGGCGATAACCAGAATTGTACCAACAACCCTGATACCCCGGGCGATATCACCCTGCTGGCGCAAGCCCTCGGCAAGGTCAATGGCATGGCCTGGGGCCTGGCCAGGGGGGACTTCGGCGCGCTGATCCAGGCGATCTCCAGCGACACCAAGTCGAACGTGCTGGCAACCCCGTCCATCACCACTCTGGATAACCAGGAAGCCTCCTTCATAGTCGGCGACGAAGTGCCTATTCTGACCGGCTCTACCGCCAGCTCCAGCAACAGCAACCCCTTCCAGACGGTCGAACGTAAGGAAGTGGGGGTCAAGCTCAAGGTGGTGCCTCAGGTCAACGAAGGCAACGCGGTCAAGCTGACCATAGAGCAGGAAGTGTCCGGCATCAACGGCAAGACAGGGGTCGACGTGACCTTCGCGACCCGTCGTCTGACCACGACCGTGATGGCCGACTCGGGCCAGATAGTGGTACTCGGGGGGCTTATCAACGAGGAAGTGCAGGAGAGCATACAGAAGGTTCCGCTTTTGGGTGACATTCCCTTCATCGGCCATCTGTTCAAGTCTTCCTCCAGCGGCAAGAAGAAGAAGAACCTCATGGTGTTCATCAAGCCGACCATCATCCGTGATGGCATGACCATGGAAGGCATCGCCGGCCGTAAGTACAACTATTTCAGGGCGTTGCAGCTGGAGCAACAGGAGCGCGGCATCAACCTCATGCCTAATACCCAGGTGCCTGTGCTGCCGGAATGGAGCCAGGAAGCCTATCTGCCGCCGGAAGTGAATAACATTCTCGAGCGCTATAAAGAGGGTAAGGGCCTGGATACCCATATGCGCGAAACCGATCCCGCCTTGAAGGTCATCAACGACACTAAAGTGAAAGATCAGTCCCATGAGTGATATAGAACTAGCCCAAGGCGAGGATCTCGCCGCCGTCAGCAACGAGCTGACGCTGGGGATGGATGCCGAAGGGGATGAAGTATTTCATTCCACCAGCAAGGAACGTTTGCCCTTCGCCTTCGCCCACAGATACGAAGTGGTCTTGTCCAGGGGCGAGCAGGATGCCCTCAGCCTCTTCTATACGGATAATACCCCGGTCGCCGCCCTGCTCGAGGTGCGGCGCTACGCCGGCGTCGAGTTGCCCCTGGTGAAAATTGAGGCCAGTAAATTCGAAGCCAAGCTGACCCAGGCCTACCAGGCCAACTCTTCCGAAGCCCAGCAGCTGATGGAAGACATAGGCAACGAGATGGATCTCTTCACCCTGGCGGAAGAATTACCCCAGACCGAAGACTTGCTCGAAGGCGACGATGATGCACCAATAATCAAGCTTATCAACGCCTTGCTGTCTGAAGCCATCAAGGAAGAGGCCTCGGATATCCATATCGAAACCTATGAGAAGCAGCTGGTGGTGCGTTTCAGGGTCGATGGGGTGCTCAAGGAAGTGCTCAAGCCCAACCGCAAGCTGTCATCACTGCTGGTGTCGCGGATCAAGGTCATGGCCAGGCTCGACATAGCAGAGAAACGCGTGCCCCAGGATGGCCGTATCTCGTTGCGTATCGGTGGCCGTGCCGTCGATGTGCGGGTGTCGACCATGCCATCCAGCCATGGCGAGCGTGTGGTGCTGCGTCTGTTGGACAAGAATGCGGGCAATCTCGACTTGCAACAATTGGGGATGACAGAGAGTATCAGGGTGCAGTTTGACGAATTGATACGCAAGCCCCATGGCATCATCTTGGTCACAGGCCCCACAGGCTCGGGCAAGAGTACTACCCTGTATGCCGGCCTGACAGAGATCAACTCCAAAGACACCAATATCCTCACGGTCGAAGATCCCATAGAGTATGAACTCGAGGGCATAGGCCAGACTCAGGTCAATACCAAGGTAGACATGACCTTCGCCCGCGGGCTGAGGGCCATACTGCGTCAGGATCCCGATGTGGTCATGATAGGGGAGATCCGCGATCTGGAAACGGCGCAGATCGCGGTGCAGGCCTCCTTGACGGGCCACCTGGTGATTTCCACCCTGCATACCAATACCGCCTCCGGCGCCATCACACGTCTGCAGGACATGGGGGTCGAGCCCTTCCTGGTGTCATCCAGTTTGCTCGGGGTCCTGGCCCAGAGGTTGATCCGTACCCTGTGTCCCAAGTGCAAGACGGCCCATGTACCAGACGAGCGTGAGCGCGAGTTGCTGGGGATGGCGAGTGACGATCAGCGCCATATATTCCGTGCCAATGGCTGCAAGGCCTGTGGCAATAACGGTTACCGTGGCCGTACCGGCATACATGAACTCCTGTTGGTGGACGATACAGTGCGTGAGTATATTCACGGCGGTCGTGGCGAGCTGGCGATCGAGAAATACATACGCAAGCGTGTGCCCAGCATCAGGCATGATGGCATGAGCAAGGTCCTGGCGGGGATCACCACTTTGGAAGAAGTGTTGCGCGTCACCCGCGAGGAATAACCCATGCCGGCATTCGAATATAAGGCCTTGGATACCAAGGGCAAGCAACAGAAGGGGGTGATCGAAGCCGATACCGCCAGGCATGCCCGCAGCCAGCTCAGGGAGCAAAGGCTGATGCCTCTGGATATTCAGCCTGTGACCGAGAAGGAAGCGCGGGCCAAGCGTGGCGGCTTCAGCCTGTTCAAGCGGGGGATCAGCGTCGCCGAATTGGCGCTGATCACCCGCCAGATAGCCACCCTGGTGGCGGCGGGGCTGCCGATCGAAGAATCACTCAAGGCGGTGGGGCAGCAATGTGAGAAAGATCGCCTCGCCAGCATGATAATGGCGGTGCGCTCCCGGGTGGTCGAAGGTTATAACCTGGCCGACTCCATGGCGGAATTTCCGCATATCTTCGACGATCTCTATCGTGCCATGGTGGCTTCGGGTGAGAAATCCGGTCATCTGGAAGTGGTGCTTAACCGGCTCGCCGACTACACGGAGCGGCGCCAGCAGCTCAAGAGCAAGCTGACCCAGGCGATGATTTACCCGATAGTGCTGACCACAGTCGCCATAGGGGTGATCTCCATACTGCTGGCGGCCGTGGTGCCCAAGGTGGTCGGCCAGTTCGAACACATGGGGGCCGAGTTGCCCGGCAGCACTCAGTTCCTGATCGCCGCCTCCGACTTCGTACAGTCCTACGGCCTGTTGGTGCTGGCGGCCCTGGTGATCTTCTTCGCCCTGTTCAGACGCATGCTGTTGCAACCTGCATTCAGGATGAAATATGACAGTGCATTGCTGAATATGCCCGTGATAGGTAAAGTCAGTAAAGGGCTGAACACGGCGCGCTTCGCCCGTACCCTGAGCATACTGTCGGCAAGTTCTGTGCCTCTGCTCGACGGCATGCGTATCGCCAGCGAGGTGTTGCAGAATGTCCGGGTCAGAAGCGCGGTGGATGAGGCGACGGCCAGAGTCAGGGAGGGGACCAGCCTGGGAACTGCGTTGACCAATACCAAGCTCTTTCCCGCCATGATGCTCTACATGATAGCCTCGGGCGAGAAAAGCGGTCAGCTGGAGCAGATGCTCGAGCGGGCGGCCGACAACCAGGACAGAGAGTTCGAGTCCAATGTGACTATCGCCCTCGGGGTGTTTGAGCCTATGCTGGTGGTGAGCATGGCGGCGGTGGTGTTGTTCATCGTGATGGCTATCTTGCAACCCATATTGGCGTTGAATAACCTGATCAGTGGTTGAGGCCATAAGCCCTCAACCCAAGCGGCACGCAAACTGAGTAAGACATTATTTTTATTGAGGAAGTAGTAAATGCAAAACGCAAACAGACAGAAAGGCTTTACCCTGTTGGAAGTCATGGTGGTGATAGTGATCCTGGGGATCCTGGCCTCCATGGTCGTCCCTAACCTCATGGGTAACAAAGACAAGGCAGATCAGCAGAAGGCGGTGTCTGACATAGTGGCCTTGGAGAATTCGCTCGACATGTATAAGTTGGATAATGGCATTTACCCCAGCACAGAGCAGGGACTCGAGGCGCTGGTGCAGAAGCCAAGCATCTCTCCCGAGCCGCGTAATTACCGCGAAGGTGGCTATGTGAAGCGTTTGCCACAGGATCCATGGCGCAACGATTATCTGCTGTTGAGCCCGGGCGAGAACGGCAAGATAGACATCTTCAGTGCCGGTCCCGACAATCAGCCGGGCACAGAGGATGACATAGGCAACTGGAATCTGCAGAATTTCCAATAAGATGAATAATTCGCGCCAGGCAGGCTTTACCCTGATGGAAGTGCTGCTGGTGGTGCTGCTGATGGGGTTGACGGCGGCGGCCGTCACCATGTCCATGGGCAACTCAGGCCCCAAGCAGCTGCTGGAGCGGTCGGCGCAGCAATTTATCGCCGCCACCGAGATGGTGCTCGACGAGACGGTGCTGAGCGGCCAGTTTCTCGGCATAGTGGTAGAGAAAGACAGCTATAAATTTGTTGTCTATGACGACGAAGGCAAGTGGCAACCGCTGGAACAGGACAGGCTGTTGGCCGAGAAAACCATGAAGCCTGGGGTCGAGTTGGATCTGGTGCTCGATGGCTTGCCTCTGGTGCAGGAGGATGAAGAAAAGACCTCCTGGTTCGACGAGCCGCTGATCGAGGCAAGCGCGGAGGAGAAGAAGCTGCACCCAGAGCCTCAGGTGCTGCTGTTTCCCAGCGGCGAGATGAGTGCCTTCGAGCTGGCTTTCAGGATGAAGGACGACCAGGGCCGGCTGACCGAAGTGCTGGTGGTGGGCGATGCGCTGGGTCGATTGACCCTGGGAAGGCCAAATGAGCAGGATTAACGGCATGGGCCGGGCGCAAGGCATGACCTTGCTGGAAGTGATAGTGGCGCTGGCGGTGTTTTCCATCGCTGCCGTTTCCATCACCAAGAGCCTGGGGGAACAGATGGCCAACATGCCGATCCTGGAAGAGCGCACCCTGGCCCAGTGGGTAGCGGATAACCAGATGGTCGACGCCAGACTGGATCCCAAGTTTCCCGATGTCGGCAAGAAAGAGGGGCGCAGCGAGCTGGCGGGCAAGGATTGGTACTGGCGCAAGGAAGTGGTTAAGACCACAGATGACAATTTTCGCATGATACGTATCAGTGTCAGCGATGACGAGAGATTGCAACGCATCGTGGCCCAAGTGAGCAGTTATGTGCTTAAGACAGAATAGCCCGGCGCCGGCTAACGCCCCGGCTCACACAGGCAAGCATAGCCATTCCCGGCCACAGGCGGGCTTCACCCTGCTGGAGATGCTGATCGCCATAGCCATCTTCGCCATGCTGGGGTTGGCGGCCAATGCCGTGCTTGGCACTGTGCTGGCCAACGACGAAGTTACCAGGGCTTTCTCTGCCAGGCTCAAAGGCTTGCAGCAGGGATTCGGTGCCATAGAGCGGGATCTGGGACAAATGGTGGCACGCACCCCCAGATTGCTGGAGGGCGGACGCGGCAGCACAGTGCTGCAGAGCGGCAATGACATTCTGGGCTCAGAGACGGAGGCACTGGTGTTCTATCGCCTCGGCTGGTTGAATCCGGACGGCATTTTGCCCAGGGGCAGCCTGCAGTCGGTGGCCTATGTGGTGCAGGAGGGCAGGCTGGAGCGCTGGTATTACCCTTATCCAGAGCCCGAGCTGGGCGCCGAACCTCTGAAGACGTTGCTCATGGATAAGGTGGTGTCGGTCGAGTACTCCTTCTTCATCGACGATAAGTGGGAGCGCAAAGTCGAGGCGGCCCAGCTGCCCAAGGCCATCGCCATGGAAGTGGAGATCGAAGGCCTGGGTAAGATACAACGCAAGTTTCTCTTGCCCGTAGGCGCGAATTTGACCGCGAGCGAGGATCAGAATAATGGCTCGGGCAACGGCTCGAATGCGGGTCAGGGCTCGGGCACAAACAATGGCTCAGGCTCAAGTTCCGGCACGGGCAGGGGCTCAGGCAAGAATGATGGGGGCGGCAGCTGATGCGTCCCGTGACCGCCATGGCGGCTAAACAACGTGGAGTGGCGTTGATCGTGGTGCTGCTGATAGTGGCCATGGTGGCGATCATCGCCACCAACATCACCGGCCGCAATCAGTTGTCCATGCGCCGCACCCTGAATCTGGCCCAATACGATCAGGCCTACTGGTATGCCATGTCTTCCGAGGAGCTGGCCAAGAAGGTACTGAAGCAAGATCTGGACGATGCCGAAGGCGTGGTGCACAGGCAGCAATACTGGGCGTTGGCCGATGTGCAGTTTCCGGCCGAACATGGGATCATAAGCGGTAAGATCAGCGACATGCGCGCCTGCTTCAACCTCAACGCCCTGTCGGTTGCCAGCAAGGAGGTCGAAAATGGCCAACCCAAGCTGCCCCTGGCCGCGAGACAGTTCAAGGCCATGTTGGTTGCCATGGGGATGGATGATTTCGCCGCCGAGCATCTGACTCATACACTGAAAGATTACATAGACGAGGACACTACTGCCGGGGCCTTCGGTGCCGAAGATGCCGAATATGAGTCCCGTGATGTGCCCTACAGGGCGGCGAATACCCTGCTGAATCACCGCAGTGAACTCAGGGCCGTGTTGGGATTTACCCAAGACATATACCTCAAGCTGTTGCCCTATGTGTGCGTCATTCCGGGTGACGACCGGCAGCTGTTGAACGTCAACACCCTGGAAGTCGAGCAGGCTGCCCTATTGGCGGGCATGCTGGAGAATCAGATTTCGGTTGGAGAGGCCGAGAGCATCATCAATCAGCGTCCCGCCAGCGGTTATGAGAAGGCGGAGGCGTTTTTTGAAGCCTCGTCCCTGTCGGGTCTGAAGCTGGATGAACAGCAGAAGTCGAGTTTGGTGGTCGACAGCCAGTACTTTCTGCTGCAAGCCGGCGCCAAGGTCGATGACGCCGTCTTCAGGATGGAAAGCGTGCTCAAGCGCGGTAAGGGCAACCAGATGCAGGTCATCACCCGTCAGTTTGGCGGACAAAAATAATAGCAGACGAACTCGGTAAGCGATGACGCCCGGGTTTGGTGGAGAAATACAGTGACTGAAAGGCTATTTATCCGTTTAGGCAGAACAGCGGAGCAAGCATGCTCCTGGTTGGTCTGGTCTGAGCTGGAACAGGAAATCATTGCTTCGGGTGAATTGGCCGATGCCAATGCCTTGTCGAGCCTGGCCGAGCGCGCGGGCAACCGTCCGGTGGATGTCCTGGTGCCGGCCTCGGCCATGACACTCACTCAGGTTTCTCTGCCGGAGAAGGGTCAACGTCAGGCGCTGCGCGCCTTGCCCTTCATGCTGGAAGAAACACTGGCGGACGATGTGGACAACATGCATTTCGTTGTCGGCCCGCGCAGTGGCGACGACCTGAGTGTGGTTGCGGTTGCCCATCAGCAGATGCAGTCCTGGCTATCCTGGCTGGCGGAGGCCGGGATCAAGGTGAAACGCCTGGTGCCAGATTGCCTGGCGTTGCCCTTGGAGCAGTGCCGCTGGGCCGCGATGCGCTTCGGTGACGACTGCCTGTTGCGTATGGGGCCAGGGACAGGGCAGAGTGTGCCGACAAGCTGGCTGCCTGTGGTCCTGCCAAAATTGTTACCCGCCGATGAGCCTGTGACTGTGGCGGGCTACAGCGAGATGAGCCTCGAGGGCACCCAGATGCAACCCCAGCCGTTGGAGTTGCCCATGCAGGTGTTGGCCAAGGGAATACTCCAGGCGCCGATAAACCTGCTTAGCGGCCTCTATGCGCCCAAGCGTGAATACAGCAAACAGCTGCTGATATGGAAAAATGCCGCTATCGTGTTGGCGCTGGCCCTGGTGTTGGCGCTGGTCAACAAGGGCCTCAACCTGTACCAGGCCAATGGCCAGGCCGCCGAGTTGAAGGCACAGAGCGAGGCCATCTTCCGCCAGCTGGTGCCAAATGGCCGTGCGGAGCTCATGCGTTCCCTGCTCGACTCCCAGTTGCGCAGCCTGCAGGGCGCCGGCAATGGGGCCGAGTTCTTCACCATGCTCCAGGGCCTGGAGCCTGCCTTCAAGCAAGTGCCCGAGCTCAAGCCCAACTCCTTGAGATTCGATGCCGCCCGCAACGAGATGCGTATGCAGGTGACAGCCAAGACGTATGCCCAGATAGAGAAATTCAAAGAGCTGGTCGGCCGACGTTACCAACTGGAGGCGGGAGCCATGAACAGCAGCGAAGATCAGGTGACCAGTACCCTGACCCTGAGGAGCAAGTAAGATGACTGAGTTACGCATCTGGTGGGAAGGCTTGGCCTCCCGTGAGCAGCAACTGGTCGGTTTCGGCGGCGTTTTCCTGCTGATAGCTGTCTTCTACTGGGGGATCTGGACCCCGATAGCCAACGCCGAGGCTGATGCGCTGGCGAGCCTCAAGGCACAACAGCAGACACTCGATTACGTGAAGCAGACGGCCAATAAAATTGCCGGCCTGAAACAGTCAGGCGGCAAGGCTGCGGTGACAGGCAGCCTGAGCACCCTGGTGAATCAGGCCGCCGGCAAGTTTGGTTTGGAGATCACCCGCATGCAGCCCCAGGGGGACAAGATCCAGGTATGGATGGATGATGTGCCCTTCGACGCCTTGCTGGGTTATTTGAATGAATTGGTGCAGCAGCAGGGGTTGTCGCTCGAGAGTGTGGACTTGGCCGAGACGGATACCCAGGGGTATGTCAAAGTCAGGCGTATCCAGTTGTCGTTATAAGTTAGGAAGTTGCTGTGAGTTTACTGAAAAAAATAATACTGGCCGTACTGATTTACTTGGTATTTTTGTTGGCTCTCTTCCCGGCTCATTTGGCCCTGTCGCTGGCGCCCTTGCCCGCGAATGTCGGCGTGTCCGGGGTGAGCGGCAGTATCTGGTCCGGCCGCATCGAGAGCCTGAGTCTGCCGCAGCGCAGGCTGGAACGCCTCAGCTGGGAATTGAGCCCCTGGAGCCTGTTGCTCGGCAAGCTCAGCGCCGAGGTCCAGCTGGGCGACAGAAGTAGCCCGGTCACGGGCAAGGGCTTGCTTACCTGGTCCATGGCTGGACTAAGCGCCACCGGCCTGAGGTTCGAGGCGCCGGATAGCTTCATTCTTGGCCGGGCCAAATTGCCCTTTCAGACCCAGGTGAGTGGTGATCTGAGCCTCTTTGTCGAGACCCTGGTCCAGGGGCAACCCTGGTGTGAGGCCTTGAAAGGCAAAGTGTTCCTCAATCAGACCCAGGTCAACAATCAGTTCGGCGAGTATCCCTTGGGTGATATCGAAGTCGGCCTGGGTTGTGTCGAGGGCAAGGTACAACTGACGCTGGATGAAGCCCATAACCAATTGGGGGTCGCCGGGGTCATACAGCTGGATGAGAATAACATGCTCAGAGTCACGGCCAAGGTGAGGGAAACGGCGGCGCAGCCGGAAGATCTCAAGCAGTCGCTGGCCTTCTTGGGTACCAAGGACAGTCAGGGCTATTACCCCATCAAGTATTCGGGACGCATTCCCGGCCTATAGCCGCATCCTATAAAAAAAGCGCAGCGATGCGCTTTTTTTATGCCTGAGGCTCAGGCTCCGGCCAGGAGGGGGTAGAGCAAGGGTTAAAGTGACCGGGTGGCGCCGTCACTGCACGGCTGGCGTCACAGGGCTGAAACTTGTAAATTCAGGTTGTAGATTAACAACAGGGTAGTAAGATTGTCACTTATCGACATTCACTTATCCTCATCTTATCAGGGGCTGTTATGGCACAGCGGCAGAGAAAGCCGGAAATCTTGCATACAGAAATCGTCGCCAAGAGTCGGTTGTTTCAGATAGAGCAGGTTCACCTTAGATTCTCCAATGACGTCGAACGCTATTACGAGCGCATGAAGGGCGGCGGCCGGGGTGCCGTGATGATAGTGCCCGTGCATGAGGGACAGTTGTTGCTGGCCCGGGAATACGCCGCCGGTACCCATAATTATGAACTGGGTTTCCCCAAGGGTCTGATAGATCCGGGAGAGTTACCCTGTGATGCCGCCAATCGCGAACTGCAGGAAGAAATAGGTTTCGGCGCCCGCAGCCTGACCCTGCTGAAGGAGCTGAGTCTGGCGCCCGGGTATTTTGCCAGCAAGATGCAGATATTTCTCGCCGAGGATCTCTACGAGAGCCGTCTCGAGGGGGATGAGCCCGAACCCATAGAAGTGGTGCCCTGGTCTCTGTCCGAATGGCGAACCCTGCTCGATGAGGTGGATTTCTCCGAATCCAGGAGCGTCAGTGCGTTGTTTTTAGCGCAGAAACATCTAGAACTTAAGTAATGCCTTACTCTCTGGCGTCCTGAGGGATACCGTCCGGAGCTGCGTTAGCGGTACAGCGATTGGAGTTGTTATGAAGCCAGAAGATATAATCGACCGAGTCATAGAGATAGCGACCGAAGCCGGTCAGCGCATTCGTGATATTTACCTGGAGGGCAGTTTCGAGCGGGAACTCAAGGCCGACAATACCCCTGTGACCTCGGCCGATCTCGCCGCCCATGACATCATCTATCGCAGCCTGTCGGCATTGACGCCGGACATCCCGGTGCTGTCCGAGGAGGCGGCCGATATCCCCCTGAATGAGCGCGCCTCCTGGAAACGTTATTGGCTGGTGGATCCGCTCGACGGCACGGGAGAGTTTATTGCCGGCAGCGGCGACTTCTCGGTGATCATCGCCCTGGTCGAACATAACAGGCCCGTTGCCGGGGTGGTGTATGTGCCTATGACTCAGGTTTGCTACTATGCGATTGCGGGCCTGGGAGCCTATAAGCGCACTGATAAACAGGAAGTGCGCATCAGCAGTCGGCAGATAGCCACAGGGGAAGAAGCGTCTCTGAGACTCGCCGTCAGCCGCCGACAGGACCCCCAGTCTGTGCTCAAGTTATTCAACCAGCCGAAATATTGCGAGTTGGTGGTCATGGGCGGTGCCGCACTCAAGAGTTGCCTGGTGGCCGAAGGCCGCGCCGATTGTTATGTGCGGATAGGCCCAACCGGGGAGTGGGATACGGGCGCAGCGCAGATCATAGTCGAAGAGGCGGGGGGACAATTGATGGATATCGAGCTCCAGCCCCTGACCTACAACGAGCGTGAAACCCTGGAAAACCCCAACTTCATAGTGGTCGGCGCGCCGAACCTGGAGTGGGATAAGATACTGAGAGGGGAGTAATTTTGTCGGCGGTCATACTCTCATCCCCGTGCGTTTGCGTGCGTCCCGCCACCCGGGATGAATTGGCGCAGATCTATCGGCTCGAATGCGCCGTATTTGGCGAGCACTGCTACCCGGATTTTTTCTTTCGTCAATCCCTGGATTGCTGGCCTGCGGGCTTGTTGGTGGCCCTGGATGCCGAGCAACGGCTGTTGGGTTATCTCTTGGCCGTGACGGCCGAGCGGCAGGGGCAGTTGTGGATCTTGTCTGTGGCCGTCAGCCCGGAAATGCGCGGCCGAGGCATAGGTGCCGCCCTGGTGCGGGCGCTGCTCCAGGCTGTGCCCGCCGGTGCGACCCAGATCCTGCTGACAGTGGATCCCGCCAATCCGGCGGTGCATCTGTACCTCAGGCTGGGTTTTGTGGAGACAGGTTTCGAAGCCGATTACTTCGGTGAAGGTGAGCCCAGGCTGGTGATGACCCATGGCCTGGACTGTGCAGCATGAGTCCCTATGCCCAAGATTTGGGTTGATGGCAGGACGAGTCTTGGCCCCGGGCTGGCATGAAATCAGGTCATAAGGCAGCGATATGCTACTGAGTAAACGTTTCTTACCCTATTTCGTGACTCAGTGCCTGGGGGCGTTGAACGACAACATCTACAAGAATGTGTTGCTGTTGATGGTGACCTATTCCCAGGTGGGGACTCTGCCCACGGGCGTCGATGTCTTCGTCAACCTCGCCGCCGGGGTTTTTATCCTGCCCTTCTTCCTGTTTTCTGCCCATGCAGGTCTGGTTGCCGACAACCGGGATAAGGCCAAGCTGATCCGCTCCCTTAAGCTGCTCGAGCTGGTGATCATGTCCTGTGCCGCCATCGCCATAGTCAATCACGACTATCTGCAGATGTTGTTGCTCTTGTTCCTGATGGGGACCCAGTCGGCCTATTTCGGTCCGGTGAAATATTCCTTGCTGCCCCAGGCGCTGGCCGAAGACGAACTGGTCGGCGGCAATGCCTGGGTCGAGCTGGGGACCTTCCTGTCGATATTGCTCGGCACCCTGAGTGCCGGTTTCATCGTCGCCAGCGAGCGGGCGACCCTCTGGTCGGCGCTGACTGTGCTGTCGCTGGCATTGATCGGGTACCTGGCCAGCCGTGGCATTCCATCCTTGCCGCCGCCAGGTTCGGTACAAAAGCTAACTTTCACTCCTCTCGCCGGCACCTGGCGTACCCTGAAGCAGGCCCGCAGCACGCCGGAAATCTGGATGGCGATTTTCGCCATCAGTTGGTTCTGGTTGCTGGGCGCCACTTACCTGACGCAATTTCCCAACTTTACCAGATTGCATCTGCAGGCGGGGGCCGAAGTGGTTTCCGTGTTGCTGGCCTTGTTTTCCATCGGCATAGCCCTGGGGTCGCTGCTGTGCAGCCGCCTCTCCGCCGGTCAGGTGGAACTCGGCTTGGTGCCATTCGGCGCCCTGGGATTGAGTCTCTTCGGTGGCGATGTTTATTGGGCGACCCCGGAACCCGCTGCCGGACAGCTTTTCGGCCTGCTGGAATTTGTTGCCACGGCCGGACATTGGCGGCTGATGCTGGATCTGCTACTGGTTGGCGTCAGCGGTGGCCTGTTCATAGTGCCTCTGTATGCCTTCATTCAAGCACGTGCCGCCGCAGGTGAATGTGCCCAGGCGATAGCCGCCAACAACATAGTCAATGCCTTCTTCATGGTGTGTTCCGCCATCTTATCCATGTTGCTGCTCGGGGGGGGGGGCTGGAGCATTCCCGAGCTATTTCTGGCGCTGGCGTTGGCCAATGCCCTGGTGGCTCTGTTTGTCTATGTCAGGATGCCCGAGTTTGCCCTGAGGTTTATCGGTTATCTTGTCAGCCACCTCTGGTATAGGGTCAGCGTCGAGGGCCACGAGTGGCTCCCAAGCAAAGGGGATGCCGGGGTGATGATTTGCAATAGTCGGGATGGGGCCGCTGCCTTGTTGGTGTTACGGGCGTCGGCCCGCAAGATAGCTTTAGTGATCCCCGGATCCAGACTGGGGAGCGCTGCCGCTAATGCCGCTGGAGAGGAGCGCCTCTGGTGTGCGCCGCTTCTGCGCCGTGGCGCCGCCCTCGTCATTCGCTCGTCGCTAAAGGCTGAAGAGCATAGGGCGCTTGAGTCCATCCGTCAGGCCCTGGCCCGGGGCGAGCTGGTATGCCTCTTGTTTGCGGACTGTGAAGATGCGAGCGCCGGGGCGGATGAGCTCTGTCCCGGGATCGCCGACATGCTGGCGCGGGAGTCTGTGCCTGTGTTCTCCCTGTCGCTGCGCATGGCCGGGGAAGCGGATACCCAGGGGCGAGGCCCATATCAGGGCAATGGCCCGGGGCTCGCCTTCGGCGCTAAGATTCGGCTGAGCATCAAACCCGGCGTGCTTGGCGCCGAGCCGGGCCGCTAGCAGTGCAGGCGCCTCTCTGGCTCAGGATTCAGCTGTTGGCCCTTTCATCCAACCATTCATGGATGGCCTGGCGGTCGCCGCTGAAAATGACCCTGGGTTGTTTCTGTTGCAGCTGGTAGAGGTACATGGGGTCGTAGTATTTCTCCAGCAACAGAGAGATCCACTCCAGATGCAGGCTGATATCATTGCGCTGCAATTGTGCCGCCAAAGCCCTGGCGATCAACTGCTGGAACTCGCCATGTAACTTGCCACCGAGACGCTTCTTCACCCCATCGATACTCAGCAGCAGGTATTGGCTGAAGGCCTCGAAACCTGCTTCTTCCCCCAGACGCGCGACATAATCCGCATGCATCCGCTGAACATAGTCGCGCAACAATCTCGGCAGCCTGAGCTCGTCAGACTCTTCCAATACCAGAATGGGCGCGTCTTGCATGCTCTCATAGAAGGGCTTGGGTATGGCATTGCGGCCTATGAGGAAGCTTTCATCCTCCAGCAGCAGGCAATGCCCGTTTCTGTCCTGATGCTTGAGCAGTGCCACGGCCAAGCCGTTTTCGAAGTTGATCTGCGACGGCTGGGGGGTGACATTTTTGCCAAAACTCGAGCCCCTGTGATTGGCTATGCCTTCGAGATCTACGGCTTCGCTGCGCTGTTGCAACAGCTCCGTCTTGCCGCTGCCTGTGATGCCGCTGAGAATACAGATGGGCTTTTGCCTGGGCGCCGCGTCTATCACCTCTATCAGGTATTGGCGCATCGCCTTGTAGCCCCCCTGAATGTAGGGGATGGCCATGCCAGCTTCTTCGAGCCATTGCTGGGTCAGCTGAGAGCGCAGGCCGCCGCGAAAACAATAAAGATAGGCCTGTGGCTTGGCGGCAAAATAGCCCAGCCAGGCATCTATCCTCTGTTGCTTTATCTTGCCGCATACCAGTGAGTGTCCCAGTTCGATGGCGGCTTGCTGGCCTTGCTCCTTGTAGCAGGTGCCTACCTTCTGCCTTTCACTGTCGACCATCAGCGGCAGATTGGTCGAGCCGGGAAAGGCGCCTTTGATGAATTCGACCGGCGCCCTGACATCCATCATGGGGTGGTCGCTCACCAGAAGCTGACGGTATTCGCTGGCCGGAATGATGTTGCGCGTCATCAGATGAGTTCCAGGGTGCTGGCAGATGTGCCTTCGACCAGGCTGCCTATACAGACGGGCGCTATGTCATGCTGTTGCAGCAATGCGATCAGTTCGGCTTCGGCCTCGGCAGAGACAGCCACCAACAGGCCGCCGCTGGTTTGGGGATCGCATAGCAGCGCCTTCTGCTCATCGGTTAACTTGGGTAAGTGCTCGCCATAACTGTCGTAATTTCTATGGGTACCACCCGGGACACAGCCCATGGCCAGATAGGCTTCCGCCTTCGGCAACAGCGGAATGCTGCCCAGTGCCAGCCGGGCCTGCAGGCCGGCGCCGTGGCAGACTTCCAGCAAGTGGCCGGCGAGGCCAAAGCCGGTGACATCCGTCATGGCGTTCACGCCCTTTATCTTGGCAATGCTACTGCCTATGGTATTGAGTCGGCACATGGCGTCTATGGCGATATGGGCATCTTCATCCAGCAGCTTCTTCTGTTTCTGCGCCGTGGTGAGTATCCCTATGCCGATAGGTTTGGTGAGGTACAGCCTGTCACCTGCCTTGGCGGTATCGTTCTGCTTGAGTTCCTTGAGCGGGATTTGCCCCGTCACCGCCAAGCCGAAGATGGGCTCGGGTGCATCTATGCTATGCCCGCCTGCGAGCATGATGCCGGCATCGGCGCAGGCCTGACGGCCGCCATCCACCACTCGTTGCGCCACTTCCGGCGGCAGCTTACTCACGGGCCAACCCAAGATGGCGATCGCCATCATGGGGCTACCGCCCATGGCGTAGATATCGCTGATGGCATTGGTGGCGGCGATGCGGCCGAAGGTGAAAGGATCGTCGACTATCGGCATGAAGAAGTCTGTGGTGCTGATGATGCCGGTTTGGTCGTTGAGTCTGTAGACGGCGGCGTCGTCGCGACTCTGGTTGCCTACCAGCAGGTCGGGATCGGTAAATACGGGCAGTTGTGACGCCAGAATAGTGCTCAGCACCTTGGGGGATATTTTACAGCCACAACCAGCGCCGTGGCTGTACTCGGTAAGTTTAATGCTGGACTCTGACATGATCTCGACGGCCTGTATCTGGAATATTAGGACATCATGATAGTCAGATACGGCCACCATGCAAGCTGGCCGTGGGACTTTAGTTGAAAACCCGGATCAGCAATAGCTCGCCGTCAGCAGTTTCCAGTTCTTCTGCTGGACCAGGAAGCGGGCCTTCAGCTCTTCGACCTGGGTCTTGAGCTGAGCGTCGACCAGCTGCTGCCGCTTGGCCTCGAGCAAAGTTTTCTTGGCCTGATAGTACTCCAGCAAGTGGGTCTTCATCAGCTCATATTCGGCATGAATACGCTCGAGCAGCTCATCATAATTATGCAGATGGGCAATCTGATTCTTGGTATGCAGCAATTGCATCTGCAACCTGGCGCTCTCTATGCGCTCCTGGGGACTGGTGCGTAAATCCTTGGCCAAGCCCAGCCAGGATAAACTCTTGATCAACCATTTGGTTGGATCGTAATGCCACCACTTGATGCCGTTGCGATAATCGTTTTCGAAGATATGGTGGAAGTTATGATAACCCTCACCATAGGTAAACAGCGCCAGAATGCCATTGTCACGGGCGGTATTCTTATCTGTGTACGGTTGTTTGCCCCAGATGTGTGCCAGCGAGTTGATGAAGAAGGTGCAGTGATGTACTACCACCAAACGCAGCAGGCCACCCATAAGCAACATGGAGATGATATCGCCATTGAGCCAGCCGAGGAATGCCGGCAGGCCTATGTTCATCAGCAGTGCCAGCGCCAGGTAGTGCTTATGCTGCCACATGACTATCTTGTCGCTCTGCATGTCGCGGACATTTTTATAATCATGATAGCGCTGGGCCTGATACTCGCGCAGCATCCAACCTATGTGGCTGTACCAGAAACCCATGTTCGCCGAATAGGGATCTTTGTCGTTGTCGTCGACATGCTTATGATGAATTCTATGATCTGAAGCCCAATGCAAGGCACTGTTTTGCAACGCCAGGGCACCGCCGAGGGCGAACAGGAAGCGCACCGGCGCACTGGCCTTGTAGGCCTTGTGTGACCAGAGTCTATGGTAGCCTGCGGTAATGGACAGGCCGCTGGCATAGGCCAGGCCGATGAAGGACAGCCATTCGACGGCATCATAGCCGTCGGTCATTCCGCGCCAGGGTATGAGGACAAGGGTACCGAGAAACGTCACGGCAAAGAGTATGACGTTCAGCCAAATCAAAGGGGGTTTTTTCATTTATGAGTTCCAAATATCGCATTGAGCGTACAACTGTAAGCTAATCTATATCAGCGGCAGCATGGGGTCAAGCGCGTTGGAGATGTGTTTCCGGGGCAAAAGCGGTATTATCCCTGGATTACATTCAGTTATGGATTTTTGTTATGGGCATGGGGATAAGGGCACAGCAGAAAGAGAAAACACGGCGGGCACTCGTCGATGCTGCTTTTAACCAGTTGAGTGCCGAGCGGAGTTTTTCCAGTCTGAGTCTGCGTGAAGTTGCACGGGAAGCCAACATAGCACCTACATCTTTTTATCGTCATTTCAAGGACATGAATGAACTCGGACTGACCATGGTCGATGAGGGCGGGCTGACCCTGAGGCAGATGATGCGCAAGGGCCGCCAGCGGGCAGAGGCCGGCGGCAGCGTGATCCGTATCTCGGTCGACACCTTCATGGAAGTGCTGGACTCAAATCCCAATGTGTTTCGCATCCTGTTGCACGAGCGCTCCGGGACCTCGGCGGCGTTCCGGGCCGCAGTCGAGCGTGAAATAGAGCACTTTATCTCCGAGCTGGCCCACTATACCGAAGCCAGTGCCAACCGCTTGCCGGTGCTCGCCAGGGCGCAGGCCGAAGCCTTGGTCACCCTGGTGTTCAATGCCGGCGCTGCGGCATTGGATATGAAACGTGCCGACAGGAAAGTGCTGGCCGATAACCTGGTGATGCAATTGCGTATGGTCGCCACGGGCGCCGAGGCCTTGCAGCGTAAGCTGGAGCATAGATAGCCATACCCGCTAGTGGAGTAATACCCAATAAAAAAGGCGCCCTATGCGCCTTCTTTATTGGGTCGGTTGCCGGGTCAGCATGGGTGTCGTTCGAGCAACACCCCTGACTCCATATGCTCTGTGTAGGGGAATTGGTCGAACAGGGCGAAGCGGACCACTCTGTGGGTTGCGCTCAGAACCTCGAGGTTATTCCGCAGGGTCGTGGGATTGCAGGAAATGTACAGTATCCGTTCATAGCCTTGTACCAGCGCCAGAGTGTCGGGATCTATGCCGGCTCTCGGGGGATCGACGAAGATGGTATTGCACACATAGCTGTCCAGATCTATGCCATCCAGGCGTCTGAAGCTGCGCTTCTTCGCCATGGCATCGCTGAAGTCTTCCGCCGACATGCGGATGATCTGCAGATTCTCTATGCCATTCACTTCGATATTGTATTGTGCCGCATCGACCGATGGTTTGGCCAATTCGGTCGCCAGCACCCGCTCGAAATTTTGTGCCAGTGCAATCGAAAAGTTACCGTTGCCACAATAGAGTTCCAACAGATCTCCCCGGCTGTCTTGGGTAACATCCAGCGCCCATTCGAGCATCTTGACCGAAACCTTGGCATTGGGCTGGGTGAAGCTGTTTTCTATCTGCTTATATAAGAAGGTCTTGTCATTGACCTCGAGTGACTCAACGACGAAATCCTTATCCAGATCAATTTTTTGCTTACGGGCACGGCCAATCAGGTTGACCTTGAACTCGGCCGATAGTCTCTGCTTCAGGGCATTGGCTTGGGCGCGCCAATCGTCATCCAGCTGTCTGTGATACAGTAAGGACACCAGGATTTCGCCACTGAGAGTGGATAAAAAGTCGACTTGAAACAGCTTGTGACGCAGCGTTGGATTGGGTCTGAGTTCGGCCATCAGCGCCAACATCATTTTGTTGATCAATTCGCTCGCCGGCAGATATTGCTCGCAACGCACCTTGGCGTTGAGCACTTTGTCGAACATGTAGTAGTACAGGTCGTCACCTTCGTGCCAGACCCTGAACTCGGCCCGCATACGGTAATGCGCAGGCTCGGATGCAAACACTTCAATCTCAGGGGGCTCAAACTGGGCAAAGGCTTGCTCAAGCTTAATGCGCTTTTGTTGCAATTGCGCGTCGTAGGTTTGAGGGTCCATTGCTGCTAAATTCATTAGTTGATCCACTTTGACCGGAAATTGGGGCGCAAATATTATACCAGGTGACGCAGATGTCCAGTACCTTAGCTTTTGCGGTTTGGCTTGAGCTATGGGAAAATCGGCCGCAGCCCGGCTGTTATGAGTCGTAGCCGTCTTTTAATGGAGAGATCATTTGTCGCGTCCCATTCTCGTGTTTGACTCAGGTATAGGTGGCCTGTCTGTGTTGCAGGAGATCCGCAAGCAACTTCCCGGCAAGGACTGCTGTTATCTGTTCGACAATGCCAGGTTGCCCTATGGTGCGCTCGAAGAGCAGGAGTTGATCGCCGGGTGCGTGGCGCTGGTCTGTGAGTTGGCGACGCACCTCAATGCCGCTGTCGTCGTCATCGCCTGCAATACCGCCAGTACCTTGGTCTTGCCGGCGCTCAGGCAAAGACTGAGTATGCCTATCGTCGGCGTGGTGCCGGCGATCAAGCCCGCGGCCCAGTTGTCTCAATCTAAGCATATAGGCCTGTTGGCAACCCCCGCCACGGTCAAGCGAGCCTATACCCATGATCTGATAAGACGTTTCGCTCATGATTGTCGGGTGGAGTTGTTTGGTTCGGCGGAGCTGGTGTTGATGGCCGAGCGCAAGGCCGCCAGGGAACGTCTGGATCCTGTTGAGCTGGGCCGAGTGTTGCAGCCGGTAGCTGCCACAGAAATCGATGTCTTGGTATTGGGCTGTACCCACTTTCCCCTGCTCAGGACAGAATTACAGGACTATCTGGGTAACAAGGTGACCCTGCTGGATTCGGGGGAGGCGATAGCCAATAGAGTGAGTCATTTATTGCCGGCCGAAGCGGCCTTGAGTGGGGAAGGTCCCTTATTGCAGGCGTTTTATACCAGTGAGGCACTCACCTCAGGACTGACAGCGACATTGACCGCTCATGGTTTCACTACAATTGAGCGGTTACCACCAGGGTCAATGTCGTCTAGTCGAGCAGATTAATTGTCGCCGTTTCGGTCGGTATCAGAATCTTGGGTCTTGGCTTCCCTGACTTTAAGGGTTCTTTCCTGGAAATTGTAGTCGTTGAGTTTGGACATGGCTTTTTGCGCGCCGGCCTCAGACATTTCGACAAAGCCGAAACCTTTACGACGCCCTGTCTTACGATCCCGCACCAGACGCACCGAATTCACTGGGCCGAATTCATGGAATAAATCCTTAACTTCTCCTTCATGTACCTTATAAGGCAAGTTACCTACATATAAGGTCATGGTTGGACCGACATATTCTTCTTCCTCATCATCTGCCGACTTGGCAGGTGTGAATGCAAAGACCAAGCTGGCTATCACTGCGCCAAGGATAAATCCAACATAGGCGGGCAGGCTTGGGGCGAACTGAAAGATCGCAAAGGCTCCGAGTATGGTGACAATCAATATTATAAGGAATGACTTCTGCATAAGATGATCTCTAATGAAATGAAAATTGATAATTAACTGTTAATGGCAGCTTATATGGTAATGAATTATTTACTTTTAAACCAGAGCGCTGACGAAAAAATGAACTTCAACGGTGTTATTTTGACTTAAAGCGTAATTTTGACAACTCGTTTGGCGTCGAGTGAGCCAAAAAATGTTCGTTATGCCTGAAAATTGGACGTCCGAGCTTTTCATTGAGAAAAAGCCCTTGCGCGGCCGCTGGAACTCCCTATAATGCGCATCCACTGACACGGCAGACAGCGAAACACAAGGCGTTAAGCAAGTAGCGGTGACAGTTCATCGACTGATGTATATCAAGTAGATGGGCGGAAAAGAAGTTGAAAAAACTCCTTGACGCCAACCGGGAAATGCGTAAAATGCACGACCCTGAGCTGATGAAGCATCAGCCTCGACCCATTGCCACGCAGTGAATAAGGTCAACGCTCTTTAACAATTTATCAAGCAAATCTGTGTGGACACTCACAGGTGTTGAGTTAATCGAAACTGCTTAGCCTTAGGGTTGGCAGTCAAAATTTAAATCAATGTAACGATGAGTGTTCATAGCAATATGTACAAAGAGTCAATCGCAAG
>NZ_JAKCLK010000073.1:0-380 GCF_021412365.1 Shewanella sp. AS16 | reverse complement strand
GAGCGCTGTGTCATTATCCTCGTGAGCATTATCTCTACTGGGCGCGGGAATTTCCGGAACAGGCGGAGCTGTTTGTTGCGCCTGCGTTTGGCGAAAATCTCTCAACCGACGGTCTGACGGAAAGTAATGTTTATATTGGTGATATTTTCCGCTGGGGAGAGGCATTAATTCAGGTCAGCCAGCCACGCTCACCTTGCTATAAACTCAATTACCATTTTGATATCAGCGATATAGCGCAGTTGATGCAAAACACGGGTAAAGTGGGGTGGTTGTATAGCGTAATTGCACCAGGGTTGGTATCTGCTGATGCGCCACTGGAGTTGGTTTCCCGTGTCAGCGATGTGACCGTGCAGGAGGCTGCCGCCATCGCATGGCATATG
>NZ_JAKCLK010000072.1:0-384 GCF_021412365.1 Shewanella sp. AS16 | reverse complement strand
CATCAGCTCCGTCACCACCAGCCCGGTGCCCATCTCTTTGAGCATTTGTTCGAAGCTTAGCCCTTGTCCGGCAATCCGCCAGTTGTGAATACCGCCCGCATGTCCGGTGCTTTTCAGCCCCAGTTTCCGCGCCGAATAGCTGGTCAGCAGCCACTGAGTCAGGATGCCATCTTTGACGATATCGCGGCGCTCGGTGCGCACACCTTCGCTGTCGAATGGTGTAGATGCCAGCCCTTTCAGCAGATGCGGATGTTCTTCAATTGTCAGCCAGTCCGGCAGAATTTGTGTACCGAGCGAGTCGAGCAAGAAGGTCGATTTACGGTAGACCGCACCACCCGCTATCGCCCCCACCAAATGACCAAACAACCCTGTTGCCACTTCATT
>NZ_JAKCLK010000071.1:0-387 GCF_021412365.1 Shewanella sp. AS16 | reverse complement strand
GACTGCACCAATATCCAGCTCCTGATACAGCACCTGTGCCACTTTCATGCTGTTCACTTCGTTAAACCCCTGGCGCAAAATGCCTTCCGTCGAGGCCGCCACTTTCAGCGCAGTGGCAGAAAAAGCCGAAGTGTATTTTTCAAACATCGCGCGTTTATCGAGCAATATACGCATAAACAACGCCGCGCCGACGGTATTGGTGACCATCATTGGCGCAGCAATATTACTCACCAGACGCACCGCATCTTCATAAGGTCGGGCGATCGCCAGGATAATCAACATTTGCACCATTTCAGCGACGAACGTGACGGCACCGGCGGTAATGGGGTTAAAGACTTTATCAGTGCGCCCGCGACGGATCAGGATGCTGTGTACCAGGCCACCGAG
>NZ_JAKCLK010000070.1:0-387 GCF_021412365.1 Shewanella sp. AS16 | reverse complement strand
TTTCCCGGCGCGGACAGACGGGCATTTATCCTCCCGCCAGCCCTGTGTCATCAGGCACGCAAACGAATAATCATCGTCGGGACATCGGTATAAGCAAACGTGCCGCGCGGCAGCTCCTCGCGGACGTCAGAAAACGGTAACAGCTTCTCCTGCTGGCGTGGCCCGTTGAGACAGACGGCAACCAGAACGCCCCCCGGACGCAACAGGGAAAAAGCCCGCAGGATATGCCGGATATCCTGCCCGTGACTGAACGGCGGATTCATAATGATCCGGCTGTAATACTGCACCGACTGCCATTCCATGAAGTCGCCACACTGTACCCTGACACCGTTAAAATTTTCCCGCAGATACCGGACCAGCCCGCTGTTAATCTCCACCGCATCACAC
>NZ_JAKCLK010000069.1:0-393 GCF_021412365.1 Shewanella sp. AS16 | reverse complement strand
CATCTTACCGGTGACACCACCGGTGGTGTTGGCAGCAACCAGCAACAGGTCAGAAACGCCAATTTGTTGTGCGGCGGTAGCCTGCAAAGCGGCAAACAAAGCATTAGATGACGTATCCGACCCGGTCAGGAATACCCCAAGCCAGCCGAGGAACGGCGAGAAGAAGGTGAATGCATGACCGGTGTGCGCCAGTGCCAGCGCCAGTGTTGATGACAGTCCGGAATAGTTCGAGATAAAGGCGAACGCCAGCACCATGCCGATGGAGTAGATAGGCAGAGCCAGTTCTTTCAGCGTGCTGCCGAAGGTGCTGATAGCGTCAGATGGTTTCATCTTCAGCCAGACAATCGAGAGCAAGGCAGCAAACAGAATGGCGGTACCGGTGGCAGAGAACCA